>CAWGMZ010000001.1:0-126233 GCA_963823775.1 Candidatus Bathyarchaeota archaeon
AGAAGCCGCCCTTTCCCAGGCACCTGCAATTCAAACCCGCAACAGAAGACAAGCCCAAACCAAAAAAGAAACCCAAAACAACCCCCTTGAAATCTGCCTACTCGAGGGAGGGTACCCCATTTTTACCTCCAAAAGTCAAGGTAAAGATGGTTTCAACGACCGAGGGGAGGGGGTCTGAGTATTTTTGTGACAAAAAACCAACACAAATATGGGTTCCAGCCACGCCTCGACCAAGGAGGGGTACCCTCATTTTTTACATCAAAAAAGCAAGGAAAAAATGGGTCAGCTTTCGCCGGGTTGACGCTGCTCGGTTTCTTCGCATTTTTTGTTGTAAGGTGTGCTAAAACTTCTTTGACTTTGTTGGTTATCACGGGTCCAAGCCCATTGACGGATTTTGACCAGTCATCCGCGTTAATGAGCGCGTTCATCGGGGTCTGGTAGGATTCAAGGATGGCTTCCGCTTTTTCCCTGCCGATGTTGGGTAAGCTGGCGACGAAGTAGACTTGCGCGTCTGAAATCGTGTCGCATTTCTTGAAAGCATGTACCACGGGGCTTCTCTTTTCCACAATTTGCTCTTGCTTGGCGGCGGTGTATAGGAAATCAACGGTTTCTTTCTGGTTCGAGGTGTTAACGATTGCGATGCCGTTTTTCGCAAGATTAAACATTGCGCCCCAAATGCGGCTGGGCTGGATGTTGCTGTACTTGTAGATTATCGGCAAATAACCCTCCAGTACAATAAGCGCCTTCGGGTATGCCTCTTTTAGTGTGAAAATTTGCTCGAAAAGGTATCGTCTGGTTAACGTGTAAACGAAGTCGTTGACGGTCTTGCGTTCAACTGCACATTGGTCGGAAAGCACGTAGTCGCCTTTCTCCAGCATCTGCTTCTGAACGTTTGCCCCATGCTCAACCAAGCCCTTGGCAATTTTTGCTGCGCTGCTGGCTTCGCGGCTGTCAATAATAATGGTTGGTTCTTCGCCGGGTTTTTTTTTTTCGTTCACGTAGGGAAGCAAAGTTTCTGCTCCAGACATAACGTCAACCTTAAAATACGATACCGCAAATGCAGCCTTATTTCATTTGCGCCTACGTCGCGGCAAATGGGAAGGAAACATCTCGTTCGCTTTTGCAGATCATGGCTTCAGAAAGCGAAAGTTTTTGCTGTCAACGATGCCATAATGTAGACTGTTATTTGCGGGATTGTTTCCTTGATTTTTTCTTCAAGTTGCTGCTTCTGTTTATCTGATCCATGCATAGTTACTGCCACGTCGGGTTTAACGTCGGCCACCATTTTGTATGCGTTTTCAGGTGAAGCCGTCGGGGACATTCGCCCAACAGGAACAATCGCCACCTGTGAAGGATAGTCTTTGAGGTTGACGTACCCAGAGTCGCCGCCGTGGAAAACTGTTATGTCATCCATATTCAACTGGTAGAGCATAATCGGCCCACGGTGGATTCCCTGAATAGCTGTGACGTTATATCGCCTAAATTGTATTTTTTGCTGTTTTCGGCGCTCACAAGTTTTTCGGTAGGCATCTTTCCCTCAAGTTTTCTAGCTACTTTGGCCTCGGCAATAATGGGAGCAGTTGTTTTGAAGATCTCTGTGTTTTTCCTGATGAAAAATGGTCTAAATGGTCATGCGTGAAAAGAACCAGATTAACCCCTTTCAGCGTGTCTAATTCATCGCCCTTAAGCATACCCGCAGGGTCAATTAGGACTGAATGGTAGGCTTCTTATGATGAAGCCCGACACACCTAAGTAATATAGGGAGATCTCATTCTTCCGCAACGGAGTTGCCAAGAACTCATTAATCTCGTCAGCCTTGCTTCCCCTAAACAACATCAAACACCAGTTTTCCTTTGAAAGAATCGAATATAAAAATTAACCGCATGCTTGATGTCAACCAGCGTAAGTACTTGCGAAATTTTCTTTAAGAAACGAGAAAGAATTTTTAATAAAGCAAAAGAAATAGACAGCAATCTGTAATTGTGATTTTACTCGTATCGCGTCAGGAAAAGAGGTTCTTTTGCTTGTTTGCGCCTTACTTCGAGTGGAACGTCTTTTAGTGAAATTAACTCAATCCTTCCCCTAAATAGTTTTCTTTTCGGTTTATCTTGAAAGCACTTTTGTAATAGGCTGGAGTTTTCTGTAGTGTAGTCCATTAACTCTCACCTTAGTAAAAGCACTGAGCAACAAAGGATATACACTCTTGTGACTGTCATGTCATTACAACAAATCGGAATCAACAAAGAAGAAAAAGCTAAAACTAAGTGGAGAACAATCATTTAAATAAATAATTGCGACTAAAACAAGCGAAATTGTAGAGTTAGAAAACAAAAATAAAATGGAAGGGGTTTATGGTCCCTTTTTGGTTACTTCTTTGATGACGCCCGCTGCTACGGTTGTGCCCATGTCTCTGATTGCGAAGCGTCCCAGCTCTGGAAAGTCAGTGTATTGCTCGACTGCGATCGGGTGTAGTGGTTCCATTCTTACCCATGCTGCGTCGCCTGTTTTGAGGAACGCTGGGTTTTCTTCGGTTACTTGGCCTGTGCGTGGGTCGATTTTCTTGACGAGTTCGGTGAATCTGCATGCGATTTGTCCTGTGTGGTAATGGAGTACTGGTGTGTATCCTGCTGCGATGGCTGTTGGGTGGTAGATGACGATGATTTGTCCGATGAATTCTTTAGCTACTGTTGGCGGGTTGTCGACTGGTCCTGCTACGTCTCCTCGGTGAATGTCTGCTTTTGCGATGCCTCTTACGTTCATGCCGATGTTGTCGCCTGGTTCAGCGATTGGAATCATTGTGTGGTGCATTTCGATTGATTTGACTTCACCGGTTTTGTTGCTGGGCATGAAAATTATGTTTTGTCCTGCTTTAAGAGTGCCTGTTTCGACTCTGCCGACTGGAACTGTGCCGATGCCTGTGATGCTGTAAACGTCTTGTATGGGTACGCGTAGGGGCTTGTTAGTTGGTTTAGCTGGTACTTCGAGAAGGTCTAATGCTTCAATCAAAGTTGGACCTGTGTACCATGGCAGCTTTTCGGTTTTCTTGATTAGGTTTTCGCCTGTCCAGCCTGAGACGGGTATGAAGTTGATTTTTTCGATTTTGAAGCCTACCATTCGGAGCATTCTTGAAACTTCGTTCTTTATTTCTTCGTATCTTTCTTTGCTGTAGTTGACGGATATGTCGTCCATTTTGTTAACTGCAACGATTAGTTGGCGTATACCTAAAGTGAATGCGAGGAACGCGTGTTCTCTTGTTTGTCCGCCTGGACCGATGCCTGCTTCAAACTCGCCTTTTTTGGCTGAGCAGAAAAGAACGGCTGCGTCGGCTTGGCTTGCGCCTGTAATCATGTTTTTGACGAAGTCTCTGTGTCCGGTGCGTCGATGACTGTGTAGTTGAATTTTTTGGTTTCGAATTTGAGGAACCGAAGGTCAATTGTGACTCCTCTTTCTCGTTCTTCTTTAAGGTTGTCGAGTACCCAAGCGTACTTGAATGTGCCTTTGCCCATTTTTTCGGCTTCTTCTTCAAAGGCTTTGATTGTCCGCTCGTCGATTGCGCCTGCTAAGTAAAGGAGGTGACCTGTAGTTGTTGATTTTCCGTGGTCAACGTGCCCCATGATGATGAGGTTTAAGTGGGGTTTTTCTGATTTGCTCATTTTTTCTTCCTCTATTAATCTTACCCTAATTTATGAATTCGTTAACACATCAGTTCTTCCAATTATTTTAAGTTTGTGCGTCTGATTTGCCTAAAAAAAATAAGTTGAGACTTTTGGTTTGGTGAAAGTTGAGACTTTCCGCGTTGGTTTTTTGTGTTTCAGGTTGCTTTTTTGGTTTGGAGCTTGATTTGGTTTGTGGGCTGCCCATTTGGGATGGGCGGATGCGACTTTGTATGTTGACGCCATGTTGGAGTTATTGTCGGTTATGGGCGCTGCGACTTTCTCGGCGGCAGGTTTGGTTTTGTCCGAGTTTGGTTTTACAGTTTATGCGGCTTGAATGTTTGCGTTTGTATTTTCATTTTTTTTGGGGTTCACATATTTAATCGTAAATTCATCTGGCTCAAAAAGTTGAAATTCAATTTGGCGTGTTTGCCTCTGCAGCCATTTTCTTCCGGCTTCGGCCTATAAATAACCCCGGCAATGAGCAGAACTGCACCTACGCCGACTAATCCAAGCGTAGCTGGAAAACCTCTTGCAACAAACAGGACAAGCCCCAAAACAATGAGTATGCAACCCATTATGAGTATCTCCCTTTATCATCCAGGTCCACTAATTCACCTCCTCCCTCATCGCTTCCAACTTAGTTGCTTCCACTTTAGAGCGCGCTGCCTTTTTTCTGATGTTTACCCCGGAAAAGATTACCGGTTAGTTTGCTGAATTTCAGCCTTTTGGGTTAGCGATGCAGTTTCAGGTTTGTTGAGCTTCTTTTCCGTCCACGAATAGTTTGATTGGCGAGAATGGTCCCGCGCTGATTTCCAAATGATGCTTTTCGGAGTTTCCCACGTCTAACTGGAACTTCTTTGCCATCGGCTGAAAGTTTGCTTCATTAACGACTTTTTCGCCATCCACTTCTATCTTGATGATTTCAGAAGCGCGCTTGCATTAACAATAATGGTGTGTTTTTCAGTCTCTCCTATTTCAAACTTGGCTTTTGTCATTTTTTTGACCACTCACCTCTCACTAATTTTGGTTACTTCCATTTTGTCAGTATTTCCTCCCTACGGAAAGTCGCTGTACTCACAAAGAAAAGTGCCACATCAACCGCTAAGAGAACCCCTGATATTATTAGCAGGCTGTTTACATCAAGGGTTATTATGCTTGTCTCGCTGAGAAGGTATATGCCCAGAAGGGGAAAGAGAATAAAAACTCCAAAACTGCTCGCGCTGCGCACATCATTAACTCGCGATGAAACTATCACGCTGAACAGAACACTCATTACAATGGCGACCGGCATCAGAACCAAGGTCAAAGTGGCGATGTTCCAGTTTGGAAAATAATAGCGGCCAAGCGTACTGAAAGTAACTTCATCAATGCCCACCATGAAGACTACTGCAGCCGCATACATTGCTATCAAAGTTGGGATAACTGCGGAAATGGCTTTTCCAAGCAATATTTCACCGTCAGTGAGGGGCGTGGCTAGAAGCGGTTCCAGACTCTTCTCCACTTTCTCACCCACTATACTGTAAGAGGCAATCCCTAAGGGAACGTACGCTGCTCCTATAACTAAAAAGAAAGAAAAGGAGTTAAGCAAATTTGGAAGCACACCCGGCGCTGCGAGTCCGTGGCTCCCCCTTGCTTTTACATACTCCAGTATCACTGGAAACAAGACCGAGATAACAACTGGGAAAACGATGATTGAAACCCAGACGTTTTTTACTCGCCTAAATATCTTGAAGTCCCTAGCTGCTACAATCCACGCCTTTGAGAGTCGCATATTCATTTCCTCACAAGTTTTAGATATGTATCTTCCAAAGTTGAGCCAACCACGTTGATTGATCGGACATGACCGCCCGCCAACACTATGGCTCCTACAACGGGCGAATTTTCCTTGTCTGGGTCTTCCACATCAAAAGTTATCGTGCCGCCGTCGATGGCTAGGTTTTTGAGCTGCAGTTTTTTCAGTGCCCCCAAAACCGAATCGTTCACTTGCTGTTCCAACCCGATAACTGTCTTCCTCCCGCTAACAGACCTTTCAAGTTCCTGCGGAGTACCGATAGCCCTAAGACTCGTATTCATTATTGCAACCCTGTCACAGATTCTCTGAGCCTCATCAAGGTTGTGAGTGTTTAGAAATATTGTCTTCTTCTCTTTTTTTAGTTGCAGAATGAAATCTCGGACTGTTTTCGAAGCCTCAGGATCCAGATTTGCAGTAGGCTCATCCATGAAAAGGACTTGCGGTTCATGAATCAGAGCCCGTGCTATGGCGAGTTTCTGTTTCATGCCCTTAGAAAAAGTCCCTGCTAAAGCGTCTCTCTTTTCCCAAAGCCCCAACATCTCAAGAAAACGCTTATTGTTCTCTTTTCTTTGAGCATTCGAGCAGTCGTATATTTTTCCGTAAAAGTCTAGGTTATCATAGGCGGTCAGATTCTCAGATAACCCAACGTTATCAGGAACTAACCCGATGATTTTGCGGATTTTCAGCGAATCTTCTTTGTTGCCTACTTCAAATCCGCCCACTCTGGCGCTTCCACTTGTCTTCGATATGAGGCAGCAAAGCATCCTTACAGTGGTGGTTTTTCCTGCGCCGTTCGGGCCCAAGAAACCGAAGACTTCGCCCTCGTCAACATGAAGAGTAAGATTGTCTACCGCTGTTAGGTCCCCAAACTTTTTTGTTAGCCCCTCAGTATCTATCATCGTGAGTACCCTTTTATTAAACGCCGATTGTTGCCCTTATACGTCGATGTTGCATAAATAATGTTTCACAGGTACAAAATTTTTACCAGTAAGATAAAAGTCAAAAGAGCCGTAGCACTCAGATATAGAAGCTAAGGAGCTAAAATAGGGAAAAACGCCTATATAGGCAAAAACGCCTATGTCTGCGTTAATGCCGAAAACCGCCGATTCAACCAATCTGCGAATATCGGATCAGTTATTCTATATTGCCCCTTCATCGGTCTCTCGATTATACTGTAGTTCAGGAGTTTTGTGAGAGTTTTTGATATGTTGAAGATAGGTTTTCTTACCGCTCTCGCAACTTCACTTGGCTGGATTTTCCCAATCGCAAGAGCAACAAGGATTTCCCGTTCGAGAGGAGAGAAATTGCTGAAGTAATTATCAAACTCTCCATCCAGACTAACGACCATGTCTTCATATGCTCTATCCACTTGTTCCTCCGATATGGCATGTCCCTGCCCTATCGAAAGATAAAGTTCGAGGCCGAGGCGTTGAATATAGTCAGGGTAACCATCTGACAGGGTTGCTATTTTTGCGATAACAGAGTCTTTTACGTTCATTTCCGCGCAATTAAACCTCCTTTTTAGAAAAGCCATAGCAAATGATTTTTCAAGTTTCTTAATTGGGATTTCGACTAGCTGTCTATAGAATGGCGATTGTTTTTTGTAGACTAAGTCGCGCATTATGCTTGTCGCGGAACCAGACATGACATAACATACCCTCTTCTGTGATTGCACGACCGTACGAATTCGTTTAAGGGTGTCATCTCCCCACCTAATAACATCCTGGAATTCGTCCAGCATCACTACAAAATACACGTTTTTTTCTAACGCCAAAGCTTCCAAGTATTGCAAAGCATCTTCAAGTAAGCAGTCCTCCTCGGCATTCTTGTCCTGTAGCTTCAAAGAAAACTCCGCAAATTTCACTTCACTTATCCGCGAAATAGCAGATTTGGTTACTTCTCCAATTGCCTTGGTTATTCGTTTTAGAAAAGCGTTATCGCCCGTCTTACAAACATAGCTTTCTATTGCCTTATCGACTAATACTTTGGCAAGACGGCTCTTTGCCGCTATTCCATAGCAATTGGCAATTACAGGAATGAGTTTTGCATTCGGCTTTAGCAAATATTCAAGGCTTTCCAAAATGGACGTTTTTCCCGTTCTTCTTAGGCCGATTAGGACTACATTGCTAGAAGCGCCTTTTTGGACGCCTTCAACAAGTGTCTGAAGCCGTTGCAACTCGTCTTCCCTGTCTACGAAGTACTCGCCTGTGACTGGTCTACCGACTATGAACGGGGGTTCTTTCATGGTCTTACCAGTCGCAACATATAGGGAGCCACGCCTATATAGGTAACGGCGCCTATAACGGATTTATCCAAAGACAAGAAAGGGAGCAATCAAGAGATTACCAAGGGCACACCAGTTCACCACCCCTTCCCGCTCGATTGATTTTGAAACGTTTCCTGCTGGGTTGTTTGGTCAGTGAGCTTAATAGCGACTGGTTAGCTATTGGCTCTTATGGGTGCAGGCATCGAATTGGTTCGGGGTGTGTCGGTGGTTACCACTACTTGGAACGAGAAAGAAAACATCAGTGAGCTAATTCGCCAGGTCAGGTGCACGCTGAAGGATACCGTTCATGAAATCATAGTTGTTGACGACAGCTCAACAGACGGAACCATAGAAGTTGCAAAGAGCCTCGCAGATGTCGCCGTCTCTAAAGTTCGGGAAGGACAAACCAAAGGGTTACTCTACGGGATGCAACTTGCCAAATACCCGACAATCGTGACCATCGACTCCGACTTAGAAAATGACCCAGCCATAATCCCGAGTCTCATCGAAAAACTCGAAGGACTGGATTTTGTGGTGGCTTCGCGGACGGTTATCCCGAGGTTTTCTGAGAGGTGGGCTTGCAAAACGCTTGGCAAAAAAATGGGCGTTTCAGATTTTTACTCGAATTTTCGAGCTTACAAAAAGGAAACCCTCGCGGGTTTGGCTTTGCGGTGCGGCGAAACCTTCGGCGGGGAAATACTGGTTAGGGCACGGAAGACGGGTTTGAGGATTGGCGAGGTGCGGTATGAGGCTCCGCCGAGGCGGGATAAACCACGCATCGGGGGTACTGTCCGAGCGAACCTCAGAATCTCGGCTGCAACACTCAAATGCCTGCTTTTGCTGTATTTCTAAAGGTTGAAAAAAATTTTTGGAGCAGCTTGCTTGGCAAGTGCCCGTTGCTGGCTCGTTTTTGTGTTGTGGTTAAATTGGGTTTCCGTGAGCGTCTATTCCGCCGCCCAAGCTGTTGTAGGTTTCAAGTTGGTTTGTCAGTGCCGTGATGGTTGCGCTGTTGCCGCTTTTTATGGCGTTGTGAACGAGGGTTATGATTTGGGTTTTGGTCAGGGGGTAGTTGATGTATTGGTGCTCCGAGTTCAGCAGGGCTGCAACGGCTTGTCGAGCTAAGGCAGTTACGCCGCCTCCGCCTGACTGAAGCGCAGTCAACAATGATGGGTTGCTGTCGCAGCCTATTTGTATGCTGACGCCGAAGACCGTGTTGAAGGAATCTGTGGGTTTATTCCCTTGCCAAAGGCAGGTGTGGTTCTTCCAGAATCCAGGTGTCAAACCTGAATAGTTGTTTTGCACTGTTAACTGTTCGCTGCAGCTGCAGCTTTGGGAGCCGCAGTAGTTGTTGTCGCCGAGGTAAACCGCCTTGAAATAGTAGGTGCCTGCCGCGCTGGGTGTGTAGACGTCGGAAACTGCTGAGCCGCCGCTGATGGTTTTAAGTGCGCCGTACTGAAGGAAGGTGCAGCCGTCAGTGGAAACTTCAAACATAACTTGGCCCGTTGCGCCCGACGTAACGTACGCTGTGTCAGTTACGGAGTTGCCCAGAGTGATGGAGTCGGATGAGAGGCATGTTGTTGTGCAAGAGCATTTTTTGTTGACAGTTAACTGTTCGTTGCAGTTGCCGCTCTGCGAAGCCAAATAGTTGCTGTCGCCTTGGTATAGGGCTCGGAAGTAATATGTTCCTGCTGAGGGGGGCGTGTAGCTGTCGGAGACGGCTTTGCCGCCGCTGAGGGTTTTTATTGAACCGTACTGGACGAAGTTGACGCCGTCCGTGGACACTTGGAATATTACGTTGCCGGTGGCGCCGCTGGTTACGTAAGCGGTGTCAGTGACTGAGCATCCGACATTAATCTTGCAGGAGGATAGGCATGTGGTTGTGCAGGAAGATTTCTTCTGTATGACAGTCAACGGTTCTTGGCAGTTGCCGCTTTGGGACCCAACGTAGTTTGAGTCGCCCGAGTAAACTGCACGGAAATAATAGGTTCCTGAGGTGCCAGGCGTGTAGCTGTCAGAAACCGCGGTGCCTGATGAAAGAGGTTTGCTTGAGCCGAAGTTGCTCCATGATGCGCCGTTGTTTGATGAAACTTGGAACTGCACTGTGCCCGTGGGGGTGGCGGAGTTTGCGCCTGTGCCTTTTACGGTGACTGAGTCGGTTACTGAGGCGCCTAAGGTTATTGAGGATGAGGACAACGCGGTTGAAACGCATGTTGAGGCTTTGTTAACGCAGAAGGGTTCGCAGGTGGCGCCGCTGCTGGCGGGTGCGTAGTTGCTGTCGCCTGAGTATCGGGCTTGGAAGTAGTATGAGCCCGCCATGGTTGGTGTGAAGCTTGCGGAGACCGCTGAACCACTGGATAGCGCAACTGACCCTCCGACTTGACTCCAGCTGTGTGTGTCAGTTGATACCCAGAAAGTCACTGAACCCGAAGGAGCAACGAACCCGGATAATCCCGAGACGGTTGCGGTGTCATAGATGCTTTGCCCAAGAGTAAGAGTGCAAGCGCTCAGGGTTGTCTTGATTGTTGGAGTTGCCAGATTCACGGTTAATGGTTCCGCGGTGTTGCTGCTTTGCGACCCCGGATGAGTGGTGTCGCCGAGGTAAACTGCACGGAAGTAGTAGGTGCCTGCTGCGGCTGGCTTGTAGCTGTCTGAGGTAGCTGAGCCGCCGGAAAGCGTTTTTGTCGCGCCGTACTGAACAAAGTTTACTGCGTTAGTTGAAACCTGGAACGTGACCTGTCCCGTGGCTCCTCCAGAAACAAGTGCTTTGTCAGTTACTGAGCCGCCGAGGGTTATGGTGCTGCAGGAAAGAACGGTTGTTGTGCTTGAAGGGGTAGCTTGGACGGCTAATGGTTCTGCGGTGTTTCCGCTTTGGGATGACTGGTAGTTTGAGTCTCCTGGGTAGATGGCTCGGAAATAGTATGTTCCTGTGGCTGCGGGTTTGTAGCTGTCAGAGACCGCTGTGCCGCCTGAAAGAGTTTTGGTTGCGCCGAAGGTGCTCCACGATGCGCCGTTGTTGGTTGAAACTTGGAACTGGACTGTTCCTTGCGGAGTTGGGTAGCCGATGCCTAAGCCTGTTACGGTTACGGAGTCGGTGAGTGAGCTGCCTAAGGTTAAAGTGGACACGGATAGCTGGGTTGAAACGCATGGTTGAGCTTTTGTGACAGAGAAGGGTTCACTTGTGGAGTCGCTGCTGACTGAAATGTAGTTGCTGTCGCCCGAGTATATTGCCTGGAAATAGTATGAGCCAGCCGACGTTGGAGTGAAGTCAGCTGAAGTTGCTGAGCCGCCGATTAGGTCGACAGCGGAGCCGAGTTGACTCCAGCTTGTTCCGTCAGTTGAAACCCAAAACGTTACTGACCCGCTTGGAGCTACAAAGCCAGATGACCCTGTAACTGTTGCGGTGTCATGTAGGCTTTGACCCAACGTCAACGTGGAAGTGCTAAGGGTGGTCAATATGCTTGGGGAGGCTTGGTTGATTGCTAAAGGCTCTGCGGCGTTGTCGCTTTGTAACCCGAGATAGTTGCCATCGCCGAAATAGGTTGCCCTGAAATAGACTGTGCCAACCGAGGCGGGAACGTAGCTGTCTGAAACAGCATATCCGTTTGTCAACGTCTTGATTTGCCCAAGGTCGCTCCATGAAGCTCCGTTGTCAGTGGATACTTCGAAAAGAACTGTGCCAGTGGCGCAGGGGAAGCCGTTGCCTAAGCCAGAAACTGTGACTGAATCAGTGACCGACCCGCCGAGAGTTATAGTCGAGGTTGACAAGGCGGTGGAAATGCTTGGTGATGCCTGATTAACGGTGAAGGGCTCATCTGTGGCTCCGCTGGTAACCGTCACGTAGTTGCAGTCGCCTGAAAACACGGCTTGGAAATAATACAGACCTGCCGAAGACGGGACAAAGTTTGCTGAGACCGCGACGCCGCCGTTCAAATTGACGGAGCCTCCGACTTGGATCCAGTTGATGCTGTCTGTGGAAACCCAGAACGTTACTGACCCAGATGGAGCTACAAAGTCAGGTAATCCGGTTACTGTGGCGGTGTCGTAGACGCTTTGGCCCAAGGTTAGTGTTGAGGAGCTGACGGTGGTTATGATTGTGGGTGTTGAGGGGTTTGTGGTTAAAGGTTCGTCTTTGTCGCCGCTTTGAGAGCCAAGGTAGTTGTTGTCGCCTAAGTAAACGGCTCGGAAGTAAACTGTGCCTTCTGCCGCTGGAGTGTAGCTGTCAGAGACCGCGGTGCCTGCGGTCAGGGTTTTGGTTGAACCGAAGTTGACCCATGTTGCCCCATTGTCGGTTGAGGCTTGGAAAATAACTGTGCCAGATGGAACAGGGAAGTTGCCGCCTAAACCCGTAACGGTTACGGAGTCGGTCACGGATTCGCCAAGGGTTAAAGTTGATGTGGATAAGGAAGTGTATGCGGTCGCTGTTGCTTGCCCCACGCTGAAGGGTTCGCTGGCTGCGTCACTGGCAACCGAGAGGTAGTTGCTGTCGCCGGAGTATTGCGCTTGGAAATAGTATTGCCCCGCTGCGGTGGGTGTAAAATCGGCAGAAGTGGCGAGTGCCGCAGTTAAGCCGACAGATCCTCCAACTTGACTCCATGTTGATCCATCGGTTGAAACCCAGAAGGTAACTGAGCCGCTTGGATCTGCGACGCCGGAGACGCCGACAACGGTTGCGGTGTCATGGACGCTTTGACCCAAAGTCAGTGTTGGGGTGCTAATCGTGGTCACTATGCTGGGGGTTGCTTGGTTTACTGTGAGGGGTTCCTCGTTGTTTGCGCTTTGAGAGTTGAAGTAGTTGGAGTCGCCGAGGTATTCAGCTCGGAAATAGTAGGTTCCTGGCGCCGAAGGAGTGTAGCTGTCGGAAACCGCTGTGTTAGGGTCTGCGCCAGAGAGAGTTTTTACGTCGCCGTACTGGTTGAAGATGGCTCCGTCTGTGGAGACTTCGAACTTCACTTGCCCAGTGGCTCCGCCAGTGACAGTCGCGGTATCTGTAACTGATTGCCCAAGAGAAATCGATGAACTCGACAACGACGTAACCGTGGTTGAAGTTACCTTTTCTTCAAGGGTAATCAGCAAAGGTTGCGATGCAGTGCCAGGTGGAGCTGTCACGGTGTTCCAGTCTTGGCTTGCGCACACAATTGCCATGACATCGCCGACACTTGGCATATAGGTGGGGTTAGCGTTTGCATTGGTTATCATTGTCCAAGCGTCTGGATACAAATGGTGGGATGGCTGAAAGCCGTCTATGATGTTCCACAGTGCATACTGCACGTCGGTGGATGTGCCTAACTTGTTGTTCAGAATATAGTTGACTTCGTTCCAGTTCACTTGCGCTAAGCTGCCAGGCAGCGAAGATGAAAGACTAGGGTACATGTAGACGGTGTCGCTTTCATAAGGATATGCGTTGTCTCCGCACCAACCGTAGAAAACCCCGTCAGAAATAGGGTACCCAGATGGGATGCCGCTTAACGAGAAAGTGGTGTAACACGGGTCGTTAACATTATGGGTTAAAATAGTCACGGTTACCGGCCCGGTTGGTAGATTTGGGGTATCAGCCCTTGCCGCTGCAATTAACCCCACTGAAAACACAGTTATGAACAATACGTAGTATAACTAGCTGAAATGCGTTTCAAATGCTTCTCCTTCTCCTCAATTGGAAGCTGGCTATGCAAGCGCTTGTTAATATATTTTGCCAATAGTTCGGTATCAAAAGAACCATTGGCGACGTCTTTTTTAGGGAAAGATGTTTTTGTTGTCGTGAGACTTTTCAATTGATTATTGGCTAATGTTTCTGATGAGTTAAGTCATGACTTCGCAGCGTGGCTTTTACAAATAGAAGGATTTCCAATATGTATCGATTAGAAAATAAAAAAAGAGTTGAATCCTCTATCGTACCTTGGATGGACTCTTGTGTTTTACAACAAACATTAGAGCCACAGCAAGTAGAGGTGCAACTATAGCCATCGCGGTTCCCAACGAAGACTCGGGAAGCGGAAAGGTGTTAACGGTGAATTGGTCGTCAACATTACCCTTGCTCTTCCAAATGTCGCCAGAGAAATATCCGAAGTCTGCTGTTACGTACCATGGACCTGAATCAGACGCTGGGTGTGTTGAGGTGAAAGTGCCAGTTGAAGAGGTTACTGTGTCAGTGAATGATATTCCGCCTGGACCATCCCAATAGAATGTGACTGTGGTGACTTCAGGATCCGTCGTTGTGGCGGTCATTTGTACATTTCCCGGAGGAATTACGGGTCCAGATGGGCTATGGTCAAGCGTGTATATGGGTGTGGCATTAGCTGTTTGCGCGAGAATCAGAGGAGCAAGGCAGCTGAAGATAACTAGCATGGCTATAGATACTGAAACGATTTTTCTCATTTACTTAACTCTCCCTTCTCGATTGCCAACTATTCAATCAGGTTAGCTTAATAAGCCTAATGAAAAACAAGACCCAAAACTCCATAGTAACCATGGAAATTCAGGTCGAATTGAAGCATTTTTATCTTGTACAATCATGCTCTTTTAACTGGAATTGCCTTCTTCTTCAATACCACGCAGACACCAAAGTTTCAAACGATTCAAGCCCCAAACCCAAAAAACAACCCCAAACAAGCCCATGAAACCTGCCAACCGAGAAGGGTACCCCCATTTTTACAGCCAAAACCCAAAGTAAAAATGGATTAGCGACCGAAGGAGGGGTCTACTATTTGTGACCAAAAACCAACACAAAAAGCGAAAGAAACCAAAAAAAACGCGGCCAAAGCGGATAGTTGTTGTTGGTTGACAGCCACAAAACGTTAAGTTCAAAGGTTCCTAGCATGAAGTATTGAGGCTTCTTTTGGAAGGATGATAATGAGTCAAGTTGGCGAGAAAACGGATTTGGAGGTTGCGACGCTTGCCGCGGGCTGTTTTTGGTGCACGGAAGCGGCTTACAGTATAATTAGGGGCGTGGAGCGGATTGAGCCTGGCTACACAGGCGGCACAGTGCCTAACCCGTCTTACGAGGAGGTTTCTTCTGGCACCACGGGGCATGTGGAAGCCGCCCAGATATTCTTCGACCCCAAAGTCATAACATACCGCGAAATCCTCGAGATTTTCTTCACAATCCACGACCCAACCTCGCTCAACAGGCAAGGCGCCGACGTTGGCACACAGTACAGGTCAGCAATCTTCTACCACAACGAAACCCAGAGGGCTGAGGCGCAGAAACTTATCGATGAACTCACCAAAGAAGGCATCTGGGACAAACCCATAGTCACAGCCCTGGAGCCGCTAAAAGTGTTCTACAAAGCTGAAACATACCATAAAGACTACTACAAGAAGCACCCCCAAGAACCATACTGCCAAGTCGTCATCGCACCCAAAATCCAAAAGCTGCAACACCGTTTCATCGACAAAATCAAGGCGCCCCCATGACGGAACCGAAATTGGAGCAAAACGGCGCCGACGAAGTCTTATGGCGAATCGAAGAGGCGTCACTGCGCGATTTTCTGCCGATTGTGGGGCGACGCAAAGGCAAAATCTTGGCTGCGGAAGTTCGGAAAGCTAAGCCGAAGCATGTTCTTGGAAGTTGGCACCCTAATCGGTTACTCGGCAATCCTCATGGGCAAAGAGCTTGACGCAGACGCCGAGATAGTTACGGTTGAAATCCACCGTGACGAAGCGGAAACGGCTGGAGCCAACGTTACCGATGCAAATTTGAAGCCTAAAGTCACGATTATAACGGGCGACGCAGTGGAGGTTACCCCCACTTTGGATGGACCCTTTGACTTTGCCTTTATCGACGCAGAAAAAAGCGAGTATTTGCAGTATCTTAAGCTCGCCGAAGACAAGTTTCATGTGGGAACGGTGGTTGTGGCTGATAACGCTGGAATCTTCGCGGCGCAAATGGACGATTACTTGGATTACGTTCGGAACTCGGGCAGGTATCGGAGCTGCTATGTGCAGATAGGCGACGACGGCATGGAAATAAGCGTCAGGGTTTGAACCTGACCTTTAGCTAAGCGGGTATCTTGCAGACTAGCTCAGTTGAGTTCCATGCGTCTTCAACTATTTGCTCAACAAAGCTCATCGACCAAGCAAGCCTTTCGCCAGCGCCAGTTAAACGGTAAGCCTTCAATGTTCGTCGATTGAAAACCAGTTTCTTACCCTTCAAACCCCGCAGATACTTGTAGATTATCCTTGTCGAAAACCCTGTGTCTTTAGCTAAGCAACCTGCGCTGGTTCCAGCGTCGGCGATGGCTTCATAGATTTTCTTCTCGGTCTGCGTGAAGCTTTCTTTTTTAGGGTCACGTTTTGACCTGAAAAAGAAAATGTAGTCTCTCTCCTTGGGAGTGTCGATCAATTTAGCCAAGCATAAACGTTTGAGCACGCGTGAAACGTTTTTTTGCAGAACAATGGGCTCTATGTCCTTGAAGGTTTTTGGTCCAGAAAGCAACGCTTGCAAAAGGGTTTCTTCATAGCATTCGGAGCGGGCAGGCAGTTTTGGAGCGAACTCCCGAAAGTCCTCGAGCACCTGCATCAGACGGAGACCAAAAGCGGTAGCATAGTATTCTTCTCCCACTTGGGCGGCTAAGCCGACGGCGATTAGAGGATGCAGGTATTCGTCGCAGATGGTGCTTTGGCTGTGGCTTTGACCTGCCTCTTTGAGTTTCTGCTGAAGCCGACCCACATTGAACCTGCCGTTCGCGAGGGTTTGAAGGATAAGGAGCCGCGTCTCATTCTTCAAGACATTGAAAAGCTCTTTTAGGTAGCTTGGATTCGCCAACGCTTTCCGCAGCGTTCGCAACTCGTTTTTCAGCTTGTAGGTTTGGCATCGGTCTATGCATTGGAGCGGAGAAATCGGGGAGCAGCCTTTGCAGTTTGCTTCGAGGGATTTTATTATTGCGGATAAGTCGCGGTTGTTTTCTGTTCTTTGGGGGGGTGTTTCTAAACCGAGAACTACTTGTTTTCCCATCCAGTTCCACCGAAAGCCGTTTAGTTGATAATGATGTAAAAGCGTTTTCGTCAAGAGATGTCAACTACGGTTAGTCCAATTTTCTTGACTAACTTTTTTCGGCGTTTTATCCCCGTTTGAAGCATCAAACCTTCATGAACTGCCTAACAACCGTCGGACCAGAATCTCGTCTTTGTGCAAGGGCACCCGATAGGAGGACAACCCATATACGGAATCCATATACACTTTCCATACACACTCGGCTCCGAAATCAAAACCGCGCTTCAACGATGGCAGTTGATACTAAGCAAACCCAACGTGAAATTTGACAAAATTTTTTAAAACGAGTGGTATCTGCGGGGTTTTCCGCCTTCGTTGTTTCTTAGTTGTTCTCCGCATACGGGGCAGTATGCTTTTCCTTTTGATACTGGAAGCGTGCTGCCTGGTGGAAAGAAATGGTCGTGGCGGCATCTGAGGTCAAAATCGAAGGTTTGGGTTTCGTAGTCGTGGGGGTTGGTGATGATGTCTTCTTCGATGGATAGTTTGCTTTGTTTGATTTCATGTTTAGGCTCCTCGGCAGCGACAGAAGGCGTGGCTTTTGGGATTGGTTCGGGAAAGGTTTCTTTTTTGGCTGGAGCAGTAGGCTTGGGGGCTGGCTTAGTTGCGATGACGGGTTTAACTGGAACGACAGTTTCGGCTTTTGGGGCAAAAGCCTTGACGACTTTTATTTCCGGCGGGGCTTTGTATACGTGGGCGGCAGATGTCTTTTTGATTTTAATTATTGCGCCGGTTGTTGAGGTTCCGCAGTCGGTACAGCTTTCGCTGGATGGTGGAAGGCAACGTCCGCATTTTCGGCAAAACGGCATAAGGGTCACTTAGGCTTTTTACTGCCGTTTTCCAACGTTTAAACTTTGGCGAGCTTTCTTGGGATTTACCTGAATGTTTAAAGGTTATTGAGCAAGTTTTTTAGTTGGGTGGGCGATGACGACTCTGGCCCCGAAGACGTGAGGATGATGAGGATCTTGAGTGCGATAAGTCCGGTGCTGAAATCAGCGCTGCTGGCATAAGAGCCCACCTGAAGGCGCCCAAGCCAGATGTTGCGCAGCGAACCCTTTGGATTGCTTGTTGTTGGAGTTGTTTAGTTCTTCGGTTTTCTTTGGGAGATTACAATCACGCTGGATGTCACGACGACCATTATTAGCATGATTATGATGGCGGCTTCGGGACCAAATTCGGGTGTGGTTGGAGTGGATACGGGAGAAGTGGTTACTTTGGGTGTTGGCGATGGCGTCGCAGATGGTTTGACTGTTGGGGTTGGAGTTGGTGTTGGAGTGGGGGAGCTTACAACCGGGGTTGGTGAGGGGCTGCTTGATGGCGGAGTTGGAGTAGGGCTGACTGCAGGCGCATTGACGGCGACTAGCGTCTCAGTAGAGTTTACGGCTGTGCCTACGTTATCTGTAACTTGAAGGATGAAATTGCAGTTGCCAGTGGCGGTGGAAGATGAGGTTACAAAATTGTAGCTCGATGAAGTCGCGCCGCTAATCATTGAGTAAGAAGAGGCACCTGCAGCTTCCCAGAACCACAAGTACGAGTAGGGCGATGTTCCAGTTGTAATTGGAGCCGAAGTTAGGCTGCAAGTTTGACCCTGAGTCACGGAAGCGGATGACGCGGATACGGTTGGGGCAGCTAAAACGGAGTTAACTGTCACCGTTGGGGCTGACGATTGCGGCGAGGTTATGCCTGCGTTGTCCGTCACTGTAACTGTGATTACAGGAGCTCCTGCGGTGGTGGCTGAATATCGGTAGGTCGATGCGGTCATGCCGCTTTGGGCTATTCCGCCTACATACCACTGGTAAGAGACGTAGGGAGCCGAGCCACCCGACGGGTTAGCAGTGAAAATGTTGCTTTGGCCAACATCCATCGTGTATGTGGCGGGGGTTATTGAAACTGTTGGAGTGACGTTGACTGTGACTGTTGCTGCGGTTGAGTTCACTTTTGTGTTTGTGTAATCTGACACTTGAAGCAGGAAACTCCAGACGCCTGTACCTGTGGAAGTTGTGGTTACGAAACTGTAGCTGCTGGAAGTTGCAGAGGCAATCGTTGAGTAGACGGAGGCGCTTGGAGCCTTACTGAACCACTGGTACGTGTAAGGTGAAACGCCTGTTGTCATCGCCGTAGAAGTTAAAGTTGACGTTTGACCTTGATCCAGCATGACGATTGAAGCGGTCACTGTTGGAGGAATCAAGGCGCCTGCGGGATACACCCCGATGACCAGGCTTGTAGAGTTCACTGTTGCGCCTGAGTTGTCGGCTGTTTGAACCATGAAAGCCCAGTTGCCCTGCGCAGTTGAACCTGTCGTTGCGAAGTTGAAGGTGGCGGAGTTGGAGCCGACGGCGACGTAGTTTCCCGTAGGGGATTTCTCAAACCACTGGTAGATGTATGGTCCCGCCCCCGTAGTCATAGTTGCGGTGAGGGTTGAGGTTTGTCCCTGATCGACTGCAGGCGGAGAAGAAGCCAATGATGGAGCAGCTAAGGCGGATATGATTGAAACCGTGTTTGAGTAGGCATTGGTTACGAATACTAGGCTTTTGACTGGGTCACAGGCTATGCCGTAGGCAAGGGAACCCACAGAGATGGAGCCGACAATGGTGTTGGTGCTGTCTGATATAACTGAGACGGAGTTGGTGTATTCGTTCGATACGAATATTTGGCCTTTGGCTGCGTCGTAGGTTACGTCTTCAGGATGTGACCCTGACGGCAAAGTCACCGTTGCAACCACGGTGTCAGTGGCAGTCGATATAACCGACAACGTCTCAGACTCCTGGTTTACTACGAATATTTCGCCTTTGGCGGAGTCGTACGCCATGAAAGTCGGACGTGAGCCGACGGGTATAGTTGCAACTTGGGTGTTGGTGGAATCTGAAATGACTCCAACCGTGTTGTCACCGTAGTTTGCTACGAAGACTTGCCCATGTGTCGGATCATAAACCAAGCTGTATGGGTCATAGCCAACCGTCACGTTTGCCACAACGGTGTTGGTGACGTCCGATATAACTGAAACAGACTTGTTATCCCAGTTAGCTACGAAGACTTCTCCTTTTCCAGAATCATACGCACAACCGCTCGGACCAACCTGAACAGTTACGGTAGCAACCACGGTATTGGTGGTGTCGGATATGATTGAGACGGTATTGCCGATGATGTCTTCTCCATAGTTGGTTACGAATATTTCGCCTTTACCTGAATCATAAGCTACGCCGTATGGGAAATGCCCTACAGGTATAGTTGCAACCACTGTGTTGGTGGTTTCTGAAATGACTGAAATCGCGTCCGAACCAGCCGATGCGACGAAAACTTCATTTTTCGCGGGGTCAAACGCCAATTCTTGCGGGTAACTTCCAACGTTCACGGTGTTCGTACTATCCGATATGGCTGAGATAGAGTCGGATCCATAGTTGCTCACGAATATTTCTCCTCTGCCCGAATCATAGGCTGCACCCGCGGGGTTGCTTTGCACCGATACGGTTGCCACGACCGAACCTGTTACGTCGGATATTACTGAGACAGAACTTGAACCGTAATCCGTGACGAAAACTTCGTTAACGGAGTTATCGTAGGCTACCGCGTCAGGCTGCGTTCCCACTGTCACGCTCCCAGTAACAGCGTTGGTGCTGTCGGAGATGATTGAAACCGTACCTGAGCCGAAGTTAGCAACAAAGACTTCGCCTTTCGCAGAATCATAAGCTGCGCCTGCCGGGTTGGTTCCCACATTCACGGTTGCGACTACAGTGTTGCTGGTGTCCGATATGACTGAAACCGAGCCCGATCCATAATTGGTTACATAAACTTCGCCTTTCGCAGAATCATAAGCTAAGCCCTCAGGGTTGGTTCCTACAGTCACGGTTGCGACGACTGCGTTGGTGCTGTCCGATATTACTGAAACCGAGTTAGATCCGTAGTTTGCAACAAATACCTCACCTTTTGCGGAATCGTAAGCAAGGCCTGCTGGGTTGCTTCCTACGTGTATGCTTACGGTTGCTGTGCTGCTTCCGTCTGGGATGACTGAAACCGTCCCGTTTCCATAGTTGGAAACGAAGATTTCGCCTTTCCCGGAATCGTAAACTACTCCGTACGGGTCGAAACCCACCGTCACTGTTGCGACTGAGGTTGTGACTGAAGCGTCAGAGGTGTCTGACAGGATTGAGACGAAGTTGGTTGCCCGGTTAGCCACGAAGATTTCGTTCATTCCAAAATCATATGCTACGCCAAGCGGATTCTGTGTAGCCACGGTTGCTACTCCCGAGTTGCTGACATCAGATAATATTGAGATAGAGCTTGCCCCATAGTTGGCGACGTACACTTCGCCTTTGCTGGAATCGTAGGCTAATCCGTAGGGCTGGTATCCTACAGTCAAGCTCGCAATTACCAAGTTGGTGCTGTCTGAAATCACAGAGACTGAATTGGAACCCTGATTGGTGACAAACATCTCGCCTTTGTTAGAATCATACGCCACCCAAAACGGAGATGTTCCCACAGGCACATTTGCAACTACAGCATTTGTGTTATCTGAAATAATTGAAACAGTATTGTTTCCGTAATCGGCAACAAATATTTCGCCCTTGGCAGAGTCAAAGGCTACTCCGCTTGGCTGAGGCCCAACGTTTACAGTCGCAATCACGGTGTTGTTTGAATCAGCTATAACCGAAACCGTGCCTGAGTTAGAGTTAGCTACGAATACCTCGTTTTTGACGGAATCATAAGCTACGCCGTATGGTAGAGAACCTACACCTGTCACAGTTGCAACCACGGTATTGTTGGTGTCTGAAATAACCGAAACCGAGTTGTCTCCTTCGTTGGCTACAAATATTTCTCCTTTGGAGGAATCATAAGCTATGCCTTCGGGGTAGGATCCTACGTTAACGGTTGCAACCACGGAGTTATTACTGTCGGATATTACTGAGACTGTGGAAAAACCCGAGTTAGTTACGAATATTTCTCCCTTGTCCGGATCATATGCTAAACAGAACGGTTGGTACCCCACGTTAACGGTTGCAACGATATTGTTGGTGGCGTCGGATATGACTGAAACGGAGTCGGACGCATAGTTAGTTACGAACACTTCGCCCATGCCCCAATCGTAAGCCACGCCTATCGGTTGGGTTGTTTGATGCGTGTTGATGTTTACTCCAGCACCCCACACTGCATCTCGCGGTGGATAAAACAAAAAGTGAGATAATAATTAAACCTAAAATTTTAGATGACTTAATTCTCATAGAAATACCTCAAAAGATTTCTATAGACAAAAAAAAGCGCTTGAAACCTACAAGCCCTTTGTATCCTCCAGCTTATAACCCTATTGGCGCTCGCTTGTGTAACAACTATTTTTAATGTCAATAATAAGTGATCCAAATCGAGGAAATAGCAAAGAAAGCATGTGAAAAAGGAAAGAAAAATCTAACGCCAGTTAGACGCGACCGATTTGGAAGGAGGACTTGGCACTTAACTGCTGATTGCTTATACCCTTTTATTGCAGTATGGGCAAATGTTTTGGTCTTCTCTGACCGATCTTTTACAGTGAGAGCAAGTTTTCGAACGCGATGGTGGTCGACTGTAACTTGACTGTTGCTGTGGCTGTCTGTAACTTGATGGTTGGCTGTAACGCGATGCATATGGGCTTGGTCTGTAACTTGAAGTTTGGTTGTAGCGTGATTGGTAGGAACCTGATGATGACGGTGATCGGGAACTGTACGGGGTGTACCGTGACGAACCAGCTGGGCCGGAAGGTGCTGGACCGTAATTTGAAGATTGGGGACCGTATCCTCCTCCGGGCCCATATGGCGCCTGAGGTGAGTTTTGGCCGTAAGGTGAAGATCGTTCGCGGTCACGTTCTCTTTCCCTTTCAAGCATCATTCTCTGTTTGCCTTGTCTTGAATACAGGAGGAATCCTGAAATGGCGAACGCTATCAAAACCGCTACAATTACGCCGATTACAGTTGGAGACCAAAATCCGTTGGAGGAAGTTGGGGTCGGCGAATAGGTGGGGTTACTGTTGCCGTTCCCGTTATTGTTTCCGTTGCCATTGCTGTTACTATTCCCGTTTCCGTTCCCTGACGATGAAGAGCTGGAGGATGTGGGCGAAGGGGAAGCGGTGGAACTACCGCCGCCTGTTACAACAAAAGGTGCGCTGACAGTGAGCCCGGAGCTGTCATACACGGTCACATGGTATGTTCCCGCGGGAAAATCAGGTACAGTGCAAGTACTCGCTATGTTGCCAGCGCTGTCCGCGGTAACAGAGGGGGCAAACATCTGGTTATTGTTGCAAACGAAAGTTACTGGTTCAACAGGAGAAAAACCCGATCCGGTAATTTGGACAGTAGCTCCCACAGCGGCTTCCGCAGGACTGAAGGTTACTTTCAAACCCGCCGCCTTAGCCGAAGGTATTGTTGCCGCAACCAAAGCCAAAGTAGTGATGAACAATAATACGGTTATTAGTTTCACTGTTTTTTTATTAAAGCCTGCGAATGATTTTTCCAACATACCTCTCCCCTTCTACTTACGAGGGTTATCTTGCTTATTTAACAATTGGTTATTTAACACTTTGCAAAATGCATGCCAAACGGAAACCAAAGGCTTTTTTTGAGAAAAAACGCCCAATTTCAGCAATTTGGATGGTTACTCAACTTTTTCAATTAAGCCGTCAAGGTCAAGAACTCTATCGGGTACCCTTACACAAACACAAAATAACGCTAAAACAAGAGGCTCAGGTAAATGACATTATGCCATTTGGCATTAACGTTAATAGGAAAAAAGCTTCTCCAAACGAAGCTACTTTTTCTTTTCAGTTTTCTCCCACAACTCAAGCTTCTCTTTCTTGAGTTCCGTGCGCTTCCGTTGCAGGAACCGGTACACCGTTTGATGCTGGCAACCCTCGATAATCATCTGCGCCGCGTGCCGCGCAGCCTCCACCTGAGTGAAGCTTCCAATGAACCCGACAGTATGCCCATAAACAACCATGTTGACTTCTGTTAATTCTTCAATCAGTTTTCTTGTTTTGCCGTCTGTCCCTATCAATCTGCCTTTGACACGTTTAATGTCAGATTCGGAGCGCCCGAAAACTTGGCGTAAATCAATCATGTCGAAGATTTCGTCTTCGTTGCGTATTAGGCGGTGGGTGGCGTCAGGTGCGAATCCTCTGCCGATGGCAGTCACAACGTCTTTGGCTTTCAGCAGTACCGAGGGGTCAGGAGCATTTTCTGTGAGTGTGATGGTGACGCTGCCTTCGCTGTCCACGGCAATTTTGACGTTAAGCCTGTCTTCAATGTACTGTTTTGCTTTGCCTTCTTCGCCGATAAGTATGCCGACGCGTTCTTTCGGAATCTTTACAAAAGTGTCTAAACCTGACATTTCAACCCACAACCATCTTATGCAATTCTTCAACTGTAATAACTTCAACATTTAACCGACTAAAGAACCTATTCACATTCGTCAAGTCACGTACCAGCAGCTCGTCAGCAAGTGGATGCTGGATTGAAACCGACTGAGACATGTCAAAAACCACTGGTTTGCCCTTCCACATCATAATGTTGTATTCGCTGAGGTCTCCGTGAACTATCTTTGCTTTCTTGTAAAGCCGTTTAACGGAAGTAACGATTATTTTGTAGATTTTTTCAGGGTTTTCTGGAGGCTGCTCCTTAAGATGAAGGCGCACTAACACCCTTTTCCCCAATAAACTCCATAACCACAACGTTGCTTTTTACTGCAATAGGTTTTGGTACACGCACTTTTGCGTCCGTGGCTTCTTTGAGGTTACGGAATTCTTTTTGTGCCCAAACCGTCATTAACGAGCGAGTGTCGTGTTTGACGTCTTTGAATCGTGGGTCGCCTTCAATGTATTTGTGCATGCCTTTTTTGAATTCGGCTGAGGAGGTTAAATAAATTTTTACGGCTAAGTCAACGCCGTCTCTGGTTGTGCCCCAGTAAACTCGCGCTTCCTTGCCCGAACTCACTACGCCGTTTAACTCATAGAATACGCCGCTGTTTAGCATGTCGAAGACAACCATGCGGGTGGTTTGGTCAAAAACCTCTTCTACCGTGGCGCGTTCTTTCGTCGCGTCATGGTTAAGCATCTTGTCTCTTCGCTCCACTCTTCTTTCATTATGCGCAAGACGTTCTAGAGCTTTCAAAGACATATAATCAGCATTTGCTAATCCATTTGAGGTATTAAAACTGCTCGGAAACCGTTTGAGTTATCACACATACAAAATGAATTTTTAAAGAACTTTTTGCAGTCCAGAAACAAACGTCATTTCAAGGGTGGAAATTAGGCAGACATGCTTCGCAGTTTCCCAAAAATCAAAGAGAGAACAGGAATTTGAAGAAACTTTTTCAAAAGTTGAAGGTTAAAGGGTTAGAATTCCCTTGCGTCTTAGCGTATCAGCTTGTGAGTGAGTGTACCGCCATACGACGTCGCCGCGTTTGTCCGTTTGGAATTCCCAAGGCGAAACTATAACGATGTCGCCTTCACGTATCCAGACGCGTCTTTTCATTTTGCCGCGGATTCGGCAAAGCCGTTCGGCGCCGTCTTGGCATTTAACTAAGATGCGGTCGAAACCAAGCAGCTTCACTACTACCCCCAACACTTCGCCTTGTCCAGGGTAAGTCATCTCGCTGATTGCGCCTTCACTTAACACTTTTTTCTTTCCCAAACAGTACGAACCCCGTTTGTTAGATAATTGAAAAACAGTGCTTTTCATGCTTAAAAGCATGTTCATCAAACAATGCAGGTTCAGCACCACAAAAACAGGAATTTAGCGTTGGCTTGCTGCTTAAGCCGTCGGATGCAAGTTTAAATCATGCCTTCTTCGAATATGGTAAAGGAGATTCACCAAAGTGTCCTATGTCTTTAACATTCCTTACCGAGGCAACGCAAAACTCAAACAGGTCATGGACAGAATCAGAGAAGACAAGAAACTGCAGACTTACTGGAGATGCAGCAACGTCATGGCAATCGAACGCATGGGCTACACCGACCATGGTCCAACCCACGTTAAAATCGTATCAAACATTGCGCTGAAGCTTCTGCGGATTCTGGTGGAGAAGAAACTGATAAAACCCAGCATCGTTGAAAACTACGGGATGCAAAATGAAGACGCGGAAGTCGTCGTTGTCTTAGCCTCGATCTTCCATGACTTAGGCATGATCGTTCAGAGAAACAACCACGAAAAATACAGTGCAACCCTCGCTTTGCAGTTTATGGATTGTTTAGAGCCGACTTACAGCGAGGAAGAAATAGCCATCATCACCTCCGAAGTCCTCCACGCCATCGTGGCACATGAGCAGCCGCCCAGCGGAGACCCAACCCACAGAGTGCTAACCAAAGAAGCAGGCATAGTAGGCATCGCCGACGCCTTGGACATGGAGGCGGGCAGGGCAAGAATTCCCTTCCAAGCAGGCAAAATAGACATCCACGCTGTTTCCGCGCTTTCAATCGAGAAGGTTGAGGTCGAAACAGTTGAAAACGGGAAAAAACCAATCGAAATAAGGATTAAAATGTCCAATTCGGCAGGAGTCTTCCAGATAGATGAGCTTCTGAAGCCCAGAATAGTTTACTCAGGACTTGAACAGTTTTTCCATGTAATCGCCGAAATCACAGGTGAAAAAGAAAACAAGATCATCGATAAATTCGAAATTTAAATTCACCGCCTACGAAGAGCATTAAAGTTACCGCCCTCTTAGTAGAGGGCAAGTTAGGGGCAGATTAGGTTGGAGACAAGAAAAGAAGTTGACCCATTAGGCGAAAGACGCATTCCTAAAGATGCTTATTTTGGCATTCAAACGTTGAGGGCGACGGAGAATTTCCCAGTAAGCGGGATCAAAGCGCCAAAGGCATTCATAGACGCCTACGTCCTCATCAAGAAAGCCGCTGCCGCCGTGAACATGCAGTTGGGCTGTCTTGATGAGAAAAAGGCGAGGGCAATTGTTGCGGCATGCGATGAAGTGTTAGCGGGCAAGCTAATCGATCAGTTCGTCGTCGATGTCTTCCAAGCGGGCGCAGGCACATCCTTCAACATGAACGTCAACGAAGTTTTAGCCAACCGCGCCCTAGAAATAATGGGCAAAGAGAAAGGCGACTACAAAAATCTAAGCCCAAACGACCACGTAAACATGGGGCAATCAACAAACGACACCTTCCCCACCGCGCTCCACCTCTCCCTTCTGATGGCGTTGAAGCCCCTACTTTCTTCACTGGACACGCTTGCAGACGCTTTTGGCGAACTCGGCGAAAAATACGGTTCTGTCCTCAAATCAGGCAGAACACACCTGCAAGACGCCGTGCCCGTAACGATTGGGCAAGAATTCTCCGCATACGGTTCCGCAGTGGCTAATGCCTGCGCTGAACTGCGTAGGAGACAGCAAAACCTGTATGCGGTTGCTTTAGGCGGCACAGCAGTCGGGACAGGAGCCAACAGCCACCCCAAATACAAGCAACTTGCCATAGCGGAGTTGGCGAAGCTTTCTGATTTCCCGCTTAAGCATGCTGTAGACAATTTTGAGGCGCTTCAGAGCCAGCGGGCGGCGCAGTCGGTTTCCAGCGGTCTCAAGGAGCTAGCGTTGGAGCTTATCAGGATAGCAAATGACCTGCGGCTGCTGGCTTCGGGTCCAACAACTGGGTTTAACGAGATTGTGCTTCCGCCTGTGCAGCCTGGCTCATCCATTATGCCTGGAAAAGTGAACCCTGTGATGGCTGAATGCTTAGACATGGTTGCTTTCCAAGTTGTCGGAAGCGACGCAACAGTGTCTTTGGCGGTTCAAGCGGGGCAGATGGAACTCAACGTTATGACGCCGGCTATCATGTACAACATGCTTTTCTCCATCAACATCCTAAGCAACTTCCTCCCAGCCTTCACCGAGAAATGCATCCGAGGAATAACCGTCAACGAAAAACAATGCAGCCAATACCTCGAAAAAAACCCGTCTCTAGCCACCCTGCTATCACCCTACATCGGCTACTTGGAAGCAGCAAAAATCGCCAAGCAAGCCCAAGCAGAAAACCGCTCAGTGAAAGAAATTGCCTTAGAAAAGAAGCTGCTAAAGCCCGAGGAAATCGACAAAATATTTAGCCGCAAGAACCTGCTCAACGAGCAATAAACCCAGCTTGGCGGTTAACCTGCCGTGCCGTAACCGCTGACGGTGACGACGGCGCTGGTTGAGGCAGCGTTTGATTGTGCGTCGAAGACTACGCCGACAATTATGTTCTGCGAGGGAAACAAAGTCAGTATTTGGTCGTTGCTGAGCCATGCTGCTCCGGTGCTGGTGAAGGTTTGCGTCACGGGGTTTGACACGACGTTGTCGGCGAATAGCAGTCGGATACGGACGGTGACGGCTTCGTTGTCGGCGAAGGTTCCTTGAACTTGGATTTTAGGTTCAAACGAATAAATGTTCAGCGGAATTGCTTGGATGGTTGCGTTGGCGCCGTATTGGCTGTTGACGCCGACTGGAACGTTGACGTTTTGCCTCTCAAAGGCGGTGCCGACGCCTGAAATCCAGATGCTGTAGGGGTTATGTATGTTTGCTGTCCAGGTGCCCAAGAAGTTGACGTCGCCGTCGAGCATAGGTGCTGGGTTGCAGGTTTTTCCTAGGTCAATGGCAAACATGTCGTATGGGACGTCGGTGAAGGATTCAAACACGACGCTGGTCAGCAGCGTCTGATACATCGAGCCATTGACCAGAAGCCCAGTTTGGTTTGTTACGCCGTCTTGTCCGAGCCACATTCGGGTGTTTTGTATTTGGCTGTCGGAGAACTGGGCGCCCGTCTCGACGTTGATGCCGACGGAGTTGTCGCGTAAGTTGAAGAAGCAGCGCTCTATGTCTGAGCTGGCGTAGGAGCCTGTGGCGTCAACGGTGGGCGACTCGAAAACTATGCCTTGCGTGGCGTTGATGAAGTAGCAGTTGCTGATTTGGGTATCCTCGCTCCACGTGTTCGTGTTAGCTAAGTCAATTCCCACCGAGGTATTCTCAAAAATCATGTCGGTGACGGTTGTTCCAAACGAGTTCTCGATTCGCAGGGTCCCGTTGATCAACGTTAAGCCCGACACCGAGGCATACTGCGAAGTTGTAAAGTTGGTGCCGTAAACAACTATTTTATGTCCGTTTCCAAGGATTGTTGCTCCGTTGCCGACGATTTTGGCGTCAATCTTGTTTGAAACCACAATGTCCCTATCCAAAACATAGGTGCCCGCATTCAAGTAAACTGAAGCTCCATGCTTTAGGGCAGAGTTGATGGCTGACGACACACTGCCCGACCCGTCTGCGATTGTGCCTGTCTGCATGTTCTTCAGCTGGTAGCCGCTGCCGTGCTGTGTAAGCACAAAATCGTAGGCTACCGCGTTCGAGTTGAAGCTGGGACGCATCAGAACCATGTAGGTGTTGAATGCCGAGAGGGCAAGCACCGCTATGAGAATGACTGCGAGTACCCGTTTAGAGACAGCTATCTTCGGGTTAACATGCATGCTGAAGGCTCAAGAGGTTTAGGTACATGTAAAGAGCAACGTTAATTAAATTTTGTGATATTTGGGCGCTCTCAGCTGCACCTCAGCTTCGGGGCTGATTGAGGCTTAAGGTTCGCAGCTGGGTCGGCTATGTGTAGGCTGTGTTTTTGAATGTTGATTTGGCGTCAGAATTTTTGTTGCACAACCATTAAAAGGGGTAAGCGCTGAATAAACACGGGTCGGGGGTAACTAATGGATAAAGTCAAGGTTGGTCTAACCGTTCTGTCTATAATGATCATTATTGCGCCGATTTTGGTTGAAGTTTACGTTTACAAAGACAATTTGGAGGGATTGATTTTGCCGCCTCAAATCCAGAACCTCATGAACGGCAACAACAACAACGGAGCCACCTCCGAAACCCAGTCTGAACTGACTTCCCTGCCTAACTTCCAGATGCCGCAACCCGTCGGAGACCCCCAATACAACCCAACCACAGGCGCATTCAGCTTCCCCTTCAACTTCACCAACCCCCTCTCCGCCCAACTCACGGTTAACGAGCTTTCCGCCCAAGTCGCCACCGAAGACGGCATCCCAATCGGAAATGTCTCCATCCCACAAATAATCAACCTCGCCCCCGGAGAAAACGCTATAATAACCGCGGTTGGGAACCTTGACCCCGCCGTCGTAAATCAGCTTACAGCACAGTACCAAAGCGGAACCCTCAACATTGCCTTAAACAACGTGAACATAGACCTCGGTGGAATACACATCCACCTTGACCACGTGGACGCAGGTTCGATTACGGACCTGCAAAACCTCGCGTCAAGCCTTGGAGGAAACTAATTTGGCTCCGAAAATTAATTGGCTTGGCCTCGCCGCAGGAATCATCACCTTAGTGGCGCTTGTCATCTCGCTTTTCATGCCGTGGTGGCAGCTAACCGTGGGGCAAGGTCTCATCAAGATCAACGCTTCCCCAGTCAATACCAACTTCGGCTTATTCGGCACCCAATTCACCATACCCATGATTTGGGCCCTAAACCTCGTAACCATCCTAACATTCTCCGCCAGCGGCATAATCATGCTCATCTACTCCGTTATCCCAACGAAACCCTACGCGAAACATCTACTCGGCTTCTCATGGAAAAAACCGCTGTACTCAGTGATAAGCTTCGTCGCCGTGCTGGCAATTATCCTGTTGATCGCGGGACACTTCGGCATGTACATCCCCATAAACGGGTCAGCAACCGTCACCTTGCCATCAAACTGGACCGCGGGCGCCACCGTTAGCGCGTTGGTTTCAGGAACATTCCAACTGCCCTTCTTCCTCGCAGCAGCCGCAGCCGCACTATGCATCTTAGCAAGAGTATTCCACAGCCACTTCACACCAACCCCAATCCAGCCAACAGCCGCCGCCCCAACCAGCACCGCAGCGCCCGCCGCCTAAGGCATCCGCAACCAGCTTTTCTTAACCGTTAAAGTTTAAAGGCTAGCCGCCATTATTCTATGAACCCCGAAAAAATCAAGCCAAACACTCGTGGGGCTGTCGGCTAGCTTGGTCCAGGCTTGTAGCCTCGGGCGTTATAGACGTGAGTTCAAATCTCACCAGCCCCACCACCGACTTCGGGTTCATGTTGCTTCTGGATTATATTATGTACATTATTTGCTACGTATGGGATGGGTAAGGTTAATAGGTTCATTCTTCATTTTACATGTTTGATGAAACATGCGAGTTGTTCAAACAACTTTAACGGAAGCTGAGCACAAGATGCTTGAGGAGTACGCCAGGAAAAACTCCAAAACAATCAAAGAGGTTCTTAGGCAAGCAATCCGAAACACAGTGGAAGGCTGCGTGGACCCCCATGACCCCATCTTCGCCGAAGCGCCTAGCTCAAAAAGAACAGGAAAAAAAGACGCCACCTCAATAGACCACGACAAGTACCTCTACAGTGAAAGTTCATGATTTTCGTTGACACAAGCGCATGGTATGCTTCAGAAGTCGAAGACGACGTTAACCATGAAAAAGCCAGAAAATTCCTGTTAGAAATCGCTTCGGCAAAACATGGCGTCGCAGTTACAACCGATTATGTTCTTGACGAAACCCTAACGCTTCTGCAATCCAAAAAGGGGCTTTCTGTCGCCCTCACTTTCATAGGCAAGGTCAGAAAAAGCCAAAGCATACGGACCTTTTGGGTAAGTGAGAGCATCTTTGAAAAAGCTCTAGATATCTTCAAGAAAACAGGCGAATCCCGCTGGAGTTTTACAGACTGCACCAGTTTCGCCCTAATGAAAGACCTCTCACTCAGTAAAGCATTTACCTTTGATTGCCACTTCACGCAAGTTGGCTTTCAGAAACTACCTTAACAACCATTCATCAGCATGGTCTGGATTGTCGCGCCTCGGGCATTATGGACGGGAGTTCAAATCTCTCCAGCTCCGCCGTCTTTTGGATTCTTGGAAAATTCGCTACTTCCGCGTCATTGAAAAAAATGTGAATGGGCAAAGTTAAGCTATAATTTGTGTTGGCGTGTGCTATATAGGAAACCTTATTTTCGTTCAAAGGTGCATTATTACGAAAACTATGCGCACTGTTAAAGAGATTATGAAGCCTGTCGTCAATGTAGAACCGAAGCAGAGTGTGTTGGAAGCTGCTAACCTCATGAAGGAGTCTAACAGAGGCAGTTTGATGATTGTTGATGATGAAATTACTGTCGGCATCATAACCGAGAGAGACCTAGTTATAAGAGTTATTGCAAAAAACCTTCCCCACACTACACCTGTTTCAGAGGTTATGTCATCCCCACTGGCAACAATCGACGCCAATATTACCCTGAAAAAAGCCGCCAGAATCATGGGCGAACGAAAAATAAGACGACTTCCAGTAACCGAAAGCGGAAAAATAATAGGAGTTCTTGTTGCATTCGACGTATTGCGCCAATTGTCCAACAAGACTTTCGCCGAGGATATTTGGGAAACCCTTGGTGGAGAGCGTCAATAGCAAAAAGAAGATATTCATTCTTACGGGTATAAGGTTTCAAACCCGCATGTTTTAGGAAGCGATAAACTTGTCGCAGTCTTAATTTTGAATCTGATTCCAGTTAGCTCTCTTTAAAAAAAATAAAAATTTAAGGGTTAGCCTTGGGAAATTGAGGCTTTGGGCGTAAACCCCAAAAAGCGGTTCGTTGGCACTTTCTTTTTTTAGTTTGTTGCTACTTGGTTTCGGGCTTGATTTTGGTTTCGTATTTGAATGTGCTCATGCAGAGTTTGCAGCGGACGACGTTTTCTTCAGGGTAGTATAGTCCTTCTCCGCCTACGTCGTGGATTGCGTTCTTGTGGATTTTGAAGATTAGTTCGGCATCGCAATTCGGGCATTTTTTCCTAACTATTGTGTATCCTCTGACGCCTCGTTCAAGTTTTATATCAATTGACAATTTTCATAACCCCACTTTAAATTGTCGTGGATTCTATTTAAATTTGAACTTGTTTGAAAAATGGTTGTTAGAGCTAACCAGATTATTTCAAGTTGTTTACAGCTGATTCTTGACACAAATTTAACGAAAAGCATGGTGGTTTCTTCGGGGATTTTTCGTTGGTTTATAAGCGGCTTACGTGTATTTTGCTAGTGGCTTGTAAGAAGCAATTTTTGCAAGGCTAAAGGAGAAGGTTGATGTTGATGTTGGATAACAGAGCAATTTATGGAGAGACATTTAAATGCAGGTTATGTGCAGCGAAATTTCATAATCCTGAAGAATTAAGAATCCACAGAATGAATGACCATAAAGGCCATGCTCTCACGCTTACTCTGAAACGTTGATGCGTCGATTTTTCTTTCTAAAAGCTAATCCGTTTTCCTAAACTTGTTTTTGTTTGTTGTTTTAATGCGCCAGCAATAGTGAACGCGTTAGTATGAATCGGCTGGTTTTTTGAAGGGGGATTTAGTTCAATTTGGTTTCTGAGGCGCTAATCCGAGTTCTCAACGACAATGTTAATTAGGCGTCGCCTAACCTATTGTCCCGATTGTTATGCCTAAGACTCTGCCTTACTGGTTCATTCGAGACGGCGAAAAACTGATCCAATGCAGCAAAGACGACTTTGACAAAGCCATCCTCGAAGGAAAAAGCGTGAAGTACCGCGGCTACGCCAACAAAAACGCGGAACGCATCGCGGAGTTGCAGGAGAAATCCAGAATGGCGCTTTTGGCTAAACCCGAATTGCCAACTAAGCTACGCAAGGCGTTAACCACGCCCAAAAACGTTGTTGAAGTCGAAGTCATTGTGGTAGACGACGAACATTTTTGGGAAAAAGAAGCTAAACGACCCAAATACCAAACCTGAAGGCGGGGTTTTTCTTAAGGGGAACTTTCTATTTTTGCAGGCAATGCAGGAACAGTGTACGACGAAAAACTTGACAGGTGCCCGAATTGTGGGGCAAGTCGGCAGGGCAACGAAGAGGCAGTAGAGGAACCTAAGCCTTAGCTGCAATCAAAGGGTTTTTCTATTTCCGCCGCTGATAATTTCCTCGGGTTAAACCTTTGAGTAAAACCAAAGCTCACAAGACTTGCGGCTATCCTGACGTAATAACCAACCTGCCAGAGGCGAAGGTTGCATGCAAAGGAGGCAAAGCGTGGATTCTGCAGGCGGAGGCGAGCCAACTTGTTTTTTTCCAGTTTGAACGAGGCACAGACATGCCAGCGCACAGTCACGCCTACGCTCAGTGGGGTATGGTTGTTGATGGTGAAATGGAGTTAACTGTCGACGGCATGGCGACGCGGTACAAGAAAGGCGACGAGTACCTTGTTGCTGCGGGGAAGGCGCATTCTGCCAGATTCTTCGCTGACACCCGAGTGATGGATTACTTCTCGGAGAAAAACCGCTACAAACCCAAATAGGCATCTTCTGCCGTCGGGGAACCTGCGGAATCAAAAGAGCCCAAGCAAATTCAGCAAAACAACTGCTGCCGACGCGCCGACGACGATAAGCATCATTTTTTTAGAGTTGAAAAACGATTTGTCTGCGCCTTCGGTTTCTGTCAATTCGTATTCTTTTATGTCTTTGGTTTTGGAGTTTATCTGCACTTTTGCCGTCAGCTTCGGAGCTGACATCTCGACAATGTACAGGTCGCCGTCCATTGACACCTTCATAGGCTGCCAACTTTGTTTGTAGCCTAGCCGCTTTAGGAAGTCAACTGTCTGGGACGTGGCGTTTTCCGCATCGAACCTCGAAATTTCTTCTCCTGTTCCAGTAGACATTAATCTTCAGTCATAATTGCGGCTTCTCCATTTTAGGATTTATGAATTCAAAAACCACATTTCAAATCCGCACAGCTACCAAACACGAGAACGCATCCAAACATACTTGAAACGACGGTTACGGCGGTGACGGGTTCGAAGGCTGCGGCAAAGTTCCGTTCATTATGCCTGTCTGGTTCAGAAGGTTATTCTCGAAAGTTTTCAGTTGGCTCAGTTCAGGCATGTTTTGGGTGTTGATTGTTTGTTCGATGGTGGCTACTGCATAGGACACTACCGTGCAGGCTAATACGACCGACGCAACCACCAAGAGCAAGGTGGCTACTGTTGTCTCCAAAGACTTCTTCTCCTTTCTCAGAAGACAAATCTCCTAAAAACAGTTTAATGGTTTGCTCCAATATCCAAACTATATCTAAAACCGAAATATGTCCGACAAAACAACAATGCGCAAGACGTGAAAACTGGAAAAAGCCAAACTTTTGAAGAGCCGACGGTTACCGATTTATTTTGGGGGCGCTTGTCCCGCTGCTGGCTGTGCGGGTGCTGAGGGCGGCGGAGTGGATGTTGAGGCTGCTGGCGCCGGGGTTGGAGTCGCTGGGGTTTCCGTTTTTTCTGCTGGGGGTACGCTGGATATTATCTGTATTTTTTCAGCCATGGGGTGAAGCAGGTCAGGCGGCGGGTACGGTGTGTTGAGGTTGGAGGAAAGCATGTAGATTGAGCTGAAGACATGTTGGTAGATGGTGAAGAGTAACTGGGGGATTTTTGTTTTCGGGTTGACTTCCAGCTTCTTTTTTATGTCATCTGGTTTGCCGACTAAGCTTACGGTGCCCGCGATGTTGTATTTGACGACGTTGGGTTTTGTTGAAATCGCCAATTCAAAGTTTAGAAGCACTTCGTTGCTGCCTGGTTTTTTCTGCTCCTCAAGCTTCGCGTTCACATCAAAAAAAAGCTCTTCCTTCGCCAAATACTCGCCTGAGCGTTCAGCGTGTAAACTAGTAATATTCACTGAAACGGCGACTCCGGAGACCGAGTACTGCGGGTTTACGGTGTATTCCTTCCTTACTTCATTTTTGTGTTTCAATATTTAACTGTTGCATGTAGGCAACATCGCTTGGGTTTCTGAGCTGTCTGAACCATGGAAGTTAGGGGTTGTCGTAGCTGTAGAATGCGGGCACTGAGAGCTCTGCGATGAATTTGAAGGCGTCGTCTCCCTTGGCGTTTGCTTTGGGTTTGAGCACGATTTTTTTAGGCACGTCTTCCTCAAAGTAAACGATGTAGCTTATTGTTGTTCCAAGCCCCAAACGGGCAAGCTGCGCAACAGTTAATTTGAACTTTTCGTTTTCCCCAATCTGAACCTTTATTTTTTCGATCGCTTCAAACAGGATTTCTGCTTGTCCCTGCTCCGTGAAGCTGATTTGAATGTCGCCTGACTGCACCCAACAGGAAGAGTCCCCCTCTTTGCCTTTGCCGCCTTTCTTGGCTTTGTCAGATGGCTCCGCAGGTTTTTTCGACTGGGCTTTAAGGTTTTTTTGCAGCGCCGCCGACTTCTGGAACCATTCATCGTTTTTGTGGGTGCCTTCTAAATCGCGAAGCAGGGTGCCGAGCCATTGGCTGTAATCTTCGTAGAGGGCGCGGTACTGCACCGTTTGATTCGTAAGGTACTCTGTTATGTCCTTTAGGGACGTGAAGGTACGGATTTCTGTTCCCATGTTGGTTCACCACTAGCAATAAACGTCAAGTTGACTGAACTTATCTACCGCATTTTTCGCATAATAGGGTTTGTCTGTTTCAAGAATTACATGCTTTTTGTCAGCGGCGTTAGCTGTTTTTGGCTTTCTCGTAGGCGTTGGCGACGGCTTCGCTTGTTAAGACACCCACCACTTTGGAAGGCGCTTCTTTGTCGACGACAGGCATCAAATCGATTTTTTCCCGTGTCATGAGTTTGTAGGTTTCGAAGACGGCTTCATCGGGGAAAGTTGAGATGTTTTTAAGCGGCATCTGCTCGATTCGGATGTTGACTCGTTGGTCTTTTGGAACTTTGATTATTTCGGTCCAGGTTACGACGCCTTGGAAAACGCCGTCTTTCTCCACTAACGCGTCATGGTAGCGGCTTTGGAACATGACTTCGAAGGCTTCAGCAAGGGTTTGATCGGGACGAACCGAACCGATTTCAGACTGCATCACATCTTTAACCCTCACGTTTGCCAGCGTCGTCGAAACAATTGTCTGCTCGGCTTCTTCACTTGCGCCCACGTAAACGAAGACACCTACAATAATCCATAGAAAGTACGCTCTGGAAACAGGATTCCGAAAACTGCCATGCCGATGCCCAAAATCCTGCCGATGTAGCTTGCGTATTTGGTTGCAGCCGTGAACTTCATGCGTTCAGCCAACAACGCCCGAAGAACTCTGCCGCCATCCATGGGAAACGCAGGAAGAAGGTTGAAGGCGCCAAGCAGCAGGTTGAGGTACCCCAAATCCAGCAGCAGGTTCCCCGTGGAAAGCACAACGGAAGAGGGAGTAAAAATGAATTTTACGGGCAACACGAAGTTTACGGCGACAAGAGCCGCACCCATTATTAGACTGGTAGCTGGACCCGCAAAAGCCATGCGCCACTCAATCTGGGGGTTTTCAGGTAACTCCTCTATTTCGGAAACTCCGCCGATGGGGTAGAGGATGATTTTGCGTACTTTGATTTTGTAACGTCTGGCAATGACTGAGTGGGCAAGCTCATGGAAAAGCACAAAGACAAACAGGAACACTATGAGTATAAACGAGTAAAATTGGCTGTAGTAAACGGAGAGTCCGAGCACCGCCACAATAAGCAAAATGAAGGTCAGATGCAACTCGATTGGGATGCCATAGGCGGACCCTATTTTAACAGAAGTTTTCATGTGAAAAATGAAGGCAAAGTCCACTTATAAATTTTCGACAATCCCGTTTGCAACACCGTTTATATAATGCTTGAAACCTAGGCTATTTTGAGGAAAAAGGTTTGTCTGAACTTGTTTGGAATAAGCCTGTTGTCTGTATTTTCAAGGAACGCGACGATAACCCAGAGATTGACCCGTTTGTGGTTGTTAAAGCCAGAAAAATGTCTGTGTCCACCATGGCGGACGGCAAAGTGGAGGGTAAACTTGCGGATTTCTTTACTTTGATGGGCGACGCGGACTATCTTTCCAGCGCAGCGGGCGCGGCTGACCATTACGTGATGTGTTGGTTTGACGACGCTGAACCCGACATGACAAGGGATTTGAGGCGTCTGCGAGGAGTAACCTTCAAAGGAAAAGTAACGTTTGCCTTAAACCAAGCCAACAAAAGAACCTACAACGCGGCTTTCAAAGCTGAACATGCCAAACTGAAATGAAACGGGCCAAAAAAGTGCTGCCAGTTTGCTGAGGGTTAACGACGGTAGTCTATGCCGGAGGATTTTGCCGAGAATTATGATTGTTTTTTGGCGGCTTTTTCTTGTGCAATTAGGTACTCGATGTATTCTCTCATGCTTCGGTGGGCTTCTTTGGCTTTTATTTTGAGGGCTGCATGTATCTCTTCGCTGACGGCTATTCGTTTGATTCGGTTTTCATTCAAAAGCCGCATCGCCCTTTTCTGTATTTTAACATGGACAATATATATAATTAACATGGTGAAACAAATGTTCGTACATGCCCGTACAAGCAAATGGGTTTTTGGCTTTTTATTCTGAAGCCTTAAATGTACGTCCGATAACTCTCTTCAGGGGTAATACATAACGCCCAAAAAAGGCTACAAAACCATCACCGTGAAGGCGGAAGTGTATGATTATTTTTTCAAAGAGTGGCTCAAAGTCAAAGACGAATACGTCATAAAAAGAGGCGTTCGAAGCTTCTCAGCCTACGTTACCTACCGCCTAGCCCAACTGATGACTAAAGAAAACAAGGACGAAAACCAAAAAAAGTAACCCCCACTAAGGTTTGAAGCAGTCATTTTTAGCTGAAATGCAAATTTTTGCCTCCAAAGCTACACAGGCAATATCAAGAAGTCAACCAAAAAATATAACTCATGCACCTTGCATAGTTAAATTTGGGTTTTTGTTTTGTCAAGTTGTGACTCAGCTATTCTTAAGAATCTGATGGTTTTGCTCAAGACTAAATCGCTTATGTCTGAAAATTTTCTTAGACGCGAAACAAGAGAAGTAGACGAGATGTTTATGGATCTTCTAAGCGTTTTTCAACGGTTCTACGACCAAGCCGCGGAAGCCGACAAGCTGACGCTAAGAAGCATCCAAGACTTAATTATCCTCGTGTCCGAACAGGTGCATTCGTCTCACAGGCAAACGGAAAGCACAATCGGCGACTTCAAAAACTACGTGGTTGCCCTTGAAGGCGCATGCAGGGGTTTCGACGGAGACTTCGAAAAATCAGTTACGCAACCCGCTGAAAAAGAAGCACAAGCCAAAGACGAAGAGGAAGAAGTAAGATCCAAAGCCCTGGATGAGTACAGCCAGAAGATCAGGCCAAGATTCTACGAGTAGTTTTTTTTCAAAGAAACGTTTAGGAGGCGATATATGTGTTAATGAAATCTCTCAAAGTGGCGTCGGTCAACGACGTAAAACCGAACAGCATGATTGGAGTCGAGGCAAACAACCAGAAAATATTGATTGCCAACGTAAACGGAACCTTTTACGCCATCGGCAACAAATGCATGCACAGGGGCTGCCAACTATCCAAAGGCGAACTCGAAGGAGAAACCGTGATTTGCCCATGCCACGGATCCATCTACGACCTTAAAACAGGCAATTTCCTCAAAGGACCAACAAAGAAAGGCGAACCCAAATACGAGTTGAAGGTTGAAAACGGCGACATCATGATTAATGTTTAGGTTTCCGCTCAATCAACTCTACAAGGGTTCCATCTGGGTCCTCAACAAAAGCAATTGTCGGCCCATCTGGTCCAAGCTTGAACGGTTCATCCGTAACCGTCACTTTTTCTTTCCGCATCACCGCAACTGTTGCTTTTATGTCAGGCACTGTGAAGCCTAAATGGTCAAAAAGCCGCTCTTCATACTCGGGCTGAACAAACTTTTTTTGATCACGATAAAACGTTAACTCCAACGTGCCGCCCTCGCCTGCCGCGTCTTTAAGGAAAATGATTTCGGCATTGGTTTTCTTGATTTCTCGGCGGCTCAGAACCTTCAAACCTAAGAACCGCGAATAAAAATCAATCGACCGCTCAACATTGCTAGTTCGGATACTAGTATGATCAAACATGGTTGTCAACCTAACTTTTTAATCACACTGTTTGTAATAACCCTTAAGCTAAGAAAGTTTTTTTTCCTCGTCGTCTAAGGCTTTGTTTACAAGGTCGTCTGCCTTCGAAATAAAGGCGTTTTCTCTTGGAACATTTACAAAGCATATTTTGTGAAAGCAAGTTTGTAGTTCCCGGGCTTTAAGCCAGAGTTTTTTTAATTCAGGGTTTTTGACGCTGTATTCGCCTTTAAGCTGTTTTCCAACCAGTTCGCTGTCAAGGTGGCAGGTGACTTCTTGCGTTTTGAAGGCTTTAGCGAACTCCAACGCCGCAATTAACGCGTTGTATTCGGCTTGGTTGTTGGTTGCTTTGCCGATGAAACGCGCCTCCGCCTTGATTACCTGCCCCGACTCGGTTACGACGAGATAAGCTATGGCTGCTGGTCCAGGGTTTCCTCTTGCGCCGCCGTCAGAGTAAAGCGATAAGCGTTCAAGCATGAAGAAATGTCTCTTCGCAGGGTATTTATGATTTAGGGATTATTGCCAGAAATCAATCTTTTCTTACAAAGAAGCATTGTTCTCATATAGTCATAACTACGCATATGTCGTGTCATTTCAAATCGCGCAGGTTGTTGCCGTTCGAATTTGTTACAGTTCTTTGCGGCCTAGCTGTCGGTACTCTGTTGCGTTATCCCAGTAAGAAGTTATCTTTTGTATTCTTCCGTCTTCTCCAACTTCGAATATGAATGCGCAGGAAAGCATCGTGTAATTGCCTTGGTTTTTGATGCCGCCAAAATCTTTATTCTGGGTTCCTGAGAGCATTATTTCGGCACAGACGTGTCCGTCTAAATCAGAAAATATAGAGTTGACTTCGTTGGATAGGTCTGGGAATGCGTCTATGAGGTTGGTCCACATTTTTCGTCCTGCGGTTTGTATTTCGCCTTCGCCTTCTCCGACCAAAGGCACCATCTGGATTCGCCCCTTCGGGTTGCAGTACCTAAGCATGTCGTCGACGTTGCGTCTTCGGTAAGCATCGAAAAAACCCTCCACGGCTCCAACGGATGTTTGGCTGCTTACATGCTTTGACAATAAAGTCATGTTCAAATTCCTCACAAAAAGTAGTCTAATAATTTACAGCTTTACAATTACTTATAGCTTCACACAAGTGCCTGCTTGAGCCATACTAGAGCCGCCTTGTCGCCGAGGAATCAAGCAGCGTTAAGGGTTCAAACGAGGTTATGATTGGTTGTTACTGTCCATGCACAATCACATCGGTTTAAGTTCTGAGGATGTATAAATCCAATTAAAGCATGGGGAAAGTAACTTGACAAGCAATTTACCAGGGAACGCAAAGCTGAACTCACAAGAACTCCAGTTTGCAATTCTAAAACACCCGAAAGATTGGAGCAGCACAAAAGCCGGGCGAAGAGGAAAACTGGATATCATGGCGGAAATCCTGCTTTACTGCGAACAGCAAAAAAGCAAAACCAGCATCATGTACAACGCAAACCTAAACTATGCACAGCTAAAAGGCCTGATTCACGCGATGACGGTGCAGGGTTTGCTTGCGAACAAGCTGAACAAATACATCATCACAGAGAAGGGTTACCGCTTTTTGGAGTTGTTCGCCCAAATCAACGATTTGCTGGAAGAATACAAAAAAATCAAATAAGTTCCCGAGGCGCATTTCTGCGGCTGATATTCCATAATCGGCTAGCCGACTTCTGAAACAATTCTTTTTAGGGACGCCCTCGAAAAGAAATTTACGATGATGAATTTGACCAACTTGTACGTTGCCGTTGCGGAGGCTTCCTTATTTTTCGGAATGATAATCTTTGCCTACGGCTTTGGACAGGTTTACGATTGGTGGTACACTAAAAAGAAAATGCTGATGCCTTAAGCTATTTGAGCGATTTTTCTAATGCTGCGAAGTACGATAGAACCTGCTCCATCTGCTCTTCAGACATAGCCAGAACTGTCCGCACCGCCGCCTTCTGCTTAGGCGAGGAAGAAACCCCGATGGTTGCCAACGCGTAATCCAAGCTTGTGAACAGGGGGTCCCATGGAATAGTGACGTGTTTGCCTTTAAGGTTGTAGAGGGCAAGAACGAACGCACTGGCTCGACTTAGGCTATCCTTAAAGTTCTGAAGTGTCCCGCCTATAGTTATGGCGTCGTAGTCTTTCCCCGAAATGAAACTTCGGATGACACCGTGATTCTGCTCTAAATTTTTGATTTCGACAAAAAGGTCCTGCTTAAGTTTTGCCTCAGCTTCTGCCAAACATCTTCACCGCTTCCCTGTATGCTAAAAACAAGTACATAAGAGTTTTTTACTCCATCAACCCGTTTTTCTTGAACCCAACCCCAGCCGCCAACCACCCCAGAACTGTTTACATACGTTTCCATAGCAACACCGCTTCGCATGCTACGTGCAAAAACGTCAGTAATGCGGCAACAGTTGAAAGCAAAACTCTTAATAGCCAATGCCTCAATTGACAGGTTTCATGAGCCAAACCAAGGAAATCGAGCAGAAATGGCTTGCAAAGTGGGAAGCCGCTCACGTTTTCGAAGCTGACCCAGACCCGAAAAGAAAAAAGATGATGGTTACTTTTCCGTACCCGTACATGAATGGTCCGCTGCATGTTGGGCACGCTTTTACGGCTTCACGGGTTGACGCTTACGCTCGTTTCAAACGGATGCAGGGCTATAACGTGCTTTGGCCTTGGGGTTGGCATTGGACTGGTCAGCCGCTTCTGGGGGCAAGCCAACGGGTGGCGCGGGGCGATGAAGCCTTCATCAAGGTTCTGCGGGAAGTCGACGGCGTACCAGAATCGGAACTAAAAAAATTCGTTGACCCCCTCTACATGGCGCAGTACTACACCGACGAGGGACGCAAAGCAGCCAAAGGCATCGGGTTCAGCGTGGATTGGCGCCGCGAATTCACAACGGTTATGCCGACTTACCAGAAATTCATCGAGTGGCAATACAAGAACCTGCGGGAAAAAGGCTACGTGACGCGGGGAACGCATCCTGTGGTTTGGTGCCCAAAAGACCAGAGCCCCACAGGCGACCATGACCGCCAAGTAGGCGAAGGAGTCACCCCCGAAGAATACACACTCATAAAATACGTGTTGGACGACGGCACGTTTTTGCCTGCAGCCACCTTCCGCCCTGAAACAATCTACGGCATAACAAACATGTGGATAAATCCTGAGGCAACCTACGTTGAGGCTACGGTTAACGGGGAAAACTGGATAGTCAGCGAGGAAGCTGCGGAGAAACTCAAGGAGCAGGAAAAGAAGGTTTTGGTGAAACGCTGCTTTAAAGGCAAGGAACTTATCGGCAAAACCTTCCAGAACCCCATCACCAAAGAAGTGTTCCCGATTTTGCCAGGCTGGTTCGTCGACCCAAAAACCGCGACGGGGGTCGTCTACAGCGTTCCCGCACATGCACCCTACGATTGGCTGGCACTCAAGGACCTGCAGGAAAAACCTGAAGTTCTCTGCCAATTCGGCGTGGACCCAGCCATAGTGAAGAACATTAAGCCGATATCAATCATCAAGGTTGAAGGCTTCGGCGAGTTTCCAGCGGTTGAAATCGTGCAGAAGATGGGCATCAAAGACCAAAATGACCCTAAAGCCGACCAAGCCACCAAAGAGCTGTACAAGAAGGAGTTTCACAGCGGCGTCCTTAAAGAAAACTGCGGACCCTACGCGGGAAAAACCATTCGCGAAGCCAAAGACATCTTGATTGGGGATTTCCGCAAGCTCGGCGTCGCCGACCGCATGTACGATTTATCTGAACCCGTGGTTTGCCGCTGCATGACCCCGTGCATCGTGAAGATTCTTAGTGACCAATGGTTCCTAAACTACTCTGACCCCCAGTGGAAAGCGTTGGCGAAGGAAGTTGTGGCTCAAATGAGTGTTTACCCTGAAGCCGCTAAACCATGGTTCATAACTGTCATCGATTGGCTGCGGGAGTGGGCATGCGCAAGAACTACAGGTTTCGGAACCCCGTTGCCGTGGGGTAAAGGCTGGATAATTGAGACTCTGAGCGACAGCACAGTTTACATGGCGTTCTACACCGTAAACAAACACATCAAACAAAACAGCCTCAAAGCCGAAGCACTGACGCCTGAGGTTTTTGACTACATTTTCTTCGGCAAAGGCGACTCAGTTCAGCTTGAAGCCGCAATCGGCATAAAGGCTTCGTTGCTGGAGTCGATGCGCAGCGAATTTTTGTATTGGTACCCGTTTGACCTAAGAAACTCCGCCAAAGAGCTTGTACCTAATCATTTGACCTTCTGCATATTCCACCACGCCGCCCTTTTCCCTCCAGAACATTGGCCCAGAGCCATGGCGGTTAACGGCATGCTTATGGTTGAAGGCAAACAGATGCATAAAAGCAAAGGCAACTTTATCACCATGAAAGGCGCAGTGGAAAAGTACGGCGCCGACGCTACCCGATGTGCCCTGCTTTTAGGCGCAGAAGGCATGGATGACCCTGATTGGCGAGCAGAAAACGTGGGCGACCTCAAAACAAAGTTTGAAGCATTAAACGGGTTTGCAAGCGGAATCATCGCTTCACCCAAACGAGAAGAGGGCACGGTGATGGAGCGGTGGCTACAGAGCAAGCTTCAGAGCAGAATTAAAGAGGTTTCAGCAAGCCTTGAGGAGCTCAAAACCCGCACTGCCCTGCAGGTTGCGCTGTTTGAAACTTGGAACGACATGCGCTGGTACATCCAACGCAAAGGCAGCACCGACGCCAAAGAGTTAGCGGACGCAGTGAAAGTTTGGGTTCGGATGCTTGCGCCGTTTGCGCCTTTCCTCTGCGAGGAACTTTGGAGCAAAACAGACGAAACATGCCTTATCAGCGTGGCTCAATGGCCAATCTGCGACGAGGGAAAAATCGATGCTGCGGCTGAGGAACAGGAGAATCTGGTGCTTGACGTGATAGAGGACACATCCAACATCTTGAAAGCTACAAAAATCACGCCTAAACGCATCTGCTACTACGCATCTGCGCCATGGAAAATGCAGGTTTACCTCAAAATCCTCGGCAAAAGCCTAGCTGGAGAAGCAAAAATTAACGAGTTGATGAAGGAATTCGCCGCTGACAATGAATTCAAGCCGCGCATGAAGGAAATTGCAGCTTTAGTGCCGAGAATACTTAAAGCGTTAACGAAGTTGCCTGCCGAGCGAAAAGTCAACTTGCTGAAAACTCAAGGTTTAGCTGAGAAGGAAATTTTGGATGGCGCGGTTGGCTTTTTGCAGGAGCGATTCAAAGCTGAAGTTTCAGTTTTTGGCGAAACCGACGAGGAACGCTACGACCCCAAGCACCGAGCAATAATGGCTATGCCTAATCAACCAGCAATCTACATCGAGTAAACGCCTAAAATCCAAGCAAAAAAGTCGTCTTTGAACCCTAAGCTTTCAGCCGCGGACTTCGGCGGGTTCTTCCCGATTTTTTAGTTTCTCTTCCAGAAGCAGAAGCAGCTCTTGCGGTTTCACAGGCTTTACAAGATAGGCATCTGCGCCTTCGTCAAGCGCTTTGACACCTGTTTCAAGCGATGGAAAACCTGTAATCATGATTTTTACTGTGCGTTGAAGTTGTTTTTTGAGTTTTGCCAGAAGTTCCGTTCCATCCATGTCGGGCAAGCGGATGTCGACTAACGCTAAATCGTAATGGTGGTTTTCAGCTTTTTCGATGGCTTCTTTACCGGTTTCAGCGACGTCGATTTCGTAGCCGCTTTTCTGGAGAATACGGGTAAAAGTTCTAAGTATCGATTTGTCGTCATCTACAACAAGTATGTTTCTTTTAGACCCTGCCATTAATACTCCTCAACTGACACGAATGCTTTCTTCAACCCTTATTAAGTTGAATGATAAGCCGTCAAAGCCATTGCAACCCAAACCAAACACATGCTTGATTTAACCGACAAAGACTTCGACCCTTTATTGGGTAAGCTAAAAATAGTTTTCGACCCTAATAAACGCTATCCCGCCAAGCGGTATCTAGATAAAAAACCAGCTGAGAAATCAGGAAACAAGAAGCAGTTCTGACTACAGTTCCCGCTTGAAATAATGCTCAAGCAGCCTTCTTGTGCCCCGGCGTATGACTTCCGAGAGCGTTGCAGGACTAATCTCAAGTTTAGCAGCCAACTCAGCCATACCGACTTTACGTGGGTAATCAAAAAAACCGCTCTTGAGGGCAAGCCAAAAAATCCGTTCCTGATTCTCCGTTAAAACACCGATTTGCGGCTCAAACTTACCTACTTTTAGAACCTTCACGCTGCCGCATGCCTTCTCCAAATCAGCTATTATGCCTCGGTAGGCTTCGAAGGTTGGCACCATGAAGCTGTAGGTGATGATGTTGCCCTGCATGCTTTTGCCGTTGACCAAGAAGGCATCGTGGGATAGGATGGTGTTGCAGACTTGGCAGCCTTCGCTTTCAACCCAAACCGCCGATTTTCCCTCAACGTGGCCTTTGGCTGCGAGTTCACGCGGAACCCGACGTGCCTGCTCCTCGCCGACATCCATCAAATGCCTAACGCATCCGCTGCTGGAGCTTCGGACATCAACAACCTTCATCTGCTCAAACCCAAGAGCAGCAAGCCGCTTAACCATTCGGCAGTGCTTGTTTTCAACTTCGATTACGACATGGTAAGGTTCACGCCAAGCATCAACCAACAGTATCAACCTTGAAATAGCTAACGGGAAAACATGAAGTTAAAGATACTTGCGTTGTAGGCAAACGATTTAGGTTTTTCCGCAGTCGTAAACTTTTCTTTGTTTCTCTCACTGTCTACCCCCTCGGTTCATTGTATATCCCAAATAGGCGCATCTAGATGTCCCAAATATGCGGCTTTTGGGAGCCCGCAGCTAATCAAAAAGGTCAGGAGAACAAGAGCTTTGTTGCTTCTTTCTGTGACAACATTCCCTTATATTCGTAGGAATCGTAAGAGGGCTAACAAGAAAGGACAACACTCGATTACCAAATTGGGCGGGTCTAACGGCTAACAGGAGAAAAAGGGCATGCCCATACTGTTTTTGTGCCCTGTCACTGGGTAGCGCACGGTTAATCCGCTTAATCCTTTTTTTGCCCCCCCAAAAAAAAACGCGCTGCAATTTTGAAGTTAGCATGCGCACTGTAAAAGTATAAAGGCAGATTTTGAATAGTAGATATCAAGCGAGGGGTAGAATCCATGTTTGAGCATCACCACGAAAAACTTTTGCCCAGACATCTCTTTATCCGACGCGTCATCAAGTACGCTTTGATTTCCCTCGGATTAATTCTCGCGTCTCTGGTCATCGGCATGATCGGATACCACACGCTGGAGGGTCTCTCATGGGTTGACTCTTTCCTCAACGCCGCCATGCTGATGGGCGGAATGGGACCCGTCAACGCATTGCGGACAAGTAACGGAAAAATATTCGCTGGAATCTACGCTCTATACTGCGGGCTAGTTGAGATAATTGCAATTGGAATTTTTGCTGCGCCGATTTTTCATCGGTTTCTGCATCATTTTCACATGGAAAATGAGGGAAAGTCAAGTCAGTAAAATAAAACGGTAAATTAGAGTGCCGCTTGGCAGTTTACTCTTCTGTCTAAAAGGATGCTCAGAAAGGCACAGATTGGGAGCCTAAGCCCCATCGTACAAATCCGAATGCAGAGCCATATCATGACAGACGATTTACCTGCCAAACGACGCGTTTTTGTTCGCTAATTAACTGCTCCTTGGCAAGATTATAAAAATTTGTGGTAGTACACAAGCAGTCACGGGCAACAGTTGAGCCTGCGTCGTCACGGTTTAAGTATAAATAAGGCAGCGACGGTTTTTGTTGACGTTTGGGGAAGCCAAGTTGAATTTGGAAGAAATGAAGAAGCAAATTGAAGCGTTGGTTATCACAAAGGGATTCTACAATAAGCCTGAAGACATCCCGAAAAAACTGCTTTTCGCATTCATCGAACTCGGCGAGGCAAGCGACGCTTGGAAAAAAGGTTTACCTGAAGAGAAAATAGCTGAAGAACTCATCGACGTGATATTTTACGTTTTAGACGCTAGCCGCCTAGCCTGCCCCCACACCAACATGGATGAAGCCTTCGAGAAAAAACTAGCAAAAAACCTCGGCAGACCCTTCCAGTACGGCGAAGGACACCGCGGCAAAGCTGCTGAAGAAAAATAAATGCGGCTATAATTAGAAAAAATGGTGAGTCTTAAAAAAGACTCGTTATGGTTTCTTGTAGAAAAGCCTTAAGCCACCGATAAGCAGCAGTATGACGCCGAGTATGACTGCGGCAGTGCCGGCACCTGAGCCTCGTAAAGGATTGCCTCTGACTGTTGCTATTGCTATTCCAGCAATCATTACGATTATTCCGAGGATTGCTAGAATTATGCCGTGCATATTGCTTTTACCAGTGGTTTTTGGTTGTTGTTCTCCCATTTTTTTGAAACTCCCTTATTTCAGTTGGTCACTTTGTATATATAAGCTTATAACCGCAAAATGGGCAGCTGACTCTCTGCGTTTGATGGCTTACAGTCAAATCAAGTCAGCGATAGTTTTAAATGAAAACAAATCATTTTCTTGGCATGAAGGACAGGGGAAGGAGAAAGGACAGTATGAAAACTAAATTGTTCAGGTTTCTGGTTGTTATTTTCATTTTGTTTTTTGCCGTCACATTAGCTAATTCGGTTCACGCCATCGGAGTAGCATCCACCAAAACCGTGGGAGGCGCACCCTACGGTGTGGCTTTTGATAGTGCCAAAAACGAAATTTATGTAGTTGACTCGGCTGGGGGAACGGTCTCGGTTCTGTCAGACAGCACCTACACCTCGACGGCTACGATAACGGTGGGGCAGTCGCCGTACAGAGATATTTACGATTCCAAAACAGGCGAAATCTACGTTGCCAACTACGGCGGCAACTCCGTTTCAGTCATATCAGACAAAACCAACACCGTCGTCGCAACAGTTGCCGTAGGAACTTCCCCTTCGTCCTTTGCGTTTGACGAAATTAAAGGCGAAATCTTCGTAGCCAACTCTGGAGGCGGCTCAGGGAACACGGTTTCAGTCATTTCAGACAGCACTCACACGGTGGTAGCGACTGTTACAGTTGGAACTGGTCCATACGATTTAGGTTATGATTCAGTGAAAGGCGAAGTCTACGTAGCTAACGCCTACTCCCGCTCGGTCTCGATTATTTCAGATAGTAACAATCAGGTGGTTAACACAATCAGCGTAGGAAGCGGCCCACTGGGCGTAGCTTACGATTCAGTTAAAAACGAAATATTCGTCGCCAACTCCGTCTCAGACACGGTCTCAATTATCCCAGACAGCACCAACACTGTCCTCGCAACTGTGCCAGTTGGATCTACCCCTGGAGCCACAGTGTATGACCCCAGCAAAGGCGAAGTATACGTTCTGAACCGAAACGGCGCCTCAGTTTCAGTCATATCAGACGCCACAAACGCCGTTACCACAACAGTCCCCGTAGGCACCCATCCATACGGCGCAACATACGACTCAAACAAGGGCGAGGTTTTCGTAGCAAACAACGGCGACGGCACCATCTCAGTCGTGTCAGATGCCGCTGGCACTTCTTCTTCGTCACCTTCGCCAACTCCAGCTTCTTCAGCGTCTTCAAGCCCATCTTCATCCACATCTCCCACCCCAAATTCTTCAGCATCTTCCAGCCCGACCGCAACACCAACAGCAACTCCAACTCCAACAAATTCATCTTCATCTGGGTCCAGCCTCGCGCAGCAGGTTTGGGTTCCTAAGCCAGCGAATGCGGTGGCGGCGGTAGGTGTGTCAGCTGCGGCGGTCGCGGTTATTTCAGTGATTTTTGCTGCCTTAAGCAATCCTTTAGGAGATTCATCTGGGAAAATGGGTGAAAAAACGAAAGGGCTAATTCCAGACAACATCAAGGAGTGGCTGGAGGAAGTTGTTTCTTCTAGACGCAAACTCGATGTAATCGCAAAGAAAGGCTCGCTGTTTAGACCCACCAAAACCGAAATCTTAGCTTACATCGTAGCGATAGTTGTTTTGGCAGTTTCCTTCTCATACGTCAAAGCCTTCTCATACGTCAAAGTCATAACTCTTAGCCAAATCTGGGAGCTGCTTCCCATCTTCTTCGTGACAAGCGTCCTTGTCGGCTTCGTACAAAAGTTCTTCTCCATAGTTTACCTGCGAAGCAAAGGCGTGTGGAGCGAGCATAAGATTTGGCCTTTCGGGCTTGTCCTCTTCCTGTTCACCACCTTCGCCTTCAAAGTTCCCTTTTCGTCGCCTACACGCAGCGTAAACGAGGAAACAGAATTCGAGGAAAAACTAAACGCAAACGTCGCCGCGTCAGGAATACTAATTAGCTTGGGTTTCGCCGCGCTATTCTTTTTGCTGCTCAAAGGAGGCTTCGCCGCCATCGGGGATGCAGGCTTATCGATGTGCGTACTTGGTTCCTTCTTTGGCACGTTCCCCATTTCGCCGATGAGCGGAAAAGACATCTTCAACCACAACAAACGCCTCTGGATCGCACTCTTCATCGTAACACTGATAATCTTCGCCGCCTGGCTCCTGCTGATATAAGAAAACGAAGCCTTGAAGAAACCAAAAAAGGGCAACTAATGAACAAAAACCCGAAACCGAAAGAAAAGCCTGAAAAAAAAGGCTTCACTCACCTCGCCAACCTGCGGTTCGAATGCAACCGCTGCGGCTTATGCTGCGGCGACACAGCACAGAAAACAAGGCATATTCTTCTCTTGAAGGGGGAAGCGGAAAGGATCGCGCAGGAAACGGGGCAGCAGATGTCTGGTTTTTGTGTGGAAGTTGACGGTAAGTACCCTTATGTCTATGAGATGAAGAAGTCAAGCGAAGGCAAATGCGTCTTCCTCAAAGACAACCAATGCAGCATTTACCCCCTAAGAACCCTTGTCTGCATGTTCTACCCCTTTGAACTCAAATTCAACGAAGACAAAGAATCATACGATTTCGATTTTACAGTAGAATGCCCAGCAATAAACCAGGGCAAACTGCTAAGCAAAGCAGACTTCAAAAAACTCTTTGATTTGGCACAGGAAAGGCTAAACCCAAAGGGTCGACGTTAAAGCTGCTGCAGAATGTCGGCTTGTTCCAACGTTACGCCGCAGTAGTGGCATTTGAGTGTTAGGGGTTCTTCGTTTTTGACGTAGAATTTTGGTGCTGCGGGTTCGTTGCTGTTGCTTATGCAGCAGGGGTTGACGCATTCGATTATGCCTTCGATGGTTGCGGGGAGTTTAACTTCGACTTTTTCGAGGACTTTGTAGTTGCGGATGATGTTGATTGACGCGTGCGGAGCAACCAACGCTATTCGGTTGACTTCCTGCGGGTTAATGGCTCGACCCTCGATCTTCACAATGTCTTTAGCACCGAAACGTTTACTCGGAACATTAATCGCGATGGTAACCACCAATTTTTCTTTGCCTGTTATCCCCAAAATCCTAACCACATCAAGCGCGTATCCCCCTCGAATATGGTCAATCACCGTGCCATCCTTAATCTTTGAAACCCTAAGCTCAATGTCACTCATAGAAAGCTCACGCCCCAAGGGTAAGGCACACGCAACAAATAAGATTTTACGTTAAGGCAACCTCATTTTAGACATTTCAAAACTCTTATTCTGACGTCGAAGAGCCCTCAAGTCCACCACAGGATTTTGCGTGCAAAGCGGTCGCTAAAGATATTCTGGCAAGGGAAAAAGATGATTAAGGAGACAACTTCCAATTCTCTGAGACAAATTAAATCAGGTATTTCTAAAATCTGCAATTATCCTTGAGGGCTTAACTTAGCTGGCGACAACATTTAAAACGCTGGTTTTCCCCATGAAGAACTCACCCATTGCCAACGAGGGTGATTCGGTTTTCAATCAGCATCCGAAGCCGCTATTTCCCCGTCCAACCGCCCCATCTCAACATGGCTGTGACGCGGAAGGGCCTTCCTGAACCATCGTACGCTGAGAAACCGCTTTTGGGGAACCTTCGCTTCAGAACGTTGCCGCCAGCCGATCTTTTCCAGGGAACACTTGATCTGTAAGTGGAAAACTGAGGAAAACGGGCTTACCGCTTTCAAGCTTCGCCAAAAGGTTGTTGCCCCGGTTGCTCCAACGATGTTCGCTCCCAAATAAGAGCACGTTTCTTTTTAGATTCATAAAGAATACCAATTTTTTATCATTTCTTAATCAAAATTGTGTCTGAAAATAAAATAACAAGCAGGCACCATATTATTGTTAGGCAGACAAACCATCATACTTTCCTAGCCAAGTGCTGCTTCTTTGGTGCAAAAATGCCATTTAGGAATGTACACATCTTTTATTGAATTCGATTCATATTTTTACAAATTTTGATGGCAAAATCAAATTATGCAGAAACCCGTTGAATACCCCAATAAGTATGGAACTATTGTTCCTACCATTTATGAAAAGTCCGGATTCGTCGCGGATTTTTCTGGCAAGTTGTTGCTAACATGGTACAACAACATAGAAATATTAAACCTGACGGGAATGTTTCTTTTGGCGTCGTTCGAAAGACGCAAAAATTTTTGGGCAGTGAAAACTTGAGAAATATTTGTGTGCAAATTTCTCTTCAGTCGGTTTGGAAAATTGCACGGTTTATCTTGGTTATCCAAGTGTTCAATGCAGTCACGGATTATTTTATGTGGATGGCTTACGATTATTCAGTGTCAGCATGGACAGTGGCGACGTTAACAGTTTTCTACACAATCCTGTTTTTGGCAATAAAAGTCGCGGTGGAAAGAGAAGAAAGCATCCCGCGATAAACGTCCCCGCTTTCCCCACCAGGGCAATTTTCGTCGATTTTTCTTCTTTTTAACCCAACTAGGGTAAGACTATGTTTCCTGCTACTCGCAGCTTTGCTCCTTCTAAATACATGAGCGCTGCCTTGTCGTTTGTGCGGTAGATAAGCGGTTTATCAAGCGTCAGGGTCAAGGTTGGTTTTCTCCAATCGCCCTGCTCTGAGACGGCTTCGACTTTGGCGGTTACGAACTGGGTCCAGTGGCCAACATGCATGACCATTCCCTGCTTGATGGGCGTCTGCCAATACTTCACCAGAGACGCATGCACCTCAAGCTTTGATGAAGATTTAATCGAAGGGTCATTTGTCAATACTACGCCGCGATCCAAATCTTCAACTTCAATGTTTTTCAATGCAAGCCCCACGCGGTCGCCTTCGCCTGCAACGTCAAATTCGTCATCGTGCTTCTGTATCGAACGGACCTGCGCCGACTTCTCGCCTGGCAACACTTTGAGGTTTTCATGTTTCTGCACTGCCCCGTAAGCAACTACGCCGAGCACGACCACGCCGACGCCTTTAACGTTGAAAGAGTGATCGACAGGAACGGTGCCGACTGCCTGCTGCCCCGCTGCGATTTCGACGGGGGCTTGTTTTGAAGCTTCTGTCAGGAGCTGCTCGCGTAGGAAGTTGGCGTCGTCGGCTACGAACTGGAATTTTTCGAGGCTGGTTCCCTTGATGAGGGGTTCGATTCTTTCTTTCGGGATATAGTTTCTTAGAACGAAGTAGCCGCTTTTGATGTCTGAGCATTGAAGCATGACTAAGCATTCGCCAAAGGTGGCGTCCAGTTGGTCTACTACAACTATGGCTTTTTTTGAGAGGGAAACAGCGTAGAAGAGGGGCGCCAGTCTTTCAGGGTACCTTTCAGGTTCAATCAAAGTCACAGTGTCTTCGCCTTTCTTGAGGTTGTAGAAGGTTATGTCTGTGGATGTTCCCTTTTTGCCGATGCTGCCACCGTATCCTAAAGCGCCGAGAACGGCGACTGTAATATTTCCCATAGTGAAGACCCTTGTAAATAACCCCATGTGCCCAACCTAAAGATAAGTATTGTGAAAACCCCCCCAATGTGATTGAGCTTTCATTGAATCAGTTGATGTGGCCAAACTCTTTGAATGTACGAAAAGTTCTTAAGTAATTGGGTCTTTTTCCTAACGGCAACAGAATGCAGAATCAACTGCAATTCAAGGTAACGACCAGCACCATCATGAATCAGGCTGGTTTGACCAACTGAAAAGTTAAAATAGTCCGTTGAAGAGGTGAAAAGGTATGGAAAACATTTACGCAGCGATGCTCCTTCACAAGGCAGGTAAAGAAATTAACGAAGATTCAGTAACAGCCGTTCTCAAAGCAGCAGGAATAGAAGTTGACTCAATTCAAGTTAAGGCACTCGTAGCTTCATTGAGCGAAGTAAACATTGATGAGGCGCTCAAGGCAGCACCAACAATGATGGCAGCCGCTCCAGTCGCAGCACCAGCAGGCGAAGCAAAACCAGCAGCCGCACCTCCAGAAGACAAGAAGAAGAAAGCTGAAGAAGAAAAAGCCAAAGAAGAAGCAGCGTTAGAAGGATTAGGCGCCCTATTCGGGTAATCAAGCCTCTTATTTCTTATTTTTAACCAATTTTTCCCTAAATTTTGTTTCACTTTAGTGGGCAGTTCGCGATTGATTTTTTAGAGAAAAAAAAATTGTTTATTGAACGGGCACGTTTGTGTCTTGAGCGGGCTCGACAGCGGGAGTTGACGCTGGCAAGTTTGCTTTCTTCCTGTGTTCAAGCCAAAGCGCCAACGCGACTACAGGCGCCCACCCAGTAATAATAAATACTGTTGCAGGCATGCCGCCTATGTCTCTCCCAACAAGCGAACTAATTGAGTTTACCAAATCTAATAAGAAACCGTCCCAAATGCCAAAAACTATCGCTATAACGGTTGCAGCGACAAGGGCAGTCTTTAGACCAAATCTTTTGCCTGTTTGAATTAGGAGGACGCCAGCAAAGAAAAAGTCGCCTAACCCAAGGGCTCTAAAACCAATAGCCAATGAAGTGGTTGAAGGGTGAACGATAGGGATGTTTGGCAGGACTACGAGTACTGGAAGCCCAAGTCCGGTAAATTTAGTTGCCGCGGTAACCATTGCGGCGCTTCCGATGACCAAAATGATATCCAAAGTTGTTAAGAGAACGGCAAAAAGCCCAACAGTCTTCCAGTTAAACAACGTACTTAGATACAGGATAATTAGGACGGCGAAGGTTAAAGCGAAAACATCCATAAGGTACGGAGACCAAACCGCCGCTGTTCCCGCGTTATTTAAAAAGTTAAAGAAGACAAACAACAAAACAAAAATCGCTGGTGGCTGCGCAGCAATATACCAACGTTCTTTATGAACCGTGTTTTTCTGCTCGTAAAAGGCGACGCCGAAGCAAAACGCCGCTAACCCTATGAATGCTGCAACTCTTATTGGGGTGAAGGCATCTTGGAGCGGCGGTAACGCGCAGACTGCACCTGCGATGATGGAGGCGGCACCAAACCCCACTGAAAGAAGCTGCGCCTTAACTTTTGGGATACCGCTAAACAAGTATGAAATTGTGACCAGCAGCATTGTGTATGAGGACAGGAAGAATACTAGAATTACGTCGCTGAAGAGTTCTCCAGGTGTGTAGAGAGCGGCTGCGGCTAAACCCGAAATAACTATAGCCATGAAAACGACAAGGACAACAACATCCTTAGTTTTGAACTGCTTCTCCTCAACAGTCGACATCAATCGTCCTTCCGTGCGCTTATTCAAAAACAACGCAGTAACAATTACGCCGAATAAAGCCAAAGGCATAGCGACGTCAAGAGTAAACATGGAGAGAGCAATTATCGGCGACTCATTTATTTCTTTAGCCAAACCACCAAAAAGCTTCGAGCCGCTCAGCGGTCCGAAAACAGAAAACTAGCGATTATACTCGACATTGAAGATAGCCAGAGACGCAAAAATCGCCTCCTCCGTCCTAACCGTCGCCGTTCCCTGCCCAGGAATCGTGTTAACCACAAAGTCGACAACCGCCTCGAGCCTTGAGCCTTGGTCTTTGGCAATCTCATGCAACCCACGCGACGGCGCACCAAAAGCCACCAAAACATTTTGGGCACTGCGCCATTTTCGAGTTTATCTTATCTGAAACTTGCGCTATGTCTGCGCCTATCCTGGCTGTTGCAATCGTCAAGTCGAACCCGCCGCAATCCACGAACTGTGGGAACGGCTTGGTTTCCGCACGTTACATGAAATCCCCAGTACGCCTCGATGTCATCGCTGCTTGCCGCTTGAACCTGCACACGCTCACCCACATTAACAACCTGCAACGTCAAACGGTCGCCCACAGCATACTGCCTGTCCCTCAAAATCGCAGGCTGCTCCACACCAATGTCCACAAGCAACCCATCCTTCACCTCAGAGAGCACCAAGCCTTCACGGTACATGCCAGCCCTCAAATCACGGGTTTTGCCACTCACAGGGTGATGAGGCGTACGCAGAGGCGGCAAAATCCCAGCGAACTGCAAATTCGGCTCAAGTTTGAAAAGGCTCTTGCGCAGATACTGAGGAGTCTCCAAATAGTTGAGCAGAAGCACCATGAAATCCAGGTCCCGCGACTGGTTAGTTCTGGGGCTGTCTGGGTAAACGATGATTTCGTTCACCCTGAAAATCGCCGCTGCCCGCCCAATCAACCCTACCTTCGCGGTTTTTTCCCGAAGGTGAGGCGTATCTGAAATTGTTGATGCGGGGATAGCGATTGCAAGTTTCTTTTTATCCATGGTTTTTGTGTCTCCTGTCCGCTTCTCCGATATGGGTCTGCGTTGAGCTTAAAAGGCGGGGTTTAGATATAAAAATGCGGGTTACTGGAGGACAATAAAATGGCAAGTTCCGTTTTAGACAATGCTGAAGAAATTAAGTCGGTTGATAGAAGCGGCATGATTAACTTCTGCCTCAACTCCGCGAAGCTTTATCGGGAAACCGCGGTTTTAGCCGACAAAATCAAAGTAAACTATCCCAAACCAGCAAACGTAATCGTCACAGGCATGGGCGGCTCAGGAATAGGAGGAGAACTCCTCAAAGACTGGGCAAAAAAACAAGCCGCCGTCCCAATCGAAGTCAACAAAGAATACGAGCTTCCAGAATACGCCGACAAAAAAACCCTCGTTTTCGTAACAAGCTACTCAGGCGACACCGAAGAAACCCTCAGCGCATTCCTCGACGCCCTCAAACGGAAATGCATGGTTTTCTGCGTCAGCAGCGGCGGCGCCTTGCTTGAAAACGCCCAAAGACTCGGCGTACCTTACCTGCGGGTTCCAGGCGGCATGCCTCCCCGAGCGGCGCTTCCATACATGTTTGTTCCTCTTCTGATTTACATGGAGAAAGCAGGCTTAGTTGAAGGCGCCTCAAAAGAACTTTCCGAAGCGATGCCGCTTCTTGAAAAAATAAGCCAAGAAAACGCGCCCCAAAAGCCCACGATGGAAAACTACTGCAAAGCCTTAGCGTTAAACATCGGGAAAACGTCGCCTGTCACCTACGGATTCGGCATGTACCGCGGTGTTGCCCTGCGTTTTAAGCAGCAGTTCAACGAGAACAGCAAGGTTCCCGCGAAATCGGATGTTTTCAGCGAGCTCAACCACAACGAAATCGTCGGGTGGGAACGTGCAGGCGACCTCGGCAAATGCTACTCAGCCATCTTCCTACGAGACCCCGATGAGCCGACCGCGATTCGAAGCCGCATCGAAATTACAAAGGAACTTGTTGAGCATGCGGAGGCGGAAATTCTTGAGGTTCAGGCGCAAGGCAAAAGCAGCTTGGCTCGGATGCTGTCGACGGTTTTGGTCGGCGACTTCACAAGCGTTTACCTGGCGGTTCTAAGAGGAGTAGACCCGACGCCTGTAAAAACCATAAACTACCTAAAAGACACCCTCAAACAAAACGGGTTCAGAGAAAAAGTGATAGGTGAACTTGCAAAACTTTAGCCGCTAAGTCCTAAAGGGCTTTTCTTGTGCAACTATTCTTTTTCTTTTTTGCATCAATAACAGCACCGACGCTAACAACGCAACAACGACGATAATTGCGGCAACAAGCAAATAAAACACAGTCTGGTTCAAACCCAGAATTTGAGGGCTCCAAATGTTTGTCGCATATGCCTGCGCGTTAACGGTGTAAGTTCCTAAGTCGTCGGCGCTTTGGATGTAGAAACCCGTGGCTTTATCCCATTCCTTGTTTCTTTGAGCACCGCCCAGCGTGCTGTTTGTCCACGTCACTGTTCTGGTTGCTCCCGCGACAGTTTTTTGGAATTGACCTTGGATGGGAACGCTGCTGTTTATCGATGAATCGTAGAAGGTTTCGCCTGGACCAAGATTTGCCGGTATCATTATCCACGCTTGAACGTTTCCAGCGGAGAAATTGAAGAACCGAATGGCAGTCGACTCAGTTCCATTTACGTATCTGACAGTGAAGTTAGCATGAAAAGCTTCGCCTTCGACGTCAACCACCTCAATCTTAGCCCAAGTTAAATCTTGAGCAGCTGGAACAGCGCCTGTAGTTTTAACGTGGTATTCGACCCAGTTCCCTGGTTTAACTCCTACAGCGGGCTGAGCCTCAGCTAGAGCTATTGAAGTAAACATCAAAGCAGCAATCATCAACGCAACGGCTGTTTTTTGCATGAAATAGACTCAAGAATGTTAAGATTTTTTCACTTATAACACTTTTTGTGAAGCGAAGATTGGGGGAGCAGTTAGAAAAAAAACAGTCGCTCAAAAGAGAGTTTAGGCGATGAATTTCGCAAATTCCTTTTCTGCAACTTCCATCGAAACAACTTGCGGCGGACGCTTGAACGCGTAGGCGCAAACGGGTTCAACGGCACCGCCAAGTTTCTTGTTCAGCGCCAGTTTCATTGCGCGAACTACGTCGAAGAGCACGCTGCCTGCGTTTGGTGCGTCAACGGTTTGGAATTTGAGGTCGATTTTCATGGGGGCATTGCAGAAGTAGACGCCGCTTATCCAGAAGTAGCTGTCGCGTTTGTTCTTCAGAAAATCAACGTAGTCAGTGGAGCCCGCCACAACTTCAGCCTTGTACGGAAGCGATGCTGCTACGGATTCAGTTTTGATGTTGCGTTTTGCATCGCGGCTTCGATCCATCGTATCCACGGATTCTGTTCCGCCGCCAACGTCAAGCTGGTAAGTTTCATCGATCTTTACGCCGCTGTCGCTAAGCAGCTTAAGCAGCGTCTTATGCAACGCAGTTGAACCAACCTGATCTACCAAGTCGTCGCCGACCAACGGCACTTTCGCGTCACTAAACCGCTTCGCCCAAGCGGGGTCGCTGGCTATGAAGTTTGGCGTGGCATTCACAAATGCGCATCCAGCTGCCAAAGCCTGCTCCGCATAAAACTCGGTTGCTTTGGTTGCTCCGCTGGGAAGTAAATTAACCATGACTTCGGCGCCTGCCGCCTTGAGAACTTTGGCTACGTCCGCGTCAGCTGCATTGCTGACTTGCACGATGGCTTTACTTGATTTTCCTAAGCCGTCAAGCAACGGACCCTTGCTGACCTTAACGCCGTATATGGGCACATCGGCAACTTTTGGCGCGTTGTTGGGCGCGGCAAAAATGGCTTCTGAGACGTCTTTGCCAACCTTGCGGTCGTCAACGTCAAAAGCGGCAACTACCTCGATGTCTTTTGTGCTTAAACCCGCCAATGTGGGGTTTCGGAGCCCGACGAAGTCTTCGGGTTTGCTGAATTTCTTGTAATAGTGAATTCCCTGGATGAATGCTGAGGCGCAGTTTCCAACGCCGACCAATGCAACTTTAACTTTAGGCAATATTTGGCACCTTGCTTGGCTTCTCTATTTGCATAAGCATTATAAAAAGCTACGCCGACATTTGCGCCCGAACAAAATGCCTACTGAAAGTTTTCGTGCTTTTTTTGGGAACTCCATAAGAAACGCTTATTAAATGATGCGAGGTAGATTTCAGAAGCCAAGTAAAGTGGGCAAGTAGTTCAGCTTGGTATGAACGCTACATTGGCATTGTAGAGGTCGGGGGTTCAAATCCCCCCTTGTCCACCAGATTTTGTTAATTGTTAAATCCAGACGCGTTTTGATTTCGTCTACGCGTCGAAGTGCGGGTCGTCCGAGAGTATCCTCGCATGGTTCAACAGCGCCGTGGCTGCGATTATGCAGTCGCCCATGGGCAAATTTTTGAAAATGCATTTGTATAACCCCGCTTGCTGCGCAACTGATGGATGTCAAATTTTGAATTTCCAATCCGCTTTGAATTAGGGCTTGAAAGACGGCTCCCAGCCATGTCTTTTCCCAATCTCGCGTAGGTGATTTGTACCATTTCGGCGATCACTATAGTGGGAAGTATCCCCTCTTTTTTTGAGATTAGAATGTTCATTTTCCGTTGTGTTTTCTCTTAATACCTCTAGATTGGTGCTGTTGGAATACTCTGCTCAAAAATCGTGTGTCAAGGACTTCTTTCAAATCAATACTCTTCTCTAAGCTTATCGATTATCCTTCTTTATTTCCTCAGGTGTCCCGTACCCAGCCATGAAACCAGCCATATCCAACAATTTTGGTATAGGCTTGAACAGTATTCCTTTGTCTGTGAGTTCTACAAGTAATTTGTCGCCTTCTTTGATTCCGCATTTTTGCCTGATTTCCAAAGGAATCGTCGTCTGTCCTCTTCGCGTAACTTTTACAATACTGCCATCCAATATTTGCATACTCTTCACTACGCAAACTAATATATGTAGTCCTATCCTAAAAAATTTTCCTACCAAAAAACAAAATAGGATAAATTCGAAAACGCGATGCTAAGCAAAAGCTAATGAGAAACCTTATGAATCAGCGATTGCAAGAACCATCTACTGAGGACTCGAGATATGTTAGGTTCTGAAAATGTGTTGGGAATCGTTAAGGACATTGTTTTGCCTGCTGATTTCCGCACTAGGTACGATGTTTATTTTACTGACCGTCGTGTTGCGATTGTTTGTTTAGGCAGGGCGGAGCGTTTTGAGTCTGAGACTGAGCAGCCGCTTTCCATTATGCCTTCGGCTTTTGGGGTGCCTGCGCCCATCGGATCATCCGCGGGAAAACAGCAGGATAAGGAATCGATTGATGAAAAAATAAAAGATTGGGCCTTAGACGACATTTTGAGGCTCAGCAAAAAAAGCTGCACCTACACCAACGAAGAAATCGAAGACATCAAACTGGTCTGGGGAAAAACACCCAAATTCGTAATACAAAGCAAGGACTGCGAATCCAAATTTGCCCCCAACGAAGAACAGTTCCAACAGCTATTCGAGATGATTCCGACGGTGGAAGGCTTGAAGGATAAGTTTTGGATAGCTGGCAAATGGAGCGCCCTCTGCGACGAAAGCCTCATGGCGCCTAAATGCAAGTTCTGCGGCTCAGGCAACGACGCCGACGCCGTGTACTGCCAGAACTGCGGCAAACGGCTTGAGGATGCAACGGTTGCGGTTGCTCCTGCTTCAGAGTTGACGTGCACCGCTTGCGGAACAAAAAACAGGGCACAAGCCGCGTTCTGCAAACAATGCGGCGCAGCAACTCGTTAACGCTGTGGGCATCGCGTCGCTGTGGCTGGCGAGGGTTTGGTTTTCGAGTGTGGTATATGTGGTATGAATATTTTCGGTTGCCTGCCTGTTTATTTGGCTCATCTAGATGTGGCTATTTGGATCCTATAGAAAACCGTCGGGGGGCTGGGTACAAAAAAATAAAAAACCGACTAAGGAGTGGGTCTAGTATTTGTGAACATAAATCAACACAAAAATAGGCATCAAAATTAAAAAAATGGCGTGGAAGAATAATTCGGTTATTCTTCTATTCGGGTTTGCTGGCTGTTTACGCGAGGCTTGTTTCATCTACAAGGTGAACTGTGCCGTCTGGGCAGTAAACTTGTTCGCCGAATGAGACCCGTCGGTAACTCCTAATACATGGTTCTTGCCTGGTACACCCATCGCAACTTTCTTCTATCATTTTTTCTTGTTCCCCTCTTCACAAGTAACATTGGAGCCGAATAATTTAAGGAGTATTGCACATAAGGGCTTGCTTTGCGCCATAAATCTTAAGTTAGGCAAAGCCACTGTGGCATTGGGAAATTGAGCGCGGATGAACATTGCAGATTTAGCGTTAAGTGTTGCCAGCATCATCAACTTCACAGCTCTACTGCTGATGCTGCGCGCTGTCCTCAAAAACAGAAACGCACTCCGCGGCTACAGCATCACCGGCTCATTCTTGACGTTTGTTTCGCTGGTCGGCTTCCAAATCGCCTATTACCTGTTAAACAACATCGTCGGCTTCGTGTTGGGCTGGGTTAGCGTCGCCTTCTGGTTCATCGCGTTTGTCTACACGCTGCGGCAACGTTTGAGCGGCTCCGAACCCGAGAAAGAAATGGTTGAACCCTAAGACCCAAACATCATTACTGAACTGGCACCTAAAAACACAGTTTCACCGTATAATTCAGGGTTTTGCGGGTGGGTTTTAGCGAGTAGCTCAAGCCTGCCCATGAAAAACGGTTCTTTGTCTGTTCCCAACCCCTAAACAACGTCGCACCCTGCACCCTTCGCAAGCTAAAAGAAAGCTGCCCGTTGACGCCGACCAACGATGCCCAATCAGCAGCCACTGCATCCCATGCGCCAATGTCTCGCCCCGCAAGTTTCAAGCCGTTTGCGTCAACGTATTTTTCGAAAACTGAAGAGCCCTGTTCATTCAAAACCAAGATTTCATCGCATCTGGACAGAGACAAGTCAGAAAAGTCCACGTTGATTTCAATTTGGATTGGTTTAACCTCGTATGTTACGGTAACGGTGCCTCTGGGTTTCACTTTTTGAAATTCCGTTTTTATCTTTGCAAGCTGCCGAAACTCCATTACTGCGTTGAAGAATGGCGACAGGTTCTTTTTGGAGAGATAGGCTTTCGCGAAGGTTTTTCTTACCGAAGAATAGACGCCGTCGTTGATGTAGGTCGCTCGCCAAAACTTCTTTCTGGAAACCGCATCCATAACGTACGTTTTGCTGACCCTGCGGGCAGAAGCGGTTCTTTCAATTGAGATTTCTGCTGAACTCGAAAAGTATGTTTTGTCATGGTACTTCACGACTGGAGCCCCCAAGCCGAGCCCCTCCTCAATCAACTCTTCCCCGTTAAGCGCCAGAACCATTCCTTTTTGAAGCGAGGCGGTTTCCATGCAGCGAGGATAAGTATCTTCGTAGAGTCTCGTTGTTAATCGGTCGGTTAAGCCAACGGTGATGGGTTCCGCTGGGCTAGCTGAACGTAAATTCTGATTGCTGTACAAGTTTGCACCTTTCAAGTCTGTTTTTTGCTTTACTTGGCAGCAGCGGCTTGCACGCGTGCTCAGCTTCCAAGCCTTGGGTCGTCTTAATATTTAATAACACAGTCACATTAACATTGATTGTTCAAAAACTGCTTTGTTACAATCGAGCCGTCGCTGACCTACTTTAAAGATTAGTAACTGACGGAGTTAAAGATTTTGTTTTGGAACTACTTCTGGCTAATTTGGGCACTATCCTCCATCCTATTCGTCAGATTCTACTTTTACCTAATATCACAGCACTCCAAACTAATCGCGAAGCCGCCACGAGAAAGATTCGGAACACCAAAAATCATTTTTCAAGTAACCACCAAAGGCAACATCGGAATCGTCCAGGAAACAATTAACCGCGTGAACAGTGTCTGCGCCGAGATTCAGTACAACAAGTACGAGTTGTGGGCTGTTACGGATGCGCAGGAGACGTTTGACGGCTGCCGAACCATCGTGGTTCCATCGACTTTCAGTTGCAACGCAATCCACAAGGGCAGGGCGCTTCAGTGGGCGGTTGAAGTGCGAAGAAAAGAAAACAAATCTGACAAAGAAACCTACATTTTCCACCTAGACGACGAAAGCCTAATCACAAAACAAACCTTGTGCAGCTTACTCTGCTACTTAGAAGGCAACCCTAAGCCGATAAGTGAAGGCTTAATAATTTATCCAGTGCAGAAAAACGAAGAAATCAAAATTTCCAACCTCATGGACACCCTGCGACCTTTCTGCTGCTACGAATGCTTGGCGTTGATGAGCGGCGGAAACCCAGCGTACATCCACGGCTCAAACCTTCTGGTGCGAAGCGACGTTGAAGATGAAGTTGGGTGGACAAACGGGGAAACCTTAGCCGAAGACACCCTGTTCGCCATCAAAGCCCGAGTGAAGTATGGAAAAGACGCTTTCGGCTGGCACGGCGGCGTAGTCGAAGAGAAAAGCCCCATGAACCTAAAAGACCTCATCAAACAGCGGCGCCGATGGTTCTACGGCTTAATTATGAACTTGAAGTTTTTCGAAAGAGGCGAAAAAATACGGCAATGCGTCAGAGCTCTTATTTGGACTTCAGGTTTGGTTTCTGGGGTTGCATCGGTCTTCGCGTTTTTCATCTACCAGAACATTCCGCTGTTTCTGCGCGTGTTCTTTACAGCGACAAGTCTGATGTGGCTGTTTTCATATCAAATCGGCGCTTACGTGAACGGAAAATATCTGCCGCTGAAAAAAAGAGTAACCTTCCACCTTTTAGCGCTTGTATCCTCCGTCGTCATCGGCATACTTGAATGCCTCACGCCTGTAATCTCCATCCTAAGAAAACCTAAAACGTTCGAAGTAATCAAAAAATAATCAATCCCCAACGTTAATCTGAGCCTTGAATTTCCGTACCAAGAGAATTTTGACAGCTAACATCCAGCCGAAAACCTGCCACACCACCACAGTCAGAAACCGCGCGATAAGTCGCCAGCTTCTAATGCCATGTTCAATTTGTACTGCAGAGGAGACGAGGGATTGGGGAGAGACAAGGTAGAAAAGTTGAACAAAATTTGTGGTGAGAACCATAAACACAAGCGCGATTACCCATAGGAAATGGAAGTTGCGGAAGTTGATTTTGGTGAAGGGCAAAGCTAAGAGGGCAAGTGGGATTACGACGTTGATGTAGGGTTCGGAGAGCCATGAGTAGGTCAGGAAAAAAATAAGCATTAACCCGACCGCTTTCTGGCTCAGCTCAACGAAGGTTTTGGGCGGGTCACGATAAACCAAGTAATAACCCAACAGGAGAGCGGGCACCCAAACGTAACCTAAAAGCTCCAGCCCCGACGGAATCGTAACCGTGTCCCTCAAGATTTCCAGTATGCTAAAGGGCGTCATGCCGCCGGCTCTTGTGAAATACGAAGCCAACTGACTGCCCGATGAAGGCATAGACCAGCCGAGAGGAAAAAAAGGCAAAACCCACAAAACCGCAATCACCGCAGCCGAAATCAGAAGGTACTGCAGCGTTTTGGACCAACTCTGTTTTTTCGCCGTAAAAAGGAGGGGCAACCCAAGAAGTGGAGCCGCAATGGGTTTTAAAACAACGCTTAAAGAAAGCAGCAGCGCACTTCCCTTAAGTTTGCCCTTGCTTAGAAGATAAAGTGAAGCGACACATAACAGGGCAATGAGGGTGTCGAATTGTCCCCATGCAACGGTCGTTAGCAGAACGAAGGGATTAAACAGCAGAAAAAGCCACGCGAACCTGATTTTTCGTTCAGATGCCCCCTGCTGCCGCAGCAAGTTTTTGGTGAGGTAGGCTAAGCCGACGTTGGCTGCGATTACTGGGAGTTTTGTCGCAAAATTGTAAAGAAAAATGTTCGGCACAACATTGTAGGATAACCTGTAGATGGCGCCTAAAAGCAAAGGCCACAGCGGCGGGTCCCCAATTATCGGGTTCACTCCAACCATGTGGGGAGAAAAAACCGTGATTAAGTGGGGCAGGTACGGGTTTAACCCTGAACTAACAAGGTACCCTGCATCCATGAATGATGTTTGGTCATAGGCGTGCCCCAGAAAAACCGCTAAAGGCACCTGCACTGCAACACTTAACAGAACAGTCAAAAAGTCACGGCTAACGTGAAGCTTAACCATAAAATCGTCCTAAATTGCCTTAGCGAAAAGGCTTAGTTGCTTAATAGAAAGTTAAGCAGGTAATCATATTTAAAACTGGATGCTGCTAAAAAACGCGCAGGAAAGGCTGCTGGCTTAGCTCTTGCACGGTTGAAGGGGCATAGTTTAGGAAGATTTGTCCCATGCTGTTGGGCGTAGGCGACGCTGCCCCGTTGCCCCATGACCCTGACAGAAGTGTTTCGCCGCTGTATGCCGGTCCAAGGTCAGAATCCGATATCCAATAGTAAGCTGTCACGCCGACGCCTAAATTGGATGCAGCTTGGTTTAGCGCGTTCCACCAGCTATACTCAACTTGCAGGTCGCTGGAAGGCACCGAAAAAAGGCATGAGCCCGCCTCGTTTATCACCAACGGCGCGGTTACACCCATGCTTTGGACGGCTTCTTGAAGCTGCTCCTCAACTGCGTTGGCGTTTGTTCCCCATTCAAGGTTGAAGCTTGGCCCATGTCGGTAAGCGTGGGTGGTAAAAGCCAGGTTCACTGCGTCGGGTATTGCGTTGCTTATCTGCGAAGCCCAGCTTAAGTCGTTGTATGTTGGCACTAACCCTGCGTCCCACTGCATAAAAATCAGGTTCTGCGCTCCCGCATCCCTAACTGCGTCGTACATCGCGGTCAAGTAACTCATGTAGCCTGAAGTAACTGCGTCGTATCCTGAGTTCTGCGGCTCATTCCAAGCTTCAAAAATCACGTTAGAGTAGCCCTTCAAATTGTTAGCCATCAAACTCCAGAATTGGCTCCAGAACTGCGGCTCCGTTAATCCCGTGCTGGCGAGGAAGTTTTGTGCGGGAGAATCCCAGGTGCCCATCGGTTGCCCTTGTGAGCCGCCGCTGTTGCTGTCCTGATAGTTGCTGACCAGCTCGTAGGGGCAAAGGTCTATGTAGATGCCGTATTTTGCTGCTTGCGCCGCGACGGTTGCAATGTAGGTTTGATAGCTGATGGGCGCGGTTAAGTCGGGGTAGTAGGTTGGGTCTTGCATGGAGGGCACAATGTTGTTTTGCCAGTACCAATTCACTGGAATCAGCATCCGAACCATGTTCACATGCCAAACTTGCTGGTAACACCGAAATGTCGCGTCAATCAAAGGTATGTTGTCGCTGGTGGGGTTCCATTTTTGGCTCCAATCCGCAACCGACATGCCCTGCGTTGACCACATTCCCGACGCCGACTGCAAATCGCCTGTTCGCCCGATGCCCCGCAGAACAACGGCTTCGTTGCCCGAGTCAAGTATCTGGTTTCCCGAAACATGCAACGCTGAAGCTGGCGGGGCAGTGAGTGTTTGGGGGAAAGCAACTGAGAAGCTTGCACATAGAAGCATGATGCAGCCTACCAAAGAGAGTTTGGAGAGAAACTTCATTTTATTTCCATCTTAACGCAAAAACACCTCTTAGGAGTTTAAGGCGGCTAATATGAGTTTGTGGTTGCATCCAAATGACAACTCGGCGCAAGCGAACGGTGGTCTGTTTTGGTTTATAGCTTCCTAATGTTTCTTGCGATAGTTAGCAAAATGAATACGCCCCAAATAACCCCAAAAATTATTAGAAAAGGTTCGGCAGCACTTGACAAGGCAGGTCTATTTGAGTATATCCCATAATAATAAACTATAAGTGAGATTGCAAATACAAAGGCTAATAAACTATTTGCTCTATAGTCAACCATTTTTCTCACCGTTTCTTATTAATAGTTAGCTCTTAAAAGGCTTTGTAACATATCTGTTTATACAATTACTGGCGGTTTTGGCCCTTGCTACTTAAATGTATCAATAAATTTTTTATTGACATTCTCAACTGTCTTAATAAGAGCTTTCTTATTTTTACTAATTTCCAAATATTTAGGCTGATGCTCCATAAATTTAATGTACATAGGTTTCCTTAAGTCTTCAACATCTTCATGTGAAAGTTTTCCCATTCTCTCTAGTTCTTCAAGAGCTTTAATTATCCAAAGAAATTTTGTTGTACTTAGAATAGTTGTCATTTCAGCTTCTGTAAGTTCATATTTTACGATTATGTTAGCCATATTTATTCCCCTGTTATTTTGTTATATACGGTAAGACTTTTAGTTTTTGCCCTTGCTTTTCCCCTATGCGTTTTACATGTCTTCTCCGATGCAAGGGTCATTTTCTGTTAAAGCGTTAATTTCATCATAAACTTTGTTTATTTGCTCTCGATACGTATAATTCGCGTAACATGTGGCTAAAAAAACTATGACCCAGCAAAAAAAGCAAGAAGACAGTGCTGTCTTTTTTTGAGAACAAGTTTTCATAATTAAGTGTAAAAATGGCGAAAATACCTGTTACAACAACAGCCAAAATGTAAGACAAAGAAAGATTATGACGGGTGTGAACAAAATCCGCATGTATCTGGGCTACAAGAAGTTTTGAATCTTTACCAGTGTTTACAACGGTTTTTTCTGGAACATTAAACCCAACAGATTTTATTATTACCCAATATTTTTTTATCAATTCCTTGAAACTTGCCATAGCATGAGAGTTATGGGATAATGCGTATTTCAATTTTTAGTTAACAACGGCAAAATCGAGTAAAATGGTTTTGCCCTTGCGCTTTTTTGCCCTGTTTTTTTAAAAGCTTCAAAAAGTTAATTGTTTTTATTCGGTATTTTTCCGCATATTTACTTTCGGATTCCTTAATTGTTAGGTTTATTTTTGCTTCCTTGCGTTGCTGTTAAATCGGTAAATGGGAAGGGGATTAGAACTATTTTTCCCTTCAATTATCTTTAACCTTTGCTTTGATGTCTTTAACTGAGTAAATGTCAGGTTCGCCTTCAAGAAAATCCTTTAGAGATTTTGCTTCCAGAGCCATTAGGGCGCAGGTGTCTTTTTCTTCCAGCAGAGAATCGAGTTTGCTGTTTACTTCGGAAAGTAGCGATTTTATTTCTTTTAAATCAACTTCAATTGTCATTGCTTTTCTGAGAATTTAATTAATTTTTCAGCTTATAATATTTGTTGCCTTCAAAAAGCAAACTAAACAGACCCCGTTTACATGTTGTTTGCCTTTCAACCCGTCTCAAAATCTAGGATCTACACCAAAAACAGACACCTATAACTCAGCCACCTACAAAACAACCACAACAACAAGACATTGGCGCTGGCTCTGGCAGTTCCCCGAGCATGCAAGTGCCCCTATTAAGGAGTTGGAGCCATGATGCTTCCCCATTCAGAAAAGGCTAAACCGCCTATCTTTCAATCCCTCTAACAGTTTGAGCCACAAACAAGGAATCTCAAGGAAGCCAATATTTTAGGCAACAGTTACTTCTTTTTTCGCTAAACCCTCAACCATAAGCGGAACAATATTGCTTGCTCTAAGAATCTCCAGAAAAAGCGGCTCTCCTTTTTCATCGACATGCAATATCATATCGCCGACTTCTTCAGCATGAGAAAGCTTACCTTCATCTTTGACAATTATGGTAAGCACATCGGAGTCATCATCATACTTTATTTTATAAGTCATACCGCTCTCGCCTTACAGGATAGGTTATGACAACTAAAAAGTCTTTTCGCCGCTCATAGACCACTCGTAAAGCATGCTTTTGGCTTAAGACTTTGGTAGCAAGAAACTGACCGCCTTTCTCATCCAAACGACCAGGGCGAAGAACACTGTCTAATACCTGTTTTTCTTCTATTTCAAACCCATATCGTTTTAACAACTGGAACTTTTCAGCCGCATGCTTAGTAAATCTAACCTTGAAGCTCTATCCATGAACCACTTCTCAGAAACAGATTGTTAAGTTTAACAAATAAGCCTTTCAAAAATTTTGGGAGGCTTGCCAAATCTTTGTTCTGTTGCCAGTGTTGTCTGTCTTGTGTATTATGTTTTTTAGCCTTGGCAGGTGCCTGACGTTTTCCCGCTCGGAGTCGGGGCTAAACGGTTTGATTGGCTAAGACTTTTGACTTTTGAAATATTCCAAAACTCAAGCAGAAAAACCAATTTTCCAGCGTCTCACCAACCCTGTCAACTAGACGGATTAAAGCCTGAACCAAAAAAGCAACGCAAAACAAGCTCCAAGCAAAACCCGCAAAGAGGGGAGGGTACCCCATCATTACATCAAAAAATCAAGGTAAAGATGGGTTGGAGACGGAGGGAGGGGGTCTAGTATTTGTGACAAAATTCCATCACAAATATGGGTTTGGGTTTGGTTTGCCTGTTTTTGTGGGGTTTAATTAGAAATAGTCTTAAAGTGGTCTTGCTGATTGTATCTGCGAAGTTTGTATGCCGAATAATTTGCCGCCTGAAGCGTTGGATAAGTGGGAGCTTGTTGAGGCTGCTCATACGCCTAGGGAAAAAATGGATGCTATGATTGAGTTCCTAAAGTATGTTCCACACCACAAGGGCACCATGAAGCTGCGGGGCGAAATGAACCGCAAAATTTCCCTTATCCGCGCTGACTTAGACAAGAAGAAACGCATGGGCACGGGCAAAAGCAGCGGCGGACCCAAACTTTTTGTCGAAAAAGAAGGCTCCGCGCAGATAGCACTGGTCGGCATGACAAACGTGGGCAAGAGTTGCTTGATGAGTGCGACAACAAACTCCAAAGTAGTGGTTACCCCAACGCCTTTTAGCACCCATGAACCTGTGCCGGGCATCATGAATTTTCTGGATGTTCAGTTCCAGATTGTTGAAGCGCCAGCGGTGATAGAGGGCAGCGCAGGTGGGCGTGCCGCGGGTCACGTGACGCTTGGGCTCGCGCGCAACGCAGACGGCGTGATTTTGATGGTTGACCTATCCCAAGACCCAGTTGAGCAGCTGAACCTGATTTTGGCTGAGCTGGAGAAAAGCCGCGTGCTCGTAAGCAAACCCAGCGGAAAAGTCGATATTGACCGTCGCCACGCTGGGGCTGCACTTAGGGTTATTCTTGTAGGTAAGCTTTTGGATTGCAGCATGCAGGATGTTGAGGATTTGCTTCGCAGCTACAAGCTAAACGACGCCATCGTGAGGATAAGCGGCGAAGTGCGGCTCGACGACATCGAGGACGCCATCTTTGAAACCACCACCTATAAGCCGGCGGTAGTTGTGGCGAACAAGCTGGATTTGAAGGGTGCACCAGCGAATCTACGCCGTCTGAAACAGTACGTGAACGGGCGGTTGCCTGTGGTTGCGATGTCATGTGAAGAAAAAACAGGCATCGAAGAGCTGGGGCAGGCACTGCTCAAAAGCTTGAAGGTGGTTCGGGTTTACACCAAGGAACCCGGCTCAAGGGAGGATACGGGTCACCCGTTTGTGCTTAAGGCAGGCGCAACAATCAACGATTTGGCGAAGAACATTCATAAGGAGTTTGTGCAGAACTTTATGTTTGCGATGGTGTGGGCGAAACGTTTGCCTTTCAGCCCCAAAAAGGTCGGGTTAGGCTTCGTTTTGGAAGACGGCGACGTTGTGGAAATACACACAAGAATGTAGCCCAACCAGTAACAAAGTTGCCACGTAGATTAAATGTTTGAAAAAGATATTTTTTAAAAATAGGGTTTATGGTGGTGGCGGGGGTGGAGGCGGAGGCGGCGGAGGCGCTAACCGACCTTGTTTTCGGCTGCTTCTAAGCATCGTCAAGGCAATTAAGGCAGCTACAACAATCACGACCGCGGCGACTGCAACATACAACCAAAGAGAGTTTACTTGGCCCGACGGGTTATTTGCAGGTGTCGAGGAAGTTGGTGTAGGCGTGGGTGAAGTTTGACCAGCCGGGGTTGGGGTGGCGGAAGGTCCCGAGTATGGGGAGTATTCAACCAGCAGAGAATAGTTGGCTATTTGATTTGACATTGTTGACGTGTTGTCTGTGGGTGTAGCTGTAAATGTTACGGCGTTGCCCGCGGCAAGCGAGCCAGACGAATCTAAGAATTCCGTGCAGTTCATGCCGATAACGGTTCCTGCAGAGTTATAGTACGTGACAAAAACCCAAACGTTGCCGACTGTTTCGGTGCCGGTGTTTGAAACCGTTCCGGTGATTGTGTAGATGCCGCTGTTGAGGAAATGGTGGACTGATCCATCTGGAATAGTCAAGCCTGAGTACAGGGTTGCGTTTGTGGCGATTTGAGCGCCCACATTGAGGGTGACGTTGGTAACTGTTGGCACCCAATCTTGGCTTAAGCTTGGACTTTGCTCTGGATCGAAATCCATGTAGAAGGGGGCTTTTTGTCCGGGAAGCAACTCAGGAATTCCTATGAGCGTAGTCCAAGATGGGCAGACTACGTCGCCGGTTGAATTGTAGGCCTCGCCGCTGATTGAGACCGTTTGCAGCGCGGTTGTTCCAGTGTTTTGGACCTCGCCCACGACAACTAAATCACCATAATACTTTGCCAGAGTTTCAGGGTTGGCGGGTGACGTGTACCAACTGTAGCTAAGAATTTGTGCTTGAGTAGTTTGCGCCTTCACATGCGGCGCTGACAGGGCACCAAAAGCGCCGATAACCAAAATAACAAAAACTATGGCTGCAACAAGTTTTTTCAATTTATCCCCTCAATTAAACGGTTCCGTTGAAACCAACATCTCCATAAAACAGTTATTAAACTTTTTCAAAATTAACCCCAAATTACACCCTCATGTCGAAGTGCAAAAACGCCTTTTGGGATGCTCTTTCTCCACACGCGGGAATTTCCATGACAACCCCACTGCAGCTACCCACTCATTTTTGTGATGATTTTTTGTCACAAATACTAGACCCCCTCCCTCCGTCTCCAACCCATCTTTACCTTGATTTTTTGATGTAATGATGGGGTACCCTCCCCTCTTTGCGGGTTTTGCTTGGAGCTTGTTTTGCGTTGCTTTTTTGGTTTGGGGCTTGAAAAGCGTGAAGGTTGAGTTGCTGATTGTGTGGAAATGAGCAGTTTCGCTAAGAAACATGTTGGGCATGTAGAAGAGGGAGATAGGAAAACAAAAGGCATATAGAACGAAATGTTTCCAGCATCTAAAGCCCGAGTCGGACAAGCGGCTGCTAAACTAAATATTTGGTTTTATGTGCATTTCATGAACAAAAATAAAATTTCTTCTGTTAATGCTGAACGATTGTTCACCGTGATTTCAATAAGACATAAAAGGTGCCTGCAACTTAATTATTTGAAATCATGTCACTGGTTTGACATGTTCTGTTGGATGTGCAGCTTACGGGTGTAGATGAAAGAAGCAATTCAAACAAACAAGCCCCTAATGAAACCAAAGTCTCCGAGTTTCCTATTGTAGGCATCGGCGCGTCCGCAGGCGGATTAGAAGCGTTTAAGGAATTGCTCGAATGTTTACCCCTCGATACAGGCTTGGCTTTTGTAATAATTCAGCATCTCGCCGCAGGCCAAGAAAGTCTGCTGACAGATATTCTCTCAAGATTCACCAAAATGGTTGTCCAACAAGTTGAGGATGGAATGCAGGTTGAGCCTGACCACGTTTACGTTATTCCGCCTGGGCAAACCATGACTCTTGCAGGCGGCGCCTTGAAACTTAATCCGAAAGGCAAGTCCATACGACCCATCGACGCTTTCTTAAGTTCCCTCGCAACAGAACGCAAAACTCAAGCCATCGGCATTGTGCTATCTGGGACAGGTTCGGACGGAACCGAAGGGTTAAAAGCTGTAAAAGCCGAAGGGGGAATCACATTTCGCGCAGGACCCAGAATCCTCACAATACGCAGGGATGCCGCAAAGCGCCATTTCAGCCGAAGCCGTCGACTTCGTTCTTTACCCAAACAAGATTGCAAAAGAACTTTCAAGAATCGCCAAACACCCAACAGTTGATTCGCAGCGAAATTGTACCTGTCGAACTCAAAGCTCACAAGGAAACGGGTTTACGAAAAATCTTCACTTTGCTGAAATTTTCATTCAACGTAGATTTCACTCATTACAAAGAGACAGTCATCAACAGGCGAATTACAAGACGCATGGTAATTAACCATGTGGACAACATAACAAAATACGCTGAGTTCTTAGGGTCGCATCCAGCTGAGCTTCAAGCATTGTTTAACGACATGTTAATCGGCGTAACAAGTTTCTTCAGAGAACCGGGCACCTTTAAGATTTTGAAAGAAAATCTGTTTCCCGAACTTTTAAAGAACTTGGCATCTAAAGAACCTGTGAGAATTTGGATTCCAGGCTGCTCCACAGGCGAAGAAGCCTACTCTTTCGCCATTGCACTTCAGGAATTTCTTGAAGAAGAAGGGAAAGGCGAGGCGCAGGTTCAAATTTTCGGCACTGACGTAAACGAAAAGAACATCGATAAAGCCCGTCAAGGAATCTACCCGAAAAGCATAGAAACTGAGGTTTCCGAAAACCGCCTGAAACGTTTTTTCACGAGCTTCAATGGAAGCTATCAAATTGCAAAGTTCATCCGAGACAAATGCGTATTTGCTAAGCAAGACTTGACGGCTGATCCGCCTTTCTCTAACTTGAGCCTCATCAGCTGCAGGAACATGCTCATCTACTTCGACTCGCAACTTCAGGAAAGAATAATATCAATCCTGCATTACGCCCTAAGACCAAATGGTTTTCTTCTCCTAGGCGAATCAGAGAGCATCGGAAAATCCACAAGCCTTTTTGAGCCAGTATTCAAAAAAGGGTTCATTTACATGAAAAAGACCGCCGAGCCCCGCGTCAATTTCGGGTTTGCATCGACGGTTCCTCATTCTAGAAAAGCAATTCTTAAGGAAACTTCGAAAAGAGACCCTGCTGCTCACTTACGGGAAGAAGTTGATCGGCTACTCATAACGGAGTATGTTCCCGCAGCATTGCTAGTCAACAATGAATTGGATATTCTTGTTTTCCGCGGAAATATAACTCCTTATCTTTCGCCTGAATCAGGACAGGCAAGTTTGAATTTGGGAAAGCTGATTCGAAAAGAGTTGAGACCTGAAGTTCAAACAGCCATTTATAGAGCTAAAAAAGACAAAAAGTCCGTTAAAGTTGAGGCTATACGCTTTCAGTATGGGGACCAACCGAGGACAATTAATATTGAGGTAATTCCGTTACGTGCCGTCGAATACGAAGAGCCTTTTTTTCTCGTGTTGTTTGAAGATGTCAGTTCAGCTGCTGCCCATCTGCGTCAAACCATCGAACTTACTGCGACGCCTGAAGGACGCGACAACGTTAAGAATAGCCAAATTAGACAGCTTAAAGAAGAGTTGGATTCTTCCAAGCAGTATTTGCAGACCGTCATTGAGAACCAAGAAGCCACAAACGAAGAGCTTAGAGCCGCCATGGAGGAAGTGCAGTCAAGCAACGAGGAGCTACAGAGTACAAACGAGGAATTAGAAACCGCCAAAGAAGAACTTCAATCAAGCAACGAAGAATTAACCACTTTAAACGATGAATTGAAAAACCGAAACCAAGCACTCGCCAGACTAAACGATAACCTCTCAAACCTAACCCGAAACGTTGACCCAGCCGTAGTAATGGTGGATAGCAACCTCAAAATTAGGCTTTTCACGCCGTCTGCCCAAAAAATCCTGAATCTCGCTCCCCAAGACACTGGGCTGCCCATATCTGGAATGCGTCTTGCCATTTCGATTCCGGATTTAGATAAAACCATCTCTGAAGTCATCTCAACGCTTGGCGCGGAGAATAGGGAAGTCACTGACAAGAATGGACGCGCCTACGAAATGCGTGTTCGACCATACATCACGGAAGACAACCGAATAGATGGCGCCGTTTTATCCTTCATAGATATCGACGTACTCAAAAAACACGGGGTTGAATTGAACGCCGAGAAAGAAAAGTACAGAACACTTGCAGAAAACTCCCCCGACATCATTGCAAGGGTTGACCGAGACCTGCGTTATTTGTACATCAACTCGGCTTTTGAAAAAACCACTGGATTCCCCCTCAAGAACTTCGTAGGTAGAACGAACCAAGAAATCGGGCTTCCAAAAGAATTCGCTGATGAGTGGACAGAAATTTTTAAAAACGTTTTCCAAACTGGCATGGAACAGAAAGGTGAATTTGAGTTTCCAAGTCGAACAGGAACGAAATGTTACCAATATTCCGTTGTTCCCGAGTTTTCGGTCGACGGAAACGTTGAAACTTTGTTATCCATTTTGAAAGATATTACTGAGCGAAAGAAAACTGAAGAAGCATTGGCTGAAAGCGAGCAAAAGTACCGTACAATCGTTGAGACCGCAGCTGAAGGCATAGTTATTGCCAAACTGGATGGTACCCACAGCTTTGTTAACGAGAGACTGGCTCAAATGTTCGGCTACTCGATCGATGAACTTCTATGCAAATCGAGCTTTGAACTTATGTCTACGGAAGAACAAAGAAGACAAGCTTTGCAGACGAGAAAAGACTTGGAAAATGAACAGGTTCTGTACAGAGAATTTGAGTTTTGCCGCAAAGACGGCTCCATCCTGTGGGCAGCGTGCAATGCTTCGCCTTTGTTTGACGAGAACGGAAAACACGTAGCAAACATATCGATGTTTAGCGATATTACCGAACGCAAAAAAACTGAAGAAGCATTAAGGAAAAGCGAGGCAGAATACAGTTCTCTCTTTGCTAACATGATTGATGGCTTTGCTTATTGCCAAATGATATTTGATGAGGCAGGTAAGCCAGTGGACTTTGTTTATCTTCAAATTAATGATGCTTTTGAAAAAATAACCGGTTTAAGAAGAGACCTTGTTGTTGGAAAGAAAGTGACCATGGCAATCCCCGGAATCAAAGTTGCTAACCCTGAACTTTTTGAAATTTATGGAAGAGTTGCGGCTACAGGACAAAAAGAGAAGTTTGACGTATTCTTCAAACCCTTAAGTCTGTGGCTAAGTGTCTCAGTTTATAGCCCGGCAAAAGGCTATTTTGCAGCGGTTTTCGAGGATATTTCCGAACGCAAAAAATCTGAAGCTGAACGCGAAATCATGATGGAATTTCTAAGAATAGCCAACGCAACCGCTAACACTCAGGTGCTTGTTAAGGCAGCGGCAGATTTCTTCCAGAAGCAATCCGGCTGCGAAGCGGTTGGGATTAGGCTCAAGGAAGGAGATGAATACCCCTATTATGTGACTAGAGGGTTCCCGCCTGAACATGTCCGTTTGGAGAATCAGATATGCGCACGGGATGATGCGGGGAATGTTGTTCGAGATTTGGAAGGCAAATCCATAATCGAATGCATGTGCGGAGCCGTATTATCGGGAAAATTTGACCCAAGTAAAGACTTCTTCACCGAAAAAGGGAGCTTCTGGACAAACAACACCACAATGCTTCTTGCAACGACAACTGCTGAATCACGTGGAAAAACCAGAAACTGCTGCAACCGCGAAGGCTACGAGTCGATTGCCTTGATTCCGCTAGCTATCGGAGACACGAGGTTAGGCCTGCTTCAGCTAAATGATAAGCGTAAAGACGTGTTTACGCTTGAAACAATTCAGATGTGGGAACGAATAGCTGACCGTCTCGCATTAGCGTTGTCAAGAACCATAGTGGAAGAAGCGCTTCTGCAAAGTGAAGCCAAATTCCGAACAGTAGCTGATTTCGCATATAACTGGGAGTACTGGATTGCGCCCGATGGAAACCTGATTTATGTTTCGCCTTCATCCAAAAGGGTATCAAGCTATGAAGCAAGTGAATTCCTCAAAGACCCCAAACTTCTCACAGCCATCGTCCACCCTGAAGACAAATCCATCGTCGGGACACATTTCGATTTGATAAGTTCAGAAGAGTTGCACGTCGCTGAGTTTCGAATTGTAACACGCAGTGGCGAGACCCGTTGGATTTCACATTCATGCAAAGCTGTTTTCGACGACAACGGCAAATGGATAGGCCGCCGCGCCAGCAACCGAGACATCACTGACCGCAAAAGAATGGAACAGGAATTATCCAGCTCCCTCGAAGAATCCTACCGACGTAGATCTGAAACTTCTGCCCTGTTGGCGGCGTCAAGAGCAGTTCTTCAGAACAAAGAATTTCAAGATTCTGCCCGAGCAATATTTGACAGCTGCAAAGCGCTGATTGGAGCAACAGCAGGCTACGTTGCCCTCTTAAGCAAGGACGGGAAGGAAAATGAAGTTTTGTTTTTGGATGCTGGAGGGCGTCCATGCACGGTTGATCCCTCATTGCCTATGCCGATTCGTGGACTACGCGCCGAAGCTTACAACTCTGGAAAAGTAGCGATTGAAAATGATTTTCGCAAAAGCAAATGGAAGAAATTCATGCCTGAAGGCCATGTGCGCCTCGAAAATGTGCTGTTTGCGCCATTGACGATTAATATGCAAGTGGTCGGAGTTATTGGTTTAGCAAATAAAGAAGGCGGATTCACTGAACGTGACGCTCAAATGGCTGAAGGTTTTGGTGAAATTGCCTCCGTCGCCTTAGCTAACAGCAGAATGCTTGAGAAACTGGAAGAAAACGAAAAAGAGCTGAAAGCTTATTCTGGACATTTGGAGGCACTTGTCGAGGAACGAACCAAGGAGCTTAGGGATTCCGAGCGGTTGGCGGCGATCGGCACAGTGGCTGGCATGGTGGGTCATGATATTCGCAACCCGTTGCAGGCGATAACGGGCGATGTCTATTTGGCTAAGACAGATTTGGCTTCTATGCCGGACATCGAGGAGAAAAAGAACATCCAAGAAAGCTTAGTGGAAATTGAAAAGAACACACAGTACATTAACAAAATAGTTGCTGACCTCCAAGACTTCGCTAAGCCGCCGACGCCGAAAATAGAGGAAACCGACTTCAAACAAGTCCTGAATTCTGCTTAGCCACCCTAAAAATCCCCGAAAACATAGCCGCCGAACATTGCATAGACAAAAATTTCCCGAAAATAAAAGTTGACCCGACTTTGCTGCAAAGAATCCTGGTAAACTTATCTAACAATGCCATACAAGCCATGCCGAAAGGCGGAAAACTAACGATATCAGCAACGACCAAAAACGGCAAAGCAGTCATAAGCGTCCAAGACACGGGCGAAGGCATACCTGAGAATGTTAAAGCCAAGATATTTACTCCTTTAATGACCACAAAAGCCAGGGGGCAGGGTTTTGGGTTAGCGGCGGTTAAAAGATTCACAGAGGCAATGGGTGGAACGGTAACGTTTGAAACTGAAGCGGGCAAAGGCACAAAATTCATAGTTGAACTGCCCCTTTAGTTTTGCCTGATTCGTGACCCACCAAATTGATGAATGCCGCTTATCGCTGTGTCGCCTATGCTAATCAGGGAAAGAGGGTAAATTGGCAAAAGATTAATTATTGATGCAAACCTGATAGAACCTAACTTAGCTTAAACGCTACGGGAAAAACCGCAGGTCGCGGTCGCAAGAGAGGGGGGAGAAGCAAACGCTGTATTCGCTATCCAACAGCATAAACGATGCAAAACAGCCAGTCCACAACCACAAACGTCCAAGCAGACGCCAAATCCTAATCGTAGCTCTCGTCATGGCAACCATTCTGGCGGCAACCTTCTCCGCCCTGTACAGCGTTCCACGGGAAACCTACGCCCAAAACACATCACAGTACATTGCGCCCATGCAGATTCAATATCCGCCCGCAGTATCCGCTCAGCTGAACGTTCCCTTCTGCGACCAAGACGAATCCGTCAACAACCAGCACAACCTGGTGGGTTCATGTTGGGATGCATCGGCTGAGATGATTCTTAACTACTGGCACAGCCAAGCGTACTTGGCGTCTGTCCCGTCCCAGAACGAAATCTACTTGGGCACAATGTCGTTTGGCGCAGGCGGCAGCTTGAACGCTGAGTTAGCAGCCCTGGGCTTCTACAGCGCCGCATGCTACCCGCTCCAGACAGATTACGCCAGCTACAACGATTACCAGCAAGCAAGCAACGCCTTCAACGCAACCCAAATGATTTACCAAGCGCAGGCGGCTTTGTCGTTGGGTGTGCCGCTGGAAGCGACAGTGGAGACCCAGCCGTACCCGCAGGCGAACGCGAGTACAGGAGGAATAATTTGTGATTCAAGAGGACCCGACCACTCAGTGGTCATAACGGGCTACAACCAGACTGGATTCATATTTAATTCGGCGACAAGCGAGAAACCTAACCCAGCGTTCGTAACCGACGACAGGCTAAACACGTACTCGCATAACGGGCAAGTAGTCAACGGCTACATGCTGTATTGCCCATACCAAGAATTCATAGATGCATATAACCAGCAGACTTGGAGCTTCAACGCCATTTTTCCGCTTAATTACTCGGCAATCATGCGTCAACAAACCGTGCAGCTCCTCAACGAAAACAAACATGCAATATCGGGAATGCTGGTTTCATGTCCTTTCTCGTCGGCAACAACCGATTCAGAGGGATACGCAACCCTGACCATCACCCTATTGGGCACACCAATGGTCGTCGGCAGCAATATGCAAACAAACTCCAACGGCACCTATTGCGGCTCATACAGCGAAACCCACCAGCTAAACTGCAGCTTCAGCGAAGACTACGGCATCTACATGCTGTACCCAACAACATCGGCAAATTTGGAAACGGCGACAGCCAAACAAATACTTTACTTTCAGTAACTTTTGGAATATCCCGTCAAAAGTTCAAAGATGGGAATTTCCTGAAAACATGAACCAAAAAATCTCTGCTTTTCGGGTTTTAGTGAAAGCTTAAAAGGTTAAGTTGACTCTGGGCTTATGGAAAATGGTGTCTTGAATGGACAAATCATGTGTTGCAATTGTTAAGGGCGAACGGGGACATGAACCCGTTTGGAAAGCTTTAGATTTAATCGATTACAAATCAGCCTTGGCTGGGTACAGTCGGGCGCTCATAAAAGTCAACTTCATAAACACACAGAAATGGGACAGCGGCGCCACAACCGACCCCATGGTAGTTGAAGCCATAATCCTTCGCCTAAAAGATTTAGGCATAGAAGCCATCGTTGTTGAGTCAGACGCAACGGTAACCAACGCAGACAAAGCCTACGAAGCCACAGGCATGAAGGAGATGGTTGAACGCAACGGCGTCAAATTCATCAATTTGCGCTACGAAAAAGACAAAGTCAAAATACCCATCCCCGACTGCGAAACCCTCAAAGACATCACGGTGCCCCGCATCGTCACAGAATCCGCTATAATCAGCGCCGCCAAACTCAAGACCCACATGGCAACCAAAGTCACGTTGGGCATGAAAAACATGTTTGGATTGATGCCTGACAAATTCAAGGGAAAATTCCATATGAACGGCATAAGCAAAGTCGTGGTCGACATCAACACGGTCATAAAGCCCCAGCTAACCGTGATTGACGGCTTTGTTGCGATGGAGGGCAGAGGACCAACCGACGGCACCCCAGTCAAAATGGATTTGATAATTGCGGGAAGAGACGTTGTCGCCACGGACGCGACAGGCGCCAGAGTTATGGGGCTTGACCCCCACGAAATCAGCCACATCCGAACCGCCGCCGAAAAAGGATTAGGCAACATCGACAACATAGAAATCCTCGGCTCAAAACTCGAAGACGTAAAACAAAACTTCAAACCAGCCAAAATGGTAAGATAGCATCTTAACCTTTCTTATCGATTCCAAATCGGCGATGCGATTTAGCTGGGTTTTCCAGCACGGTTTTCTTTTCCGCGGGTCGCCGACAGTACCGCTGCTACTGCGAGTATGGCTATGGAGGCGTAGAGTGCGGCTTGGATGCCCGTTATGAAGGATGCGCTTAGGCCGCCTGAGAGTTTTACGGTGCTGATGAACACTTGGAAGGCCAGTTTTCGGGGAATTGAGGCGGAGGCAACGGATATTGCCAAAACAAAGCTTCCTAAGATGCCTACGTTCTGAAGCGTCCGCAGCAAACCCGAGATGGCACCGTAGTTGCCTTGGCGAGCTTTTGCCATGACCGCGGAGTTGTTGGCGGGAAAAAACATGGCTGTGCCGAAGCCTGAAACGGCAGACGCCAAGATAATTATGTAGAGGGAAGAGTTTTGGTTGATTGCTGTGAAAATCAGTGTTGCAGCGGCTAGGCAGATTATGCCGACGGTAGCTATCGTTCTGGCGCCTATTTTGTCCGAGTGCCTACCCATCAAGGGGCTAAACAAGGCGCCTATCACGTAGCCGGGAATCAGCAGAAGAGACGCGTTCAGAGGCGATAAGCCGCGTACTCCTTGCAGGTACATAATTATCAGAAAAACAACTGAGATGTAGCCGACGCTGACGAAGAACGTTGCCAAGCAGGAGTTCCTCAGAACCTTGTCCTTGAAGGCTTGGAAGTCAACCATCGGAGTTTCCAGACGCCCTTCGTACTTGACGAACAGCGGAATCAGCAAGGCACCAACAATCAGGGCGGCAGCGTTCGCGATTCCTATGCCTTGTGAAGCTATGCCTGTTGCGCCGTAAGAGATGAGAAGAAGGCTTGCTGCGAGCAGTACCATGCCGCCAAAATCCAGCTTGGCTTTTACTTTGTGGGCTGGTTTTAGATATTTGAAGCCGAGGACCAACGCGACTGCGCCTATGGGGATGTTTATGAAGAAGATGAATTGCCAACCCACGAAAGTCGTAACTACCCCGCCAAGCACGATGCCCAGCATCGACCCGATTGTCCAGCCCAGCGAACTGAAACCGTAGGCTTTGCCACGTGAATTCGGCGGAAAAGTGTCGGCGATAATGGCTCCGCTGTTAGATTGCATCAGGGCGCCGCCCAACGCCTGAACCACTCGGGAACCAATCAGGAAATAAATGTTCGGTGAAAACCCGCATAAGGCAGAGCCGACGGTGAAAACTGCGAAACCCGTGTTGAACATGGTTGTTCGCCCGTAGATGTCGCCTATCCTGCCCAGCTGGGTGGTCGTAACGGCGATGACCAGCAGGTAAGTCAGTATTATCCAGATGGTTGTAATGAAGTCAGAGCGCAAGCCGTCAGTTATCGAGGGAAAAGCCAAAAGAACAATTGTGCTATCCAACGCACCCATCAAGGTGCCTAGAACAACGATAACTAGGATGATGCTTTGACTTTTCACCATAAGCTCCATAGACTGCAAAAAACTGATTCTTATGCTTTTACCAGCATCTCACCTGTTTCCCAAGCAGCCTTCCCCGTTTTTTAGGCGGAAGGCTTGAAAGCAACAAGTACAGATGTTACCTTCGGGATTACCATGGTTGACACGTTTTTTCTGCGTTTGGAATTCGCGGGCAAAGAAGGCGGCTGGTCTGTTAACTTGCCTTTTCTGTGTACCCGATGCGGGGTTTGCTGCACTCTGGACGATTTCTTGACGGCTGGAGAAATCAACGCCACAACCAAAGAGCATCCGCAAGTTCACGCCAAACTAAAAACCCTCTTCAACGAGCTCGGCAAGATGTGGGAAGCAGACGAAGCAAAATACGACAGCTACACCATGCACACGCCATGCCCATTTTTAGTAGACAACTCATGCTCCATCTACGAAATCCGACCCGGCGGCTGCAGACTCTACCCCAAAACCGCTTTCGGCATGCAAACCAAAGACTGCCCCGCACTTACCAGATTCAAAAAACAGCGCCTCGCCCTCAAAGGAGGCAGAACTTGCAAGGAAAGCTACCATTTTGTAGGAACTGCGGATTCAAACAAAAATGAAGAAGCAGTCGAAGCTGCCGTGTTAACGGAAAAACAGTTTCAAGCCTGCGTCGCCAAGCTGCAAAGTGCAGGCGCCACAGATGAAGAACTAAAATTGTTCAACGACCTAAACAAAACACGTTAAAAAAAACCACATGCCTATTGGGTAGGCTCTGTGACTATTTCTGCGTCGGCGCAGCCGCTTTCCAGATGCGTTATCCTTACTTTTAGGTGTTCGTTGAGTTTTGCGTTGCCGATGAATATTAGGAAATTCTTGATTTTGGCTATGCCTTCTCCGTTTGGACTCATCTGTTCAATGTCCACTTCGTATTCGTCTCCAATTTCAAATGGGTAACCAAAACCTCTACCGCGGTTTTTCGCGTTTCTTGGGGCTCGTTTTTTTGGGCTAATAGTGCATCTTCCTCGATTTCCACATACAGGCTGTATTTAAAAGCAAATCTTGATTCTTTAAGGTTTCCTCTCTTCTGTGTCTCTGGGGCTACATACACATTCTCTAATGGGTACCCCGCCATTTACCTGTAGGCGAAAACAACATGGTGACTATCCTAACGCGTATTTCATGCGAAGACACGATGAGGGCGGCAAGGTCAATTTGGATAAGCCAAGAAACAGCCGACATCATAGGCGCAAACGCACTTCAAATCCTCGCCAGGGCCTCAGACGCCAACATCAGGTTCTTCAACGGAAAAGCATCAAAAAGCCTCCTAGGCGGCTTATTCTACCTTTTAGGACACCGATTCAACGAAGAAATGACGCAGAACCAAATCGCGGCTCAACTAGGCATCTCAGAAGTGTCAGTTAGGAGGTCATACAAAGACTGGCTAAACATGTTTCCATATTTCTTCACGGATTTAGCATCCAAAATGAAAGCCCCCCGCACCACAACAAAAAAGAACATGCCAAAAAAGAAGCCTGCCCCCTCCGCACAACGCATCTACCTAAAAGCCTGCCCCCCGCCAACCTTCAACGACCTGCTGCTTGAATCCGTAGACGACGCCATCTCTATCTTAAGCACACCAGTGAAAGCCATTTTATACACTCATCTGGAAGACGACTTCAAAATAAAAAAATGCGACATCCCCCTTAAAATCGACGTCTTCTCAGACGCGCTTGAAGCCATATTCGGCGAAATCGGCTCACGCCACATAGAAATCCTCATCATGAAAAAACTCTTCGAAAAACTCAAAGCCACATACAAATGGTCCGCCTTCAAACTATCCTCCCGCGAAATGCTTGCCCCAGGAGTAACCTTCAAAGGATACATCTTGCTGGCAAGGCAGAACTTCGAAACAAAAACCCGCAGCAAAACCGAAATAGCTGTGTAAAAAAATGAAGTCGGTGCTTGGAAAAAAGAAGCCGAAGAAGGGAACCCTTTGGCGTTTATGGTTTGGATGCTGAGACGCTTATGCTTACAATGGTGTTTGCGGCTTGCTTTACTTCTTCAACGGTCATTCCCAGGCTGTTGATTGTTTCTTTGGTTTCGGGTTCGCTGATGATGTAGTCAAGCGGGTACACTTTTTCCTGCAGAACCTTCACGTCCACGAACCCGGCTTTGCGAATCAACTCAAGGTATTTGTCTTTGATTTCCGCCCCTGAAATGCATGCCGCGTAGGCTTCAACGTTTTTCTGGATTGCCTCAGGCAACGTCTTCAACAAAACGATGTCTGAAACCATCAGGCGACCCTTTGAAGCGAGAACCCTGAAGGCTTCTTCGAAAACCCGTTTCTTGTTCGGCGCTAGGTTGATGACGCAATTCGAAATTATCACATCCACAGAGTTGTCTGCCACAGGCAAGTTCTCGATTTCTCCAAGCCTGAACTCGACGTTTTTGTATTTGCCTTTTGCCGCGTTTGAACGGGCTTTATCAAGCATTTCCGCAGTCATATCCACCCCGATTACCTTTCCCGCCTCGCCGACTTTCTTAGCTGCCAAAAAACAGTCAAAGCCGCCGCCTGAACCCAAATCTAAAACACGCTCCCCAACTTTCAGGGAAGCCAACGCGGTGGGGTTGCCGCAGCCGAGTCCAAGGTTGGCTCCTTCTGGAACCGCCTGCAACTCATCTTGGCTGTAGCCCACCATTTTGCTTATTTGGGCGTCAGTTGGAGCTGAACAGCAACTGCAACTTGAAGCGGCGATGGAACCGCCTGTTTTGGCGACTTTTGCATAACGGTTTCTAACGATCTTCTTGACTTTTTCCTCTTTCATCTTACTCCTCCTGTTTGGTGACTGCTTTGAGCAGTGGGCCTATTGCTTTGGTTACGGCGCCCGCGAGTTTTTCTGCCTTCATAAGCATGATGCAGCAGACTTCCCCGTTTTTTTCTGAGGCTACGACGGCGATTTTGTCGCTTGGTTTGAAGTTTGCTTTTTCCCGTAGGCTTTTGGGGAGGACGATTTGTCCTTTGGAATCCATTGTGACTATTGCATCTATTCTGCAGGTGTCGCTATCGCATTCTGTCATCTTTTCACCAAAACATGGAATGTGTGTTTATGGATTTAAGGTTTTCTGAAAAATAAGAAAAATCTGAATCGGTAGCTTTGTGTCGATTCGACCCAAAAAAAGAATTTTCTTACCAATCGACTTAAATATTTGCCGCCAGACACAAATAGTCATTAAGTGGAGTCTCGATGGAGAAGAAGCCTAGCGCTCACCTGTCATGGTTAAGCAAGTTTCTCACAATCTGGATATTCTTAGCAATGGCACTTGGAGTCGCAATAGGCTACATCTACCCAAAGATCTCTACCGCCATCGGTTCCCTAAGCATAGGTACAACCTCAATTCCCATCGCCGTAGGTCTAATTTTGATGATGTATCCGCCACTTGCAAGGGTACGCTACGAAGACCTAAAGAAAGTAGTAACCGCCAAAGGCTCAAAAACTATGCTCTCGGAGTCGCTTACTCTTAACTGGGTAATCGGACCTCTGCTGATGTTCGTGTTAGCATGGGTGTTTCTCGGAGCTTACCCTGACCTAAGAAACGGCATAATACTCATCGGCATAGCCAGATGCATAGCAATGGTCATCGTATGGAACAACCTGGCGGAAGGCGACAACGAATGGACAGCGATTCTAGTAGCTATCAACTCTATTTTCCAGATAGTAATGTACTCAGTTCTCGCTTACTTCTACATAACTATAGCCAGCGGCTGGATTTCAGGTTCAGGACAAATCGTAAACATTTCACTACTGCAAGTTGCTCAATCAGTGGCGATTTACTTAGGAATTCCATTCTTCGCAGGGATTCTAACCAGATACTATTTCTTGAAAGCCAAAGGTAAAGAATGGTATGAACATAAATTAATGCATAGACTAAGCCACGTATCCCTAATCGCGCTGATATTCACAATAGTCGTAATGTTTTCGCTTAAGGGTCAATACATCATAAACTTGCCTTTAGACGTTGTCAGAGTTGCTATTCCATTGTTAGTGTACTTCGTTGTAATGTTTTCAGTCGCTTTTGCAATTGGACATTATTCAAAACTCGGTTACAAAAGAACAACCTCGCTTTCTTTCACAGCGGCTAGCAACAACTTCGAGTTAGCCATCGCCGTGGCGGTAGCGGTTTTCGGTTTAGCATCCCAAGAAGCCTTCGCAGCCGTCATCGGACCCCTCATCGAGGTGCCAGTTATGATTAGCCTAGTGAACGTGGCTTTATGGTTAAGAAAGAAATATTACAAAGACGAAGACTCCAATAACATTAAGGTTGAGGTGCATTGATTTGACTAAAACAAAGGTTATTTTTTTGTGTACACATAACTCGGCGAGAAGCCAGATGGCGGAGGCTTTTCTTAGAAAGTTTGGTGGAGACCACTTTGATGTGTATAGTGCTGGGTTTGATCCTAAGCCTGTGCACCCGTACGCCGTCAAAGTGATGCAAGAAATCGGCTACGACCTATCCAAACAGCAGCCTAAGGACCTTTGGCAATTAACAAAAAATGAATACTTTGGAATTGCAATTACTGTTTGCCGAAAAGGAGAGGAAGAAGACTGCCCGACCATTCCAGGACCCTCAACACGACTATATTGGAATATTGAAGACCCAAGTGCTTTTGAAGGCACAGAAGAACAAAAACTCGCTAAATTCAGGGCAATTAGAGACCAGATACAAGAGCATGTTAAGAACTTCCTTAAAGACAGGAAAATCCCTATTGCCGGAGAAGGAAACTGATTCCGATGGCAAAGACAAAAATTCTTTTTTTATGCACTCACAATTCAGCCAGGTCACAGATGGCTGAAGGATTACTTAGGCAAATCTACGGGGAACGATACGAGGTTTTCAGCGCAGGCACGGATCCAACCCAAGTTAATCCTTTGGCAATCAAGGCTATGGCTGAGATAGGCATAGACATTTCCCGCCAACGCTCTAAAAGCATTGATGAGTTCACCGAGGCAGACATTGATTTAGCCGTGAGCGTTTGCCAAAGCAGCGCCAAAACCCTTTGTAAACTCTGCGGTCCCCCTATGTTCATGGGCAGGCCAGACGTGGTTAACGCAAACCTGCATAAGACAAAGCAGTATTTGGTGCATGGCTTTGAGGACCCCTCTGAAGCCGAGGGAACCGAAGAGGAAAAACTTGCCGCCTTCAGAAAGATAAGAGACGAAATAAAGAAGTGGATTATTGAAGAATTCACCGATTTAAATTTGGAAAACTTGCACCGCGGATACTAAGCGGCTGTAATTCCGCGTTTTGAGAAGAAAACGGCTGCAAGCCCGCCATTTTGCTGGAAAGGTTTATTTTGCTGCACCCTTTATTGTTGGGAACTTGCTGGCGGATAGTCATTATCCGTAGGGATGTGGTCCCTTGTGGACTGAACCGTAAGCACATAATACATGGAGGAAAAAATAGAAAATGGCATACAAATACATAGCTGAAGAATGGGCAAACCGTGAAGACAGCTTCGTTGAAGAACTCAACAGGCAACGCATGGTGCAGTGGCGAAAACAACCAGTAACCCTACGCATCGAGCACCCGACAAGGCTTGACAAAGCACGCAAATTAGGCTACAAAGCCAAACAAGGCTTCGTTGTAGCACGCACAAGAGTGCGAAGAGGCGGACTCCGAAAACTACGTCCAGTCTCAGGCAGACGACCCAAACGCATGGGTGTCGCCAAATTCAAAGCAGGCAAAAGCATCAGGCTCATAGCTGAAGAACGCACGGCAAAAAAGTTTCCAAACCTGGAAGTTTTGAACAGCTACTGGGTTGGCGAAGACGGAAAACACAAATGGTTCGAAGTTATCCTGGTTGACCCGCATAGTCCAGTCATATTATCAGACAAAGACATCAACTGGATAGCGGAGAAACAGCATAACGGCCGAGTCTTCAGAAGCTTAACAAGCGCAGGCAAAAGCGTCAGAGGCTTGCGGCACCGCGGCATAGGCTCAGAGAAAGCGCGACCAAGCCACCAAAGAGGCGCAAGACATAAAGACGTACAAAGGTGGTAAAAAAAAATGCACCATATCGTAGCAACCATAATAAAACGTAACGGCAAAAAAGCCACAAGCCGAGGATTCAGCCTCAGCGAACTCAAAAAAGCCACCTTAACAAAGCAAGACGCCAAAAAAATAGGCATACCGCTTGACATCAAACGCAAATCGACACACGACGAAAACGTTGAAACCCTAAAAGCACACTGTGAAAAAGCAAAAGCCGAAGCCAAACCGAAAGAAGCTGTCGCCGTCACTGAACCCGCTGAGAAGAAGCCGAAGAAAAAAGCTAAAAGCTAGAAGCTAAAACATCAATCGGTGTCAAATGTCTTCTAAACTGCCAATAGCATACGTGGATATTCGAGTATTCGCCCACGCAACCGAAGACCCTCAAAAAGTCCAAACTGCCGTACGAAACCTAATGCCAGACGAACTGGCTCAAACCATTCTTTTTGAATTATCCATTTTAACGGGGCACCATGGAAACCCCATCACGCTTGTAACTGCGCAATTAACAGAGCGAAAGCTGCTTCCTAAGATGCTTGAAAAAATCGGCGCTGGCTTGAACTCGTTGGACAAGGAGCAGCTATGCACCAACCTCAAGTTGCATCTGGAAAAAGGCAACCTGTACCTACGCTTCGACAAACAAGCCGCGTTTTTGGGGCAACTTAGATTTACCCAAATCGACCCTATCCACGTTAAAATCCACTTCAAAAACAGAACGCCCGAGCAAATAGCCGAGCTATGCAAGTCCGCGGGGATGCTGCCGTGACACGGCTCTTCGCTGACCTGCATCTACGAATCAACCCCAAAGACCAACAAGCCGCCCAACGATTAATCAGCAAAGCCTCACGCCTCGGGTACAAACAGCTGGCTTTTCCATTCACGTCACAGCCAAACGAAACTGAACTTGCCAACCTCAAAGCGCTGTGCCAAGCGGAGGGTGTGGATTTTGTTTTGCGCGCTGATTTTTATCCGCATTCCGAAATGGAGTTGACGCGTTTTCTGCGCAAGTTTAGGCGCCAATTCGAAGTCATCTGCATATCATGCGACAACAAAGAAGTCGCCAGACAAGCAGCCAAAGACAGACGCGTCGACCTCCTAAACTTCAGCAGCCTCGACTACCGTAAACGGTTTTTTGACCGCGCCGAAGCCGAGCTGGCAAGCGGATGCTTAGCCGCCTTGGAAGTGGATGTTAGGCCGCTTCTGGTTCTGGAGGGTCCACCGCGGGTTAGGCTGCTTATGAGTCTACGCCGGGAAGTCGCCACCGCACGGGAATTCCATATTCCCATCATCGTTTCCAGCGGCGCCGCCGAGACCAGGCTTATGCGAACACCAAAAGACTTGGCTAGCCTTGCGTTTCTTTTCGGGTTAGACGAGGCAGCCGCTCTTGACGCTGTTTCAACTAATCCAGTGGCGATTGTTGAGCGGAACCGAGAAAAACTTGGCAGCCGCTTTGTCGCCCCAGGCATCACCGTTGTCAAGGAGGGCAAAGCTTGAAACGGGTCAAAAGACGATACTTAGCCCTGCAAATCGACTGTGAAGTTTTGCCGAGTGAACGCGAATTTATCGACGCCGTCTGGGGTTCCGTCACGCGGCTTTTCGGCGAGGTTGGTGCAAGCATGACTGGATTGGCATTGATTAACTTTGACGCTGAGCGGAAGATGGCTGTTGTGCGGGTTTCGTTGGCGACGCTGCCGATGGCGAGGGCTTCGTTGGCTGCTATCACGAGCGTTTTGGGAAGGGAGGCGTCGGTGCATGTTTTGGCTGTTTCGGGTACGCTTAAAGCGTTGTACTCGAACGTAAAATAGCTTTTAACATTTTTTTGTGTAAAGTTTTGCTTTACTTAAGACAAGACACACCGCTCATATGTCACGTATTTCCTTGAACAAATATGCAAAATAGTTCCAGAAATGTTTATCAACCGCATGTAAACGTATATTTGTCGTTACACAACTCTTGTGGGAGAAGGGTAATCAAGACAAAACAGTGAAAAACATGGACTTAAAAGACTACTATTTCAAGATGCCCCTAAAAACGGAGCCAATAATAGACGACACCACGCTCCGAGACGGAATCCAAATGCCCGGCTTAGCCGCTTCACCCAAAGACGCCGCAAAAATCGCCCAGTTCCTCGCCGACGTCGGCGTCGAACGCATCGAAGTCTTCCACTACCAGGAACCAGACAAAAAAGCAGCCAAACTCATCACAGACCTAAACCTGGACCTGCGCTTGGCTGGCTGGTGCCGAGCAGTAAAAGAAGACATAGACAGCGCCGTGGCATGCGGATTTAAAGAAGTGGGCATCTCCCATCCCGTTTCTGATTTGCATTTCAGAGCGAAATGGCCCGAAAAAACCCGAGAACAAATCTTAGCCAACATAGTCAACGTCGTTGAGTACGCGGCTAAAACCTGCGGTTTACGCACTTTTGTCCATGGCGAAGACAGCACAAGGGCAGACTGGGATTTCGAGAGACAATTAATCAACGCCGTCGCCGACGCCGGAGCCGAATGCTACAGAATATGCGACACCGTCGGCATCGGATTATCTGACCCGGAAGCGCCTCTGCCAAACGGGATTCCGGCAAAAGTGGTTGCCATCAAGAAGGAAACCCGTATGCCCGCCATAGAAATCCACGCACACGACGATTTCGGAAACGCCGTGGGAAACACGATGGCGGCGGTAAAGGCGGCTGACGGCGTCTGGGACAAAATCTACGTGAGCACAACGTTCCTGGGAATTGGCGAACGTGCAGGCAACGCGGAAACCGAAAAAGTCCTCCTAAACCTGTACCTGCATCACGGTGTGCAGAAATTTGAGGGCAAAACCCAGAAGCTAAAGGCGACAGCTGACTTTATCGGCAGAGCAACAGGCTACGTGGTTCCGCCAAACAAGGCAATCGTCGGCGACTACGGGTTCGCGCATGAATCAGGCATCCATACACACGGCGTCCTCAGCGACCCCTGGACTTATGAGCCGTATCCGCCTGAACTCGTCGGCAACGAACGCCGCTTAACCATCGGGAAGCAATCGGGAAAAGGCATAATCAAACACAAAATCGCTGAGCTTGCAGGGGTCGGAACCCGACGAAGCAACGGTAGCTACAGTTCTGGAGCGGGTTAAAGAGATCTACGCCAACGGCAGACGCGCATCGCTAAAAGAGGAAGAATTCAAGAAAATCCTTCGCATCCTAAAAATCCTCCCGGAAAACGGTAACATCTGCAAATAGCCTTCTCTTTTTCATTTTAGTTTCTAAGTGAAAGAAAGAAGAAAAAGAAGTTCCTTTTCAAGATTAAAGAGGGGTTTAGACTGGCTCGCATTTTTGGTTGAGCTTAGCCCAGTTTTCGTCGGTGAGTTTCTGCATTTCGTCGATGATGTGTTGGTTTTGGGGTGTGAATAGGTGTCTGAATCTGCCTTGTCCTTCAAGATACGCTTTAACCGGCTTCTTCTTTTGTGGTGCAAGCTGGATGAGTTTGCTTGGGGTTGAGAGTTGGCGTTTTCCGTTTACTGCTTCCCAAATGGGGAACACGCATGTTTCAACGGACAGCTTTGAGTACTCCATTGTTTTGCCTGGTTCGGTGCGCCATCCTCTTGGGCACGGTGCGAACACGTGTAGGAAGGCTGGTCCTTCAACTTCGAGGCCTTTTCGGACTTTTGTAAGCATGTCTTTCCAGTAGTATGCGGTTGCGGTTGCGACGTAGGGCATGTCGTGGGCAAGCATGATTTCGGTGATGGGTTTTTTCTTCTCAAGTTTGCCTGGGATGACTTTGCCTGCTGGGGTGGTTGTGGTTGATGCGCCTGGCGGAGTGCTGCTGCTTCGCTGTATGCCAGTGTTCATGTAGCCTTCGTTGTCGTAGAGGATAAAGAGGAAGTCATGTCCCCGTTCAACTGCTCCTGACAAAGCCTGCAAGCCGATGTCGTAGGTTCCGCCGTCGCCTGCAATAGCAATTATGTCGATGTGTTCTTTCTTGATTTTGCCTTTCTTCTGCATTATCTTCAATGCGGCATCGATGCCTGAAGCGTTCGCAGCGGCGTTCTCGAAAGCCGTGTGAAGCCAAGGCAGCGCCCAAGACGTGTACGGGTAGATTGAGCCGACGATTTCCATGCAGCCAGTTGCTTGAGTCACAATTGTTGGTCCCCGCGTCGCCTTCATGATGAGCCGCAGAGTTGATGCTGGTCCGCAGCCTGCGCACGCTCGGTGACCTGAAAGAAACAGGTCTGGTTTTGAGGCAATATCTTTTGCTGTGAATTTCCATTCTTGTGTCGTCATTTTTATTCCTCCGTTACTCCCTTAAGCCCAGGAAATGCACCGTGGTTTCCACGTTTCCTGTCTTGTTAATCTTCAGTAGGTCCTCGTAGATTTTTCGGAGTTCACGTGGGGTTGCGTCTCGTCCGCCTAGCCCGAAGATGTAGTTTACGATGGTCGGATGTTCCTTGACATCGTAGAGAGCGTTTCGAACTTCGTTAAAGACTGCCCCGCCGAAGCCGCCGAAACTCATGGCTTTATCCATAACCGCCACGGTTTTGACGTTTTTGAGGGCGCTTCGAAGTTGTTCGACTGGGAACGGCCTGAAAGTGCGCAGCCGCAGAACACCTGCTTTGATGCCTTCTTGCCGCAGTTGGTCAACTATGAATTTGAGTGTTCCCGCTGTTGAGCCGACCACGACAATCGCGATTTCGGCGTCGTCAACCTTGTAGCTGTCAACAAGCCCGTCACCGTAGCTTCTGCCTGTCAACGTGGCGTATTCGGCGTTCACTTCCTGAATCTTCGTAAGAGCGTTTCTCATGCCTTCTTCCTGCTGCCTCTTAAACTCGAAATAGAAGTTCTGCAACGCGTTAGGTCCCATCGTCATCGGGTTCTCTGGGTCAAGCTTGAAAGGCACCGTTTTACCTTCATGCGTAAGCACCATCGGCAACTGGCGTTCTCCGACGAACTGTTCTACTGCGTCGTCTCCGAGGACGGTTACGTTTTCAAGGGTGTGGCTAATCGTGAAGCCGTCTAAACCAACGATGACAGGCAAGGAAACCCCGATGTCCTCCGCGATTTTGAAGGCTTGAATGATGCTGTCGTAGGCTTCCTGAGCGTTCTCCACGTAAATATGAATCCATCCGCTGTCGCGTTCAGCCATGCTGTCTGATTGGTCGCCGTGAATGTTGAGCGGCGCGGAAAGAGCCCTGTTAGCAACCGCCATTACAACTGGAGCCCGAAAGCCTGAAGTGACAAAAAGCATTTCATGCATCAACGCTAAACCTGCTGAAGCGCTGGCGGTGAATGTTCTTGCTCCGGTTACTGCTGCTGCGAGGCAAGCGGTCATTGCGCTGTGTTCTGACTCCGTGCAGACGAATTCGGTTTGGACTTCCCCGTTTGCAACGTACTCGCTGAATTTTTCAACAATGATTGTTTGGGGTGTAATCGGGTAGGCGGCGACAACGTCAACGTCACATTGTTTGGCGGCTAAGGCGATTGCTTCGTCGCCGTTTAACGGGATGGTTTCCTGTTTCGGTTGTTCCTTCATTTTCCTTTTCCCTCGTCTTGTTGTGGTAACTTCATTGTTATCGCTTTAGTGGGGCATTCGTTGGCGCATATTCCGCAGCCTTTGCAGAAGTTCATGTCAAACCAGATGTCGCCTTTTTCTGGAGCCCACTTAATCGCTCCTTCAGGGCAAAACATCACGCATGTCAAGCACTTAGTGCATTTCTCAACGTCTCTAACGGGATAATACGTTTTCCAGTCGCCAGTGAAGAAGCCTACGCTGGATTTTGAGCATATGCCAGCCATAGAGACTTCTCGCCAGCTTTTCTCTTTAGCGCTCATTCACTTTTAGCCCCCTTATACGCTTCGTTAACAACCGCAAAATTCTTCTCTGCCAAATCTGCCCTGAAACGCCCCTTCAACGTTTTTGAAATGCCCTCTAAAGTGACAATTTCTGTTGCTTTGGCAACGCAGCCTAGAAGCGCGGTGTTGGTTATCGGTGCACCCAAGATTCGAAGAGCAATTTCAGTGGCTGGAACCGTCCAAACTTTGATGTTGGTTATTTTTAGTTTTTCTTTCAGAACGCCTGGTTCCTCGGCGGAATTGATTATTAATATGTCGTCTTCGCTGTTTAATCCAGCTGCAACTGGGACCGATTTGAGCAGGGTGTTATCTAAAACTATAGCGACGTCTGGCTCGTAAATTGCGCAGTGCAGCTTTATGGGTTCGTAGCTGATTCTTGTAAAAGCCGTTACAGGAGCGCCCATTCGTTCAGGACCAAATTCGGGGAATGACTGGATATATTTGCCTTCGTCAAGAGCCGTCCTAGCCAAAAGTTCGCTGGCTGTCCATGCTCCTTGACCGCCTCTGCCGTGCCACCTAAACTCCATCATTGTTTTTTTCAACCGATTCTCTCCCAAGAGTTAATCCAGTGAAATAAGTGAATACCTTCATATAGATTTTCCTAGATAAAAGGGTTAAATGCAGTGTTTTATGTAAAAAATTGGTTTTTTTAAGTTGACAAAGTTACTTTATTGAGCGCATTTAGTTTGCTGTTTAACCGAAGTTGTTGACTTGGCTATACCAAGCAGATACGATTTTTGGGCAAGTTACCAATATCTGCTTCATGGGGAGTCAGCAATAAAGTTATATGTTCCCCATTGTTTCTAGAGGCAACACCTTAGGGGTTTCAATCAAGGGATGGTGAAGGGGCAATGGCAAAGGTAGTTTTAACCGCTGACAGAACTTTAATGAGCAATTATCATAACAACGAATTCCTAGGTTTCGGCACATGTGCCCCTCCAAACTTTATTCCAGAATGGCTCTACAGCTACCTTTTCTTTCCACAGCTAAAATCAGTCAAAGGCAACCCGAAGGCAGCGCCCTATGGACTTCGCAAGGCAGAGGCGCAACTTCTCAAAGAAGGCTTCGACGTGGAAACGGTAAGCCCAAGCCGCCTAGGCAGCCATCTGAAAGACGCGAAGGTTCTTGGAATTCACACGATGGACCCATTCGGGTTAGGACCAGCCTCCTCGACTCTTGCCGCCCTCTTCAAAAAAGAACCGTACCTCGCAAAACATTTTTCGGCATTAATGAAAAGCCCTGCCGTTCAAGAGGCAAAACAAAACGGCTGCAAAATCATCGTTGGCGGACCCGGCGCATGGCAGTTCCATTACCGTGAAAAAGCCGTCAAAGACTTCGGCATCGACTGCATCCTTGAAGGCGAAGGAGAAAACGTAGTTGGCAAAATTTTCAAGGCGGCAATCGAAGGACAAGAAATCCCAAGCCACTACGAAACTGCAGTCGACGAAACACCAACTTTGGATGAGATTCCTGATATTGTTAATCCTTCAATTAACGGTTTAGTTGAGCTTGGACGGGGCTGCTGCAGAGGCTGCCAATTCTGCAACGTCACCCTAAGACCGCTGCGGTGGTACCCCATCGAGAAGATTAACCGTGAACTGAGCGTTAACATGGATGCGGGAAACCACGGGGTCTGCCTACACGCAGAGGACGTTATGCTCTACGGCTCCAAAAACACCACGCCTGACGCGGAGAAACTTGTGGAGCTCCATGAATTGGTAACTAAACGATGCAACGACCTTAGCTGGAGCCACTGCTCCTTAGCCGCTGTTGCGTCTAACCCGAAGCTTCTTTCAAAGTTGTCTGAGCTTATTTTGCAGAACCAGAATTGGTGGGGCGCCGAAATAGGCATTGAGACGGGTTCGCCTGAGATAGCTAAAAAAATTATGCCTGCGAAAGCTCATCCTTTCAGCGCTGACAACTGGCATGACGTTGTTGTCCAGGGCATGGGCGTTGCTCATGATAACATGCTTGTTCCCGCCTGCACGATAATCGTGGGGTTACCTGATGAGCAGGAATCTGATATTCTTAAAACGATGGATTTGATTGACGACCTCAAAGACATGCGTTGCCTTATCGTGCCGCTCTTCTTTGTTCCGCTGGGGCATTTGACAAGCGAAGACTGGTTCACAAGAACCAAACTAAACGAGCTGCACAAGAAACTGCTGATTCAATGCGCTGAACGGGACTTCCGCTGGGTTGACTCATTAATCGACATATCTTTTTCAGGCAAATGGTACCAGCACATAACCAAAGAATTCTACAAAGGCTTCTCAGCAATAGCCAAACGCAAAGTCCGCCAAATAGAATAGCCCGTTTATAGCAAAAGTCACAGGGGACTCGGATTCGTTTTTTTACTTATGAATTGGAAGTTGTGACTATGCATAAACCAATTCAGAAATTTCCCAGCGCCCATTTCAACAAACGGATATACCCCCATGGAGTAAGCGAACATGAAAACTGGAAACAGCCAGGAAGGCAAACCGGTAGCGGCGGCGAAGGAATATAGGAACAGATATGTTTGGCTGAAAAACAGTAGCGGCAGACTGAGGCATCTGACGTAGAAACTCAAGCGCCACACCTGTTTGAAATTGAAGAATTCAAAAGCAAAAGCAAATAGCAGAAAATCAAACCCAGTCAACACAAAAGCAAGAACCGGATTCCCGCTGCCCATGCCTATGAAGCAGGCGGCTAGGTCTAAAGCTACAAAAACAAAGAAGAGGCTCTTGTTCAATGTTGGCATCGCGATGTTTTTGGCTATAGACGTCCCTCTCAAGAATGCAACTTATTGTGTTTTCCAGTAATTATAATTTTGCGAATTCAGCCTTCATGTTGAATTAACCCTGAAATTTGCTTAGTGGGCAAACTGCCCAAGTTACCTAAAACCGCTGAGTCGTTTGCATGTCGGCTGAATGGTTCAACAGTCTTTTTCAGGCGTATGGCTAGGCTTAAATAGTATATTGGTGGAGAAAAGTTGCAGAAGGGCTTTATGTTGCGCCGTCGTGGCTCAGCCCGGTAGAGCGGCTGGCTGTTAACCAGTCGGTCAAAGGTCCGAATCCTTTCGACGGCGCCACTTCCCAGTAACGCATTTATACCGCCGCTCCTTGGCGGATCAAATCTTTCAGCTGCTGGCTCAGGATTGTTAGGTGATAGCGGAAACCGCGCAGTCGAAAACATCCATACAGGAGTCTAATAATCGCTGTGCGGTGATTTTAATTTCAGGCATCTCGAAAAGATCGAAAAAATAATCTTTCGCCAGCCTGCGCATTTTTCTGGGCTGCCCGCTTTGAAAAATATTCGATTGATGGACCTTGTGCGAATTATTGATTTTAGTTTTTTTGCAGCCAAGAGGATGATTTACTGAATTTTGTCTAAAAGTTTAACCGCTTTTCATTGCACCATTGAATAAAACATTTGTCCGCTTGCATCTTAACCGACATAACCGTTTTTGTTCTCGAATCAACCCAAAAACCTTTTTTATAAGTTCGACATGCTCGGTGAAGACTCCACATGATTAACCGGCTGCTTGCAACAAACGCAAAGGGATTGTTAGTTTTGGTAATCGACCCCGGCAGGGCATCTCGGAAATTTTTTTGAGGCAAAATAATGTTAGATATCCTGTTTCCTTTGGGGTTAGCAGCATTCTTTATTGCAGTCATTCTGCCTCTCGTAGGCTCTAAGGCAGCTGGTAGCAAAATTCCAAGGCAAACTTCGCTGGTTTGCTCCTGCATCGCCAGCCTCAGCCTCATCGCTTACTCGCTGGAAATAATCTTAACGAGCAAAACCGCTTCGTATTTGGCATATCAAATAACTCCCACATTCCAATTCTACTTCACCATAGACCGATTAGCGGCGTTCTTCATTTTCCTGGTGAGCATCGTTTCGTTTGCCGTGGCAATTTACTCGGTACAATACGTCGAGCATATATCGCAGGAAAAAAGGCGAAATCTCGTCGTTTCCTTCATGAATATTTTCATCGTATCCATGGTTTTGGTGGTTGCATCAGCAACGATGTTCTCTTTTCTGTTTTTCTGGGAAATCATGGCGCTCTCCTCATTTCTCCTTGTCATGACAGAGTTTGAGAAGCAGGAAACACAGAAAGCAGGCATTTTCTACTTTGTCATGACGCATCTGAGTACTCTGTTCCTGCTTTTCGCATTTCTTTTCATCTACTCCCAAACTGGAACCTTCAACATCCAGGCAACAACGGCTAACCCGCTAGTCGTATCCGTTGCCTTCGTATTTCTTTTTTTAGCTTTTGGAATTAAAGCAGGAATAATTCCTTTTCATAAGTGGCTGCCATATGCGCATCCGGCTAGCCCGTCAAACATTTCTGCCCTTATGTCGGGAGTAATGATTAAAGTTGCAATCTACGGCTTGATTCGTTTCTTGCTGCTTATGCCTATGCAGACATGGTGGGGCATGCTTATCCTCGCGTTCGGAACAACCTCAGCAATCTTAGGTGTAATTTACGCCCTCAAAGAACATGACATAAAACGGCTGCTTGCCTACCACAGCATAGAAAACGTGGGCATTATTCTCATCGGCGTAGGATTATATGTTATCTTTACTATGTCAGGGTTCCCAGCCATTGGGCTGCTCGCACTTGTAGGAGCTCTTTTCCACACATTAAACCACGCGCTTTTCAAAAGCTTGCTCTTCATGACTTCAGGCAGCATAGTCATCGCCACAGAAACAAGAAACATCGAAGAAATGGGAGGATTAATCAAACGCATGCCAACCACCGCTCTGCTGTTTCTGATTGGCGCCGTCTCCATCTCAGCGCTTCCCCCTTTCAACGGATTCGTAAGTGAACTTATGATTTTCCAAGTTTTCTTTCAATCTTCATTTCTCGCCAACCCTTTTCTGGAGATGCTGCTGATAGTTGCCTTGGCAATTTTCGCTCTCACCAGCGCATTGGCAGCCGCATGCTTCGTTAAAGCTTTCGGAATAACATTTCTCGCCCTGCCCCGCAGTAAAGAGGCAAAAGAAGCAAAGGAGTCCCCCAAACTCATGCTTATCGGTCCAGCTATCCTTGCAGCATTATGTGTTTTGCTTGGTGTTTTCTCTCTGCAGATTTTCGGTTACCTCGGCTTCTCCTTCGCCTTGCCTAACATGCTTTTCATAGGAGCACTGTTGGCTGGTTTCTATGTTTTTGGTTTCGTCGCTTTCCGGGAAGCTGCGAATAGGCGGGAAAGAATCGCTGAGACATGGGGCTGCGGAGGTCCAGCTCAAACATCAAAGATGGAATACACCGCATCTGGATTCTCAGAGCCAATAGTTACAATTATGAAATCGATTTTCCGCACCCAAAAGAAATCCGAACGCACCTACCACGACGACGCAAACGTGGTTTTCAAAGAAGGAAAAGCGGAAATTCAACTCATGAACTTCTTTGAAGAACGCCTGTACCTGCCCGTTGGCAACTTTGTCAAAAAAGTTTCCGTGAAAGTTAATGATTTGCAGAGAGGAGACGTTGACTTGCATGTTGCTGTCTCCTTTGTAGTTATCGTTGTTTTTCTGCTGGTAATTTGGTGGCTTGCATGAACTTCACTCTAATCGGCTATGGCATACTAAATGTCTTGTTTGTTCTGTTAATCGCTCCGTTATTTGTCAGCCTCATAAAAAAGGTCAAGGCGAACGCTCAAAAAAGAAAAGGTCCGCCGATTCTGCAAACTTACTTCAACCTTGCCAAACTGCTGAAAAAAGAAACTGTTTACTCAGAAAATTCGTCTTGGATAATGCGTGTTACCCCCCTGGTCAACATTGCCGCGCTTTTGGCAGCTGCCCTTTTTGTTCCCTTGCTGCTTATCCCGCAGCCGACTAACTTGGTTGGGAATATTATTCTCTTCATTTACCTGTTAGCTCTTGCAAAGTTTTTCATGGCGCTGTCAGGGCTTGATGCAGGCAGCAGCTTTGGAGGCATGGGCAGCAGCCGCGAAATGGCAATATCCGCCTTAATTGAACCTGTCGCAATAGTAGTTTTCGCCGCCTTAGCTTTCACATTCAAAACGACAGATATCCCTGAAATGTTCAGAGGGGCATTAACTTCAAACGTGCTCGTTGACCCCGCGATTATTCTCATAGCCATTTCTCTGTTCATAGTTTTAATTGTTGAGTCCGCAAGGGTTCCAGTTGACAATCCTGAAACACATCTTGAGTTAACGATGATTCATGAAGCCATGATTCTTGAGCAGTCAGGAAAAAACCTTGCGATGATGGAGCTGTCAAGCGCAATAAAACAGCTGCTTCTCATGGGGCTGCTCATCAACATACTTTTTCCCTGGGGGCTGACAACAACCTTTACGGTTCCAGCAATTTTTATTTCAGTGGCCGCCTTCGTTTTGAAAGCTTCGGTGCTCGCCCTCGTTATTGGATTGTTTGAGTCTTCATGCGCTAAATCCAGGCTGTTTCGTCTGCCAAGCCTGTTTGCTTTGGCGCTGTTTCTCTCAATTATAACATTGATTCTTGTGGTGTTCGCATGATAATTGCATCTTTCCAAAGCCTAACCGAAATCCTGATTGTTCTTGTATTAGCCACAGAAGCCATCATTATAATGAAAAGAGACATACTTTCCCTCATAACGACGTATGCGTACCAATCGATTCTTTTGGCTGCGATGGCTATACTGTTTTTTGTTGAAACCGGCAGCCTAACTTTTCTTTTCCTTGCCGGAATCATTCTGGTTAGCAAAGTGGCGGTTATACCTCACTTTATGGCGCTTGTACAGAAAAAACTCAACATAAAAAGAGACATTCAATTCCGGTTCCTGTCTCCTATAACATCGCTTTTTATGAGCGTTTTCATTATTTTGTTTGTTTATCTAACGTTTTCTAAACTGCTCTCGCCGTTAAACCTCTATAATTCAAACGAGTTTTTCTTAGGAGCTACAGTGGGCATCTCCGTTGTTTTCATGGGTATGATTGTAATATTCACCAGAAAACAAACAATCACCAATGTCGTCGGTTACCTTACAATGGAAAACGGCGTTGTACTCTTCAGCTTATTCCTAACAGAATTGCCGCTTCTAATAGAGTTTCTAATAGTCATTGACTTGATCATGATTACCTTGATAGCAACCATTTTGGCGTTTGGCATCGATTCCTCAATCGAAGAGTTCCATGCGCGGCTCAATCCCCTCCAAGAATCACACAAAAAACCCGTAATCGAGGATATTGAAGCCCGCCAAAACCTCAGCGAGGAGGACAAACAATGATTTCACTAAATATGCTGTTAATTGCGTACGGATTAGTAGCCGCCGTAGCCTTAATGTTGACTTTACTCTCAAAGTCCCACAGGGTCCTGAACATCTTATCCATCGCGCTTCCCGCCTCATACACAGCTCTGACCCTTTACATTTTGACGTATGCCGTGCTTCCAGGCTACTCGTTGGGCGGCGGCTACTTCCTCATGGATCATTTTGCTCTCTACGAAGTCGTCATTTCCTCAGTCTTGTTCATGTTGGCCGCCCTGTATGCAAGAGGCTACATTGAAGGCTCAATAGAGATACATGAAATGGACCGCATCAACCTCAAACTTTTCTACGTCGCCTTCAACCTGCTGCTTGTCGCAATAACATTCGCGTTCTTCTCAGACGATCTCGCGCTCTTCTGGATAATGGCGGAGCTGACAACGGCTTTCTCAGCCGTCCTCATCGTCATGCTAAACGCACCCAAAAATATTGGTGCAACACTCAAGTACGTTTTTATAACTTCAACATGCATGCTTTTCGCGTTTATCGGCCTCATACTTCTATTCACGATGACGCAGAACAGCCTTGGCGCGGGAACCCTAAACTGGAGCCGCCTCATGTCCGTCGCCGGCACGTTGTCGCCGGGCATACTTTTCGCGTCGTTCATATTCACGTTCGTGGGGTTCGCCGCCAAATCAGGCATCGTTCCATTCCACGCTTGGCTGCCCAGCGCACACTCTAAAGCCCCCGCGCCCGTCAGCGCCATCCTGTCAGGCTGCGTGACAAGCGTGGGAATCTACGGCATAATCAGAATGTACGCTATCATCGCCCAAACCTCCGAACTCTCAAAAATCAGCGTTTTCCTAATCTCTTTCGGATTACTAAGCATGGTGGTGGCAGTTTTAACCATGTTGAACCAAGTTAACCTCAAAAAGTTGATTGGGTACTCGACCGTGGAGAACATGGGGTTCCTGCTTGTAGGTTTAGGTTTAGGCGGTGCAGCCGCGATTTTTTGGACGCTCTTCTATGTGCTTGCCCACGCCTTCACCAAGGCATCCCTCTTTTTCAGCTCCGGCATCATGCATCACCAGTTTGAAAGCGTCCGAATGGAACGCATAAAAAACGCGTTTAAACTGCAGCCTTTCGCTTCTTGGAGCCTCATCCTGGGCACAATAGCCATAATTGGCATGCCGCTGTCCGCTATTTTCCTGCCCAAAATCTCAATCCTGATCCGGTCAGCCCAGCTGTCGCCCTTTCTGCTCGGCGGCTTGCTGATAGTATTTCTTTTTGCAGCGGCATCCTTCGGAATCTTCCAAATTAAATTGCTCTCACGCAAAGAAGAAAACGCTGTTGAGCTAAAGCGTTACAATGCGCCTCTTAGGAATGAAAATTCCCATAATCGCTTTGTTAGCCGCAGTTTTTGCTCTAGGCGTATTTTTCCCGCATCAGCTGACTGATTTGCTGAATACGATAGTGTCTGAATTGGGTATAAGGTGAAGCAAATGAGCATGAAAGAAGAAGTGGAAAAGTTATTTGGAGAAGAACAAGCGGTTACTGAAGGTTTAAACAATGAACTTAGCCTAAGCATTGACGAAACCCATCTGCAGCCAACTGTAAAGTCACTGTTGGCAGACAACTTTGAGATAGTCAGCCTTTTTTGCGTCCAAAATTTTATTCACGAGGGCTTCACGCTCATATATGCTTTTGAAAAGATGGATTACCCAGAAATTTTAGTTTTACAGGTTCCTCTAGGCGGCAGCCAAGCGGCTTCGATTTCTAAAACTTGTCCTTCAGCATGCTGGTATGAGCGGGAAATCACGGATGGCTTTGGCATAAGATTCCAAGGCGCGTTTGATACGAGGAGATTGTTTCTGCATGAGAATTACCCGTCTGATTTTCATCCATTGTTGAAATCTTTCAAAAACAGCAAAATCAAAACCCAGCCGCCTGAGCGCCAGAGCGAATATGTTTTCAAGCGGGTTGACGGTGAAGGCGTTTACCAAATTCCTGTAGGGCCAGTTCACGCAGGCATTATTGAACCTGGGCACTTCAGGTTTAGTGTTATCGGAGAAACAATTTTCAATCTTGAAATAAGACTTTTCTTTAAACACCGCGGTTTAGAAAAACTTTCTGAAGGCAAGAGACCTCAAGACTGCGTTAAAATTGCGGAAACAATAAGCGGCGACGAAACCGTGGCAAACGCAGCGGCGTTTTGTGATGCTGTAGAAAAAATCTGTCAAATAGCGGTGCCTAGCCGTGCCGCGCAGCTGCGGGTGGTGCTTTTGGAGATGGAGCGGATTTACTCTCACCTGGGCGATTTAGCAGGCATGTGCGTTGACGTTGCCTACCCCGTTGGCGCCAGCCCCCTATTTATTCTCAGAGAAGAAATCTTTAGGCAAAATGAAGTTTTAACCGGTAGCAGATTTATGAAGGGCATAGTAACAGTGGGAGGCTTAACGAAAGACATCGCTGAAGAGCAGCTTAAGCAGCTTTTCGTTTACCTTAGTGTGCTCCCCAAGAGGCTTGTTGCTGCAACTGCGATTGATAACAGCTTCTTCTCTGTAATCGACCGCTTTGAAACCACCGGCAAAGTCAAACCGGAAATACTCTCTCCACTACACATAACTGGCCCCGTTTCAAGAGCAACTGGAAAAAAAACTGACACACGCCTCCGCCACCCATACGGGCTATACAAAGAACTGCATTTAACAGAAAGAACACATCCAAACGGAGATGTTCTTGCCAGATTTAACCTTAAAACAGAAGAAATTCTTGACTCAATTAAAATAATTCAGGAGCAGCTTCAAAAGTTGGAGTCTGGACCAATATCGGCGGCATGGCAGGTCAAAGATGGATACACATTGTCCCTGGCGGAGGCGCCTAGGGGGCAAAACTTTCATTGGGTCCTAATTAAAAACGGCTTAGTAGACAGGTACAAAATCAGAACTGCCTCTTTCTGCGACTGGCAAGCCATGGAACATGCGGTTCTCGGAAACATAGTTCCAGATTTTCCGCTAATCAACAAAAGCATGAATTTATCTTACGCAGGAACGGATTTGTGATTTTATGTCAAAGGCACTGAGAAACGTTTTTGAAAAGAAGCCTACCGAGGATTTCAAGTTTAATGATGACGAATTCGAACAGCTGGGCATAGAGTTGAAACAGGGCATCGACAGGATTTTTGGCAGAAGCTTAGCCATCCGCGAACTCGATGCAGGCAGCGACAACTCCGTGGAAATTGAGCTCAACAACCTGGCAACGCCCTATTATGATGTTGAACGCTTCGGCATATCATTTGCTGCCTCACCTCGGCATGCAGATGTCCTCCTCGTGACAGGCGCCATAACACGCAACATGCAAACCGCAGCAAAAAAAACATACGAAGCCATGCCTGCCCCAAAATTTGTGGTAGCAGTTGGGGACGACGCGTGCGGATGCGGAATCCTAAATGAGTCATATGCCGTTTTGGGTGGAGCGGACAAAATTTTCGGCGTTGACTTAAAGATTCCAGGCAACCCCCCTTCGCCCAAGGAGATTATCCAAGGGTTACTTGCGCTCATACATAAGATAGAGAAACAAACCTGAAGCCGCTGAGTAACTCTCCGCTTAACGGCTTGATTTAACGCAGATGCCAAGCGGTTTCACCGAGTTTGCTTCTTCAAAATGTCACAAAGGTTCGTTGGCGGGCTTAGAAAAACGAAAATAAAAAAGAGACCGCAAAAACGCGAAAGGTTAATGCCGACATCGACAGCGGAAAGTTAAACCAAACGGGACCAAGATCGAATTTATAACTAAAAAATGAATTGACTTATCAAAAAGAGAAGGGATACAGTATAAATGTGCTTCTGGAGGCGCGAGTCCTTTCGACGGCGCCACAATTCCACTTTCACTCATCAGGCTTTATTTAGCGCGCATTCGATTAAGCCGTCGTATTTAGCGCACTCAAGCTTTCCGACAAGCTTCAGGTCTAGAGTAAACGTAAACAAACCTCATGCGTTCCCCAAATCAAACAATCTTTAAAATGAATTCACCATCTGTACTTCGGCTTCACACAGGATATATATTGATTTTGACATCTCCAATTGAAGGTTTACCTATGGCTGAAAACGCAAGAATTCTCCTAATAGACGATGACAAAAACATCCGTCAAACACTTGAAATTGTGCTTAAAGAAGAAGGCTACGTTGTTGAAACGGCTGAAACCGGAAAAGAAGCCGTCGAAAAATCGTATGCCGGCTTCTACAACCTTGCAATCGTAGATTGGCGCTTGCCCGACATCGACGGAACAATACTCATAACCCAACTCAAAGAAACAACCCCGAAAATGGCGAAAATAATGCTCACAGGCTACCCGTCAATGAACAATGCTATCGAAGCAGTTAACCAGCATGCTGACGCTTTTTTGATAAAGCCAGTCGACGTGGAAGAACTGCTCAAGAAAATCCGTGAACTTCTCTTACTGCAGCAGGAAAACAAAGAGTTCTGTGAAACCAAAATAGTTTCGTTCATCGAGACAAGAACCAAACAGATCCTTCAAGAAGACGGCATGTAACCTGAAAAAAACCCATCCTATTTTCTTTTGAATCAGCCAAGAAAGAAAACGTAAACTTGCAGTGACGTGACTGCTTCTATACAACAACAAATCGTTTTAAGCGCTCGATTGCTTATGAAATTTACGAATAATCAATAAAAGATGCTTTAGGGTTAAACCTGATTAGTCGCTACGGCATGTTTTTTGGTTTTGCGGCTTTTCGCTGCGTGCGTAGGTTCTTGATTGGTACCCTTTTCGGGAAATATGGGTTTGAAGAGTTATGAGTTCTGAACCTGAATCACTTAAAAGTTGGGCTATGGGTTTCTGGGGGCACATTGATGAGTTAGTGCGCCGCCTCAAAGTGGTACTTGTCACGTTGATAATTTGCATCGGCATCGGGTGGATCCCAACCAGCTTGGCAGGAATCACAAACCCAATAGGCACCTATCAACCCATGATTGCGCCGTTAATGGTGCAGCTTAGAGAGGAGTTTCTTCCAAAGCAAGCGACGCTGATTGCAGGCGGAATGTCAGACACGGTATTCGCTATGGCGTACCTGTCAGTGATTGTTGGGGTTCTGTTGGCTTCCCCCGTGATTTTCTATGAAGTAATAGCCTTCATCAAACCGGCGCTTTATGATAACGAGAAGAAGATTCTCGGCTACTACTTTGGCTCCTTCATCGGGCTCTTGGCTTTAGGAGTGGCGATGGCTTTCTTTTTTGTTATCCCGATTTCATTTCGAATCTTAATTTACTTCACAATTCAGGGAGGCGCCACACCGTTTATAGTCATCAAGGATTTCTACAACTGGATCTACACCATATTTGTTTTATGCGGAGTTTTCTACACAATCCCCGTCTTCGTCGTTATGCTCGTACAAATCGGGATTCTTCCCATGAAGTACCTAAAGGGACGCAACAAAATCTTCGTTTACCTAGCTATACTCATGATATTTTGGATATTTGGACCCGACCCCACACCGGTAACAGGCGCGATAATAATGGCGCCTTTCATTGTCGTCTTCGAAATTGCGACGTTTTTTGGTCGAAGAATCGAAAAAACCCGGAAACAAAAGAAAGAAGCCAAAGAATCCGGCGGCACCACGGGTACGACCAAAACAGGTTTCATAGCTTTCCCTAAAAAAGCATGCAAATTCTGCAGCACCCCCGTTCTGGACAACGAAATGTTTTGCCCCAGATGTCATCGAGCCGTAAAATGAGGGGACACGTCATTTCTAAGAAATCTAACCTAAGCCAAATTCGGCTTGTTTCTAACAGGCTAATGCTCGCCTGACCGGCTTTTTGTTAAAATAACGATTTGTAGCGTAAGGACAGTATCAATTATGTAAGAAAGCCGTCTCAAGCTTAAAATTTGCATAATCTGGCGCCAAAATCGAATAGACATCCGATTGGTTTAAATGCAACATTTAACAATAAAGCCCAAAAATAATGTCAAGAAACCTGACCGCACAGTGGGTTTAAGCTGAGAATCTGAATGCACGCTCAAAAAACGACAGAATTTCCAATTGATGTTCCCTTAGAGTTGTTTGTCTCTATTATCATCGGGGTTGCTCCAGACTAGGCAGCTTGAGGTTTTGGCGAGTTTATTTGGAAAAAACTACTTCTATGCCCGTTAACGAGGTCTTCGACGCACTGCAAACGTCAAAGAACGGTTTGACCTCCGAAGAAGCCAAGCTTCGCCTAAAAAAATATGGTTACAACGAACTCGTGGAAAAAAAACAAGCTCCGCTCATCTACAAGTTTATTCATCATTTAAGAGACCTATTCGGAATTCTACTACTCGTCGCAGCAGCCCTATCATTCCCCACTAACCCCACGTTGGGCTTAATCATCGTCGCAGTTGTTTTCGTTAACATTTTCGTCGGCATCTTTCAAGAGTCCCGCGCCGAAAAAGCCATGGCAACCCTGAAGAGCTGGATGCCGCAGTTTGCAAAAGTCGTCCGCGAAGGCGAAGTCAAGAAAATCTCCGTAAAAGAAATCGTTCCAGGCGACGTCGTCATTTTGGAAGAAGGCGACCGCGTACCAGCCGACGCACGCCTCATAGAAGCCTTCGAATTATGGACAAATAACGTACCGTTAACAGGCGAATCTGAACCTCAGCCTCGGGTCGCGGAGGCAGTGGAGGTCGTTGAGAAAGCCTTTCTGTACGCGCCTAACCTTGTTTTCATGAGTACAAGCGTGGCGAAAGGTCAAGGGAAAGCCATTGTTTACGCCACGGGCATGGATACCCAGTTTGGAAAAATCGCGCAGTTAACCCAGACAATACACGAAGAAGAAAGCCCGCTTCAGAAAGAAATCGCCATAACGGCAAAATACGATTTCACAATCGCCGTTGCGGTGGGAGTAGTTTTCTTTGCGTCAAGTTTTCTTTTCCTCCATGTTTCTCTCGCAACCAGCATACTTTTCATGATTGGAGTCATGGTTGCTTGTGTGCCCGAAGGGCTTCAGGTAACCGTGTCAAGCGCCTTAGCCATCAACGTCCTCAAAATGGTGAAACAAAACGTTCTCGTGAAACGTCTATCTGCTGTTCAGACTTTGGGCAGCGTAACCGTAATCTGCACAGACAAAACAGGCACCATAACCAAGGGCGAAATGACTGTGAACAAACTGTGGGTTTACGATTTTGTCATCGACGTTTCGGGGACAGGGTACCGACCTGAAGGCGACTTCACTGTGAACGGCCAGCCGCTGGAGCCAAAACAAGCGGGACCCATGGAGAAACTAATTGAAATCGCAGCCTTATGCAACGGAGCCAAAGTTGACCCGCCTTCTGACAGGAACAGAAATTGGAGCGTCATCGGCGACCCAACAGACGGCGCCTTGCTTGTGGCAGCACTCAAATCCAGCGTCAACATCCAGGATGAATCAGCTAAGAAGCCAACTATCGACATTTTGCCCTTCAGCTTTGAACGCAAACGAATGAGCACAATTCACAGCTTGAACGGCGACGTTTTGGTTTACACGAAAGGTGCGCCTAGGAACGTGTTGGATGTCTGCACAAAAGTGCTTGTCGGCAACAAAATCGAGGACCTAAGCCAAGAAAACATGATGTATATTGAATCCAGCATCCTTGAGTTCGCAAGCCAAGGCTTACGGGTCATCGCGGTAGCCTACAAAAAAATGAAAAAATCCGATTACAACAAGGACGAGGCGGAAAAGGACTTAGTTTTTGTTGGTTTGGCTGCGATGCGTGACCCTCCGAGGATGGAAGTTAAAGAAGCGGTTTCAAAGGCTAAGCAGGCAGGAGTAAAAACCGTCATTATTACAGGCGACTATGGTCCGACTGCTGAGGCAATCGCCAAGGAGGTTGGAATCGTCGACCGGGATTGCTGCCAAGTTATCCGAGGCGTGGACCTTGACGATTTAAGCGATCAAGTCGTCATTGATGAAGTGAAGAAAGGAAACGTTATTTTCGCCCGTGTGTCACCCGAACAAAAACTACGCATAGTCACGGTTCTTAAGCACAGCGGAGAAATCGTGGCGGTCACAGGCGACGGAGCAAACGACGCGCCCTCACTCAAAGAAGCAGACATCGGCGTCGCCATGGGGGCTTCAGGCACCGACGTGGCACGCGAAGCCGCAGACATCGTTCTGCTCGACGACAGCTTCGCCTCCATCGTAAAAGCCATCGAATCAGGCAGGGCAATCTACGAGAACATCCGCAAATTCATCGTCTACGTTTTCTCACACAACTGGGCTGAACTAATCCCATTCATACTCTACGCCGTCATAGGCATTCCGCTGCCGCTGCTTGTACCGCAAATCTTAGCCATCGACTTAGCCATAGACGTCATTCCCTCGTTGGCTCTTAGCCGAGAACCTCCCGAAGCAGGAATCATGGAGGAACCCCCAAGAAGCATAACCGAACGATTGTTCACCAAACGGGTTCTTCTACGTTCAGTATTCATCGGAGTCATCATTGCTGCAGGAGCCATGATCGGATGCATCGCAGCTTGGACCCAAGGCGGATGGCACCTCGGCATGCAGTTAGCCGCCAACAACCCAGTTTACATTAAAGGTGTAACATTGACTTTCTCAGGCATCGTTGTGGCTCAAGCAGGCAACGTTCTCGCATGCAGAACCAGCAAACAATCAACCTTCAAAGCAAGCCTCAAAACCAACAAATGGATAATCTTCGGCATAATATCACAAATCAGCATCCTTTCACTGCTTGTTTACCTGCCGGTTATGCAGCATATCTTCACGACCACGGCTTTGACTCTCAGCGACTGGGCGTTCTTAGTGTCACTGGCGGTTATCGTCGTTTTCGCCGAGGAAATCCGAAAGTTCTTTAGCCGAAGATTCAGCAAAACAAACGTTGAAACACTAAAGCTCCACGACCATACTTAAGATTCTCGGAAACGCGAAAAGTCAGTTAAGGTACGATTTTTCAAAATAGGAATTTAAAACAAAAAGTGTGGGTAGGATGTTTTAATTGATGGTTTTGGTCCTGAGCTCTAAGCGGATGTTGTACATTACGACGCCGATCGAGGCAAAGATTGCGGCTATTGAGACTAATTCGATTATTCCAAACATATTTTCACCAATCCAATTTATAATTAGTTACTTGCCCAGCAGGATATAAATATAGTTATGATTTGTTCATAATATTTCACAAAAGCTAAACAGACGTCTAAAAACAAGCAGAAAACTTATATGGAGTAACAACCATTACTCTTCAACCCAAAAAAGAAGGAAAAAAAAATGAAAGCATACATACTCCTAAGCACAAAGCCCGGCACATCCCTGGAAGTTGTCCAAAAACTAAGAGAAAGAGTCAAAGAAACAGTCACAGCAGACGCAATATTTGGCCGATACGACGCAATCGTCATATTGGAAGCACCAGCGCTCGAAGAAATCAACAAAGTCGTTTACAAAATAATCGAAAAAGACCCCAACGTGATTCGAACAGAAACTTCAATCGTGCTCACACCCATGTAGCACTGGGCTGGAAGTCGGGCAAACCCAATTTTTCTTTTTTTTAGATTAAAAAATTCATTATTGAGATGAAGAATTAAATAAAATTAGCGTTTAGGCGCTGACTATGGTGTTGTTTGAACGATTTCCTCTATCAGGCATTTTGGTCCTTTGTGGGCTTTGAGGACAATTGAGCTTACGGTGCTTTTTACGCCTTTTATCTTCATGATTCTGTTCTTGAGAACGTCTCGGAATTCTTCTATGTCGGCGGCTGACACCAGGGTTACGATGTCGAATTCGCCTGTGACTTCGTATAGTTCTTCAAGGTGTTCTAATTGGGCAAGCGCTACAAGGACGTTGTCCATTTCTGGGGATTCAACAAATATGTCTACGAATGCTAGTAGTCTTGGCATATGGGTCTCTTTCCCATTGAACATGAGTTGCGGATATTTATAGTTTATCTCACCATGCAGACATTACATTCATAATTGACGTGACAATTGCACAGCAATTCCACCAAAGTCTGGACAGGCGTTAAAATAAGCTACCGCCAACAGTCCATCACCAAGCAACCTGCACCCAGCATGCGCCCTAACCACTTAAGGTGAAATTGCCATAAACCGAAGGGTAATCTTTTATCAGCTGCAAATTCAGCTGCAAAACGTCAACATACGGGCTACCAAAAATCCAAAACACCCCCTGTTGATTCTGATTAACTATGCTTGTTAATCCAGCCGCAGGAATACCCGTTGCGTTGCTAATCCCCGTTATTTGTGAAATGGCATCCTGAAGGGTGATGTCTGGATCAACGTTTGAAGCAGACTGCGTTTCGTTTCTTGTGTGGAAGAACATGGGTGAGGCGAAGTTTTGAGCTATGAGGCTTGACCCGACAGTTTGCCCGTCAGGTAGCTTTACCAAGTCGCCGTTCGCTTGGTTGGGGAAGAAGGCTTGACCTATGCCCGTGATTAGGAAGGGGTAGAGGATGCCGCATATTAGCAGCGAAACCAGTGCTAACCCGATTATTGGTTTGAAGTTCCATTTTTCTTTCGTTTTTTCAGCCATAATCATTTTCTCCTAAATGTGAAAAACTCCGCTTAGAAGCAGGTCGATTAGTTTGATGCCGACAAACGGCACGATAACTCCGCCTACACCATAAATTAAGGTGTTTTTCAGAAAGAGCTCCATTGTGCTGGTTGGTTTGAAGTTGATGCCGCGCATGGCGAGTGGAATTAGAAGCGGAATAATTATCGCGTTAAAGATGAGAGCTGATAGGACGGCGCTTTGCATGCTGCTTAAACGCAGGATGTTAAGGCCGCTTAGGGCTGGGAGGGCGGTTGCAAAGATAACGGGCATAATCGCAAAGTATTTTGACACGTCGTTTGCTATGCTGAAAGCTGTGACGGCGCCCCTAGTCATCAGCAGCTGCTTTCCCAACATGACCACGTCGATTATTTTTGCTGGGTTCGATTCTAGGTCCACCATGTTTGCGGCTTCTTTTGCTGCTTCAGTTCCCGAGTTCATGGCTAACCCAACATCTGCCGCGGAAAGTGCTGGCGCATCGTTGGTTCCGTCGCCAATCATGGCTACAATTCTGTTTTCCGCCTGCTCTCTTTTCGCTATCTTGTATTTGTCTTCAGGTTTAGCTTGTGCAACATACTCGTCGATTCCCACCTCCGACGCGATGCTTTTTGCAGTAAGCGGCTGGTCCCCCGTAATCATGACGGGGCGGATTCCCATGACTTTGAGGGCTTGAATCTTTTCTTTGATACCTACTTTAAGCACGTCTTTGAGCCTGATTATTCCGATAGCCTCGCCATTACGCATGACAGCGATTGGAGTTTCTCCAGCTGCAGAAATTCCCTCGACAATCAAGTCATAATTCTTTGGAACATCGGCAGCCAATTCTTTAATTGATTCGGGAGCTCCCTTTATGATGTTGATTTCGGATTCAAGCATATCGGCTCGGCTTTCCTCCGCGGCGATAGATGCTTTTCTTCGAATTCGCATTCTCACTCTTCCCGACTTGTCGCCTTTTGGCAGGGTGAGACCCAAGTGAGTTATTTTTACTCCGCTTGTTCGGGTGACAGCTGAGAACGCATCTACTTCTGAGGTTGCCAACGAATTAAGTTGGTTTGGGACGAACCCTTTCTCGTACGCAAGTCGAAGTATGCTTCGCCCTTCTGGGGTATCATCATGCCAAGAAGATAGGAATGCTGCTTCGCCGACGTCTTCTTCGTCGCAGCCTTCGAAAGCTATGAACTCTATTGCTTGCCGGTTTCCAACGGTAATCGTGCCTGTTTTATCTAACAGCACAACGTCTGCGTCTCCGGCGGTTTCTATGGCTCTGCCCGATTTTGCGATGATTTTGTTTTTGTAAAGTCGGGTTATGCCTGAGAGACCGATGGCAGGAAGCAATGCGCCTATGGTGGTGGGAAGAAGACAAACATATAGCGCAATCAGCACAGACAGGTCAGCGTCTAGGCCGAGCGTTATTGAGGTTCCCAGCAGTGCAAGTATGATTATGGTGAATATGGCGGTTAAGCCGATGAGCACCATAGTTATTGCGACTTCGTTAGGGGTCTTTGGCCGTTTGGAGGATTCCACCATCTTGATCATTTGATCGATGAAGGTTTCTCCGGGGTTAGTTGTAATCTTGGCTGTCAAAGTATCGCTTGCAAGACGTGAGCCGCCGATAAGAGAATCGCCAGGAGCCTTCCTCACGGGGGCGGATTCGCCTGTGACGAGTGATTCGTCAACCATCCCAATTCCCTCGATAACGTCTGCGTCTAGGGGGACAGTGTCGCCTGCTTCAATGAAGACGAGGTCGTCTTTTCTGAGTTCAGTTGACTTCACAGTCACTATCTTTCGAGTCCAGCCCTCAGTGACTATTTTTTTGCTTGACACTTCCGTTTCCAGTTTCCGCAGGCTTCCGGCGGTGCTTTTTGCTTGCTGCTCTGCAAGAGAATCAGATAAGGTGCTAAACCAAACAGTTAGTAGAAGGATTGAGGCGACTTCGACGTAGAAGATTTGCAGGCTGGGGTGGGCTACTGGAACGAATATCGATGGGTCTATTGCCAATGCTGCGACGATGAAGAAGGTTATTTCAACAATCAACATCACAGGGTTCCTAAGTAAAGATTTAGGACTCAAACGAACCACCGAGTCAACTAGGACTTTCCTGAGAAGACTGTCCGAATTCCAGTCGGCGCCGTTTCCTTGACGGGCACTGTTTCTACGGGTTTTTCAGCGGTCAAAAGCCATTCACCAACCCTTTAAAGAATGAGTCTATTGGCCCAATCGCCAGAAACGGGAAGAAGGTTAGCACCACAAGTATGAGGATGCTAGCAAGTAAGACTATTGTGAATATCAAAGTGTCAGTTTTTAGACCCGAGGTTGTTCCGCCGCGTTTTCTGCCGATCATTGAACCTGAAAGAGCCAGCAATATGAATATCGGGGCATATCGTCCGATGAGTATGACTATGGCGGTTGCTATGTTGAAGAACGGTGTGTTGGCTGAGGCGCCTAAGAAGTCTGAGCCGTTGTTGGCTGCGGCGCTGGAGAATTCCCAGAGAACTTGGGTGTAGACAGAGTTTCCACTTGCCCCCAACGCTGAGACTGCGCCCGAGGCGTAGGCGACCACGGTCGGAATTAGTATGATCATGGGGTGAATGAGAAAGGCAATCATGACGAGTTTAACGTCGCGGCCCGTGATTTTCATTCCCAGGTATTCGGGGGTTCTTCCAGACATTAAGCCGACGATGAAGACCGTTATGATAATGTACATAACCATGTACATCATGCCTATGCCTTTTCCGCCTGGAATTGACTGAATAAACATGCCTAAGAACCCGGAAAGGATTGTTAACGGATGGTTTCCCAGCAGCGCCGAGTTCAATGAACCCGTTGTGGCGGCGGTTGTTGTGACAGTGTAGAAGCTGGACATGAAGCCGCCGAATCTTACTTCGATGCCTGGCGCCACCAAAGGTAGGGCTGGAATAAACGCTAATGCCAGGTTAACTCCAAAGAGAATGTAGGCGCCCCAAAGTAATGGTCTGGACTCGGTTTTTTTGCCTATCATCTGACCAAAAACGAAGATTAGTGCCGTGGGAATCAGAAGCATCAAGGAAATCATCAGGATGTTGCTGATTGGCGATGGGTTCATGAAGGGGTAGGCAGCGTTTGCCCCGTAGAATCCGCCGCCGTTGGTGCCTATTTGCATGATGGAATCCAGAGAAGCCACTGGCCCAACAAAAATGGTTTGAGTTGCGCCCTCTATGGTTTTTACGACTGTGTAGCCGTTGAGTGTTTGGGGCACACCTAAAGCGAGAAAGATTATGGATGCGATTATGGTGAGAGGCAGGAAAATTCTGGTTATGGATCGTGTGAAGTCAACGTAGAAGTTGCCCATGTCTTTGGCGCCGTCGACCAGCCCCCGAATGAAAGCTATACCCATGCAGAGGCCTGTGACGGCCGATGTGAACATTAGCCACTGCAGAACACTTATCTGGCTGAGGTAAGAGAAGGCGGCTTCACCGCTGTAGTGCTGCAGATCCGTGTTTGTTGTAAATGATACCACTTGCATAAATGCAAGGTCTGGCTTGATGCCGGAGAATCCCATGGGGTTAAGCGGTAAATTTCCCTGGAAAACTAGATACTAAAAAGCCGATAACCATCATAACGGCGTTTAGCAGCAAGCCAGCGACGAAGTACTGTTTCCAACCCATCGTCTGCTCAGTGCTTACGCCTGTGGTTCGATAAATGAAGCGTTCGACGGGATTGAAAATCTTGTCGAGTCGGCTGGGTTTCCGCTTAAAGACTCCTGTGATATAGGGCGCGATGAGCCAAGCTAAGAGTACGGTTACTCCAAGTATAAGTATGACTGACAGCGCTTGAACTGCATCGATCAATTAATCCGAAACCCCAAAAGACATTTTTGCTCACTATGGCTCCCTATCTCCACTTAAGCGGCTGACGCAATTTTGGTTTTTTCTGCGCACCTTGGACCTTTGCAAGGATGCAATATAACAGTGACAATGGTGCTTTTTACACCCTTAATCTTCATGATTTGCTTCTGGAGGATGTCTCGAAATTCTTCGATCGTTTGTGTGCACACTAGGGTCACGATGTCGTATTCGCCTGCAACTTCGTAGACTTCTTCAATGTTTTGAAGCTTTGATAAAGCGAGTATGACAGAGTCAATTTGTGATGTGTCAGCGAAAATGTTGACTGAGGCTAAGAAACGGCTCATTTTATGCCGCCTCCATCAATATAACAGGACACATCGAAACAAAATATAGGTTTAACATAGTCATCGAATCCGAGGAGCTTAGAGAACCTCTTCAAGGCCCTTTTTGACTAAGAAGGCTGAAAAATCGACTGCTTCTTTTAAATCCGAGATTTCTGATTCGGGGTATTGCATTTATGGTGCCTTCTTTTTCTCCTTTAACATAGGGTATGGAATGTGTTATTTAAGGTTAATTGTGATTTGTTCATACTTCTTAATAAGTAGTGAACATTTTATCAAAATTTTTTGAAAAAGTTAGAAAAAAAACTACTAAAAAAAGAACAACCTTGAAAATCCGTACTCCGAGCAGCCAGAATTGATAAACAAAAACATATTTTTGCAACAATTTATTCGCCGTATTTAACAGAAACCTATCATTTATCTCAGCAGATGTTCAACAAGCCACCGCGAACTTCAGCAAACCCATTCAACGATAACCACTTTGACAAATTCCAAGCAAAAAGCTTCGGTAGCGAAAGAAAGTTGCTTTAAACAAATTTAAGAAAAAAAGAGTTTATGGCAAGTTGACAAACTTGCAAATTCACTTGAACCTTTGCGGGTATTGTTTCCTCTTTCAATGCCTATGTTTCTTTGCCGCCTGGGAAGGGGAAGATGCCTGATTCTTTGCTTCTTGAGTTCAATGCGAAGTATGCGATGCCTACAGCCATCCATATTGCGGCTATCCCAACTGCTACGAGTGCAGCCCACTGCGTATCTCCCCCGCCTATGAATCCGAGCCATACTACTGCAATCAGCATTACTACGTTGGCTGCAAAGCCTGCGATGGGAATTATAAATTTCGTCAGGATTGAGCGGCGTTCTTTGGATAGCGCGTAAACGGCTATGACGCATGTTACACCGTACAGCAGGAACGTTCCGAAGTTAGATAGCAACGTGATTGCGGTCAGGTTTCTCAGTGAGAGGACACCGAAGGCGCCTATTCCAGCAGATACCAGAGTCATCACCCATACACCGATGGCGGGAGTACCGTATCTTGGGTTGAGTTTTCCGAGGGCTTCAGGAACTTCAGTGTCGCGGCTAATCGCATATGTCACTCTTACGCCTGTGTTCATGCATGACAGCGTCGTACCAAGTATCGCCACAGCAACGACCGCAGCTACGACCAGCATTATGATGAAGCCGCCTCCGCCGAACAGGCCGTTAATCGATCGAATGATCATGTCGCCTACTGGAGAGTTGGAAGCAGCCGCAGCGCCAAACGTGTAACTTGAGTTAATCCATGCCTGCATGCCATAGTACTCCAGCAGATAGCAGAATGCGCCCTGAATGACCAGTGATAGTATGATTGCTTTCGGAACGTCACGGGGGTTCTTGGCTTCAGCGGTCAATGCCGTTACAGATTCGAAGCCTACCAAGACGAGTATGGCGATGGTGGCTTGAAACAGCATGTGGCTTGCACTGCTGGGAATTATCACACTTGCGGGGTTTGAATAGTAGAAGGTCACGTGTGCGGGGTTTATGAAACGGTAAGCCAAAGCGACAGCTGTTACTCCGATAAGCATGCCGATTTGAGCGATGTTAATCATGAGGTTTGTTTTTGTTGAGCCGTTGATTCCTCTGAACGCGATAAAGCCTACAAGGACCGCGAAGAGAACGACGATTGCAACTTCAGTTAGCGGCGAAATTATGATGCCGACCGTTGACAAGATGTACGTGATGAAGAAACCCATCATTCCAACCATGACACCAGGGTAAACCCAATAGTACAAGTGGGAAAGCCAGCCGACGATGAATTTTGCGTTTCGAGCGGTTTTGTTGCTGCTGCCTCTGTCAAGGAGGGCGCGTTGGGCAAAGTAGTATGAGCTGCCTGCGCCTGCGTCTGGGTATCGGCGAGATAGCCATGAGTAAGAAGCCGCGGTTAAGAAAGATAGTACCAATGCGAGGCCTAGTCCTGTCCATATGTCGGGAGCTGTTGAGGCTCCTCCGGGGGCTACTTGGGCTGCCTGCAATTCGTAGGTAAGCCAGAGGAAGGCACCTGGTGCAATGAGTGCCATGGCGTTGATGGTTAACCCCATGAGGCTGAGGGTCTTTTTCATTTCGGGGGCGCTGTTTTCGGTTGCCACTATGTTACCCCCATGATTCTTTTTTGGTAGATGCTGTGGGGTTGTCTTTGAGCGTCAAGAACAACTAATTCTTCGATGTTGCGTTTAGTCCCTTTGGTAACTTTTCTCAAATGTAACACCAATTCAAGTTTAGCAACTAAATCGTTCAATCAAATATAAATGTAGTTAATACTTGTTCATAACTCTTATGAAAAACTGAATAAACACACCGCAAAACAGCAAAATCTTCAACAAACAGAAAACGACGTCGCTTCCAAAACACCTAAAACCTTCCTAAAACCAAACCTATGCCAAAACTAAGCAGCGGCGCCACAACCCAACCCAAAACAATCACCAAAAACGGCTTAACTGAAACAAACTTAGACCTGTACGACACGCCCGCTCCGAAAACCGCCGCCGAAAGCGCCTGAGTGTTAGACAACGGAATGTTCACCAAAGTAGCTGCCTCAACAAGAAACGTAGAAGTCAAAAGAGTCGCCGTCGCGTTTGGATACCGCATAAGAAAAAGCTCCTCAGAAACCCTGCGAATCTCACCCGCACTCAAAAAGAAGGCGCCGACAAAGATTGCGGCAACCGCCAAACCTTCCATCGGCAAGCTAAAGCCGCCTGTGGCAACAATCAAGCCAAGGGTGTTTGCGCCCAGCACATATGAGGTTGAGAGGGCTAAAGTTATAAGCAAAATCTTGTAAATTTGCAGTCTTCGCCAAAAATTCTTCGGCTTGCTCCTGTTGATGAAGCGGATAAAGTAAAACGACAAGGCTAAAGCAATAAGGGGAGCCGCCACCCACATCAACGCAACCTCGGCAACATAAGCCCCGCTTGTGAAAGCCCCCTCGGCAACGGATAAGCCCGCCAGCATGCCGACAAGAGACATGCTAACCGAGAGTGGCGCCCTAATCAAGTCGGCAATAACAAAAATCAATATGGCAACCAGCAAGGCTTCAGCTCGAAACTGCACGGCACCGCTTGGCAACAGCAGGTTAACGGTTTTTGTCATTCCTGCGCCTTGAACCAGAAGCCCGATGGAAAATCCGACGGCGCCAAGCATCATCCCGAACCGTTTGGTTATGATTCTTGAGCCGACCGCTGGGCCAACGCAGGCGGACAGGTTGTTGCCTGAAACCAGCATCACCGCGATGAACGTCAGTGCAAAGAGTCCGAGGGAAAGCCACAGCATCGGCGGGTCACTTAAGTATAGAAGTTACGACTGCAACTATCAAATCGGAAAAATCTTCGCATGAATCAAGAATGTCGTCGCATTTATGCAGGAGCTCTTGGTAATGGTAAAACTCCAGATAATGCAGGTTCGGCGTTATGCTGTAGAGCCTGTCGAACCCTAAGTCCTTTATGTCGTCGCCTTTTTCTTCCAGCGTTTCGATGTCTTTTCGAAGAGCCAAAATCTCCGCGATGCTGGATGAGGAAAGCAGCTGTTTAAGTTTCATGTGAGAACCAGATGCAAGCGCCAACATGTTAGAGTAAACGGAGTCCCAATCTGCATGGTGCATTTCGAACCCTGAGGCGTAGGCTTTGGACATTCGGGCAAGTTCTCTGCTGATGTAGTAGTAGGTGTCCACGGTGTCGTCTGCCGTCTGGACAGATTCAAGGAGACTGTCGATAACGTTGGGGCTGATGGCTCCTCCTGTTACGTCTTCACTTATTTTGAAGGCAACTTCATCAGATTTTTTTTCAAGCTGCTGCACGGCATGCAAAGCTTCAGCCAATTCTTTTTGCTTGTAGCCTGCCTTGAACATGTCAGACACGATTTTGTTGCATTCGATAGAGATGTCAACTATCTGCGAGAGTTCGCTGAAAATGTTTTTTTCCCCAAGAACCAAGATGCCTTTGATGCTCTTCAACCGAAACGCCTCTCCCGTACAACAATGAAAGCCAAGTCATATTAAACTTTACAGCGCTCAAATAATTCAATGTCGAAACAACAAGACTCTCAGGGCAAGGAAGCGGTCGAATTAAACTAGATTACTTTGGTGTATTCTTTCACGGCGTTGAGAGCTACCAGCGTAGTGGTTCTTTTAATGAATCGTTCGGTTAGCAGCTTCTTTAGGAAAGCGTTAAGACTCGGGTTGTCTTGGAACTTGGCGAAGACGACCGCGTCGTACTCCCCAGTTATATCGTACACGGATGCGACGTTGTTTTCTTTGGCTATTTCGTTTTCGACTTCTTGAATGTGTCCGCCTTCGATTTGGATCATGATTATCGCTGTGAGTGCGTACCCCATTTTTGCCCGATCAACGATGGGCATGTAGCCGAGGATTACTCCGTCATGCTCGAGGGCTTGAAGGTGTTTGTGTAGAATGTTTGGGGTTACGCCGACTTTTTGGGCTAGCTTACGTAGGCTTAGACGGGAATCGTCTTCGAGTGCGCGTATAATTTGCATATCGACGGAGTCTAACATGTTTTTTGGGCTTTTTTTGTTTGTTGCGCCCAAATTTCTCACGCCCCAAACTGTTACTTGACGTTTGTTTAGTTAATCAAGAAATATATAAACATCACCGCATTAAAAATGAAATAATGTAAACATTGGTTGGAAAACCCGTTGGTGGAAATAGACAATCGATGTATCGGCACTCAACGAATGTGCAGAGAGGCAAGGGTCATGTTGCTGCAACATTTTGTTTGCCCGTACGGAATAACCTTATAAATCCTATCGTTAAGTACAGTTAGCTTACTGACCCCTGAAATGGTCAAAACCTGATGAAGTGCATGGAAAACAACAGCGTGGACGTAGTCTTAACTTCTGACAGAACCCTAATGAGCAACTACCACAACAACCAGTTCTTAGGATTCGGCACCTGCGCCCCATCCAACTTCATCCCAGACGTTCTTTACAGCTACCTTTTTTTTCCGCCCCTAAAAACCGTAAAAGGGCTACCGACCGCCGCACCATACGGCCTAAGAAAAATTGAGGCTCAACTGCTAAAAGAAGGCTTCAAAGTTCTAACCGTTAGCCCAGAGCACCTTCAGAATTACTTGAAGGAAGCAAAAGTCATCGGCATACACACCATGGATCCATTCGGGTTCGGCCCAGCGTCAACAACCCTTGCCGCCCTTTTCCAAAAAGAACCCTTCTTAGCAACACACTTCCGCAGCTTAATCACCAGCCCAATCATCAGAGAAGCAAAAAGAAACGGAGCAAAAATCATAGTAGGCGGTCCCGGCGCATGGCAGTTCCGTTACCGCCCCCAGCTTGTGGAGAAAAAAATCATTGACTGTGTTGTGGAAGGGGAATCCGAAAACATAATCGGGAAACTCTTCAAATCCGCCTTAGACGGCGAGCAGTTACCGCCTCTTTTTGAAGTCCCAGCTAAAGACGTGCCCAAGTTGGAGGAGATTCCTGACATTGTGAATCCCTCTGTGAACGGGTTGGTTGAGCTTGGACGCGGATGCTGCAGAGGATGCGAATTCTGCAACGTTACCCTAAGACCGCTACGGTGGTACCCGCTTGACAAGATAGTTCGGGAGGTAGCGGTTAACGTGCAGGGCAAACAGAGGGTTATTTGCCTGCATTCTGAAGACGTAATGCTGTACGGTTCGCAAAACGCGGTGCCGAACGATGAAAAACTCATCAAACTCCACGAAACCGTGATGAGCAAAGTGAAGACGATAAGCTGGAGCCACTGTTCACTAGCTGCCGTAGCGTCAAAACCGCAGCTTGTCGCCAAACTCTCAGAAATCATACTTCAGAAGCAAGCTTGGTGGGGAGCCGAAATCGGTCTCGAAACAGGTTCAGCCCAGCTTGCAAAAAGAATCATGCCAGCCAAGGCTTTCCCGTTTAAACCCGAGGAGTGGCCTCAAGTTGCCCGCCAAGGATTCGGTATAATGCATGACCACATGTTGATTCCGGCGGCGACACTTATCGTTGGTCTTCCTGAAGAAACAGAAGATGACGTCGCAAAAACACTCGAGTTGCTGGACGACGTTAAGGATTGCCGAAGCCTAATTGTGCCCCTGTTCTTTGTTCCGCTGGGCAGATTGAAAAACAAGGATTGGTTCCGTGAAACCCAGGTTAACAAGCTTCATGAAGAACTCATGTTCAAATGCGCTGAACACAGCCTCCGCTGGGTAGACGACCTGCTTGACATTTCATTCAAGGATAAGGGGTATCGGGCTCCACTCAAACAAGCCTACAAGGTTTTTACGGGCTTAATCAAACGCCAAATAAGACAGGCTGAAACCACGACGCTGCCATAAGAAATCTGCTTTTCCCAAAGACATTTCTGCAAATTCCTTTAAATCGCCGTTGCAACTTTAATAATTCATTCTAATTCAGTTTAATGTGAGGCGCAATTGATTGTCAAGCAATTCTGAGCAAAAAGTGGAAGACAAACGCAGCGTCAAAATACTCAAAAATGGACCCTACTTCGTTTCAGGCTCCACCCCCCTGTACCCGATGATAATAGAGTGCGACGGAAAAGGCACCCCGATAAAATGGGCAATAGGCGACAAAATAAACACCCCCCCAAGCTACCTCCTATGCCGATGCGGACAATCAGCCAAAAAGCCGTTTTGCGACAGCAGCCACCTAAGAGTCAACTTTGACGGCACCGAAGCAAGCGAGAACGAGCCTTTCGAAAAATTGGCGCAGGAAATCGACGGCCCAGAAGTGAAGCTATACGATGCGGTGCTGCTTTGTGCTTCAGCCCGTTTTTGCCACAGAGGCGGAGACGTCTGGGACGTAATCCACCGCACAGACATGCCTGAGGCAAAGAAAAACGTCATCGAAAACTGCTCCGACTGCCCATCTGGCAGGCTCGTGGCTTACGACAAAAAAACCGGGGAAAGGGTTGAGCCAGCTTTAGACAAATCAATCGGCGCCATAGAAGACCCAGCCATTGGAACAAATGGGCCGTTTTGGGTTCGCGGCGGAATCCCAGTTTACTCAGCCGATGGAAAACTCTACCAAATGCGGAACCGCGTGACGCTTTGCCGATGCGGAAAATCCACTAACAAACCGTTTTGTGACAGCAGCCATTATCCAGAAGAAGATAGGGAGGTGAAATGAATGGCAGACGACAGTTTTGAGCGAGCAGTTCGGGCTAAAGAGAAGGCGTATGTGCTTTTTTACGCTTCATGGTGCCATTTTTCACAGGCGTTCCTGCCAATATTCAAAGAATACGCCAAACAGCACCCCGACGAATGCATGAGCGTTGTTATCGACGATAAACCAGACTTATGCGACAAATACGCAATTGACTACTACCCCACGGTGCTGCTTTTCAAAAAAGGCAAGGTAGACAAACGACTCGACGCTGAGCCAGGCGAAGGATTAACAAAAAGGCAACTCATGCAGCTTACACAGAACGCCTAAGCCGCCCATCAACTCCTTGCTCATTTTGCTAGTTTGATGGAAAAAACCCATAGCCGAACTGGTCTACGGGGAAAAACCCAGTTGGGAAGACCCAGTAAAATTCAGCTTCGCATTCGGCGGCAAAGACGGCGTCCCATACCCAGTTAACCGCAAAGCAATGGACAAATCCACCCAAATCCTCCGGCAATCTGTGGAGGAAGCCAAAATCGGCGAGAAAGAAAAGCTTCAGTCTCTTCAAAGGCTAAGGCGGTTTGTTCCCGAAAGCACGGATTCTTGAAATGCAGCGTTTAGACGAATAAACTTTTATTGCCGCAGGTTTACTTATTTGCTTCGTGCTGGAAGGTGGGGTCGTAGTCCAGCCAGGCTAAGACGACGGGCTCCAGAAAGCAAACATACAACGGGTTTGCTGACTCCGCGAGGAGAATGACGAATTTCCGGAGCGGTCTTGAAGAAACCCGTAAAGAACGGCTTTTGGCTGTTCTTGGGTAAAGGTCGTCGGTTCAAATCCGGCCGACCCCACCACACCTAATCTTTTCCTTCAGAGCTTGTCATGTCTTTGAGCATAGATCGCTAATCTGAAACTCGTTTAAGCCTGAAGGTCAAACCTGAAAGATCATTGAGTTTGGTCTTTCTCCTGTGTATATGGAAAGTGCATATGGAATCCGTATATGGTTTGCCTACCTATCGGGCCCCTTACACAAACACAAAAAGTACTAAACAGCCATTTTTTCATGCCGAATAACTCTGCAATTCTTCATATTCGGATGCTACCAGAGTTTAGCAACCGAAAAAAGCCTGTATACTCGGCATGATAAGATTTGATAAGATTCTTAGTCAAATAGTCTAAAGAGGCTCCTTGGGAAGTAACTTTTCTAAGGATGTTTACGTGAAACGGCTCTTGACTGCGTGCATGATTTTTCTTCTACTCGGTTTATGGATAGCTTGCCCAGTTCGCCTTGGAGCCGCTGAAAGTGGCACTGCGTTTAGTGGGATAATAAGTTCAGACGCCACTTGGACTCCTGAAAACGGCCCTTACAATTTAACTGGGTCGGTAACAGTGAATCCTGGAGTAACATTAACTGTTCAACCTGGAACCGTCATCAACCTCAATTCATACAGCCTTCAAATTAACGGAACCCTGAGCGCTCGCGGAACAAGCAGCCACCCATAAACTTCAACGGAGGCTCGCCAATAGCCGCTTCGTCTTCTTTCTTCATGGGGACACAGCAAATCGGAAGCGACATCTTCGATTCGTTCGGCAACTTCGTTGTTTTCTCGCCGTCCAGCAGCGTTTGGAACCAACAGACCCAATCAGGCTGCATCATTGAGAACGCCGTGGAGAACTTGGCGGTTAACGGTGGGTCACCCAAAATAAGCGAAAGCTCCCTGCTGGACATCGACGTTTTCGGCGGCTCAGCCACAATCACAAACAACAACATTGTTGGCGGCATAGGCGTCTACAGTGGACCCACCGTTGTCTCGGGCAATGTCCTCTCCCAACAAACCCATTACTTCATGGGAGTCATTGCACAGCGGTACGACAGAAACAACGCAGTAATCTTCATAGGCAACAACGCCTCCGCCACAATACATCAACGTCTTCAACGGTTATGTCAGTCAGGTTTCTTGCGGAGTCGGTTTCGGAACTGAAGGATACACAGGAACCGTCGCAGCCACTATTTTCAACAATACATTTGCCAGGGTTCGGAGCAGGAATCGCTGTTTCAGCCGGGAGCGGCACCGCTTCAATCTTGGGCAACACCATTTCCAGTTGCTACTATGGAGTCGAAGTCAACGGCACCGACCCAATCGAAGATGGCTCACTTGCAATCGCCACAGACATCCAGGGAAACCTCCTCACCAACAACACCAACGGCATATGCATAGGTTACCCAGCAGATAAAAAACAACACCATAAGCAACAATCGGGTTGGCATCAGCATTTCTGAAGCCTCTTCAATTGTTTATAATAATTTGGTTGGCAACGCTCAAAGCATTTACAGTTCAACTTCAAGCGACCTCAACGCAACCTACAACTGGTGGGGAACAACCAACGCGCAGACAATAAGCCAATCAATCCACGACAAAAAGAACGACCCCAACTTGGGAACATTAAGCTTTGAACCCTTCCTAAATGCACCCAACCCCCAAGCAACCCCAAACAACACCCCTGCAGCGCCAACGCCGACACCTTGCCCTCCGCCCACCCCGACCCCCACCCCAGCCCCAGGCGCATCTTCAAGCCCAACGCCTTACACACTCCCCCAACTCCAACCCCTTCCTCCTCAAAGAATCCAGCTCAATCAAACCAACCCTCAAACGTCTTTTTCGCCCTAATCCTGCTCCTCGCCGTTTTCGCAGTTGCTTTCGCGGCTGTGATGACAATCCTTATACGTGAAAAGAGGCGGAATAATCATTCATGACCGTTCAGTTTTCAAATCTCCACAAAATCCTCAAAGACCAAACCCGCAGAGAAATCCTCAGGTGCCTCGTTGCGGCGGGTTCTTTGTCCTACGTGGATTTGATGGTTCAGGCTAAGGTTTCAAACACGGGAAGGCTCAATTATCACCTGAAAATCCTCGATGGGCTGATAGAAAAACAAGTCGACGGCAAGTACGGCTTGACAGAGAAAGGCCGCTTGGCAACCCAACTGCTTGATGAGTTTCCCGAAGAAAAACCGCAAGCAAAAAGGCAAAAAGGTCGGTTGAAAAAACTCACGGTTACAGCTGTA
>CAWGMZ010000002.1:0-266809 GCA_963823775.1 Candidatus Bathyarchaeota archaeon
CTCCGTCACGCTATCAACAAGCCTGTCCCTCGCATGCGTTGCGAACAGTGGTACACGAGCTGGGGTAGCTTGCCTCAGCATGACCTCAAAAGGCCTTGCTCCGCTTGACAAAGCCCTGCGTCCTTTCGCTCTGAATCAAACAACTCCTCCCAGCGGACCCGAGAACACCGTCTCAAACCTTCTTCAACAAGGACTTCTCTGCGCTGATAACAACAGTGAAAGGCAACCCAGCCGTCAACAATACCGGCTTCCTGTCAGTGTTTCCCGTCGTCAACGGTGCTCGTCCTCAATGACGGAAACTCGTTCTTCTCCGGCTGGAACGGCTGTTCTTTTCGGGACAGCAGAATTGGAGAATAACGAGATCTTTGTCACAGATGCGTCATTTGGCTCAGCTACTCTTTCTCTGGACGCAAACAATATTGCAAGCGTGGTAGCAAGAACAAATATCACGGACCAGAAAGCTACTTGCTGGGCAGCCCTCTCCGACTTGACAGGGACAGCATTCGTGACAGACGTTGCGGTGAACCATCTTGTTGAGATCGACACAGCGACCGGGACTTTGGTCAATGAGCTGCAATCAGCGATCCAGAACAGCGTCATATACTGGAACGGACTGGGAAACCCGTACAGTGACGGAACTACAGATGAAATCTACGCCCACAATGCTCCTACGAATCAGTGCATAAAGAACAATCATATCCTTTCCAAAAGCGGAACCACGGACAGCCCCTCCAGCGTGACGATTGACTTTGCCGGTGTCCAAAAAACCACGGCCCAGGCCAATTCCGGTATTGCGGGGTATTCCGGAAACATCACAGGGAGCCCGCAATTCCAGAATGCAACGGCCGGATTGACCGGATATGATTTCCATCAGCTCTCCACTTCACCTACCGTGGGTGCCGGTATCGCGATTTCGGATCCCATTTGGGCTACCACCAGTTATCCCGGGGCGGCAATGTCGACGCCCAGCATCGGGGCCTACGAATATTTCCCCGATAGCGGCGCCAGTTCAAGCAGCAGCGGGAGTTCTTCTTCGGGAACTTCGACTCCCCCGGCAGCGCCAACAGGGCTGGCGATCACAGCGGATTGAAGTAACGTTTGGTACTAAGTAAAGTTGGCCTGGCAATATCCCGGTACATCGGGAATTGTCAGGCCAACACAAATATTGAGAATAACGGCACTATTTCTACCGACGGCCCCGCGACAGGTGAAAGGACAATTATATTTCGGCGAGAGAAATCCTTTCACCGGAAACACGGTTGCGAAGAGTTAGAACGCTCCATGCAACTCAGTCCAAGGCTCTCGAGAAGCCGGAAGATTGGTGAAGTAGCTTTTTAAGCGTATTTATCCCACCCTCTCAGGATTGCTGAAGGTCGGATTTAAGATTTTCCACAATTGCCTCCCTCGTTCCTGGCCAACGCAATTAACCGGCTCAAGTGTTCCCCTGCTTGCAAATGAGTATTTCGCTCAGCCGGGTGAATTCGCCCTTCTCGCTACGTCCCAGAACCTCTATCAAGTCCAGGGGTGAATGTGGGACTTGTACCGGAACTGGAATTCAACCGGGCCAGTCCGGAATAGGAAACCACCCGGGCATCCCTGCCAAAGCTCGAAAGATTGATCGCGTTTCTGCAAGACGACAAGGAGAGAAAATGAAACCGGGGGCGCCGCCGGGTGGCAAGGCTCTTTTACCCTCTCGAGGCCGTGGCGGTGTTGCCATGATCTCTTTCACGGCGCGAGCAATTTGCTGTCCCATACGGTCGACGGCACGGCTCATAGCGGAGACGAGCTGCGATGAATTTTGTCCCTCCGTGGGTTCGCTGAGGTTTGTGTTGCCGCGAAGCAGCACAGACTGCCCGGTATTGCCCAGGATCGACCACTGTGCTTCGAGCCAGACCTGCCCTCCCGGCATTGATTCGAACCGCTTCACCTGGACGGATATATTGTAGTCCGTGGAGGGGGCTGCGCGCCGACCGTTCAGGATAAAGACGCGGTTGCGGGGCAACTCACTCGACAGGGTTTCCGCAAGGACCCTGGAGATGTCATTGCGCAGGTCCCCGGCCCACCTTTCATACTCGGAGAGCGAAATTTCATTGGCTGTATTTCTCGTTACGATCTGGGGCCGGTCGAGATAGTCGGGAATTTCCACTGCCATGATTGCGATCGTCATCGGAGGCTTTGCGACCGCGACGTCAGTTCCCGCCGCACTGTCGGTCGAGGCACTCCAGTTCTGAGCGGCGCTTCCGGCGCTTCCCGGTTGTACAGGGTTGAGAGTGTAAAATTGTGATTGCTGTGTGTGGCTGCAACCGCCCATTGCCGACTGGAGCAGGACCAGCACGAACAGTGTCGATATCCATTGCCGGAAACTTTTCATGGCCATACCCTCAAAGGATTATTTTTTCCCCCACACAATCGACTCAGGGTGACGCTCAAGGTAATCGCTCAGGACCCGAAGGGAGCGAAACGACTTGCCCATTTCCTCGACGGCCTGGCCGAAGTCCTGGCCCATTGCCGAATTCTCCTGTGCTATCTGCCTGACGGCGACGAGTGTCTGTTCGGCCTGGACCATGGTTTTTTTGGAAATCTCGACCATTCCCTTTTCCCCGGACATCTCGCGGTCGAGGTGCGCCACGGTCGAGCGAATCTCTCCCGAGGTGCTCTGCAGATTCGTCAGGAGCGGCCCGATCTGGACATTGACGGTCTTCAGGGCGATGTTCGTTTCCTTTAACATTTGTTCGATGGATTTCAAGGTCGCCCTGGTGGACTCGGAATTGATCAAGTTGTTCAGCCCCGAAACCGTGGAGTTGACTTTGGCCAGGATCTCCTTGATCGGGAGCTCCTGGATCGTTTTGCTGATCTCTTCGATGTTCGAAGGCACGGAGGGGATCTCAGGGTACTTCTTGTCAATGCCTACAAATCTTGCAGGCTTGTCCGGGAAGAAATCGAGACCGACCGCGAGCTGTCCCGTGATGAGGCTCTGACTGATAAGCTGGGCCCGCAACCCCTTGTCGATCAGTCGATTCACATTTTCCCCCAGCGTTTTCGGGTGGGGACCGAGCCATTTTGCCTTGTCTGGATAGATCACAATAACCACGGGAATACTGAATGCAAGTTTGGCAGGCTGGAATTCCAGGGAAATGTCCTTGACGGAGCCCACTTGAACGCCCCGGAAGATGACCGGGGCGCCTACGTTCAGCCCCTGTACGGATCCCTCAAAAAAGGTTTCAAAGTCCTGGGTTTTCTGGAGGAAGACGCCGGAGCCGAAGATTGCCACCGCAATGGCGGCCAGCGCAATGGCGCCCACTACGAACGCGCCGATCATGGTTTTGTTTGCAGCTTTACTCATGTTTTTCCTCCCCAGTGAGATCGCTTTGAGGCGCCAGGAAGCACGGGCCCGGCACTTCTCCGGGCATGGCCTCCGCCTTCGCCTCTCCGCGGGTCAGGAAATTTCGCACGGTTGGATGCGCGCACTCTTCCAGCAGCCGCTTGGGGTTACCGGTTGCAAGCATGGTTTTGGCCTCGGCGTCGATAAAGACGGAATTGTTCCCGATCGCGAATATGCTCGCCAATTCATGCGTTACAATGACGATCGTGGCCCCCAGGCTGTCCCTCAGCTCCAGAATCAGTTCATCGAGCAGGTGGGCACTGATCGGGTCGAGACCCGCCGAGGGCTCGTCGAAGAAGAGGATGTCTGGGTCGAGGGCGATGGCCCTCGCGAGGCCCGCCCGCTTTTTCATGCCGCCGCTGATCTCCGACGGGTAATATTCGTCGAAGCCGGCAAGCCCGACCAGGGAAAGCTTCAGGCTCGTGAGCTTTCTCACCTGCTCATGGCTCAGTTTCGTATATTCCTCGAGGGGGACCGCGATATTTTCCGCCAGGGTCATGGAGCTCCACAGTGCGCCGCTCTGATAGAGGATGCCGCAGTGACGCATGATATCGTCTCTTACCTCGGGTTGAGCATCCCAGAGGCTGACTTTTCCGTAAAACACCTTGCCTCTGGCCGGCTTCTGAAGCCCTACGAGGTGCCTCAAGAGGGTGCTCTTCCCGCAGCCGCTCCCTCCCATGATGATGAAAATGTCCCCCCGGTTTATGGTAAACGTAAGGTCGCGCTGCAGGACGAAACTTCCAAATGCCATGGTCAGGTCCCGCACCAGGATATGGGGTTCATTGGTAGCCATGCGGACCTCCAAAGATGGGAAACGCCGATGCGCCCCTGCTCAAATTCCGAGGATATTGCAAAGCACCGTGATGATAGCGGTTGCCACCACGATGCTCACGATACTGGAGACGACGGCGGATCTCGTCGCATCTCCGACCGCGGAAGCGCTTCGTCCACATTGCATGCCTTTCAGGCATCCTGTCATTGAAACCAGCACTCCGAAGACCAGGCCCGAGAAAAGGCCGATCCACAGATTTGCGAGGGGGATGGCTCGTTTGATCTCGGTATAGAATTCCGCTGGACTCAGGTTCAGCCCGGTTACGGCAACGATCAGGCCGCCGATGATGCCCATCAGGTCCGCGTAAAGGGTAAGAAGCGGCATCATGATCATGAGGGCCAGCACTCGCGGGATCACCAGAAAATCAATCGGAGGGATCCCGGCCGTCTTCAAAGCGTCGATTTCCTCATTGACCTGCATGGTACCTATCTGGGCTGCAAAAGAGGCCCCGGTGCGACCGGCCATGATGATTCCCGTCATGATGGCTCCCATCGCTCTCACCATGGCAATACCCACCAGGTCAGCGACATAAATCTGGGCGCCGAAAAGCTGGAGCTGGATTGCCCCCACAAATGCGAAAATGAGGCCGACCAGGAGGCTGATCAGGCTCACGATCGGAAGCGCTTCGCTTCCGGACTCCTGCAGGACCAGCCAGAAGTCGACGGGGCGAAAGCGCGCCTTGCCGGTCGCGAACCGCAGGAGGCCGCTTGTGACCTCGCCGACAAAGGTGACCCCGCTCAAAAAAGCGTTCCCTGCACTCACCGCCTTGTCACCCACGCGCAGGAGGAAATGGCGTCGCGCATCCTCTCTTCGAACACCCTTCTTTTCGGGAACCTTGGAGGCAAGATTGAGGAGGCGTTGCGCTCCCTGGGGGAGTTCCGTGATTTCCACCGGGATCCCCTCTTTCAGGCAGACGGCGTTGACATCCACAAGAAATGTCAGAAGTGAGCTGTCCCAGCGCTGAAGGTTCTCTGTCCTGAACCCCACCCGTCCCGGCGCATGACCGTCGCTCAATTCTTTTGCCACGCCGACGGAGGCTGGGATCTGGCGGCCGATCGTCCAGTCCCCTGCGATATGCAGGGTAAGTAAATCACCGGAGCGCTCTATATCCAATAAAGCCTGGGAATCCTCTGCTTCATTTCGGCTAATGTTCTTCCCGGTCATGAGAGAATCTCCAGAGACTTTCTACTTGTTACGGGCATGAGCATGTTATTTTTTTATCCCGTGGGCCTGATCCAAAACAAGTTTTATCCTTTCCGCCCAGTACTTGAAGGCCTCTTCGGCAGAACCCCATTTGCTGAACCGTTCCGTGAATCCTGCGCCCCTCTTGTCCTGGGCGACACCGACTACATCGTTGGTTTGGCTGTCCAACGCCATCATTTCCACGCCCGTTGCTCCGGAACCGGTCCATGATCCCGTGGCGCCTTTCTTGATTAAACTGACGCCCAAGCCGATGGGTACGACGCTTGTTATGCCGCTCAGGACGGGTTTACTCTGCTTGAGGTCAGTGATTGCAATACGAATTCGCAAGACATCGGGGCCCGGGTCGGCCACGATCGGGTAAGAAGGATTGAGCGTGTCGACCAGGATTTTATTGCATTTGTCCGCGAGCTCCTTCATGTCCTGGGGCTCTATACCCGAGTATTGGGAGTTCGGGGAAAGAAAGAAAGTAACGCTGTCGAGCATGATCTTGTTGTATTTTGCGAAATCCACGCCGGGTTTCAGCCACCTCTTGGCTTCACCGCCGGCGGGTGCTGGTTGAAGATCCTTGTAATAGCCGTTAAGAAATCCCTCAGGCGCCTGCTCCTGGCGCTTGGCTGGTATTGGCTTTGCCTGAAGCGCATGCCAGGAAGAAGAGACAGGTCAATAACACCGCCAGCAATCTCAGTGTTTTGTTCATTGTAGCCTCCTTGTGATTCAATATCTATGCTGCGGTTATGGGCGAAAAATCCATTACCTATGTAGTTTCCTATGGCCCAATAAGTAAGTCAATTAGCCGCAATATTAATGTGAAGGTTGTCCGGGATGACGGTGAGGCAAAAAGACTGGCTCGAGGCGTAGGCATTGTGCCAACTCCTGGAACATGGAGAAGGTTGAAATCTGCGAAATTCATCCATATGAAATTCAGCAATGTCCCGGCTTGAATTGTCCGTGCCTGATTTCTAGAATTATTTAATCCGTAGCTTCATAGGCTTCCCTATGAGGTCGCACTAATGGTTTGGCTTATCAACTCGGGGAAGAAATCGAGGGCCTGTCGATCGAGCGGGCCGTGATCGCACAGAAGCTCCCTCGCAGCCACTGGCGGGGTAATGGTTTCGAAATAAGAAATGATGATGCTCCCCGTGGTGAGAAACCCGAAAGACTCGCAAAGTAAGAAAGCGCTTTACAGTGAATCAGCTCGCGCCTGGGAAGGTTGAATTATGAGCTGTAACCTTCGCATTTTGATGCTGGAAGACAATGCCGCCGACGCCCGAACTTATGAAGTATGAACTGAAGGGTGCCGCGATTCCGTTCTCCGGATATAATCCTTTCCGACTATGCCCTTCCTCAATACAACGGTGCACTGGCGCTTGAAGAGGTGAAAAAAAGGTGCCCTGATACTCCTTTTATCCCGGTAACCGGTGCTGTCAGCGAGGATCGCTCAATAGAAATCCTCACCAGCGGTGCTACGGATTACGTCCTGAAAAACCGCTTGCACCGGTTGGCTCCCGCCGTTCGCAGGGCCGTCGATGAAGCGAGAGAGCACAAAGCTCGAAAGGAAGCTGCTTGAAGCGCACCGGTCGCTTGAGGATCAGGTGAAGCCTAAGGACGGCAGAGCTTCGGAAAGAAATGGCAGAGCACGAGCACGCCCTTGAGCAACTGCGGGAAAGCGGGGGAAAGTTCCGGTTGGCATTTGATGAACTGCTATGCCCATGACAATATTGGATCTGGACGCGGGACTGATTCGGGCCAATGCGGCCTTCTCCAGATTGCTGGCATATTCCCGGTCGGAACTGGCTAAAAAAAATTACAGGGAATTAACCCATCCTGATGACCTCGAAGCATTGGAGTCGGGTTTGGCGCATATAACGAGAGGGAAAAAGAGAACACTGCGGATGGAAAGGTGCCAAATCAGGAAAGACGGTCGAATTGTCTGGGTCGACGTGAGCACATCGTCCGTTCGTGACAAAAAAGCAAGCCAATTTATCTAATCGACCATTTGCAGGACATTACTAAGTGGAAGCAGGCTGAAGAAACCATCCGGGACTACGAAGAGAAATGCCGGCTTACTGTACAAAGCAGCCTAAGCGGTCTTCTAATGAACAACGCCGATGGAGCACTCATAACAGCGAACTCAGCGGCCCGAAGTATGTTGGGCATGACTGAAAAAGAGATCATCGATCACGGTTTGGAAAACTTCGTGGACACGACTGACCCGCGGTTTCGCTCTGCGATGGAGAAACGCTCTCGTACCGGCAAGTATTCGGGGGCGCTGAATTTCAAAAAAAAGACGGCACCGTTTTCCCCGTTGAGGTTTCTTCGGTTCTGTTCAGAAATAGCAGAGGACGGGTTTATACAGCCACCATGTTTCGGGATGTCACCTGGGAAAAGCAGGCAGAAAGGGAGCTGCGGGAAAGTGCGAAACGCCTTCACGAGCTGGCCGATGCCATGCCTCAGCTTATCTGGAAGGCGCCCCTGGACGGTCTTCTCGATTACCGCAATAAGCGCTGCAAGAAATTTTCGGGTCTGGTGAGAGGAAGTTCCGGTTTCCGGGAATGGAACTCGACTGTTCATCCGGAAGATTTGCAGATCACTTTGGAGTTTATGGGAAATCGGGAGCCTGCAGGCGCCTCGCAGGTTGAGCACCGCATGAGAGTGAAAAGCGGTGCTTACCGCTGGTACTTGAGTCGGCGCGTGGCTATGCACGATGAACAGGACAGAGTCGTTAAGTGGATTGGAACCTCAACCGATATCCATCAATTGAAGGGAAAAGAGCTGAGGTTGCGGGAGCACGTGATTCGCCTGGAAAATGCAATCAATCAATGGGCGTACTTCAGGGAGTCGACTTTTCATGAACTTCGCGAGCTCCTGCAAGTGATCGACTGGTTTTCCCGATTGCTTTTGGAGAAAAATAGGCAGGTGATTGATCCGGAATCAAGACAAATGATCAAGACGTCGGGGAAAGCGCTAGAAAGATAAATCGGTTAATGGGTTCTCTTCAGGAAAGAACGTATCGGAAGTGTTGTACTGGATCACCTTTGGAATCCTCGGGATCCTGATTCTGATTGACGGCGCACTGCGTCGACTCGGGCTCAAGACAGATCTCTGGTGCCTGGGATCCGTTGGATTTGGCCCCATTGTCATCCCTTTGTATTTAGCGAAACGATCGCTGAGGCCGGGAGAAACCAGAAAAGGCGGCACCGGCTGGATCTTCTTGAAGTATTTTTCAATATTTTGGACCGTTCTTCAAATCGACCTGGTAATAAATTTATTTTTTTCGAGCCCTTGCAGGGGCTGCGTAAGGTCGTTGCCAATATTTTCGGCCTATGGATCGTGACGGTTTTCTGGCCGGTCCCTTTCATTGTGGCTATCGTTCCGGGAATTTATTTACGAGACAATACGATAATAGAAGAAGGCCCAACCCATTAATTGAAGGTTATAACATGGGCATCGGGCTATCCACGGTCAACGGAAATACGATCCAAAGAAGCGATTGGGATCGTGTTGGGGGGGAATCCTTCACGTTCCCGGCGTGTCTCCCTGGGCGGGGTTTGCAGGCGAGAGGCAGCGATTTCGGCTGTTTTCGACAACACGACCCTTCGATCCTTCACTGCAAGAGCAGCACCTTGCCCCCCTTTCCATCAGCTCGTTTCTACGGCGTTGTGCAACGCCCGAAGAAAACGATCGCTTCGTCCTCCGAGGAAGCGGATACCGCCATGTGACCCGTCTGCTTGTCGATGACCGCGCTCCAACCTCTGCGATCGATGCCCTGAAGAAACAACTTTCCATCGATCTCTTGAAAACTCTTGATGGTGGATTCTTTTATCTCTCCGGGCTTTTGGCCCGCCGTTGCGGTGAGTTTACTGTTGGCCAAGTCCAGTTTGACGAAAGGGGGCAAGCCGACGTTGTCGGGGCTGGTTTCCTGACAGCCCCCGGAATTGTCACAATCAAATCCCTTCGTAAATGCGCAGATGATTGGGCCCGAAATATCAAGATCAGCGGCGGCGTGAGGTGACAGGGCCAGCAGAAAGATTATTGTGATGGTTACCTCGAGTAAGCACTTTTTTTTCATGAATGTCATCATCGTTAACCTCCTTCCCTTCCGTAAGGGGCGATTGCAATCCATCAATCAGTACTGTAGCCCCGGCCTCGCATGCAAACACCAAAAGCGCGATTGTAACTGCTCCGGAGTTGATTTTGTGACTGGGCCTGCGCCTGTTGGGCCTGATTCTCTTCTTTCATCTCTCGGCGCATCTTCAAACCACTGAACACCCCCCCGGTTGCAGCCCCGATGGCTGCTCCCTTTCCGGCGTTGCCGGCTATAGCACCGCCTACGGCTCCGATCGCTGCTCCTCCAGCTGCTCCACGGATCGCACTCGACTGGGGTGCTTTGGCCGCCGCAGCAGGAGCTTGAGCCTGCATGGGATCGAAACCCGTCTGCTGTTTGGCCCAGCCATAGCATTGGTACTTGTCCTTATCCATCTGCTTCTGGCTTTGCCCTTTTGATGGATAGACAAGCGGTTCCTGGCAGAAGGCGCTTTCGGCCAGCAAGCATACTATCACGATTGCGCCCAAGTTTAAGCGTCGTTTCATTTGAACCTCCTTTCAAATCCCGCCACCCTCGGTTGGAGCTCGTGGAGCCGTGCGGTTATAATGGGAATGGGACCGGTTACCCTTTTAACGGAACTGCCCGGAAATATTCCTGGCCTGCTGCCTGCTCCGGTTGCAGTTCCGCCTATTGATACATGATAGTATGGGTTTGTAGTGACTCAAAATAAGGCATCGCCTGATTTTGGAGATCGAGAAGCATTAGAAGCAAAATCATATTGTCTTGAAAAAGCATAGATCGAGCCGGGGAGTGCCTCACTGTGACTTAATTCCACACTGCTTGCCCCCGCAATCTTCACGGGCGGCGGTAAAATATGCCGCCACACTTACCTTGCTCAGAGTAATTATCGGCACTAAACATTCGTGAAAATAGGCCTAAGGCTTGGTCGGCAACACGAAGGGATCACAGATGGCCTGGAGCCGCGTCCCCAGGACGATTAACAACCATAGTGTACAAAATAGCTTTGGCATTGACAGACTATTGGGTGAGTGTCCTATAATAGCCTTAACACAACCGTTTTTTGGAGCGGTTACCAGTTATCGGAGATTGGTCCCGGCACATTATCAAATAAGTTATTGGGACTGCGGGATTTTATAATCAAGGCGTTTGCGCCAGGCAAGCTCTTTTGGTTATCGGTACATTTTCGTCTGGCTCGACTTTGAAAGCAGGCCTCTGATTTGGCCAACTTTAAACAGTGCGCCTTCAGGGGAGGGAAAGTTTATATATCTATTACAAGAGGTATCAGTCGGATAAAAACTATCCGAATTCACCCTGGAGCCTAAATACCGGGAAAAACTGTTAACGGATTCGATTTCAGCTCACGCCGGAGACGTAAATTTGTCGGGAACCCGAGCAGAAAATGGGAGAAAGAACATGAGGTGAGCCGAATCAATTCGCACGTCACGATTCTGACCTTTTACCTGGAAAGGCTGCTGGTTTCCCCTACATGATTCAGAGTTTCAACGAAATAAACCAAACCCACTACGCTGAGGCCGGAGGAAAAGGCAAGGCACTCGCCATAATGTTTCAAAAAGGGTTTCCGGTACCTGACGGTTTTATTATCTTCCCATCTGCATTTGAAAACGGGAAACTCGCCGCATCGGCGCAAAAAGAGATCAGGCGCCGTCTCATTGCGCTCAGAAATAAAAATGGGAGTGTTTCATTTTCAGCCAGGTCGTCTGCTGCGGGTGAGGATTCCGAGCGGACCTCATTTGCGGGAGAGTATGAATCGGTTCTCGATGTGAAGACCGAAGAAGAAATCTTTCAAGCTGCATGCAAGGTATTCAGCTCGGGGCAATCAGAAAGGCTCCAGGCATACAGGGATGCTCATGGTCTGGAGCAGTCCTATCGTGTGGCGGTTGTTATCCAGGTGACGATCCCTGCCGAAATTTCCGGAGTCCTGTTTACCGCGGATCCTGTTTCTGGGAGCTTCGTATCCATGAAAGGCAATTTTGTCCTCGGGCTGGGTGAGCCTCTGGTCGCCGGAACGGCCGACGCCTATGCGTTCACATTGCCAAGGCCCGAAGGCGGCTATGACGGTCCCCCCGAGCTTGCAAGGCATGCTCCGAAGCTCTACAAGTATGCTGTGCGCCTGGAAAGGCAGATGGGAGGCGCCCAGGATATCGAATGGGCAGTCGCGCAGGGGAGGCTCTATATTCTGCAATCACGCCCCATCAGCACCATGGTGCCGGGTAACCCCGATACATATGAATGGAACGATTCCCTGAGCGGTGATTTTTTCTGGGTAAATACCAATATTGCCGAGGCCATGCCGGATGTCTTTACCCCCCTTTCTTGGAGTATCGTCAGAGCTCTTGAAAGAGAGATTCAGGTGACACCGGGAAATTACTCATGGTCCGGAAATATCTGCGGGCGGGGTTACTCCAACATAGGCATGAGGCTATCAATCCTTGCCGCTTTCGGTATGTCCGTCGAAAAAGGCATTAAGGACATGAATGATTTGTTTGGGCCCATTCCTGAAAACATCAGCATTCCTCTTTATCCTTTTTCACGGATGAGCCTCTTCAAGCAATTTCTGCCGGGCGCTGTAAGGTACGTCTTCAAAAGCCTGATCGCCCTGGTGCTCATGAAGCGGCAGATCCGTGACAATCCAAAGTGGTGCAGTCAAATGGAGGCTCTCATTTCGGGGGCGACCTCCGGGCAGAGGCTCCTTTCTCTGTGGCGAAATGAAACATATCCGCACAACATCAGTTTGTGGATTTCGCTGTTGGCTGGCGCAACCGGATTCATCATCGCCATGACAAGGACACGTGAAAAGCTTACGAAGCTGGCCGGAAGCGAAGATGCCGGTCTGCTGCTTTCCCATCTTCGGGGGAGTGCCGGGCTGGCCAGTCTGGGGCCGGCTGTCGGTATAGCCGCTATGCTCAGGGGGGAAATAAGCAGGGAGGAATATCTGGCGCTCTACGGCCACCGGGGTGAGCACGAGTTTGAGTTATCCCTGCCTTCCATGGCTGAAAGCGAAGGGGATTGGCTGGAAAGGCAGATAGGGGAATATAAAAATTCGCATGTGGATCTGGAGAGCCTCTTAGAAAGGCAGCAGGCCCGGTATGAAGGTGCTTTGCAGAGATTCGCCGGGAATTATCCGGATAAGGTGAAATGGCTGAAGTCCCGTCTGTTCAAGGTTTCCCGGTACGCACACATGAGAGAGGCAATCCGCTCGGAATTCGCCAGGCTCTTAAGGATCGACCGGTTTTTTGCCCTGCGTGCCGGAGAGCTAAGCGGCATCGGGCAAAACGTGTTTTTCCTCTACATCGATGAAGTCCTGGGATTGCTTTCCGGAGATGCTTCAGCTTTAAGGCATATACCCGCAAGGGAAAAAAGCTACAATCTGTACAAGTCTCTTCCGCCTTTCCCATCCATTATTCGGGGCCGTTTCGATCCACTGAAATGGGCCAGCTATCCCGCAAGAAATGAAGCCTACTACGACGCCGGTCGACCCGTTTTGCCGCTGGCCAGTTCCAGGGTATTCAAGGGTCATCCCGGGTCTTCAGGCAGGGTGGAAGGATATGTCAGGATCCTGAAAGGCATGGAAGAGGGGGAAAATCTTAAAACGGGGGAAATTATAGCTGCACCGAGCGTCAATATCGGATGGACGCCTCTTCTCCCGCGGGCAGCGGCTATCATTACGGACATCGGGGCGCCTCTTTCCCATGCCGCCATTGTCGCCAGAGAGCTTGGCATCCCCGCCGTGATGGGCTGCGGCAATGCCACCTCGATGCTGAAGACGGGCGACAGGGTTATTGTTGACGGAGGGCAGGGAACTGTAGAAATATTGCACAAACAAGAAGAAAGTGTCTGAAACAGAAATAGGTAAAGGCACCGCAGCCTTGGCCAATCTCGGTGTTAGCGTGGGGGTTTAACCGCAAAAATGTTTTTTCCCGCAAGCGGTGGTCCAGCAACCCGCCTTGTACTCGCAGCTCGGAAACTCGACTTCGACTCCCTTTCTGCAATACCGGACTTGAGATCTGGAGAAGCGGGCGATCGGTTTATTATTCATATGGCGTCTCGTTCTGAGCTTGAATTTTCGCGCCCTGCGTACATGCGAGCCGTTTTGAGCATATCCATTCGGCGCAACATATTTTCCAGAATAAGAAGGCGGATCGCCGGCTTCAAATGTCCGCTGTAAATCCTCTTTGTCCGATTTCGCTTTCTGATCCAGTGATACCTGGCTGATCATACCGCAAGAAATCGTGCAGCTTCACTCCGAGGGAATTTCCCTGAGCAATTTCGAAGTTCAATACACGTCTTTGGCCAATATTCTAGGATGACGATTCGTTGTATAAATACCATATATGAGGAGTCGGAAATGTCCGGTGAAGAAAATATTTCGACCGAGGCCAATGGCAGCTCAAAAAAAGACACAAGAAAGATTGATGCAGAAATGCTGGATGCCGCCTTTCAGGATGTGGTGATTCGACTTGCGATTCTGGATAGAGAATTCTCTTTTGTTCGTGTCAACAAGGCATTTGCAAAACTGGCGCGGCGATCAGCCAATGATTTATCCGGCAGAAAATACTTCGAGTGTTTCCCGAGTATGGAAAACGTCGACATCTTTATAAACGTGATGAAGACGAAAAACCCTTTCACTGCCTGGGCGAAGCCGGTTGTACAAATCAGTCCCGATGGGCGAACCCGCTATTGGGACTGGTCCTTAACCCCGGAGGTTGACGAAACGGGGACGGTGAATCATCTTGTCCTTTCCTGGACGGATGCAACTGAACGGGAAGAGGCGAGGGCCGATCTCTAGGTGGCCTACAACGAGCTTGAGGACCGGGTCCAACAAAGGACGAGAGAGCTTCGGGAATCGGAAGAAAACTTGAAAAAAACCAGGAGATTCTCAATTTGGCTCTTGATGCGGCAGATCTGCAAGCCTGGGTCTGGGATCTCGTGAGCGGAACCATGGCCTGGTCACGATCGAGGCTGTAACGCTTCGGCCTCGAATCCGACCGGGAGATCACTTTGGATACTCTCCTTGAGATCCTTGTGCAGGAATACAGGGACAAAGTACGACGTGCTTTGACAGAAGCACTGGGAAACAGAACCGACTACAATGTAGTGATGCGAGCCGACCTGCCCGACGGAAAGAGGCGCTGGTGCAGGGCAAAGGGAAGGGGTTTCTACAATGATCGCGGAAAACCTGCCCGCCTGGTTGGAATGGCATGGGATATTACCGAGCCCACATTGATCCGAGAGAAACTCGAGGAAAGTGAGGAGCGTCTGCGGCTTGCCGTCTCAGCCGCGAATGAGGCCGTCTGGGATTGGGATTGTGTCAGCAATCGCGTGAACTTCAACATTACGTATGCAGAAGGGTATGGTCGACCAAGCCAGGAAAAGGCCGTCAAGTGGTGGCTGGAACACGTCCATCCCGAAGACTGCGATCGTGTCCTTGAAAGCATCGGGCAAGCTCTAAAAGGCTCCGGGGACAGCTGGTCTGCGGATTACCGTTTCCAGATGCGCGATAACGCCTATGCTTACGTTCAGGACAGGGCAAATCTTATCCGGGACGGCTCGGGGATGGTGCGCCGGATGATCGGGGCCATGCTGGACCTGACCGGGCGCAAGCGGATCGAGGAAGAACTTGAAAAGAGAACCGATCAACTCATCGAGACCACAACAAAGAACTGGAATCCTATAGCTATATCGTGTCCCATGACCTCCGGAGTCCTGTCCGGGCGATGGAAGGGTATATGAAAATGATCATCAGTGATTACGCCGGCCAACTCGACAAGGAGCTAGAGAGGCGATTTGGTGTAATCCTTGAGACCACGGGCACGATGAACGAGATGATCGACGCCTTACTGGATCTTGCGCACGCAACGCACGGTGAAATGAGAATTACGCAGTGCGATATGAAAACAATCTTTCGGGAAGCATGGAAAAAGCTGAAGAAGGAAAGCCAAGGCAGGAATATCAGTTTTATATTGAACGACATGCCGCGGGTCCCTGCCGATTGCAGATTGATCAAACAGGTCGTCTATAATCTGTTGGCCAATTCTGTCAAATGTACCAGCAAGAAGACAGAGGCGGTGATTGAGGCCGGCGGCAATCCGGATGAGGGAAACATTTACTACGTGAAGGATAACGGCGCCGGATTCGCCATGACCTATGATGATCGCCTGTTTACCGTTTTTCAGAGGCTCCACAGCGCCCGGGAATACAAGGGCACCGGGATTGGTTTTCCAATTGTCCGGCGCATCATCGTCCGACATGGAGGGAAGGTTTGGGCCAAAGGTGAGATAGATAAGGGAGCTACTTTCTATTTCTCGCTCCCCGGGGAGGCATTCAGACTGACTTAAGCCAGGGTGGCATGTTGCTGCCATGGCCGATGTGACAAGTGATGAATTATAATGCGCATCGTCATTCAATTATAGCCATCCTCGCAAGGGGTAATGAACATGGTTTGGATCTCGGAGCTCTCCGAAATGGATTTCATCGGGCTTCTTTGTATTCGTTGAGTTCAGGCAAGCAAAAAAAACAACTTTCCATTCTCGCAGGATAAGCTATACTGAATTATATACAAGGCGGGAGGTCCAAAGATGGTTAAGATCCTGGATCAAACTGAGAACGGCATAACATATGCCTGGTATTGCCCTGAATGTCTTTCAGCAAACGTTTCCGAGGTTTTCCCGGAGAGTGGCATTCTAAGTTGCCATGTCTGTTCCGTCTCCCTCGTAAACGTTGAAGGAAAATGGACTACTCGGGCGCTTCCAGACAAGACGGCGTCACGAACTCCACCGGATATATCCGAGTAAGTCTTATATCGGCGGCTCCCTCCTGGCTCCTATCTCGCTGCTCGCTTTCGAATACAATTACGAGGTTTTTTAGTTGGGAATTCCCAGATGGCCCAAGACGCTAGGGTTTTGCCTCCTGCCAGTCAGGAGTCCGGAAAAATGAATGCTAAGCCCAAAGATTCCCTTCTTGCCAAACTGTGAGGATTACCAACATTGCCCGGATTCGAGGCAAGTCGCCACGATGCCGGTTTTGGATCCCTTCGGGAATTGCTGAAACAGCATCAGCTCTCGCCCGGGTAGTTCTCAATGAAGAACCCAAAACCCGTTACGATCGACTGGGCTGCTAAATGGCCCAGAGAAGACCATGAACGGCGCCTCCAAACGATCTTTGCCGATACCATTTGTGCATTCGAGCCGCTTCCTCTCAGATATCTCCTTTTATGCCGTCAGCCGGAATTTCCTCGTTTTTCGACAGGCTTGCCTGTCACTTCGCCCGGAATTCATGAGATCAAGGACCGTGTTCGTTCACAATCGCGACGGCGCTCTTCTCATGGAGCATTGAAAAAATCGCAAACTCCGGGCTCGCAGGGCAAGGCGCTTTCAATTGCCGATCGCCACCCCGACTGGCTCCGGAAGTTCTCAGATGTGCCTCTTAGCCATTTCCAGTCGGACCTGACAATATCCATCCAAACCAAAATTTTCCATAGGATCTTCTTTTACGCCGGGTGGGGCAAGCTAGATCCATTCTGCTGGTGCCCAGGTGAAGGAGTTATCATCCATGGCATGCCCGAGTCATTGCCCATAGTTATCGATCCCATCGCGTTTTGCTGACAGGAAAATTCATACACATTCATCGGAGCCAGCACGCGGTTCTTTTTATAACTGGCTGCAATTTTGATAAAAAATGCTCAGGCATGACTATTGCTGCATCTGCCGGAATGCCATAGCGCTCCGGCTTGCCGCATGGCCGGAAATTGAAAGCACGGGAATTGTTGGAAAAGGGGCTCAAGGGAAGTTTTTTGGTCTTGACAAAGGAAAGTTGCTGTCTAAGCTGAATCGTATGTTGCTTTTTAACATACCAGATAACCGGAGGGCAGATATGAAATCGAGGATCGTTTTGGCGTTGATTTTGGCGGTGATATTGATTATGGCTTCTTGCAACAGCGGCAGTGACTCCACCCCCGCATCCAATGGTTCCGTTGTGGCGAGCGTGACAGACGCTCCGGCCTTTGGATATAACAACGTCTGGATCACGGTCAAGGAACTCTGGTTTCACACGGATAATGCGGCAGGGCCCAACGAGGCGGGTTGGCTTAAATATGCCGTAACGCCTTATACCGTAGACCTCCTCACGCTCTTCAATGGGGTGACCAGTCCGGCAATCTGGAACGGCATCCAATTGCCTGTCGGCACTTATCAGCAGATCAGGATCATTCTGGTCAAAACAACGGATGCCCTGACTGCATCGGCTACTGCCGATGGGCTCTCATATAATAATGAAGTCGTCGACGCGCTGGGCAGCGTGAGCCCGCTTTACATACCCGACGCCGAACACGGCATTCGCCTGCCGGGTTCCTTTACAGTGACCGCCTCAGCCCCGCTGAGACTGGCCATCGATTTCAATGCCGGAGAGGATATCGTCTCGGTCACCCGGAGAGGAGTTACCGAGTACTATCTGAAACCACGCCTTTCGTATTTCGACCTGGATAACGCCGGCGCCATTGTCGGGACGGTCGACAGCGCTTCCGCAGCTAACAATTCGACAGCCGAGTTTGTCTTCAAGGCAGAACAGCCGGACTCGACGAATTCTTATCACGTCGTCGTAAGATCAACGGTTTACGATACGACCAATCATCACTTTGTCCTTTATCCGGTCCCCCCGGGCAATTACGATCTCATGATGCGCGGGATCGGCTATGAAACGGTCATATTGAAGGGCGTGCCGGTTACGAGGGGCACTACGCCGGTATCCGGCGCAACGATCGTCCCGACTATCACGATGGTGCCCGGCACGGATTACACGGTTACGGCTAACGCGCTGGTTCCGACGGGCGCATGGGTAAATTTCTATCAGACACTGCCAAGCACCGGGGAAATCCCCTATGAGATCCGGTACCGGCATTTAGATCCCTTCACCGGCAACTTCGGGGCGTTCAAACTTTCCAATAGCACCATTCAAACCGGGACCTATGTAAATAACGCCACTGCCCCCACCCTGAACCCGGCTACACCGGTCGGCGGCCTCGGAGGGTTTTGGGCTGTCCAGGATGCCATGCTATATAATCGGAGCAACGCTGTGATTGTAAATCCGACCACGAATACGGCGCTAACCCAGGCCCTCTTTGGAACCATGACTCCCAATACGCCGGCGGCCTACAGTATTTCGGGAAATGTTGTGATACCGAGCGGACTCCTGAACACGATGGATAGCGGCAAATTGTTTTCGGTCTACGGTGGCATGATCATAAATACGATCGATGTGGCTACCCAGATGCCGACAGGCGGAGCCTATACGATGTCAAGCATGCCGGGTGGAAGCGCCAATACGGTTTATGGAATCGAAGCCTTTGGATGGTCGTCGACTTCATTAGTCAGAGCAATCGCTGTCCCACAGGTCGTCGATTTGAGTACCGGAAATGCAACCGGAGTTGATATGAATATGATCGCTTTGCCTTAAAAGATCATTCCTTATATGGATTATGAGGCCTTTCGGGGAGCCCGTGCATAAGCGAAATCCGGACAAGAGAGGCGCGTAATAAAATTTTGCGAAAGAAAAAAACTGAATCCTGACTGAAATATTTAATTAGCGGAGGTTTAAGGTATGAAGAAAAGAAGATTTATAGCAATAACGCTGGCTGTACTCATCGTCTCCATTTTTTCCGTCAATTATCTCGCTACCCCTACCAGCGCGGATGAAAGAGCGATGCATCCCCGGATCGCCAAAGCCATTAATTCAATTGAAGATGCTGTTGCCTACCTGAGAGCCGCTCCGCATGACTTTGGAGGCCACAGGGCGGAGGCTATCGCAGATTGCGAGAGAGCGGTCAGGCAGCTTAATCTGGCTCTGCAATACAGGGCAATGCAGGACAGAAAAAGATAGACAGCGCATGCTCTCAGGCTATTGATCAATACCTGAAGAAACTGAAATCTCGCACGGTCGGCACTGGTAGATCTGCATTGAAAGCCAGTGCGACCGTGAACGAGCGAGGATATCCTGTTCGCGCTCAACATTGCGATCCGAGTTTTTCCTGTAATCCGGACTCACCACAAATACAACCCAATTCCTGGTTTTGTTGCTTAAGGGCCATGCAAAAGCGGGTCTTCTTTAGCCGGGCAGCCTTCGATTTTATATGATTTTTTTATTTCTCATTGACTTACTTCTGAATATCTGATTAATTTCCCCGGATGAACAACGATGAGCTCATTTCGATATTGAGAAAACTGCTGGATTTGGGCCTGGATATTGACTTGGATTTCCTCAACGGGATACACGAGGCCGATTTGAAGACCCTGATCGCATGTATCCGGGATCGGATTGAAAAGGTCGGCAGCAGGAGGGAAAACTTATGAAAGTCATGCGCAGAAGGCAGTGTCATTCACAACTTTTCACCTGATTTCTAAATGCATCACCTCGCTTCTGGCATGAGGATGTCAAGCGGCCGATTTGCCGAAGGGATAAATCGGTTAAGTCTGGAAGCAGCGCTCCATCGAAGCAGTTATCCTTGCTTTCGCCAGGGGGGAATTGCGGGAGAATTATTTTATCTTCATAATCCCGGGGCTCTCCCCCGGTATCCTCAGCCTGGAATACCGCCTGGGCCATAAAGCCCTTCAAAACAAAATACTTTTCGTCGGAGTCTTTCGAATTCATCGACTTGATGAACCGTGGGACGAGAATGTAGAAAGCCTTCGAACCCTTTTAAACCATCCTTCCCGGCCTGTTCCATTGCCTGACCCCTCTTGCGTTGGCCGTACCGCCAAGGCACACGATCAGTCTGTTCAGGTAGGACCAGGTAGCCGATGGGACTTTCGGATACGGGTAGGTGGCCAGGGCAAATGCATTGGGAATATCCCCTGACTTGGACTTCTCCAGGATATTCGTGAGTACCGCTCGTATTGTTCCTTCTATTTCAAATGACCTTAAAGATGAAATCAGCGTCGCAAAAAACCGCCTTCGCCGAGTGGCAAACAGGGGTTCATGAAAAGAAATACGCTGAATATTGTTTAATTTTTACCACAAAAAGGAGACCTTCCACGCTAACTATTAGTATTAATTATGTATTGTAATAAATCGGTTTCTGGGTACCTCACCCTGCAGAAACCTTTTTGATCTTGCGCCACGGTTTTTTTTTTAACATCAAATGCAATCTCCGGACCGGAAAAAAGGCAATCTTCCGACTCATCTTCAATCCTTCGATTAATGTTTACTTAATCCCCACAATATACCTTATATATGCAATATGGTATATTGGCACTCAATCTCTGTATACACGGGCATGTCCATAATCGGAGGATAGCAACCCTCACGAGAACCGGTTTACATAGTTTGCTGTATCGCCTTCAGCAGAAATTATCCGTCACATTCTCTTGGCAGGATGGTATGGAAGGGGGAGGAGGACAAATTGTGGAATATTTGAAAGTCATTGTTCCAGGCAAAGAGGGTCAGGATATTGACGTCCTGATCAACAAACAGATAAACGGAAAAGCCAATGAGATTCTTACACTGAGCAGAGGATTCGTGCTCGTCTCCGTTGCCCTACCGGGTGCCGAAGAAAAAACGGTGAATCTTCGCAATACAACCCCCAATCACCCCAATACTGTAGAGATCAAGGCATGAAGAAAAAACTTTGTCACGTCATTGCTGCTGCAGCGGTCCTTTCCGTTCTTTATTCCTGTGTGCCTGTTTACAATGTGCCAGCTGGTAAATCAGCGCCAACTGCTCTAACCGAGCTCGCCAAAACCAGGGAGGACAACCAGAGTCTCGTGCTTGTGGCCTTCTCCGGCGGTGGCACACGGGCGGCCGCCATGAGTTGGAAAGTGCTGGAGACGTTGAAAAACGTTCCCTACACATATCGCAACAAAAACGGGGCATTAATAACTTCTAATCTTGCTGACGAGATCGATTACATATCCGGCATATCTGGCGGGAGCTTTGCCGCGGCAGCCTGGTGCTTGTACAAAAATGACATGAATGTTTTTCGTAACCGCTTTATTAATAAGAATGTCGAGGGAGACTTGCTCGAGAGGATTTTCCTCCCGCCCTGGCAAGGCTTGCGTCTCATTTCCCCATATTATGACAGAATCAATATTGCGGCTGAATTTTACGATAAGGAAATATTCGAAGGTAAAACTTTTGCCGACCTTCCCGCTCGACCTGTTTTATGGATTCACGCAACAAACCTGGCCCTGGGCACACGCTTCACATTCACGGAAAATTCCTTTGATCTGATCACATCCGATCTCTCCAGTTATCCGATCGGCTATGCTTGCGCTGCATCTTCAGCATTCCCCATTCTGCTGTCACCAATGACTGTTATCAATTACGGCGAACCCGTTTCTCTGATGGATGACATCGATTATAAAATGGCAAAAATGAACGCCAGGGAAGACATAGAACAGGACCATTATTGCATGATGAGAGAGTTCTTCAACAATAAGAAAAACAAATATATTCATCTTGCTGATGGCGGACTTATTGACAATCAGGGGCTTCAGACCATCATTGATGAGTTTAAGACCAACGGCATCATCAATAAAAAACTGAACGATAAGAACAACCCTCTAAAGCGGCTGATCATTATCAATGTGAATGCAGGTGTGTCCCCGGATGACAAATCATGCAAATCCCGGAGCGCCCCTTCCGTGGCTTCGGTTATCGAATACACAATGGTTACTTCCATGGATGAACTCTCCGCTAAAAGATGGATGCAGCTTAAAGGACTGTGCCAAGAAGTGTACAAAGCGAAGATTGATATAGGCAATACCACCAGATCTCTGTCGCTCTTGGAAGAGCCGTACACTATAGAAATCAATTTCCGGAATGTTAAGAACGATGAGGATAAAGCTAAATGCCTCAAGCTACCCACGTCTTTTTATCTGGACACAGATCAACGTGCCCTTATAGACAGGATTGTTCCAGACCTTGTTAGAGAAGACCCTGATATGATCAGGCTTATCGAAACATTAAAACAAGGAGAAAATAAATGAACAACGCAGCAAAATAGCCGGGGAGGATATGGCTATCGAAGTAGTTTTTATTTTCCAGAACAACCTGAATACGCGAACGTAATTTGTATTTGATAAGATTAAAATCAATTGATCCGCAAAAACATTCCGAGGCGGATTAATGCGGGACTCTATTTAAATTTTAGATTCGGGTGGCATCATCGGAAGTACATCTTCTTGAAGTTCTGCAGCATCATTTTTATATGCCTGTTCATGGGGGGGAGTGATCCGATCTGGCGGATTGGCATTTCAGGGGTAAGCTTGATGCATCCGTTGGTAATGTTACCTTGGCAGGGCTCAAGGAAACTGTAACGATACGCCGGTATTCATACGGGATTCCTGTCCCAGAGGCAAAAAACATGGAAGACATGACCATGGCCGCCGGGTATGTGCACTCCTCGGACCGACTCGCTCGGATGATGGGGGCAAAACTTGTATCGGAGGGCCGACTTGCCGAGATGGCCGGACCATCCTTGCTTGAAACGGCCATTTACGTGCGCACCGTGAATCTCAAAAGTGTGGCGGAGAACCTCTTTAAAAATGTAAGCCCTGAGAACCGCGTATTTTTGGAACGACAGTGACGGGGTGAATGCTTGCCTTGACCAGCATAAAAACAAACTTTATATTCGGCCATCGACTTACCCTCCTCCCGAAGGGCATTTTAAATCGCTGAAAGGGGGGGATGATCGGATCGGCTGCCGGTGAGCGTTGGTTGATCTTTTGGGAGAGAGACTCATAAAAAAAGTCGGAGTCGCGGTAATCGTTGTCATGCTGCTGTTTATCGTCTTATACACCCATATCGCGGAGTTGGACGTCGCTGGCGGCGAGGCATTCGTCAGCAGCGTCATGGGTGCGAATTTCATCCTCATTCCCGGGGGACGTTCATGATGGGGGGTACGGACAAAAACAGTAGTCCTCGGCACCAGGTCATTATCAGCAGGCCCTTCTACATGCAGAGCACCCTTTGCAGACTGTTACTGACTCCGTCAGGATAGACCGTGACAGACCAGTTTTTAAGCTTCAAGGTTTCAGAGCGAAAGCAATGGGCGAGGCCTTTGCGACACCAAAGGACTTGCCGGTGAAACCCTAATTTTAAGAAAATAGTAATTATTCTTAAAAAAGTCGAAATAATGATATTTTCCCTTATGCTAACAAGCCGAAACAGTTTGAAAGGCAATTCCATGCAGTCTTCCTTTACTCCTGGAATCGGCTTCTTCCAAGTGTTAATTGACGAATTCCGGAAATTATGCTCTTAGAAATGGATAACGGTTTGAAATACTGTGACGTAGATGGGAAATAAGGCAACACAAACAGGAAAAGATCAGAGGTTGGGTAACGAGCCAATGAAGAAGACATCAAGAATTTTAGTGGCGACAATGGCAGTGGCTATTTTAATTATGACTTTTCTTACGGCACATTTTTTAATTGCAGGAGAGAAGGCCTCCATGAAGGGCCGTTTCCTCTCCTACGAAAACGGGATGGTTCTGGACCAGAGATCAAATCTGATGTGGGCAGCCAAGGACAATGGCAGCAATATAAACCGGGCAAACGCCAAGTCCTATTGCGAGCATTATCGCGGTGGTGGATTTACCGATTGGCGGATGCCCAAGCTCAATGAACTGGCGGGGTTGTATATTGCGAGCAAATCCCGTCGGGTGGCGTGTGATCCTGGCACTAACATTCATGTCGCAACGGAGTTAATTGATATTACCTGTTTATGTGTGTGGGCTTCGGAGATGAGCGGTTCCGAAGCCGCCCTCTTCGATTTCACCCGCGGCAAGCCGTTCTGGGCTCACCCGTCCCACGGTTACTGCGGTGGCCGCGCGCTGCCGGTACGTTCGTTTTAATATGCAGTTTGGTTCGTTGTTCCATTGATTATTTTTCTTTTTGGGATGCAGGCTGGAGTCTCGGATGCATGACTGTCTGCAAAAAGCACAGAGGAGTATTACATGAGGAAATTCATGCTGGTGCTTGCATGTCTTGTCTTCGTCCTTGTTTTGATCCCAATTCCTGCCAAGTCCCAGGATACAAAATCCAGATATGACATCATGCTCCAAAGCTTGCTAGAAAAGGTTAAAAGCAAAGACCCGTCGTTTAGAAATGACAAAGTGGCATCCGGGGCATTAAGGGGAGCTTCGGTTCGCATATACCGAGACTCCACAATATAACCCGTATGATGGGATAAAGGCCAAAACAGGCGAGGCCATGCTGCTAAGACGTGGGTTCAAATTCCACTACTCCCACTTACTTTGTGCAAAATATAAAGCGAACTTTTCTTTAAAAGGTTTGTTAATTGTTATAGACCCTGCATGTGGTACAGGCGGTTTTTGAGTAGCAACAGGCTTTGTTTAAATGGATTAGCTTGTCAGCATTTATTTAAGGAAAGACCGATTAAGTATTAATAACGTAAAGAGGGGAGTCAGAGGTTGAAAGAAACATTAAGGATAAAAGTTGATGTGGGCGATTATGAGGATGATGTTGTTAAAATTATGCTGATGGGTAAGCATAGTGATATTTCAAAGATCATCGATTTAATTGAAGAAGAATTTGGAGAAGATAGCATAACTAAAATATCGTAAGGTAGTTTTTATCCTTGCTTTTTTTTATGGCGTAACCTTTAATAATCCAGAAACTCCCTAATTCACACTTTTTTAGATGTTGAATTTGCAAAAAATTAAGCCATAAAGCGTTTAAAAATCTAGCTATTTTCTGTATTTATTCTCAAAATTTGATGTGGACTAGCTTGTTTTGACTGTGTGCTCTAAAACTTGAGAGCTAAAACGCTACTCCGTCATTTTTTTCGCTTATTCCCCATTATAATCGTCATTTTTCCATGCTTTTTGCCATTTCTACCTTTTCCAGATAAGTGTAGTATTCCACGATTGATATGAAAAAAACCAAGAAAATCAAGCGAAAAATAAAAAAATATCTTAAAGCCCTCAAAAGCATTTTAAAAGTCATTTTAAAGCTATTGAGTATCTACGCTATTTTGAGAGTATGTTTATTTTTTGCTCTCTTGCGCTTTTTTGCCCCTGTTGCAACTAAGCTATTAATTGAAAGTTCGGCACTCGCTGGAAAGAAATTTACTCTCTTTGTGTCGGGAGGAAAATCCGTTGGAGTAATTAGGCGGTTTCTGTGATTGCTTCTTCCATTTGCGTTATCAAGCCGCTTTTTTTGGCGTTCCAAATTTCTATTCCCATGATTTTTCCTTTTTTGTCCAGCTCGAGGTGGACGTCGGGTTCTGATTCGACGACTTCGTAGCTGGGTCCTTCTTTGAAGAGCAAGTAAAGAAATTTAAGTGCCTTTGGTGGCTTATATTTTGGTGTTGATTTCTTGGCGACTAAGGTTAAGGTTACTAAGGAAGGCGTTCTTGTTCCCGAGCAGCTTTTCAGAGAAATGATGAACATCTACGTTAAGATGGGGCAGATTTTAGCAACCATAGAAGAGCTTGCAGACCCTGAAGCGTTGAAGGCAATTGAAAAAAGCAGGAAGCAGGTTGCTGAAGGCGAATACGTTGATTGCACAGTAAACGAGCTAGAACAAGCCGTGAAGTAAACATGCCCATCGCTGCTAAACTCTTAGAAAGTCCTTATACTTCTTTGGAATTTAGGTAATAAAAAAATGGGCGAAAAAAAGTTTGGGTAAAGACCATCGGTTTAGGAAGGATTTTACGGCGGAGCAGTATGCGGCTTATTTGGAAAGGAAGGCTAAGGATCCAGAGGCTCTAATCCCTGAAGGCAACGAACCGCGGAACACGAAATTTAAGTCTAAAAAGAAGGTAGCGTAATTTTACTTGTGTTTTTCCCGACAAAGAATGCTTGTACAGAAAACTATGGCGTGTTTGTCCATGTCGGCGTCACTGTGCAGTTGGTGACGAAGTCTTGGGTGTAGATTATTGTGGCGACCTGCGCTGTGTTTGAAGTGCTGTAGGAGTCGTAGCCGTAGCCGCTGTTGATTGTGGACAGTTTGGGTGAGGCTGGGTAGGTTGCGGCGTCGTAGGTGAATGTTCCTGCGTCGGCGGGTAGGGTGATGTTCATTTCCAAGTTGCCGTCCGCAGTGTAGGCGACAACCCTTAGCCCCACGTTGTAGGCTACCCCTTCTCCCGTGTTGGTAAGTGAGCCCACGATGTAGAGGCTGTTTTCGAAACCTGCGGGCTGATTGTTTGCGGGATAAGCCTTCGCGTTTATGGATGCCACAATGTTAGCCTCAGATAAGGCTTTGATGGTGGCTTGGAGGTTTGCGGTTTGGTTTTGGAGGTAGGCAACTTGGCTGCTCAGCGGCTGGTTTTTGTCGGGAACCGCGTTTCCCAGGTTGTATGCCCAGCAGACGGGTGTTATTGTCCAGTTGACGACGGAGCCTTCATGGAAGATGTTTATGCCGACATTGGTTTTTTGCCCGCTGTCTAAGATTTGAAGCGCAAAGCTGCTGGCGCCGTAAGTTTTGGTTACAAACGCGTTTGTGGCGTTGTCGCTGCCGAAAGTGGTGCCTGTGAAGGGAACCGTCACGTTGATTTCCACGGTGCCGTCGGCGGCGTAGGCAACAACCTGCAATCCAGCGTCGACTGCGTAGCCTTTGCCCTCGTTGGTCACGGAGCCTGCAATCCAGAGATAATTGAACGGAACCGGCGTCGCCTTGTACCCTTCCATTTCGCTGCTGGCGCTGCCCAGCATTTCATGCGTCTCCAGAGAGGTCACAAGGTTTGCCGCAGTCAAATTAGCCGTGGCTTCTGTCAGGTTTGCCAGTTGGGTTTTGAGGTTTGATATTTCGTTTTCAAGTTGGGCTGTTGAGGCGTTTTGCTTTGCGATTTGGGATTGCGTTGCGGCTTGCTTCGAGTTTCTCTCGGCTACTACGCCGTTATAGTAGAGTGCCAAACCAGCGAAGACGCTCACTAAAACTATAGCAACAGTCAAGACTGCTAAGGCTTTAGGTTTGGACTGCATGGTTGCACAGGACGCGTTTTGATGTTAAAAGCCTTCTTGTACAGGTTTGTGGACTAAGCTGGGCTTTTTTAGTTCAGATTTCTTGACAAACACATTTGCCCTACTTTCCCGCGTTTATGCTTCAAACGCTGGGTTTCTGGGGTAGGGAACATTATTCCATCCATAATTAAATAGTTTAGCGGTTCTAGGTTGTTAGAGGACTTGTTTTTGGAGCGTCATGAAGCGTTAGCGTTACTGCGCGAGCTAGTGGAGAACAAAGTGTCTCAGCCTTCTTTCGTCTCCATAGAAGAAAACCCAAAAGGAAAATTCAACCTCGTCATGAAGGACGATTACAGCAGCGAAGAAGTCAAGCAGTTGGCAGCCCAAAAAAACCTCACAGTTGAAATGAACCAAAAAGGCTACTGCGTAATCACAAAACCATAGCTTTCCTCGGCTTCCGCAAACTTCTGCAAACCACATCGCCTATTTTGAAAACCAAAAATCTTAAACCAACCATACCTCAACTAACATAGTAGCGGTAAACAGATACGTTTCTTCTGAGGCGACGTTTTGCGGGTTTTTGATGGTGCCACAAGTTGGTTTAAACGGAACTGGTTTGAGGTCACCTGTCTACTGGCGATGGCGGCGTTGCTGGCTTGGCGGGGACGCGGATTTGTTTTTGCAGGCGACAGTTCCTCATCGGCAGCCGTGCTTACCAGCTCGGTCATCGCCTAAACCTTGATCCCGACCAGTTTGGGAAATGCTAATAAGCGCTTGCTACACAATCGTTTCGAAGTGAACCGTCATGGACTACGATAACTTTTTTCTGCCAAGCGGCGACCTCAAGAAAGGCAAAGAATTCTACCAAAACCTCTTGGGGCTCCCAATCAAGTTTGACTTTTCAGACATGGGCATGGTAGCCTTCAAAGTCGGCGACAGTGAACCCGCCATCATCCTCAAAGACACCGCAAAGTTTCCCGCGGCTAAGCCAACCATCTGGTTCGTCGTGGACAATGTGCGGGATGAGTATGTGCGGCTTGGCGCCAAAGGCTTAAAGTTCCTCTCGGAGCCGTACGCAATTCACACGGGCATGGCGGTTGAGTTCGAAGACCCCTACGGCAACAGATTAGGCATAACAGACTATTCTAAAGGCAAGAGTGCAGAATTTGAAACGGGCGATAAAACGGTGGCTATAACCAAACATGGAGTAACCCATAACGTCCAAATCCTTCCCATAAAAGAAACCAACGGCTTCATCTCTGGACTTGACACAAAAAACCTACGTGACAAATTTGACAGAAACGATGGTTCAAAAAAGAAGTCGAAAGCGAAGTTAGGGTAAAGTTTTAACCTATTCACTCATATGGTAACCCGAAGCGTATTGCCCCAAAAAACTTCGCCGTGGTTTAACTCGTGGCCTGCCCAAGTGCCAAAACATTTAGAGCTGCCGCAGGTTCCTCTCCAAGAAATCCTCCAGAAAAGCGCCAAAGATTTTCCAAAAAAAACCGCCCTCCGCTATAGCGAGCGGGAAACAACCTATGCCCAACTGGATTGTCTTTCAAATCAGTTTGCTAATTCTCTTGTAAAGTTGGGCGTGAAAAGGGGCGACCGCGTGGCGGTTTTTTTGCCTAACATTCCCCAGTTCGTAATTGCCTTTTTTGGTGTGCTGAAAGCGGGTGCGGTTGTATCGGCTATAAGTCCGCTGCATCGGGAACGCGAAGTGCTGCACCAACTCAACGATTCAGCCTCACAAACCATAGTGGCTCTGGACATCGCTTTATCCAGTTGTAGCGAAAGTTAAACAGAAAACCCAGCTAAAAAACATCATATTAACAGGCATGGAGGAATACTGCTACAAAAAAATCCGCGCCGCAGATTTGCCCGGCACTTTAGGTTTCCAGAGTATGCTGGAAAAAGCCGCCGACGTCGCTCCAAACGTGAAGCTAAACCCAAACGAGGATTTGGCGGCGTTGCAGTACACAGGCGGAACCACAGGAACAGCCAAAGGCGCCATGCTAACCCACAGCAACCTACTTTCAAACGCGTTGGCTTTCGCCGCTTGGATAAGGGGCGCAACCGCACGGGAAACCTTCCTAACCGCCCTGCCGCTGTTTCATATTTACGGAATGACAACCAGCCTGACCGTACCCGTTAGTTTAGCCGCAGAAATGGTGCTGATGCCCAAGTTTGAGCCAGCTAAAGCCTTAGAAGCCATCCAAAAGCGTAAGGTGACGGTTTTCTGCGGCGTCCCAACCATGTACCAAGCGCTTCTGGCTTGCCCAGAGCTTGGCAAATACGATTTAACCTCGGTTCGCGTCTGCGTTTCGGGCGCTTCAGGTTTGCCGCCGCATACCCAAAAACAGTTCATGCAGGTCACAGGCGGGCTGCTTGTTGAAGGCTACGGGTTAACGGAGGCTTCGCCGGTTACTCACTGCAACCCAGTTGATGTGACCATGCACACGGTGAAGGTGGGCTCCATCGGTTTGCCGCTGCCTGACACAGACGCCAAAATTGTGGATTTGGAAACAGGCAACAAACCTCTTTCGGCGGGGCAAACGGGGGAGTTGGCTGTTCGGGGTCCGCAGGTGATGAAGGGTTACTGGCGTAGACCCGACGAAACCTCCGCGGTGCTCCGTGATGGGTGGCTGCTGACAGGAGACATCGCCCACATGGACAAAGACGGCTACTTCTACATCACAGACCGCAAAAAAGACCTCATAAAAACCAACGGCTACAGCGTCTACCCCCGCGAACTCGAAGACATCCTCTACGAACACCCAGCCGTCAAGCTATGCGCGGTCATCGGCAAACCCGATTCAAAAGCAGGCGAAATCCCCAAAGCCTACATCGTGCTCAAAGAGGGCGCGGCTGCCTCAGCGGAGAAAATCTTGGCTTTCGTCAACGACAAAGTAGCACCGTACAAAGCAATCCGCGAAGTCGAATTCAGGAAAGATTTGCCCCTGAGCTCAGCAGGCAAAGTTTTGAAGCGACAACTATAAACAGCCTCTAAATTCTTAGGCTTGACGAAATGTATAAGAGAAAACCTCTGTTTGAGTTATGGCAGGTTAATCTTTGCGCGTAAAAATCAACGTTACTGGCGTCGTTCAAGGCGTCGGTTTTCGTCCCTTCGTCTTTCGCATTGCGGTTAAGAACGGTTTGGCAGGGTACGTTCGCAACCGTGGGCGACGCAGGCGTTGAGGTTCTTTTGGAAGGCGACGCGCAAAGCATCAAGAACTTCATGCGTGACCTGACTGCGAAGAAGCCGCCTCTGGCGCAGATTGATCGGGTCAAGTCTGTTGAGCTTTCTGGCGCAAACCAGTTCAGCGACTTTGCGATTTGGAAAAGCTCCGATGAAGCCGAAAATTCAGGCTCAATCATCCCGCCTGACATCGCCATCTGCAACGAATGCCTCGCCGAGCTCCGTGACCCCAGCAACCCACGGTACGAATACTTCTTCATCACTTGCACCAACTGCGGCCCACGCTTCACAATAATTGAGCAACTGCCCTACGACCGCGAAAACACCACCATGCGCGAGTTCCCGCTGTGCGGTTTCTGCCAACGCGAATACGATGACCCAAGCAACAGGCGGTTTCACGCGCAAACCGTGGCTTGCCCACCCTGCGGACCCAAAGCTTACCTGACAACACGCGGAGGCGAACCCGTTAACGCCAAGGATCCTGTGCGTGAGGCGGGGCGGCTGCTTTCTGAAGGCAACGTGCTTGCGGTAAAAGGCTACGGCGGATTCCATATTGCCTGCTCGACGATGTTGGATAAGCCTCTGAATGCTCTTCGAGCAACGAAGCATAGGCGCGAAAAACCCTTCGCTGTTATGGCAAGGGGTTTGGAGGCGGCTAAGGGCTTTGCCGAAGTAAGTTCGAAGGAGCAGGAGCTGCTGGCTTCCCCGATGCGTCCCATCGTGCTGCTTAACAAAAACGCAGGCTACACTCTGTCGCCGCACGTCGCCCCAAACCTGCATAACATCGGCGTCATGTTGCCCTACACGGGCTTGCACTACATGCTCTTCGACAAGGTGCCTGACGCCGCGTTCGTGATGACCAGCGCTAACCCGCCCAACCAACCCATCGTATACGACAACGATGAAGCCCTCAAAGTGCTGGGCGGCACGGTGGATTATTTTTTGTTTCATAACCGCAGAATCGCACATCGATGTGACGACTCGGTCATGCGCGTCCACGGCAGCCGCCAAGTTTTCCTGCGTCGAAGCCGAGGATACGCCCCAGCGCCCGTACGGCTCAAGTCGAAGGCGAAGCGGTGCGTCGTCGGACTGGGCGGCGAACTCAACAACACCGCCACCGTGCTGCTTGACGACAAAGCCTTCATCAGCCAACACATCGGCGACGTCGAAAACGTGGAAACCCGCAGCTTCCTACAAGAAGCCGCAAACCACCTCCAACGCCTCACCAACTGCCACGCCGAAGCCGTCGTCTGCGATTTGCATCCCAAATTCACCACGACCGCCCTTGCAAAGGAGATGGCTGAGGCAGCTGATTCGCCGCTTATCCAAGTTCAACATCACCACGCCCACGCCGCGGCTTTAATGGCTGAACATAACTTGGAAGAAGCTGTCAGCGTGGTTTGCGACGGGTACGGTTACGGCTCTGACGGGGGCGCGTGGGGCGGAGAAATCCTGTTCTGCACGCGCGAGTCATCAAAGTTTAAGCGTCTGGGGCATCTGGAGCCTCAGCCGCTGCTCGGAGGCGATGTGGCTAGTCGTTATCCATTGCGTTTGGCTGCTGGAATGCTTTCAAAAGCAGGTGTCGAAGTTGAGCCTTGGCTTATGGCGAATAAGATGCATTTGCCTTTCGGCGAAACCGAAGCCAACCTCATCCTGAGCCAACTCGCGAAAGGGTCTGTGGCGGTTGAAACTACGAGTTGCGGCAGGGTTCTGGATGCAGTCGCAGCCGTCTTAGGCGTCTGCTACGAGCGTAGCTATGAGGGGGAACCCGCCATGAAGCTGGAATCCGCCGCGATAAAAGGCAAAGATGTCTTGAAGCTGAAGCCCGTTCTGCACGGCGAAACACTGGATACCTCGCCTCTTCTTCGGCTGATTTTTGAACGCAAAACCGACTTTTCCGCCGCAGATTTAGCTTATTCCGCACACGCTTATCTGGCAAAGGGCTTGGGGTCTTTGGCTGTTGAAAAAGCCACGGTTCTTGGCGTTAAAAGCATCGGTTTTTCGGGAGGCGCCGCATGCAACCAAATCCTCGCCAAAGTCATGCGCAAAACCGTTGAGGATGCTGGGCTGCGTTTTCTGGTTCATGAAGCTGTTCCAGCGGGGGACGGCGGGGTTTCTTTTGGTCAGGCTGTTGTAGGCGGTTTTTCAAGGTTTTAAACCAATCTCTTTTTATCGCCCGAAAAACGCTATTTAAAGTTGATAGTTATGTGTTTGGCTATTCCCGCTAAAGTCATGACCCTTCAAGGCGAAAAAGCCAACGTTGATTTTGGGCAAGGCGTCCTAAGAGAGGTCAACGTGTCACTTGTTGAAGCCAAAATCGGCGACTACGTTTTGGTCCATGCAGGCTACGCTATCCAAATTATCGAAGAAGAAGACGCAAAAGAAACCATCGCCCTGTGGAACAGCATCCTTGAAGCTGGGCAATAGGCGGCAAGTTGAGGCGTCGGCATGGCTCAAAACCTGAAATTCCGAAACCCCCAGCTAGCCCAAAGCATTGCTGAAAAAATCAAAATCTTAGCGCCGAAGGCTGGAAAAACCAAAATCTGCCACGTCTGCGGAACACACGAGTGGACAATCACGCATTTTGGGCTACGCAGTCTTCTGCCCGACAGCGTTGAAGTCATAGCTGGTCCAGGCTGCCCTGTCTGCATTGTTCCTGCGGCTGAAATCGATGAGGCGGTGCAGTTGGCGAAGATGGGTGTTGTGGTCACGTGTTTTGGGGATGTTTTGCGTGTGCCTGGCAGTGAAATGTCGCTTCTGGAAGCAAAAGCGGCAGGCGCTGATGTGCGAATAGTCTATGCGGTCTCGGACGCTGTTGAAATGGCTAAACGTGAATCTGGCAAGCAGTTTGCTTTTTTCGCGGTTGGCTTCGAAACCACGGCTCCCTCAACGGCGGTGGAGGCACTTGGGAACCCGCCGAAAAACCTCAGTTTCCTCGTTTCTCACCGACTGATTCCGCCAGCGATGGATTTGCTTCTTAGCTTTAGCGAGTTGCAGATTAACGGTTTCATCGCGCCCGGTCACGTAAGCGCCATCATCGGAACCAAACCCTACGAAAAATTCCCAACTGTAAATCACATGCCTACGGTTGTGGCGGGTTTCGAGCCGCTGGACGTTTTGATGGCTGTCTACATGATTGTTAAGCAGCAAAGCGAAGGCGCAGCGCGGCTTGAAAACGAGTACCCGCGCGTTGTTAAGCCTGAAGGGAACCCGAAGGCTTTGGCGCTTATGGATGAAGCGTTCAAGGTTACAGGCGGCAACTGGCGAGGCATCGGCAACTTGGCAAACTCAGCCCTGCAACTGCGCGAAGGCTTAGCAGACTTCGACGCCCGACTCAAACACAACGTACACGTAGAACACGGCAAAGACATAATTACGGGATGCAAATGCCACCTTGTAATCATCGGAAAAATCAAGCCCGACGGCTGCCCCATCTTCCTTAAAGCCTGCACGCCTGAGAAACCCGTCGGTGCATGCATGGTCAGCAGCGAAGGCACCTGCAGAGTCTGGGCAAAAAACGTCGCAGTTCAAGCTTGAAGATGACCAGGTAAAAAAAAGCGAACGCTTCTTTTAACTGTTAAACTATGTAGCTGTGGATTTTGAAATGAAAAACTTTGGCCAAAAGTATGTCAATCGAATTGCATAATACGTGTCGACTCTGTAGCTTATTCTTCTAAAAGTTTTGCAAGTTCCTCAGTTGTAAGCCCAGTCTGTCTCAGAATTGATTTAAGAGTTCCTGTTTTTATTTCGGGATGCATCGGAATGATAGTTATGCATACGCCATCAGAAGTTTTCTTTTTCAGTCTGACGTGGCTACCCTTTCTGCCGACAACTTGAAAACCAGCTTTACCTAAAGCCTTGATTATTTTAAGGCCTGATACAGGTTTCAGTTTTGGCATGGGTTTCAACGCTTAAGGTTGTAAGAATTGCAGATTTTCCAGTTGGAATTTTTGCGTCTTCATCTTCAAGATAAAGCTCAATCGCTTCCCGCAAATTGCTCAGTGCTTCCTCCACGTTTTTACCTTGGCTGGCTACATCCAGTTCAGGCGACCAAGCAATTTGCAGTTTTCCTTCTTTCCAGACTATCGCTGAAAAAGTGATGCTTTCCGTCATGGCAACCCCACACAGTATTCCCTCTAAGTTGTAAAAATAGTTTATGCAATGGAAAACCAATGCTAAACTATTTGCCCGCGGCTTTAGCAGATTCTCGGCACTGGGTCGCCGATGGGTCTTGCGATTATTCTTTTGCCGCCGACTTCGGTTTGCATCGCGACGCCCCTGAATTGGGCGGTGGCTTCCCCGATTATCTGCGCGTTCTTCCCCTCTTCCGTCTGCCTTCAGAAACGCGAGGGCTTCCTGCGCTTTTTCTTTGACGACGCCGATGATGTATTTTCCTTCGTTCCCAACTTCCAGCGGGTCTAAGCCAAGCATGTCGCATGCCGTCTGAACGTCTTCGCGAATAGGCACCTTGCCCTCTTGGATGAGGATGCCGACATGGGATTTTTCAGCCCACTCATTAAGCGCGTCAGCCAAGCCACCGCGAGTCGGGTCTTTTACTGAAATAACCCCCCCTATTTCTGCGAAAAGTCGTTGGAGCATGCGGTTTAATGGTCTTACGTCGGATTTTATTTCGCTGCCGAACTTGAGTCCCTGCTGAGCCGAAAGCACTGCGAGTCCGTGGTCGCCGATTGTTCCCGTTAAAATGATTTTGTCGCCTTCAGCCAAGTTGGAGTCCAGTGTCCAGCGGCTGGCGACTTTGCGGTATTGATTGGCGACTCGCATGTTGCTGTCCAAAGCGGGGGTTCGCTTCCCGATTCCTGACAGGTTCATAACTAACCCGCCCAGCGCGCCCTTCTCAACAACCTTCGTGTCGCCCGTCACTATGCCGACGCCCGCTTCGATACAGGTGTCGCGCATGCTGGAGAGGATTCGCTCCAAATCCGACAGCAGCAAGCCTTCCTCCAAAATGAAGCCGCAAGCCAAAGCGTACGGCTGTGCGCCCATTGCTGAGATGTCGTTGACGGTGCCTGAAACTGAGAGGCGCCCGATGTCGCCGCCTGGGAAAAAAATCGGCTTAACCGCGTGGGAATCGCTTTTGAAAACGATGTCGCCGATGACTGCCGCGTCATCCATAGCTTCCAGCGGCACCTCAGCGTCATTGCCTAATCCGCCGAAGGCTTTAACGATGTAGTTTTTAACCAAGTTATGCATGACCGTGCCGCCTGCGCCATGCAGCATCGTAATCTTTTCTTCTTTATTCGACATCTTGCTTCCCGCTGGATAAAAGATATGCCATTAAGTATAACATAAACAAATCGCAGAATGGAAACAGGATTGGCTTGACAAAACTTATTTAGCGTCAGCCTCCAATTATGAACCTGTAGGCGAATAACAAGTGAGTGTGGCTATCAATGAAGATGAATTGAAACTGGTTCTTGAAAAGCTTGATACCGTGAAGGTTGAGCTCTTACGTTTAAGAGCTATGCTTTTGCCCGAAGAGGAAGCAACAGAGGAAGAGAAAAAAGAGCTAGTTGACGCCAAAAAAGAAATAGAAAAAGGGTCAAAAGTCAAACTTGAAGAATTCATCAAAGAATTAGGTTGTTGATTTTGTTTTGTTTGAGGTGACAATCTCAAATAAGGCACGCAAAACATCGAAGAAACTGCCTGATTTCACCAAGCACAGAATAATTGAGTTGCTTTTAGTCTTGCGAGAGAACCCCGTTCCTGCAGAACACTATGACATTAAGAAACTCGGCGGGTACAAGGACACTTTCAGAGCCAGAATAGGCGACATAAGAATAATTTATGAGATAAACTGGAACAAGCAAATAGTCAATGTACTCCTAATTAAACCTCGAGAAAGCGCTTATTCTTAAGCCCAACCCTTTCTTCTGTTTTCTGAGTTCGCGTTAAGTAGGCTGGGTAACGCAAAATTGATTTATCGTTTCCTAAACTAACGATTTATTTAGAACGGTTCTTGAGCAGCTAATTCTTGAAGAGGCAGCGGCACAGCGAAAACGTCGGTATATAGGGCTATGAGGTTTTTTTGGGTAAACTATAAAAGGCAAATTGACTCAACAGTTCATACACCTCACAGAGCCGAACTCTCCCTTTATTCAAGGGATTGCAAAACGTTAACTTAATCGAAACTTTGTGTTTTGATACGGAAAGCCATATAAATTGCTTTTACGTGTTTGAATGCGCATTGGAGATGTAAAAATGCCAAAATGGGGATACTCAGTAATCGACGAAATGCTCAACGAAGAAAAAACAGCGAAAGCAAGCGGTAGAGAACTTAAAGTATCCCACAAAGCCTCGCGTGAGGTTTGCCACGCCATCAAAGGCATGATGTTAGCAAACGCGAAGCAGTATTTGCGTGATGTTCAAGCTAAAAAAAGATCTATTCCTTACATGAGATATAACAAGAAACTTCCCCACAGGCATGGGCAAGTTAACAGTTTTTCAGGCAGATACCCAATCAAGGCATGCGGCATGATTCTGGGTATTTTGCAGTCAGCTCAGGCGAACGCTGAAAACAAAAGTTTAGACGTTGACCGCTTACGCATCATCCACGCAGCAGCTTACCAAGGCATCAAGCTTAAACGGTTCAAGCCAAGAGCACAAGGCACGTCTTCGCCGAAATTTGACACAACAACACACATCGAAATAGTGCTCGATGAAAAACCAACCTCAGGAGAAAAGTAAATGAGTATAGTCAAACGTTTCATCACAGAATCAATCAAAAGAACAGAAATTGATGAATTCTTACAGAAAAAACTTGACCGCGCAGGATACGGCGGAGTAAACATTTCCAAAACACCGCTTGGAACCCACGTAGTCATCTACGCGATGCGTCCAGGCTTAGTTATCGGCAGAGGCGGAGAAACAATCAAGGAACTTGCCTCATCGCTGGAACAAAACTTCAAAGTAACCAACCCACAAATCTCAGTTTCTGAAATAGAAGTCCCAGAATTCAACGCCTACGTTATTGCATCCCGCGTCGCCTCAGCGCTTCAACGAGGTGTTCACTTTAGGCGTGCTGGTTTTTGGGCGCTCAACCAAGTTATGGAAGCAGGCGCACTTGGCGCAGAAATAGTTATCAGCGGAAAACTTACCACTGAACGGGCACGATTCGAAAAGTTCCGTGCAGGCTACTTCCCACGCTGCGGAGAACCAGCGTTGGTTGCGATGAAAAAAGCTGAAGCTCATGTTCAACTTAAACCAGGCATCATCGGAGTGCGAGTAAAAATCATGCCTCCGGACGCAGTATTCCCTGACAGAATAAAGATTCTCACGGCAGTGCCAGCGGAAGAAACCGTGGCAGTTGCAGAGCAAGCTCCGCCAGCAGAGGCGCAGGAAGTTGAGGCTGACGAGGAAGCAGAGGTTGCGGAAGAGCAAACTGTTGCAGACCGAAGAGGTTCAGGATGAAGCGAAACCTGAAGCTGAAGCCGAACCTAAAGCTGAGGAGGCTAAAGAGTAATGGCGATTATTCGTCTTAAAGAAATCCAAGGCATGTCAACTGACGACCGATCAAAGAAACTTGTCGAATTGCGTGCTGAACTCGCCCGCATAAAGACAATGGTTAAGGCAGGCGGCGCAGTCGAAAACCCGACAAGGACACGAGAGATACGCAAAACCATCGCGCAGATACTTACAGTTGAGAACGAATTTAAACTCGGCATCCGCAAAGGCCCAGAAAAAGTTGAAGAGCAGCCCAAGAAAAAAGCTGAAAAGGCTGAGGCGCCCGAGAAGGCAGAGAAGAAGCCTAAGGCAAAGAAAGAACCTGAGGAGACCGCGGCTCAATGAAAGTAACCCCGGACATTATCACTTACGAGTTTATTGGCCGTAAAGGCTTCGTCGCCCAAAGCCCACATTTAGATTACGTCGGCGTCGGCGGCAAAGTAATTGAGGAAACAAGAAACACCTTCACTTTCCTTGGCGAAGGTCTAAAGCGAAGCGTAATCAAGGAATCAGCCATCTTCAACTTCGATTTTGACGACGGCACAGTTGTTCAAATTGACGGTAAACTCTTAGTTGGCAGAACAGAGGACCGACTTAAAAAAAGCGTTAAGAGGTTATGGTAATGTCAATGACTTTTAAGCAACCTAAAAAAACATGTGACGACCGAAACTGTCCATTCCACGGCACTCTTGCAATAAGAGGACGTGTCCTTGACGGTACAGTTCACACATCAAAAATGGATAAGACAGTCATAGTGGACAGGGAATTCCTGCAGTTCGCCTCGAAATTCCAAAGGTACGAGCGAAGACACGGTCACATCCCATCACACAACCCACCCTGCATCGACGTCAAAGAAGGCGACCGAGTAAGAATCGCAGAGTGCAGACCAATCAGCAAAACCGTTTCATTTGTTGTAGTAGAAAAACTAGGAGAGGAAAAGTAGAATGGCGGCTAAAGCGAAACAGAGAGCACTCGTCGCAAAAGGAATGCTTTCACACGGAAACAAAATCAGCCGTGGCTTACTTTCAGGTTCAGAACTGCGTTGCGCCGACAACACTGGTGCCCGTGTCCTGCGTTTGATCCAAGCCATGGGCTACAAAGGCAGACTTAGGCGTTACCCATCAGCAACCGTAGGCGACAAAGTCACAGTGTCCGTTAGGCAAGGGTCACCCGACATGAGGAAAAAGATTTTCCAAGCCGTCATTGTCCGCCAAAGAAAAACTTTCAGACGCGTCGACGGCGTATGGGTTCAGTTTGAAGATAACGCAGCAGTAATCATCACCCCTGAAGGCGAAATGAAAGGTTCAGAAATAAGAGGTCCAGTCGCGAGAGAGGCAGCGGAAAGATGGCCACGAATCGCAAGTGCCTCAAGTATCATAGTGTAGGTGCAAGATTATGCAGAAGACAAAACGTGTAAAAAATCCGGGCAAACAAAGAAAGAGACTCTATAACGCTCCTGCCCACATTCGCCACAAGCTTATGTCAGCTCCGCTTTCACGCGAGCTTGCCGCTTCACGAGGCGCCAAAACTCTTCCAGTCAGAAAAGGCGACACAGTTCGCATCATGAGAGGCGACAACAAAGGGTTCGAAGGCAAAGTTTCACGCGTCGCCCTAAAAGAATATCGAATTTACATGGAAGGATTAACACGGGAAAAAGTAGATGGAACAAACATTTTCCTTCCAATCCACCCATCTAAAGTTCAGATAAGAAACCTCAACCTCGACGACAAATGGCGTAAAGAAATTCTTACCCGAAAGAAAGAAGTAGAAAAGCCAGAGCGAGAAGCAAAACCGAAAGCCGCAGCACCAAAGAAAGCCAAAGAAACACCTGCTAAACCAGAAGAAAAAATCGAGGAAGTCGAAGAAGAAGCCATGCCTGAAGCAGAAAAGGAAGAAGCCCCCGCCGAAACAGCCCCAGAAGTTGAGGAAGCACCCACTGAAGCTCCAGCGGAAAAGAAACCTCGTGCAAAGAAGCCTGCAGAGGCAAAGGTCGCTGCCGAAAAAACCGCAGCCAAAGAGGAAGAAGCCGAAGCCGCTCCAGCAAAGAAAGAAAAGGCGTCTGCCCAGAAAGCAGCAAAGCCAAAAGCTGAAGCCAAGAAAACGGCTAAGGCAAAAGAAGCACCCGCACCTGCCAAAAAGGCTGCGGCTAAACCAAGTGCTAAACCAAAAGCTTCCACGGAAGCTGAAGGAGGACAATAATTTTGGGTAAAAAAGGAAAAACTGCAAGATTGAAACGTAAGCCAGCTCCAAGATTCTGGCCAATTCACCGTAAAGAACTGCCTTGGATAGTGAAGCCCTCGTCAGGTCAGCATTCACTTGAAAGCTGTTTGCCTTTAACTTTGGTTCTACGCGACATTTTGGGCGTTGCACAGACACGTAAAGAAGTCAAGATGATTCTGTCAGAAGGCAAAGTGCTGGTTGACGGAAAAATCCGCAAAAAAGACGATTTCCCAGTTGGCTTAATGGACGTTATCTCAATGCCTACCGCAGACAAATACTACAGGGTATTGCCATCTCACAAAGGGCTGGTTTTGAACCCCATCAGCAAGGAAGAAGCAAACTTCAAGCTGCTCCGCGTCGAAAACAAAACAACTGTAGAAAACGGCATCCAAGTCGCATTACACGACGGGTCAAACATGCTTGTTAAGCTTGCAGACCCCAAAAAATCCAACGAAGTTCCATACGAAACATTTGACATCTTAAAAGTTACCTATCCAGACAAACAAGTTGCATCCACTTTGAAAACAAAAGAAGGAAACTTGGCTGTGATTACCGGCGGAAAAAACGCAGGCAAAAACGGCAAGATTGTTGAGATAGAAAAAACCGTGGCAAAAAAGAGACGCCAAGCACTGGTCGTCATCGAAGACGCGAAAGGCGTACGTTACCAAACCATCATGGACTTCATATTTTCCATAGGCGAAACCGAACCAATCATAGGATTAGTGGAGGCAAACGTAGTTGTCTGAAGATGAAGCAATAATTAAGAACTGGGAAGAGCATCCGATGCTTGCACCACGCATCGAGAAAGTCGTGGTTAACCTTAACGTCGGCAAATCAGGCGAACCGCTCGAAAAAGCTAACAAAGTACTAAAAGACATCACAGGTCAGACACCCGTCAAGAAAAAAGCAAAGAAAACCATCAGGGACTTTGGCATACGCGAAGGCGAATCCATCGCGGTCGTCGTAACCCTGCGGAAACAGGCAGCAATCGATTTCCTAAAGAAGGTTCTGCCCGTCGTCGACAACAAGGTCTCCAAAAACGCCTTCGATCTATGGGGAAACTTTGCCTTCGGCCTCAAAGAACACATTGAAATTCCAGGCGTAAAATACGACCCTGAAATCGGAATCTTCGGCATGGACATATGCGTAACAGTTAATCGGGCTGGTCAACGGATAAAGATTCGACGAAAACAGAAGCAGCCTGTCGGTGCAAGCCACAAGCTGACACCTGAAGAATCAATCGTTTTCATCAAGCGAACATTAGGAGTAGCAATTGAATAGGCACAGAGGATGAATGTATGGGAAAAGAGCAAGTTAAGAAAGTGCGAAAATACGGCAAAGGTTCAAGACCCTGCGTAAGATGCGGCTCGTATGGACCAGTCATTCGACGGTACAATTTATATTTATGTAGGCACTGTTTCAGGGAAGCAGCCCCGAAACTTGGATTCAAGAAATATGAGTAGGAGCTAGAAACATGGATACTTTAACGAATGGTTTGATAACCATCATAAATAACGAAATGCGAAATAAACGTGAATGCATAATTAGCCCTGCTTCTAAGCTTTTAGGGCGAGTCCTGCGCATAATGCAGCTGAACGGGTACATAGGCGAATTCGAGTTCATCGACGATGGACGCCAAGGCAAATTCAAAGTTCAACTGCTCGGCAGAATAAACAAGTGCGGACCAATAAAGCCACGTTACCCAGCCAAAGTAGGCGAATTTGAAGATTGGGAAAAGAAATATCTCCCATCCAGAGACGTCGGAATCATGGTTGTTTCAACATCCAAAGGCGTAATAGCCCACAGAGACGCTGAATCAAAGAATCTTGGAGGAAGGCTACTCAGCCTTCGTATATTAGAGGTGCAATTTATGCGGCTTCCAGAAGTATCAAAAACAATTCAGGTTCCAGATAACGTAGACCTCACAATGGACGGCAAAAAAGTAAGCCTCAAGGGCGCAAAAGGATCTTTAACACGTGACTTCACGTTTGCACAAATCGCGATAGAAGGAGAAGGCAAAAACATCCGTATATGGGCAAAGTGGCCACGCAAAAAGGAAGCTGCTCTCGTAGGAACAATACACTCACACATCCAAAACATGATAACCGGAGTAACAAAAGGCTACCAGTACAAGCTGAAAATAGTCTTCTCCCACTTTCCAATCACCGTAAAAGTCCAAGGCAAAGAAATCCTAATCGAAAACTTCACAGGCGAACGAAGAGAACGCCGAATAAAAATCTTAGGCGACGTCAAAATCAAGATTGAACCCGACGACATCATCGTCGAAGGCGCCAACCTAGAAGACGTAAGCCAAACCGCCGCCAACGTCGAACAAGCCACCCGCGTAAGAAACAAAGACCCCAGAGTTTTCCTTGACGGCATATACGTTTATGAAAGAAACGAGGGAGAAGCCTAATGGCAACCGAAAAAACAGAAAAGAGACCTAAACTTTCACGCGAAGCTCTAAAACTTAGGGCACGCACAAGAAACAAGAAACCCTCCTTCGTGAGAGCTGAAAGCTGGAAATATGACCGATTCAGTTTAAGCTGGCGAAGACCCCGAGGATTAGACAACAAGATCCGCCGAAAAATCAAGGGTTGGCCGCCAGGTTCATGCACTGGCTACAAGGGACCAAAAATCGCTAGAGGGCTGCATCCTTCAGGTTACAGAGAAGTAATAGTTTTCAACGTTGCCGACCTGTCCAAAGTTGACCCAACTATTCAAGCCGCACGCATAGCCCACACAGTAGGCAAAAGAAAACGCGCCACAATTATTGCAGAAGCCAAAAATCTCAACATCAAAATCTTAAACATCAAAGTCACCGCCGCAGTTGAAAAGAAAGAGAGCGAAGAAGAAGTCGAAGCTGAGAAAGTCGAGGCAGAATTCGATAAAGAAGTAGCACCGGACAACGAAGGCGAAGCAAAAGAAGAAGAGGCAGAAGCACCAGCAGAAGAAGTAGAGGAAAAACCCAAGAAAACCAAAAAATCCAAGTCCAAAAAAGACACGGAAAAAGTTGAAGGAGAAGAAGAACAATGACTAACCTAACCAGCCAAAGGCGTTTGGCATCTCAAATCTTGAAGATCGGGAAAAACCGTGTGTGGATAAACCCTGCTTTTCTCGATGACGTTGAAGGCGCAATTACGCGTGAAGAAGTAAGAAAGCTAATCCATGAACGAGTAATCATTTCTCTGCCCGAGGTAGGAGTAAGCAGGTCACGGGCAAAAGTCATCAGAGCCAAAAAAGCCAAAGGCAGACGAAGCGGACCCGGCAGCGTAACCGGAGCAGCACACGCAAAAGTAACCAAAAAAGAAGTTTGGATGATAAAGATTAGATCTTTAAGACGCAAACTTCGCGAATTAAAAGCAGCCAGAACCATAACAGAAGAAACATACAGCCAATACTACCGTATGGCTGGCAGCGGCAGATTCCAGTCAATAGCTGAACTGGAACGTAATCTAAAAGCTAACGATTTATGGAGGAAACGTTAAGTTGGCGAAAACAGGCCATTACCGAGTAAAATTAAGGCGCAGACGAGAAGGAAAAACTGATTACCAAGCACGCAAAGCTCTGGTATCATCCAGAAAGCCTCGGCTTATCACACGCGCTTCACTAAAAAACATCACCGTACAAATAGCCCTTGCGAAACCATCAGGAGACGAAGTGTTAGCCGCAGCTAACAGCCGGGAACTAACCAAAACCTACGGTTGGAGAGCTCCAACAGGCAACATTTCATCAGCGTACCTGACAGGGTATCTTTGCGGGTTAAAAGCGAAGGCTGCAGGCATAAAAGAAGCCGTCTTAGACATCGGCTTAACTGCTCCAACTAAAGGCGCCAAAGTTTTCGCTGCCCTAAGCGGAGTTGTGGACGCCGGCGTGGATGTTCCTCACAGCGAAGAAAAAATCGTGAAGGAACGCATGAAAGGCGAGCACATAGCAAAATACGCTAAAAGCCTCGGCGTAGGCTCAGACGAGTACAACGCAAAATTCTCTCAGTACATCGCGCAGGGTTTAGCTCCAGAAAAGCTTCCTGAACACTTCAGCAAAGTTAAAGCCGACATCTTAACCGTTTCAAAAGGCGGCAAAATCACAGTCGAAGCACCAACCAAAAAAGCTCCAGTTGCGAAAGCCGCGCCAACGAAAGTTCCTGAAAAAGTCGAAGAAGCCAAAGCAAAAAAAGCCCCTGCAAAGAAACCAGCCGCAGCCAAGAAGGCTCCCGCTAAAAAAGCTGCAAAGCCAAAAGCTGCCCCGAAAGCAGCTAAGGAACCTGCCAAAGCAAAGGCAAGTAAGAAAGGTGGAAAGAAAGCATGAGTCAAAGGCAAGGACGAGATAGACAAAGTAACCTGGAAGCATGGGTACCGAAAACCCGTTTGGGCAAATTGATCCAGGAAGGCAAAATAACAACGATAGAAGACGTCTTCCTAAGCGGCATAAAAATCTCTGAAGCCCAAATCGTGGATTCCCTGATTCCTGACCTGCAAGAAGAAGTCATAAACGTTAACCTAGTTCAGAAACAAACTGACGCAGGCGAAAAAAGCCGATTCAAAGCCATCGTCGCAGTCGGAAACCGAGACGGCTACATCGGGTTAGGCTCAGGAAAAGCCAGCCAAGTGCGAAACGCCATCGAAAAAGCAGCCGCCAACGCCCGCTTAAACATCGTCCCGGTGAAGCGTGGATGCGGAAGTTGGGAATGCGGATGCGGCAAACCACATTCAGTGCCCTTCCAAGTTGAAGGAAAATGCGGCGGAGTCCGAGTTATCATTGTTCCAGGACCCAGGGGCTTAGGTTTGGTTTCAAGCGAAGTAGCCAAAGTCATTTTGGGCTTAGCAGGAGTCAAAGACCTCTGGATGAGAAGCTACGGCTCAACAAGAACAGTGCCTTCATACGCAGGCGCAATCTTCGACGGACTAAAGAAAACATACTACTTGATTACTCAAGCAGACTGGGTGAGATAAAATGGCGCAGAAAACAGAACCATGCAAATGCATCGTAGTCGTTAGAGTTCGAGGAACAGTAAGTGCACAGAAAGAAGTACGCGAAACCCTAGAACTGCTACATTTAACCCACACTAACCACGGATTACTCATCGACAGCCGACCAGACTACCTTGGAATGCTGCAACGCGTAAACAACTACGTAACCTGGGGCGAACCCACAAAAGACATCGTATCAACAATGCTTCAGAACCGTGCAAAACTGGCAGGCGGCAAAAAACTCACCGAAGAATACATCCAAAAAGCAGGCTACAAATCCTTCGACGACTTAGCCCAAGCCATCGTAGACTGCAAAGTCGCCTACCAAAAACTACCCGACACACAACCCGTCTTCAGACTGCATCCGCCAAGCAAAGGCTACAAAGGCAAAACCAAGAAAAGCTTCAAAGCAGGCGGCGAAGCAGGCTACCGCGGCGAAGCAATAAACGCACTAGTAAAACGCATGATTTAATCTGCGTTAATCATTATTTTTTTCTTGTTTGCTGTTTTCTCGGCAAATCTTAAATTCCAACGGTCATTATACACGTTAATGTCTAATCGAAATATGGGTACTTGAGGTTCACAAATGAAAAAAACCACGATTATCGTTGAGGGATGGATACAAAACGTCGGCTACAGAACTTTCATAAAACAAGTTGCCGTGAACCTCGGAATAAAAGGTCTCGTTAGAAATTTATCCAACGGAAAAGTTGAAATCTTCTGCGAAGCTGACTCGCCCAAACTTGAAGAATTTGAACAGAAAATCAGTTACAAAGGAAAGAAGAATGACCCGTTAAGCGTGTACGTTGAAAACTTGGCTGTTCACCCAGAAGGCGAAAAAGAATATCTTGGACCTTGGAAGGAATACTCGGATTTCGAGATTGATTATGGGTTTGAAATTCAGTCGCCCGTTGATCGTGCAATGTTAGAGAACTTGGAAAGCGGCAAGATTTTTGTCGTTTCATCGAACGATAAAATCAGTGCGTTAACCGATCAGTTTTCTATGTTTAGACAGGAAACAAACTGTAACTTCGAAAAAATGGAGGAAAAATACGGGTCAATTTCCGAAGAAATGAAGAAAATGCGGACCGTGCTAGAAAAACTTGCCGACGCATATGTTGAACACCAAAAATAACGGTCGAATCTGCCAAGTAAAAGCCTAACACAACGAACCAGATATTGCATTATTTTAAGTGGTTTTTACTGCTGGTTAAAGACTGCCTTCAGGTTTTGGTCCCGGTTGTGGGTCAGGTTCGGGTTCTGGCTCAGGATTCGGCTGCGGATAAGGAGTAGACGGCTCCTCAGGAAAACAATACGCGTTGATTTTCCCGTATAAGGGCAAAACATCTGGCATCAAAACATTCAAAATCAAACACCACTAGTCGTAAGTTGCAGGTATCTAAAAAACTAGCTGTTTGCCACCAGACGGTAGGAGTAGGTTCAGTGGGGTAGCTGCCTTTTATTTTTGCATGCTCGCATCGTTTTATTGCAATCGGCATTCATTGCTTGTTTAAGAGATAAATAATTGTCTAATCTTTCTTATAGTCGGCTGATTTTATGGCTGCTCCTAACGATCTGATGAACATTCTTGACCCCAACGAAACCGTCGAGTTATACATCAAGCAGAAATTTTATCATTACAAAATCGACATCGACTCGGTTGTAATCACCAACGAGAGAGTGATTTTGCGTCATCCCCATGCCCTGGGGCTAAAAAAAGACTACACCGACTACAACTACAGCGACTTCGACGACGTGGTCATTGATCGAGGAATCCTGCGTTCAACAATCAAATGCACCTTCAAAACCAACGCAGCGCCCCTCATGCTAAACGACGTACCTAAAGCCGACGCGGAGCAAGCCTACAGAATAATCCGAGACAACATCACCAAAGCCCAAACAACCGCCCTAACCCAAGGCACAACGCAAGAAATGATAGTCTGCTCCTACTGCGGAACCAAAAACAAACCAGACGCCGCCAAATGCATCAACTGCGGAGCAAACCTGAACTAAAACCAGGCAAGCCGCCCCAACAAAAAACGAAAAATCAATCTATCCAGTTACAAATTATCCTGGAATTGGATAAAAGCCTAGTGAGGAGTGGATAAGAAAGGCTTATTTTTTTCTGAATGTGGAAGCATCATGGCTCCTGCTCCCGAAGATGGTGCTTGCATGCTGCGGGACACTGCCAAAGCCAACGCCCAAGTCATGTCGTCATGGCTATTCTGCGGGTGACTAAACATCAGGTGTCCGTTTTTTGCGTAGGTGTATTGTTGCTCGTTTAGTTGCTGGCTCAGTTGGCGGTGGTAGGGGATGGCTAGGCGGTTTTGTTCCATGGCGATTTTTAGGCTAGTCATCATGTCTTCTTTGGTTTGGACGGTGAATTTTATGCCCTCCACATTGCAAAGGCCTTGGCTGTGCATTTCTTCAAGGATGGGTTCGCCGACGCCTGTTTGGTCAACGACGATGCGTTGGATGCCGTGGAGTTTCTGGTTAGCACGTGCCAGATGCCCGATGACTTGGCTGTAGGGTGTGTCGAGTGGGAACTCGTAGAGGTAGATGAGTTTTAGGATTTCACCTTCCCGTTTAAGGATGGCGACAACGCTGTAATCCTGCAGTTTCCCAAAGTCAACGCCTGCGTAGTATTCCCCGCTGAAGAAGTCAGCTTCAAGGGTCGGCGCCAACTCAACCCGATGCAGCTGGGCGAGCTCAACGCAGCCGCGAATCAGGCTCTGGGGCAAATAGCTGTTTAGTGCTTCCACAAACTCGGCTTCATACTCCATCAAATACTGCTCACTGGTCATGTTGAGGCGCATTTCTTCCAAAAAATCCTTCGTCACTAGCGGGCACTCCTCCGACTTGACTTTGTGGATGCTGTATTTTGGGTTGGTGAAGGCTCGGTAGAAGAAGTGGTTTTTGTCCCATGGGGTGCTGAGGAAAACAGCGTAGCCCTGCGTGGTCGTGAGCATGGGGAAGAGGACTTGGGTTATGACTTTTTCGCTGACCCAACTGGCTTCATCGCAGATTATCATGTTGGCGCTGTAGCCGCGGAGGCGATGTTCGCTGCAGGGAAGGGCGATGATGCGGCTGCCGTTATCGAATTGGACCAGCGTGTGGGTGACCCGCGCCAACTTGCTTCTGAGACGGGGCGAGGCGTAGACGAAGGACACGATGCGGTCAAACATAATCATGCTTTGCCGCAGGCTGGGCGCGGTGATTAGCACGGTCATTTTGGGGTTCATGTCAGCGAAATGCAGGGCTTTCATGGCGATGGTGGTGGTTTTGCCCGTTTGCCGCCCCATGCATGCCACAATTCTTTTGGTCTTGTCCTCCAGCAGCCTCGCCTGATACGGGTAAGGCTCCACCTCTAAAACGGCTCGTGCGTAATCGACGGGTCCAGTTATTTGGACTTCTTCTTGGGCAATGATTTGTTTGATGGCTTGGTCTACTTCTTCAAGCCTTCGAAACGTTCTTGCCTGCTTGTAGCTGCGCCACCTGCGCTGTAAGCTCGTCAACTTTCTTCTCAATCCTCTCCCACTTCTCATACCCAGCCAGCAAAGGCGCATAGTCCTTTGCCGCTTGGAAAATTATCCGAAGCCGCTCCAGCGCCAACTTATCGACTTTTTCTGTGCGGCAGATTTGGTCAATGGCGGCGCTATATAATTTGACGATTTTTTCCATGGCTAAGGCGTCGGCGGCGGGTTCCACGGGTTCGACTGCTGTGCTTGTTTTGGCGGCGATGAGTGCTTGGAATTTGACTTGCTTGCGGATAGCTTCATAGCTTCTGTTTGGGAGCTTGCCACGGTCGTAAATTTGTTGAGCGCCGAGTCCTTGCTCGATAAGTTCGCAAATGACCTTGTTTTCTTCTTCGTTCCAGCGATTTCCACCCAAAAATATTCCACCTGCAATCGGTTATTTGCATAGGTCACATGCATGAGTCACAGCTAAACATTATCAACAGCAACCCCACAAAAACTAGGGCACCGTTCCTTTCAACCTACGTCACTGTAGACACTAAACCGCTCACTTATTTGCTCCCAGAGGTTATAGACCAAAACTCTTTCCATCAAACCCTGTCCCCCCTCAGCGAGATGAGCCGCTGGACTAACTCGTAAAGGCAAAATATCTAATTCAGCAATAATCAAAATTCTGAGACACAGGCACCAAGAAAATCATCAAACATTCCATTAACAATTACATCAGGAAAAGTCTGGTTGTTTTGGTTAGCGGTTTTTTCGATGCCTAAATATCACGGCGAAAGAGAGCACGGAAAGAAGCAAAGGCACAACTGCCAACCAAGATAACTCTGGAACTGCAGGGGTTGAGGTTAGGTCAGCCGATTGGGTCTCAGTCGGTGAAGCAGAGACGGAACTTGCAGGCATGGTTATAGTTTGAGTTGGACTCCAATCGCTTGATTCTCCCACATATATGGATCCACCAAATACTCTACTTCCTACTTCACCATTAATAGCTTCTAATCTAAAATCTAACTTTCCGCCTGAAGGTACAGTAATTGACCAATGGTCGCTAAATCCCAACTCGACTTGGCTACCACCACTGCCAGATAAAGTTATGACTGTCTGAGCGCCAGAGGAAGCAAAAGCGGTTATATTAATAATACCACCCATCGAGTAATCCATTGTAAGATAATCCCAATCAGAGGTATAATGACCTTTAACTTCTAACAGATAAGCAGTAGCCAGTGGAGAGTTTGTGACAGTTACCGTAAGAGTTACATTTATCACGGTATATGCCTGCATAGTGCTTTTTGCGCCAGTAAATGGGTCAATGGAAATCTTTTCTGGTACAACATAAGAGTGTTCAGCAAAGTTTATTGAGGATTGAGGGACAGATGGCTTAGGTAATGTTTGGGCACCTGCAGGTTCAACCATCAGCAGACTTACGGTTGAGATAGCCACTATCAGAATCAGGACTAAAGCCAAACCCTTACTTAAACAGCCCATAATCATTCATGCCTTTAGTTTGAGATAAAAGGCTTCTCGTAAAACTTTCTTGACTGACTTTAGTCAAAGTTTCTTGACTACAAACTGGAAGAAGGCTTTTTGCTTGCAAATCTAGCCATGAAGCATAGGTTTACTGCTATTGCTAAGAAGAACAACCAAAAAGGAAAATTAAGTGTTGGACCTTTAACTAAGGCTATGTTTACTAACTGATGATTTTCAAGTGGCCCAAGGGGAACCACATTGATCCAGAAGGGACTGTAGCTAACTAGTTGCACAAGGCTGGTGCTGCTTCCTGCCCAATCCCAAATGGAATAGTTAGTTACCACAAAAAGTAAAGCTAATAGTGCATTAACTGCTATTGCAGGCATAAGCTTCCTTAACAGAGTTAATCTCATAGCTTCTTATCTGCTGAATTTTTATTTGATTCTTGTCATTAGAACGATTGTACTCAAAATTAGAACGGCCTATGCATGTCAGGGTAGTCTAACTTGGAAAGGTCTAATTTTCAAGTCAGCGGTTCTTTTGATGCTTAACTATCATGACAACAGAGAACACGGAAAGAACCAGAGGCACAATAACCAACCAAGAAAACTCAGGAATAGAGGTTACTGGGGTAACTGTTGGCGTTGAGGTGTCTGACGCGGGGGTTGGAGAAGGAATAGGGGAGGTTTCATTGTTTATTGAGAAGTAGATTGTGTCAGCCCAGGTGGCGGTGTAGTTGCCGCTTCCAATTGGGGTTTCCTTGAATGGCGCTCCTGGTGGGTTCTCCCAGCTTAGGTAACCTGTTAGGTAAGCTCTTTCAAATACCGTTAATCGGTGCGATCCGTTAGTTAACATGGGGAGATGAATATTTGCCATATCCGTCAAAAAGATCGGTTCTTCGCTGTTTCCATCGATGCTGTAGCTAAGTTCAATGGGCATTGCTACATTTTGGTCGAGGTTTGTGCTCATGGTTAATGTCAGATAATTATACGTGTAGGTTTCATTAAGCGGCGAGAACACTGTCACTCCACCTGAAAAGTATATGGGGTTGCCTGAGTCTGCTCTTGCAGCGGAAAAGCCCACTGCGGAAACCGCGAGCAAACAAAAAAATAGCGCAGTCAACGCATTTTTCATGTTCATGTTGCAATACTCCAACTAGATCCAGCGTCATGTTGAATTACACAACATCTGCGATATTACTCTTCCAAGGGAACAAGCTGTTCTTCGAAAAGAACATTAAAGCTATGCCCGAACAGGTAAAGTTGGAGATTTTTAACTTATGTTTTGGGCGTCCTGAGCCTGCGGTGGGCAACTGTAGGGGCGTCTGATTCCTGAACTGTATTATGTGCGTTCGCCTGGGCGAAGATGGGGAAGGCGGGCTTGAACCAACCGTTTGTCTGAATCCCGCCGGCGGTGCCTGTTGTTCGGTTACAGGGAAGCCTTCCGCGGAGAACTCCACGCCAAAGCGCCCATAACCGACAATAACTTCAACATAGGCGCTATGTTGAAAGTCGCATCCCGCCCATCCCAAATGGGCACCGCTCAAGCAGAAACCAAGCCTAAACCAAAAAAGCAACCCAAAACACAAAATCCGAAGGCGGAAAGTCTCAACTTTCACCAAACCAAAAGTCTCAACTTAAAAATATCTGCAAAACCCAAAACAAAAAGCCCAAAAAATAACCGACCAAACCAAAAAAACGAAAATATATAGACTATAAAACCGTCAAATTGGCATTCAAACGTCATTTTTGATGGAAAACTGCTTCAGCCAATCTGCTTGTTTTCTCTTCCTTTATGTGCGATACGTTTTATAGTTACGAGTTTGAAATCCGTATAGGTATTGGAGGGGGAAAGATACGAGTGCAAAATGGCGTAGAAGCGCAAAAAACCGTAAGTGGCTAGATTTCAACAATCAACCAGAAAAAGCCACAAAAACAAAAGCGACCAGACCTGAACATGCTTACCGCATAAAAGCTATACCTGTTCCACCGAGCTTTCGACCATCCAAAAACTTTAGCGAACGCAAATTCCAAGAACAAAAACCACTCATAGACATTCTGGAAGAAAACAGCTTCATAACGGTCGTCGCCGAAATCACAGGGTTTAATAAGGATACTCTCAAAATTCATGTGAAAGACCAGAAAATCACGCTGTCGGCAAAATCCAAAGACCGCAGATACTATAAAAGTTTAAATCTGCCGAAGGTAGTGATTCCAGACGTCATGTACACCAAATTCAAGAACGGTGTACTCGAAATAAAATTAAGAAAAGCTGAAACAGCAATAAACAAAGAAGCTGACCAAAATGCCGCATAAACTAAGAAAAATAAGAAAATTCAGAGGCTCAAGAACGGTAGGCTACGGTAGAATCGGCCAGCACCGAGACTCAGGGTCTAAAGGACACCGAAAAGTCGGGCGACATAAACACTTATGGAGCTACGTTGTAACCCATGAACCTGACTACTTCGGCAAAAACGGCTTCGTATCACCAAAAAGCCTCCACACCATAGACAACCCAATAAACCTAAGAAAACTCGACGAAATAGCACAAACAAGCCAACAAGAAAAACCACAAATAAACCTGGCAGAACTAGGCTACACAAAACTTTTAGGTTCAGGAAAAATCACCAAGCCTTTAACTGTACAAGTACCCACCTACTCGAAACTAGCGGCGGAAAAAATCAAGAAAGCAGGCGGAGAAATCGTAGGCTCCCAAGTCAACGGAGAGTAAAGCTGCTAAATGCCTGGAAGATTCCTCGGTCTATTCAAGCCAATTGGACGAGTTCTACCCGAAATCAAGAAGCCCGAACGAAAAGTAAGCTTCAACGAGAAAATCTTCTGGACAGGCCTCACCCTAGTTATTTTCCTTGTAATGTCCCAAATCCCACTTTACGGGATTTCATCATCAGTTTCATCTTCATTTAGCCAACTGCGAGTAATATTCGCATCCAACAACGGAACCCTAATGCAGCTAGGCATCGGACCCATCGTCACAGCCGGCTTAATTCTCCAGCTGCTCGCAGGATCCTCAATCATCCAATGCGACATGTCAAACTCCGAAGACAGAGGCTTATTCACCTCCGCCAGCAAAGTATTCAGCATACTTCTAACAGGCATCCAAGCTGGAGCATACATCATAAGCGGCATGTTCGGCTCACTTACAGGCTCAACAGCGCTGATAATCTTCTTCCAACTCCTCGCCGCCGGACTCATGGTTATGCTTATGGACGAGCTCATCCAGAAAGGCTGGGGTCTAGGCAGCGGAATCAGCCTCTTCATCATGGCAGGCGTAGCCCAATCGGTAGTCTGGGACATGTTTTCCCCAGCAACAGGATTATTCATCGGCTCACTCAACGCATACCTAAACCACGGCATCTCACTAGTAACCTGGATAGTTGGCCTTCGCTCCGGAGTATATCCCTCACTACTCGGGTTCTTCGCCACCGTAGCAGCATTCCTAATAGTTATCTACCTTAACGGAGTAAGAATCGAGCTCCCAATGAGTTACGCAGGCTACAAAGGATTCCGAAGCCGATATCCAATTAAACTACTTTACGTATCTAACCTGCCTGTAATCTTCGCATCCGCATTATTCGCAAACGTTTACTTCTTCACACAACTACTCTGGAGCCAAATGGGCAGCCCTCAACCTTCAGCACACAATCTCCTCTTCATGATACTTGGACAATTTAACACGACAGTTTCAAGCAGCGGCGCCGCAAACGTTGCACCCGTCAGCGGGCTCGCATACTTAGTAACCGCGCCCGCTAACATTCAACAGGTTGCCCTTGACCCCATAAGAGCCGCTTGCTACTTAGGAATACTAGTAGCCTTCTGCGCTGTCTTCTCCCTAATCTGGCTCGAAGTCGGCGGCTTAGGCCCAGCAAAAGTTGCACAGCAACTCATGGATTCAGGCATGCAGATCCCAGGCTACCGTAGATCAGGAAGACCCATCGAAGCCGTCCTTAAACGTTACATCCCAGTAGTCACGGTTCTCGGAGGCATCATCGTCGGACTAGTAGCGGCAAGCGCAGACTTCTTCGGCACATTCGGAACAGGAACAGGCATATTGCTGTCAGTCGGCATCATCTACCAATACTACGAACTCTTAATGCAAGAACGCGCCGCCGAAATGTACCCAGCCTTCAGAAGAATCCTAGGCGAATAGCATAATCCTGCCGCCTAAATATTTTCTTTTATTTTCATAGATTTCTGTTTCTTGATTTGCTTAAGACCGATGCCCTTTTTGGGTCGGCACAGTGCTCGCGATCCTTACCACAAGAAAACACGCATAAGCCAAATCAACAAAACATCATTTCCTTTTTTATTTTTTTGTTAACCTGCAAAAGACACTTTGTTGTTTGTGCTTTTGTTTTTTATGGTTTGATTGTCCAGCCTTTCTTGTTTAGGATTTCTTGGACGGCTGGTAGGTCTTCTGCGAATCTGATGTGTCGGCAGCTGCTGGATTGGCAGTAATCGCACCATACGCTTTCAGGTTTAAAGTAAACGTCTATTATTCTGCCGTTTGTGGTTTTGGTGGCTAAGGTTCGGTCAAGTATTCGGACTCCTTCTTCGTCTACGTTGAAGTGCTCGAGCGGCGGCTGCGTGGGCGGGGGCTGTGCGGCTTGGAGTTCTTCGAAGCGTTTTCTTATGGCTTCTTTTATGAATTCTGATCGGCTCTTGTATCCTCTTGTTCCACGTTTGATGATTTGGTCTATTTCTTCCATTAGTTCTTTGGGGAGTCTCACAGTTGTGTAGTCGTCGGTGCTGTTTTCTTCAGAAGACATGTTGTCACTTATGATTCATGTGTGAGTAAGATGGATTTAAAGTTAGCTGTGTATATTTGTCGGGGTTTGTGGGGCTTTGTTTTGTGCGTTTGAGCGGTTGCTGTTCACAAATGCCTATATGTGAATCAAGACATGGGTGTGTCAACGGTGACGCAGCGGTGGCAGACAAAGACTGGGTAACAATCAAAATCCCCCAGCAACTCGCACAACAAATCGACCAAGCCATCAAACACAAAACCGTCAACAGCCACACCCGAGCCGAACTCACACGCGAAGCCCTCACAGCCTACCTCACAACCCAACAACCCCCAAAGGTCCGCCTCCAAGCCGCCGAGCCGTATCCGCCGCCTCAGAGTGGCGTCAGGTGATTCTATGCATAAACGAAACCAAACAAAAATACAGGAACGAAAAATCCGCGGCATCATATTGCGCGGCAGCTTCTACGACCGAGCCCTCGGCGAAAACATCAGCAAACTGACCCGCATCGACGTGCTGGCGCAGCTTGCGGAGCCCGTTGTGGTTCATTTGGTTCCTGATGTTGAGCGGGGTGAGGTTTTGATTGATCCTCGGGGTAGGGGTAGTTTGCAGGGGCTGGGTTGACTTTTGATGTCATCGTTACCTTTGTTTTTTGATGTATTGATGGGGTATCCTCCCTCGGGTGGTGTACATGCGTTATAGGTTAAGTCTTGATAGACGAGTCAACCTTCGAGTCAACAAGATGCGCCGCATCTTCCACGTCGACACACAAAACACCCGCAAAAAACTCATCGTACACCTAGAAGAACTCTTCGAAATCAGCAGCAACTACGCCCGCGGAAAATTCGACCACATAAGAGACGAAACAGGAAAAGAAAGACTCCTAACCATCGCCGAACGCCAAAACTACACCAAAATCGCCACCTACACCGCCCAAATAATAAACAGCGTCGCCAAAGGATTGGACGAACGGCAAATCGACAAAGACCTAGACCAACTGGAAGCCATGCTGAAGAAGACCGCGGATGCAGGTGCGGGTTCGGATGCTGGGAGCCGAGAAAGCGTGGCGGGCGCCTAAATAAAGCTCTCTTGAGCGGTACTGTGCCTAAGGCGTACCTTTTCGCCGTTTTTGCCTCGGGCTGTTTCCCAGCGGCTCCCCTCCTGCTGAAATCTTGGCGTCAACTTTGTTTTCTAAAGTCGGACCGTGCCCTTTTAATCTTCATCAAACCAATCAATAGTACCGTCGCCGCAAGAACGGTGCCAAGAGCTACCGAAGGTGTGACCTCAGGAGTCGCAGGTGCTGGGCTTGAGCTCGCCATAGGGCTTGGTGACTGAGAGTTTGGTAGGTCCAAGAATGGAACAAAAGCAACTGAGCCTAAGTTATAATCATTCTTGAAATCGTATATTGTTTGATTAATCGCTTGCTGGTCTGTTGTTCCCCAATAATTGTAAGTCGCGTTGATTGGATATTTCTCAGTTATGTCCAGCTTCATAAGGTACTGTCTGGCTCCTTGAAAATTGTTATTAACAATGGTCGCTGGGTTGTAAGCATAGACTGCAATCGTGCTGTTCCCAATAGAATTGTTTGCAATTATGTTGCTGTTTCCTGCGATGACAATCCCTTCATAGCTGTTAGTTACAATATTATTTTCTATCGTAACATCCGAACCGGCGCGTATTGCCCATTGGCTGCAGCCGCTGACGACATTATTCGAGACAAGTCCTCCAGTTCCGTCTGCGTTTATTCCTTTTTCTACAGGCCAGAAATAACGTTGTTTGAAATTACAGTTGAATCATACGCCAATATCGCGATATTATTAGTGCTCGCTATGATATTGTTCGAAACTATTGCCAAACCACTTACAGTAATCGCCGTTTCGTAAGGCAATCCGCCAGTAATTTTGTTGCTTGTGATTATTGGCGAAAAGCTCGATGAAACTGTTATCGCTGTATCAATATAACCTCCATTCATCGTATTGTTATTTATCTTTGCGGAATTGCCGATGCTAATCTTCACTGAATTAAGTATTGTTTTCTCAATTATACAGCCAGAACCCGTTTTTTGGTTCCAGCTGGTGCTTGATGAGGTAAACGTTATTCCGTTGTTTGGGAATTGAGGATCGCCGTTTAAAGTGACGTATTCATTGTCGCTTCCTTTGGCTTGTAAGGTGCCATCAACTTGAATGTAGTTGCCATTGAGGTTCACTATGACCCCCGGCTCTACCGTCAAAGTCACACTTTTGTTGACCAGTATCGGTCCTGAAAGTGTGTAGGGGCTGTTAGCTCGGGTCCAAGTGGTATTTGAGGCGATTATTCCACTGGCTGATGTATATTTCTGAGCCAATATAGGATACGAGCTTAAAGAAATCAAACTGAAAAATATAACGGCAACATACATTAGGCAAGCAAGTTTTCGCATGAATGGTTCTCACTTCTCTCAAGCGAGTTTAAAGAATAAAAGTCTTGTGCGAAAGTTACGGTTCATCACTTGGCGGTTGGCATTTCAATCCAATGCTAGTAGCAAGCCTTCAAGTTTTGACCTGTTGAATCATGGTGATTCGTATGAATCGGAAAAATATGGGAATAGTGTGCTGCAATTTGGTAGCGACCATTTTCCAGCAAAACGGTTTGAACATCCGACAAGCAAAGTTTGCGGTTGGACCTCAATTTGAAAGAACAAAGATAATGCAATCAAACGAATTGAAGGGGGAATGCTAAATGAGCACAGTGCAGATAACATCTGACGCGGTACAGCTAACGACTAATGCCACAATAATGAACCCAGCAGGGGATAGTCCTCCAGGTATTCTTCATTACTTGTTCGGCTATGACAACAAAGGCATATGGCTACCGTCTGGTCGTTCGTTTCAAGACGATGGAAAACTGGGAAATAGTTACATTCACTTCATCGATACCTCTACAACAAATAACTACACCGCTAACATTTTCGTTATAGACTGTTATAATAGTGCCTTGAACTCCTATGATCCTTTACTGGCAATTGATCGTGGGGTCGTTGTCAAGAAAGACCTTTCAGTTGGCGGTTTCTTCGCCTCAGATCAAGGTGCTTTAGCGCTAGGCTACGGCATACAAAAGATGGTTGATCCCCCGATGATATGGCTTCAGTTTTCTGATGTAAAAATACTTCCGGACGCTCCCAACAACATTCCAAGCGCCTCAGACTATCCAGATTCTACACATCCAGCGAACCCTGTTGACAAGCAACTTTACATTTGTACAAGCAATAATACACTTTATCAATGTCATATTACACAGAATCCTTATTCCGTTAGCTGGACAAGCCTGGGTCCCACAAGCAACTATTCAGGGTATTTTGATACATTGCACATTGTTAAAGCTGATCAAACAACCCCGGGAAATTTGGATTTGAACAATTTGACTGCTCATGGCAACATTATACTCACTGGTAATGCTGTTGAGCCAAGCAGCGACAACACATCAAGCGTTGGCACATCAACAAACATGTTCCAGAACATGTACACTCGAAACTTGATTGTAGGCAATGACTCAGTGACACCGATGCCTGAATACTTAACCTTTAGCATCGATAGCACCGGTCTGAATTTAACCCTGACCTCAAGTGGTTCCTTTGGCAGCATACAGCCATTATCAACGCAGGGTAAGACGTTGACTCTTGGTTCATCAAGTAGCCCGTGGAGCAATATCTACAGCCAAAGCCTCACGGTAAATAACCCAAGTTCCTCACCGTTGACCATTAATTCAAGTGGCGGTCCAGTTTTAGCTTGTGATTCTTCTGGCAACTTGACGCTTGCAGGCTGGTACAATACAAACCGCGTAGCAGGAGTTCAGATGTATCTTAATTCCACCGGTGCATATTGGGGAACTGTAGAAAACCCATCTTCTAATACTTGGCAACTTGCTTATGAAAACGTTCAAGATGGAACATTAATTCACGGTGGATTATGTTTAAAATGGGCTGTCGGCGGTTATCTCTATTCCAGAAACAATACTCTGGATGACGGTTCAGGAAATATTGTGGCAGCTGGCTCTGTTGCGGCGTTGGGTGTGGTTGAGGTTTATCGTTCAAGTTCTGGTACGTCTTATTTAGATTTGTATCAGGGCGGTATCCGTGAATGGAAAATAGGTATGCTTACTGCGGGCAGTGATACGATAAGTTTTCAAGCGTCTGGTGTAAGTACAAGTACTTTGGATTCTTTGGGTGACTTGACGCTTGCTGGCGGTTTGACTGTTGCGGGTCAAACAGTTTTCCAATACACAGGCAACGGCGCAAATTCGTTCCAGGTCTACGGCGGCGCCTCGTTCGATTCCAATGTCACCTTTGCAGGTCAACTTAACTTCTGGCCATCAAGCGGAAAGTACGCCTACCTCATCTGGTCCAATTCTTACGTTTTGACTTTGGGTGCTAACGGCGGACCATTCTATTATGGTATAGGACACGATGGATACACAGGATACTTCGGCGCGCTAGACTGCGGCGCGGTTTTCACCCAGTACATCAACCCCATTGGCTCACTCAACACGGTCACGCTCGGCGGCAACTTTACTGTGAACGGCAACATCTACTCTTGGAACGGCGGCGGTGGAGGAGGCTCAAACGGCGGTATATACCTTGACAGCTATGGGAACGTTCGCTTTGGTGGAGGCAGCGGCACTGGAGACCATAACTGGGTCACCTACTTTGACAACACGATTCTCATGCAAGTCTGGAACAACGGCTATCTTAGCTTGCCGCAAACATTGAACGGCAGCAACGTGCCCGTGTACTGTAACAGTAGCGGTACTTTGTATAAATCCAGCTCATCCATACGCTACAAGGAACGCATTCAACCAGTAACCGACAGCTCGTGGATCTACAACCTGAAACCAGTCACGTTTTACTGGAAACAGGAAGAGCAGGCACTTCGAGGCGTCAACCAGCAGATTGGCTTAATCGCGGAGGATGTCAATGCTTTGCAGCCTTTGCTTACTTACATTGATGCTCAGGGAAACATTGATGGAGTGTACTACGAGAAGCTTGCTGTGCCAATAGTTGTTGAACTGCAGAAGCTCCGGGCGCGTGTGGATCAATTGGAGAGTCAGCTCAAGCAAAACTCAGTGGCGGCAGCTTAAGGAAGATCACTTGATTCTTGGCAACCAATGACGCAGGAGGTGACTTACTTGGCACAAGACAACTTACAGGCAGCTCCTGAAGGGCAGTCGCTCATGCAGCACATCGGACTGTTAAACGTGCGCATTAACGATATGATGTCGCAGCTTAACACTGTTATGAAGGCTTTGATGGAGGAGAATGCCTCGCTCAAGAAGGAGAACGCTGACTTCAAATCCAAACAGCAGACAAGCAAGCAGTAAACCTGCGGCTTATCTAACATCTTTTTTCTCTTTTCTTAGTTTATTTCTGGCAACTGCGCCCGCGGAAAATTCGACCACATAAGAGACGAAACAGGAAAAGAAAGACTCCTAACCATCGCCGAACGCCAAAACTACACCAAAATCGCCACCTACACCGCCCAAATAATAAACAGCGTCGCCAAAGGATTGGACGAACGGCAAATCGACAAAGACCTAGACACGCTCGAAGCAATGCTGAAAAAAACCGCGGAGGGCAAGGAAGGCGCGGAAAAGGCTGCGGGTTTGGAAAGGGTTGGGTTGGAGCAGAAAGCCAACAGGAAAAGGGTTAGGGTTGCTTTGCTTGCCTGGCGCTTCTGCTACGATAGAACAGGGTGGCAGCCACCAAAACGACAACCGCGACGGTTAACCCAACTATGGCAATTTCATCCCAACTAAGGCCAAACAACACTTTGCTCTGAATGCTTGGCTGCTGGGTGGTTGCTGTCGGAGTTTGGGTTTGTGATGTTGTGGGTTGGCTGGTTGGGTTTGTTGTTTGGGCGGGGTTAGCGGTCGGCGTGGGCGCGTTCGGATCAGGCGAAGCCTCAACATTAGGCGAAGTTAGAACAGGTGTAAACGTCACTGTGCCAACATTGAAGTTGTCTTTGTGGTCATAAATCGTCTGGTTAATTACTGAGAGGTCAGTTGTTCCCCACCAATTATCCGCAGCATCGACACTGGGGGCGGTCGAGCTGTAATTGCCCTGTTGCCCCAAGTAAATGTTATACTGGCTGTTCTGCTCAAAATTATTGTAGGCTATGGTGGGGGCAGGTGAGCCGCTTAAGTCGTAAATGTTTATTCCGATACTGCAAGCGGCGATAGTGTTATTTTCGATAACTGGGTTTGTTTCGCCGTAAACTGTTATACCACCATATTGGATAAGATTATTCTCAACATTAGGCGACCCCGCGCTTGCGAACAAACCGCCATTGACATGATTCCCATAAAATAACGCAGAATTTTGGCCCTCAAAATTGACGGCGGGAAGTTCTGTTGGGTAACCACCAGATTCCGCAGTGATTGTATTATTCGAAATGACGGGGGACCCAGCTTCGATGTCCATTTCAGTTGCGATCACATTGTTGGAGATTACTGGTGAGCCTCCGGAGACCACAATGTTGAGTACTTTGTTGTTGTCTATTTTGGGGGATGCATATGTTCCAATAAATCCTTCGTTTTCTGTATATTGTATTATAGAGCCTGAGGAAGATTGGGCGTTCCAACTGGCACTTGACGACCCAAAACCTACGTTGATTGATCCAAACTCAATAGGGTCCTGTGCGGTTCCTTCTGCATGTAATGTTCCGTTTACCTCGAGCAAATGGGAATCATCCGGTGACACCCATGAGCTAACACCGATAAAACCAGAAACTTCTGTGCCTGGTTCAATAGTTAATGTGACACCGCTCGCTACTGTTACATCCTCTGTGAAGTTGTAGGGGTTATTTGAGGGCGTCCAAGTTGTGTCTCGGCTAATTATGCCGCCGACGTTTGTGCACTTCTGGGCATTGCCGACAGGTACATGACCGATAAGCACGAGCCCAATAACCATAACAGTCAACATTAACAGTGTATAGGCAAGTTTTCTCATTTTTTGGTCACATGTGTTAGCTTCGTTTCAGAATAAAAAACTTGTCTTTTCTTTAGTCATTTCAAGAAAGTCCCGATAATTTGAGTGATAAGCATGAATAAGCCAAAATCAAAACCAGAAACCAATTGGCTGGCATTTGTCCAATTTTTCTTCAAGACAAATGCTATGCCCTTTGAATCGTCAACATCTCAAACGTTCAATCCATTCAACGAGGTGAAAAACAAATGGTAGTCTGCGACCACTACAGCGGTACCTCGCAAGATTCAAGCAGCAACCAAGTAACCTGGACCCATACTTAGGAAAAGGTAATAACATAATAGTATTGATGGGAATTGCTTGTAACTACCAAAACTACACTGATTACTGTATTGGTTCCATTTTGGTTGGTTCTCAATCTGCAACACGACTCACCGCCACACAAATCGGCAACGTCATGCATGAGGTATGGTATCTTCTTATCTCTTCCACAAGCCAAAAATCGAACGTACAAATAACTGCAACAATGAGAAATTCAGCACCATTTAAAGGCGGTTGCGGGTCGGTTTCTTATTTCGGAGTTAATCAATCCACCCCCAGCAGCAATGTCTCCTCAGGAAATTCAACAGCGCCTCAAGTTGAAATAAGCCTTGGAAGTAGTCTTTTCCACCAAACTGTTTTCCAGTCTCTGGGAATTGACTGTGGCGGAAGTCCAACAGGATCGGCTTTCAATTTCATGTCTTGGCTAGATAGAGAGACCTTCTGGGATAATTATCCTGACGCAACCGCATGCATCGAGAGCGTCGGAGGCGATTCTATCGAGTGCTCCGGTGATCCCAGCAATTATTACAACTATACAGCGAACGCCGCCCTCAATCAATCCAGCAATTGGGTTTATGTTGCTGTAGCCCTTATTGATCCGGCCAACGCAGACCAAACGATTTCTGGAAATTTAGAAGTTCAGGGAGTCTTAACTATCGACGGACCAAAGGGAAATTGGATTGACATGGGCGTAATTCAAGGCATGGGCGGCGCCCCAATTCTGCAGGTTAACCAATCACTGATGACCAAGAACGACCTTGTCACTTATGGCTTCATAAGCAGTCAAACCGATCCTTCCAAATCGTCAGGCGGAGGCGCTTTCTGTATTGGACACGGCTGGGTTGGAAGTGGTGCACCGCCAGTTGCGCTATCAGGGCCTTTGATATGTCTGACCGATTCTGGTGTTCCAGTTCAAAGCGGGAGTGGTAGCTTTCCAAGTATGACAAGCGGCGGCATTGGGTCACTTTTTAACCGAACTGACCAACACACGCTAAATATCTATACGGGGAGCGGCAACCCACCTTGGAACGTGGCCGAGACAACTAACTTTTCAGGTAATTATGACACGCTGTTCCTGGTGATGAATAACCTATACACTCCTGCTAACTTGGATTTGGGTAATTTGACAGCTCATGGCAGCATCATTGCAGGCAACATGACTTGCGCCGGTAATTTGACCGTTAATGGATCTTTATCCGCGGAATCTATTGGAGGGACAGTGGCTTTTCCGTTGTATTTTCAAAATTGTTCCGGTGATTGTCTCGTAAAAGGCTTGAGAGGTGGCCCAGCCTTAACTAATGCAACGATGACCCGTATATGGTTAGAAATCGATAATGCCTCTCTGATGGAGGGTACAACCGGCCCCGGTGCAAGCATACAATTCGTCGACAATGCCACTGAATACTGGGAAATCATTGACAGCGTTAATTGTGCAGCAAGTTATATTCCAGCGTCAGACAGTCTTGCCTTCTGGTATGACGGACCAAATCCTGGGTCGAAATTCTCGATCTATGGTAACGGCACGATTTGGACAATGAACAACAAGCTAGATGACGGCTCAGGAAACATGACAGTGAGCGGATCGGTTTACTCGACATCCGGGCACTATGTAAGCCTATCTTCAAATTCAAACATGTGCTTTGATGGTGGATCTTATGCAAACTATTACTGGCGATGTAACTATAGCCTGCCTCAATTAAACAACTTCACAACCACAATGACTTTGACTCCCTGGGGCGATTTGTACATACTCGGAAGTTACTACAGCTGGTCATCACAACGCAATAAGACAAATATTGTTACAATGCCTGACGCTTCATGGATTTACAATCTAAGACCTGTAACGTTTGATTGGGCAGATGCAAAGCGAGCTGCAGCGCTAGGTAGGACGATGGGTCTGATCGCCGAAGAAGTCTACTCAATTAATCCTCAACTAGTAAAACTAGACGATGACGGGCAGCCCGAAGGGATAAACTATGGTTTGCTTTCAGTGCCGATTCTTGCGGAGTTGCAGAAGCTAAGGGCAGAAGTTGAAGAATTAAAGGCAAAGTTGACAGCAGCATAAAGAAACAATATTCGGCTTCAATTCAACGGCAAAGGAGGCGATAATTTTGGGTGAATCTAAGGCACAGGTGTTTTCTCAAGCTTCTCCCGTGATGCAGCAAATTGGTGTGTTGAACCTGCGTATCAACGACATGATGACTCAGCTCAACACTGTCATGAAAGCGATGCTGGATGAAAACGCCGACTTGAAGAAGGAGAACGCTGACCTGAAAGCTAAACACGAAAAAACAAGCAAGCAATAAACCAGCGGCTTGCCAAACAACCTTTTTCCCTTTTTTAAGAATCAGATTTTCAACTAGTTAATTCTGACGAATCGACAGTTTCGCCAATCGGCAAAACCTGAACATGCTTGAGGCATTCCTTATGAAACAGAGACAGCAATCGCGGTTGCGGCGGATGGTGGGCAGCGACCAAGAAAGTCAGAAGGCGCCTGAAACGGCGTTTCCCCGCCTAATTGTGCCTGAAGACCCAGTTCTTTTCTCCCAACAGTTTTTTGGGTTTCAGGTCTATCCTTACCAGGCTAGCCTTCTTCGGGATCGGGCAAAACGCATCGTGGTTAGGTGGAGCAGGCAAGCAGGCAAAACAACCTGTATTGCTTTGCGTGCGATTTGGTTCGCGTGCGCCTACCCGAAGACGTTGACCTTGATTGTGGCTCCCACCCTCCGCCAAAGCATGATTATGAGCGACCGCATCCAAGACTTCCTCGCCGCCATGCCAAAGCAAAAACACGCCGCGCTCGTGGAGAGGATGCAGCGCACAACGATTCGTTTCCGCAACGGCAGCAAAATCGTCGCCTTACCCAACAGCCCGCAGCTCCTTCGGGGCTACACGGCAAACCAAGTTATCTGTGACGAAAGCGCATTTTTCAAAGACGACAAACTCATCTTCTACAACGTCCTCTACCCCATGCTTAGCACCACCGACGGCACCCTCGTAGCCAGCAGCACGCCTTGGAGCAAAGACAGCGTCTACTACCGCATGACCCAAGCCGCAGAGTTCAGCAAGCACACCATCACCTGCGAAGAAGTCGTCAAAGCAGGACTAATCAAGCAAGGCTTCATCGACGAAATGCGCAGCCAACTGCCGATTGACCGTTTTTTGCGGGAGTTCATGGCGGAGTTCGTGGAAGACGTCGACGCGTGGCTAACCCAGAGCCTAATCGTGGGCTGCATCGACAGCCAACTTCAACCCCTCGACTTCCAGGCGCAGCCCATAGGCGAGTTTTTCGTCGGCGTGGATTTGGGCAAGGAGCAGGATTTCAGCGTCGTTTTGGTTGTTGAGCGTTTGGGTTTCCAGCTTCGAGTTGTTCATGTTCACCGCTTCCCCCTCCACACCGAATACGCCAGCGTCATTGGCTACGTGAAGAGCCTGCAGGACCGTTGGCGAAGCATACGCAGCGTTTACACTGACGTGACGGGCGTTGGAAACTACATAACTGAAGACATGACTCACAGCGGCATCCAAGGCGTAACAGGCATAGTGTTCACTGTCCAGTCCAAGGAGGAGATGGCGACGATTCTGCGTGAAAAAATGCGTTCTGGCGAAGTCAAAATCCCCTACGTCCCCGCCAAGCGGCTCGACGACGTGGATTTGACGGCTGAACTCAACGTGGAAAAGTACATGCTTATGAAGACTGGGCACCTGCGTTTTAGCCATCCTGACGGGGGACACGACGACGTCTTCTGGAGCATGGCGCTGGCCGTTTTGAGTGCAGTGCAGGCGCCGCTGCCTGGAAAAGGAGCTGCAATGCTGCCACACTGATTGAAGCCTTCAGATGTGGGAACACAAATAGAAAAAGGAGTTCATAATTTGGAATCCTGCAAAGAGCCAAACATTTCCATGAATGCGGGGCTGACGAACCAAAGCCAGAATATCAAATAAACAAATTTTTTGTGCATAACTCTTTCAATTTTTTTAATCTCATTCGGCGACGGCTGAATTGTTAATTTTGAAGGACAGAAAAGATGTTTAGAATTTCCACTAACTGTCAGGTGATATAAAACCGTTACGAGCCTTCACATTTATTAATTGGCAGTTGGTTGTAGTTTATTTAGAATACACACATAAAACATTATTGTGTGAGTTACTAATGTTTTTAAACATGGCTTATACCACCCCCAAAAAACCGTCAAAAGATACATTTGTGCAACGGTTGCGCAGGAAGGAACTTAGGGCTTCCATGCAAAACCTTTTAAACCAACCCTTCGACATAAGTACGATGCGATTACGGAGTAGGGTGTTTTATAGCCATGTGGGAGGCAAATAGAAAAATGCACTTGGAAGAAGTTCTAAACAAATCTCCTGAGGAAAAAATAGTGCAACTGTTAAACTCTTCCGAGAAAACTGTCTGGATGAGCTCTTCCGTTCAACCTGATTTCTTTAACAAAGAAGATGTTAGAGCGGCTATGGAAAAAGCGTGTTCGAGCGTCTCCGAATTTCACTTGTTATTGTCATCAGAAGTGGATTGGGAAGAAAGACGACAAGCACTTCCGTGGCTTGCCAATCTTGCAGATGATAATAGAATAACCATAAAAAAAAGCCAAGAAATGATTCCCCACTGGTTGTTTATCGATGGCAAGAACTTCAGACTCGAAAAGGGACATTTAGAGGAAAAGCCTTTGACGACAAACAACCTGATAATTTGGAATGCTACAAAGCCAATAGCTGATATGCTTCAGGCTAAGTATGAGCAGTGGTGGAATCAAAGCAACAGTGTTACCTGAACAAGGCATAATTGTCGCAACTTTCTCAAGTCTAGGATTTATTGTTTTTTTCGCATTACCCGCGGTGATGGCTGCCTCATGGGAGCTACAACTTAAAACCTCGGAAATAGAGCGGTTGACAAAATTTCATGTTAGATTCTCTTGCCTGTTTACAGACGTGAAAGTTTTTACAACATTCATCGGTTTTTCAGTTATCTCGCTGATATCAGGTCTATTAGCGCTACTTTATTATGCCTTATCAAACGATTTTTTGATTACAATCGCCGTTTGGATTGAGATAGCAACCATAATCGGTACAATAGTCGCAATGTTATGTATTTTTATCGCTACCAATCACTACTCAAAAAAAGACCTGCAAACAGTTATCGACTATGCACAATCAAGACCGCCAAAGCCCAAACGTAAACCACAGGGTAACGCAAAGAAAGTTAATGAGGCATCCGCGTAGGTACCGTAAAGAAAAAGAATCGGGCCGATAAGTCAAAATCCCTTATATCCACGCCAAACGTCTCGACGACGTAGATTAAACTGCTGAACTCAACGCGGAGTGGTTGATGTTGATCAAGATTGGGCATTAGCGGTTTAGCCATCTTGAAGGCGAGTACGACCTCTTCTGGAGCATGGCGTTGGCGGTGCTGTCGGCGGTGCAGGCTCCTCTGCCTGGGAAAGGAGCCGCGATGCTGCCGCATTAAGCATGTTTGCGTGATTTAAGTAAACAAAAACGTGGCGGGTTAGGCAGGATTTAGTTTTTGCTGTCTATACCCATTGAGGTTCAGGCTGGGCTGCTTGTGTCGTTTGAGGGGTTGGTGTTCGAAATGTCTATATGTGAATCAAGACATGCATGAATCAACAATGACACAATAACAGCTCGACTGAGCCGACGACAAAGCAACCCCAACGCCCGACCAGAACCGAACCACACAGCAAACCCCCGACATGCTCTTCCCGCCGCCGAGAGTGGCGTCAAAGGACAATACGCATAGAACTATTTTGTGGAAAAAACAGCAAAATCCGCCTCACCCAGGCAGCGCGGCGCCTTTTTCAAAACGCAAAAAAGCTAACTAAAAAATGAGCAGCAATGCTACAACATCAAAATCACATTAAACAAAGGAGCAAAGAAAAATGAGTTTTGTAGCCGAAAAAATCAGCGAGAGCTTCCAAAAACTGCAGGCAAAGTTGGGTTTTAAGGCGGAGAGGCAGGTGCCGCCCGACGTGGCTAAGCGTCAGATCGTGGAGGAGGTGCCTGTTAGCTGGAAAAAAGACGACATGCTGTACGGCTACGTTAGCCGCTACATGCTCAAAGGCTCGGGTGCAGGGTTCGTTACCCCGCCGTACACGGCGCTTTGGGACCGCACCTGGGGAGTCACACCCATCGAGGATTTGCCCAAATACAAAGACCTCTACACGTTCACACCGTACATCAAGGCAGCCATCGACGTCACCGTGAATTTGGCAGTCAGCAACGGGTTCGAGCTTAGTGGCGCAGACAACGACGTCCGCCAATGGCTCACCGACTGGCTCGACGAACAAAACATCCTCCACACCCTGCGCATCGCGGCGACGGATATGCTGGTTTTCGGCAACGCTTTTCTGGAGATTTGCCCAGACGAAACCTCGGGCAAAGTTGCCTGGCTAAAACCCCTCGACCCCGTCTACATGCGCCCCAGACGCGACGCCTACGGCAACGTCTTCGGCTACATCCAACTGCTCACCGTGCCGCCCGTGGTTTTCACCGCGCAGGACATGGTTCATTTTCAGTGGGGAGCCAAAAGCTGGTGGTACGAATGGAGCTACGGTACAAGTCTTCTGCGTCCGCTGCTTAAAACTCAGGCGCTTATCGACCAGTTTGAGGATGACATGGCAATTATCTGCCACACCTACAGCAAGCCGATGCTCATCGTGAAGGCGGGTACGGCGGAGAGGCCTTTCAGCGACGCCCAAATCGCGACGCTTATGGAGGCGTTCCGTGACCGCAAAGCAGCCACCGACGTTTTTGTGCGCGGCGACGTCACGGTCGATGTGCTTCCCAAGCCTAACCAAAGACGTCAACGTGCAGTTCTGGCTCGACTACCTCTACAAGCAACGCGAAGCCGTCCTAGGCGTACCCAAAATTTTCCTGGGCGAAAGCCAAGGAACCAACCGCGCCACAGCCGACGTCGTCATGCAGGAATACGTGACCCGTCTGCGTATGCTTCAGGAAATTGTAGGCGACGTCTTGGAGACGGTTCTGTTTAAGCGGTTGGTGGCGGATGAGTTCGGCGAAGGCGTCGAAATCCCCCATGTGGTTTGGCGCCCAATCTGGGATGCGACGGTGGAGGATAAAGCCAAATTCGTCAGCGACCTCGTGCAGAACGGCATCGTAACGGTGGCGGAGGCGCGGATGCAGCTTGGGTACCCAGCGGAACCCGACGGCGAAGTGTTGCCGCAGATTTTGCCGAAGCCGAAAAGCGAAGGTGAAAAAATCGTGCAGAAAACCGTCAAAGGCGTAATGGAGCAGCTAAACGAAAAGCAGCAAAGAGGCGACTGAAATGCCGGGACTCGAAGAATCGACGACGGTTTGGCGGTACCGTGTAGCTGACCCCGAGAAATTCGAGAAATTCCGAGTGAAAGAGCTCGGCAGTGGTGTGAAGATTACGCTTGGAAAAGTTCGGGGCTCGCGTAGATGGGAAATCCAAAATTACATGTTTGAAAAAACCGTCTTCAAAGACGCCCAAGCCGTGCGCAAATGGCTCGACGGACACTTGAAAGCCGAAATCAGAACGCTTCTTGACTTCCGCGCTTGGGATGAGTGGCGCCGCAGATTCGTAAACGCATACGTGCAGATTTCCAACGTGGAGTAAATTTGCAGGGTGATTTTTAAAACAAGGTGAAAATATGAAGCTGACCTTACAATTCCCCCCGATCAGGGCAACTGTGCAAGCCAAGGGCTCAGAAAACTTGGAATACACATTTTCCTTTGAATACCCGTCTATAAATCCCGCGGTCAACAATCCCGATGCGTCCTGTGGAAACCTGCCAAAACCACGCTCATGGAAAGGCTCCGTCACATACTAACCAGAAAACAGTTTGCGAGGTGAACATTCATGAAAGTTGTTGATCTGCAATGCCCAAAATGCGGCACCTCAGTGATCCAGAGCCGTTGCCAAAGCTGCCGCAAGAAAATTCGCAGTTACAAATGCCAAAAATGCGGAGCAGACATATCCAACCCAGAATACGGAGACTGATAAAAACAATGTTATCCTATTTTTTCTTTGTCTGATTACATGTTTATTAAATATTCAAAAAAACCTTAAGATACATTTGGGGCTTCAGCATAGAAGCAAAGAGCTAAAATAATGCCGCCGTGGGAAAGATCTACTTACTTAAGTTCTCGGTTCTTTAGATGTCTTCTGAAAAGCAAACTAACAACCACGGCTATAGTTAAGGCAAAGGCTATGATTATTGATTCCAAAAATGGTTCGCTAAGTATCATTGAAGACTTCTGAATAGGGGTTGGTAATGTGGTTGGTGAAGGTAAAGGCAAAAAGGGTTCGGTCTTGACTAAATAAATTCTGCCAGTAAGAGTATTGCCAGGAATCATGTATCCTACACCTAATGCGGCAAGCGCGCCATCGGATGTTTCAATTAGCGAGGTTAAATAAAGATTATCAATGCCATAGTTGCTCGCAAAAGTTAAATTTTTTGCCCACTGTACGCGGTTGTTTGTGTCAGTTTTCACAGTGCTCTGAAATGAGCTATTACTTAGCTGATGATTCCAATAAGCGAACCCGCCATCGCTTGTTTGAATTCTCGGAGTGCTTGAAGAACCACCAAAATTTTGGGAAGTAACAATGCCCAAGTCCGGCACTTTTGAATAATTTCGTGTCCACTCAATGTTTGCTTGAGGATCGGTCTTGAGAAGTGTAGGCGTGTATATGTAGGTTGTGCCATAAGTGGACCACTTGCCTGAAATTTCATATCCTTCATCACTTGTCTGAATTATGGTTGTTCCTACAAATCTGTCGATAGTTCTTTTCCATTGTATGTTGCCCGAAGAATCAACTTTGTAAACAGTAGTTGGTGTAAAAGTCTGCTGGTGAGACCAACCTAAGTCCATAAAGACATATCCGCCGTCAATTGTTTGAATTAGATTGGATACCGCCTCAATTCCACTATTATCCTCCGAGCCTGCAACAAAATAGTTCCTCTGCCATTCTATTCCAGGAGCTGTCATGTTGCTTGGTTGACCCTTTACAACGGCAAGTTGCAAAGTAACTAAAGAAGTCAGGCATAAGAAAGCAAGCACTAACGTTGCAATCTTACTATTGCACTTCATGCTTACTATTTCGATATTATGACCCTTAAAAGGTTATTCGTAAAGAATTCTTGACTTGGTTTCGATCAAGGTTTCTTGGATGCCTGTGAAGCTAGAGTGCTTCCATGCCTGAAAATAACTGCAATCAAAGAGTTGGTTACAAACCGACGAAGCTGGAAATATGTTACAAATCATCCTGTCTTTCTTAGGCCAAGCATTTTGAAATCATCTGTGATGAAGAGTGAATCAAATATGTTAGAAATAAAAAATAGACGTAAAGCGACTTGGGGAAGCCTTGTTAACTTACCCGCTAGTCAAATAAGAATGTGGAAAAAAAACTGTTCAGACATAAAAGGAGGCGAAAATATATGTCAGTGACTTATTTGATGGATTGCGTGAACGATTTTAATTGCTCTAAGAACGCGACTGGGGGACGAAGCGGAAATGGTGCATCGTGTCAAACCGAAAATATTGTTGGCGGAATGGGAACTACGATCTGGGGTCCTTTGACCAATGATCTCGAATTGCCGCCATATGGCACGACCACTGTAGGTGGTTTCTTCACATGCACTCAACCACAATGCTATCAAGGAGGCAACTTTTGCAATATAACATATACTGTACACACCGAACAAGATGCCCAGTCAGGTCGCGACTATGTTGGACCAATTACGATGACATTCACTAGTGCTTTAGGGACAGGCAGTTCACATCGATATCATAGCAGATTAGCAGGTCATGATTTGACAGAAACACAAGATGCTGCTCAATTCAAGGATTCAAATCAAAATATTATATTCGATGACACCGGCCCAAACACGCTATCTTTCACAAATTGCGATCCTAGTGTTACCGTTTGGATAAAAGGATTACAAATAGTCAGAGGTTATGGAATGTGCCAATTGCCTTGCGACAGCAGCCAACAATGCAACGGCGGTACGTGCAACGGCTCTGGTACCCCGTGCTCAACTAACCAAACACAATCAGGTAGCAATGATCTGGCGCCTCGCCAAGATTACCCTTGTAATTATGAAAATTGTGGAGGAATGAGCTGCACTGGATTCTTTTATGACAATCATAATGGCACCCTTCTTCAAAGAGGTACGACCTATTCTTGGACTTGGACAAACCCAAATGCGAGTTTTGGCAGTTACAATAGTTACGCTGGCTCCTCTCATTGTCTGTTTAATTTGAATAACGTAACCATACCCAGTAATCAGGGAAATGCGACCACGCCAGATATTCCGTTTCAACTTTCACTAGACAACACAAACTGGAAAACTTTCTATCACTCCCGAACAAACGCGGGCGCTAATGGCGAATCTTTCAACATGGCTCACGGAGTCGACTTGGCTACTGACTCGTTCCTGAGCCAATACTACGATGACCGCCCAAACTACCCCAACACTCTGTACCTAAGAATCCCAACTAATCCCGATCCCGGTGTAGATTTACAATTGAACGATGGCGCCGATGGTCGAATCAATCTTTATCGGGTTTATCGGACGAAAAATGTCTATTCCGTAACAGCTTATCCTGGATCAGGCGGATATATCCTCGACCCGAATAAGACCAATATAGCTTGGGGTGGTCGCTTTGGCGTTAATTCAGGTGATACTCCGAGGGTTTGGGTGGTGCCTAGCAACGGTCATTATCCATCTGGTGCCTACGTAAACGGATCTGCCGTCTCGCTTTCATGGAGCTCGCAATATCAATTCTATTACTATGACTTTCCGACGGGAATAACTGAGAACAAAGAAATCGCGGTCTACTTCAATCAATGCTACGGACAAATTAGTTGTTACCCAAGTAACGCGGGCAGCATTTCTTGCTCTCCCAACCCGCCCAGCTGCACTGCAAATACTATCTTCACCGCTAACGAAACAGCTGATTACAAGTTTGACTATTGGCAAGCAGATGTTAACTGGAATCTCTTTGACAATCCTTTGACGCTCAATATCTCCGGAATAAACCAGTTTGTTGCCATTTTCGCCCCAGCAACCTATATCACTGCCTCAGTTAACGACGCCAGCCGCGGCTCAATATCGCCCGCTGGAACGGTCAAAGTTAAGCAAGGGTCAACTCCGGTATTCATCGTCACTCCAAACGTAGGATCAATGATTACTTATGTTCAGCAAGACAATAACTCTCCGATTCAGGTTAACAGCAGCAACGCTTATTACAGCTACTTCTACGTCGGCGCCGGAACACACACGATCACCGCTTACTTCGCGGCTCAGCCAACGTTGGTGATCAACGCTATCGATCAGTACTGGGGCTGGAATACGGCGTATCCCAACGTGTATGTGGATGGGGTCTTACAGCAATGGGCTGGCGATACCATCGCCTTAGGGTTTTCGTCTTCAGGCTCCCATACGGTGACGGTTGACGACCCCTACTGGGACTCTGATTGGAGCATCTACTCGAACTTTCAGTGCATGGTTGACGGCGACAGCAACTATTATGGCAATGGCGATTCAGTTCCAGTCTCAGGCGTCACATACCTTACCATCTACTACCAAGCGTAACGCACCAAAACACCCTCCCCTTTTTTTGAAATGCAAGTTATCAAATGGACAGGATGGTGATTGAAAATTGTCTGAAATTAAACCTCCAGCGGCTCCAGCGAGACCTAACATTTCGCCTTTAGCCCAGCAAATGAGTCTTCTTCAACTTAGGATTACCGACTTGAATGCGCAGATTGGTTGTGCTATGAAGGCGTTTGCTGATGAGAATGTGGCTCTTCGCAAGGAGAACGCTGACTTGAAAACTCAGCTTCAAACGGCAAGCCAACCAGCAAGCAGCCAACAAACAAGCAGCCAATAGGCCGATGGTTTGCCAAACAACCTTCCCCTTTTTATGCTCCCCCTTTTGTGATTCAGTTTCTTCTGGTTAGGTGTTCAACCTATCAGTATGTCACCCTTCACTTGTCAGAATTTAATGGTAATTTGGTGATTTGTATGGAACTTCGTTATTTTGTGCCTTTTAAGGCTCAACAAGGCGTCAGCGCCCAATACGCGTTGCGTGAGAAGCTTGTCAACATTGAAGGCGTAGCTATCGATACAAGCGTCAACGCCAACAAGTGGCAGGTGCCCCAGCAAGACCTCGAGTACATAGCGTCAAGCCTCGTCGGCGCCCAACTCCGCGTTGACCACGCCGAGAGCGCCCTGATGGTGGTAGGCAAAGTGTCTGAGGCGAAGCGGGAAGGCGACCGCGTCTTGTTCCGCGCGGAAGTCGGCGAGGAACGCCTAATCGAGAAAATCATCCGCAACTACGTGACCCACGTAAGCATCCAAGTGGACAGCGACGACGTGGAATGCAGCAAATGCAAGCGGCCAACACGCAAAGAAGGCATGCTGGTGCATCTGTGCCCGGGAGCATGGGAAATAATTCATAAACCCAAAGTCCGCGAGCTCAGCATCGTGGCAAGCCCCGCGTATCGGGACACTGCGTTTGCTCCCGTCGGCTTCTTCGCTGCTATGAACCGCGATCAATGGGATGCGATTGTGCGGGGTGTTACGGATTCGCAGTTATCAGAAAATGATGACAAGGATGTGGGTTCTAAGCCTAGGAGGCTGCAAGAACCTGAAAGCAAATTGTTTGCAAGAGAGGTGAAGCACTTGTCTGAATATAATTCTCAGATGGGCGCTTCTCCACATAAGGCACAAGGCGTAGTTAACATGGCACCAGACGAAGAAGAGCCGAAACAAATATCGTACGAAGACTTCATGAGGCAACTGCAAGAGCTGGAAAAACAAATTACGCAGACCAGCAGCTCTGAAGCCGACGTTGAAGCCCTAAAGCGGAAAGTCGCGGATCTTGAAGACGCAGTGGCTAAGAGAGCTACCAAACGCAGTCTAAGCAAGAAGCTAAGCGAGCTTTCAAGGCAGCTGCAGGACGACGGCGAAGACGGCGACGGGCAAGAGACGGCATCGGCATCGAAGCACGCAAGCGGCAAAGGCATCGTTGCAGTCGACGAGATGCAGCGGGACGCAGCAGGCAACTACGATTGGTTCCGAGACCTCTTAAAGGCACACAAGAAACTCACGGGTTTCCATTAAACAGGTGAATTTAGATGTCTTTAGAAGGAACAACCGCACTCGTAAGCGACCGCTACCTAATCAGCGCGCAAGTTGACACCGCAGCAACCGTCACAGCAGGCCAAGTTGTCTACATCAGCAATCCAGGCTTCATCCCCGCAGTGAAACCCACAGATGGCATACGCAAAGACGTAGTCGGCGTGGCACTCACAGGCGGCTCAGCAGGCAAAACCATCACCGTTATCTGCAGAGGACTAGTTCGGGTCACAGCTTCAGGAGCCATCTCAACGGCGCAGCGCATCGCCAGCGACGCGAGTGGGCAAGTCCAAGCAGTTGCGGCGATGAGTGCACCAGCAGGCGGAGCATCACAATACTACGACACAGCAACCGCGACGGCACTGCAGGCGCAACTTGACAAAACCGAACAATGGATCGGCAGAGCCATAACCGCTTCAACAACGTCTGGAACCGTAATCTACGCTTTGATCTACTGCATACCCTAAACTAGGTGACACAAAATGAGTTTCGTTAGAGACGCATTAACCTTTGTTGACACAGGAGGCGTTGCGTACCCTGCTCTTCACCGCAAAATCGTGGAGCTTTGCATGCCTGCGCTTGTCGTTAAGAAACTGCTTGCTGAATTTCCCTTGGTTGCTGGTAAAACGGCGACTTTTGTGAAGGAGAACGGCAGTCGGGCATCAGCGATTAGTCAGGTGGGCGAAGGCGCTGAGATCCAGATGGATTTTACGCCGTACAGCACAATCACGATTACGCCCTACAAGAAGGGGCTGCGTGAACGCATCAGCCGAGAAAACATCGAAGACCTCTACATACCCGTCATCGACAATCAACTGCGACGCTTGGCAAGACGCATGGCATACACCATCGACAAAGACTGCATGACTGTTCTGGATTCAGCCGCGGCAACTTCTACTCCATCCACGGGCAAAAGCTTAGGATCCACAGGAACCGAATTCACAATCGCTGGCTCACTTGGCACGAAAGATATCTTGGCTGGCAAGGCAACTCTTGAAGGATACAACTTTGTTCCCGACAGCATTCTGCTAAACCCAATCAACGCCAGAGACGTAATGTATCTTCCCCAGTTTTCGCTGTACGCACAGTACGGCGAGCAGCCGGGCGTGATGCAGAACGGTATGCTGGGAATGATCTACGGCATGTCATTGTACATAAGCACTGTTGTACCCGCAGGAACAGCATACATACTCAGCACTGGACCAAACCTTTCAGCGGCTTACTCACCACTGGGCTTTTTCGTTAAGGCTGTAGACTGATGCAGCCGCGAAGTAAAGCGCCCTTTGATGAGTGACGTTGAAATAAAGCAGGAATTCGACTCCGTCGACGTGACATTGACTACCCGATACAGCCCCGTTGTCTGCTGTGGAGAAGCAATCTGCAAAGTAACAGGACTCAACACAACCTAAACGCAACTTTTCAAAGTTCAAAAAAGTTCTCGCCTCTATCTTTTAAGTTAGGGTCCGTAAAGCCGGATTTCAAAATAACAAAAAAACTGAAAACTAAAGGAGATTTTGAAAATGGAAAAAGCATTTGGAAACGAACAAGCAAATGTCGGGGCTTTGGCTCCTGCAGACGAAAAAGCAAAGTGGCATGCGCACTGGGCCATCAAAAAGTTTCTCGGCGACTACCCAGAAATGACGGCGGAAGAGATTGAGGCGGCAGGCGTGGAACCCTTCGAAGTTTTAGAGATCGACGGCAACTGTCTACTCAACGACGGCATCAACAACATCATCTGGCCAGCAGTCACAGGCTCCCTCGCATCTCCGCTGAACGGGACCGACGGGTGCATGGGCGTGGGCGATTCATCGACGGCAGCAGCGGCATCTCAAACAGGCTTGCAGGCGGCTACGAATCATCTTTGGGTTCTTTTGTCAGCGACGCCGACGGTTGGTTCAAGCCAGCAGTTAGTGGCAAGCGCAGCCTTCAGCAGTGCACAGGCGAACTGGGTTTGGAACGAAATCTGCGTAGGCGTAACAAGCACTCCCGCGTCGTTGCCCGCGAACTCGGCTGCTCCGCCTGCTACGGCGCACGTGCTTAACCGGCTTGTTCAGAACCTTGGAACCAAAGCGTCAGGAACCACATGGACTGGGCAGTTAACCATAACTCTGTCGTAAGAATAGGCTAGGTGAAGCTGCTTGTCTGTTTTGACGCCGTCAACCGTTAACGTTTCAGACCTTGAGCCTGTTGCGCTAACGCGAAGCGGAGGCAACCTAAAGTTAGGCGACTCCATGCAGAACCCAGAGCCGGCGTCCTGCGGAGCCCTAATTTTCAACGCTGTTTCACTCAACAAGACATCAGTGGGGTTAACGGTTAACTTTGTTTGTCCCGTGTGCGGCGCCACCTGGAGCCTCACGGTTTTGTTTGACGACTACGGCGGCAGCGGCGTCTACGACATGAACAGCCAAATAACCATGACATTTCCAGTTCACAGCTGCGACTTCGACAATGCACCCATCAGCCTGTTTCTTGCAGCACATTTAGACGGCAATGGTTTGCAGACTTGCCTGCAACGCAGCGACGAAGAAGGCGCAGACGGAATCCCAACTGATTGGTGGGTGCCCCAATAAATGCCACAGATAACGCTTTACCCAGCAAACAACGGCAGCAACAGCCAGTTTGTTGAAGTGCCAAACGCAGGGTTTGTTTTCGGCGACCAATTTGAATCCGCCACTTTCGCTGCATGGACAACCACCGTAGGCACACCAACCATTGTTTCTTCTGTTCATTCTGGGCTTCATGCTGCTCAGTTTGCGGCAACAGCCACCTACCTTAAGAAAACTCTTCCCAGCGGTTTGGCAACTGGTTATTTTCGGCAGTATTTTCAGGTAAATGCTGTTCCGCCTGTGTCGGGAAATTGGGTTAGGGTTATGCAGGCGATGACGCTTGCTGGCGGGTCACTGTCTTCGGTGTATATTTGGAACAGCTCTGGGGTTCAGCAAATTCGGCTTGATTATTTTATTCCCTCGACAGTTTCAACATACTTCAATTATTCCTTTGCTCCAAACACATGGTACTGCATGGAGCTTAAATTCGTCAGCGACGCCACATACGGCGAATATCGCCTCTACATCAACGGCGCTGAGGTTAAAGCTCTAACTGGAATTAACACAAGCACCGGCAATTTGGGGCAGGCATGGGTCGGCCAAGTAGGCTCAACCTACACTGTCACCATGCTTGTCGACGACGCAGCAGTTTCAACTTCACCCGTCGGCGTAGAAAACCGAGCCGCACTCGTCGATAGCTCGCAAAATACGACGGCTTTGCAGATTACCCAGATAAGCGGGATGGCGCAGCAGCAACAGGAAACAGAAACGATGCAGACGACAACGCAATCCGTAGGAACCATTAGCAGCGTAGAAGTCCACATGAAAGCTTTGGCTTCTGGCGCCTCGGACGCCGCGGAAACTTTGCTAGTTACGCAAAGCACAGTTTACGCTGGTTCACCGACATCCATCGCGCAGGGCACGCTTTTAAAAAGCGGCGGAGCATCAGACACCACAGGCTTTAGCGACTACTCCACAACCTACGTAACTAACCCAAATACAGGCGTCGCGTGGACATGGAGCGACATCAACCAGATTCAGGCGGGCGCACAAGCAACAACCCTCGGCGCTTCAGAAATAATTCAGTTCAGCCAATTCTACGTCATCGTAAATTACGTAACCGCCACCCTCATTTACGGAAGTGACACTGGCGCAGGTTCGGATTCTGTTGGGTTAACTGCTTCTATTCCTGCCAGCGATTTAGGTGGCGGCGTGGAAACGCCAGGGTTATCTGCTTCAGTTCCCTGGAACGAATCAGGCAGCGGATCCGAATTAGCTGGGTTAACGGCTCAAATACTGGGGTATGATTTAGCGTCAGGTCTTGAGAATGCACAGCTTAAAATTTCAGTGACCGATGCAGCCACAGGAAACGAAACAGCAGGGATTATTCTTTCAGCAAACGATTTAGGCCAGGGCGCTGACTCAGCGAAAGTTCAAGCGGTAATCTCTATGTTGGAGCAAGCCTTTGGCGTTGACTCTGCTCTTGTGCAAGCGTTTGTTTCTGCGTTTGATGCCGCAGCAGGCTTGGACTCGGTAAATGCTAGTGCAATGTTTGTTCGTTTGGTTCGGCTTGTTGCTGATGGGGCTCCTGTTAAGCTTCGCGGCGATGGGGCGCCAGTTAAGGTACAGTAATTGAGGTAATGTTATGTCGAATGTTTTTAGGATGAATACTGGTGATTTGCAGCCTATTCTGCAAGCGTCGCTTCTTAACCCTGACGGTACAGCTCCCAATTTGAGCGGCGCCACGATAGTTTTCACTTTGAGCCAACGCGGAGTAACCCTGTTCAGCAAAGTTGCCTCCATCGTCAACCCGACAGGCGGCTTGGTTCAGTATGTTTGGCAAGTCGGAGACACAAATCATTTTGGCAGCTGCAAAGGTGTTTTCACCGTTACTTTTCAGTCAGGACTAATCCAGACCTTCCCAGTCGGCAGCGACTTAACCATAGTTTTCCCCGAGGCCTACCCACAGTTCGCCACGCTAAACGAAATTGTAGACCGCCTAAACCTAACGGGACCCGACAACAACGGCAACTTTACGGTTTTCGGTCTCTCGGTTTCCGCTGACTCCGTTCAAGCCCAGGTCAACCACGCCAACAAATACCTCTACAGCCTAGTTCCCGGGTTGCAGCAGGCGACTGATCCGCGTTGGTCAAGCGCAGAGCTTGCGGCTTTAGATGTGGCGTGCTTGGGGGTTTTAGTTACAAGTGTAGGCGGCAGCCTTGTCGGGGCTTATGACTACTTCTTGGGAGACATGCGTGTTGCACGCGCGGGACCTTACGCTTCAGCGATTAAAGCAGCGATTGAAGGCTACCGCAGCAGTGCCCAAGCAAACTTGGCGAACGTGACTTCAACTGCTTATGCATCTGAGGCTGCAGCCGCCGGGAACGTGCCAAGGTACAGAGGCGGGTTGGTTTCGCCTTGAAAATGCAAAAAAAGTGAGATATGATACCATGCCTGGTTGCTGTCTGTGCCACGGGTTTAGATTGTCAGATAATCCCGATCAGATGGCGGGTTAGTCATCCTAATCTTCGATGGTCTATTGTAGGCGTTGCTGCGTTCTTTAGCAGAAAATTGGGCTGTTAGTCGACTAAGTGCGCTGTGCCGTCTGGACAATAAACCTTCTCGCCAGTTTCGACTCTCGCAAAACGTCTTTTGCATTGGGACAGTTGAAGTTCGCATCCGTCACAATCACGAGATAGCATCTTGTAACTCACTTTTCCTTAAACAAATTCCGACATAGAGTAACAACGAAAGAAATAAGGGTTATGTTCATAGTCTATTGTCACTTTTCTGTACACTAAGCATCAGGAGTTTTTGACCATGACCGCGCCAAACGACACATTCACCGAGAAAATCAGCAACCTGCTCCAACAAAACTGGGACAGCAACGCCACAGGCATAGATGTAGCCGACGTGTTCTGGAGCCACGACAAATTCGACACCATGAACCAAGTTGAACAAATCAACCAAAAAGCCATCATCTCAACCTATAACCCCCAAAACCCCGTTGCCGTGGAATCCCTCAGCTCCCAAACCAAATTCATCCACGAAACAATCGTCGTCGACGTTATTTTGCACACAGCCGTTCTGGGGGGTGCCGACACCTGCCTTGCAACAAGAGAGAGTGTGCGGCAGCTTATTCTGAAAATCCTGCACGAAAACCAGCTTATTCTGTCTGGCGCCGACCTCATGAACGTGGAGGGCGAATACGTGCGTGGGGAACTGCCGCAGATTCAACGTGAATCTTTCAAGGTGGCTGTAAGCTACTTTGAGGTTTCACCATCTTGAAAATGCTTCAAAAGAGTTAATGCTTCACAGAATCACACGTCTTGGCGAAAATTTTCAGGTGTTTTAACCATGAGCATAAACATTCAAGTGACGGTCCAGCAGGGCCTCTTGAACGGCTTGGACAACTACTCCAACCAATACCCAGCAAACGTGGCAAACGCCCTGAAAACCGTTGCCGACCGCGTTCTGCAGACAAGCAGCATCCTGGTTCCCGTGCGGACAGGTTTCCTAAAATCAACGCTAGGCTACCGTCAAGACAGCGCCTTCCAAGTAACCTTCTACGCAGAAGCACCCTACGCAGCCAACGTTGAGTTCGGAACCTCGCGTGTGCCTGCCCGGCTGTTTCTCACACGGGCAATCCAGCAGCACGAAACCGAATTCCCAACCCAAGTCCAATTTGCCCTGTGTCAGTTGCGCGATAACTTCTTTCCTGTTTAACAGTTACGGAGGTGAACAAAGAATGAGCAGCAATTTTCTATCAGTAGGCATGAACGGCGTGGTCCAAGTTAACGCTGTTGCAGTTGCGAACCTGAAAAACGCAAGTTTCAGCATAAAAAACGATAATGTTGAAGAATACGTTTGCGGCGGATCAAACCCGAATCAACCGGTGCTTTTGGCAGCGACTAATCAGCATGCAGAAATCAAGGCGGACCAGCTCTGGACAGACAACAACGTTTTGACGCTCGCGCAGACTCCCGGAACAGCAGTAGCAATAATCATCGGCCCCAAGGGCACAACCACAGGCAACCCCAAATACACTTTCAGCAGCGTAGTGATTACCCAGCTGGATCTTAAGTGGGACCAGAAAAGCGCAACCAGCAACAGTTTTAGCGCCAAAGGCGTCCTATGTGCAGTTGGGACCTTCAGCTAAGCCACGCCCCAGCAATCGCGACTCATCTTTCCAACCAGAAAGCAGTCTGATTGACCATAACCTTCTTTTCTATTTCAGACTAACTAGCGGAAGCCTACTTTCAGGGTTTCCTTTAATCGCCCGATGCCGGCTTTCTTTTTGAGCAAAGTTTGGTTTTTTACTTGGTTTGAAGCAGACTCCAAAGTTGAAACAGCGACACCGCAAACCATGCGAGGAATGACGATCCCAAAATCAAACAGCCGATCCGCTCATAAGGAATCAACGCATCAACTTGCCCAAACCGATTTAAGCCAAACATGCCGAACCCGAAAAGATAAAGGCCGCCCGCGAAAAGACCCATCGGCTTTAACGCTGCGGTAACGAAAGAAAAAATCATGCTAAAAGACCTACTCTGCGGTCTCTTACGTATCGAATTTGAGTCTAACTTTGCCATTCCATTGTCCCCCTCTTACTTCCTGAAGCTTTTCTCAAATATCGAAAAAAGCGCTTATAATAATTATGCAACTCCAACCCTGTTTTCAAATACAGATGCAAGATGAATTTGAGGCAAAGGTTGGTTTTCCCGTAATAATTCGTCAGGTTAACAAATTTTGGTGAAAAATCATGAGTGAAAATAAAGAAGAAATGTTTGATCGTGAAGGGTTCGAGCGGCTTCAACGCAAGGCACAGGAGTACGAGGCGAAGCTTCGGGAGCGACTGGGAAAATTCAGCATTGACGATGTTTTGCGGCAGGCGAAGGATTTGCGGAGCGTTTTTGTTGAGGGTTTAGGTGAGGTTCGTTATGTTCTTTTGTCTGAGGCTGACATCAGCGAAATTGCAAAAAAGTACCCAGATGATGCGCGGGAAAGAAACCTGCAGGCTCTCTTTAGGTCTTTGGCTGCCGCTGACTCGGAAGTTACGGTTGAGAAACTGCGGTTGCTGCCCTACGATGTTTCACGGGTTCTGCAGGAGACGGTTTTGAACGCAAGTTTTTTGCCTCCTCGGAAGACGTCCAAGCCTGGCTTGATGGCAGCAGCGAACTTCAAAGCATCCTCCTAATCTGCCACTTCTACCCAGCCTACGACCTAGAAAAAGCTGGAAGGCTTAGTCGTCTTCAGATTCAGTTATTGTTAGATGGTATACGTTTTGTTCGGAAGCTTGAAAATCCATGAGTGCCAATGTTGAATTTAACATTACAGCGTTTGACGCAGCGTCAAGCGTTTTCAGCGAAGTCGGCAGCAGCGCCACTGAATGTTTCACAACCGTTGAGTCGGGGGCGTCGCAGGCAGCGGAGAGCGTGAGCTCGTCAAGCACCCAAATCACTTCTGCCGCAGAATCCAGCAGCGGCGGCTTCACCAAGAACGCGTTAGCCATGAATACCGCTGCGCTTTCAGCCGCGAGCTTAGCCATGGGAATTGAGGGCATAGAGAACGCTGAGGTTACACTTGACCGCGCCCACGTGACAGTCGAGAAAGACACCAACGCGGTTACATCTGCCCAGAACGCGTACAACAAAGCCGTAGCCGAATATGGTCCTAACAGCAAGGAAGCCAAAGACGCCGCTGACAAACTAAAGGCAAGCCAAGACGCGTTGTCTGTTGCCCAAGAAAGAGTCAGTGAAGCCCAACGCAATATGAACAACACCATCGTTATGAGTTCGCTGCAAATCATCCCAGGCGTAATCGGCGCCTTCACAAGCCTAAACACGGTTTTCTCCGCCTACCCCGCGTTCGCAGGCGCCGCAGCCGCTGCCACCGATGCAGTCAGCACAGCCATGGATTTCTTAGCAGCCAACCCAATAATCCTCGTCGTCACCGGCGTAGCCGCACTCGCAGTTGGACTCTACGAAGCCTACGAGCATTTCGCCCCGTTTCGAGAAGCAATCAACGCGGTCGGCGCAGTACTTGGAGGCGCTTTCAAAGCGGCGTTAACTGCGGTTTCGGAGGCTCTACATTTCCTGTGGAATGATGTGTTCCAGCCGTTCGGTGAGTTTCTTGCGGCGGTTTTCGTTGAGGCTTATTTGAAGCCGCTGGAGGCTGCTTGGAGCCTTTTGGGGGCGGGGCTTGGCGCTCTTTGGCATGGAGTTCTTGAGCCAGTCGCGGAGTTTTTCAGAGGAGTCTTCGCGGAGGCATTCACCTTCGTTATGGCTCCCATTGAGGCTTTTGAGTCGGCGATAAGCAAGGTATCAAACGCCGTGAAGCCTCTAACCGACATCGTCGGCGGACTCAGCAACGCGCTTAGGAACATGTGCTTCGCGCATGCGGCTCCAGCGGCGGAGGAGTTCAACAGGCAGGTTTCCAGCAGCATCGAGCTTTCGAACAGTTTGACTCAGAGGCTGGATCCTTTGAAGCAGGGGTTGCTGGGTGTTTCAGGCAGCACTGGAAACGCAAGCGTTAGTGGCTTAGCCAGCGGGACACAGCACATCACAGTCAATCCAACAATAAGTATTGGGAAAATCGATCGAACCACAGGTCTGGGCGACGTGATTAACGCAGTCAACCAAGGTACAGCTCAGGCGTTAGCGAGGCGGTTTTGATGAGTTGGCAGATATCGGCTGGGTCGACAACGGTGACTTTCCCCGTGAACCCGCAGAACATTATGGATGAGAACCCGATTGTTGAATCTGACTTTCAGGTGGAGAGCCAGCAGAGCGTGGTTGTCAGCGAAGGACTTGACGTGCGCACGTTAACCCTCAAAGGCTTCTTTTACGCGTCTGGACAAACCAAAGCCAACCTTGACACCAACTTTTGCAGTCCACTGCTGGGTCTAAATCGGAAAGAAGTCGCTCTGAGCAGCCCCACAGCCAGGTACAACGGCAACTGGGTCTTGATTGTTAAGAGTCTTGAGGAAAAGGCGGAGGGCAACCTGCAACGGTACTCCTACACGCTTGTCTTAAAGCAAGGCGCGGCTTTCGTCGTTCTATAAGCCTTCAGGGTGTCTTTCGCTCCGTTTTTCTAAAATTCTTCTTCTTAGAATATAGATTCTCTATTCGCAGTTCTCAAATATGTCAAAGCCAATACGTTTGGTGTTAACGTTTGAGGAGATGTCTGGTTTGGTTGAAGTCGAAATCTTCCTTGCAATCACTTTAGTATACAGCATTTGCGCCTACGTGAGTTACCGTTTCAGAAGCTAAGTACCACGTTTTCTTAGGCAGACTCAGGCAAATAAGTTAAACTACGCGGCAAAAGTCGTTTTTTCATCTAATTTACTCTTTATTGCTCATTGGAAATCAGATTTACAGCAAAATAAATTCGAATGGTGTGAACAATGGTTAGTTGGCAATTTCAGTACTGGGACGGCTCAGGCTGGGTCAATTTTGCAAATGCGCAAATCGACCACATTCTAGAAGAGCTAAGCAGCGTCGGCGGTCAAGAGGAACTTGCCTTTGCTTTGCCTAACACAGCGTCGAACCGAATCGTCGTGCAAGCTTTGCCTTATGTGCAATGCCTCTTCAACGGAGCCGTGATTTTTCCGCTCTGCAACCAAGGAGCAGTCATCGGGCAAGTGCAGTATTCTCCTTCGACAATCGCCGTGACGGCTTACAACGCGGTTTTCGTCAAGCTCAGCCAAGCAAGCCAAACCATCACGCAGGTCTACAACGAAACCCCAGCCAACACCATTCTCGCAGCGATTTGCGGCGCCGCCGACGTGCCCGCTGGAGCCTGCCCAACATTCACAGTCAGCATCACTTTCAACAACGCAAACTGCTTCAAAGCTGCACAGAGCCTTGCAACAGCCTGCGGCATGGATTTTTGGGCTGACGCAGACGGCTTCAACATCGGTACCCGCGACGGCACACTTCAGACTCTGGGCTGGATTGACGGTAACAGCAAGCGAAGCTTAGACTACAGCAAAACAGTCGACTACGTTCTCGTCAACGGCGTCAACTCAGGCGGCTTAGCGATTCAAGGATGTGCGGGCACGCCTGGCGGAAGCGTAGCGACTTTCACTGAAAAGAAAGCCTGCGACACCTCAACGCTCAACAACGTTGCAGCTGCCAAACTTTCGAAACTTAACAATCCCTCAAACGGCAACAGCTTGGAGTGCTTAATCACTCAGGTTGCTACTTGGCATCCAGGGCAGTATGTTTCCGCCAACCGAGCTGACCTTGACTTGGTCGGAAGCTTCATCATCCAACGGATCACCAAAAACGCCGTAGCCTGCACCGTTGAAGTTGACTCGGCTATGCCTCAGATGGACATCGACGCGCTTGAGCAGGATGATTATTCTGGTCCCGGCGGCGACTTAGCCTCTTATGCTGCGCAGCCGACTACCCAAACGCCCGCAAGCTTGGTTCTTCAGGGACTCATCGGGCTCTACCACCTTTGGGAAGGCCAAGGAACTTTTGCTCAGGACTCCGCACCCAACACAACGCCCAACAACGGCACGATAAGCAATGGCACATGGGTTCAGGGACCACTCAGCCAGGTTCTGCAGTTTAACGGCTCAGGCAACGTTGACTGCACAAGTGGCGTCGACGTGACTTCGGCTGGCACAAACAGCAAATTCGCAGTCGGCTGCTGGTTCAGCCCCTCAGCCCTGATTGATGGTGCCGAGTTGATCGGGAAAGCAAATCAGTTCTTTCTGGGATTATCAGGCACGTCGGGTGCGCTTCGTTTCGGCGTCTTTCTTGGCGGCTCCTGGAAATACCTGACCTCTCCCAGCAGCGTTATCCCTCTCAATGGGCGATGCTTTGCCATGGGAGTTTACGACGGCGCCAACATGTACCTCTTCGTTTCCGACCCCTCAGGCATCAATCAACTGCTCACTTACACGCAGGCTCAGACGGGAAGCTTAGCACAATCGGCAGGCGACCTTTATCTTGCCAGCTCAGGGCATCGGGGCGTCATCTCGGAATGCATGGTTTGGAGCCGCGCCTTAGCCGCTCAGGAGGTGCAGGAGCTCTTTTTTCGACCCCTTGTGCGAGTTGTCAACCTAAGCCAAGTCGGCCTGTACCTGATTTATGGCTCCAGCACAAAACCGCAATACACCGTTGTGCCAGATTACCTGCTTGACAGTTTGATTTTAAGCGGGGAAGTCGTTGTTTCTTCAGCAACAGGCACCATGAACAGCTATGAAGCAGGCTACACCGTTCTTGCGCTTTTGCAGTTCGGGGGCTCAACATACTTCAGCTTAGCCCAAGCCATTCTGGATCTTTGGGCGTCCATTCAGAACTCGGACGGTAGCTGGTATCAACAGTACAACCCTTACTCACCCTACAGCGTTGTAACCCAGACCTCCGAGGGCACCGACGGCAACTTGAAAGTCGACTCTGGCGCGGCACTGCTTGCTTGGGCAATGAGCTACTACGACCAATTAACCAGCGGCACCCGCTACAAAACAAAAGTGCAAACCGCCCTAAACTTCCTACGACAGCTACAATACGCACACACCGTCGCCCACTCATCCAATCTAATCGCAAACATCATTTTAGACGGCGCCACAGACACCACCGCGCTTTTGGCTGACTGCGCAGAGTGCCTGCTGTCCGCAAAACACGCGATGGACGCTTACGGCTCAAACCTTCAAACCTCGGCAACCTACAGCGTGCAACAGTTCGCCAACGACCTTTACTACAGCATCTGCGTTGTCGGCTGGCGCGGTACCTCAGCGCTTTACTTTGACACTTCTTACCCCTACGAGCAGGACACAAACATCCCATTCAACTTCCAAGAAAAAATCAGCTACACCCAAGCACTCTGCAGCTGGGCAATCTACGAATTCGCCAAAAGCCCATATCAGAACACAAGCGACTACAGCGGCGCCATCTGCGAACCCTGCATCGACTACATCACCACGGTAACCCGCGGCTCCTGGGGCGGAGAATACTACTGCCCATACACTGGCGCATCAGGCCAAACACAGAACGAATTTGCCGGGTACTCAGCCCTAATGTGCATAGCCGCCCAGAAAGTCAACGCGACAAAGTATGCCTCGCTTATTTCGGGGCTGAAGAATTTTCTTAGGTGGCTTGCGCTGCCAGACGGGCGGGTTTGCGATGTCGTCGATGTTACGGGCAGGCTTTGGCGAAGCCAAGTAAATTCAGGAACAGCGGCGGCGGAAGGCGGCTTTTTAGCTTTGCCAATTGCTTTTTCTTTGCTTGCAGGCGCCTAATTTCATTTACTTCGCAGCAAACGCTGAGGGGAGGTGATTTTATTGAGTTATAAAGTTTCGTTTAGTCTAAACCATGGAGTAGCTTTAGCATTCGTTGTCGGCTTGATAGCAGGTTTAACGTACCTGATTGACCAGAGCACGCCTGTCACGGTCAGCATGGTTCTGATGGGCGTAGTCATCGGCTTAACAGCGGCGCTACATTACCAGCAAAATGATGCAGCATCCACCACGAAAGCACCGAATCCTCAGCCATCGACCACTTAAACCCCATGGAAAGGTGACTTTGGATTTTCCCAATTTTTTTGTAACTAATTGATGGTGAAGTATTTGGAACAACTAAAAGAAATAAAGAAGCAGCTTGAATCGATCTGTGTCGGCGACCTAATCTGTGTTGAATGGTGCGACGCCAGCACGGGCAAAAGCAACGGAAGCCAAGACATCGACGTGCCCGTTAAAAGCTGGGGCATATTCATCGGCGTCTTAGGCCTTAGAACCAAGCATATCGTGCTTGCCCAAAACAGCTTCTGCTACTCCAAAGACCAATTCGACTTGGATTACACGGCTATCCCGCTTAACTCCGCAAACGACGTCGCAGTCGTAGTCACGGGGCTCATTCCAAAGGAGGCATCGGGCAAATTGGTTAACAGCTTCTTGGAGGGTCACTGCCACCCGCTTGCGAGTCCCCGAATGCTTCAACGCAGAATTTTCCAGCAGAGGCTGAGCCTAAATGGGAGACCCGATTAAGCGTGCTTTGACCTGTCGGCGGCTGGAGCGGGGGCGGTTCATAGACGAGGAACCCGACGACACGCTCGTGTACGTTGTGAAGTTCGGCATCGCCATGGCTGTGTGCCTCTCAGCGCTTGAAGTCGCATACATGGGTTTTTTGCATAGTTGGAACAGCGAAGTATTCAGCGCCATCACAGGCTTAGCAGGCATACTAATCGGCGTTTTCGTCGGAAGAAAAAAATAAATCCAAACTTCAGCTTAGCAAAAGGCGGAAAACAGCATTAACCGCCCTCGATGGCAGCCGTTGTCCCAGTCGCCGACCCCCAAAAAATGCACCCTCTTATTCGAGTTTATAGTATGACAAGCCCTAAATCCAAAATCGACATTGAAATAGACCCTTGGAAGAAATTGACCTGTTGAATAGTATGACTCTCCATAGTTGTGATTGCTAATTGAAAAAGGGCATTATTACAGAAGAGGAGTGCGAAAGAACCCTTAAATCAAGAGTAAAATTAGCTCGAAGAGCTAGCAGCTATAACCCCCTACAAAATATTTTGTAGTAAGTATTATAAATTCATAATTATATTAAAGCCTGAAGGTGAATAGACGAGGGGTAATTAGGTGGTTCTGACTAACTATGGAAAGCAAAGCTAAAGATTATCTTCTATCAAGCATCAAGGCAGCAATAAGTGGCTTACAGGAACGTAATTTCAATAATATGAAAAGACTTGTAACCAGATTGCACAGTACAGCCGAAATATTCCCAGATGCTGAGTGGACTAGCGAACTGAATCTTGTTTGTCTGACGATAGTGGTTGTAGGAGTATCAACAGAACAAGAAATCACAAGAATGAAAAAAGAGGATGCAGATCTAATAATCAAAAATTATACAGACAAGCTAAACGATTTCTACGTTGCTATTGAAGAGGAGAGCATTGCTAAAACAGATACCTTTTTGAAACAGTTTGTAGATATGTTTTTTAGAGATGTAGGTATGCAGTGACACCTATGGCGTCATTTTTAGGAAGGAAAGAAACCGAAATTGTTCGATTTGGTGATTGCTATAGGGATTTCTTTGATTCAACACCTACTCTACTGCTAGACAACACAGCTCAGTTTTCAATTCGAGGTTTTCTTGAACCAAGTATTTTCCGAACGCTATTCGAGAATGTTGCGATTATTCGCAATGCGGTTATTGATTTTGATGCTATTTGCAAGTCCACCACGTGGGAAGCTCTATTCGACGATGAACCCATGCCTCTTGTTGAAGAGAACGCTGTCGAAAAATATGCGGGTTCCCTTGACGCTTATCTCCCAGCGAACATACCTGTTGAATCTGTTCTAAAAGAGTCCAAAGGCTAAAACTATGCCTTTAATCATCGCCCAAAAAGGCGATAGAATTTACATTGATACCAATGTTTTAGTCTATTTCTTTTATACGAAACATAGAGCAGATTTCTCACAACAAGCAAAGCGCTTCTTGATGGAAATCGAGAAATCAAAATTTGAAGGTGTTATTTCTTCAATTACACTTATGGAACTCATAAATTGCATGAGAGAACTCTTGGTTGCGTACGGCAATGTAAAAGACGTTTCTGCTGTGGATCAAATTGTTTCTCAACAGTTAAAAGTCCTGTATTCCATCGCCAACATTCACTTTGTAGAGGGGTATCCCCCAGATTTTGAATTATCGCCAGATATAGAGCAGCTTTACTATAGTACTGTTTCAAACAATAGCCTTAGACTTATCCAAGCGTGTAAGGGCAAAATTCTTCCTGATTATAACACAGGCAAAGTCGAGCACAAAGGCTTACACCCAATTGACATTATCCATGTTGTTTTAGCAAAACAACTTCATTGTGACAAAATAGCTACTTTCGAATGGAATTTCCAAGAGACAGCAGCAGAAAGTTACCCCGCTAATTTTACAAGACCATAATACTGTTTGGTAAGTTTTGGCGTGCGAAAATTTTTTCATTTTGGAGAACTTGACTTAGTGCTTTCTCATAGTCCTCTTCATTTTTAATCCCCTTCTTAATGAGTAACCAATATGCATAGGGCATACTGTGTCCATTTCTTTCGACCTTCTATTCTGCATGTTTCTTAGATAACTTGTCCTTAAAAACTCTTAACGAATTTTGTTGCAAAGGTGTAACAAGATAGCTTTAGGTCTGTTTCTGAATGCCTCTACGGCATATATTAGTGTAGTTCACCTTTTTTTAGGCATTTTTATTGTTGCCAGCGGAGGCTATGAAGTTTGCAAAGACAAGAATATTTCCATATAAAAAAATTCCGAAGAACCTACGACCGAGAGGCAGGTAAATTTGCGTTTGACATCAGCTATGAAACCCACACCCAAGTTACGCCGCGGAGCCTGGTTGTGGCTGAAGCGTTCGGGCTCGGCATCGATGAAGCGCAGAAATTCAAGGTTTTAGACGCTGAACTCAAGATAAGCCCAACCGACATCGTGTACGTCAGCGGGGACAGCGGCAGCGGAAAAAGCGTTTTGCTGCGTGCAATTCGGGCAGATTTGGGTGGCGAAGCGGTGGATTTATCCGAGGTCTCGGTTGACGCCAATAAGCCTTTGATCGAAACCGTCGGCGAAACGGTTGAGGAAGGCTTGGAGCTTCTGAGCAAAGTCGGTTTAAACGATGCTTTCCTGTTTCTGCGCACCTACAACCAACTCAGCGACGGCCAGAAATACCGTTACCGGATAGCCAAGCTAATTGAAAGCGGCAAGCAATGGTGGCTCATGGACGAATTCGCCGCCTGCCTTGACCGCGACACCGCAAAAATCATCGCGTTTAACCTGCAGAAAATCGCTCGGCAGCAGGGCAAAGCTGTGGTTGCAGCCACAACCCACGGCGACTTGTTTGGCGACCTTGCGCCCAGCGTGCATGTGCATAAGCGGTTCGGCCAAGAAATCCAAATTAGTTATTACCCCGACAATTCAGCCCCAGAATGCAGTCTTATCAAGGAAATGCGGGTTGAACAGGGCGGACTGGAGGATTGGCGTAGACTTAGCCGTTTCCATTACCGCGGGCACAGAACCGCCGCTCCACGCAGAATCTTCAGGATTGCAAGGGGCGAAGAGCTTTGCGGTGTTGTCGTTTATAGTTATCCGCCGCCCCGCTGCTATGGACGACGGTTGGTGCTGCCCTGCCTGTCAATGGCTGAAGCCAACAAGCAACTAAGCATCATTAGCCGGGTGGTTATTCATCCCAAGTACAGAACAATCGGTTTAGGCGCCAAATTGATCAGGGAAACGCTTCCTTTGGCGGGAACGCCGTATGTGGAGTTGATTGCTGTGATGGCGAAGTATTCTCCGTTTGCTGAGAAGGCTGGGATGCAGAAAATAGTTCAGCAGGAGTTTACAGTCAGCGTCGGGGAAGTGGCAAAATGTCTTTCTCAGCTCGGTTTCGACTTGCATCTGCTGGGAAGCGGCAGCTACGTCAAAGAGAAACTTGACAGCTTAGTTCCCGAGCAAATGTGCCAGCTAAAAGAGGCGTTCGTCAAAAACAAGCATTTAAGGTTCAGGCAAGAACTCTCAGGCGGGCAGCCTTACGGAAAAACATCCGATTACCTGAAAAAGCTGCAAGACGCAAACCGCGAAAAAATCGGTAAACTTGTGAAGCTAGCAGGAGTACTTATGCAGACGAAGGTTTACTTGTTTTGGAAAAACAAAGCTTCTCCTAGTTGACGTGGTGTTTGCGTGCGATAAGCTGATAAGGGATTCTGCAGATTCACACTTGAGAAATTGCGATGTCAATGATTTACGTGCAGCCAAGAATTTGGAAATGCCGCGGCATAGCGGAGCATGCGGAATATTGTTTTGACGATTTTCTAAAGTTTGCCAACACGCATGGCTGCAACATTGAGTTGGGAACATTTGCTTACGCGAATGCTCTTGACGGCGACTGGCGTAGCCTTGTTAGGGGGCATCAACGTGCGCTTTCTTCGTTCAAAGGCGAGGTGTCAGTTCACGGCGTTTTCCAAGACATTTGCATTCACAGCAGCGACGACAAAATCGCGAAGGTTTCAAGACAGCGGATCCTCCGAAACATGGACATCGCTCAAGCCCTCAGAGCCAAATTCGTTGTTTTCCACGCAAACTTCAACCCCTTCGTTTACGGCGAACTCTACAGAAGCAACTGGATCGCAAGAAACGCCAGCTTCTGGAGCGAAGTCATCGAGAAATACGATGCCACGGTGCTTTTGGAAAACTTTTGGGAGCCGTCACCCGAAATTTTGGGTGCACTCCTGAACGAGGTCGGCATGCCCTCGTCTAAAGGTTTGTTTGGACACTGGGCACATAAACGCTTTCTCCAAAGTCCCCCTCGCTGAGTGGATTGCGAATTTGAACACGCAGATTCCCTACATGCATTTCAGCGACAACATGGGCAAATCTGACCAGCACCTGGAAATAGGCGCAGGCAACATCAACTGGCAAGCCTTAACCGCAGCCCTCGAAAAACACAAAGTAAACCCCGAAGTCGCACTTGAAACAGAAACAATAAAGAAAACCGACGATTCACTAACATACCTGAAAAGAAACAAAATCTACCCCTTCAACAAAAATTGACGCTCGTTTTTCCTGAGCCGTAAAAATTGGCGTTTTCAACCTAAAACATAGAATTTTCCACAATGATATCTCTCAATTACTTTTGGGAATGCCAAGTTTTTTCCAGAGGTCTCAAATATTGAAATAGGTTCCTGTTTTGTCGGCTTCAAGTTTCATAGGTGATTTGCGTCGCTGGGAAGCAAAAACGGTTATTAATAAGGAAACAAGTTACGCATTACGCACAGACGCGAAACGACGGTTGACGCAAAACAGGGAGAAAGCTGTATGAAACTATTGAAGAAAATGTTTATTGTCCTGATACTTGCAATGGTTGCGGTTTCAGCAATAAGCCTGTTGACCGATTCAGCGTCAGCTGCCAGTGCCCTTAGCGGTCAAGCAAATGTTTCCGCAAAGTCCTACGGCGTTGGACAAAACACCCAATACACAGTTACAATAACTAACACGGGTACCGGAATTATCGGTAGCGCAAACATTACGGTTCCCAGCGGATATGTTAACGTGGGTAATTTTGCGGTTACGCAGCCAACTTCGCAAAATTGGGTTGCGTCTTTGGGTACCGTTAAAGTTTCTTCTTCTAAAACTGATTATTATGTTCTTCTTTATGGGTCGACTCAGGGGTTAAGTCCAACTCAAAGTGTCACTTTAACTTTTGATGCAAAAAACCCCTTGGCATCTGCAACTTACAAGTGGATAGTCGGCATCAGCGGAAACACAACCTCAACTGGAACCAGCATTTCGCAATCCGTTACCATAACCAACACTTCTCCGATAGTGATAAATTCACTTACGGCGGCGCTTCTGATCTTCGCAATCGCTCTTGGCATCGCAGTCTTAAACACTGCCCTAAACAGAGTTCTAATCAATTACTTCATAGGCTGGGAGCAATACCGAGTTATGCAGAAAGAGATGAATGAGTATCGACAAGAAACCATGGCTGCCGCAAGAAGCAAAGATAAGAAGCAGATGGAAAAACTCAAGAAAAGACAGTCCCAAATCAACAACATGCAATCAAAAATGATGAAGCCGCAGATGGTTCAACTCGGCGTCTCGTTCCTATACATATTCATCTGGATCTTCGTCTTAACACCCACATACGGCAACACCTCCCTTGTTTACCTGCCAGGATAGGCAGCGTCTCAGTGGTCTACTGGTACCCCATATGCTCATTCTTCCTAGGCATCTTAGCCTCACGCATACTTGGAATAATGCCAATTGAACCCTAATGCTGAAAAAATGGTGACGCCGATGTCTAACGAATCTCCCCCTATTCATCTGACAAAAAAATGGTAATCTGCATTTCAGGAATGGCAGGCACCGGAAAAAGCACCCTGTCAAAGAAACTTGCAAAAAAATATAACCTTAAATGTTATTCAGGCGGCGACGCGCTTAAAGAAATGGCGAAGGCAGAAGGCTACGATGCGGCTCGTGAAGGTTGGTGGGAAACCCCGGAGGGCCTGAATTTTCTTAAAGACGAGAGCAAGCGACCCTAAATTCGACAGTGCCGTGGACGCCAAGCTGCTGGAATATGCTTGCAAAGGAAATGTTCTTTTGGACAGTTGGACTATGCCTTGGCTGCTTAAAGGCGGTTTTAAGATTTGGTTGATGGCTTCGATTGAGAAGAGGGCTGCTCGGGTTGCTGGGCGCGACGGAATTACTCCTGACGAAGCGATTAAGGTTTTGGAAGAAAAGGAAGCTCGGACTAAAGCGATTTACAAGGAGCTTTACGGTTTTGTTTTAGGTGAAGATTTTGCGCCTTTTGATTTAGTTTTGGATACGGATAAGTTGAGTGCGGATGAAGTTTTTGAGGTTTTATGCAGGGTTATCGGCAACGTTGTTATCCCTGGTTCTTCGTCTAACTGAATAGAACTGTCTTCTATAACAGAGTTACAGACGGCTTATACAGTCAACACATCTATAACCCTTAGCGGGGCTGTCGGGAAAGGGAAAGGCAAGTGAAAACACAAAGTTACCTATCCTCGATTCTATGTGTTGGAGCAGTAATCGTCTGCGTTGTCGAATCCATCCGCCTAGCCAACATTCAGTCAACAATGGCGCTCGCTATTTTTAACGCTCTTTTCATTTCCTTGGCTTTCCAGTTAAGCGGCAGTTTAAGCCGAAAACTTTTCCTCTTAGCATTAGGCAACATAACGGGGCTATGTTGGAACTTTCTGTTTGCCGCCTTCGCCTTAGCCGCAACCGACACTTTCGGCAAAATATTTCTCGGCATATACTCTGTTTTCTTCCCGTTCGTAAGCTCCGTTTGGATAATTTCGTTTTGGGCGTTAAGCCTAAATGTTCTTCGTCGCACCGTCCCGTACCATGAGGTTAGCCAGTGATTTCTCTGGTTTTAGAGATTCTCTTCGTGTTTTTGACAGGGTTAATGATGGCTTACCTTGTTAGGCACTACATTTTCACCCTGACCGTGCTAAGGCGAGCGGGCAAGAATAGAGTTGGCGTCAACTCTGCAGTTTCGGGGTTTGAGCCTTCTGTTTCTATACTTATTCCTGCCCATAACGAGGAGAAAGTGATTGGGCGCCTGCTTGAACGTGTCACCGAGCTGACTTACCCGAAAGATAAACTGCAAGTCATAGTCGTCGATGACGCATCAACCGATGGAACCGGCGCAATAGCCGATGATTACCATCAAAAGCACCCGTACATAGAAGTGCTGCATAGAGAACGGGGAAAAGGCGGAAAAGGAAAAGCCGCAGCTTGCAACGAAGGCTTCAGCAAATCTCGCGGGGAAATACTGCTTTGTTTTGACGCCGACTACTATCCGACAAGAGACATTGTGGAGAAACTTGCCTCCAAATTCGTTGACCCTACGGTCGGCGCCGTTCAAGGCAGAGTCGTTGTTTTAAATGAACCTCAAAACATAGTCACGCGGCTAGTTGCTTTGGAGCGGATAGGCGGGTACCGCGTTGACCAGGAAGCCAGAGACGCCTTGAAGTTGATTGCGCAGTACGGCGGAACAGTCGGCGGATTCCGAAGCAGCCTTCTTAGGAGTCTTGGCGGCTGGGACGAATCCATCTTGGCGGAGGATACGGATTTGACTCTGAGGGTTTATCTTGCTGGCTACAAAATCCGCTACAACGTCGATGCCGAATGCTATGAGGAAGCGGTTGATAACTGGAAGGATTATCGTCGGCAAAGGTCTCGATGGGCTAAAGGACACATGCAATGCTTCTGTAAGCATTCATGGAGCGTTTTAAGAAGCAAAAACCTGAGTCTGAGGGAAAGAGTCGACGCTTTGCTTTTGTTGAATGTTTATTTTATGCCGATTTTGGCTTTCTTGTCAATGCTTACGGGGCTGCTGCTGATTTTCTATGTTTCACCATTCATCAACGTAGTGTGGATATTTGTCCCAATTTGCCTCTACAGTTTCGTCGGAAACTTTGCTCCTTTTTTTGAGATAGGGGTAGGTTTATACTTGGATGGCAGGGAACGGACTCAGTGGCTTATTCCATTGTTGATATTCACCTTGTTCTACAATATTCCCATTTGCTTCAAGGCTCTTTTTGATGTGTCGGCTTCAAAGATCCTCGGGCGAAACACGCTGCCATGGGTTAAGACGCCCCATTTTGGCAATGGAAACCGTTATATTCAGAATTTAGACATAACAGTCGCTTAAGATAGTTATGATTGCGGCTCAAACCTGGCTTACACTTGGCACTTACTTGGCGGCGGCATCAACAATGATATTTATGTTCTTCTTTTTGCCGGCAATCATAGAGATAAAAATGCCGAAAGATGCGGGACCAAGAATTCTAAGCGACAACACCTTCAAAATGCCGTTTGGCACCCTCAAACTTGCATTAACCGATATTGAAGAAACTCCGCAGATGCCGAATAAAACAACAGGTAAAAATTCGGGCTGTTTGAATGCTCTTTTCAACATCGAGCTTTAGTGGCTTTTCTTGAAAACTAACCCTGCGTTTCTCCATTGGTCAAACGCAACCGAAACATTCCCACGAGGTCCCCCCTGAACCGAGTAGAAAATGTAACACAGGTAGTTGCATTGTGAGCATTCGTGGTAGCCGCTGCGTAAGTTTTTGAATTCTTTGCTTTTCCACAGCTTCGGCAAATCGAAAACTGAACCAGCGAAGTCGTGGCTGTGGCATCCCGCAACTCTGCCCATCGGGTCAACAACAAAAAAGTTCTTAAACGCCTCGCACTTCCATGGTCTTTCTCCCGTGGCATAAAAGTTTCTTAAGGTTTTGAGCAGTTTTTTCGTTACCAGGATTTTGCTGTTTTTCTTTTTCATCTCAATTAGGGAATCACAAAGTTTCACGACGGCTTGGTTGTCGGTGATTATGAACTCGTCATTTTCTTTTCCTATGCGAAACAACTGGTTTTCTTTCGCTGAAGACTCATAGGAGTAGAGGCTGTACCAAACGGGGATTCCTTTTTGAGTAAAATATTGGGTTAGCTCAGTTATTTCATAAACGTTTTTTTGTGAGATGGTGGGTGTAACGGCTACGTTTATTCCTTCTTTGTGTAGCGTTTCGACGGTTTCCATCGCCCTTTTCCATGCGCCTGGTACGGTTTTGATTGAGTCGTTTTTTGCTTCATCTAGGCTGTCTATTGAAATAGCGACGAAATCCACTTTTCGTAGAAGGTCCATTTTTTTCGCTGCCATGCTTCCGTTGTCATAAACCGTCGTTATGAAGGATTTTGTGGCGTGGTCAATTATCTCGCCGATGTCGTCGCGGAGAAGCGGGTTTCCCCCTGAGATAACGACTTCCGCTATCCCCATTTTTTTCAGGATATCTAACCCTTTCACTATATCCTTGGCTGGAAGTTCTCTTTCATCTTTTTCTTTCCAGACGTTGCAGCCTGCGCAGCGGTAATTGCATTTTCTGGTGACTAGCCATTGGGCGTGGTGAGGTTTACCTGGAGCAAGGGACCGCGTTGTAACTGACGCTGCTTTTTTGAGGTCTGGAGTCAAACAGTTATCACTGGCTGGATATTGGGTGTTTAGTGTAATAAAATTAGGGTATAAAAACAATTATCCATAGTCTGATTTTTGTGGTTGACTTTTTTGTTTTCAAGAAAAGCCTGGTTTGGGCTGTTTTTTCTGTCTTGTTTTCCCGCTGTTTTTTCAAAAAAGTGACGCGGTGGCTTGCTTAGGCGAAGTGAGGCAACCTTCTTTGTTCTGGGTGAGTTTTCGTTTATTTTTGAGAGGGTTTTTATAAATGATGTGTCTGGTTGTATGCCTAGAATCTTTTCACTCTTCTTCGGAGTGAATTTGGGCGGGGAGACCTTGGCAAATGGAGCGCAAAGCAACCCAGAAATATTCACGGTAAAAGAGAATGTTCCCTTAGCTCCGCCTCCAGTGACAACGGAAGAAGTTTTGACTCTGCCCGCGAGTGACTTATTGTCTAAGCTGGGAACGTCAACGCAGGGTCTCAGCTCTGAAGAAGCGGAACGAAGAATCAACGTTTACGGCACCAACGAACTAGCACGCAAAATGAAACGTTCCGGCATAATTAGTTTTCTTCTGCATTTTAAAAGCCCCCTCATTTTGATTCTTTTGGCCGCCGCCACTTTCGCCGGCGCCACAGGAGACATTCCCGACTTCACCATAATATTTGTCATTGTGTTGATCAGTGTCAGCATAGATCATTATCAGGAATCTAAAGCTGAGAACGCCGCTGAGCTTCTTAGAGAAAAAGTCAGCACAACAGCAACTGTTCTGCGCGATAACACTAAGAAGGAGGTAAAGCTTTCCCAGATTGTTCCCGGCGACATAGTTTTCCTTTCAGCCGGCGACATAGCTCCTGCAGATGCAAGAATAATCACCGCCAAAGACCTCTTCATCAATCAAAGTTCTTTGACTGGCGAATCGTTCCCTGTTGAAAAAACAGCTAACAGTTTGCAGCCTGTAAAGTTAACGTCTGGTTCAATCACCGAATGGGACAATTACCTGTTCATGGGAACTTCCGTTGTCAGCGGCAGCTCAATGGCTGTGGCTGCCAAAACAGGCGGCTCCACAGAATACGGAAAAATCGCCAAGAAACTTGTCGCAAAGCCGCCTGAAACAGAGTTTGAGCGAGGCGTCAAAGGATTCAGCTACCTCATCATGCAAGTCACGTTTGTCCTGATTATCTTCGTTTTCATCGTGCTTGCTCTTTTCCATCGAAGTTTGATTGAGTCGCTGCTTTTTGCGGCTGCCTTGGCAGTGGGTTTGACGCCTGAGCTTTTGCCCATGATTATTACGATGAATCTTTCCAAGGGCGCCGTAAACATGTCCAAGAAAGGCGTCGTGGTCAAGCATTTACCCTCTATCGAGAACTTCGGCAGCATGAACGTTTTATGCACTGACAAAACCGGGACTTTGACGGAGAACAGCATATCGCTTATTATGCATGTTGATTTTGAAGGCAAAGACGATGACAAAGTCCTCCTGTATTCGTACCTAAACAGCTTTTACCAAACTGGACTGAAGAGTCCACTGGACGAAGCCATACTTGTCCACAAGGAAATCAGTCTTAGCTCTTTCCAGAAAATCGATGAGGTTCCATTTGATTTCGTTAGAAGACGCGTTTCGGTTGTGGTGGAGCAGCAGCGGGAAAGAGTTCTAATCGCTAAAGGTGCACCTGAAGAAGTGCTGAAGGTTTCTTCCTACTGCGAAATAGAAGGAGTCATCCAGGACATAAGCGAGGAACTTCGAAAAAGAATCGAACAAAAATACTTTGACCTAAGCTCTGAAGGCTTGCGGGTGCTGGGCGTCGCCTACAAGAAAATGAAGGAAGAAAAAGCCATCTACTCAGTCAACGACGAAACCGACATGACTTTTCTCGGCTTCATCGCTTTCCTGGACCCGCCTAAGCAGACGGCTAAAGAGTCAATTCAACTTCTAGCCAAAGAAGGGATAGAACTAAAAATTGTCACAGGCGACAACGAACTAGTAACACGGAAAGTCTGCGAGCAACTTGGCTTCGAAATCAAAGGGGTCATTTTAGGAACCGAGATTGCCCAGATGCATGATGACGCGTTAGCCCGAGTGGTTGAGCAAGCTAACGTGTTTGCCCGCGTTACCCCAGTGCAGAAAGACCGAATAATCAACCTGTTGAAAAGCAACGGGCACGTCGTCGGCTACATGGGCGACGGCATAAACGATGCTCCATCCCTTAAAACATCCGACGTCGGCGTCTCCGTTGCCAACGCAGTTGACGTCGCAAAAGAGGCAGCTGACATTATCCTTCTGGAGAATGACTTAACGGTGCTGGCGGAAGGTGTGATTGAAGGAAGAAAAACCTTCGGAAACACCATGAAGTACGTTATGATGGGCATCAGCTCAAACTTTGGAAACATGTTCAGTGTCGCCGGCGCCGCTTTGTTCCTGCCTTTCTTCCCCATGTTGCCCATCCAAATACTTCTCAACAACCTCATGTACACAGCTTCTCAAACCACAATAGCCACCGACAACGTCGACGAAGAATACATTGAACGCCCCAAAAGATGGGACATCTCCTTCATCCGCAACTTCATGGTGCTTGAAGGCCCAATTAGCTCAATTTTTGATTACACAACGTTTTTCACGATGGTCTTTGGCTTCGGCATTCCTCTCGCCGCCTCGGCAACTGGGGTTGCCATAGCGTCACTGTTCCAGCAGTCACAGTTTCAAACTGCATGGTTCGTGGAGTCGCTTTGCAGCCAAACACTCGTGGTTTTCGTTATTAGAACACGGCAGTCGCCATTCTGGAAAAGCAAGCCTGGGAAATACTTGGTTATCAGCAGCCTCTCAGTTGTCGCAGCAGCCCTAATAATACCTTACACGGCTTTGGGAAAAGTTTTCAAGTTCGTGCCTCTCCCGCCTCTGTTTTACGTTGCGTTGGTGCTCATGGTAATAACATATTTGCTCTTGGCTGAACTCGTTAAACGAGTGTTCTACAAGAGGCACGCTTTCAGAATTGAGCAGGTTTTGGTTCCGAAACGAAAAACCCTGTATTTAAGCGCAAACACTAGGTTGGCGATGGATATGGGTGCGGTGGTGTGTCTGCGGCCTGAAAACGAGATTTCAATTGATTCTCTGATTGAAGATTTAAAGAGCTTAAACTTTCCAGCTGACCCAGACCGCATTTACCAGAACCTGCAGTACCTACGCCGGGGCGGATTAATCGAGGTTGACTGGCACAAGCGCGTGGTAAAGAGGACGGGGCCAATCAAAGAATACGTCACCAAGCAGATTGCCTCCAGCGACATTTGGCCTTTGCTGTTTGACGATTGGGTCACCATTAACAGGGCGATTCAGCAGAAATATGGGCACGCTAACCCCGACTTCCAAGACTTGCTGACATACAGGAACCGTTAGGTCCTTCGGCTTTTCGCTTTGCTTCATGTTTGCCTGATTTAGCAACATGTTTAAATGAAGCCTCAACAGTTTTCGTTAAACAGACGCTTGAAAATGAACCTAGACAATCCCAACTGGACTCGTTCAACTAGTCGTCCTCAAAAAAATGCGCCTGTCGAAAACCAAAATCTAAAACTGCCCATACAGGAGACTTTGCTTTGACCGTGCCTTTTCTTAGAACCATAAAGCTGGCTAAACGCAACGGCATAGCTAAAACATCCTCTATGATTTTGGCGATAGCTCTAAAACGCGTCGGCGAAAAAGTAAAGTACCTTCCAGAAAAAACAATCACAAAAATAAATAACTCAAAAATGTTCCTGTTCCCGAGGCAGGGAGGCATCAACTACGACCTTTTCCTCTACAGGAAACGTGAGCCTCTTTGCACAGACTTTTTGATTCATTCGCAAATTCTCAAAGAAGGCGACACGGTTCTTGATATCGGCGCCAACATAGGCTACTACGTGCTGATTGAATCGCAACTCGTGGGGAAATCGGGAAAAGTCTGCGCCGTTGAACCAGTCACCAGCACCTTCCAGTTGATGGAAAACAACGTTCGACTTAACAATTTGCAAAACGTTTCAGCATTTAACTTTGCGTTCGGCGAAAAAGTTGAAACCTCAGAAATCTTCGTTTGCAACGAATCTAACTTGTGCGCCATGAACAAGGCAGCTGTCGGCGGCAAAATACAACGTGCGCAAAAAGTGCAGGTTGAAACGGTTGATTCTTTCTTCAAAGGCAAACCCGGTCCCAAGCTGATTCGGATGGATGTCGAAGGCTGGGAATACCAGATTATCAAGGGGATGCCTGAAACCCTCAAAGGCGACGTGAGGATTCTGGTTGAGTTGCATTATGGTCTTCCGTTTATTTCTCCCCAAAAGATGGATGAGTTGCTGGGTATTCTTGAGAAAAACAATTTCCGGGTCCGATTCGTGGTTTTTGAGGATAAAGTTCAGGAAAACACGGTGGTGCGGTCCCTGCTCAAGAAGGGCGGGTATAAACTGCCGATTGTGCGTACGAATATTTCTTTGCAGGAACTTAAAAAAGAGCTTAAGGCAAATTTGATGAGTCCAAACGTGCTCTTCGAAAAAGTTTCCTCGTCTGACTGAGCAACCGCCCCGACGTTCATCAAACCTTCCCCGCCACAGATTACGAAAATACGTTACTGTTTTTTGTAGCTTAGGCGGAAATATAAATTAGTTGTTTTTCGGCAGAAAAATTCTTTTTAGCGGAGCTTGGGCTTAGCCTACTTTCAAGAAAATTAGGTGACGCTGCGGCTGAGCGCTAACTTGGCGTTTAACCAAGAATTTTCGCACTATTTTTTCCAAATCGATTCAGTCTTAATCGGGCGGGTAAGCATGTTGTTTTTTAAGTTGTTTTGCATAGCACCTATGAGTTGACGGTTAGCTAGCGGTCAAGAAAGGAGATGGTCTGGTGGACTCGGTAGACGTTGTGCTGTTAACAAAGAACAGCGACAGAAAACTCAAAGTATGCTTAGAATCCGTGTACGCGAACGTGCCAGTGGCAAGACTCATCGCTGTCGACGGCTACTCAACCGACAAAACACTGGAGATTCTTAACTGGTTCAATGAAAAATACCGCAACGTAAAAATTATTTTAGACAAGGGCAACCGTGCCACCGCACGGCAAAAAGGCATAGCCGACGTCACCACCGATTGGTTCCTGTTCGTCGACAGTGACGTTATACTGTGCAAAGACTGGTACAAAAAAGCCCAACAATACATAACGCCGGATGTCGGAGGAGTTTGGGGCACCGAGGTTTGGTCAACAATCGGAAGCGACGTCACCATGAAAATTTTTCTGCGGATAACAAGGAAAATTTTTGAGGTTCGCGGCGGAACCCATGACACCCTCTTCAGAACAGATTTGGTTAAAGACATCAAGATTCCTAAGAAACTTCATGTTTACGAAGACGCCTACATAAAAAGCTGGGTTGAAAAAAAAGGCTACCGCGTGGTTCCATGCTACATCCCATTCTGCATTCATTACCGACCGCCCAACGTTTGGACATGGAAAGGCAGCGTAGGGTTGATGGCTGAAGCCGTCACGCTTGGCGACTCACGAACCATCTTTAAACTGCTTGCAGCCTACGCGTTCTATTCGGGCTATGCTCTTTATGAGGTTGCCCGGCAAGAGGGACAACGCAGTTAAACTTTACATTTTTTAGGCGCTAAATGCATAGTGCATACAAAAAACTGGCGTTGAGGCACATTGATGGATCAAGTTGACGTGGTATTGCTCACAAAGAACAGCGAACACATGCTGAGCAAATGCTTAAGGTCAATTTATGAAAATGTCCCAGTCAAAAACTTGATTGTCATCGACGGTTTCTCAACAGACAGAACCCTGCAAATCCTCGACGGCTTCAACAGGGCACATGGAAACATCCTTGTTTTCCAAATGGGCGGTTCAAGGGCTCAGGCACGTACCGAGGGCATCAGCCGTGTTGGTACGGAGCGGTTTTTGTTTGTTGACAGCGACGTTGTGCTCTGCAAGGACTGGTACAGGAAGGCGCAGGCGGACTTGACATGCGGGGTCGCGGCGGTCTGGGGTTTAAACGTCGACGTTATCCCCAATGTGCGGGACAAACGGGTTCTGCGGTTGCAGAGCATTCTTGCGCGGGAATGCTTCAAGCTTCGAGGCGGAACCCATGACACCTTGATTCTGACTAAAGCAGTTAAGGGCTTACGTATTCCTGAGCATCTGCACACTTACGAAGACGCCTACATAGTGGGGCACCTCAAGAAGCAAGGCTACAAAGTTTCAGTCGCCTCCGAAGCCTACTGCCTCCACTACAAGCCGCCGACCAGCTGGAACGTCAAAACCGGGTTCTCACAAGCCATCGTCGAATTCAAATGCGGCTTAGTCTACTCCCACCTATACGCATACACCCTCTTCTACCCCGCCTTCTTGGCAACATGGATATTCCAAGTGCCCCTCAACTGGCTAAGAAACAACTCAATACCTAAACCCAAAACAAGTCAAATCCCAATTATGCCGCAAAAAAACTTCCAGGTCGATTCCGGCGAGGTAGTTCTTTTTTCCGCGGAAGCGGCGGCTAAACCCAAGATTGAAACCTAAACCGCTGGTTTTTGACGAAGGGTTTTTTTGTTAAGTGGGTTGGTTGCTTAATGCTATCCATAGGTGGTCTGAGATGGGTCTTGGCAGCATCTTGGGCGCGTCATCCATGTGGATGAGGAAACGCTTGTTTGGGTTCGGGTTGAATTCGCCGATGACTTCAGCATAAACGTGTTCGCGGCTTAAGCTGTCGATAATTTTGTCTGCGGCTTGTGGCTCGGCAGCAATGAGCAAGGCGCCTGAACTGATAAGCTGCAGCGGGTCAATTTCGTAGTAACGGCAGATTTTGGCTGTTTCAGGCTCAACCGCGATTTTCTCCTGGAAAACTTTTACGCCTAAACCTGCGGCGTCAGCCAACTCGTGGATGCCGTTTAGAACTCCCCCTTCAGTGGGGTCATGCATCGCGTGGACTCCGCCTGCCCTGTACGCTGTTAAGGCTTCTTTTACCACGCTGATTTGGCTGGAAAAATTTTTTGCGTTGGTCAGCATTACGGGATTGAAGACTTTTCTTAGTTCATCCCAACGGTCGGAAGCTAAGATGGCTGTGCCTTCGATTCCAGCGCTCTTTGTTAAGATGAGTTTGTCGCCGCTTTTTGCGCCTGCTGCGGTGACGTATTTGCCTTTCTCCGTTAGCCCCATGATGCATCCGACTACGATGGGGTTGGTTAGCCCCGGCGTTGACTCGCAGTGTCCGCCAACTATTGCGATTCCAAGCTGTTTTGCGGCAGCGTTCATCTGAGTGGCTAAGGTTTGCACCATTTCGCTGTCAGCGTTCTGCGGCAGCATGATGCATGAGAAGAAAAATGCGGGTTCAACTCCGAAGGTTGCCACGTCGTTGGCGTTGATGTTAACGGCTTCCCACCCGATGCGTTCAACCGCGCCCGTTATGGGATCCATAGAGACAACGGCGTTTTTGGCTCCAACATCTAAAACTGCGCCGTCTAATCCTGCGGCGGGACCCAAAACAACCTCACTTCGTTCAGCACCTAAATTCTTGAACACCATGTCCTTGAGGATTTCAATCGGGATTTTTCCAGGCGGAAGCTTCATAGCTTATCCTCTGTGAAATCTAGCTTTTAAGCTGTCCCAACGTCCCCTTCCGCTTTCGGGTTTATCCAAGCGTCGGGAAGCCTCCTGAGCAAAAGAATTGCTATTGGAATGCCGATTGCGCCTCCAGCAACTATCTGCACTATGTTAAAAGGCACCTCGGCTGCTGCTGCCCAACCCAGAGAAAGCCCGAAAAACTCCGCTAAAAAGTATCCTGACACCATTTCTACACCAGCGACTGCCACCGCCAAAATGCTTCTTTTTTTGCTTCCTCTTTTAGCGATTAAGCCCGCGATGACTCCTTCCGCGCCCTTTATGATAAGCGTGAACGGAGCATATGTTGAGGCGTAGCCGCCTGCCACGTCCGATAATGCTGATCCGACGCCGCCTGCGAATCCGCCTACGAATGGACCAAACGTTATGGCGCTTACGAAAATCATTATGTCGCCGAAGTTCAGGTAGCCTTTCGTGGCTGGGATTGGAATCTGCACTGCGAATGTCGCGACCGCGACCAGCGCCGCCATGATTCCTGCCTGCGCGACCAGGACAGTTGGTCTTTTTTTGTTTTTTATTATCATCTTTTCGCCTTGGATAGCTGATATTTTGTTTAGGAACCGCCTTTTATCTTCTACTGTTAATAATATTCCTTTGTGTTTTGAAAGAGGCGATTTGCAGAAGAGGAAAATCTAAATGTTAGTTCTCCGCTGAATATTGCAAGTGATAAGTCATGAGCGCAAGAGAAGATCCGATTAAAATGCATAAGGACGCTGGCGCGTTGATGGAAGAAGGCAAATACGCTGAAGCCCGCGACCTCTTCGTAAAGGTAGCAGAGATGTATTACAAAGGACAGAACTATTTTGGCTCATCCGAAATGAACTATAAAGCCGGCGAATGCAGCTTCCAACTCAAAGAGTACCAGAAAGCCGCGGAGCTCTTCACCAAAGCAGCCGACATCGCATTCAGCAAAGGATTCGACAGATACGGCGTCAGCGCACTTGAACAAGCACGGGACAGCCAAAAAGCACTGGGCAACGACAAGGACAGTCGAGGAACTTGAAAAGAAAATAAAGGAATTCAACGACAAACAAAAAGAACCCGAAGGCGAATCATCGTTCTCAATATTTTCCTAATTGCATAAAATCCCAAAACAAGTTTTTCTCTTTTGATTTCTTCCCTCAAATCTTAGGCTTATCTTTTTTCGTTAGGCTTATTTTCGAAACTTTTGAGGACTTTTCTTTTATCCAAAAACGTAGCCAAAATCACCAGCAAATACACAAACAAAATTACAAGCCCGACCGTCGCCAGAACACCCAGCACCAAATTATACGGCATTCCTTTACGTACGTAATTGTAAAAGTTGACCACTACATTGTAGATGAATCCTGTTTCCAGAGCTATGAGCCCTATGACGACTAAGCGGTCCTTTGTCTTTTGGTCCAGCGGCTTTATCTTTCTTCTCTCCTCGAGAACCCTAAGTCCTTTCAGAGGAAGTCCATATTATATTTTGCCATGCCGCAAACAGCCCAAGCAACCAACACACTTACCACTCGTCCCGTTTGCCCGCGGCTTCTTCTTTCTGGTCTTTCTCGATTTCCCGGTAAATCTCCCTCAGAGGCTGCGAAACAACGTCGATTTCGACAGCTGCGTTTTTTACGATGGGCACTTTGATGTACCTGTCCTGCCGACGCACTGGAACATAGTTTATGGTTACTTCTTTTGATGCGCACGTGAGTTTCTCATCAGAACCCCAAAGCTCAAACATCTCAACACGGATAACGTGTTGCCCAGCGGCTATCCCCCTCATATCTAAAGAATCTGGCAACTCCAATTCGTCTGCTGAAAGGGGACCCTGCGAAATTCGGACGGTTTTGCGGAACACTTTTTGTTCATCAAAATACAGCTCCTCGGTTAACTTTGAAAAATACGTTTTTGAAGGAATCAGCCTAAAGACAACTCTGAGTTCTAAATCGTCTTCTTTGGTTTCACTGCAAATCTCCGTAATCACAATCCGCTTATTGCCGTGGGCTTCAGACTTCTGGGCGGGCTCTTTCGCAACGGGTAAACTGTCAAATGTCGCCTGCTTAGATTGCTCTACCTCAGCCAACGTTTTTTCCCTTAAGCGCCCAGTTTTTGTGTTTTTTCCCATTTAGCCAGTAGGCGTTCGGTTAGCGTTATTAGCTTTATGGTTTGGGCAATGGCTAATTAAATAAGGCGCGGAAAGTCTTCTTTTTTAGCTACATTTTAGGTTTAAGCCATGCCCGCATCTTTCAAATCCCTGTCGGAACTTCTTGAAAAAATCGAAGCCACAAAGAAACGGCTCCAAATCATAGATTTAACCGCAAACTACCTAACGACACTTGACGCCGAGGACATTGAACCTGCCACAAACATGATGGTTGGGCGCGCCTTCCCCAAATACAGCCAAAAAACCTTAGACGTCAACTGGTCAACACTAACCCGCGTCTTGGAATGCGTTAGCAAATTTGACTGGAGCCTTTTCCGTCAAGCCATGGCAGCCACAGGCGACATCGGTTCAGCAACAAAAATTGTCCTTGAGCAGGCAAAGGCAAAGAAGCAAACGCAGCTCACCGAAACCCAGCTAACCATAACCGAAGTCAGACGAAGCCTAGAAGCCACCGCTCAAACCTCCGGCGCCGGCTCAAGAACCAAAAAAGAACGCCAAATGACCGCCCTGCTAAGCCAAGCCGCACCCGTCGAAGCCAAATACCTCGTAAAAATCTTCACAGGCGAAATGCGCACGGGTCTCCAAGAAGGGCTGATGGAGCAGGCTGTTGCGAAAGCGTTTGGGGTTCCGACGCAGCGGGTTCGGCATGCCAGCATGGTGCTGGGCGACATCGGCGAAGTTGCCGCGACGCTGAAAACCCAAGGCGCCGAGGGCTTAGAAAAAGCCGCCTTCAACGTTTTCAGACCCGTCAAGCTAATGCTCGCCCAAACCGCCCAAACCGTAACCGAAGCCTTGGAGGCGCAGGACTGCGATTCGGCTTTTGAATACAAGTATGATGGCGCAAGAGTTCAAATTCACATGCAGGACGGCAGGGTCGAGGTTTTCAGTCGAAGATTAACTCAGGTGACGGAGAGCTTGCCAGAAATCGTTGCAACAGTGAACCTCAACGTGAAGGCGGCGTCAGCCATAATTGAAGGCGAAGTCGTCGCTCTCAATAGCGCGGGGTACCCGATTGCTTTTCAACATTTGATGCGGCGCTTCAAACGCGTAAACGACATCTCAGGCATGGCAAAGAAAATCCCCCTCACCCTCTACCTCTTCGACATCCTCTACCTCAACGACACAAGCCTAATCACATTGCCTTATGCCGAACGCCGCCAAATCCTCGCGCAAACCGCGGGGCAAATCCCATTGAGCAAACAAATCGTGACGGAAAAAGCTGGGGAAGCTGAAGAATTTCTCCAACAAGCTTTAGCTGCGGGTCATGAGGGTTTGATGGCGAAGAAGCTTGACAGTCCCTACACGCCGGGAAGCCGAGGAAAAAAATGGTTAAAAATCAAAACCATCCTTGAACCCCTCGACCTCGTGATAACCGCCGCTGAGTACGGGTACGGGCGCAGGAAAGGCTGGCTTTCCGACTACTACCTTGCGGCAAGAGACCCCGCAACAGGCGGTTTTTTGGAGGTGGGGAAAACTTTCAAGGGTTTAACTGACGCAGAAATAATCGAGATGACACGCCGACTTAAGGAATCCACGGTTGAGGCGCAGGGTCATCGGGTACTTGTCATCCCCAAAATCGTCGTCGAAGTAGCCTACAACGAAATCCAGCAAAGCCCCAAATACAGAAGCCACATGGCGCTTAGGTTTGCCCGCATCAGCCGAATCCGCGACGACAAAACCCCGCAGGAAGCCGACACCATCGACAGGGTTAAAGAAATTTATGAAAAGCAGTTCTTGAAAAAAGGCAAATACGAATAATCGGCGTTGGAAATTCAGAAAAAAAGATTGCCCTCTGATTTGGGCTGCCGCCGCCAGCTGTTTTGCTCCTATTGGGCTAGGAGCTTCAACCTTTATAGGAGAAGCTAAAGGCTGAGCTGGGGATTGGGTATGGGTTTGCTGGCGGCGGCTTTTGCGGTGACTTTTTCCGCTTCGTATGCTTGGTTCTGCTGCTTTTTCTTTTCCGCTCTTTCGCTACTACTGCGAGTAGTAACAATATCTTTTGATGCTGCCTTTTCACTTAAACTTTTTTCCAAATATCACCAACTTTAATACATAATTTCACAAAACCCGCCCAAAACATGCGACCCCAACATAACCAACAATCAAACAAAGCATATCCTTAAACTGAACAATTAAAGGCAAATATACCCCACCAAACAAAATTCACTTCGGGAACGGAAAGGAATATGATGGACAAGGAAGCCTTCGCTAAAGAATTCTACAGCCGCCAAGTCACCATGAAAGAACTCGGCGAAAAAGGTCAGCAGCGCCTGCGCAAATCCAAAGTCGCCGTCGTCGGCGTAGGCGGGTTAGGCGCGGTCTCTTCGCTTTATCTTGCGTTGGCAGGCGTTAGCTACATCCGCTTAATCGACCAAGACACCATTGAAATGCAGAATCTTCACCGCCAAATCCTCTACACCCCCGCCGACCTGCATTACCCCAAAGCCGAAGTCGCCGCAAGACGCCTCCAAGAACTCAACCCACTCCTCAAAGCTGAAGCATTCACCGAAAACGTAAACGCAACCAACGTGGAGCGGCTACTACAGGGCGTGGATTGCGTGGTCGACGGCTTAGACAACATGGTAACCCGTTACTTGGTTAACCGCGCCTGTGTGAAGCTGAAAATTCCCTATGTTTTTGGGGCAGCAATCGGTATCGAAGGCAACCTCTCCGTTTTTGCGCCGCCGCAAACAGGCTGCTTGGAATGTCTCATGCCGAACCTCTCCGACAACGACCTCTTAACCTGCAGCACCCGCGGAGTGATTGGGGCAACGCCGGGAATAATCGGCGCCATGCAAGCCATGGAAACCATAAAGCTTCTAACCGACATGGGACCGACTTTGAAGGGCAAACTGCTGGTCTGCGACTTTCGAGACATGGACTTCACCATCATAGACATCTCCAAAAGCACCCGGTGCCCAATTTGCCACGGCGAAATATCAGCGGTTGCAGGCGCAGAGCGGCTGGTTTGGCTTTGCGGACGCGACACAGCCAACATAAACCCCGAAAAACCCCTCAAACTCAACCTAGAAGAAATCTACCCAGCGGTAAAACAGCAATTCAGCGTCCGTCTCAAATCAAGCTTAGCGTTGATGTTCAACTACAACAACTACGAAGTCAGCCTATTCAACGGCGGACGCATGCTAATCAAAAAAGTCTCAAGCGAACAAGAAGCCCTAAGAGTCTACAGAGAAATAATCAGCAAACTAAAAATTTCTTAACCAGCACCGCAGCTTTTACCGCTTCTACAGCAGATGGAAACCCGCGACTAATTCAGCATAAAGCACAGCCGATGCGATGGCGACTTGGGCGATGGATAAGACGGCGCCGACTTTGAGGTATTCTTTGAGGCTGATACTTACGCCTTTGCGCCGCATCGTTTCCAGCCATATCACAATCGCCAATGAGCCCAGCGGGAAGAAGTGCGGTCCCAAGTTGTTTCCGATTATGTTGCTGAAAATCAACCCTGTCAGGGCGGATCCCGATGCGCCGATATGCTGGATGCTGAGCAACCCGAGAATCGTCATAGGCCAGTTGTTCATGAAGCTTGCTCCGACGGTTACAACCATGCTTGGCGCAAAAATCCCCAGAACCGACGGCAACTTGCTTGTTGCAGAAAGAGCCGACGCAAGCAGATTTGTGATGCCCGCACTCTGGAGTCCCTGAACAACCAGAAAAATGCTGAACATAAAAAGCACAATGTCCCAGTTGATGTCCTTCGCCAACCCGACGAGCGCCTTTTTCTCGCCGTTCACCTGACCCTTCCACTTCAGCGTAAACCAGTAAACCGCAACCAGAAAAACCGCGCCGCTGCATATGACTATGGAAACGGGGAACCGATTCAGCGAAGTCAACACATAGCCGATGTCGATAGCAACCAACGTAGCCAAGCTTATTCTCAGGAGAAGCGGGGAAATGGCTGGTTTTCCTTGGTTTAAGGTGTCCGCGGCCTCCATGTCGTAGGCTTTAGGAATCTGTTTTCGGAAAAACAAGTAAAACAAAAGCAAGCTGCTAAGAATTGTCGCCACGGCTACGGGTCCCATGAAAATCAGGTGGTCGACGAAGCTGTACTTGAAAAAGTCCGCGCTTAAAATGTTGATGGGGTTGCTGGTGATAAGCGGCATCGCGGCTGTGTCCGCCATTAAGCCCGCGCTGAAAAGGTACGCAAGCTTGCCCTTGGTTCCGATGCCAAGGCAAGTTACAACTTCTAAAACGATGGGAGTCAGAATCAAAACGGCGCTGTCGTTGGCGAAAAGGATGCTGACCGCCGCAGTGAGCAGGCAAAGGTAGATGAAAAGCCGCAGTCCGCTGCCGCCAGCCATCCGCACGACGCGCAGGGCAGCCCACTTGAAGAACCCCATAGCATCCAGCGTCACCGACAACGCCACAATGCCGAGAAACGCCAATGCGGCATCCCAAATGTTTAGGAAGGATTGCGCCGCCTGCCCCAAACTGACCGTACCCAACAGGAGCGAAGCAACGGCGCCGATTCCAGCCGCGTAACCCAGCCGCAAGCCGAAGGGGCGCTTAATCATCAGGAAAAGCGTGACTGCGAAGACGGCTACTGCTGTGACGGTGACGTAATCCAAGACTGTGCCCACCCTGTTTAGGAACCGTTGTCTTCAGGTATAAAAAATTAGCTTACCCAACAAACGGAAAACCGAAGCGTAAAAAAACGTAAACTTGATTCTGGAGTTATGTTTTTGTTTGGGGCAGTTGGGTCTTTTTTCCGCCGCGCCTGTATCGTGCGAAAACTGCAAGCGCCATCACCACGATGACTATTACAATTGCCAGTATGGTCCAGTCAAATGCATTGAGCAGTTCCTTCGTTGCGGGCGCCGTCGCCGTGTCAATGACTGAAATCGTGCCGCTGATTCCGATTGTAACATAGAGGTATGAGCCGTTTGGCGCTACACTTATAGCGTCAGGATTTCCTTCAAGGGTAACTGTTGCCGTGATTTCGTTCGTAGCGGTGTTTATGACTGAGAGGGAACGGCTGAATTCATTTGTGACATACACGTATTTGCCATCTGGCGTCACCGCCACATTGCCAGGTCCCCTTCCCACAGCCACGGTTGCCTTGACGGTGTTTGTCGCTGTGTCTATGACTGAAACCGAATCGTTGATGTTGTTGACCGCGTAGACGGTTTTGTCGTTAGGCGTTATGGCTACTCCGAAAGGCTCGGTTCCGACGGTTATTGTGGCTGCCACCGTATTGGTGGATGTGTTTATGACGGAGACCGAACCGCTGCCTGCATCAGTAACATAGGCATATGCGCCGCTGTGCATTATTGCCACACCCCAAGGATCGTTTAAACCATTTATGGTCGCCGTCACCAAGTTCTCGGCTATGTTTATGACTGAAACCGAATTGCCAACTTCATTCGCCACGTAGGCGTATTTGCCGTCGGGTGTAATCGCCACGCCAACTGGATAGCTTCCGACAGGTATAGACGCAACAACCGTATCCGCAGCTGTACTTATCGCCGAAACCGAATTACTCCCGCTATTTGTGACATAAACGTACTTGTCATTTGGCGTCACCGCTGCGTCGCCGGGGTGGCTTGCGGAATTTCCAACGGCTATGGACGCCGTAACCGTGTCGGTTGCCGTGTTGACAACTGAGACTGAACCGTTAGTGTAATGTGTAATGTATGCATAGACGCCGTTGGAGGCAAAAGCCACGCCATCTGGCTCATTTCCCACCGTAATAGTCGCCGTAACCGTGTTCACCGCGTTCATTCCTTGAACTATCTCAGGCAACACTGCAAAAGCGTAGAACAGAACGAAAATTGCGAGTATGGTGAATATAACCTTCGAAGTTTTTGCAGTTCCAATCTTCATTTTCTCGCCTTTCCCTAACGCTTCAGTGCAAATGCTTAAAAGACTTGCGTTTCCCAGTGCTTCGCCGCCCCCGCTTAATTCGTTCTGCGTAGCCGCCCACGAGCTGTTTAACGTTGGAAAAAGCATTGGTTGATTGGGAAACAGATATATCTGAGTCAAGCGAGTTATCCTAGTAATCGACAGCGTAAACAAGATACCCAAAAAAACGGTTTTGTGTCCTTACTGTTAACTCATTAAGCCACGCTGAACTTCAAATTTTTGGTTCATGTCACAACTGCCTAAAATACATCGGAGATGAACATATGATACATAACGAAGTTTGCCCAAATTGCAAGTCCACGGCAGAGACCGAACTGCTCATAAGAAACGAGCAAGAGATTTACACAATTTGCAGCACCTGCAAAAAAGTCCTTTCTAAATCATGGCTCTAAAACTACCGTGAACACAGAAAAGAGTTTTTGGACCTAAATTTTTTGGGTCTAAACCTTATTTTTGTTTTGTTTAATTGCCCAGATAACAGTCTAAACTTCTCAAAAATCTCAAGAAAGAAAACGCTCAGTTTAGGCTTTTTTTCTTTTTCTTCAGCAACTGAATGTCCAACGCTAGAACGGCAAATCGCAGGAACTTAAGTTCAGTTTCACTTTCACTCTACCCTCCCCTACCGCGGAATGTCGGTTGACTGATAGCTTAAATAGGCAAAATTGGCGTAACGGGTTTTGTTGAAGCACAATGCAACAGACCCTAATAATTAAACCATCAATAATACAAAAACAGTTACCGAACAAAGAAAATACCTCGCAAACCGCCGCAACACGACTTACATCTAATATATTAGCCATCGATTGCCTTTTTCCAGGATTCCGAGCGGGGGACTTCGCCGTCCTCTACGGACCAGAATCAATAACTTCTCTGGCTTCTTTATTGTGCGTCCGTGCCCAACTGCAAGAGCAATGTGGAGGATTAGAAAGTGATGTTGTTTTTGTCGAATGCGCAAACAGTTCTTCAATTTCAAGCATCAGGCACACTGCACAGCTTCAACAATTAGATGTCCAAACAGCAATTGAAAGAATCCACTTTATGCGTGTGTACACCGCCTACCGATTAACTTCCATAATTATGGAAAAACTACAGGAAGCCGTAGAAATCTACGATGCCAAACTTGTAGTAATCTCTGACATAGCTGCTCCATTTTTACATGAAAACTTGGATGACCAAGAAGCAAGAACCGTCTATAGCCAAATCATGAATTGCCTCTCAAACTTCGCTAAAAAACACCACCTCATCGTAATCGCAACCTATCTACCCCATGAAAGCGACACAAGAAACAGTGTTCTGCAAGAAATAACCTCTGCAAAAGCCAGTGTAGTGCTACGCTTCACCAAAACCCCCTACAACAAAGAAGTAGAGTTAGAGAAGCACCCATCCTACATGTTAGGTGTCGCCGATTTAACTTCTGAAAATCAAACTTTAACTGACTTCATGGCTACAGCCAGAGAGAACCCGAATTATTTTTTGATGTAAAAAATTAAAAAAGAAAAAGAAGCTTATTCTGGCTTCTTCGGTTTTGCTGGTCGCAGCGAACGCACGGTTTGTCCTGCACGCCACATTTCGCTGTTGCCCATTTCCTTGAGTTCGTCAGCGAGTTTCTGGCGGTAGTCTGGTGCCTTGCTTTTCTCCAGTACGATGCGTGTTTCTTCTCCTGCGGCAACGAGCTCGTAGAGTGAGTCGAACACTGGCTGGGTGGCTTCGCGGAATCTTGGTCTCCAGCGTAGGGCGCCGATGCGGGCGGTTTCGCTGCAGTTGCAGTACATCCAGTCCATGCCGTTCTCGTCGACTAAGCGGATTAGGCTCTGAGTGAGTTCCTCGACGCTTTCGTTGAACGCTTCGCTTGGGCTGTGACCATGCGCCCGAAGAGTGTTGTATTGGGCTTCAAGTATTCCTGCGAGTGCGCCCATAAGGGTGCCGCGTTCGCCTGTGAGGTCGCTGTAAACTTCTTTCTCAAATGTGGTTGGAAACAGGTAGCCTGCGCCGATGGCTATTCCCATGGCTTTGGCTCGGTCCATTGCTTTGCCTGTTGCGTCTTGGTGCACGGCGAAGCTGCAGTTTATGCCGCTGCCGTCGACAAAGTTTCTGCGAACAGATGTGCCGCTGCCTTTTGGTGCAACAAGAATCACGTCGACGTCGGCGGGTGGGATAACGCCTGTTTGCTCCTTGTAGACGATGCTAAAGCCGTGGCTAAAGTAAAGTGCATCTCCTTTTTTGAGCGTCGCTTTGACTTTAGGCCAAACCAGTTTCTGCGCTGCGTCTGTTAGCAGGTACATTTTGATGGTGCCTTTTTTGGCTGCTTCCTCCATCGGGAACAGGTTTTCGCCTGGTTTCCAGCCGTCTGCAACTGCCTTGTCCCATTCCTTTTTGAATATGCCTTCTTTTTCTTGTCCGATTATTACTTTTACGCCGTTGTCCCTCATGTTCAGTGATTGGGCTTGGCCTTGAATGCCGTAGCCAAGTGAGACGACGACTTCGTCTTTCAGGATTTTTTGGGCTTGTTTCACCGTGAATTCTTCTCGGGTGATGACGTCTTCTTTGACGCCACCGAAATCAATTTTAACCATTTTATTAAATTCCTCAAGCCAAACTCCAATGAAGACGAGTAATTAAGAATTATGTTAGAAGTTGCCATGAAAATTTAGCTAAAGCAAGCGCTTAACCTGACTATTTGCGTCTGCGTCAGGGAATTTCTGTTTTGTTGTCGCGTAGGGCTAGCCAGCGTTTGAATTCTAGTCCTGTGCATTTGCCTTTTCCCAGCCAGTTGTCCCCGTACTTTTTTTGCAGCTTTTCATTGTAGGACTGGAAAGTTTCGGCTTCGTTTACTTCTACGCTTTCTTTCTTCTTCTTCAATGACCTGTGCTCCAGTTAAATTCAATGCATTTCTACGTTTAAAGTTAAGCCTACCCTGCTCTCTTTAATAGAGAAAAACAATTAAACTTTTGCGGCATTAGGCAATTATGCAAAAAAACCAGTTTACCCCCGAACTTATCGCTCCGTGCGGCATGAACTGCGGCATCTGCAAAGCCTACTTGACTTACACTCATGGAGTGCCGAGGGTACGCGGCAAAGTCTCTCACTGTGCAGGGTGCCAGCCCCGAGCCAAAAACTGCTACATCAAACGCAGCTGCAAAAAACTAACCCACCGCGAAATAAAAAGCTGCAGCGAATGCGACACAATCCCATGCGAAAAACTTGCCCACCTCGACAAACGATACCGGGAACGCTACGGCATGAGCATGGTCGAAAACCTCCAAACGCTCAAAGCCAGCGGCATGGATGAGTTCCTGAAGGTTCAGGCTGAGCGGTTTCGGTGCCCAAGCTGCGGAGGCGTGGTTTGTGTGCATGACGGGAAATGCTACGACTGCGGTTATGTTGGAAAACCCTTGTAGGTTTTGGCGTTTTCCTACATGGATAAGTCTCGGTTTTTGGCTTTTTTCAAAAATAAGTAAGATATGACTAATCCTATAATTATTGAGATAAATGCGTAAGCGATTAACGTCAGGTTCGGCAGGCGTGGTTGAAGTAACTGTCCCTCGTATCCGCCGAAGAGAAAGATGGCGATTCCTGCAAGCAAAACCGCTAAGACAAACCAGTTTGTGTCCACAGAAATTCCAAGTTTTTTAGCTGTCAGCAGATGTTTTCTGTAGGCTTCCCCCAGTGCGTAGAATATGCCTATTCCTACTATTGCGAGAAGTAACCAACTGTTGAAGCCTGATAGGGAAAACAGGCTCTTTTGAGTTGCAGCAACGATTGCCAAAAAGAATAGCGAGCCGATGAATATGCCCCAGTCGACGACGCTGCTGTTTCTGAAGGGTCCGTAGGATCTTCTCCACGGTTGATGGGTTGGCTCTTGCAGGTCCCGATCAGTGGTTTTTTCAAGCAGCGTCCATGGGTCTTCAACCCACCAATGCGTTTTTTTGGGCGCTGAATTAGATGGGTCAGTTGGGTTGCCTTCGATGTCGTACTTGAAGCCTTTTATCAGTCTGTTGAAGGGGAAAAGCAGTTCCACTCCTCTGTCGGTCGCCGACGTGAAGCTGTCCAGTAGAGAATGGCTTAATGCGCCTAACGCAAGGAAGGGGTTGAGGAGATAGATTAATCCGATAAATAGAAAGTTGTGAAATAGGGAGCGATGAAGTTGATGTTTGCCGATGAAGTCTTTAGCGACAAAGAGGTATTCTCTGTCTAGGTCGGGTATCATGGCGCCTATTGCGATAACGAGGGCGACTGGGACATTGTGGAAGATAACTATGCCGAGCGCGAAGCCCACGATAGTGTGAGTTGTCAGATTCAACTGCTAAGCCCTGCCCGAAGCTATCTTTACCAGTCAACTGCTTTTAAAATTATGTATAAGCCAAATCATGGCAAATTTGCTTAGTACCAGTTTCTCTTTGAGCCTGTTTGCAACAAACCCGACGAAAAACCGTTAACCGTATAGGTGTTGAGTAATTCTTGACCCAAACCAGCCACAAACTTTCTTATGAGCTAATTTTGTTTCCCGTATTTCGTAACGATTTCAACAATCACGTTGATGTTACGGGTTGTCGTCTTCACTTTTAGCTTTGACTCCACAAACGGGTTAGGCAACGCCCCTTCCCCACCCCCGTGGGTTACGCTGAAAACCTCCGAGCCCCCAGCCGAAATAACCTCCGCGGTTGATTTCGGAATAGTCGCTGGTAACGGCAATGGAAACTTGGTGAGTGAATTCGGCAGCAACGTCACCAAAAAACTCGTGCCGTCAGTCGGCTGCTCCTTGAATGGGTCTAAGTCGATTATTTTCTTAAGCTGCGAAAATGTCCGTACAAAAACAGCCACGTCGTACCCGAGTGTCTCTCGAAGTTTCTTTGCAATCTTCCTCTCAAGTTCTTGCGTGTCTTCGGCTTGCGTTTCGAAAACAACGTTTCCGCTTTGCCTAAAAGTAACAACCTCAACAAAGTCCAACGTTTGGAAAGCTTCCTGCAATTGATCCTTCTTGACAATGTGATCGCCGACATTGATTCCTCTTAGAAAAGCTACGAAGCGACGCATTGATGGTAATTGGGGTTTTTCTGTTATAAATTTTGTCCAATGAAAATTTGTGGATTGTAACTTGTATACAGGTATATTTATTTGCTTGTGTCGTAACTGACAGTTAGGATAGTGCTATGACAGAAACAACCACCATAAGAGTTTCAAAACAAACAGCGGAAACCCTTGAAAATCTGCGAGAAAAATATGGCGCCCAAAGCATAGATGAAGCAATCCAAATACTCGTAAAACAGCAGCGGAAAGCCATTTTGGACAGATCTTTCGGCGCAGCTCGCGGTCGAATAACACCTTTTACGGAGGCCGACCGCGGTGAAGATCGTTATTGACTCCTACGCTTGGATTGAGCATTTCCTCGGTACAGAAAAGGGGCGCAACATAGATAATATAATGAAAAACGCTAGTGTGGTTTATACTCCTGACACGGTTTTGGCAGAGGTTGCGCGGAAGTTTGTTCGAGAAGGCATTGATGTTGATACTGTCAATGAATGGCTATCCGAAATAGTTGGGGCTTCCAGCATAATCTGTTTAGACATTAAACTTGCGATTGATGCAGCGCAATGCTCTATAGAGCTGGAAGCAAATGCCAGAAAATCAAAGTTAAATCATCCAAGTTTATTTGACGCTATACTGTTAGCAGTAAGCAAGTCCTTGGATTCAAAAGTTTTAACAGGCGATCAACATTTCAAGGATTTGCCGGAAACGCTTTGGGTAGGATAAACTAAGGTTTATCGAACAGCTTATCTTGGTTTTCGTAACTTTCGCCTGTTGTTTCCAGCCCCGGTTGCCAATCGCTAGGCCTCTTGCCCATTCAAAACGATTATTTTCATTGCAAACTACCGAGGTCAAGGCAAACTTAGACGTATTTCAGCACTTAAGTTTTGGCATTTCTACTTTAGCAGCGTTAGCATTATTGCTTTTGCCGAGTGCAGGCGGTTTTCTGACTGCTCAAAAATCACTGATTTGGGGCTGTCGATGGCTTCTGGGCTTATTTCGTAACCGCGGTGGATCGGCATGTCATGCATGATGCTGGCGCTGCTGCCTTTGAGCAGTTCAGCGTTTATTTGGTATGGCATCATGAGTTTGATTCGTTTCTCTTTTTCAGCTGCGTACTTGGGGTCGGTGAAGAACTCCATGTCGATCCATGTGTCCGTGTAAACGAAATCCGCGTCTCCAACCGCCTTCTTAGCGTCCAAAGTTGACTGCCAAAGCCCTGTCTTTTTGGCTTCAGAGAGCAACTCGTCGTCCCGTGCGGCTTCGTTGAAAAAAGGCGTCACCGTTGTAAGTTTGACTCCTGTTTTGGTGCAGCCTTCGATGAGTGAGTTGCAGACGTTGTTGTGAACGCCGATGTAGACCAACTTGACGCCTTTGAGTATGCCCATCTTCTCTTTTACGGTAATTAAATCCCCGATAATTTCGCTTGGATGATACTTGTCGTCACAACCGTTTATGACTGGAACACGGCTAGCCGCAGCCATCTTCAACAGGTCCGAGTCGTAGAGAAGCCGAGCCATAATCATGTCGACGTTTCGCGACAAATAACGGATTTCGTCGCCGATGTCTGCCATCATGAAGTTAGTGGTTCGCCAATCAATAAATAATGCATGTCCACCCAGCTGGGTAGCGGCAACTTCAAAAGAAACCCTTGTCCGCGTCGAAGTTTTCTGGAAAATCAGGGCGGAAGACTTGCCGTCGAAGGCTTTTCGGAATTTCTTGGGGTTATGCTTGGTTTCTATGCCTAAGTCAACAAGCGCGTTTAGGTCTTGGCTTGACAGCTCTTTGAAGTTGATCATATGCATTTTTCAGGTTACCCAGTACGCTGAACCAAGCCAGCAATTATAAGCTTTATGGAAAACGGCAACGGCGAAAAACAAATCTTTCCCACAAAACCACCTTCATCTGCGCCTTGCTCGCCTCGTGCCCCCTGGCTTCAGTCAGGTTCTAACAACGTTTTTAGAGAGAATCAACTTAGAATATGCGGAAGCGCTCCTGATGATCTTACTTGTTCACTCAAGTCGCGATGTCGCAGGCGTCAACATAGCCCAAGGCATACTTGAGCATTATCCATTCACGAAGACCAGCAATTCCTATCAAGAAAACCCGATTTACACCGCTGAGGTCGGCGGCAAACAAATCAGTTTCCTAACGCTCAAAGAGGAAGCAGTCAACTCGCAATGCCTCGGAGATGACTTTCCAGGCGCTCAGTTGGTTGTCTTCATTTCACGTCACAGCAGCCAAAGCGGCAAACCCACCCTTTCTGTCCACACCACGGGAAACTTCGGTGAAGCCCAGCTTGGCGGTTTACCCCGCAGCTTGTCGATTGCGCCCGCCGTAGCCATGCAGACGGCTCTTAGAGCGCTTTGCGGTTTGAAGGAGGAGTTGGGGCTTGACTATGAGGTCTCTTATGAAGGCACGCATCATGGTCCAACCTTGAATTTGCCTGTTATGTTTGTTGAGTTAGGCAGCTCCGAGCATCAATGGGGCGATTTGACGGCTGCCCGCGTAGTGGGGGATGCGGCGATGACTGCCATAACCAATTTCTCCGACCAATCCGACGCGGCGGTGCTCGGCATAGGCGGACCCCACTACAACCAAAAATTCAGCCGCATGGCGCTCTCAGGCGAAGCAGCGTTTGGACACATGATACCCAAATACGCGGTCGGGCAGGTTGACGCCGCAATGATTTCTCAGTGCGTGCAGAAAACTTTGGAGAAGGTTTCGTCGGCGGTTCTTGACTGGAAAGGAATCCAAAGTCAAGATAAGCCAAAGCTGCTCTCAGTCCTACAAGAGGCTGGGTTACCTTACAAGAAAATCTGAAAAACCTTTACTGGTCTGGCGGGCAGGGATAGCTATGAATCCTCAGGTCAATTGCAGTGGAGACTGTATGCTGGTTTTAGGTGAAGTGGAGAAACAGTGAGGCAGGCTTTTGGGTTTTTGCGATTGAGTGTTGGTTGTATCTCAACAGTAGAGGAAATTGAAAAGGCATCAAGGCTAATCGTGGAAAAGTCAAAACCCTGAGCTCTTAAGAAAATTATTTCTCGGGCAAGATTGGTGCCCCTGGAAGATAGACTGCTTTTTTGCTTATCTCGGCATTGCATGAGCCAGTGTGAGCTCGGCAATAATCTTCGCATTCTTGTGCAGTTTTCCTATCTGCGTATCCAAGCCCACATATGTCGCAGAGAAAAACTGTTCTGTTTCCGATCTTTTTCTCAGTAACCAAACGCAACACTCCTTATCAAAAAATCTACTAGCGGCGCCTAAAAATACTTTTACCAAGTTGGCTTTATTGGATTAGTCATTTGACTCATGACGTAGCTCATTCTTCCATGCTTAAAAAAAGAGAAAATTGCTGCGTAGCAAATCTCGTCAAGGTTTAGCCGATGGGCTTCCGCATTAATCTTGGAAGAGAGTGAACTCAATAGTTTGGCTGACACTGGGTAATTTATGTGCCAACCCGAGGGTTCAAACGCTAAATTGAAATGTAACCAATAAAGAAGCTGGAAAGCAGTAATTCTAATAGGAATAGCTTTGTTTACCGAAATAAGCTCTTGGCAGGCAGGGAGGGATTTGAACCCGAGAGAAAGTGGAGATATCACCCGCGATTCCCCTTTTTTCCTTTATTTATTTGGTTTTTAAATCGATTCTGTTTTCGTTTTGGGCGGGTTGAGTTTAGCTATTTTGGGCGAAAACGTTTGATAGAACTTTATCATTGTATCAATTGCCCATACCTTTAGCAAATCCAAAGTTTGTGAGTCGTCTTCTATTTTTCCACTGTGGTACAACGCGATACGAGATGCAATTCCGTCGTCTAAGCGTTCCCACGATAAAGATACCCCAAGTTCGTGCTCAATTTCGTTTTTTTGTTCAATAAATGTATCAAAAGCCTTTTTGGTGGTGTCTCTGACTCCTGTATTTATCCACAATTCTACTCTAAAACGATTGCCGTGGGCAAAACTGAATGAATAAAAGAAACCCGATTTCCCAGCAGTAAAAGAGAACCAATTCGCTGGACTTGCTTTGTTTGCATGAGTTATGCCTGGCTTTTTTAATTTTAACTGATTCAAGAGGTCGGCAAAAAATTGCTGATACTTTTGTTGTTTCTCGCTTACTGGTGGGGCGGCTTGCGCCTTTTGCCACCGATTAGGTTTTGCAATAATCTTGAAGTCAGCTGCTGGTTTTCCTTCGTCTATTTGCAGAACTTCCACTTCAACTCCGAAGAATGCAGTTTGTTCATTTGAAAGTTCGTTTAGCCATTCGAGCACTTGTTGGTGTTCATCGCGAAATTCAGGAGATATCCAGATTACGATTTTCGCTTCTTTGCCTGCGGCATAGGTCAGTAGTTTACCCAAATGGTCGTGGTTTGTTTTTTCAAGTTGATTCTCTATAACGACAATTCTATCTGAATTTAGGTCTCTTCCGATCAGGTCGGCTGCAAAAGACCCAACATGGCTCTCTTGTGCAGTTATGTCGATTTCCAAATCTATGGTTTCAGCTAGTTTTCCGATATTGGCTCTTAGCCAGTTTGTAAAATCTTTGGGCTCGCTTTCCCATATTTCTCTTGGGTCTATTCGTTTCAAATTTCCAAGCTCTTTCAAACCATTCACCCGCGGGTGTTTCAATGGACAGAAGTTTCACTTTATATATTTAACGGTATTCAAAAATGTCATTCAAATTCTGGTAACTATAAATAACTTTGGCTTATTTGACTATGAGTAATTTTTAAACGAATCCCAGAGGTTTGTAGATACGTACGGGAGAAATTTGAACCTACGCTCAAGCGAAGATGACACCCGCAAATCCCTCTTCTTATGCATTATGTTAAATACATTGGAAGTTTCCATCGTAGTCGTTAGAACTTCTGTCTATCTGTTAGCCGACGTAACTTGAATTATCCATTTGCACGGAGAATTACCCTTTTCAATCATTGCCTTTTCAAATGTTTCGCGTATTCTCGCGGCATCAATCTTGTCGTCTTTTGTCATAGCCTCAATTTCATTTATGATCCCTCTGTTAGAGAACATTTCAAACTCATATAGCCCGGGTTCCACCTGAGCGGTCTCCCAAAGCCAGACGTGATTCTCAAAATACTTCAGCTTGACCAACTTCAGGGTCGATTCCTTTGGTAGTTCTTTCGGATTCTTCACCTGCAATGGCTTAGCCGTCCACCAAAGACTGAAAGTTCCAGGATTCTTGCGTTCCTCCGAGTTAAGATTTGTGTAAGTTATCCTCACAGGGGTCCCTTGATTAACTATCTTCAAGTCGACGGTCCAATCCTGCAAATCTTTGTTCGCTAACTTTCTCATATCCATCACAATTATCAAAACTGCAGAAATCAAAGCAGCTATCCCTGTCAAAGAAAGGAGGAACGTTTGGTTCCACAAGATGGCAATTCCGAGTATTGCCGTCAGGCCTACAAAGCCCAGGTAAAGAAACAGTACATTTACCCACCAACGTTCTAAATTGTAGAAGAAAGAAACGTCACCGGTCAATTCAAGGTTCAACCGATCTTCCAATATTCTGCAACGTAAAGAAGCAGCATTCTCGAAGCACCGATAATGGCTATCTAAGAGTTTAAGCGTCACAATTAACCCCATCGTGACAACGAGGATACTAGTCTTGACTTCAGCCGGAACCACAGTTGTGCCTCCTATGCTGATCAGACCGTTAGCTGCCAATAGGGCAGTTACGAAAGAAAATCCGTACTTCCTCAGATCATGAAGGTTGTTGTCGAACCTAGCGAGTACAGAACGTGCTTCTTTCCACTCGTCTAGCGCATTGCCATACGATTGTTGAGTTGACAAAATGATACCGCATGAGACAGGTTGTATTGACTTTGTATTTAAGATTTAGTGCTCCTGGTCTTCGCTGTAGTTTGTGTTAGTATATGGAGGTATAACAAAGAGCTTGGGATAGGATTTGAACCCGAGAAAGTGGAGATGTCACACGCAAAACCCTCTTTTTTCATTGAAGCGCATACTAGGATAAAAAAGGTCGGAAGGAGGCAAACGAATTGGAGGAAGTCGTCAAATGCCCTGAATGCCACAGTGAAAAAAACTACTAAGGAATAATATCCACTTGAATGCGGTCACAGGTTTCATGAATTGCATGCAGAATCCACACAATTTATTAACAATCGCTATTCAACCTACATCATGAGGTACCTGTCTGTTGTAGGTGAGCTAACATGATAGAATTTCTTTCCCAATTTACCGAGATTATCTTCTTTGACCTGGAATGCTATGTCCCGCCAGAAGATCGAACAAAAGTTAGCAAAAGCTCCTTAATTTACAACGCGGCCAAACCAGACCATTTCATATTGGGTGGCGTGTTTCGCCGAATGTTCCCAATGCGCAGTGAACTTGAGCCATCTTGGGCGGTTTGGAATTTTGGCAAGCAAGAAGAAAAAGAAACCCTAACAAAAATCTACGAATACTTTACCCAATCTTGGAAATTAATTGACCAACGAGACCGAAAAAACCACCCTGATCTAATTCTTATGGGCACTGGAATTTCACGACTTGATATACCTGCCCTTTTTGTAAGGTCAAAATTTCACGATATTGATTCAGAAGAAGCCCTTTATGAGACTTACTTCAAGGCAAAAGTTGTGGATTTAGGCGATGTTGGGATTCCATTGTTTAGGAAAAATCCGAGAATTTATCCACTTTATCCAAAGACCACCAGTGACTTGATTTATGAGTTACGTGTCCCAAGCAAAAAGACATCAGGGAAAAAAGTTTGGGATTTATATGACTTGAAAGAATTTGATGCAATCAAAGCAAGAACCGCCTCAGAAGTAGACGACGCCATAGAAATCGCAAACAAGATAATTGCTAGATGCAGACCCTAAATTGAATCAATATTACGGAACAGCAATTGGCGGGCGGGGAGGGATTTGAGTAGAAAACCTAAACCCAGCGAACCGAGCCTGCCGCTCAGGAACCAGCCGCGCCCGTACCCGGCAATAATTGACAGTGCCATCTATGTTGAGTCAACATGCAAAGTCGCATTTCGCCCATCCCAAAGTCGCAATGCTGGGGCAGAAGGCAAGCCTAAAACAGCAAAACAACCCAAAACACAAAGACCCACGGCGGAAAGTCGCAACTTTCACCAAAACAAAAGTCTCAACTTAAAAAAAACGGAAAAAAACAAAAACCAACCAAACAAGGAACCAATTTCAGGCCAATTTCAAGAAACCTTAAAGAGTTTGAGGTACGTGTTTTTAAACTCCAAGTCACAGTAACATTTATTATTGAATAGTGAAATGTTGAGTGTGCGATAGATATGGGTATTAAATCTTGGTTAACGCAGGCTGGGCGAACTTTGAAGTTAGCTAACAAGCCTGGACGGGAAGAGCTTTGGCTTTCGATAAAGATCAGTCTTCTCGGCATAGGCATAGTTGGCGTAGTCGGCTACGTAATCAAACTCTTATCTTGGGCTCTAGGCAGCTCGGGCGCTTCAACTACAACTTAACAAGGGAACTGAATCATGGACAAGAAAGAAGAAGAGCAAATGCAAACCAAAATTTTTGTGGTTAAAACAACCACTGGGCAAGAACGAAACGTAGCCCGGCTGATTGCCTCCAAAGTTGAGATGAACCACATCCCCATAAAAGCTCTTCTTGTACCCGACACACTAAAAGGATACGTTTTTGTTGAAGCTGACGGACCGCACCTGGTTGAAGAAGCCATTTCAGGCTTAAGACATGTACGCTCCAGAATTCCCGGTTTAGTCAGCTTCGCCGAAATAGAACGATACATCGTCCGCAAACCAGTCATGGAAGACCTCAACGAAGACGACGTCGTCGAAATCACAGGCGGACCATTCAAAGGCATGCGAGCCAAAATCACAAGACTCGACAAGTCAAAAGGCGAAGTCACCCTCGAACTTCTCGAGGCAACATTCACTCTGCCAATCACGGTACACTCAGATTATGTAAAACTGGTGGAAAAAGCAAGATAAAACAAAATTGGTGAAAAACATGAGCGAAAAAAAATCTGTTGAATTGCTCGTAAACGGCGGACAAGCCAATGCAGGTCCACCTCTGGGTCCAGCTCTTGGACCGTTAGGCGTTAACATCATGGCTATTGTCAACAAAATTAACGAGCTTACCAAAGACTACGCTGGAATGAAGGTTCCAGTGAAGATCAGTGTTGACACTGAAGACAAAACTTTCGAAGTTACCGTAGGTACCCCAACTGCCTCGGCTTTAATCGTTGCTGAGTTGAAGGTTGAGAAGGGTTCAGGTACACCTAACACCGTTAAGGTAGGCGATTTGTCTATGGAGCAGATGGTGCGCATCGCAAAGATTAAGCGTCCAGAACTTTTAGCGCCGACTCTGAAGAAGGCGACAAAGGAGATGCTTGGCACATGCGTCAGTGTAGGCGTCACTGTTGAAGGCAAAGACCCGCGGGAAGTCCAAAAAGACGTTGACGACGGAAAATACGAAGCACTGTTTGGTAACGACGAATGATAAGCGAATATTTTTATAATGGGTTTCCAATCCCTCATTGGCACGAGGCTTAAAAATGCCCCTAGACAACAAGACGATATCCGAAGCAATTAAGAAGGCAAAGACGCAGTCTGGCGACAAAAAATTCAACCAGACAGTAGATTTGATCCTAGACATTACAGAGATCGACATGAAGTCGCCAGAAGGCAAAATCCAAGAGATCGTTGAGCTTCCTCACGAAACAGGAAAGCCGAACAGGATCTGCGTGATTGCTTCTGGAGAATTCGCGTACAAAGCGAAAAACGCTAACGCCGACCACGTTGTAGAACGCGCCGACTTAGATGCTTTGAACGGCAAAAAGAAGGAGCTGCGTAAGCTTGCTGAAGAATATGACGTTTTCATTTCTGAAGCGCCCCTGATGCCGCTTGTAGGCAGGATTCTTGGTCCCGTTTTGGGTCCGAGAGGAAAGATGCCTATTCCAGTTGCGCCTAACGCTGATATTGCAGCTTTGCTGAATAAGCATCGTAAGACGGTGGTTGTGAGAATGCGCAATCAACCGATTATTCAAGTTTCAGTTGGTTCGCAGCAGATGAAAGATGAGGACCTTGTCGATAACACTATGACTGTTCTTCGTGTTTTAGATGGGAAGCTTAAGCGTGGCCTCAAGAACGTGAAGTACGCTTTCATCAAGACATCTATGGGCGAACCAGTGAAAATTAAACCTTAAAGAGTAGAGAAATTATGCCGTCCCAACAAGTATTAGACGAAAAGTCAAGCGAAGTAGACGCGATAAAGGACATACTTAAAGAGTACCATTCCATCGGCATCGCAAGCCTCAAGAAGGTTCGTGCTTCCCAGCTTCAAGAATTAAAGAAAACCATGCAGGGCAAAGTTTACCTTCGAGTTTTGAAGAACACGCTGGTGAGGCTGGCCATTGAAGAAATGGCGCAGGAAGACCTCAAGAAAATCGAGGAATACTTGGAAGGATCAAACGTTTACATGTTCACTGACCTTAACCCCTTCAAGTTGGCGTTGCTTCTGGAACGAGGCAAAGTTAAAACAACCGCGAAGGCAGGCGACACAGCAGCGATGGACGTGATTGTTCCAACAGGCAACACGGGGCAACCTCCAGGACCCATCATCAGCCAACTTAACGCCGTCGGTTTACCTACCCGTATCGAGTCAGGCAGCGTCTGGGTCAGCAAAGACACATTGGTCGTCCGCAAAGGCGAAGAAATCAACGAACGCCTCGCAGGTGTCCTCTCAAAACTAAACATTAAAGCCGTTGAACTTGGCATTTCAATGCGTGCAGTCTTCGACAACGGAATAATAATCGTCGGTGACCAACTCAAAATCGACGTTGACGCTACCCGAAAAAGCGTTGAGCGCAGCAACGAGGAAGCGTTCGCCTTGGCAATGGGCATCAGCTACCCCAGCAAAGACACCATCAAACCGCTACTGCAGCTAGCCCAACAGAAAGCCGTTGCATTAGGAGTCGCCGCGGCAGTACCCACCAAAGACACCATCGGCGAACTGCTTCGGAAAGCCAACGCGGAAATGACGAGCGTAAGCGGCGCAGCTGACAAAGCCAAGCCGAAAGCCGCATAAAAACGGCCTTTCAACTTTCCTTTTGTTTTGTTTTCTTTTTCAGAACGTTTGTTTTTTGCTGCTTTTTGTGTTGGTTTTTGGTCACAAATAGTAGACCCCTCCCTCGGTCGCTGAACCATCTTTACCTTGTTTTTTTGATGTAAAGACTAGACCCCCTCATAGGGGCAGGTCGCTTTCGGAAGGGTTTGAATCAGGTTGCTTTTTTGGTTTAGGCTTCAAAACGAGCTTAGGGATGATTTCTTGATGCCGAAAGCTAACATGCTTTTCTGATTTTTCAACCTCTGTTTGCATCCGGCGGGCTTCAGGCAAAGCTTTTTTGCCATCAAACCCATGCTAACATTGAGATGCATGATTGTGGGTAAAGCCGACCGGGTTTGCGTTGTTTCCTGCAGCGTCCTAAAAGACGAACTCAAACGCCTCGTAAAAGACGGGCAACTCGAAGCCGAACTGGTTTTCGTCAGCAAATACTTCCACGTCGACTACGACGCCGTAGAAAAAAACCTACGCAAAGTCCTCGAATCCACCCTCAAACGCTTCAACGGCAAAATCGTGCTCGTGTACGGCGACCTCTGCCTCGGACCAAACGGCGAAATGAAACAACTAGCCAAAGAATACGGCGTCGCCAAAGTTGACGCGGCAAACTGCGTAGACTGCCAACTGGGCGGAGGCGGAAAATCCCTTGAAGCCGACCCCGAACACAACCTGATGTTTATGGGTCCCGGAATGATCGAGTTTTTCAAGCATATGAAAGAGCGTCTCCTCAAAGAAGGGATGGATGAAGCAGCGTTTGCAGGCATGTTCAGCGGAATCAAAGGCATCGTGCTACTGGACACCTGCGGCAACGCAGAGGAATGCTGCGTTGAACTGAAAAAAGCGGGTTTGGGGCTTCCAATTCTTGAAGTGCGGGAAATCGGGCTTGAAAACGTGAGGCAAGTCGTTCAAGACGCAATTGAAAAAGCAACCTTCAAAAATTCCAAAAGATTCGAATCTTCGTTTGCCAAATAGTTAATTTCACGCCTTGCGTCAAAACTTCAAATTCGCGTTGATTTTTTGGATAAACCTTAAAAGTGTATTACGTGTAATACAAAATGGGGTTTCAACGAAATGCAAAAAACCATTGAAAAAGAAACAATCGTGCCCATCCGCTTTCCCAAACAAAAACTCGAAAAAATCGATCAAGCAGCCAAACGCATAGGCGCAAAATCAAGAAGCGACTTCATCAGGCAAGCCACCGAAAAATACGTGGAAGAAGTCGGCGCCTTAAAAGTCATAGAAATAAGAGAAAACCTAAGTGCCAAACAGGCTGGCGAAGAAATTCTTGCTTATCTAAAAGAGCACAAAGAGGCTGAAACCTTCGACATCGCCAACGACCTCCGACTCGACTTAACCCTCACGGTTAAAGTTCTAAAACAACTTTGGGAAGAGGGAAAAATAAATTGACAGGCAAAGAAGTCGGCGACGAGCTTAGCGCTGAACAAATCATCTGCGAATGCCGCAGAACAAAAGGCCCAGTTCTAATCCACAAAGGCTCCCATAGAGCACAAAGGTACGTTTTGGAGGGTCTCCCGGCAATAGCCATAGTCTCAAAAAAATGGCGACTAAAAGAATAAGAATCAAAGCGGCGGCTTCTCCGCAAAGCCTTTTCATCGGCATAGTTATACCCCACCCCTGGTTCGTTTATTTCAGAAACTTTGACTGAACCAGTCAAGAAAGACTGACGAATATCCTTTTATCGAAAAGCTTTCTATCCCTTAATATGAGAAACATGCAAAGGACTTTTCCATTACTTCTCATTGCCATGTTAGCCATTTCAAGCCTAAGCCTAACTGCGCTGACGGTTAAACCTGCATGTGCTCAGTCTGTACCAACACCTTCTGTACCCCAATTCACATTGACCTTTCAGGACAATTCATACGTTGTTCAACCGACAACCTTAACCACGACTGACCCTTACACTGGAAAACAAACAATAGTAGGTTCAACAATAGGCGAGAGTATAGCAAACGCTTCCATAACCGTTAGAATTACAAATCAACCTTTCACTCCATACACAGACGCAAACAATAACAATATACAATTGTATTATAATGTCAGATGGAAAGGGCAGTATACTGATTCTTGGGAAGCAAGCCTCTTTCCCTATGTTTATGTTGTTCAAGATTCAAGTAACGACTACACAGACATACCTCTTGGTTTTACGAGCAACACCTTTACTTGGGGTGATGTCGCGCAAATTAATTGGCACGCTCTTGGCAATTCAGTTAATATCCAAGTAGAAGCATGCACAGGATATATCATTCAGACGGGAAATCCTCCGTACTCACCTTTAAATCAAACGTTCATAGAAAGTGAATCAAGCGATTGGAGCAACACCCAAACAATAATCGCAAGCAATGTCTCCACTTCACCAACCCCAACATCGGTTGCAAGCCCAACCCCCACCTCAACTCCAACCGTCCCAGAGTTATCCATGTTAGCAATTATACCCTTGTTAGTTGGGGTTCTTTTTGTTGCGATAAAACTTAGACATTGGAAGTTTAACGAGAAGGTTATCTATGATTAATTTTCATCAGAATTTGGCTCTAGTTCTCGTTATCATGTTAGCGGTCCCAGTTGCAAGTCTATTAATGGTTACGCCTGCAGATGCTCAGTCAACACATACCATATCTGTGCCGACGTTTAGTTTGACGCTCGCTAATCACTCATATACTGTGCCTTCGACCACGACTTCTACAACTAATCCGTACAATAACAAGACCACCACTATAACTGCTCCCAGCTATTACGTCCAGAACATAACAATAGATTTAACAATCATGAACCAAGCATTTCCATCAACGATTGATGGCAATAAATCATATATTCTGTACAATGTGCGAATGAAAGGGCACTTTGCAGAAAACTGGAAATACCCATACGGAATGTTTGCAAATGATCAATCTCCCCATCAATCAAACTCAACCTACACAGTCATTTCTTTTCCGACAGGCACCTACAGTTCTGGTGACGAAATTGATTTTCAAGTGCAAGCAACTTTGGCATATGGCTATCTACACTATTTAGGGAACACGCCAGTGCAATCCTATGACTGCTATGCCGTTTCAGTAAGTGATTGGAGTCCAACCCAAACTTTCACTATGCCCCCAAATACCCCATCCCCCTCTGTCCCAGAGCTTTCTTGGTTGTTGATTGTGCCTTTGCTTCTTTCCGTGCTCTCAATTGCAGTAGTGCGTCGGTATCGAAAAAACCCCAATGTGGGTTGATGCCGCTTCTCTTCCCGTCTGGAATGTTGATGAGTGGTTTTTGATGCATTTCTGCATGCGGCAAGAGCCAAGTGACTCTTTTTAGCCCATAAAAGTTAAGTTATTGATTGCTTGAGGCGGCATGGAGTTACCGCAAATATTAAAGAAGCAACCGCATAATAATGCAGGCTGTGGGTGCGGATGCTGTTATGACTCAAACTGTTCCTTCCCAGCCAATGAAAAGAGTAGAAGATTGGAAGTCAAGATTAATCGACCTTTCAAGAAGAAACAACCTTCTCTTTTTCCGCAAAAACAAGCGGGGAAGCTTATCGATTTCACAACCTGAAATGCAGGCAGCATTCAGTTCGTTGGTTTTGAAGAAGAAAAGATTGGAATTCTGGATGCCTCCGCAAGAAGCCCAGACGTCAGACGGGCAGGAAAAGCCGAAAGGCAAAGGCAAGGCTAAAGCCGCCAAAACCGCGAAAGCCGACGTTAAAGCCTCCGTTAAAGAAGCCCTAGCCATGCCCGAGGAGACGCAGCGTCCCAAAGCAAACCAACTGGTTGCGGGGAAGATGTCTCGAGCGGAGCTTGAGCGAAGCCTCAAAGGTCTGCAGTGGCGCTCCCTTCTGGATTACCGTGAACGTGGTGTCCGCATTTTGCATGCGGCTTTCGGGACCCTTAACTGGGTTGATTTAGAAAGCAAAGAACAGGTGCAGTCGCCGCTGATTCTTGTGCCTCTGGAATTAACACGAGACACCATTAGGCAACCTTACAGCATCGGTTTGCCGCCTGTGGAAGAAGAAGAGGTTTTGAACCCTGCCCTGCAGGTTAAGTTGAAAAACGATTACAAAATTGATTTGCCACCTCTGCCTGAAGAATGGGAAAACCTGACTCTGCAAGACTACTTCGACAAAGTAAATTTGGCAGTTGCCGCTTTAGGCTGGAAAGTTGAGCCTTCATTTGATTTGGGGCTTTTCTCATTCCAGAAACTGGTCATTTACAAAGATTTAGAGAGCAACTCCGCTTTGGTTACGCAGCATCCCATCATTAGGGCGATTGCAGGCATCAAAGAAGACAACCTCATCTTGGAAGGGTTGCCCGACGAGAAAGATGTAGACAAAATCGAGCCTCCAGACAAAACCTACCAAGTCCTAGACGCCGACAGCAGCCAACGAGTCTCCATAGAATACGCCCAACGCGGACAAAGCTTCGTAATGAAAGGTCCCCCAGGCACAGGAAAAAGCCAAACAATCGCAAACATAATCGCAGAAAGCATCGCAAACGGGAAATCCGTGCTTTTTGTCAGCGACAAGATGGCGGCGCTTGAAGTTGTTTACAAACGGCTTAGCGAGGTTGGGTTGGCGCATTTCTGTCTTGAACTTCACAGCAGCAAAGCCAACAAGCAGCAGGTTGTCGCCGAGCTTAAGCGTAGCCTTGACGAGAACCTTGTTCCCCGTAAATTGCCGTCTGCCCACGAGTTTGAGAAGATGGCTGAGTATCGGGAATCCCTGAACGGTTACGTTGCTGCCCTGCATGAGAAACGCCAATACTTTCAGAGGAGCGCCTATGAAGTTCTGAGCTTAATCTCCAGCCTTGAACGTGTTCCCTTTGTGCCCGTCGGCTTAACTGAGTTGGGAACGCTCACGCCGCAGAAAATGCATGAGTTGGAAGCGCTTGTTTCTCAGTTGAGCAAGGTTTGGCAGGTGGTTGAGGAACCCGATTTTCCATGGGTTGGTTACCGCGCGGATGCCTACAATTTGGAGCTCCGTTCGGAAGTGTTGACTTCGCTTGAAAACATCAACGAAACCCTAAGAGACCTGCAACTGGAAACGGAAGATTACTCGGCTACGCTGGGCGTTTTTCCCCCAGAAACCTTCGCACGCATCAAATGGCTTTTGGACGTAAGCAAATACCTAACAGAAAGCCCAAAGCCAGAATCCTACTGGCTGACAAACCCAGACATCCAAAAACTCTACTTAGAATCCAAAAAATACGCGGAAGAAAGCATCTGGATAAAGAACACCCGCGTAAGCCTCATGGAGCGCTATCAACCCGCCATCTTCAACCCGGCTCTGAACAGGTCAGAGCAAATCAAACAGCAGCTTCGTGCACTTGGCAAGCTGTTTCCAGCAGTCGGGTTGGAAGAAGGCGAACTTTTGGTTCAACGCGAAAAACTCCTCGCTTTCGTTAAAAACACGCAGGTTGCCGCTCGAAAATGGCAGGAAACCTCGCAGGCGCTTGCCTCAACGTTGGGTTTAGACAGCGAGGGCTTAACGGTTAAGCATCTGAAAGATTTGTCGCGCATGGCGCAGTTGGTTTTCGCGCAGGATAAGCCGGAGCCGCAGTGGTTTGACGCCAAATACTTTGAGCAGGTTGAAGAAATCTTAACTGAGGCAAAGAGGCTCTACCAAGACTATAACCTGATAAAAAGCCGCTTAGACGGCACCTACACGGATGGGCTATACCAACTTGACCTCGACGGCTTAATCGCACGCTACAGCGAATACAGCCAAAGCTCTCTTAAACTATTTAATTCAAGTTACCGCAACGACCAAAAACAAATCGCGCGGGCAACCAACGACGGCAAAGTTCCCAAATCCGTGTACACAGACCTTCAGGATGCACGCAAAGTCAAGAAGATACGGCAGCAGATTGACGAGTCAGCAGAAACGATTCGTACCCTGCTGGGACATTACTACCGCAATTCCAAAGCAGACTTTGCGGGTGCCGAAAAAGCGTTAGAGTTGGCGGCTGAAATCCGAAAGCTTTCCTGGGCAACCACGATACCTGAGAACCTGCTAAAACTCATGACCAACTCCTCTAGCCCGTCGCCTATGATTAAGAATTTAGGGTCTGAGCTTGGGGCTTCGGTTGAGAAATGGGAGCAGCAAGCCAAAGAGTTAGAGGCGCTTATCCCGGCAAGCATGCCTAAGTCGGAGGCTGGAATCATCTGGACGCCTCTTGTGCAGGTTGAGGCTTGGGCAAGCGAAGTTGAAAGGCAGCTGAGTCCCCTATGCGCGTTGACGAATGAGACTCTGGAGGTTTCTAAGCAGGAACCCCAAACCTACAAGCAACTGATAGAAGACCTCAAAAACGCCGAAGACATACGCAAAAAAGAAGCCGCCATCATCGGCGAAAAAGCGCAGCTTCAAGAAAAGTTTGGCATCCGCTTTAACCTGCTTAAAACAAACTGGCAAGACATCGTGGCGGTTCTTGAATGGGTAAAAACGGTTCAGGCAGCATTCCTCGACACACCTGTCCCGCAAGCCTTCGCACAAATCGCGGCTCAGGGACCAAGCATGGCGCCATCAACCGCGGAGCTAACCCAAAAACGCGACGCCTCAATAAAAGTTCTAAATGATTTTGGGGCTCGTTTCGAGTCGCCGATGAAATACCAAAACCAGTTTCTGAAAGATTTAGAAATAAAAGTTATCGGCGAACGTATCCAAGCTCTTCGAGACCGTGTTGACGACATTCAGGTTTGGGTTGACTTCAAAGACATCAAAAACCGCTTTGCCCTCCGCGGGTTAGAGGCGTTCTTTAGCCGTTTGGCTGAGCAGAAGCTTCCAGCAGCGGATTTGCTTGATGTTTTCCGCAGAGGCGTCTATCAAGAATGGATAAACAACCTCTACATTGAAGACCCCACGCTGGGCAGGTTCAGATGGGAAAACCATGAGCAATTGATTGCCGACTTCAAAAAGCTGGACCAAGACCTCATCAGGTTGAGTTCAAGCATGGTTATTGAGCAGGCGAACAGCCGTAAACCCCAAGACATCCTGATTCAAGCAGCCGACACAGAAGCAGCGGTGCTTCAGAAGGAAGCGGCGAAGAAGAGGCAGCTGATGCCGATTCGGGCGCTCTTCCAAAAAATCCCCAACTTACTTGTCAAGCTTAAACCGTGCCTGCTTATGAGTCCGATAAGCGTAAGCCAGTTTCTGCCGCCTGACACCAAATTCGATTTGGTTCTGTTCGATGAGGCTTCCCAGATTGTTCCTGAAGATGCAATTGGCTCAATTTACCGTGGAAAAACCGTGGTTGTCGCAGGCGATAACAAGCAGTTGCCGCCTACTTCTTTCTTCCAGAAAAACCTGATTGACGATGTTGATTGGGATGAACTCAGCGACGAAGACGTGGAGGTTTTCGACAGCATACTTGACGAGTGCCTCGGTATCGGATTGCCAGTTAAAACGTTGCGGTGGCATTATCGGAGCAAGCATGAAGGTTTGATTGCGTTCTCGAATCACCGTTTCTATGAGGATGAGCTTGTAACTTTTCCTTCGGCGAAGGCGCAAGCTGACACTTTAGGCGTGAAGCTGGTTTATGTTCCAGACGGCGTCTACGACCGAGGCGGCAAAAGAAACAACCTCAAAGAAGCAGAAAAAGTCGCAGACCTCGTCTTCGAGCATTTCCGCCTCTACCCCAAAAAGACCCTCGGCGTCGTAACCTTCAGCATCGCCCAGATGGAAACCGTAGAAGAAGCCATAGACCGCCGACTAAAAGAGCAACCTGACTTTGAACCGTTCTTTAAAGAAGACCGTTTGGAAGGTTTCTTCGTTAAGAACTTGGAGAACGTTCAAGGCGACGAGCGAGACGTCATCTTCTTCAGCGTCGGCTACGGCTACGATGAGGGAAAGCAGATGGCGATGAATTTTGGTCCACTCAACAAACCCGGCGGCGAACGACGCTTAAACGTTGCAGTTACGCGAGCCCGAGAAAAAGTGGTTCTAGTCACATCCATTAAAGCTACCGACATCGACGCGGAGGCAAAGGCTCTTGGCGTGCAGACTCTACGGTACTATCTTGACTATGCTGAGAATGGAACCGAGACGTTGGAGTCGGTTAAGGCAAGGGAAAGCGAGTTTGAATCCGCTTTAGACGAGGATGTGGCTGCTGAAATCAAGAAGATGGGCTTCGAAGTTGCCCCACAAGTCGGATGCAGCGGCTACCGCATAGACATCGGCGTTGTGGACCCAGTTAACCCCGGAAACTTTCTGCTAGGCGTAGTATGCGACGGAGCCTCCTACAGGGCAAGCAGCAGTGCACGGGACAGAGACCGCCTCCGCGAACAAGTCCTGCGGCAGCTTGGATGGCGCATTCACCGCATTTGGTCTCCCGCTTGGGTTGCAAGACGCGACTCTGAAATTCGTCGGCTAAAAGAATCGCTAGAGCAAGCCAGCAAGCAGCAGCTTGACAAAGACACGCAGAAACCCATGATTGAAATCAAAGAGGGAATGGCGCCGAAAACCGACGTGCAGAAAAACGAGTTTGCAGGCGTCGAAAAAATCGGTGTCCCCTACAAAACCTACCCGCTTAAAGCCTCTTTTAACCCGTACATAAAAGTCGCCGCGGCAAATGGCTCAATGGATTCTAAAACCAAAAACGAGTTCCATTTCCCCGAGAACCGAGAAAACCAAACAAAACTCCTCGCTGAGCTTGTCCAAAACGAAGGACCCGTACACTTCGATTACGCGGTGGAACGTTTAGCTGCCGCCTGGGGAATTAAGCAGGTGACGCCGCAGATAACTCACGCGGTGAAACAAGCCCTCAACAGTCTGTTAAGAGAACAAAAAGTCACGCTTAAAGGCAGCTTCCTTTGGCCTTCGACGCTGAAAGAAACGCCTATTCGGGTTCCCGTGCAGGGTATTCCTGAAACTAAACGCAAAGCCGAGTATATTGCGCCTGAAGAAGTAGAATCCGCTATGCTTCTGGTCACGAAATACGCGTTGGGCATAAGTCAGGAATCGTTGATTTGGGAAACCGCAAAAGTGTTCGGACTTAACCATTCGGCAGAGAGCACGGGGGATGTGTTTTCGGAAATCCTGCGGCGGCTATTGCGTGACAGAAAACTCGTTGTCAAGGACGACGTGGTTACTCCTGCTTAGGGTCTATTGATTTCTTTGATGAGGCGTGGCAGGTCGCTAAGAGAAGTGATAATGTAGTTTGCCGCGTGGTCCTTAAGTTGCTCCATCGTAGCCGTGCCCGTTGGGATTCCCACGGCGATTGCTTTGAGTTCTTTGGCGCTTTGCATGTCAACAACGCTGTCTCCCACGATAACTGTTGCTTGCGATTGCGCGTCTAAAGCTTTAAGCGCCAACTCAAACTGCTCCGTGTGAGGCTTCACGAATTTGACCCTGTCCCGGGAAACGATGGTTGAGAAGAAATCTTCAATCTTGAAGCGCCCAAGAATATACTTTGCTGCTTTTTCGCTGTTGGTGGTGCATAAACCCATCTTCAGCTTCATGCCTTTAAGCTCCTTTAACGCTTCCACGGCTCCCGTCTGCAGGCTTGTGGTTTGGGCGGCTTCCATCTCGTATTTTTCGGCGATAGCTAACGTTTGGCTTCGAACGTCATCAAACACTCGGGCAGCGTTTAGTTTGTCCCCGTTTTTGAAGAATATCTCGGTTTTCGTCAACATTTCAAAGATGCTTTCGTTGACGTTTACAACTGACGTGGGAACGCCAACTCTTATGAGGTAACCTCGCACTTCGCCGCGTAAGGCTTTGAAGTCTAAGTTGAAGTGGGCAAGTGTCCCGTCTAAATCAAATATAACCGCTTCTACAGGCACGAATATGGCTCCTTGTCAATGCGAAACTTGGGTTAACACGTGTCTAAACAGAGATATACCTTTTGGTAACGTTAAAAACCCCTTTCTTTCGAGGTGGTTCGGGGCACAATACATGGTTGAGAAGTTTTTAGCCACGTCTAAGAATTCTTGACGCAGCAAACAATTTTTAAACAACATAAGACAAAGTAAAGCCTTGAAATGAAATCTCTCGAGCAAATAAAATCCCAAATAGGAACTCTGAAACCTACACTTCAAGAAAAATTCAACGTGAAAACCATCGAAATCTTTGGTTCCTACGCAAGAAATGAGGCTTCAGAAAAAAGCGACATAGACCTGTTAGTAACCTATTCGACTAAAGAGTATGACCACTCAACAGTTTTCGCCCTGAAAAACTACTTAAAAAAGGAACTACACGTCAAAGTAGACATCATAACCAAGGAGTTTCTTAACCCCCACATCAAAGATCAAGTATTGAAAGAAGCCGTTCCCGTATGAGCAAAAATTTGACCCGTGACCCCAAGCTGTACATAAAAGAAATAATTGAGCACACAGGATACGTCGAAGATTACACTAAGGGCTTCACATACGAGCAATTCCTCAAAGACAGACGAACCATCGACGCCGTAGACAAAAACCTCGAAATAATTGGTGAGGCACTCAACAAGCTATCAAAAAGAAAGGACATACGAGAAAAACTATACTATTACCACATTAACTGGAAAATGCTAAAAGACTTCCGTAACAGTCTAAGCCATGAATATTTTAGCAGAGACATTACAGACATATGGCGAACGGCTACGGGTGTTCTGCCTGCTTTAAAACCACAATTTCAAAAACTCTTAGAAGAACTTGAATAAAAAGGAACAGAAAATAATTAACTGCTTTTTGCTTTGGGTAGACGTATGAAGAATTTTGTGCCTTTTCCAACTTCACTTTCAAAGCTGACGGTTCCGCCTAACGCGTCGGTCATGCGTTTAACTACAGCTAACCCGAAACCTTGGCCTTTGGATTTAGTTGTGAACAGAGGAGTGAACAGCTTTAAGCCGACGTCTTTGGGGATTCCGCAGCCCGTATCGTCAACCGACAGAACGGTGTCGTCGCCGTTTAGGTGGGCTTGCAGGCTGAGTTTTCCGCCTTGAGGCATAGCTTGAACAGCGTTAGTTACCAGATTAACCATAATCCGTTTAAGTATGTCAGGGTCAGAAAACAGTTGCCTAGCTTCAGGTTCAACTTTGCATGAAACTGAAACGTTTTCGGGAACTTTTGATTTGGAAAGCAGTTCTTCGCAGACTTTCTGCAGATCTATTTCTTTTAGGGTCGGCTTTAATGGTTTGGCGTAGTCTTGGAGGTCTTGAACTATTTTGTTCACGTACTCGGTTTGGTGCTCTATGATATCGAGGCTTTCTTTGATGCTTGCCTTGGATTCGCCGTCTGGCAGACCTTCCAACGCGCCCTGCGCCAAAAAAACTTCTCCCGCAATCGTCTGCAGCGGGTTACGAATATCGTGACCAACCATGCCTGCCGTGGCTCCGATGGCAGCCAACCGCTCAGCGTTTTTGCGTTCCGTTATATCTACGTTAGACTCGAAAACCTCAACCATTTTACCGTTCTCGTCAAACTTCGCCAACAAATAGCTTTGAATTGACAATTCACGCCCCGATTTGGTTTCATGGCAGAGTTCACCGGACCATTTTCCCTCTCTTTTCAGTTGCTCCTCGATGTTCTCAAACGGCGAATTGAACTTTGTTCTAAAAAGCATCCGAGATTTCTTCCCGATGGCTTCTTCTTTTGTGTAACCGTACATTTTTTCTGCCCCCAAACTCCAGAAGGTTATGGTGTCGTCAAGTTTTTTTATGATGATTGCCTCTGGGCTGAGGTCTATTAGGGCAGCTTGTCTCTGGACGGCTTCATCTAGTTTTTTGCGTTCAACTGCGTAGGTGAGAGCGCGTGCTAAGAGGGGTCCTTCTATTCTTGCTTTGCTCAGGTAGTCCTGTGCGCCTCTGCGGACTGCTTCGAGGCCTTGCGCGTCATCTTTGAACCCGGTTAAAATCACGATGGGCACCTGCGGCGCGGAGGAATGCAAATTCTCAAATGTGCAGAGTCCTTGGCTGTCAGGCAAACCCAGGTCTAAAAGTACAGCGTCAATGCCGCCTTCAGCTAGGCGGGTTCGCCCTTTTGAAAGCCTATCCACATGCTCGATATTTTCGATTGAGAATTTTTCTTCCTTTAACAATTCTACAATTAGGCGAGCATCGCCAGGATTATCCTCAATCAAAAGAATTTTTGTCGACTTTATTCCTTCGGTGGCAGTTTAACTATGGTGAACCAGAACTCATTGAGTACATGTATGATTTCTGCGAATCGGGCAAGGTCCACTGGCTTTGTTATGTACGCGTTGGCATGCAGGTTGTAAGTCTTAACTATGTCTTCGTCAGCTTTAGAGGTCGTAAGCACCACAACTGGGATGTGTTTTAAGATTGGGTCTTCTTTGATTTCAGCCAGCACTTCGCGGCCATCCTTCTTTGGCAAGTTCAGGTCAAGCAGGATTAAGTCAGGCAAAGGAACCTTTGAAAATCGGCCTTTTCTATGCAAGAACTCCAGGGCTTCAACGCCGTCTCTGGCAACAAAGATTTCATTCAGCACCTTTGCGTCTTTTAACGCTTCTTTGGTTAATCGGACGTCGCCCGGGTTGTCTTCAACAAGCAATATGTCGACAGGTCTAACTTCATTCATATTGTCACTGCTTCCTCTTACTCAGTGTAAAATGAATAGTTGAACCTTTCCCCAACTGCGATTCTATCCAAATGCGTCCGCCATGGCGCTCCACGATTTTCTTGCAGACTGCGAGGCCGATTCCCGACCCAGGGTATTCTTCTCTTGTGTGGAGGCGCTGGAAAATCTTGAAGAGGCGGTCGAAGTACTGTGGGTCTATGCCGATGCCGTTGTCGCTTATCCCAAACTGAATTTCAGAGCCCTTGTCCTTGGCTGAGACGTGGACGCGTGGGGGTTCTTCGCCGTGGAATTTGATGGCGTTGCCGATTAAATTCTGGAATAGTTGCACAAGCTGCGTTCCGTCTGCGTTGACGACTGGAAGCTTGTCATGCGTTACAGTTGCCTTGTATTCCTTGATTGATGCTTGCAGATTTTTAAGAACGATATCAAAGGTTGTTTCCAAGTTTGTCGGCTCGAATGGTTTGCCAAGCCTTCCAACGCGGGAATAAGTCAGCAAATCATCGATTAACCCGCGCATCCGATTGGCGCCATCCACTGCATAGGCTATGAACTCGTCAGCTTCAGGATCAAGTTTTCCTTTGTAGCGGCGTTCAAGTAACTGTACGTAGCTTGCAACCATCCGCAAGGGTTCCTGCAGGTCATGCGACGCTACATAGGCAAACTGCTCCAGTTCCGCGTTGGATTGTCTGAGTTTCTCTAACGCTTGCCTAAGCTCGTTCTCCATAGCAATACGTTCGGTAACGTCTCTTGCAGCTGCAAAAACTCCTTGAATAACTCCTGCTTCGTTTCGGTAAAGGGTAGCGTTGTATAAGACGTCAGTTATTTTTCCAGAAGTGTGGCGGATTGCCAACGGGTAATCCTTCACGAATCCAGTTTTGAAGACTTCTTGGTAGCCTTGTTTAGCTTTTTCGGGTTCTGTGAAGTAGTCTGAAAAGTCGCTTCCGACAAGTTGCTCTCTGGAATAGCCCGTTGCTTCTTCGGTAGCTTGGTTAACGTCTGTGATTTTTCCTTCAGCGCTGATGGTTACCAGCGGGTCTAAGCTTGACTCAATCAGGCTTCTTGCATATTTTGCAGCAACACTTGCAGCCTCACTTTTTCTGGCGGCTTCTTCAGCTTTCTTTCGTTCTGTAATATCTCGGTTGCTGACACGACGACCCAGCCCGTTCCCCTTGTCATCAAAAACAGGTTGACAAGTATGGGCGAGCCATTTTACTTCTCTGTTTCGCGTAATTATACGAAAGTCGATCTCGTGGGTTTTATCGTTCTTTGTAAGTTTGAAATGGGAATCAAAAAGGTGTTTGTCTTCGGGATGGATAATGCTCGAGACCAATGGTGGGTTTTCGATAAACTCCTCAGCTTTGTACCCTGTTATTTTTTCGCATGAATTTGAAACAAAAATCATGCTTCCGTCTGGAGCAAGCCAATACTCCCAATCGAAAAGGTAATTGGCTACGGTTCTAAATTTGAGCTCGCTTTCCCTAAGCGCTTGTTCGGCTTTTTTGCGTTCAGTGATATCTGATCCGTAAATGTTGACGTAGCCTTCGGAAAGAATTGGCGCGACTTTAAACTCAAACCAACGGTCTCCAGCATTTTCCTCAAAATTTAACCTGTGATTAGACGTTAAGGCTTCGGTTACATACTTAAGCCATATCGGACGGACAATTTGACCGACCTGTACGCTGATCGGTTTTGGAAGCCGCAAACTCTCCGAGTTGGCATACATAACGGTGCCCTCGCCGCTGATTCGAAGCACAGCAAAAGGATTCTCTGACGGAAACTTTGCGAGATTAAATAGATCTTTTTCCGCCTTCTTGCGTTCAGTTATGTCACGGAATACAAGCACGACCCCTGAAATTTTGCCGTCTTTGTGTTTTATAGGTGCGCCGCTGTCGTCAATTGGAACTTCGTTTCCATCTTTTGTTATCAGCACTGTATGATTAGCTAATCCTACGGTCTGGCCTTCTTGAAGCACGCGTGTTACTGGGTTCGCAGATTCTTTACGTGTCTGCTCGTTTACTATGTGAAAGATTTTCTTCAAAGGTTTCTTTGATGCCTCATTCAGGGTCCACCCAGTCAACTTTTCTGCCACATTGTTCATGAACGTAATTTCGCCCTTTGAATCAGTCGCTATAACGGCATCCCCGATACTGCCCAGAGTCGTTTGCCAACTTTGCTCTCTTTCCATTGCTGCATCTTGCTCTTTCTTTCGCTCACCTGCATTTTCAAGTAAAACCCATTTTTTCCCCTGTTTAAGCAAAGTGCCCACATGATTTCTTACAACGTCGGCAACGTCAGTTCCACTGGCGTTTTTGAGGCAATAAGTGCATAACGCCAGCATCTTATGTTGACCTATAACCGCGTTCACAGCTTCTTCATAATCAACAAAACTTTTCCAGAGGCTGCGTTCAACCCAAAAAGTGTTTCCCGTAAGTCTAAGCCCTTCAAAACCGTGCTTTATTGCGTCTGTTTCTTTTTTTACCCAGCCTTGCAGCACCTTATCTGAGTCAAACTTGCCTCCTAAAAGGTACCAATCCATGTATGAAACTATCTCTATCTGTCCCTTCTTCACATACCTGTCTAAGTCGGGAACGGCTTTTCTTAATGCTTCTTTAGCTTCCTCAGCTTCCAGAGGCGGGGAAGTAACCCACATGCAGAACTCGTTGCCGCGTAAGCCTTCTGTAAAGTAGGGAACTAAAATATCTATTAAATCTTGTTTTGACTCGTAAAACTGGCAAAGATGGGTTCCCCATGGAACAGAACCGACGAGTTCAATGCCGAATTTTCGCACAGAAATAAAAGATTCCATTAACATCCCTTTCGGAACGAATTTGTATATCTTGTCGTTTCTTACCTAAAAAGCATATTGCTGGCAGTAACCAGAAGAACCACAAGTGATTTGACAACTTGCCAGTTGTTTTTTAACCAATTTGCTTAACTAATAGGCAAAATTCAACCCATACTTCAAAAACATCTGTAAGCCTATAAAAAGAAGTAACCCACACAAAACCCAACGCAACGTTCTGCTGCTCGAAATTTTACAAAGATAAGCGCCGAGTAATCCCCCAAACGTTGAGCCAGACCCTATTAGCAACGCGTATTCGAGATTTACGTTTCCTAAACTTATGTGTTGCACCGTGCCCGCCAACGAAATAAAAACCATCGTGAAAACCGAAGTTGCCGCCACTGCCTTAAACGGCATGCGCAAAACCAAAAGCATAATCGGCACCAATAACACCCCTGGAATGCTGAGCAACCCTCCAATTAAGCCCGCAAAAAAGCACAGAATTACCCCCAGCGATAGGTTTCTTTTTTGAGAAAGCAATTCTTTTTCAGGAAAACCTGTATTGCCCTTCTCGTTTTTACAATTATTTTCAGTCTCCCTTCTACTGACTATTTGCCATGCCATGAGAACTAAGAAAACGCCGATGAGCAGACCAATAACCTGCTCTGGCACTTCCGTGGTCAAGTAGCTCCCAAATATCGCACCAGGTACCGCTGCTGCTGACAGAATCAAACCAATTTTATAGTAAGTTTGTTTTTGTTTCCAATAGTACGCGGAGCCAACAGCTGTCGTCATCAGAATTGTTGCTAAACCGGTTCCGACCGCATCCGATGGGGCGAAAGCGTAGACTAAAGTCAACAGGGGAACAACTAAAAATCCTCCTCCAAGGCCAACCATCACTGAAACCAGCCCGATAAGAAATCCGATAACGGGCAAAATTGCTTCCCACACAAGGGTTCCTCGACTCGTACAATTTATATTGAATCTAAATTAAAATGTTGAGATTTTACAAGCAGCATAACACTTGCTTGTCATGCCTATTTGGCTCCTATAGATGTGCCTATTTGGATCATCTAGAAAACCGATAGGGTAGAGAGGACGAAAAAAGAAAAAGACAAGGGTACTGTAGGATTGAAACAAAAATCGTCGCGGACACCCGACGCTGTTCTAGCCCCAGAATCCTACATTTTTTCATCCATTTCCAGTCGCCGCGGTAAAGGTTGCATGTCGGTTCCGCAGATGCTACGCGCCTTAAAATGCACAAGAACCCTGCTTCCCCTGATTTTGGGTTCAGCAACAAAAAACATCAACTTCTACAAATCAAGCCGCAACCCGAAGTATTAGCTTTATTACAGCCCTGTTACGCGTCTTTGCGTTAGGTTAATAACCGTAATAGTGCATGCATGTTTGAACGCTTATGGATTTGGATGTGTACTCAAAAGAGAAGCTTTGGCAACTGCTTGTTGAATCGGTGCACGCGTCAGTTATGTACCCTACCCATAAGGCTTATACCCGCAGCGCCATTCTGCCTCAAAAAGCGGACATCGCTCCTTCTGAGATTGCTGAAAGACTTGGCATGCCGCTTGGGGAGGCATTGTAATTCTAAGCGAATTGGCGGAAGAGCGGAAAATGCCCGTTTAGATGCCCTTGAACTGCCGCCTTGTTGGGATTGATTGTTTGCTTTAGCGTGTATGTAGGTTGTTAAAGCGCTTAACTGCCGTTATGTTTAAATATGCATATCGTTTTCCCTAAAAACAGTGAAAAAAATGAAAAGCACGTATGTAATTATAGCCGCAATCGTAGTAATCATGATAATAGTAGGCGGAGTTTTCGCCTACATATCCTACTCAGGTAGCCAAAACACAACGCCCAGCCCGACGCCAACGCCCACGACAACGCCAACGGCAACACCTACAGCTAAACCATCGCCGACCCCTACTTCTTCACCCAAAACAACTGCCTCACCCACACCAACATCCACCGCAACACCACCGCCACCCCCACGCCTTCACCTTCTCCAACGCCAACCCCCAGTCCCACAACATTGACAGTTGCAACAACAACAAGTCTACCAACTCGAGGATACAGCCTGAAATTTGAGCAAGGCAACGGATCAGGAGACATTAAAGATCTTTCCAAGCCACTTACCCATGGATAACAATAAATTTCAATGCTTTGGGAACTGGCGCGGCTATAGCAAACGCGGAGGCTGGCGATTCAGACATGATTCTTGTTCACTCGCCCTCTCAAGAGCTAACTTTTTGAAAAGCGGGTCAGGTGTGGACGAAAAATCGTGGCATACAACTTCTTCGTTATAGTCGGCCCGCAAACGATCCCGCAGGCATAAACGGATGACAAACGTAAACCTAAGCACTCTCAGACTCTCTACAACGCCACGCAAAACCCGGGCAACCAGCAAACAACGCTAATGTTCAATGGTTCTCCAGAAACGACGGTTCAGGAACAGCCACCGCGGAGCAGACTCTTTGGAAAAATGCAGGATTCAACTACAACACGTTAACTACGCAGACATCATGGTTCCATGTCACACAGCAAGGGATGGGCTTAACCCTGCTAGCAGCAAACAACGGGGTAGGCTCAGGCGGTCCGGGATATACATTATCTGACACCGGCACATACCTCTCTTATTCTGGTCAAGGTCTCATACAGTCAAAGATCCAAATTGCAGGTCAACAAGCTCTACTAAACGTCTACAGCGCAATAATCGACAACCCGCAAAACTCCAGTCTTTCGGGTACAAATTTTAACGCTTCATTGATTTTCGTAAACTGGCTGGTCTCACCGCAGGGGCAGCAAGTGATAGGGAGCTATGGCACCTCAACTTATGGACAAGCCCTGTTCACTCCCTTCGTTCCTCTGGTCAGCGGCACAGTATCCAACGCGACATTACTCGGGTGGATTCAAAGCTATGCATACATGAACGCAACCCCCGCCATCAGCTCAAGCGGAACGGAGTGCCCTTCGCAGTACCGGTACAACGCAGGCAACCTTTACTCTCCAACCTACGACGCAGTAGCCAACATGAACCCCAACAGCCCAGTAGACTACGTGAACTACACCATAACCGACACTCAAAAGCCAACAATTGCGTTCACCTGCAACAGGCAGTCAGAGCGTTACCAGAATGGTCTGGGAATAGGGTTAAGAAAAGCTCAAATAAACTTCCCCTTATTTCCTTTGTGATATGCATGGCCTGATATTATCGTCCCTGCTATTGAACAGGCAATCAAGCTTATCATCAGCGGCAATCATGACCTTTACGCTATTGTTTACCGGTCAATCTACATTGCAGGTGTGGGAACGATGCTGGCTTGTTTATGGAGCATTCCAATAGCCGTTATTTTAGGCTTGTACAATTTCAGGGGAAGATGGGTTATCAAAGGCATATTTAACGCGTTAATCGGCATACCAACTGTAGCTTTAGGACTGCTTCTTTACTTGCTATGTCCAGACACGGCGAATTAGGAAGCCTCCACCTACTGTACACTCTTAACGGCATCGCAATCGGCGAAGCAATCCTCGTAACCCCCATTATCGTCAGTTTTGCTTCAAACGCGTTAGCAAGAGCAGACACACAGCTAAGGGACTTGGCAAAAACACTTGGTGCGTCAGGATTAAGAACCAACTTGACGCTGCATTCGGGAAACGTTCTGGTCAATTATGCTTTCGATTACAGCTTCTTTTAACAGGGGATTTGGCGAGCTTAGGCATAGCAATGATTATGGGCGGAAATTTCGTGGGAGTAACCCAAGTTTTAACCACGGCAATTAGTGTTCAAATAAACTTTGGGGACTTCAGCATCGCCATGGCTTATGGAATAATTCTTATCGCGATAGTGATTGTTTTGGCGTTAACCATCAGCCTAATCGAACGCCTAAAAGATGAGGAAGGCAACCTGTCGAAAATATATTTGGTGGAAAGGGTGGGGCGGAGGCTAAAGATTTGAGTGTCCGAATACAACTAGATAGATATCAAAAAGAGATATCGTGATGTCCAAGCGCTTAAATTCAGTATCGCTTGATGCGAAGGGCGGCAAAATAATAGTGCTTTTAGGTGTTAACGGAGCAGGCAAAACAACGCTTATGCGGATAATGGCGGGTTTGGAGGACCCAGACTCAAGGAAAATTGCTCTTCAACGATTAACCCATTAAGTCAAAGGAGCTGCGCAAAGTTTCGACATTGGTTTTCCAGAAAACCGCGATGTTCAGCAGCAACGTTTACGACAACTTGGCGTATGGCTTAAGAATACGACATGTTCCGAAAGAGAAAATTGCCGAAAAAAGTTGCGGATGCTTTGCAGACTGTGCGGCTGTCAGGGTTTGAGAAGCGAAAGGCAAAGAAGACTTCTGGCGGCGAACAGCAGAGAATTTCGCTTGCACGAGCTTTCCTGCTTGAGCCAAACATACTTCTGCTTGATGAGCCCACGGCTAACTTGGATCCGAACAGCGCATCAATAATTGAGAAGGCAATATTAAGCCAAAAAAGCCCCCAACGCATCATAGTTATGGCTACTCACAACCTGACTCAAGCACAGAAGAATAGCCGACGAAATCGTGCACATCTACAACGGCGAAATAGTGGAAGCAGCATCAGCCAACGACTTCTTTGAGCACCCAAAATGCGAAATTTCCGCTAAATTCGTGAAAGGCGAACTGGAATTTTAATTTCCCAGCGTCCGATGGCTTGGCAGATGAGCTGTGCAAGCGGCTGAATTAGATTTATATGGCAAAGTCAGCTTAGCATAATGTAGAATGCTTTCTGACAAAAAACATAAGCTCTCATGCAAAGTCTGGCTAGAATACAAAAACCAGCCGTTGATAGGTAAAGGCGGAGCAGACATTCTCGGCGCCGTTGACAAAGAAAGCTCGATTTCGAAAGCTGCCAAAGCTTTAGGCATGTCGTATCGTTACGTTTGGAATTACCTGCAGGAAATTCAGAAGACCCTTGGTTCGCCGATAGTTGAAACGTTCAAAGGCGGAAAAGCTGGTGGAGGCGGTGCTCACCTGACGGATTTGGGGCGGAGTTTGCTGGTTGAGTATGTGCAGGCTGAGAGCTATTTGGATAAGGTTTTGTCTGATTCAGGAAGTGTGGAGGTGAATTGTTTGAAGTTGAGTGCAAGGAACCGTTTTAAAGGCAAAGTCGTGGCTGTTGAGAAAGGCGTGATAACTGCCAAAGTGAAGGTTGAAGTAAAAATGCCTGTCACCGTAACCGCCGTCATCACCAAAGATGCAGTTGAAGACTTAGACCTTAAAGTAGGCGACGAAGTTGAAGCAATCGTGAAATCAACAGAAGTAATGATCGCCAAATAATTCTTCCAAGTTTGTTTTACCTATTTTTTTCCAGAACTATACGTAAAAGCCAAGCTTGACCGCATAAATTGTAAGGAAAATTTTTCGGAAACCAAAAAATAGGTTTAGCGGGCAGAGTTTTTTTTACTCTACCACGTATCGGTAGGTTATGTGTTCGCCTGCGGTTGTGCTTTTTCTGGTGATTCTTAGAACGTCGCCGGGTTTTGCGCCTATCGCTTTGACTGCTGGGTCGCCTGACTTTATCTGCGGCATCTGATACGGCTTAACTTTGTACTGTGTGAGTAAGCGCGGTTTTTTCTTTTTCGGTTAGCATTTCGTGTAGTGGTACGAGGGCGTGTTCGAATATGTCGAAGACTGGGAACGATTTCGGTAGCAGTTCAACCTGCTTCTTTTTTGCGCCCAGCTTCACCGCATGCGTGTAGCGTCCTTCGGTGACGACGATTGCGCGGTCGATTTCTTTTTCCTTCATCACTTTGTACAGGGTGTTCATTGCGGCTATGCCTACAGTTGCTTCGCCCAAAATGCACCAGATAAGTGCTCTTTCTTTGTCCTGCGGAATATCAATTATGTAAGCGATTGCGCCTTCAACCTTGCCTACTTCCTTTTCAATAAGCTTGTATTTTCGAAGTTTAATCAGGACTTCTGCCTTGCGTTCTTCAATTGATCCAAGTTTATTTAACAAACTATAAACCTCAAAGATTGGGAATACGGCAAACCATAACTAACTTTAACCCTTAAACTTTTCCCTCAAAACGCAGAAACTTTGGGATTTTTCGCTGAATTTCTCTGTTGTTTTGTCTGAGGTTTTTTGCGGTTTTGGTTTTGTCGGTTTTTTGGTTGTGTTTTTTTAAGTTGAGACTTTTGTTTTGGTGAAAGTTGAGACTTTCCGCCTTTTCGCATTTTGTGTTTTGGGTTGTTTTTTTGGTTTAGAGCCTGAATGTGTTTGTGGGCTGCCCATTTGGGATGGGCGGATGCGACTTTGCATGTTGACTCTATGTTGAAGTTATTGTCGGTTATGGGCGGTTTGCTCGGCGGCAGGATGCTGACCCGCCTTTTTCTTGTACGTAATTGCTTGCTGGGGTCTCCCTTCTTGAAATCCATCTTGCAAAAGAAAACCAACGGTTTTTTAACATTAACACTGTGAAGAAGCATGCAGAGAAAGAAAAAGGAAATTTGTTTTAACTCAATTCATCCGACGCAGCTTTTGCGATTTCTCCAAGCCAAGTTCGGCCAACAGCTCCAGAGATGATCAACTCGATTCCGTTCACTATCAGCGCAAACGCAAGGATAACTGCTAAAGTCAGTAACGCTAAACTGGGAAGAACCAGAACAACCACAGCTAAGATAAGGTCAATCACGCCGACTGCCGCAATCGTGCCTCTAAGCCAACCGGTTGCCTCAGTAAGTTCAATGAACCAAGATCTTCTTCTAGCTGTTTCATATCTTTGAAACTCTTTTCTGCTTGTCCTTCATTTTGGCGATACGTGCATCAATTTTGGCTTTTGTATCGCCCTTTGCTTTGGCCTCTTTCTTTTCTAATGCTTCGATTTTAGCTTTGGTTTCTTCTTCCTGTTGCATTTCTCTCTGTTTCATCTGCTCTTGCTTAGCTTGAAGCTTCATGTTCAAATTGTCGATTTTTGCCTGAAGCTTCGCTTTTTGGTCTGCGCGCGACTTAGCTTGTTCTGACTTTAACTCAGCAATATCTTCCTTCATTGCAGCCACATCTCGGTCATACTGTTCTTTTTCCACGTTCCTTCTCGTATTGCGAAACACTGTGCCACCTAACGCAGCCATTTGGGAATCAACAGGAGTTATCCACTCTTCACTGGCATCTGCAACTACAGCCCACTTGCCAGCCGTAAGTTTATTGGAAACTTCATCAAGGAAATCTGCGTTGACACCAGCCCGATTCATATCCCATATGCCTCCAGCAAACGTTCCGACAACAGCACCAGCGGCAAGACCGATCGGTCCACCTAAAACTCCGATGAGTGCGCCGACTGCTGTTCCACCGACCGTTCTAATCGGAAAATCATCATTTTCCTGCCTTACAGTAATTGTCCCGTCGGCATTTTTCTTTATTACAGCTTCCGAGTGAAGAGAAATGCTTCCTTCGGAATCAAGCTCTTCTAATGCTTTAAAACCATCGTAGGCTTTTAGCTCGTTTTCAAAAACAACAACCAACATTTTTTCCATTTAATTCACCTGAAAACTCCAATTGTGTGGTGGTTAGCTTGGATATAAGGTGTTGTGGTTGCCTATAGACGATAACAGAAGCGGTTTGCGCCGCATTAAAATGTCTCTCCGTAAAATATTGATTGGATTCATTGGCGGAGAAAACGAGGACTCTACAATTTTTGTTGGTGATTGCGCCTTTGCCTCTTTCTGTGCTCTTTGTTGCTGTGATAGTTCGGCATCGTAGGCAAGTCAAGAAACTTTGACTGGGCTTAGTCAAGAAAGTTTTACGAATAACCTTTTATCGTAAACAGGTTCTAAGAGCTATTATGGGAAGTTCAGGTAAGAGTTTAGCATTGATTCTGATTCTAATGATTGCTTTCTCAGGTCTAAGCCTGTCGATGATTAGACCTTCATATGCTCAAAACTCTACTAATCCTACCTATTCACCCACATCTTCTCCTATTTCTCTACCGACACCGTCTGTTCCCGAATTCACCGTAAAATTTGTCGATTTTTCTTATTATGTACCTACAACCACATCCATAGACCCATACACGGGACAAAATATTACTACTCAAGGTTACTATGTGGAAAACAGAACAATTGAACTATCGATAAACAACCAACCTTTCAATTCTTATAGCGGAATCTATCCGAATTACTTCTATTATTTTGTTCAAGAAAAGGGGCATTTTTCGGAAAATTGGACCGAAATTAACGGTCCTAACGGTGGTTTTCTTCTTAAATCAAGTGCTGATTATACGATAGTTTATTACTCCTTGGAAGGTGGTCCGCCATTTTCGAATGGACTATCCGCGGGTCAAGTGGATTTTCAGGTTGAGGCTGCGGTGGGAGGTATCTTCCGTATAAGTCCACAATTTGCCTCCGGGTATCAATTTGAGGGTGTAGCAAGCGGCTGGAGCAACACACAAACAGTAACCATACCAGCAGGTTCAATCTCTGCCTCAGCAAGCCCAGCTCCAACGCCTACCATTCCAGAGCTACCAGCATTAACAATTCTTCCTTTTCTTGTTGTTATGATTGTTTCATTGCTCTTTATTAGAAGGCATCGAAAACCACAAAAATAAATCAATGACCTTTTCCCGCAGGTATCCTTTTTGCAATCCTATTAGGCGGCACCGAATTTTCATGATTTAGGGCAAATTATGGTAGAACCGTTACGTAGCCGCCCATGAACCCGATTTGCCCAGGTTGTCCGTCGCTGCCCGTGGTCATTGCCCAGCCGCCTGCGTCGGTGTCGCAAGGTTGGTTGCAGTACCATCGGTAGGTTCCTGCGGTGGGCGCGGTGAATTGGAAGTGGGAAATCTCAGGAAGCCCCGTCGTGTTGGTGGGTGGGACGACGAAGTTTACGTTCAACGAGGGGCTTGTGAACGAGTGTTCTGCGCTGTCAAAGCTAACAAAGGTTAAGTTTACGATTTGGTTTGCGTAGACGGTGAAGTTGCATGGGACAAAGGCGTCGTGAAGGTTGCCGTCGGGGCCCAACAGGAAGCTTCCCTGAACCGACAACGTGATATCTGCCGTGGTGCTGGGTGCTATGCCGCTGCCATTTGAGGCGGGCTTCAGGTTATACCCGACAATTGCCCCCACCACGCCTACGGCAAGCAAAACAACGATGATTGCGGCTACCGCGAAGCCTTTGGGAAAATCACTGCTCATAATTTACCGCCATAAACAGAATTGACATTGAATCAACAATCTTTTCCGCTCTTAAATATGTGATTGGTTTTTGAGCAAACATGCAAAAGAATGGCTTAGGTCTTTACTAGTTTGTATCCTATTTTTGCTCCCATCCCGTAACTGTAGGCTAAGTTGATTATCATTATGCCCATCGCTTCAAGGAACCGCGCTGCTTTAAGAGGGCCAACATCAACGGGGTCAAACCCGATGTCCCGTGTCAATTGAGCCACGGTTTGCTTGGCTTTAGAGTCGTCGCCCGCGATAAACGCCGTCAACTGCTCCCTGCCTATTTTGCCCGTGCTTTGGTTGCCCGCGAAAACCGTGTTAAACGCTTTGACCACATGCGCTTTAGGCAGCTTCTTTTGGGTTTCCTCCGCGGTCGAGGTCGAGCAGCTTATTCCCAATTCATGTTGGCTCCCACGGCGTTCATGACGTCAACGACGATTTTGCCGTCTGCAAAAGGCTCGATTTTTTCGATGGCCTCGTCAGCTTCCGTGCGGCACTGCCAAAACGATGATTTCTCCCCATTTGGCTGCGTCTGCGACTGGTTCCGCTGGGTCTCGGTGACCGATACTTGATTTCGTGTTTGCTGCTTAAGCCGTTGCCTATAGCGCAGTTCCAACGTTGCCTTTTCCTATAATGGCAACTTTCAAAAGTTTTACCCTCAATCTATGGGGTTCGGAGGGGCTTTTTAGAAGTTGTGACTGTACTGTGCCTACAACATCAGCCTTCTATGGGAAACCAAGGGGTTAAAAACCGCTAACTTCGGGTCTGTCGCCAAGCAAACTTACCCCGCGCCGTAAGGTTCGCCGCCGACAATGTTGGAGCTGTCGATGCTGTTTGGCCCCGAGTTTTGAAAAAGCAGGTTGTATATGTTGCCGTTGATTTCGTTGCTTCTAAAAACGTTGTAGGTTGAGTTTACAAGAAAAACTCCCACGTTGTTGTAGGTTACGGTGTTGCTGGTTAACGTGCAGTTATGGGCGTTTTGGAGCAGGATTCCGGTGCCCGTCGTGGACAGGGGATGGTTGCTGTTTTCGACGATGAACCCGGCTACGGTTACGTTGTCGGCTTCAATCGTCAGGGCGGTTCCGTCTGGTGAGCCTTCGCATTATGGAGGCGTTTATTTTTTGGCTATTTAAGCTCACGGGTTTGGTTACGGCGACGTTTTCTTGGTAGGTTCCAGGCTTAACCATGAGAGTGGTCCTTGATAGGTTGCGAACGAGGAAAGCGCGTCTTGAATGGTGCTGTAGCCTAAGCTGTCGTTTAGGTCTGTGACTGGGTAGCTTACGCCCTTTTCGAAGTCGACAGGCCAATTCTGCACGTTGCCATATGCCTTTTTGATTGTCTGCTGGAACTGCGGGTCGCTGTAGACGATGTCGATTTTTGAGCCTTTTTGGTTTAGGAGGTCGGTGATGTCGGTGTACATTTTCTGTGTCCAACTCGTTGCCATGTGGTATTGCCAGACGGAGTCGGTTGGGCTGCGGAAGCCGAACGCGTAATCCTCTGGGAGCACAACGGCGGTGTCTGCTTCAAGGCTGCCGTGTTTGCTTGGGTTATGCTGCACGTAGGTCCAAAAGTTGCTGAGCGCCTGGTAGTCGTCGGGGGAAAGGGTGGTGTTGATGTAGTTTTGGGTTGAGTCGTAGATGGATACGTATGAGGCGCCTGAATTGTAAGCCAGCACCATGTCGCTGTAGATTTGCGGGGCGGGTTCCAGGTAGGTTCCTCCATTCATGGTGCCGTTGTAGGTCCACGTTACGATGGCTCCCCAGTTTTGGTCCTGAACTTTTGCGGCGCCTCGGACTTGGCTGATTTGCATTTGTCTGCTGTTGTTCCAGCCGAACTGGGCAAGGATAGTGTTGTAGCCGAGTGTGTAGTCGAACCAGTACAAGCCGTAGTCTGAAGTGAACAGCGAGGAGTTTTCGCTTCTAAAAAAGTCTGAGGTGACATTTAAGCCGCCGTCGCTGCCATGCGTCCACAGCCAAGAAAAGTAGTTCGAGTAGTCCAGGTAGCTTTGAGCTGGCGACGCGGGAGTAATGTAGGGGTTGCCCTTTACGATTTCGGTTGTGTCCAACTGGGTCCCTCCAGGTTCATCGTAATAGTAAACTCCGAGCAGGCGGCTGCCGTACCGTTCTTTGGCGGCGACAAACCAGTCATGCGGAGTGTAGCCTGTTGGGTTAACGAAGAATTGCTGGTAAAACTCAGGCATAAAGTACATTCCCGCGGCGTATGCGTAGTCGCAGACTTGGTTGAGTGCGGTTTCGTTTTTGATGACTTGCGGCGACGCGATGATGTACATGTTGGTGTAGTTTTTGACTTGGTCAATTGTGGCTTCACATTGGGCGGCATTTGCGTTCCACCCTGTTTCGATTCCCACGTAAAAAGGCTTAGACTCGCCTGGCTGTTTGGCGGGCACAAGAAGGTTGGATACTACAAAAAAAGACACAGCGATTACCGCTATAAGAGCCGCTGCGAGCCAGATTTTGCTGTGATTCACGAAGTCTGCGTCACCTAAATATCTAAGCCAACTCGCCGCACTTATCTAATTCTATTTTTAAAGCTGCCGAAGACAGCAACCGCTCAGATGCTAAAGGATTTAAGCAATCCACAATATAACAACCGTCTAGGCGCCACGAATGGACAAGACAGACGTTATCCTGTGTCAACTGCTGCTCGCAAATTCTCGGCTTTCCTACCGGGAACTAGCGGAAAAACTCAATCTCTCAGTCACCGCGGTACATAATCGTATTCAATCCCTCATCCAAATCGGCGTCATACGCAAATTCACCGCCAAACTCAGCCCAGTAGCTAAAAAAGGCATTCACGTCCTCATCTTCGGCTCTTCTAAAGCTAATTCAACCCGTGATTTAAACCCGAAACTGCAAAAAAACGGCTCCATTTACTGGCTTGCGATGGGAGGCGGAAACATCCTCTACGTCGGCGCCTACCTCAAAGACATCTCTGAACTGGACAGGCTGGTTCGTTTCGTTAAAGATGTTGCCCAAATGCCTGAGCCGACCGTGGGCTTAACTGTTTCGCCTGTGCCGCCAAACATGAATTTCGTCAAAAATCCCGAAACGGCTCTGTGTGAGCTTGACTACAGAATTGTGCGTTCGATGAAAGATGACTCGCGCAAACGCACTTCCGAAATCGCTGAAGAACTCGGCGTTTCAGCGAAGACCGTTCAACGCAGGCTTAACCGCATGATAAAAAACTACCTCATCTCGCTATCTATGGATTGGTACCCAGATGCTTCAAACGACATAATAGGCACCTTCCACGTTCAGCTTAAACCCGAGGCAGACCCAAACACGCCTAACTTAATTTGGCAAAAACACTATCCGCAAATGCTCTTCTACTGGGGGTTTAGCAACATACCGAACACGTATCTTTTCATGGCTTGGACACCTACGGCGAAGGAGCTGCGTGAGATTCGTGAAAGCCTCGAAAACGAGCCAGCGGTGCAGGCGGTGATGCCAAATGTTCTGTACGCAGGCTACATTTTCCCATCGTGGATGGACGACATCCCATAGATGGGCGTGTGCCGTTCTTTCACCCGCCTTAGTTGAAAAGAGACTCTTCAGCCTCTGCGAAAAGCATTTTCTTTCTACAACCCCTAAACATGAAACTAAATTGCGCTGCACCCACATGGAGCTTGAGATGACAGTAATGTCTGATTCAGCAATAACAATCCGAAACCTCACAAAAAAATTCGAGGACAAAACAGCCCTTGACAACCTCAGCTTAGAAGTCGCAAAAGGTGAACTCTTCGGTTTGCTGGGACCAAACGGCGCAGGCAAAACCACCACCATAAACATCCTCTGCGGAATCGTAAAGCCCACCAGCGGCACCGCCCAAATCTACGGCTACGACGTTCAGCGGGAAACTGGGAAGGTCAAGGAGTTAATTGGCGTTTGCACGCAGGAAACAGCCGTTTACCCGTACCTGAGCGGCAAAGAGAACCTGGAGCTTTTCGGGAACCTGCATTGCTTAAGCAAAAAAACGGTCAAAGAAAGAAGCAAAATGCTGCTGACCAAAATGGGTTTAGATGAAGATGCGAAGCGTGTGACTGCGAAATACAGCGGCGGCATGAAGCGTCGGCTGAGCTGTAGGCATCGTGCTTTACGCACGGTACTACAAAATCTAACTTTTTCTTTTTTTCTTTAATCTTTTTATCTTCCCTTTGTCTTGGATAATTAGGGTCCCGTTTTGATTTTGAAAGAAGCATTCTCCACGGAATTTAAGCCTGTTGCGCCCTACAGTTTCGAGTTGACGATGCGTAAGCCTGCGGGTTGGTGGTGGTCAACACCCGACGAAACTTTTGAATCGGGAACCTGCTGGACGCTTACACGTTTCAACGGCGCACTTTTGGGTCTAAAAATATGGTCCACAGGAACGGCGCGGAAACCCCAAATCAAATGCACAGTTTACGCAAAAGATACCGTTTCTGCCTCCGCGAAAGAGGGGATAACTGGTATGCTTAGGCGTGCCCTAAAAACCGAAGAAGACCTGCATCCATTCTATGCACTCGCCGAAAAAGACGACATCCTACGCGGCGTCGTTAGGGACCTTTACGGCATGCATACGGTGGGTTGGCCTGAGCTGTTTCCCGCCTTGATTTTGGCTGTAACGTTGCAGATGGCGCCGATGAAGCGCAGCAACCAGATGATGGATTCGTTGATTTCGCAGTTCGGCGAGCAAGCCAGCTTCGACGCAAAAACCCTGCGTTACTGGCCCTCCACAAAAACCATCGCCGCTTGCTCGGTTGCGGAGTTGATGGCGAAGGCTAAGCTTGGGTACAGAGCCAAAAACCTCGTGGCGATAGCGGAGGAACTCAACTGTGGCTTCCCAACTTTGGAGGATTTGACGGCTATGCCGCCTGAAGACGCAAAAAAGAAGCTTCTGTCACTATGCGGAATCGGCGACTACTCAGCAGAGCTTGTGATGCCGAGGATGGGTTTTCCGCTGGATGTTTGGAGCGCAAAAATCTTCGGCGTCCTGTTCCAAGGCAAAAAACCCAGCGACCCACGCGACGCCATCCCAGAGCTGCGAGAGATTGCGGAGAAACGGTGGAGCGGCTGGATGGGCTATGCTTTTGTTTATGTTTTGAATGATTTGCCGTCTTTGTCGGAGCGGGTGGGTGTTGATTTTACGAAATTTTGAAATCCCTAAAATGTTCGGGGTAACGTCTATCTGTTTATGCCTCCATATTGTTGTCAAGGTGTAAGGTATGAGTCAAAATCAAATGTTCTGTTATCAATGTGAACAAACCGCTAAGGGGCAAGGCTGCACGGTTGTGGGTGTCTGCGGAAAAAACGCGGATGTCGCGGCGCTCCAAGATTTGCTTGTCTACATGCTCCGCGGCTTGGGGCAGCTGTCAACTGAAGCCCGAGCGGCAGGAGTAAAAGACGAAAACATAGACCTGTTCGCCTGCGAAGCACTCTTCGTCACACTAACAAACGTAAACTTCGACCCAGAAGCCATAACTTCATACATCAAGAAAACAGCGACGTACCAAGAACAACTCCGCAGCCGACTATACGCAGTGAAAGCCAAAGTGAACTCGCCGTTTAACCTGAAGCTGGAGGAAACCACCGCTGGCATGATAGCGCAGGGAAAACTCTTCGGCGTAAACTCGGAGCCGCTCGATGCTGACCTGCACTCGCTCCAGTGGCTGCTGACCTACGGCTTAAAAGGAGTTGCCGCCTACGCATTCCACGCCGCGCTATTAGGCAAAAAAGACGACAAGGTTTTCGATTTCATTCATCTGGGAATAGCCGCCCCGCTTGACAAGTCGCTTGGCGTAAACGACTTCGTTGGTTTGGTTTTCAAATGCGGCGAAATCAACGTTCGCGCCATGGAGCTGCTGGACGCGGGAAACACCGAAACCTATGGTCACCCGACTCCGACAAAGGTGCCGCTGGGACACAAACGGGGCAAAGCCATCTTGTTTCGGGACACGACCTCATCGACCTCGACCACATCCTCAAGCAAACCCAGGGCATGGGCATCACGGTTTACACTCATGGCGAAATGCTGCCAACCCACGGATACCCCGCCCTCAAAAAGTACCCGCACTTCTTTGGGCACTACGGTACGGCTTGGCAGAACCAGCAGAAAGAGTTCGCGGCGTTTCCAGGCGCCATCTTGATGACCACCAACTGCATCCAAAGACCCGTCGAAAGCTACAAAGCCAACATCTTCACTTCGGGACCCGTAGGGTACCCAGGCGTTCCACACATCAACGGCAAAGACTTCTCGCCAGTCATCCAGAAAGCGCTCGAAATGCCAGGTTTCCCAGAAGACGCCGAAGGAAAAACGGTTCTGGTCGGCTTTGGCAGAAACGCGGTGTTGAGCGTCGCAGACAAAGTCATCGCCTCAGTGAAGAGCGGGCATATCAAACGCTTCATCTTGGTCGGCGGATGCGACGGAGCAAAACCCGGCAGAAGCTACTACACCGAATTCGTGGAAAAAGCACCCAGCAACACCATCATCCTCACGCTCGCCTGCGGCAAATTCCGTTTCTTCGACAAGGACCTGGGCTCAATCGACGAAATCCCGCGGCTACTGGACATCGGGCAATGCAACGACGCTTACTCAGCAGTCAAAATCGCTCAGGCACTCGCAGACGCTTTCGGCGTAGGCATCAACGATTTGCCTCTGTCGATGGTGCTGTCGTGGTACGAGCAGAAAGCCGTCGCCATCTTGCTGTCGCTGCTGAGCCTCGGCATAAAGGACATCCGCTTAGGGCCCAGCCTACCCGCCTTCATAACGCCAGGAATCCTCAACGTGCTGGTTGAAAAATTCAACATCATGCCGATAAAGACGCCGACGCAGACCTCAAAGCCATCATGAAATAAATTTTTCTTTTTCTTTTTTTAGCCAGAACTCTTTTTCAATTTAGGTCATTTTGGGAGTCCTTCGAGGATTGCTTGGAAATTGCGTTGGATACCGCAATCTAAAATAGGGTGTTTGCATGAAACATCGACACTGTGAGGCTTTCGTAGGAGATTTGGTTCTTGACAGTTTACTTATCAAGCATCGTTGGAAGCGCAAGCATAGGCGTCTACACACTGGCAACTGAAAACATAGTGATGATTCCGCGGATGGTGCCGCTGGAGAAAGCCCAAGAAATCGCCGCTTGGCTCAACACAAAGCTCATTTACACATCGATTAGCGGCTCAGTTCTTGCAGGTGTCTTGGCATGTGCAAACTCAAACGGCATGCTGCTGTCCGCCGCAATCCGCGAAGAAGAGCTTTCGCAGATAAAAGCCGCTTTCGAAGGAACCATCACAATCATGGAGTCAAAAAAGACCGCTTTCGGCAACCTGATTTTGGTCAACGACAGAGGCGCGGTGGTTGACCCACGTTTGAAGGAGACTGAGATTAAGAAAATCAGCGAAACCTTAGGCGTTGAAGTGGTTCCGACTGAGATTGCGGGGTTACCTTACGTGGGCTCCTTGGCTGTGGCAACCAACAAAGGCGTGCTTGCTCACCCGCTGCTTAAAGATGAAGAAAGAAAGATTTTGGAAGACGTTTTCAAAGTCCCAGTCGACGTCGGCACCGTCAACTGCGGTGTCCCCTACGTTGGAACAGGCTTAATTGCTAACTCGCACGCGTCCGTGGCTGGCTCCATGACGACGGGACCTGAAATGTTCATAATTGAGCATGCTTTGGGAACTCTGTAAAATTTTTCTTTTTGTTTTTTTGGAAATCGCGGTTTCATTGGGCATAATGGTTCAAGCGGTTGTCTGGTTGCTTAGGAAAGGCGAAAAAGCAAAGTTTATCTGTTGTTGTGTCTGCTCTTGAATTCTTCTCGAGATGTTGTTCTATGGCTAAGTGTCCCAACTGCGGAAACGAGGTTGCCAAACCCCAAAAAACCATAGACAACCGCATGTTCCACCTCGAATACTACGTTTGCGACAACTGCGGAAAAACTTTCACCGTAAGCAGTTGACAAAGCTTTTTCGGGTCCGGGAGCAAACAAGTTTGGCACAGCAAGGCACAAAAATTTTGATGTACCAAGCAAAAAGATGCCCCGCTTAAATAGCTTGAACGCGGCTTTTTGGGTGAATATGTTTATTATTGGGAACGCTGTGGTTGTTGTGCGGAAAGATTAGAAATGAAAGCTTTCAAAGTTACCGGCCAAATCTTCAAGCCGAGATTGAATACCCCGTTCGTCAGGGAATTGTTAGCTGAAAAAAGCGAGCATGCGGTTGAGAAGGTTTACGCCGAAATAGGTAGCAGGCACCGCGTCAAGAGATGCCACATCAAAATCAATGATGTCCACGAAATTACCGCTGACCAAATTATAAACCCAATTCTAAAGAAAATAGTCACTGAAATGTAAGGGGAACAGTTTATGGCGCACCCGAACAAATCAGAAGAAGAGCTTCGTAAACTCAGCATGGAGATGCGGTATCTTGAGCAGACAGCAGAAACCCTGCAGCAACGCATCAGCATGGTGAACGCAGCCATCTCAGACTTAACCTACGCCAACCTGACTTTAGATGGGATTGAGAAAGAAAAAGAAAACACTGAGCTTCTGGTTCCCATCGGGGGAAGCGCATACGTCAAAGCCAAACTATCCGACAGCAACTCGATTATTGTCGGTATGGGCGCGGGCGTTTCAGTGGAAAAAACGTTGGCTGAAGCACGAGTAACCCTTAAAGAACGGTTAGATGAACTGGAGAAAACCATGAATGCTGCCCAGAACCAGTTTAGCCAAGTGGCTGAACGGATAACTTCGGGCAGAAGCAGGCTTGAAACTTTGCTTGCATCAGGCAGAGAAGGGAAACCTTGAAGCGATGTTTGAGAAGCTTAAGTCGGGTTTTAAAGGCTTAGTAAGCAAAGTCACTACAGCCGAGTTTAAATCAGAAAACCTTGCTCCCATATTAGCGGATTTTAAGATGAGTCTTTGCCAAAACGACGTTGCTTTTCCAGTAGCTGACAAAATCAGCGAGGACCTTGAAAAGCGTCTTGTCGGCGTCCAAGTTAAACGCATGGATGACAAGAAAAAAGTCGTTGAAGAAAACCTTCGGCAAGTCCTTTTAGAAGTTATGTTGACAGGCGTCAGAGTTGATTTGCTAAAGTTGGCGGAGGAGAAACGCAAGAAGGGTGAGCCGTTTGTTTTGATGTTTGTCGGCATTAACGGCACGGGAAAAACGACGACTGTCGCGAAGGTGGCGCAGTTTTTCAGTGACAAACGCTACTCGGTGGTGCTTGCAGGCGCCGACACTTATCGTGCGGGCTCAATCGAGCAGCTTGAGGAGCACGCTAAACGTTTAGGTTTACGCATCATCAAAAGCAACTATGGCGGCGACCCCGCAGCAGTCGCCTACGATGCGGTTAACCACGCAAAAGCCCACGGAATCAACATTGTATTAATTGATACGGCAGGCAGAATGCAGACTAACCAGAACCTAATGAACGAACTAATCAAGGTGAAACGCGTTGTGTGCCCCGACTTAACCATTTTAACGGTGGATTCGCTCATCGGCAACGACGCGGTGATGCAGGCGGAGGAATTCAACAAAGCCGTCGGCGTAGACGCTACGATTCTGACCAAAGTTGATGCTGACGTGAAAGGCGGCTCAGCGCTTAGCGTCACCTACGTGACTCAGAAGCCGATTCTTTTCATCGGGGTAGGGCAAACCTATAAGGATCTGGAACTGTTTAACCCCGAAAAATTCGTAAACATGGTGCTGCGCTAAGTCAGGGTTCTTCAAGCTCTATTAGTTCGAAACGGATTTTGCTTGGGTACACCCAGTAGGCTTTGATGAAGTCTTCTATGTTTTGGTCGACGTCTACGGCTTCAAAAAAGTTAAGAAAATCCGCGTCGACGCCTTCAACGTTTTTGGAGGTGTACACTCGAAGATTCGCCAAATACTCTTTTTCGACGCCCAGCTCCCTCATTGAAACCATGTCTGGCACCTCAACCGCAAACATCAAGCCAGTTAAAACATCCAACACAGCGATTTTGCGTACGCTTTCGCTCTTGGTTTTCACGACGATGAGGCGTTTGTCAAAAACCCGAAAGTTCCAGTCGCTCTCAATATCTAAAGAAGCCGACATAAAATCACACCAAAACTAGACGCTTCCGCCTTAAAAAACTTAGACATCAGCTATTGCTTTTCTATAGATTATTTGTGAAACTATTAAGAGCCTAAAAACGGATATTTCTTTTGCCGAGAACACAGCCGATTAGAAAACAGCGGTTCAGCGAATCAGCGTTTGGCAAGATCCCATATAATATCCCTAACCGATAGACTCCCAAGTCTTGCCCACCTCTTGACAAACGTTTGGTTCGCTGACCAATTCGTTCTTTGGCAAATACTTTTTTTAAAAAAAAGCTGCTTCTACTTGTTTTCCGTCTTTTTCCATTTGGCTGGGTCACGCAGATTCTGCACAGCCGAATCACTGCCGTAGCCTTGGGATGCCTGGGTTTTCTGCTTGTAGTTTTTCTCAGCTATTTTGGCGCTGCTTTCCTTGGAGCTTAACTCCACGCTTCCCTCCAGCTTGCGTATTGTTCTGCCGATTCCGCGTTGTCCCTTGGTTTCTGTGCATCTACCCATTTTTGGTCAATGGCTAGTAAGCGTTAAAGTTAAAAAGGCTTATCGCTTCTAGCCTAATGTTGATTTTTATGAAACCCGAAGTAACCACCATAAAGCAAACCGTTGTCGTCCCCGCCTCCCCAAAAGAAGTCTACGAGGCTTACGTTGACGCAAAAAAACACGCTAAATTCACAGGCGGCAAAGCCACAGGCAAAGCGGTTGTCGGCGGAGAAATGACCGCTTGGGACGGATACATCATTGGGAAATACCTTGAGCTTGAAGATGGCAAACGCATAGTTCAAGAGTGGACTTCGACGGATTGGGAAGAAGGCTATCCTGCTTCAAGGCTTGAGTTGACTTTTAAGGCGGTGGCGGGCGGGACAGAAATCTGCATGGTTCACTCTGGGGTTCCTAAAGACCAAGCTGACGAGATTGCAGATGGCTGGATGGAATTTTATTGGAACCCGCTCAAAGAATACTTCAGCGGCAAAACCAAAGCCTAAATGAAAAACGCCTGTTTTTTGGGTCACAATAATTTTTTCTTTGCTTCTACCCTATTTTTTGCTACGCCCGAGATGAAAAAGACCACGGCGGAGGCGGCAAGCAGCACCGTTAGCGATGTGAAGAGTCCGCTGTAGCTGAGGATTGACGCGAGGATTATGCCGCTTATGATGGGTCCGATGGCTTGGCCTACATCCATCATCGTGTTCAGGAAACCCATGGAGGTGCCGACGAGGTTGACGGGGTTTACTTCAACTATGATGGGTGAAGTTGACGAGATAACCATGGCAAAGCCTAAGCCGTAGCCAATCGAAATCAAAATCAACATCCAAAACTGAGTCGTGAACGGAATAACAAAAAGCAGAACCCCGCTTAAAACGCATCCAATGACGACTGGCAATCGTCTGCTGGTTTTGTCTGAAAAACGCCCCATTATAGGTCTCGAAACAATCAACGAGACAATCTGCACGCCCATGACGATTCCGAGCTGCAACGCGTTGAAGTGAGCGACCTGCTGCATGTACTGGACAAGATAGAATTCGACCACGCCGAAAACGTAGTATTGAACCGCCTGAACAAAAGTGACAACCAACGTGCTTCTGTTGGTCGCTACCTGCACCCAACCCTTCAGCATCGTTTTTGTCTCAAACTTCTGCTTAGTCGGCTGAGCAGTCACCATTTTGGTTTCGCGAAGCAAGAAAATTGCAATTACGAACGAGGTTACCCCCGCAATGCCCACCGCCAAGTACAGGGTATGGAAGCCAAAATTTGTCGCGGCTAAGATGGCTCCTCCAAGGAAGGGCGCTATGCCTCTTCCCACGTAGGTTGCTGAGTTGAAGTCTGAGATGCGTCCGCCCCTGTTTGCTGGGAACTGTTCGGCTATTGTGGCTTCTGCGACGGGGACAAAGATTGCTGTGGCGAAGCCGTGGTAGAACCGTACGAGGGCAAGCTGCCACCACACGGACACGAACAGGTAGAGGAAGGGTGCTGAGGCGAAGATGAATGTTGAGATTATGAGGATTTTTCGTCTGCCGAAAACGTCGGATAACGAAGCTGCAGGCAAACTGACGAGTATGCCGGGGATGGTGGAGGCGGCGGCGATTATCCCGGTTAAGTCGCTTGGGGTGCCAAGGCTTATGGCGAAGGGGTTGAGAACGGGGTCTTTGGACATGGTTGAGCTTAGGATTGCGAATGCTCCCATAACGCATAGAATCAAGAAGTACCTATCGATTCCTTTTCGGAGGCTTGCCAGCTGCATAAGCAATCTGATAAACAACATTTGAGCAAGTGGTATATTGTTTTTTTCTCTCAAATCCCCGGGGAACTGCAGGTTTTTTAAGTGTGGACAGGCAAGAGGTAAGTTGGGTGCTGCTGTGACTAAAGCGTTGTACCTTGTTGACAGTTACCAAAAAGAAGCCGACGCAAACGTGGTTTCAGTTAAAGACGGCAAATTCGTGGTTTTGGACCAAACAATTTTTTACCCAAACGGCGGCGGACAACCCTATGACAAGGGAAAAATCGTTAAGGCTGGCGAAGATTTTGCTGTGATGTATGTCGGCAAGTTTTCAGGCGAAATTTCCCATGAAGTTGACCATGCCGGGCTCCAAGCAGGCGACAAAGTTCACCTGGTTTTGGATTGGGACAGACGATACAAGCTTATGCGCAGCCACACCGCCGCCCACGTCGTCGCTTCACTGCTAAACCAAGGCACGGGCGCGCTTATCACGGGCAACCAGCTTGACATAGACCACATTCGATTCGATTTTAACCTGGAAACATTCGACCGCCAAGTTTTGGAAACTTATTTGGCGAAGGCTAACAGGCTTTTCGGCACCGATGTCGCCGTGAAGTGGTATGAGTTGCCGCGTGAAGAAGCCATGAAGATTCCTGGTGTGGTGAAAATGGCTGGCGCTTTTCCGCCCGATTTGCCTTCGCTCAGAATCGTGGAAGTCGTGGGCGTTGACAAACAGGCAGACGGGGGCACACATGTGACGAACCTGCGGGAAGTTGGGCAAGTTGAGCTTTTGAAAACCGAAAACAAAGGAAAAAGCAACCGACGCATTTATTTCAAACTAAACTAAACACCCGCCAAAGAGAGGGAAATGGCTCAGATTTTGGTTTTAAACCAGCTTTGGCTTTGATTCCTAGTCCATGGATGCTTGTTTTTGAGTTAGTTTTATTAGCAGTTCTTATTGATATGGTTACAAAAAGAGAGAGGAAAAAAATTGAACAAGAAAATACTGGCATTAATTGTAGCTGTAATTATCATCGTTTCAGTCGTTGCAACTGCTGAATTGATTCAACCCGCAGCAAAACCATCCGCTGACGCACGAAACATCAACATCGCCTTGGTTGCTCCAGTATCGAAGTCACCTGTCGGCACAGACATGCAGAGGGCAGCAGAACTCGCAGTTAACGAAATTAACCAAAATGGCGGTGTCTACGTTTCAGGTTGGCACACCCACGTAAACATCACCCTATCAACGGTGGACACAATTGATGACTCTCCAGCTAACGCGAAAACCGCCATGACCACGTTCCAATCCACAAACTCCGTCGACATGTACATCGGTGGATACGGAAGCGCAGGAACCCTCGCCGACGAAACAGTCGCCACCTCCAACAAGATTCCGTTCATAATCACAGGCGCCTCAAACCAGCTTGTCACCCGAAGGGGACCACAGGGAGACTTCGGCGGTCTTGCTCCAGGCGACACCACCCGAATCGCAGATGCCGACCAAATGAGCTATGTATTCCACTATTGCACCACCACCTACCAATACACTAAAACAATAATGGATTTCTTTGCCACACAAATGAAGCCCATGGTAGCACCTAACCGAAACATCAGCATTGCCGTACTCTACCGCAATGACGCCTTCGGACAAGGAGTTGACCAAGCAGCACAGTTTTGGGTGAAAAACGAAAGCCTACCGATTAACCTCGTCATACAAAGAAGCTACGACCCAACCGAAACCAACTATCAAGCCGACCTTATCGCAGTTCAAAGCGCCCACCCAGACGCAGTCATAGTTGTCGATAACCCAGATAAAACGCCGCTTATAATTCAGCAAGGATGGAACGACGTTGGACTCAAAACAGTTTACATCGCAATCGAAAACAACCAGGACCCAGCATTCTACTCGATGATAGGCGACACAGGAAACGGGCAGCTTATGGAGTCAAAGATGGATCCATTCATGACACCCTCATACTCGACGGCGGTGCAATCTTACACACAGAAATTCTACGCGAAATACGGCGTTTACCCAGGCATGATGGGTGCCGACACATACGACGCATTCTACATCGCTAAAGCAGCAATCGAAAGCGCAGGCACAGTTGACAAACCTTCAGTTCGAACCGCATTAGAAACCGTCAGCATCAACGACATGAACATCTTGACATCCAACGGCAAAATACAATTCAGCTCAGGCGTCAACTGGCATGAAATAGCAGCAAACACATTCATCGAACAACTAGTCTGGAACTCGACATCAAGCAAGCTGGAATCGCACATCGTTTGGGCCCCCACAGCAATAAACGGCGTTACCCCCGCAACATTCACTCTGCCACAAGGCTACAAAGCTGGAAGCTAAAATAAGCTTCCAACCAAACTTTTCTTTTATTTTTCCTTACATGTGAAATATTTTAAATAGCTAAGTGCCGTTATTTGAGCAAAAGCCAACTGTCTTGGGGAGAAAGGGAAAAGGGTTCATATGGATATAACGGCGGGAGCAGTACTTCTAACTTTGTTTTGGGGCGTCGCGGTTGGCTGCGTCTACATGCTTCTCGCAAGCGGACTCAACATTATCTTCGGCGTCATGAAACTCGTGAATTTTGCCCATGGACAGCTTCTAATGATCGGCGCCTACATTACATGGACCATATCGGTTTGGAGCGGCTTGAACGCTTACGAAGCCATTGTTGTTTCGATGGCGTTGGTTGCGGTGATCGGAGTAGGCGTTGAACGCCTCACTTTCCGAAGGGTGCTGGGCGGAGATAAACTAAACGAGATTTTCGTCAGCCTCGGCTTAATCTACATTTTCGAGAACGTCGCCCTGCTTTTCTGGGGAGACCAGTCGCAACGCATCACCAGTCCCTTCTCTGGAAAGAGCTTTGCGTTGCCCGCTTTCTCCATCACATACGACCGTGTCATCGCCATTTTTGTTGTCGCAGCGATTCTGGGTGCCTTCGGACTCTTAATCTACAAAACAAAGATTGGGTTGGCTATGAGGGCGACAAGCCAACAAAACGGCACGGCGACTCTTATGGGCATAAATACCGAGAGAATTTACATGATAACCTTCGCTTTGGGTTCAGCGATGGCGGCTGCCGCAGGCGGATTATACGGCATAATTTTCTCGTTTAATTCTCAAAGCGGCGCCATGATGACTATCATAGCGTTCGCCATAATCATTCTCGGCGGCTTAGGAAGCATAAGAGGCGCAATAGTTGGCGGCTTGCTCTACGGCATCGCGGAGCAGATGGCGGCTCTTTTCCTTGGCGGAACATGGTCAAGCGCCGTAGCCTTTGCCCTGCTCATCGCTGTCCTCATCATTAGACCCAACGGGTTATTCGGTCAGAAAGGAGAACAAAATGCTTAACACACAGAAACTCGCCGCGTTCCTGCATTCCAAAGGCTTTCTCATTTTGGCAGCGTCCTTCGCCATCTTGGCTTTGGTTCCTGTGTTGGTTCGAAGCAGCTTCTTCTTGTTCGTTTTCACGTTGATTTTCATCTACGCCCTCTACGCGGCAAGCTGGAATTTCCTTGCAAGTTCAGGACAAGGATCCCTTGGACACGCGGTTTTCTTAGGAATCGGAGGTTTCGCGTCAGCCATCATCGGCTCAAGGCTCTCATTAATCATTGTAACCGCATTGAAGATTGATGCGTTGCCGATTGGAGCTTTGTCTGTGCTGCTTCAGGTTTTTGTTCTTTTGCTCGGCGGTTTGCTTTCCGCAGGCATCGGCTTGCTGATTGGTTTGGCATGTGTCCGACTGAAAGCTTGGTATTTGGCGATGGTCACGTTTGGTTTTTCAGTTATAGCCAATGCGCTTTCAAGCCAATTTGACTCCTTAACCAACGGGATAAACGGGTTTCCGCCTTCCACGTTTGTACCCAGCGGCTTTCCATTCTACATTCTGGTCATTTCCTTCACCGTGGCATCCGTCGGAGTCATGTACGGCATAATGAAGTCTCGAATGGGCTTAGCGTTCCGAGCCATCCACGGCAACGAAGCCGAAGCCAAAATGATCGGCATCAACACCGCAAAATACAAGCTCATAGCCTTTACCATCAGCACTTTTTTCGCGGGCATCGCTGGAGGATTATATGTTTACTTTATCGGGTTCGTGCAGAACACTATTTTTTCGCCTGAAAACTCGTTTCTTCCGCTTATCATGAGCGTCATCGGAGGCTTAGGCACCGTAAGCGGACCCATAATCGGCTCAATCTTCCTAACCTCTGTAATGCAAATTCTAACAACACAGCCCGTAACGCAGGGGTTAAGCAATACGCTGGGACCCTTCTTCCCCAAAGTCGGTTACGTTGGACCGCCCCTAACTTACCTGTTCATAGGTGTCATATTGATTGTGATTGTCGTTTTCAGCCCCAAAGGGTTAGAATCGCTGTTCCGCAAATTCTACAAGTACCTAATTTCCTAAAAACCCAAGCGATTACGTGGGAATCCGCGGCTTTTTTTGGGGTCTAGGTTTTCACTGGAAATACTTTTTGATTTCATCCAGCGACAGAACCGAAATGCCGTTTTCAGCCAGCACCCGCTCGGTTTTCTCCACATCGCTGGTACGCATAATCAGGGCGATTTTTCCGCCGACGTGTATTGCGGAGGAGTAGGCGTATTCTATGTTGATGCTTCCGCTGCCCAAAATCTTAGTTATCTTCGATAACGTGTCTTTCTCCGACATGAACACGGCGGTTACTTCCGTGTTTTTTTTGGATTTGGCAAGGTTAAATTCTGCGTCCTCCAGAAACTTTGCCGCCTTAGCTGGGTCTTCCGTCACCAACCTTACCAAGCCGAATTCGCCTGCGTCGGCAATGGATAAGGCGAAGACTCTGATTTTGTTTTGGTCAAGCTGCGACATCACATCAAAAAGAGACCCTGGATGATTATCCAAGAAAACGCTTACTTGAGTTATAGGCAAACGCTACACCGATACCCAATAGACACAAACAATATTTAACTTTAACCAAACTCCCCCAACCCACGCAGCAAAACATCTGGCGGCAGCGGGAAAACGGGGAAATCTTCGTTTTTACCAAACCTTATATTTCCAACTTGATTATTCCATGCTAATTGGAGACGCAAAATTTGCTAAGATGTACCGAAGTCTCAAAACGTTTCGGGGGGCTTCAAGCATTAAAGAACGTGGATTTCACGGTGAGCAGCGGCGAAATCGTGGGGCTTGTCGGACCCAACGGTTCAGGCAAATCTACGACGCTGAACCTCATAAGCGGCGTCTACAAACCCGACTCAGGGCAAATCCTGTTTCTAAATGAGGACATCTCTAAGCTTCCGCCATACAAAATCTGCGCCAAAGGCATCACCAAAACCGCGCAGACTGTCCAATCTTTCCCAGAAATGACCGCCGTTGAAAACGTCTTAACCAGCGTGCTTTTCAACGAGAAAAAAGCCGAGAAAAAAACGGACATGAAAGCAAGAGCCGAAGAGCTTTTGGTTTTTGTTGATTTGGGCAAAGAAAAATTTGATGTTAAAGCAAAAAACCTCAACGTGGTGGAGCTGCGACGTATCCAGCTTGCTAAGGCGTTGGCGACGAACCCCAAACTGCTTCTTTTGGATGAGTTGCTTACAGGCTTGACTCCTGCGGAATCCGACGAAGCCACGGCGCTAATCAAGCAGATCAACAAGCAGGGGGTAACCGTTCTTATTGTTGAGCATGTTATGCGGGTTGTGATGGGGTTGTGTGACCGCGTGATTGTGCTGCATCATGGCGAAAAAATCTGTGAAGGAACTCCGCAGCAGGTCTGTAGCGACGACAAAGTTGTGAAGGTTTACTTGGGCAAGAAGTACCAGTTTGGCGAGGATTGACGTGTTAGAAACCCAGAATTTGTCTTCAGCTTACGGAATGGTGCAGATACTCTACGACGTCAACTTTAAAGTGGAAGAAAAAGAAATCGTCAGCATCATCGGCCCAAACGGCGCAGGAAAAACAACCCTTGTAAAAACAATAATGGGTTTTATCCCGCCAAAAAACGGAGCAATCCTGTTCAAAGGCGAAAACATAGCTAAACAACGCACTTACGACATCGTTAAGAAGGGAATCACGATGATTCCTGAAGGCAGAGAAATTTTTCCCCGCATGACCGTGGAAGAAAACATGCGGCTGGGCGCCTACACCAGCAAGGACAAAGCCAAAATCGGGGACACGATGGAGAAGGTCTTTCAGATTTTCCCGGTACTGAAAAAGAAAGAAAAATCGTTAGCTCAAACACTCAGCGGCGGAGAGCAGCAAATGCTGGTTATTTGCCGAAGCCTCATGTGTAACCCGCAAATGCTGATTTTGGATGAGCCTTCGCTGGGTTTGGCGCCGATCATCGTGGAAAAGGTGCTGGATACCATCCGCACAATCAACGACGAAGGCGTAACCATTCTGCTTGTCGAACAAAACATTCAGGATTCGCTTGAAATCGCGGACAGAGGCTACGTTTTGGAGGAAGGACGAATCGTTCTGGAAGGAAAAAGCCGCGACCTGCTAGCTGACAGCCACATAAAACAGGTGTATCTGGGGCTATAAAAAAAGACAATTTTTCAGCGAAGACTCTTATATCCAGCCTTTTCTTCGAAACACCGCGATAAGCACGACGGCGACGCTGACCATCACGACAATCATGACGTAGAAGCCATCGATGAAGTTGCTTCCTGGAATCGAGAATCCGCGTCCAAAGTTTGTCCCGTAGATGCCTGCGATAAGGGTAAGCGGCAGAAAAATTGCTGAAATAATGGTTAGAACCCTAATTATGTTGTTGGTCGTTAAGGTTTGGGCGTTGATGATGATGTCGACGATGTCTTGGATTTCTTCTCGGTGCGTATCCGCAACTTCCATCAACGAGATTGTTCTGTCATGGAGGTCTGCGAAACGCGGTAGGGTAACGCTTGAAATTATTGCGAATTCCCCTCTTGCCGTTCTCCCAGCGACTTCACGCAGCGGCCCAATTGCTTGCCTAAGAGCGATAACCTGTTCTCTGGACTTGGCGATTTCCAACCCGAGATTTCTGTTTGTATCCTTAGGTCTCTGCCTAAATCGGCTTGCTGCTTCTTGGCTTAGAACCTGGAGTCTCTCATGGGTTGAATCAGAAACCAGGAAGAACTCGTTCAGAATCAGGTCCAAGAAGATGTACAGCAAAATTTCTGTGGATGGTACAAGTGAAAGGGCAAAGTAGCCGTGGGTGCTGATTTTCTTGTAGATTTCGCAGGTGATGTTTGAGTTGCCTTTATGGATAGAGATCATCCATCGGTCACTTACTGTTAAGGCAATCCATTTGGGTTTTGCATCTGGGCCAACCTGCTCGATGCTGGGGTAACTCACGAAACAGGAAACCCGATCCTCAAGCTCCTCAATCTTTGACCGTCGACCAGGCTCCGCAAATTCCTCCAGGCTGAACTTAGGCAACTCAAAATGGCTTGTCAGCTGCGTTATTTCTGCCTCTGAAGGGTCTTCAGCGTCAACCCAAAGAATCGAGCCATCTTCGATTTCGGCGGGCAAATCCTCTAAGTTCGTGGAGCACCATTGGCCGCCTTCATCTTTCCTGAGCTGTGTAATAGTTAACATTGTGATTTTCCAAATAACTTGTTCTTTACATATTCTTTGCTTGCTCGCTTATTTTAAGAAGTTGCTGGGTGCCCGCGGTGGATTGCTGCCGTTCAGCGGCGGCTTTATTTTGGTGCGCTGTAGGTGGATGTTACGTCTTGGTAGCGGTTGTCTTCGAACGCGTAGACTTTGACGGTTGAGCCGATGTATTGTCCCCAATCCCAGCTTGGACCAAGGTACCTGTGCGGTGAGTTCCAAACTTTGTCTGAGGGGTCCACGTGAACCCATGCTCCGTTGTAGTAGTCTTCAGCCCAGACATGGATGTAGCTCCAACCCTGCGTGTCAACCGCCACAACAAGCCTACTCTGGTACCCAAGCGCCAAACAAGCCGAAACATAAACGATGCTCCACTGCACGCAGACGCCTTCGCCCCGATTCAGAATCTGGATTGGATCTTCAAAAGAACCCGCTGGATCATTAGCAAACGTCAATTTGCTGCCTTCCCAGCTGAAAAGCTGCGTTTGGTTATCGCCGCGATTAAGCATAGGCAACATTATTGCCTTTGTCGAGCTTGAATTCAAACTCTGCATCACCGCGAGATAATGATTTGTGAAAGCCACGAAGGCGGGGTCAAGGTTTGCGGGGTTCGATTGGTTGTCTGCGGAAGCGTTGTTGTTTTGGGCAGGCCAAAAATGCACGGCAGCCAGCACGGTTACAGCAATGAGCGCGATGGAAACGGCGGCTACCCACGTTCGGGTTTGCCGACGTTTTTTTGGCGGAGGAGCTTTCCTGGCAGGGCTCATAGCGCTATAATGCGGCAATTCAACGTAAAAGCGTTACCGTTTCCGCCTTGATCGCCAAAGAAATCAGCAAACCGCAAAAATGAAATCCGCCCAGGGTGTCGGAAGCAAAAAGGTTTGGAATCAACCGCTAAAGAGGCAAGCAACAAAGTTAATATTGTGAATAATCCTTCTTTGAAACAGGTGTTTTTTCTGCTTTTCAGCAAGCAACTTTCCAGCGAAATACTAATCAATTCTTCCGCTGAACATGTGTGGGAGATAATTACTGATTTTGCGGGTTTCCCCAGTTGGAACCCATTCATAAAATCGGCTTCTGGAGAAATCAAGGTTGGCGCTAAACTGAAAGTTTTCATTCAGCCTTCTGGGAGCCGTGGCGTGACTTTCAAACCTGTGGTTCAAAAAGTTGAGCCGAACCGTGAACTTCGCTTGGCTGGGCAGACTTTACCTTCCTTGGCTGTTCGACGGCGAACATTCCCTCGTCATTGAGCCCGCCCAAAGCGACTCTGGTGAAGTTTGTTCAAAGCGAAAAATTCACGGGTTTCCTTGTTCCCTTTGCCCGCGGTTTGCTCAGGGACACCGCTAAGGGATTTGGAGAAATGAATGCTGCGTTGAAGCAAAGGGCGGAATACGGTGACTTAACCAGTCAAAACTCCCTTGCGCCAACTGCAAGCTGAAGTTGCGTTTTCTGATTTGGGTGACTTTTGGGAAAAACGGATTAAGTAGGAAACTTCGAATATTTTGTCACGCAACAATCAAATAGGAATCGTTATACTGGATTTTTTGTCGGAGGTTGGTAGAGCTGGGTGAAAAAGCTGCTGAGATGGCGAAGGTTTCTGCAAGAGGCGGTTTTCACCTTTTCTGGGGCATCGTCGCCTCAACTGTTTTTTCAGCGGTCGGCGTTATCGTTTTGGCTAGAATTCTGCAGCCGCAGGATTATGGCTTATACACTATAGCGTTGGCTGCCCCAAACCTAATTGGGACTTTCCGTGACTGGGGCATGGATTCCGCCATGGTCAAGTACACCGCGCAGTACAGCGCCGAAGAGAAGCCTAAGCGGGTACGAAGCATTCTCCTTGCGGGTTTGGTTTTTGAGTTGATAATGGGTCTGACGCTTACTTTTGTCTCTTTTCTTCTCTCTGGCTTTGTCGCCAACGACATTTTTCAAACGTCCCATAACTGCCCTGATCCAAATTTCATCTTTCACAATTTTAGCCGTCGCACTCATGAATGTTGCACAATCGACCTTTACTGGTCGCGAACAGATGTGTCCCAACAGCGTGACCCTGGTGTTCGGAGCCGTCTTCCGCTCAGTTTTAGCGCCTGTGCTCGTGTATGTGGGGTTTGGCGTTTCAGGCGCGGTTGTGGGTTACTCGACGGGCCTTCTGGGGGGCAGTTTAGTCGGTATTATCTTGATGTTGACGATTTACAGAAGCCTCAGCAAGAAAGGTTTTTTGGCGGGAGCATCCAAAATTGGGGAAACCATGAAGTTCATGCTGCGTTACGGTTTGCCGCTTTCTTTTTCAAACATATTCACCAGCTTCTTGACTCAGTTCTACACCTTCATACTTGCAATCTACGCGTCAAACTACATCATCGGCAACTACGCAGTAGCAATCAACTTCACTGTTCTTCTCACTTTTTTTGCAACACCCATAACCACCATGCTGTTTCCCGCCTTCTCAAAACTCGACGCTGAAAAAGACAAAGAAACGCTGAAAATCATCTTCAAAAGCTCCATAAAATATTCGTCGCTGCTCGTGATTCCGCCAACCGTCGCCGTAATCACTTTGGCTGGCCCATTTGTCTCCGCCCTGTTCGGAGCAAAATACGCCGATGCCCCCGTGTTTCTTGCGCTGCTTGCACTAATCTACCTGTTTACGGCTTTCGGTCAGTTAAGCACCTTTAACTTGATTAGCGGTCAAGGAAAAACAAAGTTCCACCTTGAACTCGCCATCATCAACACGGTCGCCGGGGTAGTTTTGGCGGTTTTGCTTGTTCCAACGTTGGCGTAATTGGGTTAATCATAACTTTGGTGTCTGATGGGGTTCCGGGGCTGGTCATTTCGCTGATATGGATTAAACGGCATTACGATGCGACTGTAGATTGGGTTTCATCAACCAAAATACTGCTTTCGTCTGCAGCAGCAGGCACCTTGGCGTTTTTGGCCGTTTCCTATGTGAGTCTAAGTGACTTGCCCAAGCTGTTACTGGGTTTGCTTGTTTTTGCAGCCGTTTTCCTGTTAAGCCTCATTGCCACCCAAGCCCTCAAGGAACCCGACATAGAAAACCTCCGTTTAATGGCAAGCGGATTGGGCCCTCTGAAACGCGTAATCGACAAAATTCTGAATGTGCTCAAAAAAATGGTTAGCGCATCCCCTTCATAAGCAGGCAAACGCCTGAGCTATTTGGATATTGCCCAGAGACTGTAGGTTTGGTCGACATCGAAGGTTATGATGGTTCCTGCCAAACCCCGATTCAAATTATCTTGAAGCACAAAATAGCCACTGTAGAATCTCTGTTGCCCGCCGAATTGCAATGTTGAGTCCCGATAGATGATTGCTACGACTTTGTCGTTTGCCAAGACGCCGCTGAGGGTTTGGCTTGTCAGCGAACCGTTCAACCGCACGTCGGCTTTCACTAAGAGATTGTTTAGCGTTGTGCTGATGGGGCTTGTGGCGTTGTTGTGGGCGTCGCCGAACTCTAGCAGCTCTGAGGTACCGTTTTCATACAGGTAGGTTCTGCAGTATGAAATCAAAACGTTGGGGTTGCTGCTTTCGGTGCCGTCGGGGTAGGGAACGGTTTTGCTAAAGCATCTGGTTGACGTTTGTAACCCATGAAGCGTCGGTTTGAACGTTGCCAGCAACTTCAGTGTTTATGTTGTAGTTTCTGTTGATGTCGCCGTAAATAAAAGCCAGCGCAAAAGCTGATAAGACGACTACGAAGATTATCCCCGCCGCGAGTTTCTTCTGTGAGTCCATAAATCCAACATTGCCCAGCCACTATTAGCTCTACATTTTAGAACACTCGTCACAATTTTAGAACAGGCTATTTCTTAAACGCTAAACCCGTAAAGAAAGCCACCATCTTCTCGCCGCTCTTCACCGTCACCTGATACAACCCAGTGGTTTTTCCATCTGAAACCCGCTCTGCCTCAGCCACCAGAACGTCGCCTTCAACGGAGGGCTTCAAAAAGTTGATGCTTACCTGAACCGCGACGGCAACGTTGTCGCCGAAGTTGCATGCGTGCGCGAAGGCGTAGTCTGCCAGCGAGAAGATTGCGCCGCCATGCGTGAAGCCTAACGCGTTGGTGTGGGTTTTCTCAACTTTCATCGCCACTTTAGAGTAGCCGTCTCTGGCTTCAACCAGCTCTATTCCCAATGCATCGGCAAAATGGTCTTGTCCCCTCATGTACTTCGCCTAATAACCGTGCTAAATGCCGAACTAACTTAAATAAAATTAGCTGATTTTGGCTCTGGCGCCGTCGCCGACTTAGCCTTTGGCTGTTTTGTGTTTATGTGTTGTACAGTTGGTTTTGAGTTAGGGCTTAGTTGAAATCTTGATTTCTCAGCCTTATTTTATGTATTGATGTGTAGTTGTGTTCTACAATTGGGGTTTTGGGGTATGCTTGGGTATGTTTGGGGTATGTGCGAGGGTTTAAGTGGCTGGTTGGATACTATGAAGACATAAGAAATGTGTCTTAAAAAGACATATTGTACCTCTGTAGGACACAACAACAGGAGAAAAAACAAAAATGATCAACAACTACCAAAAAGAAACCCAAACAAAACTCACCAAAGGCCTACTTGACATGATAATACTGCAATACCTCGAAAAAGAATCCATGCATGGATACCAACTCATCACGAAAATCCGCAAAACCTACGGCGTCTACTTCGGACCCAGCACCATATACCCCCTGCTAGCCCTCCTCGAGAAAAAAGGCTACCTCAAAAGCGTCTGGAACATGAATTCTGAGCGACCACGAAAAATGTATGAACTAACAAACGACGGAAAAAGCGTCTTAACCTTCACAGAAAGTTCACTTAACCTAATCTGCAAAAACCTGTCAAACGAAAACAGCAACGGAATGCACGTAGTCCCCGCCCACATAGGCGGAATCAACTTTTAGACGAAAAAGTAGGCTTCAAAATTAGGCGAGAAATCTTCGTGATTTCTTGTCAACGCGGGTCTAGCTGGAAAAAGAAGAAAAAAGGCGCCGCTCAATTTTTTGGACCGGGCAAAGTTGCCGCTGGGTTTTCAGGTTACTTTCTAATAGCAACTGCGTAAGATGCGTTGCTGCCAAGGATTGGGCGCTGCGCTTCTCGTGTGCTGGTGTAGTTCATGAAGCCCAATCGGTTTAACGTGTTTGCAACACTCTGCTGCCTTGGTGCAGAATATGAAAAACCACGGCAACTCGGAAAAAAACAAACCGAAAAGTGAGAAACCGCAGAACATTGGCGATCAAGAAAGGCAGCCGGCCAAAGAAGAGCGAAACCCCATAATAGTCGACTACAGAGTAGGCCAACCCGTTGCCCCGAGCGGTCCCGAAATTCATTCTTCCCATGACTGGGCAAATCTGCAGGAAGGCTTAAGGTTCCAGATCGAAGCCGAACGCAAACGCGCCATGGCTGAAGCCTACAAGTATCTGACGCCTCCAAAATGATTGCTTGAAGCTTGGTTGCTTGCCTATTTGGCTCATCTAGATGCGGCTATTTGGATCATCTAGAAAACCGTAGGGGTAGGCTGCGAGAGAAAGAAAGAGAACAATCCCGAAGGGGTACCCCCATTTTTACATAAAGAAACCATGGTAAAAATGGATTCCCAAGAGCCGACCGACGGGAGGGGGTCTACTATTTGTGACCAAAACTCACCACAAAAATGGTTCGCTGAAAAAGAAACCTGTCAGTCAGCTTCCTTCATGCTAAATCGTTGCTAGTAATTTTAAATAAGGGCGGTACCAAACCCCTTGTGATGATTACGTTTGCCTGAAAAAGTTTTAGTTACCTCCGCTTGGCCATACATCAATGTGACGCCTCATCTGGGCAACCTTGTTGGCTCAGTTCTCTCCGCCGACGTCACCGCACGGTACTACAGGCTGAAAGGCGACGACGTGTTGATGGTCAGCGGATCCGACACGCATGGCACGCCCATCGAGGTTGAAGCCATAAAGCAAGGCATCAAACCTAAAGAGTTAACCGACAAAAACCACGCCCGCGTCTCGGAACTCTTCCGCCGATGGGAAGCCTCATTTGACAACTACACAAGCACCGAGAGCCCCATCCACAAGCAGTTTGTCCAGAAAACGCTGCTTGAAATCCAAAAAAACGGGTACATCTTCGAGCAGGAAACCCAGATGCTTTACTGCGAGCATGACCAACGGTTTCTGCCTGACCGCTTCGTCGAAGGCAAATGCCCATACTGCGGCTGCGAAAAAGCCCGCGGCGACCAATGCGACATGTGCGGCAGACTACTCGAACCAACCAACCTAATCGAGCCTTACTGCGTCATCTGCAAGAACAAGCCAACCGTGAAAACCACCCGGCACTGGTACATCGACCTCTCCAAACTCGCCGAACCACTCACCGAGTACCTGCAGAATAACCAGCAGCTTCCAAGCAACGTCAAAAGCTTCAGCCTAAACTGGATACGTGAAGGCCTCAAACCCCGAGCTGTCACCCGAGACGTCGAATGGGGAATAGCCGCGCCGTTCGCTGGGGCAGAAGGCAAAACCATCTACGTTTGGGTTGACGCGGTGCTGGGCTACGTGTCTGCAACCATTGAGCAGTGCCAGCGGCATGGGTGAGCCTGAGAAGTGGCGTGAATTCTGGTTTGACAAGCAAGCCAAAACACTCTACTTCGTCGGAAAAGACAACATCCCCTTCCACACAATAATCCTCCCCGCGCTGCTTTTAGCTTCTGGACAAGGCTACAACCTGCCATGGAACGTTTCCGCCACAGAATTCCTTCAGTTCAAGGGGCAAAAAGCCTCAAAAAGCCAACGCGTCGGCATCTGGATAGACGAAGCCTTAGAAATGTTCCCCGCAGATTACTGGCGCTTCTTCCTCATCGCCACAAGACCCGAAAGCAAAGACACAAACTTCACGTGGACCGCTTTTATCGACAAAATCAACGCAGACCTCAACGACACATTTGGCAACTTCATCCACCGAACCCTAAGCTTCATCGCCGCAAAATTCGACTCCACCATCCCCGAACCCACCAAACTCGACGAAGACGACCAAGCAATACTTGCGGCAATCAAAGAAAAAGTGGAGGCTGCCGCCCAAGAAATCGAAGCCTCAAAACTTGCAATCCGCAGCAAACACACTGATTTCAATAAGCCGAATCGGAAACCAATACCTAAACGACAAAGAACCGTGGAACCTGATGAAAACAGACAAAGAAAAAGCCGCAACCATCTTCTACGTCGCCGCCCAAGTGGTTAAAGCTTGCACAGTGGTTTCTGCGGCGTTTATTCCTGAGACGGCGGAGCAGCTTTGGCAAACGCTGGCCTTGCCTGGGAACGTAAGTAAAAGCGGCGGCTGGAGCGAAGCGTTGGTTCCACTTGAAGGAGGGCATAAAATAGCGAAGCCAAAACCGCTTTTCCACAAAATTGAGGGCGACGACTCAAAGATGGAAGAGCAGCTATCTGAAGTAAGAAAGAAACTGCCAGATAAGCCAAAATAATCGAGGCTCAACCATGCGAATTAACGCTGACCTTCACGTTCACAGCAACTACTCAAAGGACTCGCTGATAACCCCCCAAGACCTCGTTTACTACGCTAAAAAACGCGGCTTGAATGCCGTCGCAGTGACCGACCACAACCAAATCGAGGGCAGCCTAAAAATCGCTAAGGAAACCGACTTTCTGGTAATTCCCGGCATGGAGGTTTCAAGCGCAGACGGACACATCGTTGCCTTAAACCTTCAGGAGCTGATTCCCCGAGGCTTAACCGCTGGGGAAACGGTTGACAAAATTCATCGGGCAGGCGGAATAGCCATCGCCGTTCACCCCTACGCCTGGTTCAAAGGCAGCCTAGCAAACCATGTGGAAGACGCAAAATTCGACGCTGTAGAAACCTTAAACGCTAACGCTTTCCCGTTCGGTCGCTGCAAACGCAAGGCAACCGAAATAGCGCAGAAACTTGGTCTTCCCCAGACGGGCGGAACAGACGCACATTACGCTCCAACAATCGGCTACGGGTACACAGCTATCGAGTCTGAACCGACCGTTGACGCGATTGTTTCGGCGATATTGAAGGGGCAATGTTCGCCCTTTGGGCAGCCTATCCCGTTCACGCTCACAATGCAGCGGCAAATTAAACTCATTACCCGCCGTATGTCCCGTGGGCAGCGGGTTTAGCTAATCAGCCTCTTTTCGCTTGTTTTTTTGGTAAGCAAGCGTTGATTTTGGGTTTTCGGTATGAATCATGTTATTAGGCGGAAGTGGGGAACTTTTATCTAATAGTCAAATAAAAGAGTGGTATCTAAGGACCTTAAAGAGGGGCGCAAATAATGGTAGACGCAACATACTGGAACAAAAAAATCGAAACCATGCCTGCTCAGGAACTGAAACAGCATCAGCTAAAAGAGCTCAAAGGGCTGGTAAAATACTGTTATGAAAATAGTTCTTTTTACAAGAAGAAACTTGACGGCGCAGGGCTAAAGCCTGACAGTATACGTTCACTTGATGACCTCAAAAAGATTCCTTTCACCATAAAAAGCGATTTGAAAGACAACTACCCCTACGGAATGGTCGCCGCTAAACCTGATGAAATCGTGGAAATCCACGCCTCCAGCGGCACAACGGGAAATCCCATCGTTGGAGCCTACACTCAAAACGACATGGCTGTTTGGCAGGAGCTTATGGCAAGATCCATCTACACTGCAGGCGGACAGACGCCAAGACACCATACACATCGCATACGGCTACGGGTTATTCACCGGCGGCTTAGGCTTCCATTACGGCGCCCAAAAACTCGGCGCAAAAATTGTTCCTGCAAGCGGCGGAATGACTCAGCGTCAAATTAAGCTTATGAAAGATTTAGGCGTCACAATCCTGGCTTGTACGCCGAGTTTCGCGGTTTACTTGGCTGAAACTATGGCTCAGGAAGGCGTTGACCCCAGAAAAGACCTTAAACTGAGGCTGGGAATGTTTGGGGCGGAGCCGTGGTCGGACAAGATTAGGGAACGCATAGAGCAGGATTTGGGCATTAGCGGCTTTTGATGTTTATGGGTTAACTGAGCTTTGCGGTCCAGGCGTCGCCGTTGAATGCGCCGAGCATCGGGGTCTGCATGTTTGGGAAGACCATTTCATCGTGGAGACAATTGACCCTGATTCAGGCGAGGTTTTGGCTCCAGGCGAAGAAGGCGAAATAGTTTTCACGGGCTTAACGAAGCGTGGGCTTCCGATGCTGCGGTACCGAACCCGAGACATCTCCAAAATCGAGACCGAGACCTGCGGCTGCGGACGCACACATGCAAGGATGATGCGGGTTCACGGACGCTCAGATGACATGCTCATTATCCGAGGCGTAAACGTGTTCCCCTCGCAAGTTGAATACGCGGTTATGTGCTTCTCGGAACTTGCCAGCGCAGTACCTTATTGTCGTCGACAGACCAGGCGCACTGGACACGTTTGTTGTTAAGGTGGAGTTGTCTGACAAAGCCGCTAAAGACCCGAAAACGGATGTTGACGCGCTGAAAAACGGCATAGGCAAACAAATCCACATCGTAACCGGCATTTCGGCGGACGTGGAAATCGTGAAGCCAGGTGAGCTTCCGCGAACTGAAGGAAAAGCAAAAAGAGTTCTGGACCTACGCAAAGGCAAAATGTAGTGGAGTAAACCTATGACTTCCAAAATTGCTGCAGATAAGCCTGGCAGTTTTGCCTTGCTTAACGGCGATGAAGCAGTCGCACGAGGCGCAATCGAAGCCGCCGTCAAAGTTGCTGCTTCCTACCCTGGAACACCCGCCACAGAAATTTTGGAAACCATCGCTGAAGCCGCAAAAGAATTCGGCATCTACGCCGAGTGGAGCCTAAACGAAATCGTCGCCACAGAAGTTGCTGCGGGCGCTTCGATGGCTGGCGTACGCTCCATCGTTTCCATGAAGCATGTTGGGTTGAACGTTGCTGCTGACGCCGCTATGACACTGGCTTACACTGGCGTTGAAGGGGGCATGGTAATCGCGGTCTGCGACGACCCCGCATTGCACAGCAGCCAAAACGAGCAGGACACACGGTACTTCGCGGTTCACTCCAAACTGCCTCTGCTGGATGCAGGCAACCCTCAGGAAGCCTTGGACATGGCTCGGGAAGCGTTTGAGATAAGTGAAAGCCTGCATTTGCCGATTATTCTGCGTTTGACAACAAGGGTTGCTCATGGGAAGGCACGGGTAAAACTCGGTCGCCTGCACAAGCTAAGCCGAAAAGCCGATTTTGACAAGCAAGGTTCAAAATGGGTGATGGTTCCCGCAAACGCCATTCGGCAGCACCGAGTTTTAGAGGTAAAGATGGCGGAGACAAAAACTTTTGTTAACCACTCAAAATTCAACGTGATAGAAGACAACGGAAGCGACGTCGGCATCATCGGCAGCGGCGTAGGCTACTACTATGCCCGCTCAGTGCTTGACACCAAAAAGTTTTCTTGGCTCAAACTCGGCTTTGTGCATCCTTTTCCCCATGAAATTGTCCAAAGATTTGCGCTCAAAGTAAAAAAAATCATAGTAATCGAAGAGCTTCGCCCATACCTTGAAGAAAACATTCAGCGGTTGGGTCTGCAAGCCCTCGGAAAGACTCAGTTGGGGTTGGAGGAACTCGGCGAGTTAACACCTGACAGTGTACGCCAAGCCTTCGCAAGCCTAAAGCTAACGGAGAAAGCCCCTGCGCCGGAGGTTGTGGATTTGCAGCCTAGACCGCCAAATCTTTGCCCCGGCTGCCCCCACCGAGCCTTCTACTACGCTCTGAACATGGTGAACCAATATGTTAACTGTGACAGCGACAAATGCGTCGGCTGCGACATCTGCGAGTACGTCTGCAGCTTTGAGAAGGAGCATGTTTTTAACCCGCTTAAATCTCGGATTCGCTCTGTTCGGCTTGGTCAAGTCTTCAACACGGCGATAACCTGCAAAGCCTGCATTGAAGCCCCATGCATCACGGCTTGCCCCGAAAAAGCGTTGTCACGTTCAAGCCAAACAGGCGCGATATTGGTTGATGCTGATAAATGTAAAGGCTGCGACTGGTGCATAGAAGCCTGCAAGTTCGGCGCCGTGACGCTAAACCCCGCTACCCGCAAAGCCACTATATGCGACGTCTGCGGCGGAGACCCCAAATGCATTCCCCTCTGCCCCGAAGGCGCTCTGAGTTTGTCGGGAAAATCAAACGACAAAATCGTCACGGGCGACATCGGCTGCTACACGCTTGGAGTTTTGCCGCCTATCAACACGGTTCAATCGTGCCTCTGCATGGGCGCTGGGATTTCGCAGGCTGCAGGAATGGTTCATGCAGGCGTAAAAGACAAGGTTTTCTCGGTTATCGGCGACTCAACGTTTTTCCACGCTGGCATGCCTGGCTTGATGAATCTGGTTTGGAATCGGGCTGACGTGTGCGTGGTTATTATGGATAACTCGACGGTTGCGATGACTGGGCATCAGCCGACGCCTGAATCGGGGAAAACGGCGATGGGTGCGGACGCGAAGGTTTTGAAGTTGGTGGATGTTGTTAGGGGTCTCGGCGTGGACAAAGTGGTTGTTGTCGACCCATACGACGTCGACGCCACCATTGCAGCGCTAAGAAAAATCATCGATTACGACGGACCCTCAGTCATAATCTCCCAACGGGCGTGTCCGCTTCTGGTCGAACGTGGCAAACCACGGGAAGTCACGGAGAAATGCAACGACTGCGAAGTCTGCACCAAAGCCTTCGGCTGCCCAGCCATCTACAAAGTCAGCGGCAAAGTCGCCGTTGACCCCTCGCTCTGCTACGGATGCGGCGTCTGCGAAACCGTCTGCCCCAACCAAGCAATCAGGAGAAAAGAGCAATGACTCGTCTGGACACGGTTTTCAGCGGCGTCGGCGGGCAGGGCGTGGTGGTTTTAAGCGATATTTTCTGTGAAGCCGCGATTCTGGAGGGCTTCGACGTGGCTAAGGCGGAGATTCACGGGATGGCTCAGCGAGGGGGCTCCATCGTGGCTTTTGCGCGTGTCGCCGATAAGGTTGAGTCTCCGCTGATTGAGACGGGTCGGGCGGATGTTCTTGGTGGGTTTTGAGGTTTTGGAGGCTGCGCGTGCTTTGCCGATGCTTCGGCGGGGCGGCGACGTTATCGTTAACATGAAGTACATTCAACCCTGCGCCTCGGGTTCAGCGGTGAAGCCTAAGAAGATGGATGAGCTTTTGGCGATTCTGCGGGAAAAAGCAAACGTGCATGAAGTCGACGGGGCAGGCATCGCACAAAAGCTCGGGAACCTGCTGGTCGTCAACACGATTCTGCTCGGCGCACTCTCCGCTCTGCCCGAAGTCCCAGTTAAAGAGGATTCGTTTAAGCAAGCCATCGCGGGACGGCTCAAAGAAAAATACATCAACCTCAACCTCAAAGCGTTCCAAGCGGGCAGAGACAGCGTCCAACCAACCTGACCCAGCAAATAAGTTGGGCGCCATCGTTACCTCGGCTTTTTGATGTAAAGATGAGGTACCCTCCCCAAGCAGCCACGCCGAACCCATATTTGTGACAAAATTCCACAACAAATAATAGACCCCCTCCCCTCTACACGCCCAACAGGGCACGTTTTGGGTTGATTTTTTGGTTCAGACACCAAATCAAGCTCAAAAGATTACGTTTCCAGATGCCGAAACAATTTCTGACACTCTGCTAAGCAGATGATAGTTTCAGTCAGGGCTGGTATTACATTGCTTTCTTGATTTGGAGCTTGAATCTTCTTGCAAGTTACGACTTTCTTGCCGTGAAAATCAAGCGTTTGCTGCTAATTTGACTTAATTTGAACATCCTTGACTTCAATCCAAACGTTCAACAAAACAGTCCAAATTACCCATTAAAAACACTCCCTACCGTTTTAACAGTCGAAAAGGCGCGGATGCCACCACTCAGCCCAACATCGGTTACTGGGTATTTACAATTTGAGCCTTAAGAAAAAAAACTCGCAAATAAAATAAAATTTTGGGCTTCGTGAGAGGTCAGTTATAACTTTAGTTTATTTTAAGGCATTTTTTATTAAATCCCAACTTTGGTAAGCCCTGATATGTTTAGGCGTGATACGCATTCCAGAATGAGGCGAACCTGTACTTTTGTGCGTCCATACTGGGCAGTTTTCTTCATCCATTTTAATTTCTTTATAAGGAAACTCCAGAATTCTTTCTTTGACCAAATCAACCCAGTTCTTTTCATTTAGTACGTAAAAATCTGGATGACCACTAAGTTCCTTACCCTCAAAGTCAGCGAATACAAGAAAAGAATTATCGCCTTTAATGCCCTTGCAAAATGGGAAATCCGTTTTTTGTTTGGATTTAACCTCGATTTTAATCATTTTGGTATTTTCGGCATTAAGAACTAATATGTCAACTCTTTTCTGATTTCCAAAAGTCAACTGTGCATAGTAACCCATTCTGCATAATTGGCTCGCAACAGCATATTCCCCTGCTAAAGATATGGTTGATGTTTCAATACTCAATTTAAACGCCTAAGTATCGTAATGTTCGGCAATTGCAGTTTTAAGTTTTTGCCATCGCGTGCCTTGCATAAAAAATACGAAAGAAAAAGAGATATGAATTTTAACCGTTGCCTATCTTCTGCTTTCTTATAGCGAGCAAGGTTACAGCGAAAAGCGATAGTGCTAAGAATATGGCTAAAACTGCTATGGCTGGAAACTCTGGTGCAGATGGTGTTGCCGTGGGTTGTGCTTCTGCTTGACTAAGGTCACTGTTTGCTGTGTTTAGGTCATTCACTGCATTTTGCCATTGTCCTTGACTGGATAATGTAGCTGCCTGGTTATACATGGATTGGGCTTGTTGCAACAAAGATTGAGCTTGAGAATTTAGATTATTGCTGTTCTGAGCGTTAGCCAAGGAGTTTTGAACGGTTGGAGCTAAATTGTTATATACTTTTTCATAAGCATCAAGAATGTTAATCGAACCACCTGCTGCATTTGGCGAAATGTTAGTCCATCCAAACAGCTCCTTTTGTTGACCTGTCATGGATAATGTGAAACTATGAGAGCCTACGGTTGCATCAGAGGGAATGCTGAAACTGATTGCAGGGAAAGTGTATTGATTGCCTGTTGCAATGTTGGGTGAACTTACTGTTTCCATGACGGGCGTTGTTGACCAATCAAATTGAATGCTTAAAGAACTTAGTGTTAATTGGTCGGGGCAATTACTAGTGAAAGTAACAGTAACGGTTCCGCTATCTCCTTGATAATAAGTTGAGCTAGACAGAACATATGATGAACTCCATTCATTGGAATTTAGTGCCTCAACGCCTATTATGCTTACTGAAATACACATTATGGCTATTAGTGCAACAGAGAGTATGATCGCTTTTTTCATATTCATGTTACCCCTTTGTGATTTGCCTTTATTGTTGTTTTCAGCTTATAAGCTTTAACATGCTTGCTTTTGCCCTTGTTTTCACTTAGCCGACTTTGATATACTGTGTCATTTGAAAGATGCCCTTTAAGCCTTAGAAGCAACTTACTTGTTTGAGGCGAAAGGAGCACTTCTCAGAAAGGAGAGATAGGGGAAAATTCTCCCAATCTCTTTTAGTACTTGAAAGTTTAAGCCAGCACGTAACTATTACACTCTAATGAAGGCTATTTTCTATTGGTCTTAAATCTGTTCCACATCTTGGACAAAAACTTACATCGGATGAAATTCTGCTTCTGCATTTCGTGTGTTTGGGTTGCTTTCAACTTTGTGTACTTCGGCTTTTACGGTCAACAAGGCGTTATGTTTATGACGCTTACGCTGTGGTTTCTTTGGGTTTCGTAGCTGTCGGCATCGACAATTTTCTTGAAAAGAGAATCCAGCTAACCACATCTGCCGAAGCCAAATAGACAAGCAACTCTGAAAAATGGTTAAGGAAAGCTACAGGTAAGACTCTTTTTCTGCTCTTTGGAGCCGTTTTCATTGTAGAATGGGTACAGTCACATAGGTTTATGTTTTGTTTTTCGGCTTACATGTTGTTCTTTTTAGTTTGTGTTTTGGAGGTGAATTTTCTGGAAAACGAAGAGAAAATGGAAAACAAGGAAAATTGGCCTGAAGCGAAGAAGACAGCCCAAGGCAAATGGAAATGCCCCAAAGACAACATGGAGTACGATTCTAAAGAGGACTATGAAGAACACTGCAAAGAAGACCATATGGAAAAAACAAAGAAGAAAGTGGTAAACAAGAAATCGGTGGGCTTTTTGCCCCTTTTTTCTGTTTAACTTATTTTTTCGGATGGCTCTTGGAACAGTTTTTTGATGGCGCTGATTCTTGCTTTCTGCGCCAGCGTGTCGCTTGTAACTAGGGTTAATGCTTCTTCTGGGCACCACTTCACGCATTGGGGTCCGTCGGCTTTGTCTTTGCACAGGTCGCAGACATAGACCACTTTGGTTTCTGGATGCAGCATAATTGCGCCGTAGTCGCATGCTTCGATGCACCAGCCGCAGCCGTTGCATTTGTCTTTGTCCAAAACAATGTTACCCGTATCCGCCGACTGCGAAAGCGCGTCCCGGGGCAAGCCGCCACGCAAGCGGGGTCTTCGCAGAGCCTGCAGGTAACCGACATGTTAGCCAACTGGTTAACGCGAACCACCCGTATGCGTGATTTGAGCGGGTTGAACGCTTTTTCTTTGGTGTATGAGCAGGCGTACTCGCAAACTTGGCAGCCTACGCATTTTTCTGGGTCAACGGAAACGAATTTTCTTTCGTGAATTTTGACCATTCTTAATCCTCTTTTCCTTTAACTATTTCTGAGAACTCTTCGAGTCCCAGTTTGGATAGGGTTTCTTTGGTGGGTACTCCCGCATGTGTCCAGCCGCGTGAAGCATAGTAGTCGTCCAAGAGCAAATCAAGCTCCTCTTGGGTTACTACGGAGCCTTTCGCTGGGCCGTCGTCTGAGATTGGCTGGTTCATAACTTTCCATGGCAATGTGTCGTCTTTGCGGCTTAAGCCTTCTCGGATGTTAATTAGCCGTGCAAGGTTGTTTATGCGTTCGCCTGCCAGCGCGATTTCCTGCGGAGTCATCTCGTACCCCGTTATCAGCGTGTAGAGCTTGGACATGTCTGGCAGCTCTTTGTAGAGGGTGCCTCTGGCGTTTTTGCAGATTATTAGTGAGTCGATTAGGGCGTAGATGTCTTCGGAGTCTTTAACGAGTTTGCCTCTGCCTTTTTCAGCTTTGAGGCGGTCAACTTTGCCTGATATGTCAAACGCGTAGGCGCCGCTTCGGTTGTGGTCGGCTCCACGGAACGAAACCGCAAACCCTAAAGCCGCAGTTTTCAGGCACCGCAAATCGTAGCCTGTGACTTCTAAACCTTTAATGTCCATGGCAAGCTTTTCTGAGTCTTTGCCAAATTTCGCCGCGGCAGCCTTTACGCCGTCAGCCAAAACATCGCCGATTCCTTCCCGCTTGCCGATTTTCTCGATAAGCTGCAGGAGGGCTTCTGAGTTGCCGAAGTGAGCGTCGATTCCGCCTAAGTCCTCATGGGTTAAGATGCCTTTTTCGTGGCAATCCATGACAAAGCTGATGGTTACGCCTGTGCTTGTGGCGTCTAAACCGTAGAAGCTGCATTGGTCGGCGGCTTTGATTATTGCGTCAAGTTTGTCGACGCCGCAGTTGGGGCCAAGAGCCCAAATGTTATCGTACTCCATCCGCGCCATGGTTCCCTTGTAGGGTCCATCATGGACAACGGCTTCATGCTCGCATCGCATCGCGCATGAGTTGCAGGCGATTATTTTTGCGACGTAGCGTTCGTTTAGGATTTCGCCGCTTACTCTCTCAGCACGGTCAAAATACGAGTTGTTGTAGTTGCGTGTGGGCAGACAATGCAGTGCGTTTTGGATCATGACGTTTTCTGAGGATCCCAATGTTCGATATTTCTGTGCGGCTGGACCCTTCATCCTCTCATGGAATTCCTTGACCATTTCAATAAATTCATCGGGCTTCGCAACAACGATGTCGTTGGTTCCTCGCACAGCGACGGCTTTAAGGTTCTTTGACCCCATCACTGCGCCAAGCCCAGTTCTTCCCGCTGCACGGGTTTTCTCGTTAATTATGTTGGCGATTTTGGATAGTTTTTCGCCTGCCAAACCGATTGATGCAACGCGGACGTAGTAGTCGCCGAGTTCATCTTTAATTGCGTCTTCGGTTTCGCTGGGTGATTTTCCCCAGATTTTTTCTGCATCAAAAAGCTGAACTGAATCATCATCAATCCAAAGATAAGTGGGTTTTTCGGCTTTCCCGACCAAAATTATGGCGTCGTAGCCTGCCCGCTTTATTTCTGCTCCAAAGGTGCCGTGGCTTACTGCTTCGCCGACAGCGCCTGTTTCAGGTGACTTTGAAATGAAGGCGTGTCCGTTTCCGCCTGTGGGGAACATCGTTGCTGAAACTGGTCCGACGGCGAGTACCAGCGGGTTTTCAGGGCTGAATGCCTCAACGCCTGCTTTCGAGTTGGCAAGCCAAAGTTTCATTCCGAGACCGATGCCGCCAACGTATTTTTTGGCTGTTTCATCGTCTAGTTTCTCCGCAGTTATTTTGCCTGTGGATAAATTGACGCGTAGAATTTTTCCTGCGTAACCGAGCAAACCCATGTTCCTCCGTTAAATTTAGAATTATTAGTCAGTTGAACAGTATATTAAGTTAATGGGATTTACCTTTTGAAATTCATGGCTAAAACGGGGTTTTAAGTCCCACGTCATGAACCTGTAAACATAACGGTTTTCCACCTTATGCGTTGGGGAAAGGGGGTTTGGCGCGGAAAAAAGATATGAGGCGCCCCATCCACTCCATAACCAGTTGCGCTGTGATTGCAGATGAGGGTAAAAGTTCACTACTTAAGCCTGGTTAAAACCTTCACAAAGACGGCTCAAGACGAATTCACCATGCCCCAAGCTTCGCCGCTCTCCGAGCTGCTCCGCGACGTCGCCGAAAAATACGGCAAACCCTTCACAGCAGGAAGTCTACGACCCCGCCCAGCGGGAGATGAAGCCAACCTTCGTAACCATGGTCAACGGCGTCTTAATGGACCAGCTGCAAGGAATCAACACACCGCTCAAAGACGGCGACAACGTCATAATAATGGCACTCATGACAGGCGGCTAAACCAACTTCACACGAATCAAACGTGAACCGCATGGCTAAAAACGAAAAACCTACAGCCGTCTATTGGATGGACAACAAGCTCTACCTAAACATCACCAACCGCTGCTCTAACAGCTGCTTTTTCTGCCTCAAAAATTTTAAGCGTGGAGTCGGCGGCTTTAACCTTAAATTCGCGGAGGAGCCGAGCCTTGACCAGATTGTGGGCGAACTGGAAGGGGTTTTGTTCATGCGGAGCTGGGAGGAGATGGTTTTCTGCGGTTTTGGGGAGCCGACGGAGCGGATTGATGTTTTGCTGGCGGTTACACGCTGGATCAGGCAGCATCATGGTGGACCGCTAAAGATTCGGCTAAACACGAACGGGCACGGCGTTTTGCTTAACCCTGGGCGGGATGTTGCGGCTGAACTGCGGACGGCGGGCGTTGACATGGTGAGCGTTAGCTTGAACGCTGGAAATAGAGAAACTTATGTGGAGATTTGCAGGCCTAGTTTCGCTGGCGCCTATGAGGCGGTGAGGGATTTTGTTGGGAGGGCTAAATCCACGTTGGAAGTTGAGGTTACAGTGGTTAGAGTGCCTGAGGTGGATGTGGCAGGGGCGCAGGCTGTCGCTGATGGGTTGGGTGTCAAGTTTAGGATTAGGGATTATATCCAATGTTACTTTTGATGGGAAACTGGAGGAATCAATTGTTATTCCTTGGCTTTGCAAACGATATGAATTAAGTCAATTTAATGCTGACCTGATAAACATTAAGGAGGCAATTTAGCGTTTGCTGCTAAAAAAGGGTCATTTACAGGGTAATTCAAGCGGAAATTTCCTAAAACTTTTAATTATACCCCTGTCAAATATGCGGGTCATGTCAAACAAAGCAAAATTGAAAAAAATTCCTGCTTCCTCAATTATTAAAGGCCTTATTTGCTTAATCTGTTTAGTTTCAGTTAGCTTTGGTTTAGTAACGTTCACCAATGGATTGACGTCGCCCGCGGCGCCTCAGCTAACGGTTGGCGTTTCAACGGCATCATGGACCGTTTATGTGAATGAAGTCAACCAAGTTCGGTATGTGCCTGGCGGATTCTCGGAGCCCAAGTTTAGCGTTGGAGACACGAGTACCTATGCCTTCAAGGTTGTGACGGATGCGAAGAATAGTTGTGCGGTAAAGGTGGAGCTTGCATCGGCGATAGACACAAGCGTGTTTTCTCAGTTTGACATAACAGTTCTTTCTACCACCGTAAGCGGGACTTGGAGTTCAGAACCCCTCTACATTGCCCCAACAGGCGCATCTACCACGTCTTATCTTAACGGATTGATGCCCGGCACCGCCGCCTACATTCATCAAGGCTCCTCAACAACAAAGTACTACTTAGTCCAAGTCATTTACTCATATAATCTGGCGGCTAACAACATCCCGATGCCCGTAACTTTCGCGTTCACCCAAATTCCGACGGCGGGTACGACCTGATCCAAATTTTTAAAATATGATGCAATGGATAAACTGGATCAATAGCTTTTAACAAAAAAAAAAGAAAAGAGGAAAAAGATAGATTTTAGACTGGCGACTCTGGGTATGGCGTGAATTGTAAGCTTATCGAGTAGCTGCCTGGAGTGCCTGATGGAGTATATGAGTAAGCGATTGCTACAAGGTAGTATGTATTAGCAGTTGAAGCTGATTGCTGAATATATCCTGAGGTGCTTGCCGTTGTGCCGTCAATGTATGCTAATGGCGTGGATCCGGTGGCTGTAGTGTAAAGCGTAGCTAAAGACCATGCTGAACCTGCCCAGGAGTAAACCGTTATTTGGAAACTGCTAAAGTCGGAGGACACTGCTGCTGCTAAGTTGATTTCTACCGAACATGCTTCGTGGGAATCGGTGGTTACGTTGAAAGCGTACGTGCTGGTACTATCTGGGTTTAAAGTTGGTTCCGAGCTTGTTCCTGGTACATATTGAGTCGCCTGCTCGTTGGGGTAGACTGTCCATGAAGATGTAGTTGTTCCTTGACTAAACTGCTGGAATCCTGTGATCGAAATGGTTGTCGTGTAGGAAGTTAGCTCAACTGCGACTGCGAGTCCTATTATGACAGCGATTAAAATTGTGGCTGCCAAAAGGTAGCGTTTCTTAAACCTTTTTAACAACAAAAAACACCAAAAAACTACAAGTAAGCAAGCAACATAAGCTTATGTGGGTGTATTGTGACTATCACAGCGTCATTTCTGGAAGTTGTTTGGTTTGTTGTTGGTTTCTTGTTTTTTGGGGAGAAGTCGTATAAGCGACTTATGACGAGTGTCATAGTATATAGCGTCTCACCAAAGAGGCAAAATCAACCTTCTAACCGTTTCACTCATGTTTCAACGCCGTTTCACCCAACTACCATATCCTTCCAGCCCCTTAGGTAAGACATAGGGAAGTGTAAAAAAATGAACATGAAAAAAATATTCGTCCTAATAATCGCAGTAGTAATCGTTGCCGCTTCAGTAGCTACCGCTTTAGCCGTAGTTACCCAAAACGCAAACAAGGCAGGCAACCCAGGCACCCCCACCAACAATCCAGTCGCCACGGGGATATCGATAGATCAGGCAGCGACGGCAGCCCAAACCTACCTAACAAAGATGGGGTATTCCAATTTAGGCGTCAAAACCATGCAGGAGTACAGCAACATGTACAATGCGCAAGTAATTGAAACAAACAACGGAACAGGCGCCTTCGAGCTAGCAGTCGACAAAACCACAGGCGCAGTCACGCCCATGCAGGGACCAACCCTAATGTGGGACACCAAATACGGCGCAGCAAGCAACGGCATGATGGGCTACCTGACAGGCACAGTTTCCTCTGGCAGCGGCATGATGGGCGGCAGCGGCGGCATGATGACTTGGCTAAGAGGCACCCCAACAACCAACATGGCAGTCACCATGGAGCAGGCAAAAGCATACGCGCAACAGTACCTTGACGCCAACTACAGGGGAGCAACCGTTGGGCAAGCAACAACCTACTATGGCTACTACACGATGCAAGTCACCAAAGACGGCAACGTAGTTGGAATGATGGGCGTCTACGGAACCACGGGGCAAGTCATGTACTACACGTGGTGCGGCACATTCATGCAGCAAAAAGTTTTAGGCTAAACGTAAAGCCTGACAAAAATTTCTTTTTTTAAAATATTTCTTTTAAAGTTATTTTTTCCGATTATTTTATGGTGCAAACTTTGTCTAAGCTGGAGTTTTGAAAAGATAGACGCAAGAAAAAAGAAAATCGGGGAGCTGTTTTTGTTTTTGCTTTATGCTGTGGCTGTTACGGTGTAGGTTTGGAAGCCTTCGCCTGTTAGCTGTATCGTGTAGGTGTTTCCCACTATCGGCGTCATTGTCAATGCGGGTCTATCGTTGAAGTTTTGTCCAGGCTGGAGACCGATTACTCCGCTGAAAGTCACTGTGACTGTTTGTCCCGGCTGCAGAGCCAGATACGACGGAGTCGCTGTTGTTGCTGGGTTGTCGTCGCGTCCACCTTGAGGACCTAATCCTTGGTTTCCGTTGCCGTTGCCCATTCCACCCATGCCGCCCATGTTTGAGCCTGCGTTTTGGCGGTTCATTCCCATTTGCATGTCCAGAGGCTGCACAATGTTTGATGCTTGCGTGACTGGTTCTGGTCTGGCGTTGTTAGGCATCATAGGTTGCATGCCCATGCCTGGTCCCAGGAGCGGAACCAAAGCTGTGTTGTTGATTTGGAACGGGATGGTGTCGTAGTTGCGGTTTGGCATTTGGAATTGGTGCGCCCAGTTAAGTGTCGGGTTGAAGTCGCCTTGAAGCATCAAGCCGAAAACTCGGAAGGTCAAGTCTCCGTTGTTTGTGAGGGTCACTGAGAGGTTTGTGGTGTTGCCGTTAACTGACAGAGACGCTGCGGTGACGGAGAGGTCTTGGCTGAAGCTTTGAACAACGCGTTCATCTCTCATTTGCCCGTTTTGTCCGATTTTTACGATGGTTCCAACTTTGATTTGTGAGCGGTCTAAGCTGCTGATGACTGATGCTGTGGCGCTTGGAGCAAGCACGAAGTAGTTAGTTGGGTTTCCGTTTGCGTCAACCGACTGGATCTCGATGACTGTTGGGTTGAAGTCTACCAGCACGCCTGAGAGGGTTTGGTTGACTCTGCTGTTGGCAACCGCCATCACCAAAGTGTTTGATAGGGTGGTGACGCTGTAGGTGGTTCCGTTGATTTCTGTGTTAACGTTGGTTATTGTGAATTGGATTTTGTCTACGGTTGTGTTGGTTGGGATTGTGGTGGAAGCGATGGTTTGGCTCATGTTGACTAGTGCGAAGGAGTTTATGGTTCCTGAGGTGCCTACTGAAAGCCACTCGGAAGTCCCGTTGGTGTAGGTTACGTGCAGGGAGATGTCGGAGTAGGTGATGTTGAGCACGGTTGTTCCTGCGGGGACAATCGGCGGGTCGGTGAGCATTACTGCAAACGAGGATTTACCTGAAACTGGCTGAGGCATGATGCTTGGGTTAACTATGAAGACAACTGAGATTATTAGTGCGGCTGCAAGTATTGCTGATAAGCCATATTTAGTAGTCCATTTTATAGTCATTTTTCATCAGGCAAGGATGGGCAAGTTACGATAATAACCTACATTTTTTAAAGCACATTAAAACAGGTTTAAGCGGCTTTCAAAAGCCTTGAAAGCATCCAAACCATGAAAAAACCGCTGAGCTAGGCCGTGAGTTTTCGCCAAAGAATCAGGGTTTCATACCAGAACACCGCAACCATGGCGACGCAGACGACAATTAGCCAGAACGTGAATTGTGTCCCGTACAGGGCTTCAACGGAGAAGAAGGCGGCGACGATTGTGAAGAGCAGCGAGAAAAAGAACAGTTGAGGCACCACGGTTGGACCGACTTTGCTGTAGCCTTCCAAAACTTTGACTGAAGCATCCTTCACAGCATAATATTTTCCTGTTTCATCCTGCTTAACATAGTTGGCTTCTGCAAGCTTCCCCAGATGATATGAGGCTAACGAAGCAGATGACAAATCCAGACCCCGCTGAACCTCCCGCAATTCGCTGGGGCCATGTTTAAGCAGGTACAAGTAAGCCTTTAACGTGTTTCCACGGATTTCCTGATTGCTTGGCATCAGAAGAAAACTGAGAACCCGACAATTTAACAGTTGCGTCAAAGCCTCATAAATCACAGAAAGAAAAATCGCGCAAGCTCGCTATTTCAAAAGCCAAGGAACATTTGAGCCCTGTATCTTTTTCATTTGTCGAACTCTTGGCAAGTGGTGACTTTAAGCAAAGCATATATTGGTTGTTTGTCAACGAGATAGCCAACGGAGCAAATGAGGAGAACACCTTGGTCTCTCTTAGAGCTTTAGCCCCATCTTTAACTCGAATAACAGTCGCGGGCGCGGTAGGCGCTGCTTTGCATGTTGGTCAAGGCGATTGCGACTTAATTGACCTGAAAGCGGTTGAATTTTCAAGAGCTGTCCTTGCTCAAACCGAAGTCGACGGCGAAGTTATCTGCTGTGAAGGACCTAAAGACCATGCGCCTTCGTTTGAGCGCCGCGAAAAAGTCGGAACAGGCATAGGACCCAAAGTTGAATTCATTGTTGACCCTGTTGACGGAACCACAGCAGCCAGCAAAGGCAGAAAAGACTCCATATCCGCTTTGGCATGCGCCCCAGCGGGATGCTTCCAAGTGCTGCCCGACGATGGCTACTACTTCAAAATCGCCACCGACTACCACGCGCTCGGCAAAATATCGATGGAAATGTCCATTGAAGAACTCGTGCGCACCGTAGCCAAAGCCAAAGGACTCCGCTTGGAAAACTTTACAGTAATCATGCTTGAACGGGACCGCCACAACGAAATCCTCGCCCAACTGCGAAAGCTCGGCGTACGCATCCTTCTCATACCCGACGGCGACATCGCAGCCGCCGTGGTTTGCTGTCTTCCTAACCGAGGTGTCGACATGCTAATAGGCGCAGGTGCAGGACCCGAAGCCACCATAGCAGCAACAGCCGTCAAGATTCTGGGCGGAACAATGCTTGCGAAGGTCTGGAAAGACAAAAAAGACGATGCTGAGCGCCTAACACGCCTAAAGAAGTCAGGCGTCGACATCAACAAAACGTACACTCAGGATGAACTTGCAAAGGGCAAAGAACTGGTTTTTGCAGCTTCAGGCGTCACCTTAGGAGAGCTTCTGGACGGCGTAAGAATTATTCCCGAAGGAGCCGTCGTCAACTCGATTTGCATGCGTCTGCCAAGCGGAACCATCGAAACCTCTGAGACAACACTACGTTTCAAAGGGCACCCAGTTTACCAGCAGTTTCTGCCCTAAACTTTTCCTTTTTATTAAATACAGCGGTTTTTTTCACAAGCATCTTAATATTTGCTGTTCAATTTTTCTTTTATGAGTAATAATGACTTCTGAGGAAAATTTCTGTGTTGAAGCGCCAGAGAAAAAAGAGGAACCGCAAGAAAACAAACGCGTAATGGTTACCTTCGCCGTTTTGTTGGGTTTAACCATAACCATCGGCGGCTTGCTTGACTTCTTCTTCTCAGGCGTCCCCCTAAAATTCACCATTCCATTGGTCAACGTAAAAGCCAGCCTAAGCATAATCCTCTACTACATCGTGGTTCTTTTCGCCTCAATCTACATCGGCGTCGTCGGGCTCAAGGAGCTTTTCGTGGAAAAAAGATTTTCCGTCGAGTTCCTGATGGCGGTGGCGGCTCTGGGCGCCCTGTACCTGCACGCGTTTTTCGAGGCGGCGACTGTGCTGTTTCTTTACTCCATAGCTGAATACCTCGAAGGCTACATCGAGGACAGGGCACGGCGAACAGTCGAAAAACTGTCAAAGTTCATGCCTGACCGCGCCAGAATCCTCTCCGACGGGACAGAAAAAACCGTCGGCGTCAACGAAGTCGAACCCAACATGACTCTGCTCGTCAGACCCGGCGAACGCATCCCCCTAGACGGCAACGTCACCGACGGGTTTTCACACGTTGACCAAGCACTCGTCACAGGCGAATCAGTCCCCGTTACCAAGAAAAAAGACGACTGCGTCTACGCAGGCACCTTGAATTTGAGCGGCGTCTTGAAAATTGTGGTCACCAAAAAAGCAAGCGAAACCCTTGTTTCAAGAATCATGGTTCTTGTGTCTGAATCAGGCAAACGCAAAGCATCCATCGAGAATCTCGTTGACCGATTCGCCAAAGTCTACGTTCCAATAATCATCGTTTTAGCCGCGGTTACGGCAGTTGTGCCCAGCCTGGTTTTTGGCGCTTCTTTCCACACGTGGCTTTACCGTTCCCTAATCCTCATCGTCGTTTCCTGCCCCAGCGCGTTCATCATCTCGGTTCCCGCAACGGTCTTCGTAGCCATCACCATCGCTGCCCGAAGAGGCGTCATAATCAAAGGCGGAATCTACGTGGAAAAACTCGCCAAAGTTAAACGGGTAGTCTTCGACAAAACGGGCACGTTGACGCTGGGCAGACCCGACGTGCACCAGATACGGCTGGCTCACAGAACCGAGGAGGAGGCGTTGGCTCTTGCAGCCGCGCTTGACCAGTTCTCGAATCATCCAGTGGCGCAAGCCATTGTTAGACGTGCACGAGAAAGCGGCATTGACCTAAGCAAATACAAAGTCACCGACGTTTTGGAAGTCGCGGGCAAAGGCATCATTGGAAACGTCAACGGCAACTTCGTGGCAGTCGGAAACATGGAGCTAATGAAGCAGTTCAACTGCAACTGCGAAGAAGCAATGGCAATCGACGAAGCCGACACCCACACCTCAGTCTGCGTCTCCATCGAAAAGGAGGGGTTCGCAACAGTCTGCGTGGTAGACCAAGTGCGCGAAGACGCCTTAAAAGCCGTCAGCGACTTGAAGAAAATCGGAATAACCACAGCGATGCTCACAGGCGACCGGGCGGAAATCGCGAAGGAAACAGGCGCCATCTTAAAGATCGACGAGGTTTACGCTGAACTGTTCCCCGAAGACAAACTCAAATGCATCGAGGAGATGAAGGGCAAAAACGGGCTTGTAGCGATGGTCGGAGACGGCGTCAACGATGCCCCTGCTCTTGCCGCCTCGGACGTCGGCGTAGCCATGGGCGCCGCGGGAGTAGATGTGGCAATGGAATCCGCAGACATCGTTCTGGTCAAAGATGAATTGGCACAAATCCCCTACTTGATTAAGTTAAGCGACAAAACCATGGGCATAGCCAAACAAAACATCGCGGCGTCGCTTGTCATAAAACTCGTTTTAGGCACGTTAGGAGTGCTCGGAGTAACTGGGCTGCTGGCAACTGTTATCGCAGGCGACGACGGGGTCACTATGCTTCTTCTGCTTAACTCGCTACGGCTTGAACGAGTAAAGTAGGCTAGTTGAGGAATCCAATTCGGCGAAAAAACGAGAGGGCGATTTGAAACGATATTTGCCTGAAAAAGCAAACCCAAATTTGAAAAATTAATAAGCGACAGCGGGCGATTTTAAGGTCATGCCTAAAGCGTACCCGAAAAACCAGCCTAAAAAAGTCAAGCCTAAGAACAAAAACCAGATGCCGCCAAAACGCGTTAGCATCACCTCAAGCAAAACCTACTGGATCACGCTGACGGCTATGATGGTTGTTTTCGGGTCGGCTTACGGATACATAATGAAAGCCTCAGTTGCAGCCATCGGTCTTCTGCTGGCAACCGTCTTGGTTCTAATAGGTTTCGCATTTTACCTCAAATTTAAGCCCTCTACTTTGTCCAAGTCCAGCAGGGCAACATTTCTTTTCGGCGGAGCATGCCTCGCGGGCTTCCTCATTTGGGCAGCCGTCGCACTTGTTTTAGCCGCAACCGGGTTTTGGGTGCAAATAGCCTCTTTGATGAGTGACAACTTCTTTGCCATAACAGTCATGATTATCTGTTTGACTTCGGGTGCATTCATAGGCGACCTAATCGGCAACAACAAAGAAAAAATCAGCTTTTTCTTCTACGACAAATTCAACAAATAAGTTGTCTTCGGCGTTTCCGTCACAGAAACTTTAAGAGGGCAAGCCATTTAGCATCTTCAGGAAAGCTAAACAAGGATTCGACCCACGTTGAAATTTGGAATAATGACTCGGAACCCTGAAGCATGGAGCAGCACCCAAGTTCGGGAAGCATTGACTAAACGAGGCATAGCGTATGAATGCTTTACTTTTCCAAAGCTCGTCGCAAGGCTCGCGTACAAGCCTTACTTCAAGGTGGCTGGCACCAGCCTTCTGGACGACTTGGATGGCTTAATTATTCGCCCTATTGGACGAGGCTCACTGGAAGAGCTGGTTTTCCGTATGGATATGCTCTACAAGCTGGAGCGCCAAGGCTTCTACATGGTGAACCCGCCCACCGCGATTGAGCACTGCGTCGACAAATACGACATATTGGCTCTGCTAGAAGACATCGGCGTTCCTGTCCCCCGTACCTTAGCCACGGAAAGCGTCAACGAAGCCCTCAAAGCCTTCGGAGAGTTAGGCGGCGACATCGTGGTTAAACCCATTTTCGGTTCACGCGGGCAAGGCGCCACACGGGTAAACGACGTAGACATCGCCGACACAATCTTCAAAGCCATAACCTTCCACCACGGCGTCATCTACATGCAGGAATTCGTACCCCACGGAAACTCAGACATCCGCGCCTTCGTAATCGGCGACCGAGTCGTCTCATCCATGCGCCGAGTTGCCGAAGGATGGAAAACCAATTACAGCCGAGGAGCCAAACCTGCCCCAGCCCAAATCAGCAAAGAATTCGAGGATTTAGCAATAAAATCCGCCAAGGCGGTAGGCTGCAAAATTGCGGGCGTAGACATACTTGAAGGACCCCAAGGACCGCGCATAGTTGACGTGAACAGCCAGCCAGGATGGAAGGGTTTGCAGGTGGTGGCGAAAGTCAACATCGCCGAAGAAATAGTCGACTTCGTCCTATCTGAACTCAAAAAATAGCCTACTTGCCCGAAACGATGCGGCTGTACGGGTCGTTGGGAATGTTTGGAAAAACTGTTTCCTCCCCGAACTTAACCATAGAGCGCCCCTTGTTTTCGGTAAATTCCCCGATGAAATAGGCTGAAAGCCCGCTTTGCCTCAACGCCGCCATTACCTCTTCCTTCTTTTCGGGATCAACCGCCGCCAAAACCGTTCCCGTCGAAGACAAGGAAAGCACCTGCACCTCGCTTAAATCAAAATATGTCTGCAAAGCCAGCACTTCCCGTGAACGCAAAATTTTTCTCAAATCCACCCTAAAACCCACCCCAGACGCCTCTGCAAGCTCGTTTAGTGCCGCCACAAACCCGCCTTCAGTGGCATCATGCATCGCGTGGACAAACCCAGTTTTCGCCAACTGCAACGCTTCACCGACGCAGCTTTCCATGCGAACCCGCCCCGAAAGCTTCACCTGCTGCTCCGCCCCAAACAACTCCGCAGCCAACTTTTTTTGCTGCAAAGAAAAGTTGATGACTGTTTCCAAGCCAAGAGGCTTTGTACACAAAATCAAGTCGCCTGGTTTGGCGTTTGCTGGAGTAATTAGCTTCTCCAAGTTAACTGTCCCGTAAACGGTTGCTACCCCGACTAAGCCCTGCAAGCTGTCATAGGTGCCTGTGTGTCCGCGGACAATCGCGATGTCGAGTTCGTCGGCGGCTTTGCAGGTTTGCTTCATGATTTTTTGGAAAACCTCAGCTTTGGTTTGCGGTGGTGCAAGCAGGTTGATGGTGCAGAACTGGGGTTTGGCGCCTGAGAGGGCGACGTCTGAGGCGGCGTAGTTGATGAGCAGGTACCCGAACCATTCTTCAGGAACGCCTGTACATGGGTCGCTGGCTACGACGAGGTATTTGCCGCCTACTTCGTGGACGCCTGAATCGTACCCAATCATGGGTGGAATAACAACTCGAGAATCCTTCCTTATGCAATCCAAAAGCGATTGAAGCTCCTTACTTGCCAGTTTCCCCATGTTTGCGCCTCAAATGTAAATATCCAGTCTATGGCTTCTTTGCAGGATGCCGATTACTACAGCGCAGATGATTATGCTTGGAATCATGTAGCTGCCGTTGTAGGCTAAGGAGTACACGACTGGGCTTACTCCGGGCGGTGCGTAGCTTGCAAAGTAAACGACGCCTGAAACGAAGTGAGATAAGAAACGTCCCGTACCTCCAACGACGACTCCGACGATTGGTCCAACGACCGTTGCTTTGCGGAAAAATCCCGCCAGCCCAAGGCATGCGAAAGCCAACGGGTAATCAAGGACAAACTGGGCAGGGTTAACCACGAAAGGCTCAATGGCAAGGTCCACAACGCCGAGGACTGCGCCTGCAAATATGCCGATTTTTGGTCCTCTACGCAAGGCAAGCCAAAAGATGGGCAGCATACCGAGGTTTATGGTTCCTCCTTGTGGAAGTTCGAAGAAGAAGTGGCTGACTAGAGCCAGCGCCGCCGCCATGGCGACAAAAACTATTATTTCGGCAAGTATTTTTGTTGGGAAAATGTTGCCGTTACTTTTTTCGTTTGGTTTTGGATTTTCAGGTTCAGATTCTTGTTTGTTTAGTATTTTGGGTATTTTCACTGTTTTTTCCCTCCGCCAGCATTACCTGGTTCAGGTTCTAAGGGTCGACAGCAACTAGCCGTCCTCTCAGCCGGGTACGCTCCCAGCTCCCCGAGAACTGTTATAGAGGATAATTCTGGTTTGTGGCATATTAGTTTTGCTTAAGATTTGCTTTCGATGGACTCGTTGGAAAAGTAAAAATTTATTTACTTGTAAAATATATCACACGTTATGGTAGAGCAGATTGAAGACATAATAAAGGTCTCCTCTAAAGGCCAAATAGTAATCCCCCGCGACGTGAGAAAGAAACTTGGCATGCGAGGCGGCGAGAAGCTATTAGTGCTTACTTGTGATGGAGATATTTTGCTTAGGAAAACCGAAAACTCCTCTCTGGAGGACATAGCTAGAAAAATCGAAAAAGTAACCAACAAAAAATCCATTGATGTTGACACAGTTGTGGCTGAGGCAGTTGAGTGGGCAAGAAGATCAAAGTAGTTTTCGACACAAATGTGTGGCTTTCAATCTTTATGAAAAAGATTCTAAGTGAAGAATTCTCACAAACAAAACAACAACTTTCAGTTTATGTTAGCCAAGAAATTATTTTGGAAATCTCCAAGGTTCTCCTTTACCCAAAGATTGCAGACGTTCTCAGGGAAGCGGGCGTGAATGAAAAAGAAGTTTTACGCGCCATTGGGGAGAACTCAACAATCGTCAAGCCCAAGTTGAAGTTGCACCTTATAGATGAAGATGAGGAAGACAACAAGATATTGGAATGCGCCCTGACGTCGGGAGCAGACATAATCGTGTCAGGAGACAAACACCTTCAAAAAATGGGCAAATTCAAAAAAACCAGAATCCTTACACCCAACGAATTTTTCTCCAAAATCAAGGGTAACGAATAATTTTTGATGCCAACGAAAATGATAATTTGGTTTTTTTTCGAAACTAAAAAAGGGAAAGATGATTTTTTTGGGTTTTAGCGGAGGGAGTTTCCCATTAGAATGGGCAATTTTTCCATCCGAACGAGATCATCATGCTTCTGTGGCGATGGATGATTCTGTAGCTGATGTGGTAGATGCTGCCGTGGCTGTGGCGATGGTGTGTTTGCTGGTGTGTCGGCGCTGTTATAGTTAGGGTCGGTGGATTGGGGGTTGGAGTTGAAGTCGGTGGAGTCTGCGTGAAAGTCGCTGTGATCGTGTATGAGTTTTGGATGCTGCTGAAGGTGTATGATGAGACCGCGCCTACTGAAGTTCCGTTAACCGCTACATCGGATATTTGGTAGCCGCTGTCGGCTGCGATGTTGTAGGTTTGGCTGGTGCCGTCGGTGACGCTTGTGGTTCCGCTGGGGCTGATTGAGCCGCCGTTTCCTGCTGCAGCCGTAATTGTGCTTGATGCTGGAGCTACTGGATTCGTGGGCTGCGTCGGTGTCGCTGGCTGGTTTGCTGCGAAGGTTGCTGCGATTGTGCATGAGCTTTGGACGCTGCTAAACGTGTATGACGTGACTGCGCCTACTGATGCGCCGTTGACTGCGACGTCGGAGATTTGGTATCCGCTGTTGGCTGCTATCGTGAAGGTTTGGCTGTCGCCGTTGGTTACGGTGATGGTTCCGCTTGGGCTAATTGATCCTCCGTTTCCAGCTGAAGCGGTGATTGTGCTTGACGCTGGGGCTGGAGTTGGAGTGGGTGTTGGTGTTGGAGTTGGGGTTGCTACTGGTGTCGGGGTTGGTGTCGGCGTCGGGGTTGGAGTTGGTGTGGGTGTTGTGATGACTGGGGCTGTGTACGCGTTGATGAAGTCTTGCCCCATGGTCGCCGCCGTGTAGCCGCTTGAAAGTAGGTATTCGCCGTCGTATGTTCCGCCTAAGCCGCTGCTGCTGAGCCAGTAGTAGGCTCCTGCGCCGATTCCCAGTGCGTTTTGGGCTTGCAGTAGGTTGCCGAACCATGTGTAGTCGTTTTGTGTGTTGCTTGATGATGAGAGGCATGAGCCTTCTTCGTTGATTACTAGTGGTGCGTTGATTCCCATTCCTGTTTGTAAGCCTTGTAGTTGGGTTTCAAGTTGTGAGACACTCATCGGTGTTGAGCCGCTGTTCCAGTAGGGTGAATCGTTGGATGGTGAGTAGTAGTAGAGGTGTGTGGTGTAGACGATGTTGGTTGGGTTTCCGCCAAGTGCTGTGTTGATTTGTGATGCCCAGTTTAGGTTTAGTCCGGCGTTGGGTTCCCATCCGGGTTGCCACTGCATCATGATTAGGTTTGTTGCTCCTGTGGATCTGACTGCGCTATACATTGTTGTTAGGTAGCTTAGGTAGCCTGATGGTATGGTGTTGGCTGATCCTCCTGCTGGTTCGTTCCATGCTTCGAAGATGACGTTTGGGTATGCTTTGAGTCCGTTTGCCATTGATGTCCAGTAGGTTGTCCAGAAGTTCTGTTCCGTTAAGCCTGTGCTTGCGAGGTAGCTGCTTGCTGCGCTGTCCCAGTTACCTGACATTGGTAGTCCTTGTGATCCTGCCATGTTTGTGGTGATGTAGGGGTCTGAGCTGAAGGAGCCTTTGTAGCAGGTGAGTTGGTAGGGTACTATGTCGATGTAGATTCCGTATTGCTCTGCTACGCTTGCCAAGGTTTGGAGGTAGGTTTGTGTGCTGACTGCGGTGCTGCTGTATCCTTGACCCGACGCGGTTGATGGAACAACGTTGTTTGTCATCCACCATTCGGGGTAGATGAAGACGCGTATCATGTTGACGTGCCAGACCGACTGCATCTCTGCAAACGTCTGTGTCACAGACGCTGATGAGGCTGCCGTCCACTGGTCGCTCCAGCTGTCGCCGCCGCTGCTTCCCCAGAAAATAATGTCTGGGGCCATGCCGGCCATGCCGACGCCGCGTAGGTAAACTACGTTGCCGTTTGAGTCAAGTATCTGGTTTCCCGATGTCGTCACTGGCAGCATTGTTGTTGCAGCATGGACTCCGCTGAACGTAAACGTTGACACCATGCATATGACGAGGACTGCGCTGATGCATAGAACTGCAGGCTTTGCGAGTTTCTTGAGATTTAGGGTTCTTTGTATCTTCCCTAATGTGTTTGTTTTCATTTTTCTCTCTCTTCCTGAATCTCAAGTTCTGCCTTAGCGCTAGAATCGTTTTTAATAGTTTTTGAAAACTCCAATCTCGATTCTTGTCAAGTCCAGTTCACCTATTGTCTGCAGAGCAGGAGCGCTTGCTTTTCACAGTTTTGGCGCCAACGCTAGCGCTAATATGCTTTTCCGCCTCCAAAACGGCATAGACTCCCATTTAAAACCCTAAAAAGCCCAGTTAAGCAACCACCAAGCCGTCTTCTCACCAAAGAAACGCACGGCAGAACATTTCCAAAGTCAAAGAAACACCGCAAAAGCGCCTGAAAACAGGGTTGCCAAGCCAGCGGTCAACGGCAAAAGGGGGCGCGCGCATGAGCCAAAAAAGAGAAAAAACTCAAAAAACGTTTAACAAACCAGCCGAAAGGGCCAGGTCACGAAAAAATTATTGTTTTTGACTTAGCCATTTTCCTATTTCTCTGCCAAAATCCATGCACCTAGACAACTCCCCTTCAACCAAAGAGCCAGTCACACCCTTCACTCTCACGGATAAACTGGGCGCAATAAGTTTCAGGTTGGGCAATTTGTTTTCCACCATTTTTTCAAGTTTTTTAACTGCTCTGTCAGGCGACCTAACCCTGCCAGCATATGTGCCGAAAACAGCGGCATGCTTTGCCCTTTGATCAAGCTCCGCCAATCTGTTGACGAATTGCTTTATGGTCTGTGAAGGTCTACCCATGTGATTTGGCGCACCCAACACGAGTAGGTCGTAATCAGCTGCTTTTGCAATGTCAATCTCCTTGACGTAGCCAATGGCGGTTTCAATATCTCCGACTTCTCTTATTCCCTCCAAGATGGTTTCTCCCGCGAGCTTTGTGTTGCCATATTTGGAGTCGTAAATCAAGAAAACTTTTGCCAAAACAGCCTTCCCCACAGTTAGGTCTTTCGGGTTTTGATTAATCCCCGTCTTCTCAACACCAGTATGGCAGCCGCGATTATCACCGCCAATACCACTATCAGGATTCCATAATACAGATAATTTGATGTGCCTGAGCTAGGAGTGCTTGAGCCGCCGGGTTTTTGACCTATCGCGTAAACGTTGCCGTCATATGACCCAAAGTACACTACCCCCTTGGCTACTGCGGGAGAAGAATAGATGTTGCCGCCCGTCTTGTAACTCCACATGAGGGCGCCTGTTTGGGCGTTAAGAGCATAAGTTTTGTTATCTAACGAGCCAACATATTCAGTGTTGCCGACGATTGCTGGGGCAGTAAAGATTCCGCCGCCAGTCGGGAAACTCCACTTCGTTGCTCCAGTTGCAGCCTCTAACGCGTACACTTTATTGTCAAATGAACCCCCAGTATAGACTAATCCGTTAGCGAACCCTGGAGAAGCCTGAACACACTGGTCATAACCCGTCGGGACTTTCCAGACCAAAGCGCCAGTTTCAGCGTTTAAAGCATAGGTTTGATTGTCAAAGCTGCCCACGTAAACATTGCCATCAGCCACTACAGGAGAAGATTGGATAACGCTGCCCGTTGTAAAGTTCCATTCCATAGCGCCCGTCGCTGCGTTAAGGGCATAGACTTTGTGGTCGTAGGAGCCAAAGTAAACTAATCCGTTGGAAACCGCCGCTGAAGAAATAACGTTGCCGCCTGTTGTAAAATTCCAAAGCGACACGCCGCTGCTTGCGTTTAAGGCGTAAAATTTGTCATCACTTGAACCGAAATAGACTATGCCGTTTGAGACAGTCGGGTTTGACTGCACGGAGTTGCCAGACGTGTACTTCCAGACGAGGGCGCCTGTAGCTGCGTTTAATGCGTAGAGGTTGTGGTTGTCTGATCCAACGTAAACTAAACCGTTGGCTACTGCCGGCGAACTAAAGATTAAGCCGCCCAGCGGATAGCTCCATATTTCCTTGCCCGTTGCTGCGTTTATTGCGTAGAGGTTGCGGTCGAATGAGGCGACATAGACGATGCCGTCGGCTACGGCTGGGGAAGACCAGACTTCGCCGTTTGTTTTGAAGGTCCAAAGAGTCTGGTTACTGCTGGGTCCTGACCCGCTTGAGTAGCCGGTGTGCGCTACATCTCCATGAAACATCGGCCAAGAACCCTCCTGCGAAGCATCAACCACTAACACAAACGAAGAGACGACTGAAAGAAACAACACAGCTAAAATTACTGTACCATAAAATTTTTTCATAATTCCCTAACCCTCATGACTTATGGGTTTCTAACGAAATAATAGTTGTCCCTAAAATATAAGGGGTTTTGCTGCCAAATTACGGAAGCCCATGTTAGGTTTTTCGGGATTCAATAATGCCTCTGCATTTATCAGCGTACTGGCAGTATTCAAGGCAGGCGGCAGTTTTGTCAGGTCGTTTCCACTCGGCGCCGCAATCGTGCAAACTGTTTTATCTTCATCACTCCAAATTTCCAGGTCGCCGCCGCATACGTGACACTTAATGTAGGCAGGTTTTGGCTGAAAAAGGTCGCGTAGTCCAGGGCAAGTCTGAGGGTTTTTTTCTATGGGTTTGTCTTTAGAGCTCAACTATTTCGCCTCCAATCTTAATCTCGAACTCTTTAATTGGGATTTGCTTGCCTGATAGTTTCGATTGCTTTGTTTACTACCCATTTCAAGGCGCTGCAGCAAGGCACTTCCATATGAGCGACAGTAACGGAGGCGATATTGTTTTGTTTGAATATTTCTGCCAAGTTTTGGGCGTAGACTCTGGGGTCGTCGAATTTGGGGCATCCGATGATGACTCGTTTCCCAGGCATAAGGGTGTTTCGGAAGTTTTTGAGGGCAACGGGTGCGCAGTCGGCAGCCAGAAGAAGGTCGGCGTTTTCGAAGAAAGGCGCTTTCGTCGGGACAAGGTTTAGTTTTACTGGCCATTGAGGCTTTGTGGTGTCGAGTTGGTTTGGGGTGCTCACTTGGTGTAGGCGTTTGTTTTTGAGGTATTCGTGTACTTCTTTTTCGTCGAAGGCTTCAGCTTCACGCTCGGTTATCGTGATAGCTCCTTGAGGGCATTGCCCAAGACAGGCGCCTAAGCCGTCGCAGTAGGTTTCTTTGATAATTTTTGCTTTGCCGTTTACTATTTGGAGGGCGCCTTCCGCGCATTTTGGGATACAGCTGCCACATCCGTTGCATAGAGCTTCGTCTATGTTTACTATTTTTCTTTTCACCATGTTAGTTTTCTCCTTTAAGCATTTTCCGCCGGTTGGGCAGAATTTTTGGGCGTGGTTCTCGATGGCTTCGAAAAATGAGGTTAGGGTTTCCTGGTTTACGGTGAAGACGTGTTTTTTGCCTTGTTTTTCTATGGTGATGAGGTTGCAGTCGAGGAGGGGTTTGAGGTTGTGGGAAATCATGCTTTGTTCCTGTCCGAGTGCTTTCTGCAAGTTCGTTTACGCTCATCGGTTTCTGCATGAGTTGCTCGATGCGGCTAGTCGTGTGGGGTTGGCTAGGTTGGTGAAGAATCGGTAGCAGATTGTTGTGAGTCCTTTTTTCATTTGTTTACCGTCCTGACCTTATGCTATGAACAATATTTCATATGAACAATTATTCATATTAACTTTGCTGGTCAAAAAATAACTTTGCAACTGGGAAAGATGCCGCATCGCCACAGATAATCAGAACTCAACGCCTTAAGCCACCTATTTCTAAAGTGAAAGCAACACGCTGACTTCTCTGACGAATTTTATTCCCGCTTCCTTGGAACCTCTTAACGGAACGCTGTTTTTAGGCGCTTTTTTGTTTTTCTTACCGTCAACTTTAACGGCTACCAGCAAAATGGGAATAAGAGGCAAAAAACATGAGTGGCATGGCGAAGAAGGTTGGTTTGATTGGGTGCGGTGCTATCGGCACTGTTTTAGCTGAAGCCATTGAGCGCGGGCTTGTGGTCTGTGATGAGTTGGTTGTTTTTGATGTTGATGAGTCGAAAGCGCAGAAGCTTCGGGGCAAACTCAAGTTTCCCGTAACCGTCGCGAAGGGCGTGGATGAATTGCTTGCGCTAAAGCCGCGGGTTGTTGTGGAGGCTGCGTCTCAGCAGGCTGCTCGGGAACTGGTGCCCAAAATTGTCGATTCGGGAGCCGAGGTGGTTGTGATGAGTACGGGTGCCTTGCTCGGTTTGAATGTTGATTTGAGACATGTTCATGTTCCTTCGGGCGCCATCGGCGGGTTAGATGCTCTCTCCAGCGCGGCGTTGGCAGGCATCGACGAGGTCACGTTGACTTCACGCAAAAACCCCAAGGCGCTGGGCAAAACCAACACGGCGGAAGAGGTGGCATACGAGGGGTACGCGGAGGAAGCGGCGAAGCTGTTTCCGCGGGAAATGAACGTTGCGGCGACGCTGGCGTTAACGGTTAAGCCAACGAAAGTGAAGGTTCGGGTTGTCTCCGACCCGGCGGTCAAGCGGAACACACATGAAATCCAAGTTAAATGGCGATTCGGCGAGATGCAGCTGCGTTTTGCAAACGACCCCCACCCAGACAACCCGCATACCAGCGCGTTGGCGGCGTGGTCAGCCATCAAGCTGCTGCAGAAGCTGCTGGAAAATTAGCCGCTCTCTTTTTTGCCAATTGAAGGGCTGTTGCTTGGCTTTCCCTGACATCCTTGACTATTTCTGCCTGTTAACGACTACCGTTGACCATTAATTACTCAACCGACCTACAGCATAAAGCCCAAACCAAAAACCAACCAGAACCCGCAGCCAATCAATCTTATAAGCTGATTCCGCCTAAGTAGTGAGCGGTGCTTTGCATGCATGTTTCACTCGGTTTACTCATCGGGGTACTCGTAGCCGTCGGCGCCTTCCTCCTCTACGTAGCCGTCGTCGGAGTAACCTTCATCGGCTTAGCCGCCGTAGATGAAGCAGCCCTTGCCGCAACCCTGTTCGCCGTCGCAGCAATCATCGTCGTCATATTCGCAGAAGGATTCAAAGCCCAATTCAGACGCGTCAGAACAGGCAAAGAAGCCTTAATCGGCGCCACGGGCACAGCCACAACCGACCTCTCGCCTAGAGGCGAAATCCGAGTCATGAGCGAATTCTGGGAAGCCAAAGCACAAGACCAAACCATCGCCGCAGGGCAAACCGTGAAGGTCGTGGCAATGGATGGGTTGACGCTTGTGGTTAAGGCTGCTGAGCAAAAAGCTTAATTCTGTAGAGCGCTGAATAGCATAGTTGAGGTTTGAAAAAATGGATCCACTTTTGATTGGATTGATAGGCTTCATAGTTTTCATTGTTATAATCTTCCTGCTAAGCGGGATACGTGTACTGAAGGAATGGGAAAGGATGCCTGTGCTGCGTCTTGGACGCTACATTGGTTTGAAGGGACCCGGAATCGTCTACCTTGTCCCCATAATCGACCGCGCTCCCCTCAAAATATCAACCAGACTCGACACCATCCAGTTCCGAACAGAATCAACCCTGACCAAAGACAACGTCCCAGTAAACGTCGACTCCGTACTCTACATGAAACCAGTCGACCTCGAAAAAGCAGTCCTGCAAGTAGAAAACTACTACCAAGCAACACAGCTCGCGTCGCAAACCACACTGCGAGAAGTCATAGGCAAACAAAGCCTAAACGAGCTGCTGGCAGAACGTGAAAAAGTCGGAGCTAAACTACGCGAAATCATCGACGAAAAAACTGAGTCATGGGGAATCAAAGTTACCGCAGTCGAAGTGCGGGACGTCATAATACCCAGCAACCTACAAGATGCCATGTCTCGTCAAGCACAAGCAGAACGGGAACGCATGGCAAGAGTAACCTTAGCAACAGCCGAGTTTGAAGCGTCACAAAAAATGATTGAAGCAGCAAAAGCTTACGAGGCAAGCCCAGACGGACTAAGACTCAGATGGATGAACATCCTCTACGAACTGGGACAACAATCGCAAACCAACACCATAATGCTGATACCGGCATCTATGCCAGAGGCAGGTTGGCCGCCCATCGGAACATACGGCTTCAAAGATCTAACTACAGCACAACAGGAACAAGCAAAGAGAAAACCGCCAGTGACAAGGTCGCAGCAGAGCGCCTTCAGAGCCGGCACCGTAACAATCCCTAAGCGGTTTTTACTGCCTCAACTGTGCGTTTAAGCAAAAGGGCGGCCGACTCTTGGTCGGGGAAGCCAGCTAAACCGCAGTCGGGTCCCGTAAACGTCATCCGCTCCCCATACTTTTCTTTAGCAACCCTGAACCTTTTTCTTATTACCTCAACCGATTCAACAAAGTCAACGGTTTTTATCGACTTATCCCGCAGTTCAGACCTCATGTTATCAACGTCTGTTCTGGCAATGCCCACGCGGATCTGTTTGTCGCCTTGTTCAAGCATCTTTTTTGGTACGGCTTCAATATTTTCTGGCGACGCGGCATACTCAAATGATAGTACATCAAGATTTTTTACGCAAAGCAGCTCCGCCACGCTTGCCGTCGAATGTAGATGGATCTCTCTTGCAACGCCGCTGAAATGAAAGGCTTTTTCCAATACGCCGCAAATAATGTCTGGCGATGCTTCGATGTTGTTGTAGCCGAAGCTTGGTTCGTCAATTGAAACAACTTTAGTCTGGATGTACTTGTCATTTAAGATGCTGTTTTTAACGAAACGCTTTATGGTTTCCGCTAACTCGTCGAGTGGCTGTTGATGGGGCGTGTATCCTACTTCGCGCAAGTAATACTCCATCGGTCCGAAAACGCAGACTCGAAGCTGAATTTTCTTCCCAAACTCTTCGCTCAACGCCTTTGCCTGCTGACGGATAAAATACACTTCTGGCAAGACGGCGTTTTTTTCTTCAACAAGAAATGAATGCTTCTCCATCACTACATGCAAAAGGTCGCCGACTTGACTCATACCATCGTACTGTTGCGGAAAATTGGCTACGTCAAGACCTGAGGCGAGTTTTTTCCTAAAAGATTCAAGCACAACTTCGCAGAAATTCTTTTTCAGAAACTCGTCTTCGGTGAGGTCTTTTCCTTCGACGGCGGCTTCTCTGGCTAGCCTGTACGCTTTGTTGAAAGTTAATCTGTCGACGTTTTGAGTTAAGGGAAAACTGCCTATATCCTCAACAATAGTATCCATAAAATATTATTGGCAAGCGAATTCTATTAAAGCTAATCCTCCATAAACCGCTGAAAGGTATGAGTCATGACTGAATCCACCTGCGTGTTCTGCCAAATAATCCAGCGAAAAGCGCCTGCAAGCTTAGTTTACGAGGATGGGCAGGTAGCTGCTTTCTTGAGCAATCGCCCGGTGAATGAGGGGCACACGCTTGTCGTACCCAAAAAACACTACGTTAACATCTACGAAATCCCAGAGGACGAGGCTGCTTACCTTTTTAAGATAGTTAAGAGAGTGGCTCAAGCTGTGAATGAGGCGATTGGCAGTGACGCCATTAGGATAGTGCAGAACAACGGGGCAGACGCTGGCCAAGTCGTATTTCACCTGCACGTCCACGTTATTCCTATGAAGCCGCAAAACCAGTTCAGACGCGAACTTGGCTTACAGACTCCTGAGGTTCTGGAGAAGGACGCCGAAAAAATCAGAGCCCGATTAATTGAGTCAAAAACCTAGCCTTTTGCCGTGGCATAAATTTAAAAGAGGGAAAAACAACATTCCTCATCATTAAAGCTGAATAACATGACTGAAGAACCAAACGAACCGACCAGCAACGAACCCCAAACAGAAAAACTTTTAATCGACGACCCCTCCAGCTTCCAATTCCACGCAGCCTACCTCGTTTACTCCGAAGCCTTCGACCACGCAGGCGAAGACGCAAGAAAGGAACTGAATCTGAGCCTTGAAGACTTAAAATCAAACAAAATAGACCTAGAAACATTCTACGTAAACATTTCACGTTACCGCAAAGTAGAGCAGATGCCACGACAAGGCGGAAAATTCACTGTTACAACCCAGCGAAAGAAAGATTGGCGCAAGAAAACTCAACGACAAGAAAGAATCAAAAGACACAAAAAATAACACCAATTTTAAATGTTTTAAGCTAATTTTTTTGAGCATGCAGCCTTGAACCTGAAGCAAGGATTGACTTTGATGCCTGAGAAAAAAATAAAACTAACTGCAACCGTAAGCAGCGCCAACCCATCAGCTATAAAACCCGTTTTAGAACGGTTAGTCGGCAAAGACGGCAGCTTGAAACCCACCAGCGACGGGTTCGACGTGACCGCTGAATTCAAAGGCGAATGCGCCAGAGACCTTAACCGCATGATGCTTTCCGAGTTGCGCAGAGCTGAGAAGAAAACGCGGCTTCGCGCAGAGTGGACATCAGAAGGAACAATTGAAAAATATTTTGATTATGCGCTCAAACAAACAAGAAAAGCTTAGTTTGCCTGCTTTTTCTGAGACATTCTTCGGCGTTTGTTATTTTTCCTTAAGTGTCAACTTGTTTATTGTCTTTGGTAACGGCGTTTGTGTTTATGCGGAAAGGTTCCTGATAGGCGGGTGAAGCATCTACGGAAAGACGATACACTTTAACGGTACACTTCCAGAAATCCAAAACCCCATGTTGCTAGCACCATCTTCTTGTTTGACGCGCATGGAAAATCAAAAAGATTAGCCTAAGTTGAAGCAATTAACCTAGCCTTTAGACACACAAAAACTTGTTGCTCGACAATTCACCATCGAATTTAAGGACAATTCCTGCAAATTTAGCCGGGAAACTTTATTCTTTTCTTTAAGCCAAAGGAATCTTGCAGGTTACTGTTTTTTCTGTTCTTGTTTCAGAAAAGTTATTACCTTCAAGACTTACATATTTGCGATTAAGAAAAAAGGTGGTTTCAATTTCGAGCGCCTCTCATCCGCAGGATGCAAAAAAAATAATCAGAGTAGGGCTAGTTCAAACCTCTGCTTCAGAAAAAATAGACGACAACATGAGGAAGACCACTGAAAGAATCGAGGAAGCATCAAGGAAAGGCGCCCAAATAATCTGCCTGCAAGAACTCTACAAAACAAAGTATTTTCCACAAACAGAAAAATTGGACGTCAGCAACCTTGCCGAGACAGTTCCAGGAGAAACCACAAAGACCTTTTCGGCGCTGGCAAAGAAAAACAACGTAGTCATAATCGCGCCGATTTTTGAGAAGGCTTCAAACGGAAAATTCTACAATTCAGCAATCGTGTTTGATGCAGACGGCAAAGACCTGGGTCTCTACCGCAAGATGCATGTGCCCTATGACCCTCTTTTTTACGAAAAAAACTTTTTTGAACTAGGCGACACAGGCTACGTGGTCTTCGAAACCCGCTACGCCACTGTAGGTGTGTTGATTTGTTATGACCAATGGTTTCCTGAGCCAGCAAGAATCGACGCCTTGAAGGGTGCAGAAATCCTCTTTTATCCAACGGCAATCGGCACAATTAAAGATGAGGTTTCATCTGACGGAGACTGGCATGACGCTTGGATGACGATTCAGCGTGCACATGCCATAGCCAACGGAATCCACGTTGCCGCCGTAAACCGTGTAGGTGTGGAAGGTCAACTCAAGTTCTGGGGCGGCTCATTCGTATGCGACTCTTTTGGCACCGTGCTCAAGGAAGCAAGCATGCGTGAAAGAGGAAACTTTGGTTGTTGAGGTGGACCTTGCAAAAAACAAGCAGATTCAGGAGGGCTGGGGTTTCCTTCGAAATCGTCGACCTGACACTTACCGAGCGCTCGTGGAGGACACATAATTATGAACTCTGCGAATAATGCGGAAAAGACGCCTCGCGAACTTGGCTACTGCATGCCTGCCGAATGGTCAAAGCATGAAGCAATCTGGCTTGCTTGGCCACATGACCCAACGACCTTTACATCAGGCGTTGAGAAGGTTGAAGAAACATTTGTTCAAATCATCAGCTTACTGCATAAAGATGAAGCCGTGAACCTTTTCGTCAAAGACGCCAACATGAAGAAAAAAGTAGCAGCGCTACTCCAAACCCGCAAAATCGATTTGACTCGTATAAGATTTTTTGAGTTCGGATACGCCGACGTATGGTTCCGCGACTACGGTCCCATCTTCGTTAAGCAACGTGAAGATTTGGCGATGGTGCATTGGACTTTTAATTCTTGGGGAAAAAAATACGAGGAGCTTATGAAAGACGCTCAGATACCGCATGAAATGAACAAGGTGATGCGTCTGCGGTGTTTTGAGCCCGGCATCGTTTTAGAAGGAGGCTCCATCGACGTCAACGGGAAAGGAACACTCCTCACCACTGAGCAATGCCTTCTTAACAAGAATAGGAACGCTTGTCTGAGAAAAGAAGAAATCGAGAAATTCCTCAAAGACTACTTAGGCGTCACCAACATCATCTGGCTGAAGAACGGCATTGCCGGAGACGACACCGACGGACACGTCGATGACTTAGCGCGGTTCGTAAACCCCACCACAGTCGTATGCGGCTACGATGACGGAGACGACGAAAACAGCGAAGCTCTACAAAAAAACTACGAGCTGCTGTGCCAATCAATAGACCAAGACGGCAGAAAACTTAAGGTCATAAAGTTGCCGATGCCGGGAAACATCGTCTACGACGGGAAAAGGCTGCCCGCAAGCTACACGAACTTTTACATAGGAAACCGCACGGTTTTAGTGCCGACTTTTGAAAGCGAAAATGACAAAGACGCAATCTCTATTCTTCAGACGCTTTTTCCGAAGAGAAGGGTTGTCGGTGTAAACTGCGTAGACCTGATATGTGGGTTCGGGGCAATTCACTGTATTTCGCAACAGCAGCCCATTTAGGCTTCATATTTGCAATTTTTATTTGATTTTGGCAATTATTGAATTAATTTGAGTGTTGTTTTCGGGCGATTGTGGCGCTAAAAAATTATGTTCTAAGTTACAGAAAGCTTCTATCGGAGCCTTATTGTCGACAAAATCGAAAATATTTTTTAAGTAAAGTTTGCAAATGCGTAAAGTCGTTTCCGCACAAGTTTTAAATACTTAGCCGTGGCAAAAGAGGGCTGATTGCACAATAGGCAAAACGCTTGTTGTTCAATCAAAAAACTAAACTAAAAATTAAGGAAGAAAAGAGAAAAATGAAAAACTCAAAAAATAAAATTGCAGCTATAGCCATTTCGATTGTAATGATATTCATCATCAGCGGCTCATCTATGCTTATTCCAGCGCGGGCACAAACCACAGGTAGCGTCCTCGTTCCAACAATATCCTATTGCAACGTTGCACCTAACCCATGCGGAATCGGTCAAGTAGTAACAGTAGGTTTCTGGCTCGCAGACCCTATGTTTGACAGCGAACATGCAGTTGGCTTACAAGTCTTCGTCACCAACCCAGCAGGCACCACAACCTCACTAGGAAATTTCACTGCAGACACTACAGGCGGCACATGGACAACATACACACCTGCAGCAGACGGCAACTACACATTCTGGATGGTTTATGGCGGGCAACAATATACAGGAACCAACAAAGTATACTACAACCAAGGAAGCACAAGTGAAAAAGCAACACTTCTCGTGACAAACGAACCAAGAGGCGGATTACCAGATACTCCACTCCCAACAACCTACTGGCAGACACCAGTAAACGCTCAAAACGTCCAACTCTGGTCCCAACTAACAGGATCATGGCTGGGCTTTACAGCAAACACATTCGCAGCAACAGGCGGCTACAACTTCACAGGCAACTACAACCCATTCACCGCGGCACCAGCCTCAGCACACATTCTTTGGACAAAGGAATGGTGTGTCGGAGGAGTTGCAGGCGGAGAGTTGGGCGGTAGTGAACAATTCAGCAGCTACTGGTGCGCATCGCAGTATGACCCGAAGTATGCGCCAATCATCATCGACGGAAAAGAATACTCAACTTGGTACACATCAACCACAAGCAGCGAAGAAGGAATTATCTGCATCGACCTATACAGTGGATCGACCATTTGGGTAATGAACACAACCACCGTACTCAGATGCGGAATGGTTTGTGACTTCGAAAACATCAACCAATACGGAGTTGTTGGTCCATACATCATTACTACGGGCACAATGCCTGCATCACAAACAGGCGGACTATCACCTAGCTGGCACAACACTGGCACCGAATTCAACATATTTGACGCACTAACAGGTCAATTCCTCTGCGCTGTCGTCAACGGCACAGCTCCAACCTATCTCGGTGAAGACCCACGTGGAGACATCATCGGCTACTTAACCAACAGCACCAACGGAATCATGTACGTTGGAACAGGCGCAACTCAACGGAACTACACGGTCAACACGGCTGTAGGGGGAGCTAACCTGGAACTTTGGAACCTGACGCAAGCAATGAGTCAAACCGGGACGAACTGGGCTATCTCGCTTAACACCGCTTACCTCTGGAAGAACGGAGTCATGTGGTCAAACCCAATGGACCCAGTCCTTAACGGCGCACTCGTATCAGGTCTCACAGGAGGCGGCTTCGGCTTTAGCGTGTGGGGAGCAAACACAATAGTCATCACAACCGGCACTGTATCGGTAGCGGAACAAAAAGGATTCCAGACTGAAGCAGGCTTCAGCACAAAAGACGGACACTGCGAATGGATATTCAACCGCACAAGCACTGACACACCCATGCTTAACCCGTCGTACACAAGACTTAGCAACACACCATCATTAGCCGACGGAATCTACGTAGAAATCAACCAGAACTCATATGTTGCTGAAGGCTTTAACGTTGACACAGGCAAATCCGTTTGGACAAGCAACCTTAACGTAGCTATGCCTGATGGCAACATGCCGAACCCATATGACTCATTTGACTTCGAAACCGTACCAGATGCAACCACAGGCGTTCTCTACGTTTGGGCCTTAGGTGGCGACGTATGGGCACTAAACATAACCACAGGTGCCATAATTTGGTCATGGAGCACATACCAAGTCAACGGACCTGCTGGAACTGAATCTCCATATGGCATCTACCCACTCTGGGTCTTCTCAGATGAAGCCCTCGCAGGACAAGGCGCAAACACCATCCTGTACCTCTCTGAAGGACACGAATACGACCCACCGCTGTTCCACGGCGCACGCGAATTAGCATTCAACGCCAACACAGGCGAACTAATCTGGAGCAACTTAGGCTTTGACGACACAGCTACCGCAGTCGCATACAGCGTCATGACGACCTTCAACGCATACGACGGACAAATCTACGCATACGCACAAGGACCAAGCAAAACAACAATCGACGTACCTTCAATCGGCGTAACAACAAAGACACCAATAACCATCAGCGGCACAGTCACAGACATATGCGCAGGCGCATCACAACCAGCAGTTGCAGCAAACTTCCCGAACGGTCTGCCATGCGTTTCAGACGCAAGCATGTCCGGCTTGATGGAAGCAGCTTACGAGCAGCAACCATTGCCAAGCAACTTAACAGGCGTACCAGTCGACATCTATGTCCTCGACAGCAACAACAACTACCGCTCAATCGGCACAACAACATCAGACGCAAGCGGAACCTACGGCTTAACTTGGACTCCTGACATTGCAGGCAACTACACAGTCTACGCAGTCTTCGCAGGAACAAACGGCTACTACGGATCATCAGCAACAGCACACTTCTTCGCAGGCGAACCTGCATCAACAGTCGCACCAACAGCAACCCCAATAGGCAACGTAGCAACACAAAGCACACTTGAATACATCGGCGTCGCAATCATCATCGTCATCGTCATAATCGGCGCAGTACTCGCACTTCTCGTCACAAGAAAACACCCATAAGCGGGAAAAAACAAAAACAAACTATTTCCCTTTTTTTAATTTTTTTTAATTTTAAACAAAATATTAACGAGAAGATACTCTGACCTTCAAATTCTTAATTTACCTTGGGACGCCAGCCGCTAGTGAAGCAAACCGTTTCTTCGTCTTTCCGTCTGGCTAAATTCCCTTTGCAATTGTTAAATGCAAAAAAGTAAACCAATCGTTTTGGGAAGGTTTGTTGCACGAAAAAACTCCAAAAATCCCTTGAAATGCGGGAATTTTTTGAGTTTTATGGAACAAATGTGCAGTGAAATTTGGGAAAAGCTTCAAAAAACAGACCTTTGGTGGAGGTTTCGCGTAAGTTTTAAATACCAACTTCAACAATTGAGAGCTCGTTGAGCAAACGTATTATCTGTTGCTTGACAAAAACAAAATAAGGAGAAAACGAAAATGAAATTATTGAAAAATAAATTAGCAGCTCTAGTACTGTCAGTGCTAATGATAACAGTGATCGGCGGCACAATCACAATGACACATGGGCAAACAGCAGGCAGCATCTTAGTTCCAACAATCGCTTTCTGCAACGTTGCACCAAATCCATGCGGTGTCGGACAAACCGTGACAGTTAACTTCTGGCTAGCCGTGCCATTATTCGCTGAACAAGACCCTGTAAACATGACCGTTTACGTGACCCCTCCAGGCGGGACACAAACGTCAGCTAGGAACATTCGTAGGAGACACAACTGGCGGCACATATACTACTTACACACCGACGGCAATAGGCAACTACACGTTCCAACTGAAATACGGCGGACAGCAATTCGCAGCTCCAAATCAGCAATACTACAACGAACCCAGCGTAAGTCAACCAGCAATCCTTGTGGTGACCCAAACACCGAGAGGCGGGTTACCAGACACACCACTCCCAACAAACTACTGGGAAGCACCAGTTAACTCTGAAAACGTCCAACTCTGGGCGTCCATATCAGGACCATGGATGGGATATGTACCAAACACATTTGCCGCAACTGGCGGATACAATGCGACAGGCAACTATAACCCATACACACAATCACCTGCCTCAGCACACATCCTCTGGACAAAACCATGGTGTGTCGGCGGAGTAGCAGGAGGACCCTACGGCAACAACGAACAATCCAGCAGCTACTGGACAACCTCACAGTACGACCCCAAATACGCACCAGTTATCATGGACGGAATAGAATACTCAAACTGGTACACAACCCAAACAGGTAGCACGCAAGGAATCATGGCTTTCAATCTATACACTGGACAAACCCTGTGGTTAATCAACACTACACTTACGTTGAAATGCGGCATGATAATCAACTTCCCGACAATTGACCAATACGGATGTGTCGGCCCATACCTCGTCGCACAAAACGGAGGCGGCTTATTCTCCAGCCCAAACGCGTGGACTATATACGACGCTTTGACAGGTCAACAGGTCGCAACTGTTACAAACGTTCCTGCGTTCAGTCTGTTCGGTGCGGATTCCAACGGAAACCTAATCGGATACGTTTTGGCCCAGAACGTGAGCCAACCTTTTGGACCATTCGGACCATCCACCGTAAATCCTACACTGACCTTAAACATTCCAGTTTGGACTGACAGCGGCTTCGTCCAATACAACCCAGTAACCTTCAACACTGCAGCCAACGGACCAGAAGTAATAGAAATGTACAATTTCACACAAGCAATCATTGCATCAGGCCCTGCAGGATCTGGCCCAATGTCAGCTTTAGGCGGCTTATTCGACTGGACGGTTCCACTAGGCTCCACATTCGACTTTAATCGTGGACTACAATGGGCTGTTCTTGAACACGCAAGCCTTAACGGTCAACTCGTGCAAGGACTCGGCTCAGGACTCGTCGCAGGAATCGACTGGTTTGGCGATACAATAATCCTACAATCAGGCTTCACTTCAGTCGGAGAGCAAGAAGGCTTTCTAGTAGAAGCAGGATACAATGCAAACACCGGCGCGTTGATGTGGATAACGAACAGAACTGGCGGCATCTTTAACCCGGCTTACACAAGAATCAGCAACACACCCGCAGGCTGCGACGGAATCTACTGTGAAGCTAACTATGCTTCATACGAGCTCGCTGGATACTCGCTGGACACAGGCAAACAACTCTGGACAACCAACCTCAACGTGAAAATGTCTGACGGCCAAATGCCCAACCAATACGACTCTTACGGTCTCACAACTACGCCTGACTCAACAACTGGAGTTCTCTACATCTGGGGTTTAGGTGGGGATGTGTGGGCTGTCAACATGACCAACGGCAACATAATCTGGGACTGGAGCACATACCAGATTAACGGGCCCGCAGGCACAGAATCTCCATACGGAACCTACCCACTCTGGGTCTTTTCAGATGAAGCCCTATCAGGCCAAGGCGCAGACACAATCCTTTACCTCTCTGAAGGACACGAATACAACCCACCGCTGCTACATGGAGCCTTAGAGGTAGCATTGAACGCTAATACTGGGCAACTAGTCTGGAGCAACTTGGGCTTTGACGATACATCGACCGCAGTCGCATACGGCGTCATGACCACATTCAACAGCTACGACGGCCAGGTCTACGCATACGCACAAGGACCAAGCAAAATAACCATAAGCGCACCTCAAACCGGCATTACAACAAAGACACCAATAACCATCACAGGAACCATCACGGACATCTCTCCAGGAGCTTCGCAATCAGCAGTCGCAAAGAACTTCCCGAACGGTCTGCCATGCGTTTCAGACGATAGCATGTCTGGCTTGATGGAAGCAGCTTATGAGCAGCAGCCATTGCCAAGCAATCTGACAGGAGTACCCATCAACGTCGACGTCTTAGACAGCAACAACAACTACCGCTCAATCGGCACAACAACATCTAACTCTTTAGGCGACTGGGGCTTAACTTGGACTCCGGACATTTCAGGAAACTACACAGTTTACGCAGTCTTCGCAGGCACACACGGATACTATCCAACTTCGACCTCAACAATGTTCTACGCGGGATCGCCACCAACAGCAGCAACACCAGCACCAACAGCAGCTACCAACTTGGCATCAAACAGCACAGTTGAATACGGAATCGTCGCCATCATCATTGTCATCGTCATAATCGGCGCAGTGCTCGCAATGCTCGTCACAAGAAAACACGCATAAGCTGTAAACAGAAAATCCAAACAAAATCTCTTTTCTTTTTTTATTAATTTTAAATTAATCTCAGATTTTTTGAGAGGATTTCCAGTCGACCGGATCCTCAGAAACATCGCCTAATCGTTGAAGTTTTATTCATTCAAAAAAGAACTTGGTTCCGCCCAAAGAACGGAGCGTTGCATCTTAGGTTTCCTGAGCTTACTGCATTTGCTTTGTGTTTTTCTGTTGCTGCGGCATTGTTACTGGGATGATTGTTGCTTTCGCGAGGTTTTCCTGCTCATTTAGAATCAGCGATATGGCTTTGCCTTCGGGAACAATAATCTTTGTGTTGTTCTGAAGCGACGCTACAATCGTGTCTAGCTGCTTGTAGACGACGGCGCTGTCCTTGAAGTACGTTGTCAACGCTTCGTTCCGCAGTTTGGTTGCCTGAGCGTCACCTTCAGCTATCGTCACAGTCGCCGTCTTTTGACCCTCCGACTGAAGAATAGCTGCCTGCTTCTGTCCCTCTGCAACCTGAATCGCAGCGTTTTTCTGTCCACTCGCCAAAGTCGCTTGAGCTATCGCGGTTTTCTCAGCTGCTTGCCGCTCGTTATCTGCCTTAAGAACGGATTCCATCGATATGATGAGTTCCCTAGGAGGCTCCAAATCCTTGATTTCAGCCCTCACAATTTCAATGCCCCACATTTCGGTCTGCTGATCCAATGCCGTCTTGAGGCTGACGTTGATTACGGGTCTGGAGGTGTTTGCTATCGCCATATCCATGCCGCCTATGATGTCTCTAAGAACCGTACGTGCAAGCGTGTCAATTTGGGCGGCGTAGTTTGCCACATTATACTGGGATGCCTTCACCGAAACCTCGTCAGTTTTAATCTTGTAAAACACAACGGCGTCCACACCCATGAAAACCTTGTCTTTCGTGATGACATCTTGACGCTGAACAGGCGTCATACGTTCGGTAATGTTGACTTTTATGATGCGGTCTATGAATGGAAAAAGAAAAGTGATTCCTCCCTCGACAAAACGATGGTACTTGCCGAAACGCTCCACCAAGCCCTTGTCTATAGGTCGGATAATGCGGATAGACAAAACAAGAGCATAGATAACTATGATAATAACGACAATTGGTAAGACTATGGCTAATATTTCAAGTGCGCTCAACCCAAATACCCTCTCCAGAACGTTAACATGTTAGGAAGGATTTAAAATTTGCGAAGAAACAACCTAAGCGCACCGAAAGCCGCTGGGATTCTACTTTAAGTCTATGTTTCAAGTGCTTTTTAAGAAGCGTTCACGTAAGTTGTCCCGAACTTTGATGAGGTCTTTTTGCGAGTAGATTGAGGATTGCTTGGAATACCCTGTGATTTCGTTTTTATTTTGCATTTTCGAACTTGGGGTTTTTGTCGTCGGTAGACGGCTTCTTTCGTCTTTTCATCACGACCAGCAAAATCAAGATTACTATGATTGCGAGAACGATCAGAATCCAAAGCCAAGAGCCGCCGGATGAAGAGCCCGTAGTCTTTGTGGGCGCTGTAGTAGTCGCATCTGAGATGATAGTTACTGTTGAGGCATCTGTGTTTGTCACGAAAATTTCGTTTTGCGCTGGGTCGTATGCAAGTGCGTAGGGGCTTGAGCCTGCAGCCTTTGTTCCGGTAACCGAGTTTGTTGTATCAGAGATAATGGAGACGCTGTTGGTTGAGCCCGTGACTACAAAGAGCTCATTTTTGCCCGAGTCGTAGGCGGCTTCACCTGCATTTGGCAACTTTGCCGTTGCTATAACTGTGTTGGTCTTGTCAGAGATGACTGAAACGGATCCTGCGGTGGCAGGTGACGATGAAGTAGCGGTTTTGCCGCCGTTAGTGACAAAAAGCTCGCCTTTGATAGAATCGTAAGCTATGCCTTGCGGAAAAGGACCCACAGGTACCGTTGCGACAACTGTGTTTGTTGCGTCGGAGATAACTGACACTACGCCAGTGTTGAAGTTCGCTGCACTTATGTCCGATGGGTTTCTGCCAGCGTTTGTCACGAAAAGCTCGCCTTTGGCGGCGTCATATGCGATACCGTTGGGGTCGCTTCCCACAGCCACAGTGGCGACAACTGAATTTGTTGCATCCGAAATAACTGACACCATTCCTGCACTAGCAGAGTTACTGCCAACAGTTGTCGTTGCTCCAATGTCAACTACGAAAACCTCGCCTTTAACAGAATCATAAGCCACACTTATCGGATCCAATCCAATCCCTTTGTTAACTGAATCATTTCCCAAATCAATCGTTGCCGTGACTGTGTTGCTTGAATCAGATATGACGGTGAGGCAGTTGCCGTATTCGTTGGCGACGAAAATCTCGCCCTTAAGAGAATCATAGGCAATCCCCGAGGGACTTGGGCTCTCCTTAAACCCGGGGTTGTTGAGTCCTGGCACGTCGATTGTGGTGACGATTGAGTTGGTGGCGCAATCTATCACCGATATTGTGGGACCAGAAAAATCTGACACGAAAACTTCACCCTTTCCAGCGTCGTAAGCTATGGCGATAGGGTCTGGTCCAACACCGACGACTCCTGGACCGCTCTTGCCGGAAGAGTTGTCGTAGTTGAAAGTTTCTGATGGCGTAATTGCAGGATTCGATGTGGCAGTTGCACCTGGGCTGGGCGATTCAAAAGCACTAGAATCCGATATAACCGAGACGTTGTCGTCGCCGTTATTAGCAACGAATATTTCGCTCTTACCCGAATCGTAAGCGACACCTTCTGGAAATTCTCCCACACCAAATATTCCAACCGCGACGTTATTGCTGTCTGATATGACGGAAACTGTTGCGTCGCCTTCATTGGCAACAAATATTTCCCCCTTCGCTAGCATCATAAGCCACGCCGTAGGGATAATTTACCGCGGTCACGGTTGCAACTACGGTATTGGTGCTGTCTGAGACGACCGAGACCGTGCCGTTAATGCCGTAAAAGGCTGAGCCAGCATTTGTAACGAATATTTCTCCCTTAGACGGATCATATGCCAAGCCAAATGGGTAACCTCCCACAGCGACAGTTGCGACCACAGCGTTTGTGGTGTCCGATATAACCGAGACGGTTCCGCTTGCGACGTCACTGCTTACAAATATTTCTCCCAATGCAGAATCATAAGCTACGCCGCTGGGGACTAGCTCCCACGTTTACAGTCGCAACAACAGCGTTGCTTGTATCCGAGATAACTGAGACGCTTGCGGATTGCTTATTGGCTACAAATAACTCGCCTTTAGTGGCGTCAAAGGCTATGCCATAAGGCTCGTTTCCTACGGTGATGGTTCCAGTGACGGTGTTGCTGGTGTCCGAAATGACCGAGACCGTCCCGGCGCCATAATTGGTTACGAAAACCGCGTTCTTTACTGAATCGTAAGCTACTCCTTCAGGCTGGGTTCCAACGGTTACGGTTGCGACCACAGCGTTGGTGCCGTCCGAAATAACCGAGACAGTGCTATAGAACTCATTAGCCACGAATATTTCTCCCTTGCCTAAGTCATAGGCTATGCCAGTTGGGGCGTTTCCCACCGATACCGTGGTGGTTACTCCAACAGCATGAATCACATTAATTGTTGATAAAGCAAAAATTACAATGAATAATAATCCTAAGAGTTTCCAAATGTTGACTTTCATACACAATCCCTTCTTTCATTTTGTAGCGTGCGGTTGATATGTATAAGCTACCGCTACCTGTAGCCTTAAAATAACTATTAAAGATTTATGATGGCTAATCCAAAATTTTTACAAATGAACATTCACAAAATGAACAAATTATCTGTAGGACATTGATCATTGATTCGAAGTTCCTTTAGTTCCGGTATTGCGCTTTGTATTTAGAATTTGACTGTGATTGAATGATGCCTACTGCAAATTATTAAATAGAAAACCAAACAACTTAGCTATAGCAGATTTTTCTGATAGTTAATTTTACATAAGGAGATGTCTAATTTTAGCCCAAATTTTAGTAAAGACCAAAACCTCAAAATAAAGACATCACATTTCAGAAGTGCCAAGAAAAAACAAAAAATCTCGCGTATGCCAATTATAACATGCGAGTGTGGAGAGCAAATCTTAGTAGTACCCGACTTGGCGGAAATGACCAAAGCCATAAAACACCACATCAACGAGCACAAAGAACCCAATGAAGAATTCTTGACCGAAGAAATCATCAAAGCCATAGCAAAATAAAATCAATAAATATTCCGTTACCGAAACACCGCTTAAAAGCCCAACCGCGCAAAGAGTACAAATTAAACTGAGGAAGCAAATTATGAAAATCATTCCGCGGATGCCCCAACGCTTCAAAGGCTGCCCAAAACGCAACGTATGTGGTTATTCTCAAGATAATTCCACCACCTGTCATTTAGGACCTTACAGGTACTGCGGAAAATACAGATCAATGATTAAGTCAACGAATTAGTTCAGTCAATCAAGCTATAACCGAGCTGGGTGACCAATTTTCCTAAAATGCAGGGTTAACGATTACCATGTCTCAGGTTGATTTCTCTTCAGAACAGACAAATTGATTAACAGACCAACAAATTTCGGTTTTAAATATCCATTGCGGCTAAGGCTAAGAAGGCTGCGGCAAACAAAGCAAGCAAGCGCCAAATTGGGAAATATGGCGGGTCCGATGGGATTTGAACCCATGACTTTCAGCTTAGAAGGCTGACGCGCTATCCGTACTGCGCCACGGACCCACTTATCGGGCACTGTAATGAAGACTCTTCATAATATAATTTTACCTATCGCTTTATCCCAAGAATGGAGAACTGGCTTACATCCGCATTTTTTGTCCGCATCTTTCGCAGAATACAGCGTCAGGTCGGTTTGGTGCTCCGCATCTGGAACAATATTTTGTTTGCCCAGAAACGACTGGGACCGATGGAACATACGCGGGCGGCATCGATGTTGCTGGGGTTGAAGGCGCTTGGATTCTGAAGAAAGCCATTGCCAAAATCAGCCATGCTGCGTCCTGTATGAAGCCGCCGGGAACCGACAGGATGCTTAGAGTGGTGCCGTAGGAGAGCGATAGTGTTGTGGCGGTTGCGGCGATTACGGTGGTTATGGCGACTGATAGGGCTGCACCGGCTAGCAGTACTTTGGCTCCTGTTCTGAACAGGGGAACTTTGGATTTGTCTCCCAGCAGATTAAGCGACCGCACGTTGAAAACAATCCAAACTAACCCGACTACCGCGAAAACAGGCAGCAGAGGCAGAGCTGTTTTTTGGGCTGCTGAGCTGATTTGGGTTTGCGAGGCAGGCGTAGATGTAATTATTGGAATTAGGTTTGAGGCGTTTGCGATGAAGAGGGCGACGGCGAATACTACCGCTATTAACCCGAGGACGATTGTGATGATTAATCCGTAGAGGATGTTGTCGAATATGCGGGTTTCGCTGTAGTCTTTGGAGAAGCCATGCATCGCAATGAAAAACAGGATTAAGCCGACGAAAACCAGAAGGCTGATGATGCCTGAGGCGCCGGCAACAGCGAGGCTGACCACGGTTTGGTTGCGCAGCGCGTATTGGGAAAGCGAAATTATTTGGCTGACTACGCCGATTACGAATAGGCAAGCGCCGATTCTGCCGATGGTTCGGTTCGATTCTATGGTCAACTTGACGCGTCTTCCCGACAGCTACATAGTGGCGTTTAAGGGATAAGTTTTTTGCTGCAAAAGCACTGAGTTGCTTGCCTGCTTGCCTATTTGGCTCATCTATATGTACCTATTTGGTTCATCTAGAAAACCGTAGGGGGGCTGGGTACGAAAAAAGAAAGCCGATGAGAGAGGGCACCCCATTTTTACATCAAAAAACCAATGTAAAGATGGGTTGGCAAAGACCGAGGGATGCAATTGGGGAAGTAGCGACTTGGTGATTGTTTGGGTACAACAACAAATCTATTTAAGAATTAAAAAGAACCTTTCTAAATGAAAGAAAACGTTTTTGAAAATGGAGAGTTTTTGGTATGTTTGATGGTTTAGAATGGCTTATAATCGGCGCAATCGCTATCGTCGTGATTCTTTGGGGTCCCGCCAAGATTCCTGAGTTTGCAAAGGCTTTGGGCAGAGCTAAAGGCGAATTTAGCAAGGCACAGGACGAATTCAACAAGGCAGCAAACGAGGCTCCGCGGACAAACTCCAGCTTTAACCCGCCTCCTCCACCTGCACCGTTGAAAAGCAGAGACGAAGTTTTAGTTGACGCAGCTAGAAGCCTTGGGATATCGACGGAGGGCAAAACCAGGGAGCAGATTTCTGAAGAAATCTCGTTAAAAGCCAAACTGCTGAACGCTGATTAAGTCGGCTTAACTTCACCCTTTTCTTCAAACAAAAACAGAGTGCAAACCCTAAAAGGGCGAGATAATCTGGTTGGGTTTCGGTTTTGTTATGGTTGAATGCTTCTGGGGCTAGAAAATGTAAATAAGGCTGTCTGGCACCCTTAGGCTTTGGACAATGAGAAAATCGAGGTACGGCGAAGCCCAACGGTGGGGAATTAAACCGTGGCTAATGAGAGCTTTTTCCGCTATTGAGTCCACAAAAAATAATGCGTCGAGAAGTATCTGGCGTGAAGATTTTGATGCAAGCCGTTGTTGGTTTAGGTTGTTTGGCGGGTTTAGCTTTTTAGGAGGCGAAGTAGTTCGCTTCGTCGCTGCAGGAAATCTACTCCTTTTTCCGTGATAAAGTAAACTTCTTTTTGGTCGCTTAGCGTTTGAGTTACAAAGCCATTATCAAGCAAAAAATCCAGGTAATCGTTTAGCTGCGTGAAACTCAGGTTCGCCTTATACATAATTTGAGTCTTTAAACTGCCGTCTTTAACAGTTTCCAGCATACTGGCAATTATATCCAGCCTATTTCGCCTCTGCTTCACACCCGAAATATAACTCACTTCTACCCAGCCCTCTGTTCTGTTCACGCTAATAAATTTTTACAAACGCGGCTGTTTGGGGTTTATGATTTTTTGGCTGGTTTGTTTTTTTGGGGTGTTTTTTTCTGTTTTTTTAAGTTGAGACTTTTGTTTTGGTGAAAGTTGAGACTTTCCGCCGTGGCTTTTTGTGTTTTGGGTTGTTTTTTTGGTTTGGGGCTTGATTTACGTTGTGGGCTGCTCATTTGGGATGGGCGGATGCGACTTTGTATGTTGACTCAACATAGACGGCATTGTCGCTTATTGTCGGATGTGGGCGCGGCGGTTTCTTCGGCTGTGGGGGCGTGTTTGATTGGGTTTTGGTTTTCCGATTTTAGAAGCTTGGAAGTTTTTTGCGGGTTGCTGCTTTCTGGGGCGGTAGCATTTCTTGTTTTTCTGTAGAGGGAGGCAGAAGATATGTGTCATAAACCCCACGTTTACGCAGTTGGCGGTGTGGCAACTGAACTTAACAAGGTTTGTTTATGAAGCTTGGAGCAAACAGTAGAAGACGTTTCATCTAGTAAGAATCTCCGTACTTTACCGTAAATCGATGCGAAAAGTTTTTCTCTTTATTCCCCGTTTATTTAGGAAAAATAGAGAGAAGGATTTAGTGCTTATGATCAATGTAGACTCTGATAACACAGCGACGTTTCTTCTTGAACTTTACAGAAAAGCGTTAAGTCTACAGAAGAATGAACTTTATGAATACTTCTTAGATCATGCTGTCAAAGTTACAAAGAGCACGATTGGGTTTTTCCATTTCTTTGAAGATGATGAAAAAACCGTAGTGTTGACAACTTGGAATAAGCAAGCACTAAAAAATTGCAAAGCCAATTATGCTATCCACTACCCCCTTGAAAATGCTGGTAATTTGGCCGATTCTATACGACTGAAACATCCAGTAATATACAACGACTTCAAAACAAGCCCCAATCAGAAAGGTTTGCCTGACGGACATGCAACAATTACTCGAATGCTTAGCTTTCCATTAATTGAAAATGACAAGGTTATTGCTATTTTTGGAGTGGGAAACAAAGATGAGCCTTATATTCAAGACGATGTTTTGCAGCTTGAATTGGTTAGTAATGAGTTAAACAAAATTATTAAGCAGAAACGGGCTGAGGCTGAAGTGCTTGAGTCAAAAGAGAAATACCAATCTTTGTTTGAGAACATGTTAGATGGCTTTGCATATTGTGAGGTGATCTTTAACGATGAAGGTCAACCGGCGGATTTTGTTTATTTGGAAGTAAATACCGCCTTTGAAACGTTAACAGGCTTAAAGAAAGAAGCGGTTATTGGAAAAAGGGTAACGCAAGCAATACCGGGGATTAAGGAAGCGAATCCTGAGTTGTTTGATATTTATGGAAGAGTGGCGTCAACTGGAAAGAATGAGACATTTGAAGTATTTTTTAAGCCTTTGAATGCATGGTTTTCTATTTCGGTTTACAGCCCAAGAAAAGGGTATTTTGCTGCTGTATTTGAAAACGTAACTGATCGTAAGAAAGCTCAAGAGGCATTGCGTGAAGGTGAAGAGCGTTGGGAAACTACGGTATCCAGCATTGGTGATGCAGTGATAGCGACTGACTTGAATGGAAATGTCATATTCATGAATAATGTTGCTCAAACGTTAACTGGTTGGAGACTTGAAGATGCTAAGGACAATCCGTTGAAGCATGTGTTTCACATAATAAACGAGTTCACTCGTGAAGAGGTGGAAAGTCCAGTCACGAAAGTAATTAATGAAGGGTTAATTGTTGGCTTAGCTAACCACACAATCCTGATTCGGAAAGATGGCTCGGAAGTTCCAATAGATGACAGTGGGGCACCGATTAAAAACAGAGAAGGCAAGACCGCTGGTGTAGTTCTCGTATTCCGAGATATAACTGAACGCAAAAAAGCGGACGATGCTTTGCGCGAAAGCGAAGAGCGCTTAAAGTTAAAGTTGGATTCTGTGCTCTCACCCGACGTGGACATAGAAGAGCAAGAACTCGCTAACATAATAGACGTTACTTCTTTGCAAGCCATGATGGATTACCTCTATACAGTAACGGAGATGGGCTTTGCACTAATTGACCTCAAAGGTACGGTGCTTGTAGGAACTGGTTGGCAGGATATATGCACAAAATTCCACCGCATTAACGTTCGAACACTTGAGAATTGTGTAGAAAGTGACCTCCAGCTCACAAGTGGACTCAAAAGAGGAGAAATTCGCCTCTATAGGTGTAAGAATAACATGTGGGACGTTGTTACACCCATGTTTATTGGCGGTAAGCATGTAGGCAATCTCTTTTTTGGTCAATTCTTCTTTGAGAACGAAACGGTCGATCGCAGCGTATTTGCTGCTCAAGCAAAAAAGTTTGAATTTAATGCAGAAGAGTATTTGCGAGCATTCGATAGTGTGCCTCGATTTAGCAGAGAAAAAATCGATAATCTCATGGTATTCTATGCCAAGTTAGCAGAAATGATTTCAAAACTTAGTTATTCTAACCTCAAGTTAGCCAAAGGACTATCAAATCAGACGGAATTGCAAGAAAAGCTTGAGTTAAATTCTAAGAATCTGGAAGAACTTGTTGAAGAGCGCACTAAAGAACTTACGCTTAGCTCGTTATATGCTCGAAATCTCATTGAAGCGAGTCTTGACCCGTTAGTCACCATTAGCGTTGAAGGCAAAATTACTGACGCTAACAAAGCCACAGAGCTTGCAACTGGGCGCTCTAAAGAGGAGTTGATTGGTAGCGACTTCTCAGATTACTTTATTGAACCCGAAAAAGCCAAAATCGGTTATAAGCGTGTTTTTACCGAGGGGTTAGTGAGAGATTACCCGCTAGCGATTAGACATAGAAATGGAAAAGTTACTGATGTTCTGTACAATGCGACCGTTTACACAAATGACGCTGGAGAAATACAGGGTGTTTTTGCAGCTGCAAGAGATATTAGCGAACTTAAAAAAGCTGAGGAAGAGACACAGGAAAGCGTAAAGAAACTAAAAGATGCTGAGCGATTAGCTGCTATCGGGGCAACCGCGGGCATGGTTGGCCATGATATTCGCAATCCGCAGCAGGCTATAACAAGCGATATTTACTTAGCCAAAACAGAATTAGCTCAAACTTTAGAGAGCGTAGAGAAGAAGAATGCGTTGGAAAGCTTAACTGAGATCGAAAAGAACGTTGAGTATATTAACAAAATAGTGGCGGACCTGCAAGACTTTGCCCGACCCTTAAAACCTAATGCGGAAGAAACCGATTTGAAACTCGTAATCGAAGCTTTGTTGAAAAAGAACGGTTTGCCAGAGAATGTCAAAGTAACCGTTAATGTGGAAGAAGGTGCAAGGAAGGTTTTAGTTGACTCCACCTTCATAAACCGTATCATGTACAATTTGGTGAATAACGCAGTTCAAGCTATGCCAAAAGGCGGAGAGCTAACCATATACTCGTACAGAGAAACAAACGATGTTCTCATAGCAGTCAAGGATACGGGAGTGGGAATTCCTGAAGCTGTAAAAAGCAAATTGTTTACGCCTATGTTCACGACTAAATCGAAGGGGCAAGGGTTCGGCTTAGCGGTAATTAAGCGTATGACTGAATCGTTAGGCGGCACCGTGTCTTTTGAGAGCCAAGAAGGCAAAGGAACAACATTCATTATACGTTTCCCGCCTTACAAAAACAATGAGCGGCGAAGCACAGAGTTTTAAACTATGTCAGCCTTGAAAAAAAGTCTGGTGAAGCGAGCTTGTGGGGCATTGTAAATTTCGTTTTCGCTTGATTGACAAATTAATTTTGAATTATAATGCGGAGCGGCACAGTGACACCCGGCTGACATTTGACAAAAGTGCAAAGAGCAGAAAACTATGCTTTTTTCTCAATTGGTCTATAAATAACAAGTAATTGTTTTTCAGGTTAATAGTTCATTTCTAACTTGTATTTTTCCACTAGTGGTTTTACAAGGTTTCTTTTAAGTGAGATGCTTTAGCTTCTGCGAATGATATTTAGGCGCCAGTTTCATATTTGGCAGTCAATGTGGAACAGAAAGCCTTTTTTTCTCAAACGAGAAGAACATTTGTGAACAATTATGCTTATTGGCGCAATCTCAGATACCCACGATAACCTGCCCCAAGTTGAAAAAGCCGTGAAATACTTCAATGAGCAAAAGGTGAGCTTGGTGCTTCATGCAGGCGACTACGTTGCGGGTTTTGTTATCCCCAAATTCAGGCAGTTAAACTGCAGGCTCGTCGGCGTCTTCGGCAACAACGACGGCGACCACGAACTCCTCAAAAAAAGATTCGGCGAAACCAGCAACTGCACGATTCACGATAGCTTTGCACAGGTTGAAGTTGAAGGCTACAGAATCGCCCTTCTACACGGGCAAGAAATTGAGTTGCTAAACGCCATCGTCGAAGGCGGAATCTTTGACGCCGTGATTCATGGTCACTCCCATTATAGTCGCGTTGAAAAGAGAGGAAAAACCCTTGCTATAAACCCAGGCGAGCTATGCGGCTACCTCACAGGAAAATCGACCCTAGCAATTTTGGACACTGGCAAAAATGAAGCAAAAATAATTCAGATTTGATACAAACAGGCTCCAACTCACCAAAATATTCGAGTACCTTTGGTTGGTTTAGCTGCCCTTATTGTAGGGTTCCCGCAAAGTGTTAGCCCTCAAAAACAGCCGTTTCAATTCTTCATCGCCTGCCCCTGACCGCAAAGGCTTCAGAATATCGGTCAGGTTGTCGTTTCTCATGAGGCATGGTTTGAGTTTGCCATCGCTTGTGACTCGCATTCGGGTGCAGTGCATGCAGAAATCGGTGTTTTCGATGGGATGCACGACTTCGACGGTTACGTTGGGCAGATGGTAGATGAGGCGGTTATGCATGAAGGGTCGGCTCTCAACCGTCAGAGCCTTCTCCCGCAGGAGCTGTTCCTGCTCGTCGAGGCTGCGGTGATGCGACGTGTAGTAGTCGCCGCTGACGTTGACTGGGTCAAGCTCGATAAGTTGCAGAACAACGTTGTTTTGCCGAGCGTACTCTATCAGGTCAGGGACGTCGCCCGCGTTTACATCCTTCAAAATCACCATGTTAAGCTTAACTGGGCAAAAACCTGCCTCAATAGCCGACTTAACCCCAGCCAACGCATCCTCAAGTTTTCCACCCGTTAATCTACGGTAAGTTTCTGCGTTCAGTGAGGGCAAACTCACGTTAACACGGGTCAAGCCGCGGGTATGCAGGTCCTTAGCCATTCGATTCAGCAGCAAACCATTGGTCGTCAACGACAAGTCCTTCAAACCCGGAATTGCGGCTATGCCTGAAACAATTTCTGGCAGGTCTCGGCGCATGAGCGGTTCGCCTCCAGTTAGTTTTACGCGTGCGATGCCGAGGCCCACCGCGATTTTTGCTATGTGCACAATTTCTTGCGTGGTCATTTTCTCGGCTGAGCGGTTGGCGCGTTGCACTTCCCCTTCCCGGTGGCAGTAGGCGCAGCGGTTGTTGCATCGCTGGGTAATCGAAATGCGTAGGTTAAGGAGGGGTCTGCCGCAGTTGTCGGTTAAACTCATTCGTTATTCACGCGCGTGCTTAACGATGTGAGGCGATTCGGGCAAAATAAGCGTTTCTGCCGCTACCCGCACGGCGTCTGGGGAGCCTGGAATGCAAAACAGCGCTTTGCCTTTGGCTACGCCTGCGGCGGCGCGGGACAGAACTGCGGCTGAGCCGACTTTGCCAAAGCTTATGGCTCTGAAGAACTCGCCGAAGCCAGGCAGGGTCTTCTCGAAGAACGGGGTAACCGTTTCGATGGTGACGTCGCTGTGCGTGATGCCTGTTCCGCCTGAAAAGATGACGGCGTCTAAACTGGGCATGTCTAAGGCTTCTTTGACGGCGCCGCAAATCAACTCTTTGTCGTCGGCGATTATCCGCTTGAAAAGCACGTTCTGCTGCGCCTTTTTAAGCAGTTCAACCAACGTGTCGCCGCCTACGTCGTCAACGTTTTTTTCGCCGTTTTGGATTTGCCGATAACGGGATGTGCTGCAGATGTAGACTCCGAAGTTGAGGGTTTTCTGCGCTTTAGATTTATGAGTTTTTGAAGTTTCACTCATGCTGCTGCACCTGCTGCTTGAATTTACGCACGACATGAATATTTTCAATCGCGGTAGACGGGTACTGCCCCGCGGAGTCTTTCTCATACTGCTTAGTCATGTCCCAAACCGTGAGCAAACCCATTGAAACCGCCGCAAGCGCCTCCATCTCCACGCCTGTCTTCGCCTTGGCTTTCACCGTCGCCGAAACCTCAACCGACCCTTCGCCGCACACTTTGACATCTACCTGCACGTTGGTTAGAGGCAGCGGGTGGCAAAGAGGAATCAAACTGCTCGTCTTCTTCGCAGCCAAAACCCCCGCAATCTTCGCCGTGCAGATGGGGTCGCCTTTAGCGATTTTTCCAGCCAAAATCAAGCCGATTGTCTCGGGCTTGAGCTTTATGGTTCCTGACGCTGTTGCTTCTCGGAAGATTTCTGCTTTGTCTGAAACATCAACCATTGCCAAATGCTTTTTCCCCGTTAGCGTTTTGTTGTTGTGATAATTCTGTTTTCCTTTCTTGTATGTCTTTTTGTTTTGAAAACGGGCTGGCAGCTATTTTTTTTGTTCCCACGCCTCTATGAGGTTCTTGACTGCTTTGGCTTTGTCGGAGGCTTCGTTGAACCTGAACATGCGAACCCGACCGTAAGCAAGCTCCTGCAATATCCCTTCCTGCTCCAAAACTTCGAGATGCTCAGCAGTCGCCGCAAAGTTGCTGCCAAGCCGACGTGCAATATCCGACACATTTAGAGAACCCAACTCGTAGAGCAGTTTTAGGATTTTCATGCGCAGCTTCGATGAAAAAACCTCTTCAAGCTCCAAAGCTGGTCACCTTCCCCCTTTCTCGGCGGCAAGCGAGGCGCTCAGCTCTTTTTCAAGTTCAAACGCTGGGATAGCGGGCAGGGAAACCTGGGTTGATCTTCCCCGCGCGGTTGAGGAGGCTACTTCGATTTTGATGATGCCCATGGCTGAGAGGTATTGGGCGTAGTTCCAGATTTGGGTGTGGCTGACGGTTTTTTCGTTGTATTCTTCGCAGACAACCTCGTACGCTTTCTCAACCTCGGATAGGGAGGCGTAGGCTTGCTCGTTTTCTTTGAAGAAGCGTGCTACGGCGAGTAGGAACAGTTTTTGGTGTAGCCCCAGTGAGGTTAGGTCGCTGCGTCGCATGGTTGGGATGATGCTGGAGACTGCGAGGCGGACGCATTCGGGTTCAACCGTGTCGGCGTCGTTGGAGTCGGCGTATTTGCCTGCTCGCCAAAGCAGCTCGATTCCGAAGCGGGCATTCCCCGTTTCCTTAAACGATAGCTCCGCGATTAAGGCGACGACGTCTTCTTCGATTGCGCCGGGTTCAAACGCCAGGGCTACGCGGTCGCCCAAGATGTCGATGAGTTGTTCTTTGCCGTAGCTTTGGAGATGGATGATGCTGCGTTGCAGTGTGCTTTTTGAGCTTGCGTCCAGCTGCTCTATGGCTTTGAGGTCGCGCATGATGAAGATGAAGGAGAGCCGCTGCGGTTTGCCTTGCCGCATCTCCTGTAGCCGCGTGAGTTTGTAGACGGCGTCTGAGCCTTCGTTTTCGATGACGCTGTCAAACTCATCCAGCGTAAGCACCACCGAAACCCCCTCTTCGTCCAGCACCTGCATGAGCGCCGATAGGATTTCCTCCTCTGAGTATCCCCTTGACGGGTAGGTGGGACGGAAAGCGGCGAGTGCATGATGGATGATTGGGAGCAGGCTGCCGCGGAACTCTCGGCAGTTAACGTGTATGTAACGGAACTTTACGGCTCGCCTGTTGGCTTCCGAGGTGAGGGCTGCGCCGAAGTGCTGGGCAAGAACCGTTTTCCCTGTGCCTACGTCGCCTGTTAAGATGACGCGTTGAGCCATCCGCTCCGGGCAACGGGTCACAAAACTGAAAAACTCCATCAGCAGCCGAAGCTCCGACTCGCGGTGAGGAAGCTTCTGCGGCACGTAATTTATGTCAAGCCTCGACTCATCCTTAAACACACTTCTACGCATCCGCAACCCGATTCCTCAGCCGAAAGATAACCAAACCAACTTAGCAATACAGTTGCAGTAAAACCCTAATAAATCCATTTAGCAAAGAACCCATATTTGTGCGGGTTTTCTGTCACAAATACTAGACCCCCTCCCCCGTCGGCTCGGAATCCATATTTTACATTGGAATTTTGAGGTAAAAATGGGGTACCCTCCTTGCTCGACGGCTCAGGCTTAGAACTTGTTTCGGGTTGTTTTTTGGGTTTAGCGCTCAGGGAGGAGCTCAAATTATACCTTAAGGACTTGAACTTAGTGCAGCGCTTGGCAAAATATTCGTATTTCCGCAGGATTTTTTATGATTTCTCATTTTAGTCATCATGTAGTTTCAAACGCAACTTTTGATTCTTACGCAAGTCTTATATGAAAAATGCCGCATAAACAGGCTTATGTCCCCGTTCTTATGGCGCGTCATCATCTTAGGCATATTAGCAATTGTGTTGCTAAACCTCAGCTACTTCGCCATAAGTCTACCATATTATTACCGCGCTGGGGCTGGAATTTTCGGTTTTCTGCTTTTGTTCGTAGATTTTCTCTTGTTTCGAGTCAGGTGGGGCAAAACAGAGTTTTCTGCGGTGCCAAGAACGCTCAGATTAAGAACGTCTTTTCTGCTAACTGTAGCGGGTTCCGTTTTGGCTGGAGCAATTTTGGGCATTACAGTTTATGATGCCAACTTCGGAATAAATGACACCTTATACAAGCTAAGCGAAAATTTCAACATAAATTCTCCAAATGCTCAGCCAGTTTACATAGGCATTTTGGCGTTAGGCATGGCGCTTTTCGCTGTCGGCTGCATTTTCTTTATCAACAAGCTATGCCCAAACCCAGTCAAACGCAAAATGTAACGTTGATACGACGTAACCGTTTTTTCCCTCCCTGTTTTAAGCCAGTGTTTTTGATTGGTTGGAAAAGGTCTATTGTATTAACGGGGTGGTTTTTTTGACGCCTTTTCATAATTTTTAAGAGCGCGCCCAAGCAAAAACAAGAATGGAAAGCAAGACTTTTAGCCCTAAATCATGTTCATAAGTTACATGAACCTTAAATCGCGTGACAGGATTTATGTTGTCATAGGGATTATATTTTTTTCAACGGTGACTTTACATTTTTTCTTGGTTTTCAACGCTTGGTCAACCCTTGACATAGCTTTTGACGTTGTTGAGGGCATTATCCTGGTTGTTTGGTTGATTGTCGCGTTGGTTTATAGAGCAACCAAAAACCCAAAACAGGACCAAACAGCTAAATGACTTAGAAACCTGTTCAGCCAAAAAATGACTAACAGATTAAGAGACGGGTGAAAGTGAGGTATCAACGAATTTTCAAATGAACCCCTCTTCAATTGAATAAACCCCTAAGCCCTTTTTAATAAGGCCTAAAAGCTTCATGAATTGAGCTCATTCCAAAGCAATTTAGTGATAACACGCAATGTGGCTAACTGATTCACAAAAAAGTCCGATGTCTTTTTGCGTTAATTTCTTATTGTTAAACTGGGAACCCGTTTGAATTGATAATCCTTTTAAACTTACTGTACCGAATCGTGAAGGCGATACATGACTATTCTTATAATGGAATCTACAAGTTCCTGCTCTGATTTGTACGAACGCATCACCACTTTATGCTTATCAAGATACTCCATTAGCATCGCTGACAATTCAATGCCTTCTTTTTTGAAAAACAAGATTTTGTTCGAATGCCCACGAAAAAGGGCATGCATGAGTTCTAAGTACTCGCCGCCTCTAGTTTCCTCTTTTTGTCTCAGGAGGAAAATTGCGTTTGCGCTATGCATTAGAATGTCTAATTTGTCGAAAATTGTGTGTTTGGTTATCATTTGTGCTTCGTATTTTTGCTTTAGGTAGCTGTAAAGATTTGCATCGAAATTTTTGCCTTGCAATTTGATCTCATCGATATCCAATATTTGATTTTCCTGAAATAGGAAAACCGACATTCGATCATCTGCTATCCGCTCTGTCAAAGCCAACCCAATATCTGTTTCATAGATTTCCAAGCGTTCAAGAAGTAACGCGTACACATTTTCGCCTGAAAAATACTTCACTATTTCCTCTTTGACCTTTTCTAAATACTGCTTTGTTTGTGGATCGTAACTTCCAAGTAATAATGCAATAAAGAGTTTAGCCAAGACAGCGCACGCAAGGTAGCTTATCTATTTCTCATCTATTATTTTTAAACTTATAACCTTTAGATTTTGATCTAACGTGGTTTCAAATTTGCCCGTGCGTTTTACAACATCAGACAAGAATCCAACGATTTTGAAGCTACCTTTGATTGAATATGTGTTGTCAACGTTTACTTCAGATATTTCGATTTGAAGACCTATGCTTGACGTATTGAGGGCTTCTGCAAGTTCTGACGTCAATGCATTCTTTATGTTGAACATTGATTGTCTATTTTGCGTTGATTGACTCCTCCATGGCTTTGAGAGTATCCTCTCCAACCAATGCTTTGATCTCTGGCAATTTCTCTTTTACAATTTTGTATCTGGGCATACTCTTGATGTCGATTTTTTGTATGAAACCAGCATTTGTAAGGGCGCCTAAATGGAAACTTAAAGTGTTTGGATTAATTGGGCCAGACCAGTTTTCCAACGCGTTTTTTAGTTCGGTCCAAGTGGCTTCATTTTTGATAGCGATAAAGCTAACAAGAAATGCCCTGAGTGGATTGCTGAATATTTCGCATTTTTTGCTTGCTTTTATTAATATGATTCTTCGAGTGCCATTTGTGTCACTGATAGTTTATACGAGTTTCTTTCATATATAGTTAACTGCAATTAAGTTAATTCAAATTAAGTGAAAATGTCTGATGTTAAGTAAATAGCGCTCCCTTTTTCCTGTTGCTTCTACCTCCAAGAGGTCAGCTTTTGTTTTGATAAGGCTTAAAAGCTCCTAGGTCGAGATACATTCCAATACGTGACCATTCATGGTTGATGTTTGGCTTCCCTACGGAAAAACCGACGTGTGCGTCCGAGTACCAGCCCGAAACCTACTCGGCACAATCGAGTCCGCCGACCGACAAGGCGCCGCCGATGCAAAAGCCGAGGTTGAACGAGCCCTAAAAGAACCCATTCCAGTCGGTTCACTGCATCTGAGCGAAATCGCCAAGCCCGAAAGCAAAGTCGCCATAGTAGTAGACGATGAAACCCGCAAAACACCCAACGAAACAATGCTGCTGCCCGTACTCGCCGAATTGAATATGGCAGGCGTCAAGGACGAAAACATCACGGTTATTTTCGGGTGCGGAACCCACCGCGCAGTCACGCAAGAAGAAGCCGTGGCGTTGCTTGGCGCCGAAGTTTCGAAACGCATAAAGTCTGTCAGTCATGATTGCAGAGCCGCGGATTTGGTGAATGTCGGTCAAACTAAAACGCACGGCAACAAAGTGCTCGTTAACAAAGTTTTCGCCGAAGCTGACGTTCGGGTGCTTTTGGGCGATGTTGGCTTTCACTATTATGCGGGTTACGGCGGTGGAAGAAAAAGCGTTTTGCCAGCGGTGTGCGGCGAAGAAACCATAAAGCAGAACCACGCGTTGCTGTTGCACGCTAACGCGCGGACGGGAAACTTGGAAGATAACCCTGTTGACCGTGACATGACTGAAGCCGCTCGACTAGCCAAAGTTGACTTCATCCTAAACGTTGTCCAAAACAAGAAGGGCGAAATCGTAAAGGCCTTCGCTGGGGACTTAGAGCAGGCTTTTCTGGAAGCCGTCAAACTCGTCGATGAAATGTACCGTATAACAATCGACCGCAGAGCCGACATTTTAGTGGTCAGCGCAGGCGGGAACCCAGCCGACATAAATCTGTATCAAGCCTCCAAAGCGTTGGATAACGTTTTAGACGCTGTGAAACGTGGCGGAGTCATGATTTTGGTGGCTGAGTGCCCTGAAGGGCACGGAAACCAAGTGTTCTACGATTGGATGAGCCGTCTGGGCGACCTAAAAAACGTGGAGCGCGAAATCAAACGCAACTTCATAACGGGCGGACACAAAGCCTACTACCTCCTAAAAACCCAGCAAAACCACCAAATAATCTTGGTTTCATCGCTGCCCGATTACTACGCAACAAGCATCTTCAAGCTAAAGACGGCCCGCGCGGTAAACGATGCGTTGGCTGAAGCGTTTAAGGTAGCTGGGTCGGCTTCGAGGGTTTGGGCGGTTCCTCAAGGCAGCTTCACGTTGCCAGTGTTTAAGGCTCCTGAAGAAGTTAAGGCTTAAGCCATTTGTCTGCAGCCGAAAATGCGGTTGAAGGATGCATAAGCGTAACCTTTAAGTTTACATGGTGAAATGTCCTTTAAGGACGCGTAATGATGCAGCAGACTTTCACTCTTCGCAAATTTGTTCCCGGCGACTTGCAGAATGTGATGCAGGTGAACCGTGTCTGTTTACCAGAAAACTACACTGACTTCTTCTTTATTGATTTGCACCAGCGTTTTCCAGAAACCTTCATTGTTGCGGAGGAAAACGGGGAAATGGCGGGTTACATTATGTGCCGTATAGAGGTCGGCTTGTCAAATTACGGTTTCGGCGGCTTAATTCGTAAGGGGCATGTGGTGTCCATCGCGGTTATGCCGAATCATAGGCGAAAAGGAGTCGCCAAGGCACTCATAAACAAGGCGTTGGAAGGCATGGAGTACTACAAGGCGAAACAATGCTTCCTCGAAGTCAGAGTCACCAACGACGCCGCAATCTCGCTGTACAAGAAGCTTGGGTTTGAAAACACCCGAACCCTAAACGGGTACTACTCAGACGGCGAAGACGCATACGTCATGACAAAAAGAATCTGAAAATAGCGGCTTAATGCCCCATCTTCTTTATTGTGCCCCAAAAAGTGTCTGGTCATGGAAAACCTCGGCAAAACATACGCCTTACCCTTACTCGCTAAAGCTTTCAAATAAACAAAAACGTTCCCAACCGAATTTTAATTGAAGTCACCTGCCAAGCAGAAGCGCTGAAGGCTTGTCCAGGATGAAAGATGCGTTCCTGCAGAAAGGAACTGGTTCCTCTTGTTTGCTAAAAGAATCGAGACATCAGTTGGGAAGAGGGGATATGGAGAGCTTGTTTGTTGCGAAGCAATTATTTAGTCAGCCCAGACACTATTAGCAACTGGCGAGGGGCAAATAATCGGTGGGGATGGAAGACAACAGAGTCTCGGTTCAGGTAATTTCTGACGTAAGGGGCATGCTTCCGATTGAGGGTCAATGGAACGCGTTAGTTCATGACTTCTCAAACAACCCGTTCCTTCTCAGCGAATTTGCCAAACAATTCATCGAACACATTCCGAAAGGCTGGACTCCAGCTATCCTCGTGATTTTCAAGAGCCAAAAAATCATAGGCATAGCGCCGCTGAAAACCAGAAAGAGCCTAATCGGTGGTCACGTCGATTTTCTTAATCAGTCATGGTGCTCGGACTTCATTTTCGACATGCAACACAGAGAAGTATGCGTCAAATTTACCCTTGACTTCCTGTTCAATACCCTAAAATGCAGATACGCCAGTTTCACATTGAGCAGCGACTCTCCAAACCTGAAACTCCTAAGTCAACACTGTACAGTTAGCAGCTTCCATCTGAAAGTCGTGCCTGAGAATGGGCGCAGAATCCTTCCATTAAAATCCTCATTGGCTGAATACGAGGCTTCCCGAAAAAGAAAGTTTGAAAAAAGCCTGAGAAGGGCGGAACGGAACCTGAGCAAAATTGGCGAGTGGACAGTGATGCTCGCAAATGGAAACGATCTGCGAGATATTGACGGAAGAATCAACGACGTGGAAAGACGAAGCTGGAAAGAGAAATGGAGAAATCAGGTGGGTGAAAAGGACGACTGGACTTTGGCATCAGTCATTGAGGCAGCTCGAAAGTTAGCTTCAGCCGAATTAGATTTCAAATGGTGCGTCTGGTTTTTGGAATTGAAGGGCGAAACAATAGCTTTCCAAATTGCAGTAAAATATAAGGCAGTGGCGTTTCTTGTGAAAACCTCTTTCGACGAGCGTTACACGAGATATTACCCTGGAATAATTGTCCAAGACTCCGTTATCCAACAACTGTTTACTGAACCACAAAATGAATACATAGATTTTCTTTCAGACCTTCCCTATCTTGAGGCGTGGACGGACAAGGTTGTGCCCAGAATAACTTTGCAACTAACCAAAGGAACCATACCTAACATCATACATACTCTGTCAAAGAACAAATTCGCCAACAAAATAATATCACCAATCATGGGCGAGCGGACGACGAGACAGGTCCACAAACTAAAGCAAATTATTTTTCCATGAACAAGCAAACCCAGTATCGCTCTTACGACTTAATTGGCGTTCTTTCAGGAATATGTTGTTTGCTGCGTAAGGATTAGTGGTTTAACTTTCTTTTTAGAGCCTCTGGAAAGATTGACAAGACTATCCCTTCATAGAGCGGGTAGAAAACTTTGTTCATTGCCACTCGAACGGGTCTGTTATGGTACTTTACAAAGAAGTACAATTTCTCTGGTCTACAACCTCGAAAAAGCTTTGCTTGATCTGCCGTACCGTGAAAATAGATTTTTCTTACTCCATGGTTTATAGCCCATTGAATGGGTGAATAGTAGCAGAGGTTGAAATAAGTGAAATCCGTTTTTGTTTGGGCATCATAATTAAAACCGGAAGTTAAAACATCAAGAGTTTCTTTATGCCGCAAAGTCAAGCAAAACCCCACAACCTCGTTGTTTTTCTTGGCGACAAACACATGTGCCGCGTCTCCTGTGTGCTGCTTCAGCTTGGAGTGCTCGATGGTATGCCGGCCAGACAAAAGTTCGTCTGGCAATGGATGAAGCCCCGCCGGACCCGCCCGACGACATGTGATTGGCCGGCCTTCCTGGATAGCATGGGTAAGCCCCGGTCGCACGGGCCAGGCCCGGGGTGGCAAGGGTAACGCAGCTTACCCGTGCAGTCGATTCAGGGGGACGCGACACCAGGCCAGGCACGGGTAAGCTGAGCTACCCATGCCACCCTGCGATCCATGCGACCCCACGGTATTACACCCCGACCAACTCCTCTTCCTGAACCGGAAGGGCGGGGACGATAACCCGCTCGACCGGCGGCGGAGCGACCGTCGGCGTGGCAAAGCGGCAGAGCGGCACTTCCGGCCGGTCCGTCACCGCCGCGTTCCGCTCGTAGAAGGTGGGCGGCTCGTAGCTGAAGCCGGCCGCCAGCCGCTTCTCTTCCTTGCGGATCTTGCCCAGCACCCAGCGGCCGCCGATGGCGGCCGCAAATCCGCGACTTCCAGCCGAACTCCGCGCTGCAGCTCGCGCAAGCAGGGCCGTCATCTTGGCGTGCATCACCGGCTCGTGGCGGTAGTAGAGCCTGGCCGCCCCGACCACGGCCGAGAACGACGTGGCCAGCTCGCGGGCCTCCCAGGCGTAGCGGCGGCGGACGCGGAGGTCCGGGTGGTTCTTGTACCGCCGCCAGCCCGCCAGCATGGTGCGGACGATCCGCACCGTGCTCGGCCCGTTGACGGCGAAGTCGCGGTCGAACGCCCGCACCATCAACTCGGCCGTCTGCTCGGTCGTTCAAGCGCCGGGTGGCGGTAGTTGAGGATCAACTGGCCGTGGATGTCGCTCGGGTGGTACTCGCTTTCGTCCTTCATCAGGCCCTTGGCCGTCAGGTCGGCGTGCAGCGGCGTGCCGGGCACCGGCGTGTAGAGCATGAACTGGTGGAAGTCGGTGTCGTGCCGCACGGCGTGCTCGATCGCCTCGTCGATGTTCTCCGGCGTGTGGTTCTCCAGGCCGATGATCGTCGAGCCCAGCACGCGGATGCCGTGCGACTGAAGCTCGCGGACCAGGGCGAAGGTGTCGATGCCGGCGAGTTTCGAGTATTGGCTGTCGCGGCCCTCGATGCCCATCCACACCCAGGCGATGCCCAGCCGGACCAGTTGGTCGATGGTGTAGGAGCGGAGGACGTTGGCCGAAGCTGAAGACGTCCAGCGACCAGGCCTTGCCGTGCTTCTCGATCAACTCCAGGAGCCGCAACGCCCGCTTGCGGTGGAAGAGGAAGTTCTCGTCCATCATGAAGAACGAGCAAACGTCCGCCGTCGCGCTCGATCTGGCACATCACGTCGAACAGTTCGTCGCCGGTGCGGTAGAAGTCCACCCACTTCCCCTTGCCGCCGAACATGGCGGAGGTGGAGCAGAAGTTGCAGCCCAGCGGGCAGCCGACCGAGGGGATGATCGTGGCGGCCACGTCGCCGGGGCGTTCCTTGACGGTGATGCCCACGGTCCGCGTGCCGATGCCCGAGTTGATGACCGGGTGGCGAACGGGCCGGTCTTCGTCTTCGCCGAGGAAGCGGCGGAACCACCGCACGCCCTTCGCCCTTGACGATGTGGTCGGCGTCGATCCGCTCGGCCAGGTCGGGGACGTTGGCGATGTGGCCGCCGATGACGATCTTGGCGTCCGGCTGGTATTGCCGGACCAGCTCGCACATCTTCTTGACTTTGTAGACGTTGGGGATGATCGACGAAATGCCGATCACGTCGTACTGGCCGGGTGCGGAGTTCTTCGACGAAGCGGTCCAGCGTGGGGAAGTCCAGCAGCGGTGCAGGGGGCCTCGATGTTGGCCTGGATCATCATCAGGCCCCAACTGCGGTGGAACATCCGCAGCGAGAACGCCCCTTGCGTCCGCGTCACCTGGTTATGGTAAAGCTCCATCGGGTTCATCCGCCGGCTGCCGTACTCGTCGTCCTGGCCGTAGGGGCCGAAGACGCTGGACAGCAGCACCCTGGCCTCGCGAGCCGGCCGGATGCACGGGCTGCGAATGAAGATGGGAAGGCTCGATTTGGAGGTGGCGGGCGCTCACGGGTGCGAACTCCGGGGTGGCGTAAGCTTCTTCTCTGCACAACCCAATTATATGTGTTTTCGCCCCGGCCTCCGAGGTCCACTGTGTATGCGTTGTGTAATAGCTCGGTAATAGCTTGGGCGGCCCGCAGACAACGGAGGAAGCGAGGGTGATAGAGAGCCGCGATCGACGTGTACGAAGAACGCGTAGCGGACGCCGAAGTGTAGCCGTGGGTAGCGACGTCGCCACCGGATCGCAATGGCGACGGTCCCGCGTAGACATTCGGCAGCCGTTATCCCCCACTCGACGTTGCTCAAGCAGCGCCACCGGGAAGTCGGAGAGAACGTCGCCGACCCAGCAGACAGCCGTCCTCCGGCGAGTGGCTCTGGCCGGTCAGCACGTTATGCCACGCCGCGGCCGGCAGCGACTCGACCGTCAGGCGGGTGTCCTGCCAGACCTCGCCGCCCAACGGCGGCGGCGGCGCAGAGACCCTTGCGCAGCGGGCGTCAGCCGGGCGAACCACCGCGGCGCAATCACGATCAGCCGCCGGCCGGTCCGGCTGCAGACGTGGCGGCCGCCCCATGGCCGCCGCGGCGAAGGCGCAGACGTGCTCGAACCCGCGCGCCCCGCGCCTCCAACGGGAGATAATCTCCGTCCTGGAAAGACCTCCGCCCACGCGCCGCCGGAACTTGGAGCGTCCGCCAGGTGAGGAACAGCTTGATCCGCGGGTCGCGGGGATCGAGGCCGAGCTGCCGGGCCAGGCGCAGAGCCGCCGCCCGCCGCGGCCGGCCTGCCGCTCGCAGCCGCTTGAGCATCTTCGCGGCGAGCGGCGAAATCGACCGGCCGGCGGTTGTCCGGGTCGACCAGGCTGAAGTCCCACAGTTCCTGGCCCTGGTAGATGTCGGGCACGCCGGGCGAGGTCGAGCTTCAAGAGCGTCTGCGACAAGCGCGGCTGTACAGTCCCCAGTTGACGATCTGCTCGTGGAAGGCCGGAAATCGGCCAGGAAGCGGTTCTTCGGGCCGGCCTCGAGCGCGGCGGCCACGAACGCCGCGACCGCCGCCTCGTACTCCGCGTTGGGATTGATCCAACTCGTGCGGACCTTCGCCTCGCGGGTCGCCTTCTCCATGTACGCCTGCATGCCGCCCGGTCAGTTGCGGCCAGTGCGGCGGCGTCGGGCCGCGCCGAGCGGCCAGACGCCCACCAGGCTCTGATAGAACAGGTACTCGTCGTTGCGGCTGGGGGCCGGCTGCGCCGTCCACCTCGCGGCGGCGGCGGCGGTTCCAGCCGCGCCCAGCGGTTCACGGCCGTCCGCCACAGGTGCGGAATCTCCGAGAGCACGTTGATCCGCGCCCGCACGTCTTCGCTCCGCTTGCGTGTCGTGCGTGGTGGTGGCCAGCAGCGACTGCGGCCACTGGGCCTGCCGCTGCCAGGTTCTGGCGATGGAATTCCTCGAGGCCGACGGCGCCGCGGCCGGGATCGCCGCCGACCTCGTTCAGCGACACCAGCGGGAAGTAGCGGTAAAACGCCGTGTCCTCGATGCCCTTGGCCATCACCGGGCTGGTGACCTGCTGGAAGCGGCCGACGAACAGTTCGCGCTCGCGGCGGCCGGCCTCGTCCAGCTCCGGCGGCGGCTCCAACAGCAGCACGTCGCGGATGAAGTCGAACACGGCCGCGTTGCTGGCCGGATTGCGGCGCTTGGCCTGCGCCGCCGCGCGGCAGACGAACTGCCGGTCGCGCTCGGAGACCTCGCCCTGGCGGATGTAGGTGCGATAGACGGGAAAGCAGGCGAGGATCTCCCGCAGGGCGACCCGCAGCGCGTTGAGCGTGAAGTCCCGCGACCGCCGGTGCCGCTCCGAGATGCGGTTGAGCCGGTGGGCCAGCAGTTGCAGGTCGCTGGCCATCGCCGCCCGCAGGATCAGCAGCTTCGACTGGTGGGCCACTTCGCGGAAGTCCAGCCGCTGGTCGATGAAGCGGTCGTAATCCTTGCACCAGTTCGCTCCAGCCCGGCCGGATCGACGAACAGCCCGTTGACGCAAGTTGAGGAAGTCGTAGCCGGTGGTGCCGGCCACCAGCCAGTCGTTCGGGCAGCGGCTCTTCGGGGCCGAGGATCTTTTCGACGACCACGTAGAGCGGCAGCCGGGCGCGGTCGGTGCAGGTGCATGGCTCGGCAGCGTTCTCGCAGGAACGCCGGCTCGACCTCGCTCCACGGCGGCGGTCGGCGTCCGGCGCCGGCAGTGCGACGTCGGACGGCGGCCTGCACGCGAGCCGGTCCGCCGCCTGCTGATAGACGGCCTTGCCGCAGCGTGCCAGCAGGTAGCCCCGCTGCAAGCCGCCGCAGGTATTCCCGCGGGTCGTACAGCCCGTCGATGTGGTCGATCCGCAGCCCGTCCGCGTCGCCGCTGGACCAGCAGATCGAAGACCAGCCGGTGGCTTTCCTCGAAGACCTGCGGGTCCTCCATGCAGACGGCCGCCAAGTCGTTGATGTCGAAGAAGCGGCGGTAGTTGATCTCGTCGTCGGCGGCCTTCCAGTGGCAGAGCCGATAGACCTGGGCGTCGAGCAGCTCGTCCAGGCGGTCGAAGCTGTGCGGGTCGTCCGGCGTGCCGTTGAACTCGCGCACGTTCCGGTCGATGAACTCGGCGACGGCCGGCGGCGCGCTCGAGCAGCTTGCGGAGCCGGTCCTTGACGACCTCCTTCTCGCGCTGCCGCTCGGCGACGCTGGCCGGGTCGGTCCGCGTCGCGTCGCGGCAGGTGCTCCAGCGCCGTCAGGATGCTCTCCAGTTCCCGCAAGTCCTCGCGAGTCCGGCGGCAGGGTCTCCTTCAGCGCGTCCAGCCGCTGGGCGAGGACCGTCCGGTAGGTTCGCGGATCCAGCGGCAGCAGCGGTCTGGAAGTACCGCACGAAGAAGGCCCCGTCGCGGTATTCCAGCTTCAGCTCGCCCGCCTCCAGCACCTGCCCGTACTGGTCGCCCAGGATCGGCAGCAGGATCCGGTTCCGCAGTTCTTCCTTGACCGGCCGCCAGTCGATGTCGAAGTAGGCGGCGTAGGGCGAGCCGGGGCCGTTCTCCAGCACGTCGTTCCACCAGGGGTTCTCGGCGGCGGTCGCGCTCATGTGGTTCGGGCACGATGTCCAGGATTTGCCCCATGCCGCGGCCGTGCAGCGCGTCGACCATCGCCCGATAGTCGTCTCCGGCTCGCCCAGTTGCGGGATCGAGCTGGCCGTAGTCGACGATGGCGTAGCCGTGGCGCGCTGCCGGAGCGGGCCTTGCAGGCAGGGCGAGGCGTAGAGGTGGCTGATGCCCAGTTCGTCCAGGTAGGGCACCAGGGCCGCCGCGTCGCGGAAGGTCAATCTGCCCCTGCGCGAATTGCAGCGCGGTACGTCGCCGCCGGATGGCAGGCCGCGCTGCCGACCGCGTCGCGCGACCGCTTCGGCAATCCGCTGTGCCCAGTTCGGAAAGTCGCTCATGGCCGCCCTCGCGTCATGACGATAGCCGGCGGCTAACAGTCCCGTCGCGATCCGAAGATCAACAGCTCGTAGGGGAGGATCTGCATCCCGCGAGTGGTCTGTCGCCGCGCGATCGCCGCCGTAACGCGCGTCTTCGGTGCTCAGCAGCATCTCGCTGCCGGCCAAGTTCGGAAGTCGGGCATCGCCGCGGCGTCCGGCGATCAGGTTCGCCACGGCCAGCAGTCCCGTCGTCGCCGCCCCGCTGGAGCAGCACAGAGCGGCGCCGGATCCGCGCCGATCGCCAACAGCCGGGCGGCCGTCGTGCCGCCGGTCGCGGAGCGCCGGCCAGTCGCGGCGGGCCGCCAGCAGGTCCTGCGTACAGCTGCCGCCGCTCGTGCTGCGGCGAGCCCTCCGGCCAGGCCCAGTCGAGCTTCGCCGAGGCAAAGGTGCCGGGTCCTGCGGATCGGGAATCTCCGACGTTCCAGCGAAAGCCAGCGCGGCGAACTCCTCGCGCCGGCCCCGCCGCACCGCTTCGATCAATCGCGGATCGCCGAACGAGCAGAAGAACGGGAACGGCCGCCGTCTCGCCGTACTCCTCGCCCATGAACAACAGCGGCACGCAGGGCGAGAGCAACAGCAGGCCGCACGCCAGCCGCTGCGCCGCCGGCGGAACCAGCGTGCCCAAGCGGTCGCCGCGGGCCCGGTTGCCCACCTGGTCGTGGTTCTGCACGCAGACGACGAATCGCGTGCGGTCGATCTGCCCACGCGGCGTGCCGTGCCGGCGGCGGCGGAAGGGGCTGTAGCAGCCGTCGTAGACGAACACGTCGTTGAAGGCCTTGGCCAACTGCTCCGGGCGGCCGAAATCCAGGTAGTAGCCGTCCCGCTCGCCGGTCAAGCAGGGCGTGAACGCTGTGGTGGAAATCGTCGCTCCAAACGCCGTCCAGTCCGTAGCCGCCGCGGGCCGCCGGCCGCACCAGCCGGACGTCGTTCTGGTCGCTCTCGGCGATGACGTGCACGGTGCGCCGTGCCGCGCGGCCTCGCGCTGCACGGCCGCCTGGATGTCGGCCAGGATGTGCCGCGGGCTGAAATCGTAGATCGCATGCACGGCGTCCAGCCGCAGGCCGTCGAGGTGGAAATCCCGCACCCACGTAGCAGGCGTTGTCGATCACGAACTGCCGCACGGGATCGCTGTCCGGCCCGTCGTAATTGATCGCCTTGCCCCACGGCGTGCGGTAGCGGTCGGTGAAGTACGGCCCGAACTTGCTCGCAGGTAGTTCCCCTCCGGCCCGAGATGGTTGTAGACCACGTCGAGGAACACGGCCAGGCCGGCCTGGTGGGCGGCGTCGACCAGCTGCTGCAAGGCCCGCGGGCCGCCGTAGCTGTTCTGCACGGCGTAGGGATAGACGCCGTCGTAGCCCCAGTCGCGGTCGCCGGGGAACTGGGCCACGGGCATCAGCTCGATCGGCCGTGACGCCCAGCGCAGCAATTCGGCAGCCGCGGGATGATCGCCGCGAAAGTCCCCTCCGGCGTGAACGTGCCGACGTGCAACTCGTAGATGACCAAATCCTCGCGGGCAACGCCGCGCCAACCGCTCGTCCGACCAGCGGTACGACTCGGGAAAGAAGACGGCCGAGGGGCGATGCACGCCCTCGGGCTGCCACCGCGACGCCGGGTCGGGATACTCGCGGCCGTCGGCCAGCCGGTACGCATACCGCAGTCCCTCGCTCGGCACGCTGCGCGTCTGCCGATGCGACGAAATAGCCGTCGCCCTCGGGCGTCATGGCGCGTTTCCTCGGCGGTCCGCCCGACGGCCACGTCACCAGCGACACGGCCTCGGACAACGGCGCCCAGACGCGCCAGACGACGCTGCCGTCCGGCTGGCGGCAGCGCGCCCTGCGGTGGATGTCTGGCATCGTGCTGCATGGCATCCCCCCATGCCCCCTTGCCGCCCGGATACAATTATACGAAGCATGGTGCAGAATAGATACTGCGGCCGCGCGATAGCACGAGTTGTCTAACAGCATCCCCGGATGCCGGCCGAGTCTGGCAGACTCGTCCTCCAGGCTGGTTAGCCGCCGGCTGATTGATTGCGGCATAGAAAGGACGATTGCGATGGAAGCGACGCGAGCCTTCTGCGTGATGGATTGCAGCCTGGTCCGCCTGGCGACCGGGCGGATGTGCTCGAACCTGCGCGAGCTGCTGGACGCGGTCCGCACCGTGCCCGAGGCGGTGCTGGAACACCACATGATGCGCTGCGCCCTGGAGGACCATTTCGAGCTGCACGAGTTTCCCAACGATCTGGCCCGCTGGTGCTGGACCGCCCTGGGCGACAACGTGCTGGGCGAGCAACTGGGGCTGATCGACCCGTACCGGCAGCCTTCCACGGCGCCGCTTCCGCGCGGCGCTGGTCAACGCTGATCGAGGAGCGGCTGTGGGGCCTGGATCGCGTGCCCTGGTGCCGGCCCGGGCTGGAGCTGCACCTGATCGAGTCGCGGCTGATCGCCTACGACACGGGCGAGCGGATCGCCACCCCGTCGGCGCTGCTTGGAGGCCATCGAGCGGATGTCCCTGCGGTCGCTGTTCTTCCACGTCCACGAAGCGCGGCGGCGCACGGCGGGCCAATCGGACGATTTCTCGCTCTGGCTGGAACAGTGCGGCGCCGACGCCGTCGCTGGTTGCGGCGTTCCGGGCGGTCGATTTCTACTTCCTCAACCTGAGCCAACTCCGCGAGGCGCTGGTCGAGGCCTTCCGCCACTACCTCGCCGAAGCCCCGCCCGTGCCGAGGACCGCGCCATGAGGCTCTTGGACCGCTACGAAGAGATCGTCGGCCACCAGGAAGTCGAGCGGCTCCGCCGCCTGGCCGAGCGGCTGGCCGGCAAGCGGATCGTCCACGTCAACTCGACGCGGCACCGGCGGCGGCGTGGCCGAGATTCTCGGCTGGATGGTGCCGCTGATGCAGGAGTTGGGCATCGACGCCCGCTGGGAAGTGATCTCCGGCCCGCCCGACTTCTACCGCGTCACCAAGGCCTTCCACAACGGCTTGCAGGGGCTGCCGGTGGCGCTGCAGGAAGAGCGATTTCGACCTGCACTACGAGGTGAACCGCGAGAACGCCCAGCGGCTGAACCTGGAAGCCGACATCGTCTTCGTCCACGATCCGCAGCCGGTCTATCTGCCGGCGTTCACGCCGCCGGGCCAGGTGGGCCGGTGGATCTGGCGGTGCCACATCGACGCCTCGCATCCCGACCGCGGCGGTGTGGAAGTACCTGGAGACGGCCATCGCCGGCTATCGAGGCGGCGGTTTTTTCGCTGGCCGCCTTCGCCCGCCCGCTGGCCTGCCCCATGTTCCTCATCATGCCCTCGATCGACCCGCTGTCGGACAAGAACTGCGCCATGCCCGAGAGCGAGCGGCTGGAGACGCTGGCCCGTTTCGCCATCGACCCGGAGCGGCCGCTGTTGTTGCAGGTTTCGCGGTTCGACCGCTTCAAGGACCCGCTGGGCGTGATCGAGGCCTATCGCCTGCTGAAGCCCTACTACCCGACCATGCAATTGGTGTTGGCCGGCGGCACGGCCGACGACGACCCGGAAGGGGCCGAGGTGCTCCGCGAGGTCATGGAGCAGGCCGGCGACGACCCGACCTGAAGGTGCTGCTGCTGCCGCCCGACGCCCACCGCACGATCAACGCCCTGCAGCGCTCGGCGACCATCGTGCTGCAAAAGTCGCTGCGGGAAGGCTTCGGGCTGACGGTGACCGAGGCCCTTTGGAAGGGCAAGCCGGTGATCGGCGGGGCCTGCGGCGGCATCACCCTCCAGGTCCACGACTATCACACCGGCTTCCTGGTCCATTCGCCCGCCGGCGCCGCCTACCGCATCCACTATCTGCTCCGCTACGCCGACAAGCGGCAGCGGATGGGCCAGACCGGCCAGGACTTCGTCCGCCAGCACTTCCTGCTGACCCGCAACCTCCGCGACTACCTGGCCATGCTCCTCTGCCTGGATCATCCCGACGCCGGCACGCTGGTGGTGTGAGCCGGTAGGACGGATTTCCTAATCCGTCCCGGTTTCGCTCCGGTGCCATGCCCACGCTTGCCGTGGGCTTGTTCCCCTCGCTTGACCCCGCCCGTATCGGTCTGCTATCTTTACGATGATGTCTCTTGGACTCCCCATCTCGGTAACGAAGGGAGGCTCGTCGTGTGGCAAACGTTGCTCCTGCCCCTGTTCCTGGTTCTCCCCGGCCAGGCTAACGAGGCCAAACCCGCGGCCTACCAGCCCGGCGATAAGGTGGTGGCCGTCAAACGCCGAGCTCAAGGGCGACAAAGGCATGTTGCCAAGATCGACGGCGGCCAGACCTTGATCGTCGTCGAGGTCAAAGGCAACCGGCTCTTGGTCCGCAACGGCCACGCCGGCTGGCTCGACGCGGCCAACGTCGTTCCCTGGACGCACGGCGCTCTCTACCCACACTTTGCAAGGATCCCAACAACGTTGCGGCCTACGTTCCCGAGCCCGTGTATGGGCATTTAAGGGCGACCACGAGAAGGCGATTTCGGACTGCAACAAAGCGTTGCGGCTCGATCCGAAGTGCTCAACCGCCTACCGGTGCCGAGCCTTCGTTCGGGAAGTCGAGGGCGACCACGGCAGAGCCATTGCTGATTACAGTGAGACGCTTCGGCTGATCCGACGGACAACAAAGCCTACATTAACCGCGCCGGCGTGGTGCACGAAGGGCGATTACGCCAAGGCAGTCGCGGACTACTCCGAGGCAATCCGATTGGGCTCACAAATTGCGGCGGCTTATCAAGGTCGCGGCTACCTTTTCACGCGGAAAGGGGAATGGGACAAGGCAGTCGCGGATTTTCCAGAAAGCCATTCGGCTGAATCCGAAAGACGCCGCGGCGTATCAAGGTCGAGGCTACATTTTCGCACGGAAAAAAGAAAAAGGGGAACTGGACAAGGCCACTGCGGACTACTCGGAGGCCGTTCGGCTGACTCCGAACGACGCCACGGCGTATCAAGGTCGAGGCTACGTGTTCGCAAGAAAGGGGAATCGCGCAACGCAATCGCCGACTACTAGAAGCCATTGGCTGAATCCGAGAGCGCCGCAGCCTATCACGGGCGAGGTAACGCCTTCGACGGAATGGGGAGTTGGACAAAGCAATCGCCGACTACACGGACGCCCTGCGGCTTAATCCGAAGGACCCCAGAGCCTACTTCAGCCGCGGATTCGCCTTGTATGGCAAGGGTGAGTACGACAACGCGATTGCCGACTACACCGAGGCCGTGCGACTCGATCCGAAATACGCCTATGCGTACACCAGCCGCGGCATCGCCTGGAACAGGAAGGGCGATTACGACAAGGCCATCGCCGATTTCACGGAAGCCCTGCGGCTCGATCCGAAAGATGCCAAGGCTTACTACGGCCGCGCACGCAGTGGTACGGCAAGCGCGAGCATGACAAGGCTATCGCCGACTGCACCGAAGCCCTTCGGCTCGATCCCAAAGATTCCAAATCTTACTACGGTCGCGCACTCGCATGGCGCGAGAAAGGCGACTTTGACAAGGCCATCGCCGACCTTGACGCCGTTATCAGGCTGAGCCCAAACTCGCCGCACGATTATGAGGTACGCGGCGCATGTGGATTCGCCGCAATGAATACGACAAAGGCATGGCGGACTTTGAGACCGCCATTCGGCTGAACCCCATTGATCTCGCGGCGAAGTTTGAGGCTTGGCCGAGCCGCCGCTTCAGCGGCGGCCCTTGAACACGGTCAACAAGCAGCTCCGTCAGATGCTGAAGGACCGTCCCGCCATGGGACGCTATGGCGAAAGAACGGACGCGCTGTGCCAATGGGCGGCGCGAAATTCGCTGGTGAGGATTTGCAGCAGGAATACTCTGGGACGCCTCGGACCCGGACCCGTTTACTACCGCCGACCACGACTCCCCAACAAGCGCGGGCCCGGACATATTCGGGTGCGCGGAACGTATAACGCCGGCCCGCACAGGGGCGAAGAGCGGTCTTTCGAGGAAATGTGGGGGGAGGTGGTGTTCGACTCTACAACATCAACAACGTGAAAGACTTCAACCAACTAACGGCGGAGGCCGCCGCGGGAAAACTGTCGAAAGAGGAGTTTGTCACGAAGGTGGTTGAGTGTGAAGATATCGCCGCGGAAAAGGCCCGCGCTTTCTACATTCACGCGTTCTTGCCTTGGGCGAAGGACCACCAGGTGTCCACCCGTCCGGAAACATGGTACATCCCCTCACGATCCCATCTGGGCGAAAACGCTCGTTCCCGCTCTATAGACAAGAACGGGCCTTATTGGCAGCACTACCAACTGTCGTATGACTTGATCATCATGGATCTCTGGTGGATGACGGCCAACATGAAAAAGCCATCAAGTTGGCCGCCAAGCTCCTGGAGAACGCGGCCACAATCACGGACAGGGTTGCGATCTACTGCGCCCGCGGCGCTACCTATGGAAGGAACGGTGACCCGGACGAGGCCATTGCTGACTTCACCGAGGCCCTACGACTCGATCCGAAAAACGGCCAAGCCTACTGCGGCCGCGGGCACACGTGGGCCGCCAAGGGTGACTATGGAAAAGCCGTTGCCGATCTCACCGAGGCCCAACGGCTGGTCCCAATAGACGCCCACTCTCTCGACGCTTTGGCGTGGCTGCGGGCGACGTGCGTCGACGAGAGGTATCGTGACGGCAAGCAGGCTGTCGAGTTGGCGACCAGGGCATGTGAATTAACGAACTGGAAGAACTCCTCTTGCCTTAATACTCTCGCCGCCGCCTATGCCGAATGGGCAACTTCGCCGACGCGCTCAAGTGGGAGTAAAGGCCCAAGAACTTCGCTCGCCCCAACACAAGAAGAAGTGGGCCTTCCTCCTCGATCTCTACAAATCGGGCAAGCCCTACCGCGAGCAACCGAAAAAGAAGCCGGAGAAGAAAGCCGCGTAGGCGTTCCACCGACTGCCGCTTTCCACCATTATGTCCTTCCGCCGTTCCCTGAGCACGCCGATCCTCCTGGCCATCGCCATGTTCGTCCTGCTGGCCGTGTTGACGGTCGGCTGGGTGCTGCTGTCGGTGTTCGGGGCCCTGCAGGACGCCGCCTCCGGCGTGTACTGGGCCCTGCTGTCCATCGGCTCGACGTTCATCCTGCTGTTGGTCGTCGGCGTGGTGCTGTACCTGATCCTCTCGATCAAGGCCATCAACCTCACCCGGCGGCAGTCGAACTTCATCGACAGCGTGACCCACGAGTTGAAATCGCCCATCGCCTCGATGAAACTCTACCTGCAAACCCTGAGCCGCCACCAGGTGAGCCAGCAGTTGCAGACCGATTTCCACCGCTTCATGCTCGAAGACCTGGAACGGCTCGACCACCTGATCAACCAGATGCTCGACGCCGGCCGGCTGGAGGCCGAGCGGCCGCGACGGGGAGGACGAGGACGTGGAGCTGGCCGGCCTGCTGCGCGATTGCGCCGCCGCGGTGTGCATGAACTACCGCGTCCCGGCGGAAACCGTGCGGCTCGACCTCCAGCCGGGCGTGGTGGTCGGCCGGCGGATCGACCTGGACATCATCTTCCGCAACCTGATCGACAACGCGGTGAAATACGCCGCCACGCCGCCGCGGGTCGAGGTCAGCCTGCGGCCGGCGGCCGACGGCCAGGTGCTGGTGCGGATCGCCGACAACGGCCGCGGCATCCCCCGCACCTGCGGCGGAAAATCTTCGGCCGCTTCGTCCGGCTGGGATTGGAACTGGAGCGCGAGAAGCCCGGCACCGGCCTGGGGCTGTACATCGCCCGGACGCTCGTGCGCCGCCACCGCGGCCAAATCCGCGTCCATGATCCCGAGCAGGGGCCGGGGACGGTGTTCGAGGTGCAACTGCCGGGAAGGGAAATGCAAATTGAAGAATGCAAATGGAATTGCAAATCGCGGAAGCGTTCCCGCAATTCAGGCAATTGCAATTTGCAATTTGCAATTTGCTCAGAATGACGACTTGCAATCATGCCCAACAACGAACACATCCTGGTCGTCGAAGACGAAGAGCACCTGGCCACGGGCATCAAGTACAACCTGGTGGCCGAGGGCTATCGGGTGACGATCGTCGGCGACGGCCCGTCGGCCTTGAAGATCCTCCAGGAGAAGCCCCGAGACCGTCGACCTGGTGATTCTCGACCTGATGTTGCCCGGCATGAGCGGCTACGCGGTGTGCGAGGCGTTGCGGGCCTTCGACATGGACACGCCCGTGCTGATCCTGACCGCCCGCACGCTGACCGAGGACCGCACCCGCGGCTTCGACGTCGGCGCGAACCAATACCTCACCAAGCCGTTCGACCTGGACGAGTTCCTCAGCCGGGTGAAGAACCTGTTGACGTTCCACAGCCGCCGCGAGCGGCAGCAGCGGCAGCAGGCGGGCAAGGTCGTCGCTTTCGAGTTCGCCGAGGCCAAGATCAATTTCGACACGTTCGAGGTGACCGTCCGCGGCGAGCCGGTCCGGCTGACGCAGCTCGAGATGACGCTGCTGCGCTACTTCGTCGAGAACGAGGGCCGGGTGATCCCCCGCCGCGAGTTGCTGGAGAACGTCTGGGGGATGCCCGGCACGTTGAACACCCGGGCCCCGACCAATTCATCCGCCGGCTGCGGAAGACCTTCGAGCCCGACCCGGCCCAGCCCCGGCATTTCTTGACCATCCGCGACGCGGGCTATCGGTTCGTGGCAAAGCCGGAAGAATCAAACCGGCACTTGGCCGTCGCACAGACTGTCAATCGAGCTTCCGAGTTTTCGCGGTTCTCGCCGGCCGGCGGCGTGGGAACCAGAAAGCTCGTGATCCAATGCCCCATATTGCGGGCACTGAGAGCAAGTTGCCTACGCCCGTCGAGGCCAGCATTGCCAGATCGGCCTCGTCCTCGGTGGGGTCCCACAATAGCCGTGGTGTTTGCTTCGAGGCCAATTGACCGTAGAAAGCGGTCCCGGAGTCCGTCCCGGTCTCTTCGGCCACCGCGGGACTGCCGGCCGCAGGGCTTGGCCCGTCATCCAGTCCCACGGCATCGCCCCCCAACGGGGCCGGCCGGCCGCCAAACTCGGCGAACCAGGCGTCCCGAGCGGCGGTCTGGCTGCCGCCGGCCAGCGCCGCCGTGCCGGCATCTTCCACCAGCGCCGCTTCGCGGAACACGAGTTGCTCCGTTGCCCACCCGTCCGCCGGGCCCGATGCCGCACTGCCAACGGCCCCATCCTTTCGGGCAGCCGCCACCGGTTGCGCCGCCGCGGCTGGCGAGTCAGGAACCAATGATACAATAGCGGGGCCGGCATCCGGCGCCGGCAACCCGCTCAGCGGGGCGGCCGCCGGCACACTCGCTCCGCCACCGGCCACCGGCGCCGCCGTCGTGGCCACGGGGGCGGGCCGGGGTGACGGCCGCCGGGGTTGGCGTGGCCACTGGGGCGGATGGGGTAATTGCCGCCGGGGCCAGCGTGGTCACCGCGGCGGCCGGGGTGATTGCCGCCGGGGTTGGCGTGGATGGGCGCCGCACCGACGGCGGATGCGACTGGCGAAACGGTTGCAGAAACGGTTGGAGAAACGATTGGGGCAGCAACCGCCGGCACACTCGCTCCGCCACCGGCCACGGGCGCCGCCGCCGTCACGGCCGCAGGGCTGTCGCCGGTGGTCGCCGCGGCCGTCGGGCCGCCGCTGGTGGCCATCGCGGCCGCGGGCGTGTCGCCGGCAACGCCGGAGAACACGGCGCCGGCCGGCGGCGCAATGGGCTCGGGAAATCGGCGATGATCACCCGGTACGCGAACGGCTGGCGTTCAGTCGCCGGCGCTGATCTTGCCGTCGCCGTTGATGTCGTCGCGCCAGTTGCCGCGTCCACCGAGGCGACAAGTTGCTGCGTATTACGTTGAGGTCGCCCGCCGATACCTTGCCGTCGCCGTTGACGTCGCCGGCCAGCACGTAGAACTCGAAGTTGAAATTGCCGCCCGGCGCGCCGTTGCCGGAGCCGGCGGCGAAGGTGCTCACGCCGGTGGTCCACTCGCCGTCGAGCGTGGCCCCCGCCGCGTCGGTGATGCCGCCGGCCGTCAAGGCGAGGTAGTACTTGTTCGACGTTAACGCGCCGCTCAGGGTGAACGTGGCCGTGGTGGCGTTCGGGCTGGACTCGCCGATGACCGTGATTCCCGAAGCACGCCGCCGTTGTTGCCGGAGTCGGTCAGCGACAGGCTCGACGCCGTGAGGCCGGAAACCGGCTTGCTGAAGACGATCGTGACCGTGTCGGCGTTCACCCAGTTGACCACGTTGGCGTTGGCCAACTGGCCGGCGCCGTCGGGAGTTCATAGCCGAGGGTGGCGTCGCCCACGCCGGCGGCGGCCAGGGCGGCGAGATAGGCCGGGTTCCAGGCGCTGCCCGACACGTACACGCCCACCACTTGCGGGGCCGTGTCGAGCCACCGTGGCCGTGACCGGGGCTGCTGAGCGAGCCGTCGCCGGCGGAGAAATTCAGCGTGCGGTTGCCTAGGTTGGCGGTGGTGGACAAGGTGTCGACATAGGTCACGCTCTGCAGCACCTGTTGATAGTCCGCCAGGGTGTCCGTGCCCTGAGGGTCAACGTCCCCGCGGCGGCGTTGTAACTCGCGGTGATGTTCGTGCCGGCCGTTGTGGCCGCCAGGATTTCGGCGCCGCTGTCCAACGGGCCGCCGCTGATGGACACGGTGGCCGAGGCGAGGGTCGTGCTGTCCGGATCGGACAGCGTCAGGTCCGGCCAGGGCGACCGCCGCGCCGCCGCGGATGAAGGTCACCGGGCCGGCGTTTCCACCGACACCACGGGTGGGGCGACTTGAACGACATCCAGGTGGAACGACTTCGTAGCGGAGTCCTGCGGCGAGCGGATTGGCGACCATGACGGAGAAATCGAAGTCCCGGCGGCGGTCGGCGTGCCGCTGAGCACCCCCGCATGGAGTAACGATAATCCCGCCGGCAGGCTGGCGGGACGTCATCAGCGAGGAGACGTTGGGGGGAATGCTGGCGCCGTTGCGTAGCTGGAAAGGGTGTAGTGGACACCATCCCCGGCGGATACGCCCACCGTGGGCGCAAAGCGCGACATGGCGGTGGCCCCATAGTTGAACTCGACGTTGCCATTGGGATACAGGACCGCCTCGACATCCACGGCAGAGGAAGCCTAGGCCTGTGCCGCCCAGCGGACCGCGACGTAGCTGGAACTGCTGGTAGAGATATTGCTGCCGCTGGTGGTCGTGCTCTGGTCTGTCCCACAAGGGGGCAATGCGCACCGCCGACTCCAGGGCGGCATCGCTGTTGGCGGTGGACGCTCGCTGGAGGTGAAATCCAGGTATCCGTTGCTACAAACATAAACGGAGCTGTAAGTTTTCCGTAGAAGGGGAAGGCAAAGGGACGACAGGGTCCACGTGGTCGCTGGAGGACTTCCAGCCCTCGGTGATTATTCGTTGCCCAGCCAGCCCGTGCCCGGGTTGCTCTCGGTGTAGTTCCCCACGGCGGCCCAGGTGTACCTGCCCAGGCCGCCGGCGGCAGCCAGCGTGACGCTGTAAGGCCGCGTGGCCACGGCCACCGGCAGCGTGCTGGCCGTGGTGATTTGGAGCGGTACTGTCACCGTCGCTTGGGCGGTGGCCACGCCGGAGTTGGCGTCGGTGTAGCTCGCGGTGATCGTTCCCCCGGAGCCGACTTCCAGGATGCCGTCGCCGGGGACGGCGGCGCCGGCGGCCGTGACGATGCTCCCTTGGAAGGCCCCGCCCCCCAGCGCCGCCAGCGAGAGCGTTTCGCTGTCGCCGGCACTGGAAGTCACGGTCACGGAGCAAGACGAATTGCCGCTGCGGCCGCTGTCGAGGACCGTGACGACCACGGAACATGCCGGTTTGGTCAAGCTTGCCGAGAAGCCGACGCTCCCCTGCAACGCCAGGGCGGGTCGGCCAGCAAGTCGGCCACCGGCACCCCAAGCCCGGTGACCAGGTCGTAACCGGGCCCGCACGAATAGTAGGGGCTGCCGGTGCTCGTGCCGCTGGTGATGTCGTAAAAGCTGCTGGCCGGAATCGAGTAGAGATCGGCGAGCGCGGCCGTGCTGGTCAGCGAGCCGACGCCGGCCAGGATGCGTCCCTGATCGGCGATGGCGATCAGAGCGGCCCATTGCGGGCAGGCGAAGCTGGTGCCGTAGTACCCCGCTGGCGCCCAGCCCCCGAGAAGTCGTACGAATCATAAAACGGTATGTTGCTGGCGACAAGCGATACGTCCGGATCGCAGCGTTTGGTTGTGCCCAGGAGGATCGAATTGTCGTAGCTGGCGGCGTAGGTGCTTTGGTAGGAGGGCTGGCTCTCGTAGCCGCTTATGCCGCCGCCGCTAAAGCTGGCCCCCGTTTCGGCGGTGCGGTTGCCGTTGCTGTCGGTGGACAGGCTGGTGCCGCCGACGGCGACCACATTGGGTGAAATCGACGGATAGATTGGTGGCGACCCGGAGTCACCGGAGGCGCCGACAAAGGTCACCCCAGGCGGCGTCGTGAAGTTGCTGTCGTAAGAATTCTCGCCGCTCAACTCGCTCCGCCCCAACTCATCGACACGGCCACGACTCGTGTTCCGTTAGCCGTTCTGCGCCACGGGCATAATCCACTGCGTCAAGAGGTTGGACAAACTATCGTCGGTGGCCTCGACGAGCAGAATATTGGCCCCCGGAGCGATCGCGTGCGCCCATTCCACGTCAAGGGAGGTTCCTCGATCCCAGTCGCCATCGGCCGGCGGGTCGTTAGGCAGCTCGCTTCCGCCCGTCTGATTCACCACGGTGAGGTTGCAGGCGGGCAAGCCGTAATAGGACTGAGAACGCCGCAACGTCGCTTACGATGTTCGGCGTGTTGTAGGCGTCAACGATTGCGATCGTCGTGCCGGTGCCGTCGCCGCTGACGACACCGCTGCTGGTGTTGAACGAGATGTTGTTGATGCCGTACGCTTGGCGAATTTGCGACGGGGTAAGATCGCCGCTCGGAGGGCTTGCGGCAAGCGGCACGGCAGAATGGCCGACGTAACATCAGATGTCGTGAAGGCCACATCCGCCCCACCGACCGAGAGCAGATTGCGGGTTTCCAGCGGTTCCAGCCGCAGTACGCGGCAACCGGAGGCCGGCGCCCATTCCGCCTGCCGGAAACACCCGCTGCGGACAGCTGAAAGGAACATCAGTGCCTCCTCCTGTTCTAACAGCTCGATCGCCCTACTCCGATTATAACGATTTGCCCATTTTGTCAAACAACTTGGGGGAGTCCGACCGTAGAGATTAAACCCGAAGTACCCCGCCGGGTTCCGGTAACAGATGTCGCCCACCATCCGGCCGACCAGTTCCACGTCGTCCGGCAGCAGCCCTTGCTCCATCTCCCCCCCCAACAGGTTGCATAGAATGCGGCGGAAATACTCGTGCCGCGGGTAGGAGAGAAACGACCGGCTGTCGGTCACCATGCCCACAAACCGGCTCAAGAGCCCCTGGTTCGAGAGCGAGTTGAGCTGCCTCTCGATCCCTCTTTCTGATCCATGAACCACCAGGCGCTCCCCATCTGCATTTTGCCCGGCGTCGCGCCGTCCTGGAAGTTGCCCAGCATCGTGGCCACCACGTCGTTGTGGGCCGGATTGAGATTGTAGAGGATCGTCTTCGTCAGCCGGCCGGCCCGGTCCAGCCGGTCGAGGAACCGGGCCATCGGCCGGGCGACCTCGAAGTCGCCGATCGAGTCGAAGCCGGCGTCCGGCCCCAGGGCCTCGAACATCCGCGTGTTGTTGTTCCGCAGCGCCCCGAAATGGAACTGCTGCACCCAGCCCTTCTCGGCAATTCATCGACGCCAACTCGTAGAGCAGGGCCGAGCGGAACGCGGACGACCTCGTCCGTCCCGAGCGGCTTGCCGCCGCGGAGACGCCGGAAATGCCGCGGCGACTTCGGCCGGCGTGTAGTCGGCCGCCGCGAAAAGTCTCCAGGCCGTGGTCGGCCAGCCGGCAGCCGGCGGCGTGGAAGAAATCGTGCCGCTGCCGGAGGGCGTCGAGAAACCGGTCGTAATCGTCGCCCACCTCGATGCCGCTGGCGGCGGCAAGCCGATCGACCCAGGCGTTCCACGCCGCGGGCGATTCGACGGCCAACGCCCGGTCCGGCCGGAACGTCGGCAGCACCTGGATCGGAGAACGGCGTGCTCGGCAGCGATTGCCCGATGATGTTCCAGCGTGTCCGTCGGATCGTCGGTGGTGCAGACAGAGCGCGACGTTCATTTGCCGCATGATGCCGCGGGCGGAGAACTCGGCGCGGGCGAGCTTCGCATTGCACTCCTGCCAGATGCCCTCGGCCGTGTCCGGTCCCAGCAGCCGGTCGCTGATCCCCAGCGGGCGATTCAGTTCAAGGTGGGTCCAATGGTAGGCCGGGTTGCGGAGGGCCTGCGGCACGGTCTCGGCCCACTTCTGGAACTTCTCCCGGTCCGAGGCGTCGCCCGTGCAATAGCGTTCCGGCACGCCGGCCGCCCGCATTAGCCGCCACTTGTAATGGTCGCCGCGGAGCCAGATTGCGCGAGGTTCTCGAAGCGGCGGTCCGCGGCGATTTCGGCCGGCGGAAGATGACAGTGGAAGTCGACGATCGGCAGGTCGCGGGCGTAGCCGTGGTACAACTCCGCCGCGCGATCGTTCTCCAACAGAAAGTTCTTCGGTGATGAAGACTGCTCAGGCTCCGCCTGGAGGTGGCTGCGGTCGACACAACAAAAAAACCCCGCCGCTCGCGGCGAAGCGAAACGGCGGGGCCGGAACAGAGAAGAGGCCAACTCTCCTGATGATACCAAGTTTTTTGGGACTGTCTAGTACCCCCTGCAAAAAATTCGGCAGGGTACATTTCACGACTTTCTACCCGCGTTGGGGGATTCCCTGACAGCGCCCCCCCTATCGGCCATTGGAGCTGCGTTCTTTTCATCCGGTTTCTGCCCCTCCCAACGTGAAACCGGAGCCGTTGCCCTTCCGTGTTGCCATCCCCGTGTCGTTTCACGCCTTTTTGTGGTCCGTGCTGTTGATCCGGGCCGTCGATGTCCTCGGTGCGGAGGAAGGCAGCAAGTTTCTCGGCATGGTGCCGCCCGACCAGTTTCCTTCCTACAACTTGCTGACCTTCTTTGGCTTTCCCGAAGAGGCGCCATCCCCCACCCGTCTCTCACCACATCATTCGCGCTCTCCTGAAGAACGCTTTCTTTCTTTTCAAAAAGCCGGATCCCAAGTATTGTGTCAACTACGTCTTTATGCGCACCAACTTGCACCTCGCCGCCCAGCTGGCCTCCAGCATTGACAACGACCCCAAGAATTGCCCCATGCCGCCGCCCGACAGCTGGTACCACTACAAGAATCGCATCTACGTGAAGCTGCCCCTCGAATACTTTCTCTCGGATGTCGCTTTCAACTTCTTGATCACCTTTGGCACGGTGTGGGCCAAGAATGATGACACCTTCATCTAGGCCTCCTCACCAGTCTGTCACTTCTCCTGTTTCTCTCTTCCCTTGGGGTGCCTTTTAACCTTTTCTCTTTCATATTGTTGTCATCGCGGGTCGGCACCGTCTTCCAGTATTAAAAATAACCAATAAAAAAGACCACAAGTTTACAGTGGTGTAGGGAGGGAGACTGTAGTGTTAAAATATCTCTTTTCCTCGAATTATATCTCTCCTAGACGGTAGTGAGCCTGCCCAACATGTGTACCGTCAACTATGCGACCTTGAGTGATTTTTACCAGCTGTTTGGCTGGAAACTACGAGTTTCGGAGTGACTGGCATCCTCACGTGGATGTTATGGAGTCCGAAGTGGTACTACAGCATGCGCCTCAGTGCATCAACCCTCCCGACGCAGCACGTCTTCTTTATGCTCGTGTCTTTGCTCACGACTGGCAATGCCTGGGCCTCTTGGCGCCTCTGGAACTGCGGCAACTGGTCGGTGGATCCCACGCCACTGGCCATCTACATTGGCATGCTCGTTCTCCATGGCATCTTTTTGTTGACATTGAGCCGCCTGCACCACCTGCAAGAGACCATCATCCTCTGGGTCCTGGTGCTCATTGATGCCGGCATGACTGGCACCTTTACTTATTTCGCCTGGCACAATGACAAGTGGGCGGGTGTCATCGCTATTGCCAACTGTGCGATGGTGCTCTACTTTGTCTTCCTCACCGTTCAGATCTCCATGCGCGCGAAGAAACTCTTTTCTGATTACGAAAAGATTGATCCCTCTGAAGATGAATCCAGCGGAGTGGCTACTGGTATCGGGGCGCCTTTCACCATTCAGGCCATGTACACGACTCCTGCCGCCGTGCCTGCCGCCGCTGTTGGCTCCGTGTTGGAATTGCAACCCCTCCCCGCTGGCATTGGTCGTGGTATGTCCCACCGCCATGGTCACGTCTACTAAGTGATCTCGTCTCCCTATCAACACTTGCCTTTTTTTCGAACAGTCTCGCTGTACCTTTA
>CAWGMZ010000003.1:0-47166 GCA_963823775.1 Candidatus Bathyarchaeota archaeon
GTGTCTGAGCTCGGGAAAGTTGTTCATATCCATAAATTCATCTTTCACCGATGACAAAACGCCGATTGCTCTGCCGTAACTCGCTACTTCGGAAAGCGCCTTCCCGTCGGCGCACCCAACTATTCCGCCCACTATGCATTGAAGCTCAGCCACGCTTCCCTTCATCTTTAGCACTTCAAAATACTCCTGCGGCGTAACATCCTGTTTCTTCCATAAGCGGGTTTCAAGCAACTCTGCTTTAATGCTTTCAAGCATCGATTTCTCAACCAAACCAAAAATGGTTTTCCTCTGTTCACTCGGCAAGTCATTGCAGGCACCATTTAGAAGAGTGACTCCCTGAATTAAGAAAGCGTCTCCTGTGAGAAGCGCAACTTCTTTTCCGTATTTGCCGAAAACCGTTTTTCTCCCAAGTTTCCGTTTTGATTTGTCAATGATGTCGTCATGGATGTCGCCTGAAGCGGTGATGAGCATCAAGGCGGTAGCTAAGGGCTTTGTTTTTTCTGGGTTACCGCCGACGGCAGCGCAGGAAAGATGAATCAGGGCGGGAAAAATCGGCAGAACACGTCGGAAAGTTGACTCAACATAATATTTCATGGCAGCGTTCAGCGCATCGTCGCCGTGGTCAGATTCAACGATTATTCGGCAAGCCTGATCCAAAACATGTTTCCCATGACGACAAACTATGTCTAAAGCACTCTCAGTCAGCGAGTTGTAAGTCATTCAACACTTTTTTCCTTTGATGCTTATTGAATTAGGGTTTTTTCTAAAAAAAGAGAAAAGAAAAATGGTTTGGCTGGGAACTTAACCCCATCCGCCCCAGTATATGTTGCCTTTGGCTCTGATGACTTTCTTGTTGTTCATTGCATCACCTCTTGCTGAGTTAACAGATTATTGTTTGGGGCTCTTCCAATTGGGAGCTTCATTAGATACCATGACCCAACCGAGCAGTTGTTCCCTGTCAATGAGTGTTGCAAATGTCACGCCAGCAGCAGTCTGTTGTGACTTGGGCGTGATTCCCCTGCTTGACATAGCATATCGTAATTTGCAATATATAAGGAATATGCACATACGTACAACAAAAATACAGTTCACCCAAACAAACGTTCAATATTAAAAAAATATTTGTCAAAATGCTCAAACTTCAATATTTAAAACGATATTCTCTGTCATTTGACCGCACCAAATAAACCCTCACAGTCAACCAATCGACATCTCCCAGCACCCCATCGATTTCCCTGAAGATTGCAAGGACCCAGCAGTCCACCATGCTGGACGCAGCCAACGCTTTTACGGTAGAAAGATGGCTTTTGAGACCCGCTGGGGACGAGGCGATCTTTGGAGCGTCTGATGAGGGAATCGGTAAAGCGAAAAACTTAAGTGTGGAGAACTTGTAGTTTTGTCTTAGAACCAAAATATATGGATGTTGAACCAATTGGCTGTTGAAGGTTTTTTCGAAAACAAAAAGACACCAGTAGAAGCTAAAGTCGGCGACTTAACCCCACAATCTAAAGCGGTTAACGTTACGGCCAAAGTTGTATCTAAGACTGAAATCAGAGAAATTCCAATGGGCAGAGACGGCTCGCCACATAAGGTGAGCGACGCGCTGGTCGGTGACGAAACGGGCGTTGTGTACCTGACACTTTGGGATGACAACATCGACAAAGTAAACGAAGGCGACACACTACGCGTGGAAAACGGCTATGTTACTCTTTTCAAAGGCAACATCCGCCTAAACATCGGCAAATACGGCAAACTTGAACCTGCAAAGGAACCATTGACTGTTGAAGTAAACACAGAAAACAACGTGTCAAGCAAAGCATACGAGCAAGAACGCAGACCATTCAGAGGCGGCGGAGGAAGAGGCGGATACGGCGGCGGACGAGGCGGCGGAGGATACGGTGGAGGCGGAGGCGGTTACGGCGGCGGCAGAGACAGAAACAATCGGGATCGTCGCGGCGGCGGAGCCGGTGGCGGCGGTTACAGACCGAGATACTAAACTAAGCTCAATCTGTTGAAAAAACAATCTAACTCTTTTTTGCTTTTTTATTCTTTTATCGCGTTGCCGGCGGCATGGCAAACTTCTTCAAAATCTTACTTTAAGCCATAAAAGACCCTAAAAAAACAAGTCTGAAGCCGTGGCTTCCAAACTGCCCGCAAACTCAACGCCTGACCCCGAAAAGATATTGGGTTGGATTTGGGCAAAGAATATATTGCTAGCTCCACATCTCACCGTTTACTTCAGGTGCAAAAAGCCAAATGCAGCTTCCCAAGACGAAGTTTACGTGGAAAACGGTGATTTTTCCGCTGTTGGGTTTATTTGGCTTTTTCCTTTATATTTACCTGTTCAAAGTCGACATCATCGGCATTTTTGCTACGGCAAAAAAAGCTAACCCGCTTATCTACTCCGCAGCCATTATTTTCGGCTTGTTTCAGGTTTTGTTTTTCACAGTCTCTTGGAAGGTGCTGACGAATCATCTTTCTATCAAGATGAGTTTGGTTCGAGCTTACCTCTACGTTTGGTACGGCATGTACGTTGACACGATTGTTCCAGCGCAATCCATCAGCGGAGAAGTAACCCGCACCTATCTGCTGACAAGGGACGGATGCGGCTCATTCGGAAAAGTTGTTGCGTCACTCTACACTCACAGGTTCCTCGGAACCACCATAAACGCTGTTGCGTTAGTCGCGGGGTTAGTTTTGCTTACTTTCGGAGGCAACGTTAACCCCGTTGTTTTTAACCTAATCATTCTTGTCGCGGTTGTAATAGTCGGCATACTTTTTCTGATGGCGATTTTGTCGTTGAAGCGGCAATGGACCCTAAAAGGCATTAATTGGGTAACGGAGTTTGCTGGGAAAATCAGCAGAGGAAAAATAAAGCTGGAAAAATTGAAGGAAGAAGGCATCGAGATTACGGATCACTTTCATGACTCGATGAAAGAGTTTCGCCATAACCCCAGAGCCATAGCATTCTCGCTTTCCTACCTGCTTATCTCCTGGTTTTTCAGCTTAGCCATCCCGTATCTTGTCTTTCAATCGTTGAATTACCCAGTTTCAATAAGCATAATAATTGTCACCTCAGCCATATTCCTAGCTGTCAAATCGATTCCTGTAGGCATACCATTTGAAGTTGGTCTTCCCGAGGCAGTAATGACGACACTTTACATTTCAATGGGTATCCCAGGAGCAATGGCTGCAACAGCCACCATACTCACAAGAATAATCACGCTGTGGCTTTTCTTCATCATTGGCTTTGGAGCGCAGCAATGGCTCGAGCTAAAACCCGCGTTAACGAATGCCGTGAATACGGAAAAAATTAAAATCGACCCTGAACCCTAATAGTCCCTAAGAAAAAAAATGAATATTAAAATTGAAACCGCTTCTATTCGGCTGCTGGATAAACTCTGCCAAATCGAGAATCAATGCTTTGACCAGGAAGCCTTCACGAAACGGCAATTAGCCTACTTGCTCACCGACTACAATTCTATAAGTTTAGTTGCTAAAGCCGACAACGAGATTGCTGGGTTCATAATTTCGCAGGTTGAAATCGAAAACGACGCACCATTCGGACACATAATTACGCTCAACGTTGCTCCATCTTACAGGCGAAAAGGAATCGGCAGCCAAATGCTACGGGAAATTGAGAAGATTCTGAAGGAAAAAGGCGTGAACGAAAGCCATCTGGAGGTAAGGGAAGACAACTCCGCCGCAATAAAGCTCTACCAAAACAGCGGCTACCTGAAAATTGCTAAACTGGAGAAATATTACGGCAATAAACATGGGCTTTTTCTGAAAAAGACGCTGCAGTAGGCGCAGTTTTGCTGAAGTTGGCGTTTAGCCGTTTCTAGATATGGTTAAATATCTTGATGCGGTGTATTGGGCGGTGAGTGAGTGGGAGAGCCTCGAGGAAGAAAGTCTAACGAGCAGACACTTGTCCGAACCATCGTTGTTTTGATCCGTAACAGTACTTGGCGATGCGGCAAGCTTGAAAAATCCATCGTGCAACACCTTCACAAGCGCCATGAGAATTTCGGCAAAACTGAAGTCTCTGTTAAAGAAATCATGCTTAGCCTCAACATCACTGGCGAAAAAAAAGACGAATGCTTAGATGCTCTGCGAAGACTTGAAAAAAGAAACATCGTGAGAATAACTCCTCTATAAATTTTTTTATTTTTTGTTCAAAGCAGTTTCATGTCTTATTAAGTTTGATTTTTGGTTTATTTTTTTGTTGAGACTTTTGTTTTGGTGAAAGTTGAGACTTTCCGCCTTCGGATTTTGTGTTTTGGGTTGCTTTTTTGGTTTAGGCTTGGCTTCTGCTTGCGGGGTGCCCATTTGGGATGGGCGGGATGCGACTTTGCATGTTGAGTGCATGTTGAAGTTATTGTCGGGTATGGGCGGATTATGGGCAGGCTGCTGGTTTCCTGGTCTTTTGAGTGCTTCGGCAGCGCTTCCAAAAGAAGCCTCCAACTGCATTGATTTTTATGTCCAACGGGTACGCCATGCCGCCTCTACGAAAAAATTTTGGTTTGACTCATTCAGGGGACAAAAATTGTGAGACATTTAAACTGACAGTAATTCGCTAATACTCTGAGCTCTCACGTGTTTTTGTGCTTTGGTTTTCAGCTTTTTGTCTTCGGTGAGGAGTTGAAGCCCGTTTTCTTTGGCAAAGTAAATGTAGCTTGAGTCGTAGAATGTGAGTTCTTCTGTTTTAGCGATTTCAACAATTTTTTTGAAACTTTCTGGTTTGCAGCTTAGCCGATCCATCTTCGCGAGGATTGTCTGAGCTGTCTCTTTCAGATTTTTTGCAGCATCAGCTGAAAGCAGCTTTGTTAGGTAACTTTCTTTCCAAACCGCGTTTCCTACCTCATAAAAGGTTAAGTCAAGATATACTTGGAGTTTTGCAGACATTCAAGTGTGGTTGGGGCATCTGCCTTTTTTATTAGAAAAATGAAGGCGTTTGCATCAAGCAGGTAATGTTTCATCGCTGGTCTCTTGATTCCCGTATGGCTTTTACGATTTCTTCATCTGGAATTTTTTGTAGGATGGCTTTCATCTGGTTAATGGCTTGGGTTAGTTCAGCGGTTTCTCGTTTCTTAACTTCTTCTTCTAGGGCTGCTCTCACCGTTTTACTAACGTCTATTTTGTGGCGTCTTACCTTTTCTTTAAGTGATTTGTTAACTCTGACAGTAATAACTTCTGACATACAAAATTCGTATAGACAACTGTGTATATAACAATATTGGCATACCGCCTAAGAATCAAGATTCGTAGACAAGAATATCCCGAAAAAGAAGAAAAAGCGTCTTGACCTTCCTATTTGAGGAGTTCGCTTTCGTTTGGCGGCTGCTTAATCAACCCATGCTTCATGAGCAGCTCGGTTGATTGGCGGGCGTTTTGGATTATGGCTGTGGCGCGGTCAAACAGTTCTTGCCTGGACGGTTTAATTCTTGCGACGCCGTCCTCGATCGATTTAAGGGCGCATGCAACGGCTTCACGGGGAAAACTTCCCACTCATCCATCCTTGGCAAAATATCTGTTTCGCTCATGCCCCGCTCTTCAGCGTAGGCGGCGAGTTCCTTTGCGGCTGCGATGCACATACTATCCGTCACGCCTCTTGCACGCACATCCAATACGCCTCGGAAGATGGCTGGGAACCCTAAGCTGTTGTTTACTTGGTTTGGGAAGTCACTTCTGCCCGTCGCTACAATTCGGGCTCCCGCTTCCTCCGCATCCCAGGGCCAAATTTCAGGTATCGGATTGGCGCAGGCAAAGATTATTGCGTTTTGAGCCATAGATTTAACCCATTCTTTCTTGATTGTGCCAGGTCCCGGTTTTGAAGCTGCGACAACTGCATCGACGCCTTTAAATGCTTCCTCGATGCCGCCGACTCTGCCTTCCCCGTTGGTTTTCTGTGTTACGTCGTATTTCCATGGGTCTTCTTCTTTTGTGATGTCTTTTCGGCTCTTGTCTACGACGCCTTTGCTGTCGGCAAGAATTATGTTGCCGGGTTTAACACCCCACTGCATAAGAACGTAAGCCGTGCGGATGTTAGCTGCTCCTGAACCGACCAGCGTGATTAGGCTCTCCTGCGGTTTTTTGCCAACAATCTTAAAAGCATTCATCAGCCCCGCCAGAATCACTGTGGCGGTGCCCTGCTGGTCGTCGTGCCAAACTGGAATCTTTAGTTGCTCGCAGGCGTTTTCAAGAACTTGGAAGCACTTAGGTTTCTCGATATCCTCCAGATTGATGCCGCCAAAAGACGGCTCCAACGCCATGCAAATCTTAACAATTTCGTTTGGCTCCTTGGTTCGAAGGCAGATTGGGAAGGCGTCAACTCCGCCCAGATACTTGAAAAGCATGGCTTTGCCCTCCATCACGGGCAGCGCCGCTTCAGGACCGATGTCGCCTAAACCCAGAACGCGGGTTCCGTCAGAAACAATTGCAACGGAGTTCCATCGGTTGGTTAATTCGAAGGATTTGTCTGGGTCTGCTTGGATTTCTCTGCAGGGTGCCGCCACGCCTGGAGTGTACCAGACTGCGAAGTCGTCGACGCTTCGAATAGCGCATTTTGGAAGAACCTGCATTTTGCCTTCATAAAACCTGTGCATCGGCGAAGAAAGCTGCGCTGGCTTCTTGGCTTTGGCAAGCAACTCATCCACGGTTGGCTTGGCTTTTTCTGCGAAACCCAAAACACATTTCTCCTGTTCAACCGCTAAATATGAGCGGATGGTTTTAAGCGTTTCCGCAAAGCGAAATATGGGTCTGTCGGCGTTTTATTTTTTCGTCCCGCCTACCCGTAGAGGTTGTCTAGATGAACCAAATAGGCGCATCTAGAAGAGCCAAATAGAGGAAAACCAAATCTTGCCTTTAGTCAAGAAAAGTTGACTAATCCCAGTCAAGAAACCTAAACAAAAAACCTTTTAACGCTAACCCGCACACAGGTGAAGTGGTGGACATGAGCAGAAGTTTAGCCATAGCAGCTGTTCTCGTCTTTCTATTTTTGTCATGCCCAATTCTGTCAGCCGCTAATTCAGTTCAAGCTGCTGGCGTTATAAGTAGTGTGATACGAGTGGGAAATGAGCCCGGGGGCTTAGCTTACGACCCTGCTAAGGGCGAGATTTTTGTGGCCAACGGATATTCCAGTTCAATCTCAGTCATATCGGACACCAATAATAGCGTTGTTGCCACGATTAACCTTCCAAATTCAACCGCCGCCATAGTTTATGACTCCGGCAAAGGGGAAATATTCGCAGCCAACTACGTTAACCCATACGTAGTTTATGTAATAGCGGATTCAAATAACAGCCTAGTTGCCACCGTACCTGTAGACGGCGGCATTGGAGCGATGGCTTATGATTCTGGCACTGGAGAAATCTTTGCAGGCAACCTTTTAGGCCAAACCGTCTGGGTAATTTCAGATACCACCGACACAGTGGTAGCAACGATCGGGTTGGGATATAACGTCTGCGGATTAGCTTATGACCCCGCCAAAGGCGAAATCTACGTTGACAACCTCATATTAATCGACAAGAACACACATACCCCCAACTCAATTTCGATCATATCCGACACAACCAACACAATCGTCGCAAACGTTTATGTCGGCTTCGGCGACGGCCAATTAGCTTACGATTCAGCGAAAGGCGAGATGTTCGTTTCCAGCACTGAGTCGCCTACGTCTGGGTCCATTTCAGTAATAGCAGATAACAGCACCTCGGTTGTCGCAACGGTGCCTTTGCCTCTTGAACCAGCCTATTTAGGTTATGATTCGGGAAACGGCGAGATTTTCGTAACAAACCAAGGAAACTACCACAGCGTATCGGTAATATCGGATAGTAACGATTCCCTAATTTCGGTTATACCCACGCAGGGCCTAAATTGCGGGTTCGCCTATGACTCCGCCAAGGGCGAGATGTTCATAAGCAATTGGGAAGCTGGAACAGTCTCGGTAATCTCAGATTCTGCAATCCTGCCTCCGCCGCCCAACCCGCTCCCCACACCTGCACCAACCCCAGTTGTATCGCTAGGCAATTTTTCAAAAACTGTTTCTTCGCCTACGGGCAATTTGACAATTCCAACAGCCCAAAACTCAACAGTCATCACTGCAACCACAGAAAACGGCTCAACTGTAAACCTGACAATCAACGGGAACATCACCAGTTCACAAATTTCCAAAGTTACCATATCGACAAATCAAACAGCCGCAACAACCACCTTGTCTTTCACTGTAACAGGCCCAAGCGGCTCAACGGGTTTTGGAACTGTTATCATCCCGAAAAGTGCGGTTCCCTTTGGAACAACGCCTGAAGTCTACATTGACAATCAGCTTGCCCAAAACCAGAGCTTCAACCTTTACGGCGACAACTACTATGTTTGGTACCTAACCCATTTCAGCACACACCAAATATCAATAATCTTCAACTCTGCCACAGCACAACCTCCAATCGCCTCAGTAACACACCCGCAATCTGCTAAGCAGCCAAGCCTAATTCAAGCGGTTTACGGAGCAATAGGAGGAATAGCCATTGCATTAGGCGTTGTGGCTGCGATCAAAGTAGTAGCAAAAGATAGACCAGAGAAAAACCAGCTTAAAAAAACTCCATTTAGATAACTGAAGTAGCCTCGAACATTTCCAGATTTAGTCTGTCAAGAAATTGGCTTTTCAAATTTCAAAAAATCCCATATCAGCCAAATCAAGTCCACACCTTATCTTTACTTAATCATTCTTCCTGTTTCGAGAAACAAAAAGCTGTTAAATTACGAGCGAAAAACTACAACCGCTTGAATAATGAGGAGATTTTGTTAGCAACCTTAATTTACCTTCGGTCGCTAAACCTAAAAAAGGTAAAGACAGTTGAGCAGCGACGAAGTTAAATGTTCAAAACCTGAATGTGACAAATTCACAGCCATCAACGAGTTGGCGCGTCGCAGAGGATTTTTCTGGCCTTCATTTGAGATTTACGGCGGAAGCGGCGGCTTCGTAACCTACGGACCGCTGGGCACAAGGCTGAAACAGAACGTTGAAGCCAAGCTAAGAGAGCTTTTCGTCAAGAAAATCGGCATTTACGAAATGGAATCATCCATTATTGCACCAGCCAAAGTTTTTGAAGCCTCAGGACACGTTGACCACTTCAAAGAGCCAATGGTTGAGTGCCAAAACTGTCACACCCGTTTTCGAGCGGATCATCTGCTTGAAGAAAAAGGCATAAGCTCCGCCGAAGCAGAAAAAATGACTTTAACCGAAATCAAACAGGAAATCGAGCGCCACGAGGTAGTTTGCCCCGACTGCACCGGCAAATTCGGCGAACCCCAACGTTACCTCACCATGTTCGAAACCACAATCGGCCCATATTCTGGCTCGGTCGGCTACGGAAGACCCGAAGCCGCCCAGAACATCTTTGTTGAGTTCAACCGTCTCTACACTGGCGCACGGGAAAGGCTTCCGTTCGGCGTTATAAACATCGGTCACGCGCTACGCAACGAGATTTCGCCTCGACAAGGCTTGATTAGGCTTAGAGAATTCACCATTTCTGATTTAGAGTTTTTCTTTGACCCTGAAGAGCCAGCGTGCTATAAGCTTCCAGAAGTAGAAAACGATGTTTTGCCTATTTTGCTCTGTGAAACCAGACTCAAAGAATGCGAAGTCACCACAAACATGACGGTTCGCGAGGCGATTGACCGCAAAGTAATCCGCAGCGAATGGCAAGCGTTCTTCATGGCAATGGCTAAGCGGCTTCTGGTTGAGCTCGGGGTTCCAGCGGAGAAACAACGTTTTATTGAAAAATTGAGTTGGGAAAAAGCCCATTATTCAAGCCAAAGCTTTGACCAGGAAGTGTTGGTTGACCGTTGGGGCTGGGTAGAAGTTTCTGGTCACGCTTACCGAACAGACTACGATTTGAAATGCCACATGCAGGCAAGCGGCGTAGACATGAGCGTCTACAAGGAATACGCTAGCCCCGTTGAAAAGGAAATGCTGGCTGTAAAACCCATAATGGCAAAGCTTGGTCCCGTCTACAAGGGAGAAGCCGCAAAAGTCGCCGACCTACTCACAAAAGCTCCCGCTCAAGAAGTTGCCGACGCCATGAAAAAGCAAGGTTTCTTCAAGGTAGAAAACTACGAAGTTAAACCTGACCAAGTCGACATCGGCATCCAAAAAACAATCGTCCGCGGCACACGCTTCATACCCCACGTGGTTGAACCCAGCTTCGGCTCAGATAGACTATTCTACGTAGCGTTGGAATATGCGTACGGCATAAAAGAGGATAGGGTTGTTATGGGTTTTCCAAGGTCTATTGCGCCGATTCAGGTTGGCGTTTACCCGTTGATGAGCAAGGACGGCATGGATACGAAAGCGGTTCAGGTGCAGAGGTTGCTGGCGGATGAGGGTTTCATGACTGATTTGGATGAGGCAGGCTCCATCGGCAGACGCTACGCGAGGGCTGACGAGGCAGGTGTGCAGCTGGGGGTAACCATTGACTACGAGACTTTGGAGAAGGAAACGGTGACTGTGCGGGACAGAGACAGCTGGCTGCAGGTGAGAACGGCAATTAAAGATTTGCCTGAGCTTCTCCGAAGCTACTTCCAGGGAAAAATAAACTTCAACGATTTAGGAGCCGCAATCCAAACTTAATCAGCTACCTTTTTTAATGGACGCAGAATTACTTACATCGTAAATTCGGGACAATTATTGGCGGGGCGAAACGTTGGTACTTCCTTCAGAAACAGAAGAACGCGTAAAAAGGCGCGCGTTGAATGCTTGTCAAGATAACTTACGTAAAGTAGTTGATGTGTCAAGAAAAATCCCTCAGCTTGTCGAGTGTTTTGCAAGCGGCGACAAAGACGGCGTCCGCAGGCTTTTTACCGAAATCAGGTCAGGCGAGGAAGAAGTTGTTAAAGCAAGACGCATGGTTTCTCAAGAACTATCTGAAATAGGCGCCATCTTGATTGCCCGAGAAGACTTCTTAAGATTCACAAATTTATCAAGCGAAATAGCCGACTTCAGCGAAGGCATAGCATACTACCTCGTTGAAATCATGGAGCACAACTGGACCCTTTCCTCCGACATAAAAAAAGACCTGCTTAAACTGTCATCAGCCGTCCTAAACAGCGTCCTCAAACTCAGGGAAACAATGATGGTTCTAAACTACGGGTCACAGAAAACCCTTGAAAGAGCCAAAGACGTAGAAATCGCCGAACGCATAGTTGACGACCAATACAGGGCGCTAACCATAAAAATACTCAGCGCCAAACTCGAAACCCCCGTGCTTCTGCTGCTACGCGACGTTCTTCAGATGCTGGAAAACTCAGCTGACAAAGCCGAAGACGCAGCCGACGTAGCAAGAATGATTTCGTTCATCATGTAGAAGAGCCGAATGCGATGCCTAAAATAAAAGTTGAACTCATCGAAAACTTCTTAGTCGTCTGGGATTCAAAAGAAGGCGGCCAACTCTACAAAGCAGGATACTTCGGCAAACCACTCGGCATCCCTAAACCAAAAATCCCCGAGTTCGACGCACCACTCATCCTGGACCTGATGGAAGGCCTCTATCTTTTGGAAAACAAGAAAATAGCCATCTACGAAGGTGCGGAGCAGGAAAGCGTGGGTCCCAAGAAGCTGAAGCAGAAAGTTAAGCAGTTGTATGATGAGTTTGAGGAGAAATACGCTGTTTACCGCGACCTTCGCAGCAGCGGCTTGATTGTGACGCCAGGCATCAAATTCGGCTGCGACTTCGCCGTTTACAAGTATGGTCCAGGCGTTGAACACGCGCCCTACATGGTTTCCGTGAAGAAAGCGGCTTCAGACATGTCAGCCACAGAAATCGTCAAAGCAGGGCGATTAGCAACAACCGTAAGAAAACGCTTCATCATCGCGGTTCCCGATTTGGCTGCGGAAAAAGTGCAGTACCTGATTTTCAAATGGTTCAAAGCGTAGATTTCGTTTTATTCCCATATTCTCTTGACCCAGTCGACCCTGTCAAAGTCTTTATCATGTGAGTATATTTCCGTAATTTTGTTTTCTTTCATTAACTGCAACGTCAATGCATCAACGAAGTCAATTTGCTTAAAATAAAGGTCGCCAATGCAGGGAAGGAAGTTGCTCCAAGTGGGAGCGAGCTTATTCATAGATAAAAACGAGTTAATACTCATAAGGAAGCTTCCAATTTCTTTTTTTCTGCCATTATACTCAAGAAAGTCGACAACTTCCTGAATGACAGCCAAGCTAGTTGCAACAATTTCGCCATTTTCTATTCGATGTAAGATTTGATTGGAAATTTCAAAATCTTTTTTGGGAGATTTAATGATGCTATAAATGAAGACGTTTGTGTCGACAAACCTCATTTATTTGGACCTCAACATTTTTCTCGTCACTCTTGCTGCTGAGGCTTTTATTAATTCTTGTTTCAATGGTTCCTTAATCTCGATTCCTTCACCTAAACCAGTAAGTAGTTCTGTTGGGTTCGGAACAGTGTTTGGAGGCAAAATTACAAGCCTATTTCCCACTATTTTTAACGTAACGCAATCGCCTTCCATGATTCCCAGTTTTTGCCTTATGTTGGCAGGTATTGTAATCTTCCCTTTTTGGAGCACCTTAACTTGTTCACTCATAAAGGTTACCAATAATACATTGATTAGATTACCTTATAAGATTACCTATCAGTGCGCACCGTTGAGAAGAAGCGATGTAGAAGAGATTAGTTTGCTATTATTGTTTGGTTCTGGAATTCTCCTCGTATGGTTTGGTGCGGGTAGATTTTTGAGCCTACAAGCGTGCAGCCTTCTTCAAGTCGAACGTCGTCGGCAACTATTGAGACGGCGGTTATTTTGGTTGGGCATTTCTGGCTTGAATTAACCACCACATGTCTCCCGACGATGCTGTCATAGATCTCGGCGTGTTCACCGATGATAACCCGATCCATAATGGAAGAGTTAACGACCACCGCATTTTTGCCTATCCGAGTAAAGTTGTCGATGCTTGAATCCACGATTCTTGCGCCGTCATCTATCTCGCAGTGACGCCCAATCAAAACTGCGCCTTCAATCGTGATTTTCTTCTGCTTAATCTTCTGGATGATTTCTTGGCGACGTTTCTCTGAGTCGCCGCTTTCACCCTGCACCCAAATCGTGCTGCCATCGTCCAGTCTACCGCCGAAGTCACTTACAGCCGGGAACCCGCCGTATAGCAGTTTCTTCATGGCTTCCAGGTAGCTTTTGGGTGTGCCGATGTCAAACCAGTTGCCTTTGAGTGTGTAGCCGTAAACGGGGCGTCCTGTTTGGATGACGTATGGGATGAAGTCGTAGCCGAAGTCTAAACGGTTTTTCTCCTTGACGATTTGTTGGATGCCTTTCTCCTTGAAGATTTTCTTCACTTCGGGCGACAGCACGTACAGTCCCGTGTTGGCCAAGTTGCTGGGTGCGTCTTTAGGTTTTGGTTTTTCGACGAAGCGGCAGATGCGTCCGGTCTTGTCGATGTCAGCTATGCCTAACCCTTCGACGTTATCGACTTCGCGCAGGACGATTGTTAGGGCGGAACATTTTTCCTCTGTGGAAGTCAAGGAGGCTTTTCAGGTTGACGTCGAAGATGTTGTCGCCTTGCACGGCAAAAACGGGGTTGTTCAATTCATAGTAATCCATGTTGATTCTTGCGGAGTCGGCGCTTCCTAAATCGTCCACGTTAGGCTGATATTTAATGTGGATTCGCGGTTTGATGTTGTAGCGTGCGCTGAATCCGTAGCCTGACTCGAAGTAGTCGTAGAGGTCGCGGTAGTTAGTGTAGCCTTTCACGCCGAAGATGAAGTTGCGTATGCCCTGGTTAGCCAACGAAAGAAGGGAAAACTCAACCAGCGGCCTATTAAGCAGCCGCAGACATGCTTTGCTTGTTTCAGCCGTCAAAGGCAGCAACCGCGTCGCTTTTCCGCCGACAGGTATGATTACACGGATTTTTTCAGGAGCATAATTATCCCCGACTAAAGGTGCGTAATGGTCACTCAAGCAGTTCACCGCAAGCTAACGCATGCTAAGATAGACGGCAATATCATTTTAATGTTTCCCAACCCAATTTCCCAACGCATTAGGGACAAAACCTGCCCGAACCGCAGCGAAAACAAGCAAGATGCAAGCGTGGCGTCTAAAAGTTGCAAATAAACCTGCTTTTTCGAGGCGTCGTTTAGATTTTCTCCAAAAAACCAGTTTTTTTCTTTCTACATATATATGCGCATGTTAAAAACAATTAAAAGCGGCTTTCGCTGCATGAAACACAACGAAGGATGTTTACAATGTCTGAAAATTTCGCTAAGAAATGGGAGCAGAAAAAAGAAACAGAATCATTTGGCACAACCATAAAAAACACGATTACACCACCCCCACCGCTGAAACCCGCATTGGACATGGCTGTTAGAAAACTTGACATGCAAATCGCAAAGCTTGACCAAGCAAACGACCGCTTCACACAAAAAGACAAAGCCCTATTCTCTAAACTAGTCGACGCCTACACACACCACGACACACCACACGCCAACATCTACGCAACTGAACTGGCTGAAATACGCAAGATGGGAAAAATCATCATGAACGCAAGGCTTGCACTCGACCAAATTTCGCTACGCATAAAAACTGTTTCGGAGCTGGGCGATGTCGTCGCAACTTTGGGGCCATGCATAGGCGTATTGCGCAGTGTCAGCACTGGGCTTGGCGGTGTTTTGCCTGAAGCAGAAGGCGAACTCGGCAGCATCGGCGACATGCTAAGCGGCTTAATGTTTGAAGCAGGAACAAGCAGCGGAATGTCACTGAACTTCGAAAACGTAAACGAAGACGCAGCAAAAATCCTCTCAGAAGCAGCAACCGTCGCAGAACAAAGAGTCAGCCAAAACTTCCCAGACCTACCCCCAGGAATGCCCACAGGGCAACAAGCCAACAAAACCCAAACTTAAAGAACGCTAAAAGCGTTTCTTTCTCCCAATCTATCTTTTTTCTTTTTTATTATCTCGACAAAACACGGGTTTTCGGCAACAGTTATATCCTAAGGCGAATAGGTAAGATTTTATGAAACAAACCAAACCCGCCAAACGAACCCTGCTTTGCCCTGACTGCTACGAGAAAATGAAGCCTGTATGCAACAGCCAAAAAACAGTAATCTATTACGAATGCCCAAAATGCGGCAACCGCGTCCTGTACAGCACCGCAGGACACTAAAATTTACGGATACTCATTTTCATCAAAAATAAAGAAACAAAAAGAAAATATCAGAACTAACTCATCTGCATCGAATTTATGAACGTTTTTAGAAGAAATTTGCACTTTTGATTGAAAACAAAATTTGGAACACATTCTGGTATATACTTATAAGCGCTCCCTTGCACCAAACTTTTTCACCAAGGAGAAAAAAGAATGAAAAACTTTTCAATTGGTAAAATTGTATCTGTTTTCATTGCAGTGCTAATGATTTTCTCGATGTCAGCAGCTTTCGCCACGGTTCATGGACAAGTATTGATTCCGACGTACTCATTCATTAATGTTGCACCAAACCCATGCGGCGTAGGACAAGATGTAACCGTTGACTTTTGGCTTGCAGTACCAGTACCAGGCAACGTCGTCGCACAAAACATGACAGTCTACGTTACTCCCCCAGGCGGAGCACAAACCTCGCTAGGAACATTCGCTTCAGACTTAACAGGCGGCACATACACACGGTACAGCCCAGCTACAACCGGCAACTACACCTTCCAACTAGTCTACGGAGGACAAACACTCGCATCAGGAACATACAAAAACGACGTAGAATCACCCAGCAACAGCAGCATATACACACTGGTTGTCCAGCAGGCACCAGCAGGCGGCATCCCAACCACACCACTCCCAACATCGTGGTGGCAAACCCCAGTTAACTCAAACAACGTCCAAACATGGTCTGCCATTAGTGCACCATGGCTCGGATTAGCGGCGAACGCGTTCGGCGCAACAGGGCAATACAACGCGACTGGTAACGACAACCCATACACTATGGGTCCAACCTCAGGCCACATACTATGGACTGCTCCATGGTGTATCGGCGGAGTCACAGGCGGAGCCTCACCCACTGAGCAAGCAGGCAGCTATTGGACAACCTCGCAATATGAGCCAAAATGGAACCCAGTTGTCATCGACGGCATAGAGTACTCAACATGGTACACCACAGACACATCATACAGCAACGGCATCAAAGCAACAAACCTCTACAACGGACAAACAATGTGGGTTTTAAACACAACCAACGCTCTGATTGCTGGATACATGCCAAACTTTGAGTCACCGAACCAATACGGAATATGCGGACCATACATCTTAACCTCAGGCACACTTCCTCCAGCTGACACTGGCGGCAGCAAAATCCCAGACTCTGGCACACAATTCAACCTATATGACGCATTAACAGGCAAATACGTCGCCAGCATCGTCAACGGAACCTCACCAACCTTCTGGGCAGACGACGAAAACGGAAACCTATGCGGCTACTACGTCAACAGCACCTACAGTCACGCTGGAAACGCCACAGCAGACTCCATAATTCCACACACTGAAGGCGGCGCTGCTCTTCCACGTGAATACCTGACAGCACCCGCGCTATGCGAATTTAACTTGACAATGGCTATCGGCGAAACAGACCTATCCAGTTTACCTGAATGGACTTTGAGAGAAAACGCAATATTCGCATTCGACACCGGAATAGTTTATGAAACAATGATTCCAACCTATAATGGCGTTCAACTAAGCCTCGTCGGCGGCGGAACAAACATCGGATACATCGGAAGCGACGTCATTGTCTTGACCAACGGATTTGGAACTCCTGAAGTCGGAGCCACCGCAGGATGGGCAGTCGAAGCAGGATTCAATCAAGTCAACGGCCAAGAGCTATGGATATTCAACCGAACAGAGACACCATTCACAAGAATCAGCGAAAACTTCCAGGGCCTAGCAGCTGACGGAGTGTACATTGTCTGCAACGAGAACACATTCGTGACCACAGGATACTCAATAACCACGGGCAAACAGATGTGGCAGATAACCCTCATGGGTCCAGACGGAACTGTACCGAACTCTTATGACGAATACGGAATCCAAGACGTCGTTAACCCAACAACCGGCATAATCTACTTCTGGGGCTTAGGCGGCGACATCTGGGCAGTCAACATGCTCAACGGCAACGTCACATGGCAAACATCAACAACCATATTGCAAGGCAGTCCAGGAACTGAAACACCTTACGGCGTCTGGCCAATCTGGGTTCAATACGGCGGCACGATGGCAGGCGGAAACAACATCCTATACCTCTCTGAAGGACACGAATACAGCCCACCACTATTCCACGGAGCACAAATGCTTGCACTCAACGGCACAACTGGCGCACTTATCTGGAAGGAACTGGCTTTCGATGACACCGCAGCAGAAAACTCATACAACATCATGACCGCATACAACAGCTATGATGGACAAATCTACGCATTCGGTCAAGGACCAAGCAAAACCACAGTCACTTCGGCAGACCCAGTCACAACTGTCGGATCACCAGTCATAATTGAAGGCACAGTAACCGACGTCTCAGCAGGCGCATCTCAGCAGGCAGTTGCATCCAACTTCCCCAACGGACTACCATGCGTATCTGACGCAAGCATGTCACAATTCATGGAAGCAGTCTACGAGCAACAGCCGATGCAAACCAACACAACAGGTGTCCCAATCTCAGTATACGTCCTCGACTCAAACAACAACTACCGACTCATCGGAACAACCACAAGCACTGCTAACGGCGCATGGGGTCTCAAATGGACACCAGACATTTCAGGCAACTACACAGTCACCGCAATCTTCGGCGGAACAGACGCATACTACGGATCATCAGCAACAACATACCTCTACGCAGGAAACGCCCCAACAGCAGCACCAGCAACAGCAACACCAGCAGTAGGCTTAGCAACAAACGCAACCGTTGAATACGGAATCGTAGCCATCATCATCGTCATCGCCATCATCGGCGCAGTCACTAGCACTTCTCGTCACAAGAAAACACGCATAAACAGAAAAAAAATAAACCCTTTTTCTTTTTTTTCTTTTAAGTCTTATTTTAAGTTTTTAGCATTGCAGGTTTGATGCGTCGCCTGTTCTAAACATTAGATTTAAGTCAACAGCAGACCCTGTAACAAAAGTTGAGGATAAATATGAAAAGAAGGCGGGTTGCTTTATTGGTGTCTGCCATCATCTTGATTGCCGCGGTGGCGGGAAGCTCCATGTTTTGGTTATTCATAATGCCGGATGTGGATTACTGGGTATATACAGACTACAAATACCAAAAGGTCGCCGATAATTGGGTAACCGTCAACTTAGAAAACAACGCTTCCGTGAACGGCTGTTTTATTCCCGTCGGCTGCAAAAACAGCGGCTTCATGCCTGCAACCTTCGAAGTCACCGTCACCTTCAACGGCGGCTCCTTCTCGACGGACACACCAATGCCCTATCAACAAATCAACGGTTCAGCCGCGAAATTCGCGTTTACTCTCGGCGGACACCAAGAAAAAACGTCCCAGTCCACTTTACGATAACTAACAGCACAAGATTTATTGTTTCGCTTTCATTGCAGACCAGCCAAGGCGTATTCAGAGTTACGGATGCCCAGCGAGACCCGTCTTGGGACGTTTCTTACAGGCAACTGTACTTTTACGAGGGAAGCTCAAACGACAGCTTTACTCCAGATGAGCTTCTCCCAGCCCTAATTGCTTAAAAGCGAAAATTTACGGCAGCTTGAAACGACAATAATCGATTAGTCAAGAGTAGAAGACTGTTCTAAAGTTTAATTCGTTTGCTTCATCGCCAAAGAAGGCTCGGCGACCCTGTTCTAATGCTTGGGCTTATATGTTCCAGCTTCTGTATAATGTTCCCGTTGAGGGTTTAGCGGATTGAGTGGTAACGAAGCAGCTGAGCTTGAGTACTCACTACGGGGTAAAGCATGGCAGGTTTACTGGTTCTTGCTTAAGAACGGCAACGCAGCGGGAGTCCGTGAGGTTCAGCGTGCCCTGCATTTTAGCAGCCCCAGCATAGCGTTTCATCATTTGGAGCAGCTTCGCGATTTAGGTTTGGTTCAGAAGGAGGAGGTTAGCGGTCGTTACTTGCTGGTCGGCGAAGTGAAAATCGGCGTGGTTCGCCACTTCGTCAAGCTGGGCAGATTGCTTTTCCCAAGATACTTCTTCTACGCCCTGTTCACAACCGCGTTTTTGGCGCTTTACATTGCGGTTCTGTTCGACGGTTTCACCCGAAGCAACCTGTTCATCCTTTCGTTCGGAGCCATCGTCTGCACCGTCTTTTGGTACGAGGCTTATCGAATATGGAATATGCGCCCATTCTAACAGTTAGAACACCTGTTCGCGTACTTAGCATCAAATAACAAGCCACGTTAACCCTTATTGGAGAAAAAAAGTATGGTTCAAAAAGAAATAAAGAAAAAAACAAGACTCTACGCATTAATCGCAGTACTCTCAGCCATAATACTTGTGTCGGCAATCTACACAATCAGCAACCCAACAACAGTGCTGGTTTCAACCGCGAACGTTTCGCCCCTCAAAGTTTTCGGCTCCATCACCGAAATGAAAAACTTTCTCACAGCAAACGCCAACGCGGTCAGCAACTTCACGGGCGGACCCTTAGACGCCCAATACCACGGCAACACGGGAACCGCAACCCCAACAAATGCTCTTGCACCTTCAGCCGCGTCCACTACGGGAACTTTCAGCGAAAATCAAGCTTCCACCCCCAGCTATTCAACCACAAACGTTCAAGTTTCCGGGGTAGATGAAGCTGACACCGTTAAAACTGACGGGCAATACCTCTACACGATAAATCAGGATTGGGCAGCGCAATCACAAAACAACGTTTTCATCGTGAACGCTAATCCGCAGGACCCAGCGGTGGTTTCAAAGATTGCTTTGGGCAACAACACAAGTTTGGCAGGCATGTACCTGAGCCAAGACGGCGACACATTGGTGGTTGTGGGAAGCAACTACGCCAACATGATTGCTTACCCGATGGTTATGATTGCGGGCGGTCAAATGCCCTACTACCCTGGGTTCGCCAATTATGGGGTTTCAAGCTTCGTCTACATTTTTGATGTGACGAATAAGGCATCGCCGGCTCTTTCGTACAATTACACGATGAGCGGCAGCTACTTTGACTCAAGAATGATAGGCAACGAAGTTTACGTTGTTATCAGCCAACCCGCAGACCTCTACAACGGCAACGTAGTCTTGCCAACCGTCTACAACAACGCAGTATCCTCCGCCATTATGCCGACAAGCATCTACTACACAGAGCTAAACAACACCTACTTCACTTACACCACGTTTGTCGGCTTAAACCTGTCAGACTCTTCGTCAAGCGCCCACAAACATGACCATAATGATGGGCGGCACAAGCAACATGTACGTTTCCCAAAACAACATGTACATAACCTGCCCCGACCAAAACGGCCAAGACACCGCAATCTACCGCGTGGGAATAGACGGGCAAAACCTAAGTTTCCAAGCTAAAGGCTCAGTGCCAGGCTACATCATAAACCAGTACTCAATGGATGAATACAACGGCTACTTCAGAGTCGCAACCACCACAACCTCGGGTTCATGGATTAACCAAAACCAGCAAAACAACCTCTACGTGCTCAACATGAACCTCACAGTCGTGGGCAAGCTGGAAAACATGGCGCCTGGAGAAAACATCTATGCAGCCCGCTTTATAGGCGACACAGGCTACCTTGTAACGTTCCATCAAACAGACCCGTTCTTCGTAATTGACCTAAGCAACCCGCAGGCACCCTCCGTTGCAGGCGAACTCAAAATCCCAGGCTACTCAAGCTACCTCTACCCCTACGATGCAAACCATGTTATCGGAGTCGGGTCGCAAACAACTATCGTTGACGGAAACGAAAACATCAACCTCAAGCTCTCGCTCTTCGACGTCTCAAACATCAACAACCCAACCGAAGTAGCCACCTACATCGTCAACGGCAATTACACATCGTCCCTTGCCCAAAACGACCCCCACGCATTCCTATTCAGCTTAGAAAAACAGCTGCTAGTCATACCTGTCTCAATAACGAACTTTGAACAAACAACGACTCAAGTTGGCAACCCCCCGGTTCCAGCTCCAGCCAAAGGAGACACAGGCTCCTCCTCAGGATCAACATCCACGGTTAGCCCGCCAATCTTCATGAACGAGCAGTCCTGGCAGGGAGCATACGTCTTCAAAGTTGACACAGCCGGATTCACCCTCAGAGGCACAGTGACAAACCTCAACTCGACTTACCTTGACAACCAAGGATTCGTCAACGGCTACTCCTACAACACCCAAAACGACGTCATAACACGTACTCTCTACATCGGCAACACACTCTACAGCATTGCAAACTCCGAAGTAAAACTCACAAACCTCAGCGACCTAACAACAATAGCAGAAGTAAACCTAAACTAAACACCCAACCCATCTTTTTCTTTTTTTTTAAGCGCGCACAAAACTAAATAGTTTGGAAATGGAGTTCTGAGTCAAGAAACTTTGTTTTACACAATCATGTTAACCAAGCAAGGTCTTAAAAATATAGTGAACATATTACACTCTATTATCAAAGAGCATTATTTAGGCTCAAGTCGTGCAAAGAAGGATGTGCTAAAGAAAAGTTGACCTCAGAACTGAAACGACTAACTGCAGTTAAAGTGCTTCCTTTTGTTGCAGCCCTTGGTTTAGGTTTTCCATTTCTTATTTCTTTGATGCTTAGAGAGGAACTTTTTAAACAGCCGCTAATTGCAATAATATATGTATTTTCGTATGGGGCTTTTGCTTTAACGGGTCTGGTGTTATTTGTTCTTCTTTTTGGCGGCTTATCTTCGAAGTTTTTATGGTATCTTTCAATGGCTTACTGGGGTTTGCTTATTGCAGTCTCGCTCATGTACAATTTAAGCAACTTGGGTGAATTTGAAAGAACTGCCAACCAATTTTTCCTCTCCGAGGTCCTTGTGCCATATGTCTTTTCGGTATTCTGCATTGTTTCTCTCTCCACTAAGAAAACAAGGCAATACTTTCATTTTGCAACTAACACCGTTTTAGAAGGCACTTAAAACCTCTAATTTGAGTAAATTAAGGAAAGCATTAGTAAAAAGCGAGGGCAAATAGTCAAGAAATTGAGTAATCTCAGTCAAGAATCTTTTCGAAATAATAAGCTAGTGGATTAGTTAGTTATTTGGCTGTGTAAACTTGGATTTCGACATCTTGCGCGGGTTTTCCTAAGAAGTCGCTTAGCGTTCCTTTCCATTGGGGGTTGCCGTTGGCGGTGAAGCCTACGGTTTGCGCTATACCTTTCCAGAGCAAGGCTTTGTCGTAGTCTTTGGCGTCTTGCGGCATGAATTCGAAGATGGAGCGGCTGGCGACGATGACGAGTTTCTTTTTCATTCGGGAGATGGCGACGTTTACGCGGTTAAGGTTTAGCAGGAAGTCGCTTTCTATGCGTACGTAGTCGGGGTCGCTCACAGTTGAGGATATGATTATGAAGTCTGCTTCGCCGCCTTGATATCGCTCCACCGTGTCCACACGCAGCGTCTCGTAGCCGCCAACGAGCAGATTCTTGACGACGCCACGCTGAGCGTTATGCGGGGTAACGACGCCTACGCTTTCGGGTTTTACAGCTCGAACCAACGCGTTTACGATTTGTGCCTCCACGGTGTTTGATTGGAAGCTTTCCTCTTCATCGTGAACGACCAGCACAAAGACGTTTTCTGGCTCCAAAACCACGTTTAAGCCTTCGGTGGAAGCAGCGGCGCCTTGAAGGGTTTGGGTTTGGTCTGACCGAAAATCAATCCCGTCCTTGTTGTACACCCAGTCCCGCAGAAACTGAGCAACGACTCGGTGGCATCGGTGGGTTTCGCTGAGGCGCTCGGTTGGGATGTCGGCTTTATGCTGTTGATTGGATGTGTTCCAGCCCGAGGTCTTCTTGGCGTAGCAGTCGCAGAAAATCCATGGCGGACAGGAAAGAAGCCATTTCCTCGATGGTTCGTCGGTCTTCTTTTTCCCAGTTGTGTGCTTGAATCGGGGGCAGTTGGCGATGGTCGCCTGCCACCATTATCTGGGCGGTTTTGTGGACAAACGCGCCTGAAAGAATCAATTCGGGAAGCCTCATCATGCTTGCCTCGTCGACGACGAGCAGGTCAAAGTAGCCTTCGTCCCAGGCGGGCTCTTTGCCGCCGATTTTCTTCATGAGACCATACAACCCAGGCGGCGTGACGCACAGAACCAGCGGGAAATCGTCGCCAGCGTCATGAACCAGCCTGTCCTGACTGGAGAGGGCACCCTTGAGCTCGGTGACTACCTCTTCGTCCTCGTTGTAGTTTACGTATCGGATGCCGTCAACGGCTTTGCCAGACGAATGCTCGCTGTTCACTACCCTGTAAATCCTCAGGTTAGCGAGGTCTTTGCCGCCCTCTGCACAGTAGCTTTGCCAGGTCTTAGCCAGCTTGTTGACGAATTCGTGGATTGCCTTATGGGTCGGGGCAACCATCAACACGCGGCAGTTAACTGAGGCTTTGTGCGCGGCAATGTGCGTGAGCACCGCTAACTGTAAGGTTTCGGTTTTGCCTGTGCCGGGCGGACCCTGAAGCATGACGACTTGTTCTTTGCTGAAAACCCGTTCGATGAAACGGTTCTGCTCGGGTTTAGGAGGCAACCTTCTGCCGTTAGCCCAACGCAAAAACGGCTTCGCGGAATCCCTCGCCAGTGGGGTGCGGTCGGAGGGTTTGTTTGTGCCTGCCAAGAAGCCTTCCAGCAAACAGTACAGTTGGTTGTCGTCGGTGTGGTCTAAGCATTTTTTTGCCCGCTCGGAAATGATGTCGTCTGCCATCTCGTCTAAAATGTAGATTCGCCCCGCCTCGAAAACCTGCTGTTTCCCATCTTTAGCGTTGGTTTTGTCGGTGGTTGGGAGACTGTGCCATGTTCGGTACTGCCGAGTTTTTCCGCTGGGCCAACTCAGAACTTTGATAGCTATTTCCATTTTGCGCAAGTTAACTTTGTCGATGATTACCAACGCGGATTTTTCCAGCTGCGAAGGAGATTTTTTCTGTATTTCCTCGAACTGTCCCTGCTCGTTCTTTTTGATTTCTGTGGCAACCATCCAGTCGCCTGAGCCTGATTCGTCTGAGCCTTTGATTCGGCAGGCGTTGATGAGGCATTCGGATTTGGGTAACCCGAGGCTTTCGTAGATTATTTTGCCTCTGACGTCGAAGTCGCGGTCAAATTCTTCGGCGCTTGTGCACTCGAAAATAACTGACCTGCCCGTCGCGACACGTTGGGTTGGAAGCAATGAGTAATGTTGGTAGAGTTCTTGGCGTTTGGCGAAGTATTCTAAATCCAGAAATTCGCTGCAACTGCTCTTCAAGGTGGCTTTGCCCAGCGTGAACCTGGGAATCTGCGGCACAGCAATAGGCTTCTTGCCCAGTCGACGGTTCCGAATGTTTAGGGACCTCTCAACATGCTCCAGCGCCAGGCAAATCTGCGTGCCGAGAAGCGTTAGGTCTTCGTCGCTGATTCTCCGCGTGTTATGCGGGTAGTCGCACCACATACGCCGCTCCACCATGACTCTTGCCTGGGCTTTCTCCTGATTGCTGTCCAGTCGCCCTTTTGCAGCCCACAGATATTCGATGGGAATTTGGTTTCCGAAGCGGGCGCGGGCTGGATAGTACCCGTCTTTGCGTCTGGAGTCGGATCCTATCAGGAACGACATGGTGTCGTCGGGGTTTTTTGTGTACGGCATGTCAAAGTTGAAGAAGCCGTCGTAGAACACGCGGCGGGGGTCAAGTTGGGAGCCGTCTTTGCGGTTGATTACCCATAGGTTGCTGTTGAAGTAACCCGAAATTTTGAGAACAGGCAAAAGCCCCGTGCTCGGGTAGCCAACCGCCTTCCTCAGCAAAATTTCATCCTGCACAATTGAGAACATGGGCTGGTCAATGGCTTGCCGCAACCCGAGAAGGTCTCGAACCGCGCAGGCTGTCACCAGAGAAGAATGCCGACGTACCGCGTCCATCAGGTGGTCACGTTCTTGGCGCGTGTAGAAGTAAAGGTGAATGGGGGCTTCATCTGGGCTGCCGACGTCAACCGCGATTTTGTTGACGGCGTCGGTTAAGGCGGTGAAGAAAGCCTCAAGCAAGCTTCGCTCTTCCTCTATGCAGTCTTTCTGCTCTTTGGGGATGGCGTTGACGATTTTTGAGATGCTGATTGATTCGCCGCGGTATCGTGTGCAGCTGATGCGGGCGGTAATCATTGAAATTATGTTTACCAAAAAGTCCCATTGAATGTGAAAGTAAACGCGTATCATGCCGTCGGGCTTGAAGAGGAGTGCGCTGTCGGCGCCTTCCTGTGGGCTGTCTTCAGGCAAGCTTCCGTAGCCTGTCCCAGTTAGCCAAGGCATCGCCCTGACTTTGTTCGTGAAAGGGCTCGATGGACGTATACCATAGAGCATGAATTGGGCTCGCTGAATTAGTCGATCAAGCTTGCCGCCGATGACTGGGTCAGCAGACAGGCTCTGCACCTTTTGGGTGTCTAAGGCGCGAATCTCTTTGAAGTTGTAGGGTTTTTGTTCCTCTTGCCTTGGCACAGCCTTCAACTTTGCAAGGTCTTCCAGCAGCAAAATCCCATGCAGCCGCAGCGCCTTCTGCTCGCCCCGAGTCAAATTAAGCAACGCAACACTTTCCTTCTCAACCGCCCGAACCACACAGCATTCGTTGTAGCCGCAGTTGTCGCATCGCCAAGAAAGCTGATACTCCACGTCGCAGAGGCTTTTTCTGTGGATTCTGAAAAGCTCCCCGTTCACGCTCAGCAGTCTTTGAACGTCTTGGATTAAGGGGTCAAGACGGAAAGAAGGCAGGCTTTCGGGCGCAAGATTCTCCAAGTCCGATTCCTTGTTGATTACCCCGCCTTCAAAATCGACTTTGGATGCGAGCTCGCCTATGGCTGCGGTCAGAAGTTGCACGTAGATTGCGACTTGGATGCGGTGTGCCGTCTGCTCTTTCCATGATGATTTGATTTCGAAAATGCGGACTTTAACTTTGCCGTTTCTGCTTGGCCATACGCTGATGAGGTCGGCTATGCCTTTTACATCCCACAAGCCGATGTGACCCATCACAGGCGCCTGATAAATCAAAACAGGTTTGTAATCTGCCTCTTCGCTGGCTGAAACGGCGTCTTGGAGAACGTCTATTATTGATTGGCGTGATTTTTGCCACTCGATGGGCCAACGCTCTTTTTGCTGTTTAGGGTCGAAGCATGTGAAGTCTCTGTAGTCGGCGGCTTTAGCCTTAAGTTCCCGAACGGTTTTCTCTTCCAGCTGCTTGCCGGCGGTGAAAAGCAGGGGACTTAGGGGTTTGTGGAAGGCTTCGGGCCAAGGATTTTTTTTCTCGTCTTTTTCTTCGAAGCGGAGTTTAAAGAAGCGGGGGCAACAGTCGAAGCGGATGTACTCGGCGATGCCTGAGGCGTCAAGAGAAGGCAAATCCCCTGTGGATTTTGCTTTAACACGTGTTTTCTCAGCCAACTTCGGATGCCCCCAACTCCCATGAACCAATAGACAGGTTGCTTAAATGTTACGTTTACGTTTAAAGGCTTTACCCGTAAACTGGGCACCAGCAAAAATCAGGTGACGGTTTGGTTGTAATAGTAGGTTTTGGGGTATTGGTTGAGGGTTGGCTGGATGATGGTTTGGTTGTCGTAGATGATGTTCAATTTGCCGCCGTAGCTTGATAGGAGGAGTTGGGTGTCGCTCCAAATTTTCGCCGTGTAGCTGTCGCTGCTGGCTGGGAATAAGCCCCATATTGTGTCGGTGGCGCTGCGGAAGCCAAACCCGAAGTTTGCAGGCACAACATACGCTGCATCAGCGGTGTTTGAGCCGAACTGGTCAGGGTCCGTGTGGACGGCAGTCCAAAAAGTGTGCAGGGTCTTTAGGTCGTCGGGGGTTAAGGTGCCGTAGGAGCCGGGAACGGTTGCGTTTGGGTAGCTGAAAACCACCTCGTAGGTGGCTCCGGCGCTGTAAGCCAGCGACAGGTCGCTGTACATTTCGTCTGGGGATTCAAGGTAGGGCTGCTGGTCATATTTCCAGGTGATTATGATGCCCCATGGACGGTTGAAGGATTGCGCGGCGCCTCTCTCCAACGCGATGGCGGTTTGTCTGCTTTGGTTTCCCACGAACTCGCCGAAAACCGTGCTGTACCCCGATGCGTAGTCGAACCAGTAAAGCCCATAGTCCGAAGTGAAAATCTTCGCTGGCGACTCATCGGTTCTGCCGCCGTACGCAGAGTAATAGTGAATTATGCCGCCTAAATTGTAGACGTACTCGTCAGCTGCCTCAGCGGAGTCGGAGGCGTTGTGGATAAGCTGAAACCTTGCGCCGTCCAGCTGGTTCCCGCCCGGCTCATCATACCTGTAAAAACCCAACAGGTGGCTGGGATACCGCTGCGTGGCGTTGCCCATCCAGTCAAAAACCGTGTCGTTCCCAGGGTAACCGTTGGTGCCGTTGTACATGGGGTAGCTGGTGATTAAAACGATGAAGTTCATTCCCGCCCGGTCAAGGTAGCTGCAGGATTCATCAAGCGCCGTCCGATTAAACGTCAACAAAGGGGAGCCTATACACCAAAAGATTTGTGTAGCCCTTAACCGCGTCAACCAAAGCTTTAACTTGGGAGAATTGGCTTCCGTAGGCGAATTCGACGCCAAGGTAAAAGGGTCTGGTTGGGGTTTCGCTGCTGGGTTTAAGGGTTAAAAAAAGCGAAACAGAGATGGAAACGACAAGCAAAGCAGCGGCTAAAATGAGGTATTTTCGGTTCAAAACCAAATCAACCAACCACAGCCTTGCCCCGCAAATCCACACGCCAGCCGCTGAGTTACCTGCTGTAAGTCGCCATCAATTCGCCTTTAGCCAAAACGTGCCCCTGCATGGCTTTTTCAGCGTCTTTCTTTTTTGAGCCTATGCCTAAGCTAAGTTCGGTGTCTAAAGCGTAGACCTTGAAGAAGTACCTGTGCGTTCCAGAAGGCGGACAGGGACCCATGTAACCCGTTTGTCTCGCGCCGTTTAGTCCCTCCATGCCAGGCACTGAGTTCTCAGCGATTTTGTTTGTTGACGCGGGGATGTTCCAGACGATCCAGTGGTCAAATATGCCGCTGGGCGCGTCAGGGTCGTCGATGGCTAAAACGAGGGTTTTTGCTTCTTTGGGGATGCCTCCGATGCTGAGGGGCGGGTTTATGTCTTGTCCGTCGCAAGTGTATTTTCTTGGGATAGGCTTGCCAAGATCAAACGCGGAACTTTTAACGGTTAAATCTGCCATAAAACTTCACTAAAAAGAATTGGCTAAACAGATAAATAAACAGTTGCGGAGGTGCTTTCAGCTTTCTTGGTCTTGCCATTTCTCCACGATTAGTTTGCCGTCGCTTGGGCGGAAGCTTACTTTGACAGGCATCGAACCATTGCACTTTAAAGGGAACATGCTGTCGTCAACCACTTTCACGGGTAGATAAAGCAGGTACCTGTCGTCTTTCCGCCTAAATATCGTTCCTTTCCCTTCGTTCCCCACGCCCACGCACCAAACAAGTTAACGTTTGCTCGTTGATTGCATTTAAGTGTAACTCAATATTAAGCCGTACAACACCCGATGCCGACGCCTAGAGGTTTTTCTTTTAATTGTCGCCTTTGCGGAGAAGCTCATTCGCGCTGCCGACGTTGATTCGATAGAATATAACGGTGAGAACTGCCGAGATTGCTGCGCTTATGGCGACGCCGACGGCGTAAGTCAAATTGCTTGCTGAAGAATTCGTGAACAAGCCTATGCCGTAGGGAACAAGAACTGGGGCAATTACTCCCGCTGCAACGACCGCGCACAAGATGAATCCCACCAGGGACCATTCTTGACGCACCATTCTTGCCCGTCTGGTTGATGAAAAATCAGGATATTTCAAGCCGATTTGCAGCGATACCGCGGCTACGGGCAGAACCATAAGGAAAGATTCAACGATGGAAACTATTGTCTTTCGCAATGTCGCTTGATAGAATCCAACACCGATACCCGAGGTAATTGCCAATACGATTACTGAAAACAGAATAATAAAGAAATACTTGCTTCTAACGAGGTTCCTGCCTGAAACTGGAGAAGAAGAAATCCGCCAAATAACTTGTCCTTCCTCGCCAATCATAATTTGCCCAAGCCAAATAGCCATAGTGCTAGCAGGCACCAAAAACATGTATCCCACCCAGAACGGGTTAGCTGAAGCTGATGCGCCGCCGTTGCTTATGCCTAAAGAATTGAAGATTCCCACGATAACTATGATTATGGGGAAAATGTAAATGGATAACAGTTCCTGCCGTCTAGTGAACGCTCTTAAATCCTTCCGTATCAACGCTGCCTCAACGCTGGAAAAGCCTATTCTTCCTAAAAGCCCAGTTTTTACCGAGTAAACGCCGCCTTTCTGCAGTGTAATCGCGGGCGGCTCGTAGAGTCCAAACCGCTTGTTTAACTCGACAGCAAGATAATACAAGCCTGCAATGAGGGCGGCTGATAGAGCTGTGAACAGGAGCCCTTGCAGAATCATGCCTCTGGTAACGTAGGAAAGTATGAGCGGCAACCAAACAAAAGGCACGTACCATGCGGTGTTTTGAACTGCAGTTAACGCGGCGATGAAGGTGCCAGTTTGGTTGATGACATAGAAATAAATCACGTAGAAAATGGCAAGGTACAGAAGGGTACTGACGAATCTTACCCAGATGGCGGCTTTTCCGCTTGATTTGTAGACGGCTCCGGTGGAACGCACCTGCAAAATCCTCACGATTTCCGTCAACGAACTAGCCAGAAACGCCGAGGCAAACAAAACCACAATTGTCAACAACCCCTGCAGAATTAGCCCATTATACGCTGAAAAAACAAGTAGCCCCGTGCTTAAACCGGCAACAACTGCCGCCGGCAAGCCTAGCAAGTCAGCCAAAATCGAAGCCAAAGTATGCTCCTGCCATGTTACAGGAAGCCAATACATCACTTGGCTCGATGCTTTCCCCGCCAGCTGGATCTGCTGAAATAGAGAAAACACAATGCTTATACCTAAAACTACGGTTGGCAGAACCGAGTAGAAACCGAGAGCTTCAGTGTTTAAAGGCTGTAACCCTTTAGGAATCCCTGTCGAGTAAGCAGCTGAGGCAATGGCGTTTGCTCCAAAACCGCCGATTATACCGATAATCGCCGCCACCCAGTAAGGCCAATACGCAATGATTTTGTTTTCTCTGTACCGAGTAGCTTTTATTCCCCGTATTAGCCTGCCTGATTTGCGTTCCACACGAAGCAGGTAGAGAACGTTTCGCCAGTTCATTTCATTAGTTCCTCAACGACAGCTCTCAAATCTTCCGTACCCGTCAACTTGAGGAAAACATCCTCCAAACCTGAATGCGGCAAACTTGCCGTTTTTCTAAGCTCATCCATGTTGCCAAGAGCCAGAAGCTGCCCCTGATACATGATGCCGATGCGGTCGCAAATAGCCTCAGCGATTTCAAGAACATGAGTAGTCATAATCGTGGTGACGCCTTGCCCTTTGAGTTCATGCAGAAAATCCTTAACGATCCTTGCTGAACGGGGATCCAACGCGTTAAGCGGCTCGTCGAGCAGCAGCAATTTGGGTTTGTGGATGAAGGCTGAGATTAGGCTGATTTTCTTTTTCATGCCGTCCGAGTAGCTGTTAATCATGTCGCCTTCTCGACCTTCCAGCTGGAGGGCTTTTAGGTACTCGGTTATCCGCTGCTTCTTCTCGGCAGGCGGCACACTGTAAACGTCGGCGATGAAATCCAAGTATTCTATGCCTGTTAGGAACTCGTAGATGTTGGCTGCTTCAGGAACGTAACCTGTAAGAGCCTTAACTCCGACGGGGTCTTTCGTAACGTCTAACCCTAAAACGGTAACGCTGCCCTGGGTCGGCGTAACTAAACCCAGCAGCATCTTTAGGGTCGTGGATTTTCCTGAGCCGTTAGGTCCCAATAGCCCAAAAATTTCGCCCTGTCCGATGGAGAGGTTAAGGTTGTTTACCGCCACGATTTCGTTGTAGCGTTTCGTTACGTCTCTTAGCTCAACAGCGTTCGAAGTGTACATGCTTAACTGTGCCCCAGTTGTTGCAACAGTAAAAAGCAATCAGTATTTAAGGATAATGCGAAGACGCCAAGCCTACGCCTGCCGCCCTTACTTCACGCAAAAAACAACAATTAGAAGGTAAGACTGACGCATCACTTAGAAGAAATCGATAGTAAAAAAATCGGGGTTTGCTCTGGACTCTACTTGAAGTTGAGTTCAAAGCTTATCGGCACAGCTTCGCCCCAAGACTGCCTAATTGGACAAATTTTCTGCGCCATCCCGTAGACTGTGTTGGCTTTTTTGCGTTCCCGTTCATTGTCCGTTTCCAAGCCGACGTTCATCTGGAAATGCACGTCTGTGAAGATCAGTTTCTCCATGCCTTCAACGTTCATTTTCACGTTTGCCATTGTTACCAAACTTTTTAGTCCCAGCTGACTGTTTTTCGCTATCAAGAGAAACAGCGTGTTGATGCATGACGCCAGAGCCGCAGCGAAAATGTCTTCGGGTACGCAGTACCCTTCTTTTCCTCCGAACATCGGCGGTGGACTAACCGTCACGAGTTCTTTGCCTTTCACCGAAAGCGAACATTCGGTTCCGCCTTTCCAACTAGCTGTACCTTCAAAATTCATTTCAGGCAACAAAATCACCATCATATCAATTCGCAGCAACAGAATTTTAACGTTGCGGAACACGGGCTGTAGCCGCAATTTGGGAAAAAAGTTATTAAATGTTTAAATCTTGCTTGTTTTCCATTGCTCAAAGAAGAAACCAAAAATGCCTGTTATCGAAACTCACAGCTTAACCAAAGCTTACAACGCGTTTAAAGCGGTAGACGACCTCAACATTACGGTTGAGTCGGGAGAAATCTTCGGGTTGCTGGGACCCAACGGGGCAGGCAAAACAACAACCATATCGATGCTTTGCACCATTCTTAAGCCGACATCTGGAACCGCCCTCATCAACGGCTTTGACGTCGTCAAACAGGCAAATCAGGTGCGTAAATCAATCGGCATTGTTTTTCAGGACCCAAGCATCGACGACCGCCTAACGGGCAGAGAAAACCTGTACATCCATGCAAACATGTATGGGGTTCCGCCCTCAGAGCAGAAAGAACGAATCGAACGTATCCTAAAACTTATCGAGCTTGACGACAGAGCAGATGATTTGATGCGTACCTACTCGGGCGGGATGAGGCGTAGGCTCGAGTTGGGGCGCGGCTTGATTCATTACCCTAAGGTTCTGTTTCTGGATGAGCCCACCGTCGGGTTGGACCCGCAGACGAGAGACCACATCTGGAAATACATTCTGGAGCTTAAGCGGGCGCACGACATCACTGTGGTTTTGACAACGCATTACATGGATGAGGCGGATAGGCTCTCCGACCGCATCGGCATCATGGACCACGGCAAAATCGTCATCTTAGACACCCCGCCCAAACTCAAAGACACCTTGGAAGGCGACGTTGTCGTAATTCGAACAAACAAAACTGATGAGCTTTCGGAACTCGTTTCTAAATGGTTAGGGTTTACTAACAAGGAAATCGTTGACGGCGCACTGGAGATAACTGTACGCAACGGCAAAACAGTGATGCCTCGAATCATGGAGTTGGCTGCCCAAAACAACATTTACGTTGAGTCTCTGCTGCTTCGTGAACCCAATCTTGAAGACGTCTTTCTGCATTACACAGGAAGAAACATCCGTGAAGACACAAGCAAAGAGCTGCATGGAGCGGCAGCCGCCCGCAGGAGAGCAATCAGATGAGTGAAACCCGAGGTTTCTACAGTCTTTGGCTCCGCGAAATCAAACGTTTCATCCGTGACAGAACCCGGCTTGTAACCAGCTTCGTTCAGCCTCTGCTGTGGCTCATAATCTTCGGAGCCGCCTTCGCCGCCAGAATCGTGTTGCCGAAGGGCTTAAACTACCAGGAAGTTCTTCTTCCAGGCATCGTCGGTCAAACCCTGCTTTTCACAGCCATGTTCATGGGCATAAACGTAATTTGGGACAAAGAATTCGGCTTCATGAAAGAAACGTTGGTTGCGCCCGTAAGCAGATTGACGATTTTTCTGGGAAAAATGGTTGGAGACAGCACAGACGCCTTCATGCAGGGCATAATTGTCTTCGCCATCGGCTTAGCAATAGGCATACCCATAAACCCCATAACAGTCCTCTACGCGCTGCCAGTGATGCTGCTTGTCACGTTTGGCTTGGTAAGCATTGGATTAACAATTGCAAGCTTCATGGGCAACCTTGAAGGCTTCGGCGCCATCCAAACCTTCGTGAATCTGCCACTGTTCTTTTTGAGCGGCGCGTTGTTCCTCCTCAAAGGCGGCGGGCTTCCAAGTTGGCTATCAGACATCGCGGTTTGGAACCCCCTGACTTATGGCGTAGACGCGCTGAGACATGTTACTTTGGGCGCTGCATGGGTGCCTTTCCAGGTTCAATCTCTATGGGTTGATTTGGGGGTAGTTGCGTTGTTTGACGGCTTAATGGTTGTCGTCGGCACTTGGGCGTTCACAAGAATGAAGTAATAAATTAAAAATTGGAAAAAAGAAATCGAAAAAAAAGTTTTTACTCTTTGTTGGTCATTTCGTTGATTTGCTGCTCCATCGCGTGTCCACGGCAGTAAACAACGGCTTTGGTTACGCCTGGAACGGATTTTGCGGCGGCTTTTATGTCAGCTGCAAGCTTGAAAGCAATCGGGCAGAATGGGCTTGTCGGAACAAATTCTACGGTGAATTCTCCGGGCGCGGTTTCTTTGACGCTTTGGATCATTTGCATTTCAGCGAAGCTTTGTCCTGTTTCTGGGTCTTGCACTTTGCCAACTTCTTCACGGACTTGATCTTCTAGTTTACTCATTTTCATAAACCTCTACTGCTGAGTAACCATGAGTTTTCTTAACATATAAACTGTTATCCCGCACCTGAAAGATTTCGCATCAGGCAAGTTAGCTTTACTCGCAGTTAAGATTTGAGGACGTAGAGCGCCAAAAATACGTGGACTCCGAAAAATGCGCCTGCGGCGATGAAGACAGGGGCGTAACCAAATGTTTGAGCGAGAAAACCGCCAGCGATAAGTGACGAAAACTCAGCTAGCCTCATCGGGACATGAAGCATACCGATATCCAACGAAACATTCTTGCTGTCTTTAGCCACCTTCAAAACCGTATGCTCAAAGAAACCCACCCCGTAGCCTCGGACAAAAGCAAGAATCAACAAAGCCGCTGGAAAAATCAACCCTGAACCTGCCAGAAAAACCGATGCCGCCACGCTAACAACGGTCAACGCTGCCGCACGCCGCCAATCCAAAGCTCTCTCAACGCTTAGCCATGTTGCCGCCGCGGATACGGCGTAGTAAAGCATGAAGAGAACTCCGATAACGAGGTAGCTGTAACCCAACTTTTCACTCATAAAAACAGGAAGCAGCAAGTTAACCAGCGGGTAAGTTGCCAAGCTGTTAAACAGAATCGCGACTGAAGCAACCCAAAACATCCTTGACCTGCCCCGGGGGTTGAGAGGATTGTGGAAGCGTTCAGTTTTAGGCATAGGGATTTTGGTGCTGCTCCGCCAAAGCATCACCGCTGGGACACCGATAGCTAACGCGACAAGAGCCAGCACTGCAAGGCTCGATGAGAAACCCAAATAATCTATGCCTAACCCAGCCATAGCTCCGCCTAAAGCCATTCCCAGCCAGATGATTGCATTCATCTTTGTCGCTTCGTGCCCCGCGCGGTGCGGTGACAGAGTGTAGATTGCTGTTCGGCTGACTGCCCAATAGGAGGATTCTCTTAGGGCTTCCACGAGTTTTCCAACTGCGAAGAGGGGCCAGGTGGATGAGAAATAGTAGATTAGGGTGGAGAAAAACGCGGATGGCCAATTTATGAGGACAAAGACATGTGACCAGCCGACGTAGTCTGCGATGGCGCTAAAGAGCAGGCGAGCTACAAGGAAGACCAGAGGCAAGATTGAGAGGACCAAACCGATTTCCGCCACGCCGATGTGCTTGGACAGGAGCAAAAGGGGAATAAGAAGCGTAAGTGCGCCTGAGACGAAGTAATTTAGGAAAGTTATGGCGTTAACTCTTCTCAATCATGCTTCCCCCAAAGCTGTCTTGAAAGGTACACTTTTCCCAATTTTGGTCTGCTGCTTTGCTTACCACTCAAACAAGCCGTATCTAACTAAAAAAGTTGAAGGGAAACTTAATGCGTCTGAACCCACAAAGTAAAATATAGAGGCGTTTGCGAGTGGCGTTTGATGAATCATGCATTTTCTGCAAAATAGCCAACAAAACAGCACAAGCCAGCATAGTTTACGAAGACGAGGCAGTGATGGCTTTCCTCGACATAAGACCCCTAACCATGGGACACACCCTGGTGATACCTAAAGCGCACTACGTCGACATCTTCGACATCCCAGACAAACTGCTAAGCCAAGTCCATTTGGCAACCAAAAAAATGTCGGCGCCCGTCAAAGAAGCCACAAAGGCGGATGGCATAAGCATAATTCAGCAGAACGGCAAAGCCGCAGGCCAAGACATTTTCCATCTGCACGTCCACATCGTTCCACGATTTGAAGGGCAAAAGCTGCCGCGTTTCAGCGAACTTGCCGAGGTTGAAAGAGCCAAACTTGACGAAATGGCAAGCAAAATTAAAGAAAAACTTTAAAACGCCAAATTGTTTGACTAAGAATCAAAATTGGAAAGCAACAAATTTTTAATACCAAAAGGCGCTAACTACATCCTTTCTGGTGAACCAGACGAAAACAACATTAGAGCCATCACCCGCAAGGCAACTCAGCTACAAACAGGTCAAATGCAAAATCTGCTACGGAACAGGCAGAGACACAAGCAACTCGGAAATCGGCGTAGCATGCCTAAAATGCCGTGGAACAGGCTGGCGTATGTTTCCAGAAGGATACGCAGAAAAATGCCCCAGATGCTCAGGCAGAGGCAAAGACTACCGCCTAGCAATTAACGGGCAAGTTTGCCCAGAATGCGACGGCTTCGGCGAAATCAAACAACTTTAATTCAAGAGCCGTTTCCTCAAGATTAATTCTGCAAACCGGGAAATCAAAATTTTCAGCGAAGATTTTTGGATATTCTTATAAGAATGAAAATCCTTAGAACAATGTAGCCGAATTTTTAGGCAGGTGGTATTTTGGCAAATAAAAAAGGCGACAAATACCAATGTGAAGACTGCGGGCTAACAATTCTGATTGAGGAGCCATGCGGATGCGAACCATGCGAAATAGTTTGCTGCGGCACACCCATGAAACCAGTCTCCGAAAAATCCAAAAACAATGCCGCGAAACCAAGCCCCAAAACCAAGAAGTAAACCCTCAGAAATCAGCCTTCCTTTTTTTATTTTTTGAATCTAAAGAAATATCGCGCAGAGCGCTTAAGAAAAAGTCACGGTTAGACGCGGTTCATCGGTCGTTTTTTCCAAGCAGGTATCCGCCGAAACCGATTATCCATAGAATCGTCGGGTAAGCCACCATTCTTTCCATGCCGCCCACGCCCAGCCCCAAGTACCCAAAATCTTTTGTCACCCTAAAAAGAACCAAAGCAACAAGCGCCACAGCCCCCAAAACAGCGCCAACGTACCTAAGAGGTGGCTTAGTAAATTTGAATGAAGCAACCGCAGCTAATGCGCCGACGATAAATGCGGTTCCCGCTGAAATGGTGTGGATGATGGGTATGCCGTTTACGACAAAGGTGGTTTCTGGGAAGAGCCCGACGCCTAAGGAACCTGCTCCTGCCAACACGAAGAGTGCGGCGTAGAGGGGGTTTTTGAATTCTTTGTTTATGAAGTATGAGCTGGCGAGGACGGTTAAGCCGAAGAGGATGGTTGAGGGGTTAAAAAATGGTGCTGAGGCTTGCCCCAGACGCCCAGGTCGCTTATGTAGTTGGCTGAGGTGCTGTAGCCAGGGTAAACTGCTTCGGCGACAATTGACAGTAGGATAAACTGGGTGGCGCCGACTAAAAGAAGGGTTCCTGAGATTTTCGAGTTGGAAAAAGGCATAGCGAATCAATGAATCTAGGCTTAAATAAATATTGGTAAAAAAAGGGATGTGCCCGCTTCAAAACGCATGGCCAATTACATTTTTTGCCACGGCCGACCATCGCCATCTTCGGCATCAAAACCGCATCGATCGCGTGGCAAACTCCGTTATCCACCGCTAAGTCGGGTCTGATGATGTTTGCGCCGTTAATCTTCATGTTCCTATGCAGATGCCAGGTCTTCGCGTCAATCCGAAGTTCGCCGCCGTTAAGAGCCTGCAGATACTCGTGCTTAGCTAAATCCGCAGCCATCATCTTTCCCTCTGCAACGTGGAACAGCAAAAGATCCTTCAACTTCGCCGGGTCTTTAAGCAGCATGTCAAGTGCGCCAGCAGGCAGCTTCGCGAACGCTGCGTCTGTGGGAGCAAAAACCGTGAATGGCCCCGGACCCTTAAGCGTGTCAACGAGTCCCGCCGCTTTTATGGCTGTAACAAGCGTTTTGAACATGTCCGAAGACATGGCTGTATCAACAATATCCGCCAAAATTTTTCACCTCCAACCAAAATTTAACTAGAAAAACTACATCCAAATAATGGCTGCAACGATGTATAAACCTTAGCTGGCTCGCATGAACCCCAAGTCTTCGGCTGAAAGCCATCGGTTAGCTTGCGTTTGCGTGCAACACGGGGCTATAGGGGTTAAAAGCATATGCGGAAAGATGATACAATTCGACTGTACACTTTAAAAAATAAACCGCCCCGTCTACGTCGGCTTCTTGGTTTCGTAACTCGCTATTTAAAATTTGGCAGTTATTGGAAACGTTAGGTTGGGGGTCTTTTTTGTGCGTATTGGTATCTGCGTGGTTTGCCGAGGCGTGTTAAGATGTTGTCTTTGACGAGGTCGACTAGGGCGTGGGCGACGGCTGTTCGGTCGTAGTGGAAGCCTTTGCGTGCGAGTTCTGTGTGGACGTCGTCTAGGCCTCGGGGTTGGGTGAACCAGTTTTCTTCCCAGAGTTTTTGGATGACGCCTTTGCATGTTTCTGCTCTTGGGCGGTGGGGCTTGGCGTTCGGCGATTTGGGCGAGGTTGGTGTTTTTTAGGCGTTCGGTGACGGTTGCAAGGATTTTGTCGACGGCGGTTTGGATTTGGTCGCTTTGGGCTTCGATTTCGAATTCTATGTCGCCGACTTTCATTTTTACTTTGATTGGTGGGTTTTGCTGTTTTTCTGTCAAGTCCGTCACTATTGCATATTGAATTGTGCAAGATGCACATGCACAATACTTAAATATTTCACCAATAACACTATTGCATATTGGTGAATCAACGTGATTGAACAATATACAATTACTAACAAATATAACTTTCCACAACCCAACATCGACACAGCCCTACCCCAACGCTTCCTCGAACAAAGCCTCTACTCACTACAACAAGTCCAGCACCAAAACACACACCTAAACCACCCAACCTACCCCCAGCTAAACGCAACCGACCCATACCCCTCCAACATACAGCTAAAAGCCCAGCCAATCCAGATGAAACCAGACCGCCAAGAAACCCTCGTCGCCGCCGTCGACACCTCAACCATCAAAATCGGCGAAACCACCACAGGCATCGTCGTCGCGGTGCGGGGAGCAATAACGTGGCGCCAAAACCACAACTACAAATACACTCGGCTGGGACCATTCATCTTCCACATAACCGAAGACAACAAAAACGCCGTCTTCAACACGCTGGAGCACGCCTACTTCAGCACAACCTACAGCAGCATGCATAATTCGGCGCCAAACATCATCCAGATGCCTATGCGGCTTGCCAGCCTGCTGGAGCGGTGGATGCAGACCATGGTGGCGAAAACCGTGAAGGACGGCGTAATCCTCTTCGACGGCTCACTCACCTCGGGAACCATCGACACGCCGACCCAGCGGCTGCGGGAAATCCTTAGCTACGCAAGAAGAAACAACAGCACCGTGCTTGCCTTCTCCAAAGCCACCACTCTTAGGGCAAACGGGATTTTGATAACTGAGCAGCTTCCAAACCATGAGCCGCCGTACCTGCTGGAAACCACGGGTTTGCATTCGAAGCCGCCGATGATGCTGCTTGGCGAGGTTTACGTGGCGCGGCTCAACAAGACGAATTTTGCTTTCCGCTTAGACATCGACAAAGAAACCGATTGCGAGCAGAGGGTTGGGGCGGTGCAGAGGGTGCTTGGCAACGACCTCTACAAGCAAAGCTATCCCGAAACCCTGCGGCTCTCCCACATCCTGTGCACCTTCACCGCCAACGAAGTCTTAGCCATCAAACACTTCATCACCCGCAGACACGGCATCCAAATGGTGAACCGCCCAGACATGCATCGGCTGCTTTTTGGGCCTTTCGGCTCAGGGGAAATCTACTCATGAAGCTCTACAAAAAAGAAGGCAACGTCCTTCAAATCATCAGTTTCCCCACGGAGAGCGCGGAGAAAGGCGATTACCTGCTGGTTGAGGACCAAGACGCATCCAAAGCCTTAATTGCCCAAGTCATCGACGTACAATTCGCCGCTGTTCCAGGCGTGCTTGAAGAGCTTTTGCGTACGTTGCCCGACGGAGGCGAACCTCTGCAAGGCGAAGACATTGACCCGATGGAAATCGCCCCACACATCACCTACATCCAAGACGCCAGCCTGCTAATCTGCAAGATAAGAGCCACGTTGGAGAACGACACTTTGAGCCCCAGCAGCAGTTGGTTGCCAAGCCGTTCACAATCCACCATCAAGAAACTCTCCATTCCCATGCTGATGAAGCTGGCTAAAGTCGACGGGAAACTTCCCATAATTTTGGGAGGAACCAAAGACTCCTCGCTTCTAACCATCGACGCCTCAGCCATAGACGGGACACTCAACATCATCACGGGCAAAAAGGGCTGCGGCAAATCCCACCTTTCCAAGCTGCTCATGGTCAACCTTGTCGGGTACAAAGCCACCGTCGTCATCTTCGACCTCAACGGCGAATACACCAGCCTCGGCATGAGCAACGACGGAAAAAGAAACATGTACTACGACAAAATCCACACCCTCACGCCAGGGCAAAACTTCAAAGTCGCCCTCGACCAACTCCACCTAAACACCGTCATGGGCATACTTGTGAACGCGCTGCATCTGCCAGGAACCTCAGCCCGAGAATTCCGCCGAATCTGGAAGATGCTCAAGGAAAAAGGCAAACTAACCATGCAGGAACTCGGCGAGGAAATTCGAAATTTGAACTGTAACCAGCATGTGCGCGACGCGTTGGCTTCCCGTTTCCATTCCCTTGCCAACTCGGGCTTCTTCACCGATTCCCCAGGCGAAGCAACGTTGCTTGACGAGAGCATTTTGCGCTCCAAAGACCAAGGCGGCGCCATCGTAATCAACCTCAAAAACACTTCAAACCTTGACCGCCAAATCGTCGTCGAATACGCCTTGGGCAAACTGGTGGATTCGCTGTCGAACTGGAAGCTCAAAGCAGTTTTCCTCTTCGCCGAGGAAGCCCACCTTTACCTTCGGGAAACCTACTGGGACGACATCGTGACCCGCATGCGGCACTTCGGCATATTCACCACCTTCATCACCAACCAGCCCGACACCATCCAGGAGACGATTTACCGCCAAGCCGACAACATCTTCCTCTTCAACTTCACCAACGAACACGACCTCGACGTCGTCAGCCGAGCCGCACGGGTAGACGCGGAAACGGTACGTTCAATAGCCCATGACTTGCCGCCGCATCACTGCCTAACCTTAGGGAGGGTTGTAAGCGACTTTCCCATCGTAGCCCGCGTACGAGCCCTCGACATCAAGACTATGGGTGAGACACGGCTGTTTTTCAAAGAAGCAAGCTGAGTAAAAAAGCAAAAACTGGCAAAATCAGTATGAACTGGCTTTTTCCAGTTTTTCCCTGTTGTTTTTAAAGAAAACCCGAAAAGAAGCGGTCAGGTTGTAGGTTTCCACCTGCTCGAAGGGTACCCATTGGAGTTCCACTGCGTCGCTGGCTGCTTGGGCGGCTCCTGATTTCACGTGTACGAGGTATTCGATGATGACGTAGTGGTACTTGACTTTGCCCGCTTCGTCGTAGTCTACGTTGCTGACCACGTCAATGAGCACAGGGTTTTCGACGTCGAGACCAACTTCCTCCTGGGTTTCGCGCACAACCGCCTGCTCCGGGCTCTCGGCAAGCTCAACTAAACCGCCGGGAATTGTCCATTTGCCTCTGGCTGGCTCGTTGCCGCGTTTTATCAACGCGATTTCGCCGTTTCTGATTATGACTGCGCCGACGCCCACGACGGGTTGGTCAGGGTACAACCGCTTCAAGGTCAAAACTCCTCTGCTAGTTGCTTAATCACTCGTACCTTAAAGCTTCAACGGGCTTCAGCTTCGATGCACGCCACGCTGGGTACAGGGCGAATATGACGCTTATGCCTATGCCGAACGCTAAGGAGCCGACGAAAACTTCGGGAGTGAGCAGCGGGGTTACTTTGAAGCCTGTGCCTCCGAAAGCGCCTGAACCGAGCAGTCTTGCGGTGATGTTTGCCAGTATCCAGCCTGAGAGTATGCCGAGCAACGCGCCGATTAAGCCGATGATTGCTGATTCGCCAAGGAAAATGGACAGCACGGTTCTGCTTTTCATGCCTAACGCTTTTAAGATGCCGATTTCGCGGGTGCGTTCGATGAGGGAGACAATCATTATGTTCATTATGCCGATGCCTGCGACGAGGAGCGAAATGGCGGCTATTCCGCCTAGGAAGAGCTGGATGGTGCCGAAGATGGTGGAGAGTAGGCTGAGGACGGCGGTTGAGGATATGACGGTGACTTGGCCGTCGAAGTGGTCAACTATGAGTTTGGAAACAGTTGAGATTGTCGCGTTGCTGCTGTCTTTGAGCTGAACGATTATGTAGTCGCATTGGTTTGTCCCGAAAAAGCTCTGCGCCTGCGAAAGAGGCATATAAACGCCGTTGTCTGAGGGTCCGCCGAAACCGAAGCCGCCGACCTGCGTCAAAACGCCTGAAACCTGCGCTGTGTAGGTTTGGTTTACGATTTGCAGGGTTGTTGCGTTGGTCCATGTGATGCCGACGTTGTCGCCTGCGCTGAAGAGGATTGTGCCGTTTTCCTGCGGGTCAACCACCCGTGTGCCCACCACAACGTCGTTGCTAGATGGGTTAGTCGGGATGGTTCCTGAAGCTGCAACAAACGTGGTGGGGTACTGCTGGATGTATTGGCTAAAGTCTACGCCGTAAAATGTGGCGGAGTTGTTGTAGCTTCCGCTGTCAACGTAGCCTGCCCGCTCCACAACAGCCATCGAAGAATTAATCAGCGGCGACAAAGCGTCAATCTGGCTAGTGTAATTATCATACAACGCGAAACCCGAGCTGCCAGCACCTGACCCGCCAAGGTTTATTCCCCCTGTGCCTGTGGCTCTTGAAGCCCTTCCACCGCCCAAACCGCCTCCCAAACCGCCGCCACCTCCGCCGACAGCGCCTAAAGCGTTGCCGCCCGGCACCACAATCAAGGTGTTTGCCGATAAGCCTCGGTTAAGGTCGTTTGTTATGCTTACTTGCAAGCCCTGTGTGATTGAGAGCAACGCAACAATGGCTGCGATTCCTATGATTACGCCAAGCGTGGTCAATGCGGCTCGGAGTTTACGAAGTTTAATTGCGCTAAACGAGTAACCTAAAATGTCGATTGTTTTCATTGTTGATTCACCACTTCAGACACGAATTGCCCATCAAACATCTCCAGAGTCCTGTTGGCTTCCCTCGCCAAATGCTGGTCATGAGTAACCATGATGATGCTCACGTGACCCTCAACATTTAGTTTCTTAAGCAAACCCACAACTTCAGCAGCAGTTTTAGAATCAATGTTCCCTGTCGGCTCATCCAACAGCAGAAACTTCGGGTTATTCGCCAACGCTCTAGCTATCGCAACGCGCTGTTGCTGTCCACCGCTAAGTTCCGCGGGTTTATGGTTTATTCTTTCTTTTAACCCGACGGTTTCAAGCAGCTCCGTCGCTCTTTTTCTTCTCTCAGCCTTGCCCACATCCGCAATAGACATCGCTAATTCAACATTGCCTAAAGCGGTTAATCTGGGAATCAGGTTGAAGAACTGGAAAACAAACCCGATACGCTTGCGCAGGTCGGTTAGTTGGTTGTCGCTTAGCGTAGAGATGTCGACGCCGTCGATTAGCAGTTGCCCCGAGGTGGGTTTGTCTAAGGCTCCGATCAGGTTGAGCATAGTTGATTTGCCGCTTCCTGAGGGACCAAGGATGGAGACGAAGTCGCCTGCTTCGACGCTCATGTTTACGCCTCGGACTGCTTCAACCGGGACTTTTCCAAGCATGTATGTTTTCTTCAGGTCTTTTGCTTCAACGAGTGCTGTCATACTTTTTTTCCTCAACATGCATTTCCGTGCTTAATCCTGCGGGTATTTATTTGTTCAGGTACCGCCATGAAAGAACCACGCATATAGCTGTCACGATGACTGCGAAGGCTCCGACGAAGGCGAAGTCAAGTGTCAAGGGTCCGAATCCGTCGTTGAACACCATCAGCCGCCTCACTGCATCAATCGTGTAGGAGATTGGGTTCCAACTTGCGATTGTCTGGAGCCAAGCGGGCATCTGGTTGATTGGGAAGTATGCGCTGCTTGCAAACATCAACGGCAATGTTACCAGCTGGAAGATGGCTTGAGGCATCTCCATTCTTGTGGTTCTCAGGGTTAAGGCGGTGAACAGCGATGACAACCCGACGCTGACGAGGAACACTATGGCGAAGACTCCGAAGAGGCTGTACCAGCCGAAGTTGGAGCCTAAAGTGAGTCCCAACGCGAAAGCCACCAAAGCAACGATTCCCGCTTGGAATATGGCTCGTACGCTGGCTGAAAGCACCTTTGACAGAATAATCGATGACCTCGAAACGGGTGTGCTGAGCACTTTGTTCATGAAGCCTAAGCGTTTGTCCCAAACCACTGACATGCCTGTGAATGCGGTGGTGAAAACCACGGTGAACGCAACCATGCTCATCGCCATAAACGAGAAGTAATTAGATGTCCCAAACGTATGCATCATAACAACTTTCGGGTCAACCCCAGGGATACCTGAGACAATGTTGCCTATGTTCATAGCTTTACCCAACAACGCAAGCCAAAGAATCGGCTGAATAATCCCCATTGCAAGAACAAAGGGCTGCTGATACCACTTCTTTAGCTCACGGTTAGTTAAAGCCCAAAGACCATGAAACCTGCTTTTTGAAACTTTTTCTTGCTCACTCATTGCCTTGCCCTCCGCATAGCCATTCTCTGCTGCATCACGTTTTCCCTTGATTCCTCAGCGTCACGCATGGATTTGCCCGTGTACTGCAAGTAAACTTCGTTCAAGGTTGGTTTTGTCAGGGAAAGTTTCGTTACCACATGACCGTTTTTTCTCAGAGCCTCGATGATTAGGGGCGCCGTTAATTCGCCGTTTGCCGATTTTATGATGTAGGAGCCGCTTTCTTTTCTAACTTCTTTGACATGATCTATTTTGCTAATCAAAGCAGTTATGTCCTCGTCCTTCTGCACAGACAACGAAATGATGTCTCCGCCCAAGCTGTCTTTTAGATCCGCCGGGGTTCCTATCACAACAATTTTTCCATGATCAATGATCGCTATTCGATCGCACAAGGCATCTGCTTCTTCAAGGTAATGGGTGGTCAAAAACAGGGTCATCCCGAACTCTTTTTTGAGCATCTTAACGTAGTTCCATGTTGCCGCCCGCGTCTGCACATCTAAACCCAACGTGGGCTCATCCAGAAACAGCACTTTGGGACGGTTAATCAAGCCGCTGGCTAACTCCAACCTTCGACGCATACCGCCAGAGTAAGTTTGAACTCGTTTATCCTTGAAGCTGGTTAATTCAACAAGTTCCAGCAGCTCCATCGCACGTTTCTTGGAAACCTGACGCGGGATGCCGTAGAGGTCTGCACACAGCAGGATGTTTTCGTAGCCAGTTAAGTCTTCATCGGCGGTGTATTCTTGGGGGACAACACCGATTGCCGCTCGAACATCCATGCTTTGCCGGGCTATGTCGCCGCCCAAAATCGTAGCTTTTCCTGAAGTCGGCTTAAGAACGGTTATTAGCATTTTGATGGTTGTGGTTTTTCCAGCGCCGTTTGGCCCCAGAAAACCGAAGATTTCTCCGTGTTTCACGCCAAAGTTTACGTGGTCAACGGCTGTTAAGCTGTGGTTGAAAACTTTTGTTAACCCTTCAACCTTGATGATGTCGTCGCTGTTTTCACTCATCGTTTTTTTCGCCTTTGACTCTGCTTCTTATTTCATCAAGCTTCGCTGATGCTTCATCAAGAACCTTAAGTGCTTCATCCAGCTCTTTCTCCGAATAATTCTCCCTCAAAGACTTACCCAACTTTATTGACGACACGAAAAGATGCCTCATCGAGTTACGAATCTGGCTCGATTTTTCCTCAGGCACGTTCCCGAAGAACCTGTCAAAGAAGGGGCTTGCCAGAAAACCTTGGTTTTGCGTAAAGTTTTCTCGGATTTTGGTTTGTTCTTCCAGAAAATCTTTGCCGCTTTGGGTTAGTTCGTAGCGTTTGAACCCGTTTTCGGTCGGGAGCTCTTTTACGTAGCTGTTGTCTTGGAGCCAAGCGAGCAGCGGGTAGATTGAGCCTGGGCTGGGTTTCCATGTGCCGCCGGTGTGCTTGCCGATTTGCTCCATAAGCTCTGAGCCTGACATGGGTTGTTCGTTTAGGGCTTCGAGGACGTGGTAGCGCAGGTAGCCTTTGGGTACCATGGCGTTGTGGCGTAGCCAGTTGCGCCTGTGGAACATCATGTGTTTTTCTTCGCGTATTTCGTCTCTTATTTGATGTTTTTCTTGTCTTTCTTCTTTATCCATCAATATCACCCACGATATCGATAACGATATCGCTTCAGATATCCATGCGATATCAATAGCGATATTTAAGGTTTATGCGCCAAAACTTCGAAAACGTCAAAACCATCTAATAAGGAAAATTATCAACCGTGTAAGCTTCAATCGGCAACTTATCAGAGTTCAGCCCATTGATGAATTCTTTGTCAAGAGAAACCAAAATTGCACCGCGCATAAGTGCAACATGAAAGTAGAGTGCGTCTATTGAGTAGATATTATGTTCAGCACAAAGGGCAGCCGAAGCAACACATGTTTCTTGTCGCAGCTAGTAAGCCATTGAGGGTATATGATTGTATCAAGATGCTCCCTTGCGGCGCTGGCAGTTTCTGAGCTTGCTTTTCGGGCAAGGGTTCCGCGACTTCTTGGTAAACTTTGCCTTAGGCTTCGGCAAGAATAAATTGATCAGGAACTAACCTCAGAATATTCTCGCATTTTTTGCTACTATACTCTTGCCCTCTGAGCGCAGCGGTACTCACGTTGGAGTCAACTGTTAGGAAAGAATTATTCACGACCATATTCACCGGGTCCTTCTAATTTCTTCCACCACGGCAGGCGGTTCCGTCCATTTTTCTGTCACCTGTGTTCGAAGACTCAGCAACCGCTCAACCCCTTTTTTCATTCTTTGTTTCTGTCTTTCCGTTGCTAAAGGGACTTCACATGAGATGGTGAGTTGCCATAGGAGGTCAGCCCATGTTTTGCAGCCAAGCTCAACCCTGAGCCTCTTTAATTCTTTGAGGACATCTTCAGGAACGTTTTTTATAAGTATCATAGCCATTCCAGAATACCCAGATAACCTTGGTTATCTTGTTATTTAAAACTTTAGTTTACATCAAAAACGTCTGATTTTGCGCTATCTAGCCAATCACGGTTCCAACTTTCTCGCCGTTGACAGCAGCCAAAATGTTTTCAGGCTTAAACCCGTTGACGACGATGACATTGACGCGGTGGCGTTTCAATACTTTGATGGCTTCGGGGTCGATGATTTGGTGAATCCCTGCTTGGTGAACGCTTCCCTCAAAAATCTTTGAAAACTCGTCAAAACTCAAACGGTCAAGCTTAACTGCATCCTTGTTTTTCCGCGGGTCCTTGTTGTAGACGCCTTCTTGGTCTG
>CAWGMZ010000004.1:0-263403 GCA_963823775.1 Candidatus Bathyarchaeota archaeon
TTTTACAAGACCTAAAATATGCATCATGGTGGGCTTGAAGTCTTTGCCGCTTTCTTTCGCAATATCCATGGCTTTTGCTGCTTTATCGTTTCGCGACAGCGTTTCCAGTATTTCTTTTTTAACAGGGGATAAACTCATTCTAAGGCACCTCGCCAAATACGCTATGTGTAACTGTCCCTAATCAAAGTTTGCCTCAACAAAATTTAGGAAAAGGGGGTTGTTGGGTTTTGGCGGTTTGGCTTTGTCTATTTTTTTAAGTTGAGACTTTTGTTTGGTGAAAGTTGAGACTTTCCGCCTTGGCTCTTGGTGTTTTGGGTTGCTTTTTTGGTTTGAGGCTTGAATTGCGTTGTGGGGCTGCCCATTTGGGATGGGCGGATTGCGACTTTCGATGTTGACTGCATGTTGAAGTTATTGTCGGATATGGGCGCTGTGACTTTTTCGGCGACAGGTTCAGTTTTGCTTGGTTTCTTTTCATTCGGGGGCTCGGAATGGACGCCGGTTTAGCCAGTTACTTTCTTCAAGATGAATCGGGCGGAGCCTGAGGGGTTATGGTGACGCCGTGAGCTGCCACGCCAGCCATGCGAGAAAACATAAGCATTCACCGAGTTCACGCAGAATAAGCTCCGAAACCAAGCTCAAACGTTTTTCTTTTGTTTATTTTTCAATACGCTTGTTAAAGAAGGAGGCTGGGCTGCCTTTGCCTTAGGCGCGGTTGAAGCTTGAACGTTAACGGTCATTTGTTTGCTAAAGAAAACCGAAAACGCGGCAGAACAAATTGTGGCGTGAGTTCTAATTTAAAACCTTAATAAGCATACATTGACAGGTAAAAGCAGACGGTCTTACTTAGGCTGGGTAAAGATGGGTTCCAAGAACGAGGCGGAAAAGCCAATCATTCTATCTCCTCACGCAAAAGAGAAACTGAATAAAATAACCTATGACGGTGTAGGCGACACGCTAAGAATAATCTTAAGCAAGAAACAAATAGCGTACGCAGAGGAGCACGGTGCAGTCATAGTTAACTTTGACGATAAGGGCAAACCCGCAGAAATAGAAATTTTAAACGCCAGCAAATTCATGGGCGACCTATTATCGACAATAATCAAAGCAAAAATTGGCGAAAAACAAATAGAAATCAACGCTTGACCTGTTACCGAGCAGCCAACTTCCGTTATAAAGACCCAGAAACAAGCCCAGACTTCTTTTAGTCATCTACCTTTTGGGTGGATGCGACTTTCCATATTAAGTGCATGTTGAGGTATTGTCGGTTATGGGCGCGGTGTTTTTTCGGCGGCGGGTTCAGGTTTGTTTGAGCGTTGGTTTCCAATTGGCGGGTGCTTGAGGGTTTGTGCTTTGCCGCTTGGGGCAAAAATGTGGGTTAAAATTGGCGGTTGCTCATGTGTCATGGGCGGTTTGGATATTAGGAAAGCTTTAGTACCGAGAAACCCATCCTAAATGGTGAAACGGTGAAAGGTTAGTATGAAACTTGCTGTCTTTGTTTATGAGTACCCTCCGAAAATCGTGGGCGGATTAGGAACTTACGCGGCGGAGATAACAAGGAAATTTGTTTTGGATGACCATGACGTGACGGTTTTCACGATGAACGATGACGCTGGCTCCTTGCCTACAAGGGAGATTTGGCGTGGAATAGAGATTCACCGTCCACTGCACATCGACATTTCCGATTCGTTGCCTGATGTGATTGCGGAAGACATCAAAAAATGGGGCAGAGGCCTGCATTTCTTCGGCAAACTCATGGTTTACAATTACCTGTCAGCAGCCAAACTCATCAACGAACTAATCAAGAAAGAAAACATGAAGTACGACATTGTTGTGGCTCACGATTGGCTTTCAGCCATGGGCGGAATCACCGTTAAACGGGAAACAGGGTTGCCTTTTGCTTTCCATGTGCACTCCACCGAGAAAGGACGCACACTCGGCAACGGCAGCAGCGTGGTAAGCAACATCGAGTTGCGTGCAGGCAAAACCGCCGACATGGTTGTGACCGTTTCCTACGCCATGAAAGACGAGCTTATCCAGCTTGGCTTCCCACGCGAAAAAATCCAGGTAAGCTACAACGGCGTTGACCCACAAAAATACAATCCTGCAAACGTTTCCGCAGCCGACATTAAACGGGTCAGAGCCAAATACGGCATCGGGGATGACCAGCAGATGATTCTTTTCTTAGGCAGGCTAGTGGGCGTCAAAGGCGTTGACAAACTCATAATGGCTATGCCCCACATTTTAACCAAGATTCCGAACGCTCGATTGGTGGTTGTGGGCGTGGGCGACCTGCAAGAGTACATGATGAACCTGACACGGACCATGCGGCTTGACCAATACGTCAAGTTCTGCTTCGACTTCATCCCTGAAGAAGAACGAATAATCCATTACGCGGCATGCGACATCGCGGTTTTCCCAAGCTACTACGAACCCTTCGGCATCGTCGCGCTTGAAGCCATGAGCATGGAGAAAGCAGTTGTCGTCGGCGCCGCAGGCGTAAGCGGAATGCGTGAAATCGTCATCTGCTGCGGCGAAGAACAATGCGGCTTCCACGTTGACCCAAACAACCCCTCAGACATCGCGTGGGGAGTAACCAGCGCATTGGAGAACCCTGAACGGCTCAAGATGCTTGGCAAAAACGGCAGAAAACGCGTGTTAGCCGAGTTCACCTGGACCAAAATCGCCGCAAAAACCATCGAACTCTACGAAACAATCCTTAAACGCTAACAGCGCGATTGGCGGCTTAATTGGCTACAGACTTAAAATCCAAAGTTGCGAGGGAAGCGGCGACTCTGCTTTATTTTGGAGCAGAAAAAGAGTACAAACAAGCCAAGACGCATGCAGCCCAAAACTTGGGCACACATTTTTTGCCTTCTAACTTGGACATCGCGCTTGAACTTGACAAGATTGCCGAGGAAAACGAGGGCGAAAACCGAACGCAACGCCTCATAGAAATGCGCATCGAAGCCTTGCAGGTGATGAAGATTCTTGACGCTTATTGTCCTCTTTTGATTGGCAGCGTTTGGCGAGGCAACATACGCAGAGGAAGCGACATAGACATCGCAGCATACGCCGACGACCCCCAGGAAATCGTCAACATCCTCAAAGCCGAAGGCATAAAAGTTTCGAAAACCGCGTGGACAACCGTGAACAAGCATGGACGCACTTTGGCGTCGCTTAATATCTGCGCTGAAACTTCGGCGGGGCACGGGCTTGAAGTTGTGGTGCGCTCCATGCGAGGAGCAAGGCGAAAAAAGGAAATGCGAGATTTTCGGCGACGAAATGAAAGGTTTGAAAACCAGAAGCCTCGAGAGACTGCTCAAGGATAACCCGACGCAGAAATTTATCCCCGCTTGAATCTGGGAAATCCCAGTTTTCCCTCAATAAAGAAAATAAAGAACCATTTTGCATAGTATATTTCAAACCTATGCTGATGCCAAATGGCCATAGACAAAGAATCTCTAAAAAAGATGTTTCCGAACCTTACTAAGGAACTGGAGGGTGGAGACGCCAAAATTTCGATAGATGCTCTTCGCAAGAACCCTGAGGAAGCCGAGGCAGACCTGGCCGAAATCGCGGAGCAAGCAATTGAACCCGAAGCCGCCACAACTGAAACACCTGACAAACTGCGTCACTTCTACCCTTCTGCTGAAGATTTTATCCGCCGATGCGACACCGAGGCGCAGGCAGAGGAAATAATTGCTTATCTGGAGAAGCGGGAGGAAATATCTAAAAAACAGGCTCAAGGGTTGCGGTCTCAGCTTAAGAGGAAGGGTTTGCGAAGTTTTGGTCCTAAGAAAGAGGAGAACCATTACTTTAGGGAAGCTGGACTTCTTTAATTTTGGATTTGTTTTAGTCGCTAAAAAAACCGATAGTTTTGAAGTATCATAGCGTGCGCCGCCATTTATTTAGCGTTCAATGCAGTTGATTCATATTGGTTTTTCGGATGTTAAGCTTGTTGCCGCCGAACAGTTTGTTTGACTTTATGTCGGAAAACTAATAAGGCTCAAGTTTGTTGTACAAAAACGATAAAACGGTGATATTATGGCAATAAAAGTAGGAATTAACGGATTCGGAAGAATCGGCAGGCTTCTTTACCGCGCAGCCCTTGAACGAAACGCAAATATCGATTTCGTAGCAATAAACGACTTGGCGGACGCCAAAACGAACGCTCACCTTCTCAAATATGACTCGATCCACGGACATTTCCCAGGCAAAATTGAAGTCGTCGGCAACGACATGGTTGTCAACGGAAAAACCCTCAAATGCCTCAGCGTAAAAGACCCAGTGGCGCTGCCATGGAAAGACCTCGGAGTTTACTTAGCAGTGGAATCCACCGGCTTGTTCACCAACCGCGAAGGCGCAAGCAAACATTTCCAAGCAGGCGCAAAAAAAGTCCTGATTAGCGCTCCCGCAGAGAACCCAGATGCAACTTTTGTGTTAGGGGTAAACGACAAAGAGTACGACCCGGAAAAACACAATATTTTGAGCAATGCTTCATGCACAACTAACTGCTTAGCGCCAGTCGCCAAGGTGTTGTCTGACAGCTTCGGCATCGAGAAAGGCTTGATGACTACCTGCCACAGCTACACCAACGACCAGAAAGTCCAAGACCTCGTCCACAAAGACCCAAGAAGAGCCAGAGCCGCAGCAATCAACATCATCCCGACAAGCACGGGTGCAGCAAAAGCAATCGGATTGGTTTTGCCAAGTTGCGCCGGAAAAATGAACGGCTACTCCCTACGCGTTCCGACCCCGGACGTATCTATCGTTGACTTAACCGCTATTCTAGGCAAAGACGTTACAAAAGAAGACATCAACGCAGCCATGAAAAAAGCCGCAGAAGGCCCACTCAAAGGCATCCTGCAATACACGGAAGACCCAATCGTCTCCACCGACGTCCTACACAGCACCTACTCAGCAGTCTTCGATGCACAATTAACCATGGTTCTCGGCGAGAAAAGCAACTTCGTTAAAATCTTCGCATGGTACGACAACGAATGGGGCTTTAGCAACCGCATGGTTGAATTCATCGAAATGATCGGCAAAAAAGCCAAACTATAAACAAGCAAATAAACCAAAAATTTCTTCCCCCCTCTTTTGGGGCAAAAAAACTAAAGTTAATTGAGAAGTGACCTATATGGCAAAATACAAAACACTCGATGACTTTGACGTAAAAAACAAGGTTGTTTTGGTCAGAGTTGACTTTAACTCAGAAATCGACCCCGCAACAAAGAAAGTTACAAGCGACGTGCGGATAAGGGCGCATGCAGAATCGACGCTTAAAGAGTTGGCTGAGAAAGGAGCCAAAACCGTCGTTCTGGCGCATCAAGGACGCAAAGGCGACCCCGACTACACCCCGCTCAAAGAGCACGCGGCAATTCTTGGAAAAATCCTCAAATGCCCAGTAAAATACGTTGACGACCTCTTCGGCGACAAAGCCAAAGCCGCAATCAAAAACTTGCAGGGCGGAGAAATCCTCGTTTTAGAAAACGTTCGCAGCTGGGACAAAGAAACCAAAAGCATGACGCCCCAAGAAGCAAGCAAAACCGAACTTGTCCAAAACCTAGCTCCCCTCGCCGACCTCTTCGTCAACGACGCCTTCGCCGCAGCACACCGCGGACACGTCAGCATGGTCGGCTTCACCGCAGTCTTGCCCTCAGCCGCTGGACGCATCATGGAGCGGGAACTCAAATCGCTTGCGCGGGCACTGGAGAAACCTGAGCATCCCTGCGTCTACGTTATGGGCGGAGCCAAAGCCGACGACGCATTGGAAATCAGCAAATACGTGTTGGACAACGGCATCGCAGACTACGTGCTGGTTGGCGGCGTCACCTCATCGTTGTTCCAAGCAGCTAAAGGTGTCGACCTAGGCAAGAAAACCATGGATTTCCTCGCCAAAAAGGAACTGACCCAATTCATGCCGGGCATAAAGGCATTGCTCACAAAATACCCTGACAAAATCATCCTCCCAGACGATGTGGCGCTCGACGTCGACGGGAAACGCAAAGAAATCCCAGTCAGCAAACTGCCAACCGAAAACAACATTTTCGATTTAGGCAAGAAAACCGTTGAAAAATACGCTGCCATCATCGGCAAAGCCAAATCCATCGTGGTCAGCGGACCCATGGGCGTGTACGAAAACAAGCAGTTCAACTATGGCACAAAAGGCGTCCTGCAAGCCATCGCCGACAGCAAAGCCTTCAGTTTGGCAGGCGGAGGAAACACCATCGCAGCCATAGCTGAATACGGCTTAACCAAAAAAATCAGCTACATCAGCACCGCAGGTGGAGCACTCATCGAGTTCTTGATGGGCAAAAAGCTTCCGGGCGTCGTCGCGCTGGAAACAGCCACAAAAACCAAAAAAATCTAAAAATTTTTGTATTTCTTACTTTTTTAAAATTTGCAAGATTCCATTCCACAAAAGTTGCAAGATGACAAAAACATTGCGGCATAACAGCCGTTTCATTGAACTCCCCTCAAACGGCGAGTAATTATTGTTTTAAGTTGGGAAATTCCCGTTCGTAGGCGGTAATCTTGAGTGGTTTCGCTGTTGGGACGGTGGAACTGAAGTGGCATGATTTTTACAGCATGCTTAAAACATGTATTATGGTGCCAGTGGCAACGAGTATTATCCAGATAATTAGTGTCGGCATCATCCATTTCATCATTCTTCCGCATCCCATTTTAGATGGACGTTTGTAAAGCCACGTTCCAACGATAATGAAGCCTAACACTTCCGCTAAAATTCCCAAAACTGCATGAGACCAAACATCGGCAGAATCCCAAATCGACAGCCCGCCAAGCTCGCCTAATCCGCTTAAGAAAGTGGGAACCATGACAACAAAAATCAAAACAGTCTCAACCACCAACGCAACCAGGGTCAAATAGCCATGTCGAATAAAGTTCTTTTTTGCGTTAACACCCGCATTGCCGCCTCTGATTAGCGGAAGACCCATAACCAACAGGAACAGGACAACAACATTAAAAATTAACGAGACATTCCCGACAGGGTCAAGCGCCACCATAAGAAATCAGTTATTCTTTGCCTAGGCTCTTTAATATCAATTTTCCCACTTTCATGCAGCAACTAAAAAAAAGTAACTCAAAAATTCCTTATTTCACAGGGTTCGGTGCTCGGTAGCTAAGAACTATCATTTTTGCCTGTTGAAACTCGCAGGCTATTTTTTTTCTCTTCGGCTTTCTTGTTTAAGGCTTCGAGTTTTTCAGAAAACCTCGTGTCTTTTTCATTTGCCGCGGCAAGCAGGGGTTGCCAATCCAAGTTTTTAGCCGAAGCCGCCAACTGGGTACATTGTTGCGCCAGTTTTTTTAAGGCGTCGTCTGAGCGTTTTTTTGCTGCCTCATCTGAGTCAACCAGCTCTAAGGCTTGTTCAGGGCAGAATTCTATGCATTGGGGCGTGCCGCCGCATAAGTCACATACCGACGCAATCCCCGTGTCGCCCTGTATGCTTATGCCGCCGTATTCGCAGGCTTGAACACACCAGTCGCAGCCCTTGCATTTTGCCTCATCGATTAGCAGCAGACCGCTTTTTTCGTCTTTCTTGATTGCTTTCTCAGCGCAGGCTTCCAAACATGGGGGTTCTTTGCAGATTCTGCACGCGATGGCATAGTTGAGCATCGGCGTCAAGTTAACAACGCGGATTCTCGAGTACAGGGGGTTGCGCGTGTTTTTCTCTTGGCTGCAAGCTAATTCACAGAGTCCGCAGCCTGTACACTTGCTCGGGTCAACAGATACGAATTTTCTCTGAGGGTTTTTAGCAGACATTTTAGGAACCAAACAGTTTGCGTTAACTATTTCTGGGCGCCATCGGGTTTAACTGTTGCTTTAAAAAAAATAGTTTTTGACCGAAGAAAATCCCTTGAACTGTTACGGATTTTGTGTTATTTCCAAGAAGATTTTTGATATCGATGCGAGGTCTTGTGCAATGTAATCGGGTTTTTGGTGGCTTTCGTAGAGGTCTTTTAAAGTGTTGAACTGTGATGGGGCAAACACCGTTTTTAGTCCTGCGTCTTTGGCGCCTTGGATGTCTTCGATTGGGCTGTCGCCGATGTAAACTGCCTCTTCGGGTTGGACATGGAGTTTTTTGAGGGCGGCTTGGAAGATGTGGCTGCTGGGTTTTCGCCAGCCGTTCTCGTCGGAAACGACGACGGCGTTAAAAAAATGGTGTATTCGCAGTTTTCTTAGGCTTTTGTAGATGACGGGTGCGTGGGTGAAGTTTGTGATTAAGCCGACTTTGCCGTTGGCTTGCGCCGTTTTGATTAGGGCTTTTGCGCCTTCCCGCAGCTCAAGCGTGTCGATGAAATCTTGGAAGAAAACGTTCAAGGCAGCCTTAACTCGGGAATCGCTAGGGGTCGACCTCGAAGCCGAGGCTGCAGAGCGCTTCCGCCACCCACACCGCGTTGGTCACTTCCCGAAGCTGCTCGTAGCGTACTCTGCGGTATTTCTCATGAGCCACACCATAAGCCGAAACAAATTTATCTTCCGCAACATCGAAGCCCTCCGCCTCAAGCGCTCTATGCAGTTTGAGTCTTGATGCTTCCATGGTGTAGCTCTTTGCAGTTAACCAACGTGCCGACGTAATCGAATATAACCGCTTTAATGCAAACCATCTAAATGCTCTCTCTTCTCAGCTAAAATAAATTTTTTCGCGACCTCAAGAATTCCTTTCCCAACAGCCGTCCGCATCAGTTTTGCTTCGTCGCCGATGGCGTCTTCCACCTGAGGGTCAAAGGGAATCGCACCAAGATACTTCAGCCCAAGTTTTTCCGTCTCACCCCTGATGACGTTTGCCTTGTCCATCTTCATGTTTTCCACCAAGCCGACTATGGGCATTTTTAGCTCGCATAAAAGTTCGACCTGTTTCTTGACGGTTTCAAAAGCCATCATGGAGGGCGTTGTCACGATTAGAAATTCGATGCGTTTTATGAACCTCACCAAGTCAAGGACGGCGTCTCCGATGCCCGGCGGCATGTCAATTACGAGGAAGTCAAGGGTGCCCCATTGGGTGACTGAGAGGAGTTCGATTAGGGCGTTTGAGATGTCGGCTCCGCGGAGGGGTGCGGGTTTGTCGCCGATGAAGTAGATGAGGGACATGTATTGTAAACCGTTGACGCTGGGTGGGGTTATGCCTTTTTCCTCTTTGAGTTCGGTTTTTTTGGCGCCCAGGATAATGTGGGTTGAGGGTCCTGTGAAGTCGAGGTCGAATAAGCCGACTTTGCAGCCGCTTTGGGCGAGGGCAAGTGCAAGTGCGGTTGCGACCATGCTTTTGCCGACGCCGCCTTTTCCGCTTGAAACAGCGACTACACGGCTTGTCCGCCGCAACCGCTCACTAATCACGCTTGTCCGAGGGTCAGACACGATTATCTGGCTCCTTTCACACTCTCAAGCCAAACTCCACGCCCGCTGGCGATTTCAAAGTCAGGACTGCCACATTTCGGACACCCAATAAAGCTGTGCGCAACCTCGGGAACAAAATGAATCGCTTCAGCCGTCGCCTTATCCATTTTTTTGGTGTCAAACTGCCACGTGGCGCCGCAAACCCTGCATCGAAGCGTGCTTTTGGCTTTGAGGATACGGAACTTCGCGGATTTGAAAAGCGGTGTCTTCATCTCGGAGAGGGCAAAGCGCAGAATTGGGCGTTCAACCTGCTGGAGCTCGCCGATTCGGATGGTAACTTCGCAAACCTCCTTGAGCTTTTCCTTTTCAGCAATCTCTTTCGCCGAAGCCAAAACCGCTTCAGCAAGCGCCCATTCATGCATAAACTCTCATACCCGCTGGCATTTAAAAACAATTTCGAAGAAGAAACAGATTTTCAAGAAAAACATGGGGCGGGTTGGCCTTCTGCGCAGTGGACGGTTACGCTTTACCTTGACAAGCTTTATGCGGGCGGGGTAGGCAGCCTAACAGTTTAGGTTTGGTCGGACACGGGCAAAGTGGCGCAGATACAGAACAGCTGAGCCCAAGCTGCCTTGCGCGGGTTGCTGCTCGGCGGCGGGAAAAACTTCATATTAATTAGTTACAAATGAGTCTATCCTCGCTTGCATCAACGGTTGCAGGGGTCTCCAAGTCTGGTCAAAGGAGTAGGGCTTAGGACCCTATCGCGCAGGCGTTCGTGGGTTCAAATCCCACCCCCTGCACCAAACATAACCAAAACTATGGCGCTCTTTTTATTTTTGTGAAGTTTATGGCGGAGTTTACGGCTGAGTTTGAGACAGAGCTTTTTCTCAATAGTTTTTTAAGGCGATACGCCAATAGCTTTCCATTCACTGTAGGCATTTACCTACGGCTGGAAATCAACCATATCCACCTCGGAGGATGCAAAATCACGAATAAAAAACTGCTAGCAGCCATTTTTGTAACTTGTTTTCTTTTTTCAATCGTAGTCTTTTCACAAATAGCCTACTGTCAAACATCAACGCCGACCCCAACAATACAGCCGACCCCCACCAAAGCAGGAATACTCGGCGGCATCAATCCCCTCTTGCTTATCGGCGTAATCATCGCGGTGGTGGCGGTGGCTGTCGGGGCTACGTTTGTGTTTGTTGTAAAGAAACGCGTGAATGAAAAGAGTCTCAGCACTGTTTCGGTCAGCGACTTCGAAGGGTGGGTAATCAAAAAATTCAGCGGCAAACCAAGTGACCCATCTTTGGGAGTAACTGGGTTTACCGAAGGAGGACAACCCCTTTTGATTAAACAGTCTGGTCCAGTCAGTTTGGTTGAGGTTGAAGCTTTCGTCAAAGTTTTGGTGATGGGAAGGGCACAAAAAGGGGCGATTGTGGCATTCGAGTTCGATAATGATGCTGCGGAAGGAAAAATGGCTGCGATGGATAACGGAATTGAACTACAGCTGATAGGCGTGAATGAGCTTTTGAATAAGCGTTATGCGGACAGGATTAAAGACCTTGCCCAATCGCAGGTTACTTTTGAGCTGCCGCCTTCATATATGCCAGACAACCAGATGACGCAGACAGCGCGTTTTGATGAGAGAGCGCCAAATGAACCGCAAAATGAAGGTTTGAAACCTCGGGTCTTCATCTCTAACAGCAACACTCAGGTATCCGAGCAGGTAACGAGGATGCTGGATTTTCTGCAGTACGACTACGTAATCGGCGACAAAGAAGAAGCAACTGTGCCGATTCCTGACAACAAATTCGGGTTGATGAAAGACTGCGACTGCGCTATAATAAATATCGCTGCTGCCGAACAGGAAAGAAGATACAGCGGGCTCTACGTCCTTAATTCAAATGTGACATCTGAAATCAACGCGGCGTACCTCAAATACAGCAGGCAAGTTATTTTGTTGGTTGAGAGAAAAGTGGATCTGCCTCCAAACCTTAAAGGTCTAACAAGAATCGATTACATCACCGATGATTTATCGTTCAACGCCGCGATGGATCTTAAGGCAGCATTGGAAGGCTTCAAAAAACTGTAACATGCGCCCCTCAAATCAAAGGCACTCCTATTTCAGGGTTCAAATTCCACCCCGAACCAAAATGGCTACGTTTTGTCAGTTATTTCCTTGGGCAACACAAACTTGCCGTCCACGTCGGGTTCAAAATCCGCGACCAAAACGACAGCGTCAACGTTTAGGGGTCCATAGATGTGGGGGTAAAGTTCTTGGTTTTCCCCTTTTTCATATTTGATTTCGGGTTGGACTTTGTCGACCGCTATGCAGAGAGAAGAATTAGCCCTTTTTGGGCGAGGTATAAAACGTTTGCCACTTGGGCGGTTTGCGCAAGAGTTGAGCAATGTATGAAGCCCTGCGAATCAAGCGTGTCACCCCGATAGACACCTTGCGCCTTAGCTTTTTCCCACTGTTCACGCCTCGTAATATGCAAAATGACTCTCACTCAAACCGCCCCACGAATCCGAATTCTCATAATAAGCCAGATTCGCTTATAGCTTTTCTACAAAACCAAAAACAGCCGTTCCCCAATGGGTTTTTGATTGTATGTTTGGCGTCTTCTTTGGGGGTGTCAGCCAAAACGAGTAGCTGCCTGCTTAGCAAGTTTGCCTTTGGCTGCCCAAACTAAACCTAACAGAATTAATGCGAAACCCAAATACTGAACATACACTAAGCTGTTGGCAGCGGTGATTGGTGCCGAGTTCGAAAACGAGTAACTTACTTGCCCTTCCACCGTGAACGCCACGTCTTTTAGCTGTGAATAAAGTTGGGCATGATAAAAATCTAAGAAAACAGCCACGGCAACAGAGACGGCGCCTGCGAGGGCGATTCCGAAAAACACCCAATTTCGACGCGGTTCCGCCTTTGCAGTCGGACGCAGGGTTTGGGATTTACTAATTAGCGACCCCGCGAGCAAACAGATGAAGGGCAATGATTGGTACCCATATTTTACAAGCCCCGTGTACGGCGCACGATAGTTTAGCCCCAGCGCCAAAAAAGCATCCAGCCCCAAAACCACAACGATAGCCGCCAAGCAGACGGCGTCGGAGGCAAGAAGATTTTTCAAGGTTTTTCTGCAAAAAACCGAAATAAACAGCGAGATTGCCGCCGCAGCCAAGATGTATGTGCCTAAGTTGCCTATGAGATAGTTGAAGGTGAAAAAAGACGTGGGTGTTGAGCCTGCGGCGTTGTAAAATTTGAAGTCGTCTTGCCAAAAAATCGTCAAGATGTTAATTCCGCAGACGCCCTGATACCAAACCAGCAAGAACGCCACCATCGGCAAGAAAAAAGCAAAAGGAACCCACGGGCGCCTCAGCTTTTTTTGTCTGCCGTGGAAATAGAAAATTGCCAAGGGGAAAACCATGAAAATCCCGTAGAACTTGGTTAAGAAAGCGATTCCTAAAAAGACAGCTGACAGCATGAAGAGCCCAATTGAGTCCTTGCGTATGGCGTAGAAGCCGATTAAGAGAAAAAGTAGGCTGAAGAATAGGCATTGTACGTCTATTAGGAAGGTTCTTGCGAAAACCACTTGCCAAGGAGTTAAGGCAAAAAGTGCCGAAGCCACCAGCCCGGTTGTTTTGCTGTACCAAGCTTTGCCGATTAAGTAAACCAGCAAGACGCAGCCCAATCCAAAGCATGTTATGACGGCTACTCCTGTGTTGAATGATGAGCCGAAAACGCGGAAAACCGTTGAGTCAATGTAGAATCCCAAAGGAGGCTGATTAATCATGCTTCCTGCGCCTCCAGTGTAGGGCACGCCCCACTTCAACACCCCAGTTGCAGCTTGAAACTCGTAACCCGTATCCCAATTCTGGAAGGGACCCACCGTGAAATAAAACAAGGCTGAACCCACAATTATGCCAAGCAAAGAAAAATGCTCATCTAGCAGCCGCTTAAAGCCGCCTCCACTAAAACCCTTTTGATTCAGCGCTTGTTCAACCTTCCCAAAGCTAATTCCTAACAGTTAGGGACAGTGCAAGCATTTAATTTTTGTCTCAAATGGCTCAGTTGGAAGGTTCTTGGGGAGTGTACCAAATACGAACAAAATAGGGTTAAGAGAGAGTTGCAGAGGCGTTTTCAACAAGTTTCATGTGGGTAGCTTGCAAAAACTGGGAAAAAGCTGCGGAAGACTTAAGCGCTAATTCCAGTTTAACTAGCAAGGCAAGGTTTCCGCATGGTTCACAGAAGAGTCAAAGGGGGAAAATTCAAAATCAAACATGTCGAGAGGAAGCCCCCGGTTGAGGTGGGCGACGAATTGGAAGTGAACATCACCGACATTTGCCCAAGCGGAGACGGAATATCAAAAATTCAAGGCTACGTTATTGTGGTGCCGAAAGCCAAGCCGAGGGACCGCGTGGAAATAAAGATAACGCAGGTCGGCGAAAAAGAGGCAACAGGCGAAATAATCAAGTAATTTTCCAGCTAACTGTCCGAAAAGGGTTGTTTTGCGAAGGCTTTTAATTTTGTTGGATACAATAGAATTTTATGGAAGGGACGAGGAAAAGGTCTGTTGTTAAATCGGTAATTTGGAGAATAATCTGTATAGTTGTTAGTGTTTTGACGACTTTTTTGTTGACGGGCAACTGGGACATCGCGGTGGCTGTGGGGACTGTGTACAACGCTATTACGATGGTGCTTTACTATTTTCATGAGAGGATTTGGGGCAGAATAAAGTGGGGCATGAAGTAGGAGCACTCCCTTGGGGCGAATGCACTCGTATTGCTTCTTTTGTCGGATGAGTTAGCCACTCAGGATGGTTGGTAGCAAGCCAAGAAATGCCCCTTTTTAACCTCGTTTAACTCTGGCTGTCTTCCTGTGCAGTATGCTGATGCGTTGGGACATCTTGGGCTAAAGCGGCAGCCCGGCGGAGGAGTAATCGGGCTTGGAACTTCCCCTCGTAGGCGTGCTTTGATGTTTTTGATTTTAGGGTCAGGTATCGGCACGGCTTCAATTAACGCTTGAGTGTATGGGTGAAGCGGATTATCGAATAGTTCATCCGTGTCTGCCAACTCAACTATCTCGCCCAGATACATGACGCCTACACGCTGGCTAATCTGACGAACCGAACTCAAATCATGAGAGATATACAGAAAAGACAGCCCCATGGTTTTCTGTAGGTTTCCAAGCAAATTAAGAATCTGCGCCCTAATTGAAACATCCAGCGACGAGACAGGTTCGTCGGCAACAATAAATTCCGGCTCCACCGCCAACGCTCGGGCTATGCATATTCTTTGCCTTTGTCCGCCGCTGAACTCGTGGGGGTACCTTTCTGCATGGTATTCTTCAAGCCCGACTAACTCTAAGAGTTCGTAGACTCGTTCGGCACGTTTTTCTTTGGGGACGTGTCCGTGGATGACGAAAGGCTCAGAGATGATGTCGCTGACGGTCATTCGGGGGTCAAGGGAGCCGTAGGGGTTTTGGAAAATCATCTGCATTTTCCGTCTTATCTTCAGTTTTTCTTCTTTGTTGCCGCCTGAAAACTTTTCAAAAATGTTTTCGCCGTCAACGATGACTTCGCCCGATGTAGGTTCAATCAGGTTGAGGATTACTCGTGCGGTGGTGGTTTTTCCGCAGCCGCTTTCTCCGACCAACGCGAAGGTTTCCTGTTTGTGGATGTCGAAGCTTATGTGGTCGACTGCGTGGACTACTCCGACCTGTTTTTTGGTGAGTACGCCTGTGGAGTAAACTGGGAAGTACTTCACTAAGTCTTTGACTTGGATGAAGCTGTCAAATGTCATCTGCTGATACTCTCTCCCTTCAACGATAGCGAACTCCAATGGTAGCAGGCGACGTAATGGTCTGAGTCAACCTGAATAAGCGTCGGCGGAGCCTGCGCGCATTGGTCAGTGGCGTATTTGCATCTGGGGTGAAAACGGCAACCTGACGGCGGCTCAATTAGGTTAGGGATGTTTCCGGGAATTATGCTCAAAGTCTTCTTTCTGTCCAATCGAGGAACAGCCGCCAGAAGCAACGCGGTGTAGGGGTGACGTGGATGCTCGTAGAGGTCTTCAGTTTTCGCGATTTCACAGACGTTTCCAGCGTACATGACAACCACCCTTGTCGTCATCTTCGCTATCACGCCCATGTCATGCGTAATCATAACCAGCGACATCCCCATTTTCCTCTTTAAATCTTCAAGCAACTCTAAAACCTGCGCCTGAATTGTCACATCCAACGCCGTTGTCGGTTCATCCGCAAAAAGAAGAGTCGGCTGGAGAGCCAAAGCACGGGCAATGGCAACCCGCTGCTTCATGCCTCCGCTGAACTGATGAGGAAATTCACGCATGCGAATTTCAGGGTCAGGAATGCCGACCAAGGTTAGAAGCTCAACTATTCTTTTGTGGCTTTCTTCTTTGGTAAGTTTTTGGTGAGCCAGCAACACGTCTTTGAGTTGAGTTTCAACTTTGTAGAGGGGATTCAGCGAGGAGGAGGGGTCTTGGAATATCATCGCTATTTCGCTTCCCCGAATAGGCTGCATTTCCTTTTCGGATTTCAAAGCAAGATCCTGGTCTTTGAAAAGTATCTTGCCCTGCACGATCCTTCCCGGCTTAGGAACAATCTTAAGAACTGAAAGAGCCGTAACCGTTTTGCCTGAGCCAGATTCGCCCACGACGCCTAAGGATTCGCCTTTTCTAACGTCGAATGAAACGTCGTCGACGGCTTTTACGATTCCTGCTTCCGTGTAGAAATGGGTTTTTAATCCCTCGATCTTTAGGAGTGTTTCCGCCATCGTTTTCTCTCCGTTAATCCCTCAACCTCGGGTTCAAAGCATCCGACAAGCCGTCTCCTAAAAGATTAAACCCGAAAACCGTTATGAGAATCGCCAAACCAGGGAACAGCTCCGCCCACCATACCACTCGCATATCTGCAAAGTTGTTTTCCAAGATTTGTCCCCACGTCATCGTGTTGGGATCCCCAAATCCGAGGAAGCTTACACCTGCTTCAAGAAGAATCGCGTATGCAATTGTGAGGCTTGCAACAACTATGAGGGAGGAAAGTATGTTTGGCAATATGTGCCTGAAGATTATTCTCTTGTGGCTTGCACCCAGCGCCTTCTCAGCTTCTATAAACTCAAGCTCCCGAACCCTGAGGAATTCGCCGCGCACCATCCTTGCATCTCCAGGCCAATTGAATATGGCTAACACAAGAATAACTATGGACAGCCCGATGGGAATGCTTATGCCTAGAAAATTAAGCGAGGTGCCGACGTTTGCGCCCAGCGTGAACACCCTTACGAAGACGAGGATAAATAGGAGTGAGGGAAAGACAAGGAAAACCTCTGTTATTCTCATGAGAATGTTGTCGGTCCAGGAACCAAAGTACCCCGCGACTGCTCCAACAAGAATCGCAATCGCCATGGTAATCAGAGTCACCACGACGCCGACGTAAAGTGCGTATTTAGTGCCGTGCATAATGTCGCTCAAAACGTCTGTCCCTGAAACATCGGTGCCTAGCAAGTATTGAGAGTTTGGAGCCGTCCTGACGTCGCCACGATAAAACGGCGTCAAATACCCAGGGTTAGGCGGGGCAGGGTAGGGAGCCAAAGCGTCCCCGAAGACTCCCACGAAAACCACGCCTATAACAATGATTAATCCAACTATACCCGCTTTGCTTCGTTTGAATCTGCGCCAAGCAACCGCCCATTGGCTGGCTGACCTTCTGCTACGGGAAGGATTTGTTTTGCTGTTTGCGGGGTTTTGCATGTCAGCTTTCTCCTACCGTATCCTGACCCTTGGGTCGATGTAGACATACAATATATCCATTATAAGATTGGCTACAAGAGTCATAACGGTGATAAGCATAGTTATCGCCATAATCACTGGAAAATCTAAACCAGTGGTTGAAGTCACATATTGCTTTCCCAATCCTGGCCAACTGAAAACATATTCAGTCATGGGCGCCCCCGCTAACATGCCGCCTAACGCTATTGCAAGGAAAGTCACCGCGGGTGTGACGGCGTTTCTGAGCGCGTAGCGGTAGACTACTTTTCGGTCGCTGATGCCGCTTGCTCTTGCCGCCAAAATGTAGTCCGACCTTAAAACCTCCAGCATATTTGCCCTAATCAAACGTATATTTTGGGCAAGCGAAACGTAGACAAGCACGATAACGGGCAAGATGAAGTGAGCAATCACGTCTAGCGCTGGGTTGCCCCACCAAAGGTGGTTTGCTGCCCCTTTTGCGCCTGCCGAAGGAAGCCAGCCAAGGTCAAAAGAAAAGAAAATTATCAGAAGTAACCCGAACCAGAAGGTAGGCATCGAAACTCCGAAGAGCGAAAACGAGGTTACTGTGAGGTCTTGTTTGGAGTATGGTTTTCTTGCGGAGTGCACTGCAATGGGAATTGAAATTGCGAAGGCTATTAGAAGTGAAATAACTTGAAGCTCGATGGTCGGCAAAATTTCGGGTCCAATTAAGGTTTTAACGGGTTGTCCGCCGTAGAGGGACTTGCCGAAGTTCAAGTGCAAGATGTTGTTTACCCAGTTCAAGTACTGGATGGGAATCGGCTTGTCTAACCCGTAATATGCGCTCAACCCCGCCAGCGTCTTCGCATCTATATTGGGTTTCCCGATGCGGATTAGGTCAAGAGGGTTTCCAGCTGCGTACATGGTGATGAAGGCGATGATTGAGATTCCTACTGCGACGGGAATCATGTAGAGGAGTCTTCGCACTATGTACCTGAACATTGAGCTTTGAGCGAGTGCTTTTAGCCTGTTTGGCAAGTAGACGCTTCTCCTGACTCCAGAGTCTATCTATGTTTTTTGCATTTAAGGTTTTGCGATTGATAACTTCCATAGCAAACATGTTAACATTATCGAAGTAATGTTGGTTTTTTTGAGGGAATAGCAAATTTAATATATTTATAGCATCCAACAAGGAACCAGGGAATTTAGGGGTAAATTAGTATGGGTATTAGTAAGAAAGCTCTAACAGTAGTTCTTATCTTCGCTCTAGCAGCTTCTATGATGGCACCGACTATCAGCGTTGTAAAAGCGCAGCACTCTTCGCTTTTCCAAGTGACAATTATTGCACCTGGAAACGCCAACCTTCTTCGACGCCAATGGTCCCAAGTCTTCGCAAGCAATCTACAGCAACTCGGAATCGACGCCAACGTGGTTTATCTGGACTGGACAAGCGTGTACGACCGCGCCCTGACACCCAGCGCCGACATGGTCGGAAAAACCTACGATCAAGGTGGATTCGACATTTTAGCGCTCGGATGGACTCCAGGGTTAATTCCCGAACCTAGACAAACATACTACGGCGGAGACCCAGCGTTCTTCGCTCCAACAGGACAAAACTACTATCTCTGGAATGACCCGCAGTCAAACAGCTTGCTCGACCAATTCATCACCTCCACCAGCGACAGCGACCGCGCATCAGCCTTAACACAGTGGCAACAGGTTTACTTCGACCAGGTACCTGCCTCACAAATAATGTATCAGCAGGCGCCGGTTGTTGTTAGCCCACACATAGGCGGCTTAATGACTCCAGTCACAGGAGGAGGCGAGGGATGGCTATACTTCAACGCGCAGCCTTATCCGCAGCTACTTACACGAGACGACGGCAAAACCTCGATAACTTACTGCTCCACCGGCTCAATCGACGCGCTCAACCCGCCTGAATCTGACAGCTGGTACGACGTGATTGTTGCTGCACCAATCTTCGACGGACTCGCAGAAACCTGGCCAACACTAGACGGCTTAAGCGCTCTTGAAGCTCCAGCCCTGTTGACATCTTGGAGCCACAGCACAGACGGCTTCACATGGACATTCAACTGCAGACAAAACGTTACCTGGCAAGACGGCGCACCTTTCTCAGCAGACGACGTATTGTATTCGCTTTGGGCACTGATGAATCCAGCTACCGGCAGCCAATTCGCAGGATACTACCAGAGCGTCTACGGAGACAACGTGAAATTCACCTACTCTGACGGCACAACTGTAACGGAAGGAAACGGCAACAGAACAGGCACCATAACCGCAACCGACAAAAACACAGTGGTCGCGCACCTTCCAGTTTGCGCTGACGGAAAACCATACGGATACTTTGAACCGTACCTGCTATCATTCGCCAACAACATAATACCGATGCACATCTTCTCGCATATTGCTCCAGCAGACTGGTCAACTTCGCCCTTCAACACTGGACAGGGTTCAATGAAGATTGGCGGCATAACTTACACTGGCCCAGTTGGAACTGGACCCTACAAGTGGGTAAGCTATGACCCAGTCGCACAGGTTATTCATCTGCAGAAATATGACAACTACTGGAACGCAACAGGCTTAGAAAGCATGGGTCTATTCCAAATCAAAGACTACTACATACAGTTCATCGCCGACAAAACCTCAGCTTTAGCAGCTCTAAAGAACGGACAAGTAGACATGCTTGACTACAACTACCAGATGCAAACCGACATCCCATCGATTGATCCATCATGGGGCAAAGTGATTAACCTGCAGGGCGTAGGCAGACAAGAATTCGGCTACAACATGCAAAGCCCAATCTTCGGCACAGGCGTCCAAACACCAAACGGAATAAAAGACCCATCCAAAGCAGCAGAATACGCAACCGACTTACGCATAGCCTTCGACTACGCGGTTCCACGGCAGCTCATAATCAACAACTTGCTTGCTGGATATGGAACAGCAGGCGCTACTCCGATGTTACCTACACAACCTTACTACGACAGTTCGATAAAGGCAAGACCATTCGACCTAAACGAAGCACGGCACTACCTAGAACTTGCAGGGTACAATCCGCCGACGACCAACGGAGTTGGCACAGTCACCGTTACAGGGACATACGCTGACGCTCAGGGAAACCCGCTGGCTAACGTGACATTGACGCTGATGCAGACAACGGACAACTCGACTTTCCCAACTGGAGCAACCACGGTCTCGCACTTCACCACCGACGTAAACGGCTTCTACAGTTTCACAGTGAACCCGGACAAAGCAGGAACATACTATTACTACATCAATGACGCCTCGTCTGGAACACCGGTATACCAATACGTCCAAAGCAACACGGTCACAGCTTCTTCAGCAATAAGCAGCAGCACCATAGCAATCATCGTGGTAGCAGTAGTCGTCGTTGTAGTGGTTATAGCCGCAGTAATGATGCTGATGAAAAGAAAAAAGAAGTAACTACTTCATCCAACCCTTTTTTTATTTTTTTTTAAGCACCCAGAAAAGACACTGCCAAACACTCCAAAAACAAAATAACCGCCAAAATCAAGTATTTGTTAGCCCGCTTCTCACTGCTCCGCAGGGTCTCAATCGACCAATCCTCCTCTTTTCGAAGAACCTGCTCCTTAGCTTTACTCGGCAAAGCAGAACCCGAAAAAGCCATCGCGCCCCCCACCAAAAAAGCAACACCCGTTTCAAGAAGCGTAATCTTTGAAAAATAACCTGAATTAACCCAGTTGAAGCCGACAAAAAGCAAAATCGCAAACAGCACAGCAACGTTGATTGCCCAAAGAACCAAATTTGCCTTTAGAATCCAGATGAAACTCTTTCGCCAGTATGAATCCGCCATGTTTTTCAGTCTATAGTAAGCTCAACGCTTAATAATATTGGGTGTTTCCCCCGTGATTTCGGGTTGGCGCGGGTTTAGCAGTTTATTTTACCAGCAAAAGCGGAACCTTGGCGTAATGCAACACGTGGCTGCTGACGCTTCCCAAAAAAAAGTTCCTCAGCGACCCATGCCCACCCCTGCTCATAACGACAAGGTCAACGCCTTCCAACTCAGACGTTTGAATTATAACCTTCGCAGCATCGCCAAGCAGCAGTTTCTGCTCAACCTGCACGCCATCAAACTTCGACGCTGCATCCCTAAGAATTTGAGCCCCGATTTCTTTGGTTTCAGGCTTCAATCTTAAAAGCCGAGGTTCCTGAACATGAAGCAAAACCACTTTGGCACCTGCTGTTTTGGCTATTGCGGCGGCTTCCTGCAGGGCATGTTGGTCTTTTTCTGAGCCTTCAACGGGGACAAGGATTTTGGTTGCCTGCGTTTTTTGTCTAACGATTAGAACTGGGGTTTTGAGGGCGGAGGAGACTTTTTCGGCTGTGCTGCCGAGATGCAGGTCAGGTTCTTTGCCTTCGCCTTCGCTGTTGCCCACGACAACGAGGTCGTAGCCGCCTGATTCGGCTTCGGTGATAATTGTGTCAGCCGTGTCGACCCCTTCAATAAGCTTCTCTTGCGTGGCTATTTCTTCCGCCTTAAACCGAAGAGCAGCCTGCGAAAGCAACGCCTGCCCCTCCTCCAAGTAGCCTTCACTTAACTCGTTAGCGACTTGCTCAGGAATCGCGTACTCCAAAGTGTTAGGGTTCTTAAGAGCCCTCGGAAACTGACCAGTAGCGTTGCTGATGGGCGCGTAGTTTTCTCTCACCGCGTAGTTCTTAGACGGAAGACTAACAGGCTCCTTCGGGACAACATGCAAAAGCGTAACTTGCGCTTTAAACGGCTTAGCCAAAAAAACCGCCATATCCTGCGCGATTCTACTCTGAACCGACCCGTCAACAGGCAAAAGAATTTTTTTGAAAACAGATTCCAAATTTATCCCCAAGGTTACTTTATTTTCGGTTGCTAATTAATAATTCGCCAAAAACCGCGTCGCCGATACTGGAACGGGTTGTTTTTGCCGAAAAATGGCTTAAAGAAGACTTTAAAGCAACAAAGCCCTGCTTTTCTCAAGAGCAAAACTTGGCTTTGGGGAAGAAAAATGGTAGCTTCATTTAAAGAAATTGTCGATTTGAGAAGCGACACCGTCACGTTGCCCACGGATGAGATGCTGGAGGCAATAGGACACGCGCAGTTGGGAGACGACGTTTACCGGGAAGACCCGACAGTTAAAAAACTTGAAGAGTTGGCAGCCCAAAAAATGGGCAAAGAAGCCGCGCTTTTAGTGACCAGCGGAACCCAAGCAAACCTGATTTCCCTAATAAACAACACGAAACGCGGGGACCTCGTGTTTTTGGAGGCTGAAGCTCACATTTACTGGTATGAAGGGGGCGGCATCTCCGGGGTTGCTGGACTGCTGCCCTGGCTCATAAAGGGGCATTTGGGCGCCATCGCTCCAGATGACCTTGAAGCGGTCATAAGACCCAGAAACATCCATTTCCCCGAACCCGCCCTAATATGCATCGAAAACACCCATAACAGGTACGGCGGAACCATAGTGTCGCCCAGCCAGATGCAAGCCATAAGCGAAGCGGCAAAACGGCATGGCTTAAAATTCTACATGGATGGAGCAAGAATATTCAACGCAGCCGTAGCCTCAAAAGTTGACGTGAAAGAGTTCACCAAACACGTTGACAACATGATGTTCTGCCTATCCAAAAGCCTAAGCTGCCCCATAGGCTCGCTGGTCGTTGGAGACCAAGCCTTTATCGAGAAAGCCAGAAAAACCCGCAAGATTTTGGGCGGAGGAATGCGGCAAGCAGGAATAATCGCTGCGGCGGGCATCGTGGCTTTGGAAACGATGATTGACAGGTTGGATGATGACCACCAAAACGCGAGGCGCCTGGCGGAGGGGTTGGCGAAGATAGACGGGGTTAAAGTTGATTTGGCTGCGGTGCAGACGAACATGGTTCGATTCGACATAAGCGGTTTAGGCATCCCAGATGAGGTGTTTGTTCAGAAGCTCAAGGAAAACGGCGTTTTAGCTTCAACCATAGCCCAGTGCTGCGTGAGGATGGTGACGCATCGCGGCATCGAAAGGGAACATATCGAAAAAGCAATCGACGCGGTGGACAACATAGCACAGGCAACGCGCTCGAAGAAGCAGCCGTAACCGCCAAATTGAGCGGCAGAGGAAAGATTTTTTAAAAAAAGGTCGACTCGCGGTTACGGGTGAGAAAACCTTAAAACCGCAATCGAGAAACCACTTCTAACCAGTTGACGGGTCATCTAAGTGTTCAACTCATACAAGGGAATGTCGACACAGGCAAAATACCTGATTTACTCATCCGTGTTGCCTTCAGTGGCTTACGGCATGTTCTACACCGACATAGCCTACTTCCTCACCACAGTCCAAGGTTTAAGCTTCAACCTCATGGGGCTCATCGTAACAATCATGGGAGTATCCACTTTCGCCCTAAGCATCCCCATGGGAATCGCAGCCGACAAATACGGCAGAAAACGAATCCTAATACTCAGCAACGTCATAGCCAGCCTCATCATCGCCGTCTTCGCCCTAACCACAAACCCAGCGTTGTTGATTGCCGCGGCTGTTTTCGAAGGCATCTCCGAAGCAGCTTCCTCAGCATCTGTCAGCGCGTTGCTTGCCGCGAAAGCAGATGACACAAAAAGAAACAGCGTCTTTTCCATGTTCGGCTTCGCCAACAGCACAGCTTTCGGGGTAGGCGCCGTCGCAATCTTAGCTACATCTTCAATGGGCGGGTTCTCCAACAAAGAAAGCCATGTTCTACTCTACGTTGTGCTTGCCGTTCTTAGCTTGTCTTCAACGCTGATAATGTTGAAAATCAGTGAGACAAAAACCAGCAAAGCCAAAGCAACCTTGCGGGAGTTGCTTCCCAGAAAATCAAAACATGTTTTGTTGAAGTACGTCGTAACAGGCGCCATAATCGCTGTCGGCGCAGGCTTGATTGTTCCTTTGATGACGGCTTGGATGAAAGCCCAGTACGGCATACCTGACTCGTTGAGTGGTCCCATCTTGGGAGTTTCAAGCATCATAGTAGGCATATCCACCTTGGCTGCTCCGTCACTTGCAAAAAGATTCGGAGTCGTCAACTCCATAGTAATAACCGAAGCCGCCTCAACAATCTTCATGTTCGCGACACCGCTGTCCCCAAACTACATTTTTGCCAGCGTGGTTTACACTTCCAGAGCGTTTCTGATGAACATGTCAAGCCCACTGGCTCAATCCATGATTATGGGGTTGGTCCCCGAAGATGAACGCGGTGCAGCTTCAGGCATAAGCGCAGCCCTATGGAGGCTCCCAAACGCGTTGAGCTCATTCGTCGGCGCATGGCTAATCGGCATGGGACTCTTAGCCGCCCCATTCTTCCTAGCAGCCTTACTCTACCTAATCTCCATCGGCTTATTCTGGTACTATTTCCGAAAAACCAAAATGCCTGAAGAAAAAAATCAAACAGCAGGAGCGTAAAAAATGGCTGAATTTGAAATCTCCATAGCAAAAGCCGAAGACCTCGAGCTTCTGGTAAGGCACAGGGTAGGAATGTGGAAAGATATACGTCCCGAATTTGCAGAAAAAGCAAAAGAAATGGAAGATTTAACCCGTCAGTGGATCAAAACTAAACTCTTTGAAGGCAAACTCATCGGGTTCATAGCTAAAACACAGACTGGAATCGTGGCTGGAAGCGGATGCATTTGGCTTCGAGAAGACGCGCCGCGACCCTTCAATCCGCGTTTAGAGGCGCCTTATCTTCTGTCAATGTACACCGAAGAAGGTTTTAGGCGGACAGGAGTTGCAAGCATGATTGTTCGATGCGTTATCGAATGGTCTCGTGAGCATGGCTACAAAACAATGAGTCTTCACGCTTCAGAGGCTGGGATTCCAGTTTACGAGAAGTTCGGCTTCAAGCAGACAACCGAAATGAGGCTCATGCTTTAGTTTTTTGCGTGGTTTGTGTGCTGTTTCAATGCACGATAATTTTTTATCCATGACGCAACGTCTAATCTTTAGCATGATGAAAATGGATGAGTCGGGCTGGAGGCTGCTGGGAGCGGCATTGGCAATTCTGGGTGTCATCTTCTTAGTTGGTGGATTGGCAGCTTTGGCGGGCAACTACCAGCAGTATGAGGCTGTTTTGATTGCTTTCGGCGGGATTTTCCTCGTAATCGGAGCAGGCTTAGTTGTAATCACGTTGTTTGAGAAAAATATGCCTGATGAAACCCAACCGATAAAAAAGCCAGTGCCAAAGGGCGCTTAGGTTAGCCTGCTGTGTGCTTTAGCCGCCGTCGATTATGAAACACACTTTTTGAAGTAACTCGCTGGTTTAGAATAATCTTTGATTCGGACCTGTCAAGCTGCAATATCCTTTAAAGGAGACGATTTCGATTTCATTTGCTTATTACTTGCTGGCAGATAGAAGGCGAAAAACTGTTGGTAAAAATGGCGAAAAAAATAGGGTTCGGTTGAAAAGTAACGAATGGAAAATAAAATAAAGTTGGTGGCAATCGTGGTTGCAATAATTATTTCGGCGACTTTAATCGTCTGTTTTCAACCTTTAGGTCTGCATATCGCACATGCCGCTAGCCCAATTCGTGTGGCGTGTGTCGGCGACAGCATCACTGCTTCAACTGAGTACCCGTCTGACCTTCAAGCGTTGCTTGGCTCGCATTACATGGTGGGCAACTTCGGCGTCAACGGATCAACAGTGCAGCTTGATTCATGGGAACCATACATGAACCAATCTGAATTCCAAAACGCCTTGGATTTCAAGCCAAACATCGTTATCATAATGCTTGGAACCAACGATGACCTCCAGATGCTTCGCCCATCCAACTCAACCTTCGAAGGCGACTACATAAAACTCGTCAGCGCGTTCCAGCAGCTGCAAAGTAAGCCCCGAATCTGGATTGTGACGCCTCCGCCGATTTTCAGCAACAGCTCAGACCTTAGCGGTCCCTATTTGGGCGGAACTGTGGTTCCCAAAATCGAGGAGTTGGCTAACAAAATGAATTTACCGTTAATCGACGTGTACACGGCTTTTGGCAATCATTCAGAGTATTTTGTGGATGGCGTGCACCCCAACAGTCAAGGAGCGGCACTTATCGCGTCAGAGGTTTATAAAGCGGTAACCCAAAAATGAATCCAAAACTAAAAAATCCCTGTTTTGTTGAATCGCCAAATTTTTAAGCGTTGCTTGCAGTATTATATGCTGAAGGGTGATTTATGCCCATTCTCGAATGTCCCTTTTGCTTCAAACCTTTTGAAGTTGACTCGCCGGATAATCTTCACACAGCATTTTCCTCGGACAAGCCGATACGGAGCAGTTTTCACGGCGACATTGTGAAAGCCAAGGTGAAATGTAAAAATCCTGACTGCGGCAAGACAGTTAGCATCTACTGGTATGCTCCTCTGGAATACCTCAACAGAATATGATGAGCCATTTTTCACGCGACAAAGCAAACGGCAGGGCTTATGGTAGATTAGAATATGTTGTTTAAGTAAAAGTTAAGCAGGCTGGGTCTAAGCCTTAAGGAATGTTTCACGGCCCATTGAAGCCATGTCTTTGTCGTTTCATGGTCTTTCACCGTTTTGACCACGTCGCTCATAGCTTCACTGCTACATCGCTAAGCCCAGCCCATTAAAGCAAAGTCTTTTTCGCATGCCAATTTTCCGCTGTTTAGATTGACACACTCTTTGCCTCAATGCATTTGCATTTAAAGCGTGCTTCCCAACCTGCAAATTACAATAAGCCTTGGTTTTATAAAACATGTTTTAAACAATCTGATGGCAATAAACTTCTTGTTTTGGCGTGTGAAAGCGTTGTTTTTTACCCTATTTATCTCGCACATTGAATGGCACTTCAACCGACCGAAAAATGAAACACTTATCTTTTAACATGAAATACGCAATTTGACATGAAGAGCGCAATTTTTTCAGAAAAAGGACTTACCCCCTCTGCCGCAGCACCAAGCCTCGCGCCCCGAAAACTGCACATGAGCTCGGTTTTCGGATGTAGGGGCGGTTTAATGTAAGGTTTAAGAATCCTACCCGCAATACTTGCTTCATTAAAAGTTGCTGAGCGCTTTCCATGTCGTTGATACCTGAAGTTTCCAACCCGTTTTTGGCGGCGTTTGCTGGCGGATTGCTCTACGGATTAGCTGTCTGCACGGCGTCGTGTCTTCCTTACTTGGCAAGCTACATCGCGGGAGTCGGCGCGGGATTCCGCAAAGGCGTAACCATAACCATGATTTTCAACGGCGGACGCATAGTGGCTTATGCTTTGATAGGGTGCCTCGTTGGCTTGTTTAGCGGCTTGTTTCGAATGGTTGTCCCTAGCTCCGCGATTTCTCCGTTCCAAACTTACTCCGCCATTGCCTTCGGCGTTTTAGCCATGGTCATCGGCGTAAGCATCGTGCTCAAGTCAAGGTCCCCATGCGAATTCGACGCCGCGAACAAAGAAAAATTCGTTGCCCCCGCAAAGCCGGGCAGGTTCGGGTTCGATGTTAAGGCCTTCACGTTGGGCTTAGGCAGAGGACTCATCATTTGTCCACCGCTAATCGCTCTTCTGGTTTACTCGCTGCCTTTTTCGACGCCTCTTGGCACCGTCGGGTTAGCCGTCCTGTTCGGTTTAGGAACCGCCCTGTCACCGATGCTTCTGCTTGGAGGCGTCACAGGCTGGCTTCTTAACAAGGCGCCACTTCTGAGGAAATGGATTTCAATCGGCGGCGCCGCAGTTCTGATTCTGCTCGGGATAGTGGCGCTCGTAAACGCGGTAATTCAACTCTAAAAACAAACCTTTACACGGAAGTGTCACTTCATTTTCATGTTGAAAAACGTCTCTTCATGGTCAAACCGCCCGGTTCCAGCTATGGCGGAGAATATTGAAACATATTTGTTGCCCATTAGAATCATATAGTAGACCTGGAGGGCAGGTGTCATGTATACAACGTGGCTCGGGAGACTTTTTCGAATTTGTTTTGGCTCTTCCATTAGCTAATGTGTGGTTTTTTTGTGAAATTGCCGCTACATCATTCCGTTAGAGTTTGTAATATTTCAAAAATGCGCTCGGAAAATAGCCTCCTTCCACGATTCCCAACTCCTGCAATCTGAAAGGATTTAAGCCTAAACCAAAAAAGCAGCCCAAAACAAGCCCAAGTCTGACCGACCTACCCAAGGGAGGGGGGATAGTATTTACAACCAAAAACCAATGTAAATATGGGTTGAAATCAGGGGCTGACAAAAAATCATTCGGAGGGGCATGAAAAGACGAGGCAGAAAGCCGAAGCTAAACGACAAAAAATTGGGACCAAAAAAAGTCGGTTTAGTAGAAGTTGCGTGCTTCTTTTCTTTTTTCTGCTTCTTCGTAGAACCGCAAAACTTCATCAATGATTTCAACGTTTGAGAGAAGCATACGTCTGCAACAGTACCGTTTAATGCCCAGGCTGTCAAGGATGTCGCTTGCGTTCTCGCCTGTCTTGATTCGACGTGTGAATTCATCCCATTGATCGCCGACGAGTTTGCCGCAGGTGAAACATCTAACTGGAATGATCATGTCTTTCTCTCCTTACCTGTAACTCTTCTGTTCCTTAGACCGTGCGCCTGCTCCACCGAACTTTTTAGTTTCCTTAGCTCTGCTGTCGCCGACAATCATGGTTCGATCATATTCGCTGAAAACGGTACGCAGATGAGTGCTCTTGGTCCATTTCAAAAGCGCGTTTGCAATTGACACTCGCGCAGCTTCCGCCTGACCCATGTAGCCTCCGCCGCTGGTTTGAACATCCATGTCCAGTTGCTCCCAGACCTCGGTGCCCGCCTGCAGCAGCGGCTCCATGATTTTTGCTTTCGCAATGTCGGGTTCGTAAATTTCAACAGGAGTCCTGTTAATCCGCACTCGTCCAACGCCTTGCTTAACTACGGCGCGGGCTACAGCGGTTTTTCGTTTTCCACTAACAACTAAAACTTTTTTCGCTGGCATAACTAGTCACCTTTACTCCAGCCTATCTCTTTAGCCAGTTCCAGAAGGGTAAAATGTGGCCCTTTCAGGTTGGCAGATGAGGCTTCTGTGAACGTAATCATTTCTTTACCCTTAAGCTCCAAGGGTACACCCATGAAGACCTTGAGGCGTTTATAGGCTGTTTTGCCTCTCGGCTGCTTGAACGGAACCATGCCTCGCACGGTTTTACGCAGGTACTTGTCGGGTCTGCGGTAATGGAATGGACCGCGTTCCGGTGCGCCAACTTCAAGAAACTGTTTGGCTTCTGCGACTTTGCTTTTCTTTTTGCCTGAGAACACGGCTTTTTCAGCGTTAAGAATGATTACTTCTTCCCCGTTTAGAAGCCGCTTAGCAACTTTACTGCAAAGTCTGCCAACTATTAATCCTTCAGCGTTAACGAGGGTAACTGGAGCTTTTGGGGTTTGCATGTTTTTCACCGAATAATCCTGATGTTTGAGCCCTTAGGATTCTTCTCCATGAGCTCGGGAATAGAAATATATTTTCCTTTTGCAGCCAAAAGTTTCGCTTTGGCTTTCTCAGAGACGCCAAACGACGCGATAGTTAAAGCGTGGTTAATGGTGCCTGAACCTAAGATTTTGCCTGGAACAATCACTGTTTCAGCGCGTTTTGTGTTCCTGTTTATTGTGCTCAGGTTAACGGAGATGCGTTGGCTGCGTGTCTTGGAAAGGTACTCGGCGATGTCTAGCCATATGGCTGCTTGTTTTTCTTTGCTTTCCTTCTTGAGCATATCGATAAGCTGGGTTAATTCGGGATTTGTTGATTTTGACTCTTTCATTGCGATTCAGCCTTTAACAATTCTTCAATTTCATTTAGTTGTTTACCTAGTGTTTTGGTGGCTTCTTGGAGTATACGTCCTGGAGGAAGTGCACCTGTTGATTCTATGTTCATTATGAAAGCGTTCTTTTCCCATTCAATAGTGAGTGGTGAAGGCTTCTTTGGGCACGCTTCAACACAGTCCATGCAGAGGTTGCATGCCAAGAGGTCTCGAACATCAACTTTTTCGTCTTTAATCGCCAACACTTTTTTGGGGCAGTTATCGACGCATCTTGAACACTCTTCGCAGTTCTCTACTGGAGCAGTTATTTTCGGGTAATATTTGTAAACGCACATTGAAACTGGCTGCCACTTCGCATGGACCTTACCTCTGCCCAAACGAGCATAAGCCTCAAGCTTCAACTTCTGGTTCTTAGCAAGCTTAATGATCGGGATCTTGTCTGACACCGGGATGATTTCGGGGTTTTCAGAAACAATTTCTCCCGAATAAACCGTTCTTGTTCCTTCCTTCGCCTCAGCGTCGATCGTTAAAGTTACTCGGCATTGTGGACAGCCAAATTCACTTTGGCATTCGCATTCTTCAGGAAGGTTATAGGCGTCCAAGTCGGTTTTAAGCGGGGTGAGTCCCAGTCTGTGAGCGATTATTTCGTCCTGCAGTATGGAGCTGTTCTCAATCATGACAACTTCTTCGATTGCCATGGTCGGCACCTCAGCAAGCGTGATGCGGCGCAGAGCGTTCATTAACGGAACATCCGCGTCTCGTATGATTACGCGAAGGTTGCTATCGTTTTTTTCAAGGATTTCCATTTTCACTTGCTGAGACACTCCAATAAGATTACTGTACAGGTTTTGGTTCAATAGAGATATAGGTGCATTATTTCAATTTTTCTGTCAATAAAGAAGGGAAACTGAGTTTAGACTCTTCTTCCTCTTCTGCCGCCAGGCCTTCTTGTGCCATCGTGAGGAATCGGTGTAACTTCTTCGATGCGTTCGATACGGAACCCAAACCTTGCTAATGCGCGGATGGCTGCTTGGGCGCCTGGACCTGGAGTTCGTGGACCGCTGCCGCCTGGAGCTCTAACTTTGATGTGTATGGCTGTGATTCCCTTGTCTCGCGCTACTTCTGCAGCTCCGGTTGCCGCACGCATCGCAGCGTACGGTGAGGACTCCATGCGGTCGGCTTTAACGAACATGCCGCCGCTTGTTCGGGCGATTGTTTCCGCGCCTGAAATGTCAGTGATGTGGATTAGGGTGTTGTTGTAAGAGCTGAAGATGTGAACGATTGCCCATTTGTCGTTTCGCTTGCTGTTGGCGCTCAGAACCTGCCGCCTCCTCTTCCGCCCCGTCTACCTCGGCTAGGTGGCCTAACTTCAACCTGCTTAGCCACGACAGATAAACCGGCGCGTAATGGGTGAGCTTGGTTTGCAACAGCGCTTTCAGGCGAGTAGACAACTTTGGCTTCATCAGCTTTTGCAACCATGTAGCCTGGAACAGTTATTCGGCGGTTGTCTATGGTTATGTGTCCGTGAGTGATTAGTTGGCGGGATTGGAACACTGTTCTCGCTAAACCCTTGCGGAAAACGATTGTTTGAAGCCTACGCTCCAAAATGTCTTCTATCGTTAAGTCTAAAACGTTGTCTAAAACGGCAGTTTCCTGCAGAATACCGACTTTCTTGAGCTTAGTCAACTGCTCATTTTCCATTCTTGCTCGTTCCTCAGGAGTCTTGCTAATTAGTGAACGGGCGATGCCTCTGGTTTTAGACAAGCTTGTTTTGTGTCGCCAAAGCTCATGTTTGTTGCGAAGGCCATATTGGCCCAGAAGTTTAAGTTCTTCTTGAAGTATGTCTTTGCGCCATCGGAACCTTGGCGTATCAAACTTTTTACGTTGCTTCTTTGGATCTCCCATGTTTATTTGCCTCCTTCAGCAGCTGGCGCACCAGGTTTCTGCAACAGAGTCTTCTTCTTGACACCTAAAGCCTTGCCTGCCCTTCCAGTGGTCTTCGTGTGTTGACCACGGACTTTGAGGCTGTATGCATGGCGGTATCCACGCCAAGACCTGATGTTTTTGGCTTCATCAATATCAGTTTTTGTTCTTAAAACTAAGTCAGCACTTAGAAGATGCATGTCTTTTCCTGAATCCGAGTCTTTTCGCCTGTTAAAAAGCCAGGTTGGAACATTGTTTTTTGGCAGCTCCTTGATGACGTTTTCAATCTTTGACAAATCTGACTCTGTTAGGAAACCTACTCGCAGGTCAGGATTTACTTCCGCCTTCTTCAAAATTGCGTTTGAGAGGCTAAAGCTAACACCTTTTATTTGTGCGATAGCGTAAGAAGTCTTAAGGGTACCTGGAACGTCGGTGCCCATAATACGAAGTATATGACGATATTCCTGTGACATGCTAAATTTTCATCCGTTTTTACATTGAAAGCATATACGAAATGAGACAGTGTTTATTTAAACCTTTTTGACAGGGAAAACTTAACTGAGGTTTAGCTAAGAGAATACGGCTTAAACTAATAATCATCTTTTTCATCCGCTGTTTCCTCTTGCTGGGGCATCTTTTGATCGCTCACAGAACGCGCTGCATGGTCGACGTCTTCATTTAACTCAACTTTCTTTTTTCGTCTCCTCTGATAATAATACGCCGCAGACAACACGGCGGCGCCAGCTACAGCTGAACCGACGGCTACTGGAAGCACAGGGGAAGCGGGGGCGTTCAGTTTGTAGGGTCGCATCATTTCGTTGTCCTCATGCTCGAGGAGGTGACAATGCCAGACGTATCCAGGTCCCGCTGTTGCGTCAAACGGAAATCCTGATCCGTCTTGCTGGGTAAACTGCACCCGCCTGGTTTGACACAGCATCTGGCTGGTAAACAGGTGGGGGACCAACTAATTGATTCTCGAACTTGGGAATGCTAAGAGGATTCAAAAGGGTCAACGCAGAAATAGAAGCAGTTTCGAAGAACACCCTTTCCCGCATTTACTTGTTTTTGCTGCACAAGAAGCTGATTCGTTGCTTTTGAAGCGAGTGCCAGAGGCTTCAGGGAGTTTGATAACAAAAACGTTGCTAACCCTCCGCCTGCCGTTAGGGCTGAGAGTTTTAGAAACTCTCTTCGGTCCAACCCTTGCGACAGCTCAGCTGTTGATGAGGGAAATGGTTTGCCTTCAGATTCTAAATCTGCAGATTCATTGCCGTAGTGCTTTTTGGATTGAAAACTTCGATGACGCAATCTTTTATTCTCCGTTTGACCAAAAAAATTAGATTTGGATTCAGGCTGGCGCTCAAGTTTGAGAGAACTACTTTGTTTTAAGAACATTTGTGGTTGTGCAGTGACGCCAACAATGACTGCTTCAATTTGGGTTAATTGTTTTGGGGTGAAACCTAAATAGAATCAATTGCAAGCTATAGACGGAAGAGCATAATGGACACAATAACAGTCATCGGCTTAATCGCCGCGGCCTTCACAACGGTTGCACTTCTTCCACAATTGATGAAAGTCTGGAAAACCAAGTCAACCAAAGATATCTCAACAGGGATGTTTGCGCTTTACTGCGGCGGCTTATTTTTGTGGTTCGTTTACGGACTCTACATCAACGACTTGCCCATTATACTTGCGAATTCCTTAGCCTTCGTCCAAGCGCTTGCAATCTTGATGTTCAAAGCAAAATACAAATAACAACTACCCAAGCTACGATTCCTCAACCGCGTCAAAAACGTTAATTGCAGTGCCTATCCACCTCAAATAAGCGTTTAGAGTAGCCCGTAACGCAACCGTATCCTCCGCATCAACGGTCAACACGAAAAATAAGCCATCTTCTTCAAGTTTCACTTTGGCCCGTCTTGTCGTAGTTGCTTTCGCTTCGGGGTCGAGAGCATGAAGAAGGGTAGTTAATTGCTGTTGGGATCGGAGTTTTAAGCGGATATTGGCTTTTGTTCTTGTTGCCATGCATTGACATCTATGCTTAGACTGTTGGTTCAAAGTTATAAATGACTCCGACCGAAATCACTCCAACAGCAGGCGTCACTGGTTAATGTTTTGTGTAATTATCCGCCACGACTATAAACGACTTCTTTGGTTCCTAAATCTTGTCAAGATAGGTTTTTCGGTGTTTTCCCTCATCCAAGATTTTTACGGGATTAGCGTTTGTTCGTTGAAGAACTTTGATGGTAAACTATGGAGTCTGAAAAGCCTTATAGCTAAAAGAAAATATTGTATTGACCTGTGGGAGGGCTAACGGCATTAACAGTAAGGGCTATGCAAGTGCAGTCGCCATAATCGTCATTATCCTGACGATGTCGTTGACTTGCCCAAACACGTTGGCGCAGACCAGCACGGCTTTTGGACCTACCACAGAATTCAATGTTCCCGCTTACCACGGGGTCATCAGCTTTGCTGAAAACGGAACCTACACTTCAGCTGTGTTTGAGAATAACACGTGGGTTTTCACAAATCTGCATCTTTACAGGTCGCAGCCGCTGAGAAGTTTGGTGATTTCAGCTGAAGACTCGAACGTTATTATTTACTCGCATAACGTGACAACCGCGGATTTTCCGAATGAACGTTTAACCTACTTGGCTCAAGGCAAAGGTGAGCAGGTTATAAACATGGGCGTAGGCCCTCATGGAGGAAGCCCCGTCGACTGGATTGTTGTGACCAACGGCACCTTCATCAGCAACGGCTGGAGCGTCGCTCGTAACGGAACCGTAACCGTAACCGGCTTAACTGGAGTCATAAGCGTCATCTACTTTGGCTTCACAAGTCAGATAGCAAACTCTCATCTGCCTTTTTATGAGCTGCATTCGGTTGCAATTGCAGTGACGATAGCTGTTGCCGCTACACTTGGCGTCGCTGTGTTTGTTAAGGTTAAGGTTATGAGGCGTGAGGGGAAGGGAGCTGAGCAAAATGCTTAGGCGACGCTTAGCAGGTTTAGGTTCTTCGTTGTTGAGAGGTGTTTGGCTGTGACGTGGCAGGTTCCCGCCTTTATAGTGCTGCCGATCTTCGTGGCGATCGTGATTATCGGAATCTTGCTGATCTACAAATTAACTAAGGATAAGACAAGGAACGTGAGTTCTCTTCGGCTTTTCATTCAGGTCGCGGCGGTCTTTGCGCTTTTCATGGGGCTGATAATGGGTCCTTTCAACGTTCCCCTTTATGCGCCCTTGGGAGCTGCGCCACGCAGTCTTCTAGTTGGGGGCAACTTGCTGGGCAACCAGTTTCCCGACGGCATTTCGCTTCCAGTTTTAGCCTGTTACTACCCGAATGGACGCACGGTTACGTGTCCGATTTGGCAGATTCAGGCGTATATTTTCCCGTTTTGGAACTATGCACGGGGCTACGATGTTGTTTATTCGACGTCGGGTCTTGAGAAAATCGGCATAGTCATAGGTTTAGTCGCGGTTGCAGCCATCATCTTGGGAAGGTTCTTCTGCGGTTGGCTCTGCCCCTTCGGCCTCTACCAAGACCTGCTAACAAGGGTACGCAAACTAACGAGGCGACGGCACTTAATCTTCTCGGAGAAAACCAACAAGGCGCTGACGCAATCACGCTGGGTCATAATAGCCATCTTCCTGATTCTGAGCGTTATCTTTGCGTCTTACGAGATTTTTGGTCACCAGCTTGTTCCAGGCACGACGCCGGGTGGGCCTGAGGGGACTGAGGCGGGCAACGTCGGGTTCCTCAATGAGCCTTTCTGCCTGGTTTGCCCGATGCGTCCGCTCTGCGTGTTGGTTGAGTGCGCTGTAGGCTCAATGAAGTTCTCTTACGTGCAGGACATCATCTATGGACCATTCGCTATTCGAGGCGGCTACATCTCGTCGATAAACATCGCCGTCCTAATCCTAATCACCGCGTTAGCTCTGGCTTACAGACGCTTCTTCTGCAGAATCTGCCCTCTGGGCGCCCTCACCGCAGCGTTTAGCAGCTACACGCCGTTTCGGCAAATCGCGATTACTAAGCTGATGAAGGACGAGAAGAAATGCACCAAATGCGGGGTTTGCAAACGCGTCTGCCCAACCCAAGCCACCGACGTGTACGAGAAGAAAGGCGGCGACGTGACCGAGTCAAGATGCATTTTGTGCGCACGATGCGTTGAAGCATGCCCGTACGAGGACGCGTTGGCTTTGAAAGTTGCGGGGCAAACGGTGATGCATTCACGGAACTGGCTTGAAAAAGATTGAGTCTGAGGTCTTTTTTTGTGTTGGTTTTTGGTTGTAAAAAATAGACCCCCTCCCGCGGTCGCTGAATCATTTTTACCTTGATTTTCTGATGTAAAAATGGGGTACCCTTCACGGGTGGGCAGATTTTGAGGGGCTTGTTTCGTGTTGTTTTTTGGGTTTGGGGTTTGTTTCTTTTGCGGGGTTTGGTTGGATGCGGCGGGGGTTGGGTTGGTTTCTGCTTGAAGTTTTGTAATATTTCAAAAGTTTATCTGTGAATCAAGCCTTAACCGCACAGGCAACAGCGGAGATACGCCTTTGCGGCAACCAACCCGAAACAGAAGAGGCAAAGAATCAGACAGCCTCCTACTCCAAAGCATAATAATGTACCCAGGGCTGTCCGAGTACCAACTTGCCAAACGTCTGGAGTGGAAAAGCGGCAAAGTCGACGGCTCCATCCGCAGGCTCCTCAACCAAGGACTCATCACCATCAACCACACAGAAAGAGGAGGCAGAACAACCAACCTCATCTACCCAAAACAAACCCTCTACCCCACAGAAACCAAACCCACAAACACCGTCGAGTTCCCAGCCAAACTGCTCCAACCAGACAGTGGAAAATGGGGCAAAGGCGCCTTCATCTATGCATTGAACATCAACACCATCGGAATCGCAGGCGCCGAAAAAGGCGAATGGAAAGAATCCGCCGCTTTCACAAGCCAAATTCTGCTAAGACGAAAGAGGGACAAAATGATTTTTGAGATTCCAGAAAAATTCAGCCATTTCTACCAGATTGACAAAAAACACCTAACCACATTAGTCAGCGGGGACGCTGTACAAATAACAATCTCAGGAAATATTGTTGAAGAAAAGAAATACCCTGCTTAAACAAAAACGAAATTAGTTAGTGAGAAAGAAATTATGGGTTTTTCGATGCCTAACTATCACAGCAACAGAGAGTACGAAAAGAAGCATAGGCACAAGCACCAAAACTGGAAACTCTGGAAGGGCTTGTGTAGGTGATAGAGTTGGTGAAGTTTGACCTATTGTTACCGTTTGTGCGCTACTCCAACCACTTGCTATATCAAAGGCAACGGCAGGTTGAGGAAATCCACCAATTGTAGGATAAAAAGGGTGCTGAACATACCAATATGTAGAATTGTGTCCGATGTAGGCTTGCACCTGAAAGTCAATCTGTGCACCATAAGGAATGGCAGTCATGAATGGGGCGTATCCGCTATTTCGGTTGTCGTTTCCATTATAATACGTTTGAATATCATAACCCGACGCCCCATAAATTTCTGTTGCCACTACAGGAAAAGAACTAATCGTGTAACTTGAATTTGATTGGGGCAAAGAATTGTCAATATATTCTGCCCAAGAAAAGACGCCGTTATTATTTGAACTGGTTAGATTTTCTAATGAGTAAAGTTCTGTCCAATTATCTGCAAAGTGTGGCTTTGCTCTAACATTAAAGTATGTTTGGTATGTTAGACCATTGTTTGAGTAATCAAACTGCTGGTTCTTGATTGCAATCTCAATTGAGTTATTGCTAACTTGTTGGGTTTCATTTTTTCCAGTATACGCATTCGTTGTAGTGACACTATAAGAAGCATTTACAAATTTAACAGTAAACTGTGGTACAGATGGAGTAGGTACAGACTGAGCAAATGCAGGTTTAACCATCAATAGACTTAGGAATGGTACAGCCATGATTAGAATCAGAATTAATGCGAAACTCTTACCTGAACTAATCATGCTTAGCAGTGAAGGATTATAGACCATAAAAGGTTTCTCGTAAAACTTCCTTGACTGAGCTGAGTCAAAGTTTCTTGACTGCACTCTCTTTCAATTGTTTCTAATTCCATCCGTTAGTCATTTTAGGGGGGTTCTTTAACTGTGCTCAAATAGGAATAGTTAAAGATTTGAAAGTAAAAAACTGGGAATGGAAAAGGGTTTAAAGTTTTCCCCAAAGACTAAGGCGCTCGACCACATCGTTCCATAGCGACTTCTCAAGCATCACGTCAAATTCGACGAAACACCTGTTTACATTAAAACAAGAAATAAAGGGGTTAGATAAGAAAGTTGGGGATGCTATACTTTTAGCATTTTTCCCCAGCGGCTGAAGTGTTCTGGCACTTCGTTTCACCCGTGGCATTCGAGTTCCTTTTCGTCTTTCTTGCAAACGGCGCTCTTCTTTGTTGACGATTCGTAAAGGATAGGGGAATATAGTAAATGGTTAAATGCAAATTCGTAATCAACTCGGGTTAAGAACATCAAAAATGTTGCTGAAAAACACATGTGTAAACGGGAATTTTGCCAATGAACGATACACATAAGGCGCTGCTCATCGGTTTGGGCTCCCGCATATTAGTTATGTCAGTGGTCGTTCTCGCCAGCTTCATCCTTACACCTCACAGAAATCTTGCCGCCGACCAATCCACACTCCCAATCGTAAGTCTATTCGACAGATGGGATTCCCGATACTACATAAGCATAGCCAGCCATGGTTACCGCAGCGGATACCCAGACTTAGTGTACTGGTTTGGCAAAAGCGTAGGCTCCTCCTTCGTAACTCCTCTGGTTCGACCTGAATGGGCGTTCTTTCCACTATACCCCGCAGCCATGGGAGTAGTGTCGTTTGTTTTCGCACCGTTCTTTTCATCAGCCAACGCAGTAGATTTGGCGGGTTTTGCAGTGAGCAATGCGGCTTTCTTTATTAGCGTATTTTTCTTCTATAAACTAACAAAGAAAATTTTCAATTCATCCCAATTAGCTTTGATCGCCACAGCCTTCTTCTCATTTTGGGGAGGAACAGTATTTTACTCCGCCCTCTACAGTGAAGCGTTATTCATGGCTTTAGCCCTAGAGCCTTTTACTTTCTTGAAGAAGATAACCTACCAATTGCAGCCCTATTTGGATTTTTGGCTTCTTTCACAAGAAGCGACGGCTTCTTGGTTTTCATACCCTTCCTTATTTATGCAGTTCAATCCGTGAAAAACAAGTCCAAAGCCATTCAACTCTCGGCATGCTCAGCAATAGTGGCTTCGCCGTTCCTCATATTCCAACTGATAGGTTACGTAACTACCGGAGGGTTCTTCCCGATTACCGTTTTAACACGTACCCTTTACTGGAAGAGTTACCCGTTTTTGTGGCAACAATTCGGGACAATTAACCCCGGCTACAGCCTATTTTACGGAGTCGGCTTAGCATTGATTTTGTTGCCTGCCGCATACTTTGTCAGCCATGCACTTTCCGGGTCAGCTGAGGACAGCTTGAAGCGGGACGCAGCCTTGCTAAAGTACTGGGCTTTCTACGCCGCCATGGCGGTTGTTTTGCTGTCTGACTCATTAGTCTACAGCACCATTCGTTATGCCGTGCCTATGCTGCCGATATACTGGGTGTCAGCCTTGATCTACAGAAAGAACCGTTGGGCTGGAGGAGCGATTCTATGGGTTAGCATGGGATTGCTGGTGATTGGCTGCATTCTGTTTGAAGCCCGCGGATACTTCATGTAAATTCTTTTTCAGAGCTTCAAAAATTGAGGGCGACGTGTAAGTAAATATCATTTCCGAAAAAGTACTGCTTTGTTGGACAAAAAAAGTCGAAATAAGAAAGAAGGTGAGATGCTAGGCTTTCAGCATCTTTTCCCAGCGGTTGAAGAGCTCGAGAACTTCGTCGCCGTTGTGGTCCTTTAAGGAACTCACGCTTTTCCTTGTTCTCAACGCATCTCTTCTGGAATTCGCGGATGTAATCGGCTTTTTCTGCTAGGAAGATTATCCGTCGACGCCTTGCCGTGCTACTCTGGTTGCAACCGTCATTATTTGGTCTGCTGGCGCAACTGTGTCCCATGTTTCGTTTGGACCGCGGACATAAAAGTTTACCATCATTGGTTTTTTGAGGAAGCTTTTGTAGCCTCTTGCGATGGTTTCCCAGTACCATGGAGTCGGGTAGGCTTTGCTGAACATTGGGATTACGAAGTAGTCTGCGTACTGTGCCATGGCTTCAAAGTCATAGCCGAATCGTTCCTTCCCCATCAATGGATCAGGGAGACAGTTGACAAAGAGTGGTTTGCCTGAAACTACCTCTTTAACTTCGGCGAGAAAGTCAGTTACTGTTTTTGCCCGCCATGCAACCCAGCTTAAGCCGCTTGCTGCCTGCGCTTTGACGCATCTTGGGCAGGTGCAGAAGCCTTGGTCGGCGAAGTGTTGGCTGCTGATGCTTATGCCGGGGGTGGCTTTGGCGCTTTCCGCGATGATTTTAAGGTTGTATTCGCGGGCTTCTGGGTTAGTCATGCATACGACGTCCCAGCGCAGGTTGTATCGTTTGTTTGTGCGCAATGCGGGTCCAAAGGAGCTGGTGGAGACCCAGTCTGGCTTTTTTGCAGCCATAAAGTTGTCGCCGAAGCATGCGATGTTAGTGTACATTTCAGGGTTTGGTTTTCCAACGATTCCTGATTCGGATTTCAGTCGGTAAAAGTTGTAGTCGACGCCTTCAACAGGCTCGGGTTGATAAAGAAATACACCAAATTTCAAGGTCAGTTTTCCCCATCGTAGATTTGATTTACCTAACCCATAAAGTGCAAGTTATTTAAGCTTTATTGGTTTGTCCATGAAAGACAGAGCTCACGGGAAACAGTAAACATGATTTCAGGCAAAAGTGCTTTGACTAAGCCAATTCAAGGTTTCGTGACTTTAACTTTTGCCCAACGCCTTGCTCAAAAACTGAATAAGCGTGTGCTTTACAAAGGGAGGTAGGTCCACGGAATCGTAGTTCGCTGTGAAGTGGCTGTTGCCCGCAAACATCTTTATCAGGTCAGATGGGGCGCCGAGTTCTGCTGGCAGCAGGTTCTTGTTGACGTCGTCATCCATCTTTGCCGCCTCCAACAGGTTGGCTAGAACTAACGGCTTGTTCTTGAGGATTTCAGCCAACTTTTCAGGTGTAACAGCTAAGCCTTCGACTTTTGAGACTTCAGCCGCCAACTTCTCAAGCGGCAAATGCCTCTCCTTAAGCCTATCCAGCACCGTTCGATTTGCCCAGAACGGCTCCTGCTTGATAAGCGCTTCCGCCACGGCTTTTCGGGTGCAGAAACCGACGGCTTTGCCCAGCTTCGATGCTGGACCCGCATAATTGATTGCTTTGCCTTTGCCAGATGTGACCACGGAAACGCTGTCGGTTATGGATCCTGTTGCGGAGTCGCCGGTATAGAAGCTGCGCACATCGAGGTCTCGAAGAACCGCGGATTTCGCCTCGGTTGCCGTGATAACGGATGCTACCATGCAGCTGTCGGATGGGTCAGCGTCGATGAAAACGATGACGTTTATGGTGCCTCCGCCGATTTCTTTGACGTCCATTTCTTCGCCAGCGGATTCCCCATGTTTGCAGCCTGCCGTTGCGGCAACGCTTACGGAGAAGTCTTCGAGTTTTTTGGTGACGAGGCTGAAGTTTTGGATTTTGGCGGCTGTAACCATGGCGAGGTAATCTTTGGTTAAGCCAAGTTTAGCTGCGGATGAGGTGATTAGTTCCAGCGGGTCAAGGTGCAAGGATCGGTCACTGTATCCGTCCGGCACCCCTACATTGAGGACAGCTTTAAGCTGGTTATGCCCGCCTTGATAGAAAGCTGAACTAACTGTCTTTAAAGGAGTATCACAAATTACGGCTAGTACATTTTCTTTGATGACAAGCCTCACATTGTCTGCAAGATTAAACTGTTCCATGCCAGCCCGCTGCCTTAACCACCTGTTAGGGTTTGCTTATAGTAATGGCTTTTGCTGGACAAAGATTCACGCAGACGCCGCATTTGGTGCATTCGACAACATCAACAATTTGCGGCTTGCGGTTTTTGCCTTCTTCAAAAACGCCTTGGGGACAAACGCCCACGCAAATGAGCCCCGCGCAGGGTGTGCATTTAGCGGCATCGATGAGGATAGCCTGTTTCTTTGGTTTGCCCATTTGAATCAAGATTTAAGAAAGCGCCAAGAATATATTGTTTGCGTGCATCAAATAGGGAAGTATGCAGATAGGCTTAGTTACGTACAAGCCCGAGAAAGTCGAGGGCTACGACCTTCACGTTTACTACTCAAAATGGGCGGATGGACAATGTTACCCAGCCGCGAAGAGGCATGCAGAACGATGTTACGGTTTTTTGTGACGCCAAAGCGTTGCGGGAAGACCCCACGTTAGTTGCCATGTCAAGTGCTGGTCCAGCGCTGCGCAGAAACAGGCGTTCAAACTTGGCGTTTGACTTCGTTTGCCCAACGCATCCAGCGTACAGGGCTAAAGTGATGAGTTACATTGAAAGCCTAAGCAAAGAAAACATTTTAGGCGTCACGCTAAACCTTTACCATTTCCCCGACCAAGAATACTGCGTCTGCCCCAGATGCGTCGAGCTTTGGAGGCAAAGCGGCTTAAACTGGACGCAGTGGAGAGCCCAAACAATCACCGAGTTTCTGCAGGAAGCCAAAGAGCTGGTGAAGGGAACTTTCGCTGTGGAAATTTACCCTGACCCAGTGCTTGCCAAGGAACGCTACGGCTTGGACTTGGATGCTATTGCGGGGTTGGTTGATTATTTCCATGTGCCGCTCTCAGCGCGGGATTACTTGACGAATTACTGGACAATCATGCTGGCAAGAGATTTCGCTGCATCTTTGAAGAAGCCTGTTGTAGTTGAGTTAAGCGCTGAAATGCCCACTGACGAAAAGCTTGAAGTCCTACTCAAGACGGTGGCTTACATTTCCAAAATCAAGATAGATGCGGTTCTGCTGCTGGTGCATGATTCTGAGAACGCTAGGCAAGTCTGCAGATACGCCGTAAACAACCGTGACCTAAGAGATTGGCTGGTAAAATACGATTTTGGGGAAATGAGCCGAATCGTCGAGGGCTGGGCTAAGCTGTACTGAGTTTGGCGCTCTAAGCTATGCCGTATCATAAAACGGGGCGACTTTTCGGGTTAGTTTTTGCGATGGATGATGGATTCCATGTCCAATGAGGGATTATTTAGTTTTTTGCGGTATTCTCTTAGCCGAGGCATGTCGAGGTCTCGGGTCAAAATTGAGTCTTTGGGCTCGTCGGTTACTTCACCTAGGATACCCCATGGAGCGATGACTGCGCTTCTTCCGCCCCTCATGCTTGAACACACATTTCCCACCTTAAGCAGAAAAACGCCGTAGGTGCGTGCAATCCCCTCGGTTAGAGGGTGACCCTTCACCACGGGATGTGTGCCCATGGCTGCAACGGGAAGAGAAATGATTTCTGCGCCCATCGATGCCACCTGCTTGACAAGGGCAGGGTCAAACGAGTCAGCACAAACCAGCAGCCCGATTTTGCCGATTTCTGTGTCGACTACGACGGGTTGGCTGCCTCGGGCAACGCCTGCGTTGATTTCGGCTTTTATGGGGTTTATTTTTTTGTATTTAGCTAAAAGAGAGCCATTTTTCCAGAGGGTGCTTGTGTTGTAGTATTGTCCGTTGTCTTCTTCGAGGACTGTGCCGCCGAGGAGGTAGATTTCGCCGATTTGTTTTGATTCTTTTTGCAGGAAATTGAGGGTTTCTTTGCAGGTTTCTTGGGAGATTTTTTGTGCGTTGGTGAAGTCTGCCATGCAGTTGGGGACGGTGAAGTATTCTGGGAGGGCGATTATTGTGGGTTTTTGTTTTGCGGCTTTGTCGACTGCCGCTTTGGCTGCGGTGAGGTTTGCCTCAAAGGTGTTGCGTATTTCCATGTGGAGTATGGTTGCTTTCAATTTTGGTCCTTCTGGGTTGTGGGTGGGTATTGACTGACAATTTTTTAACTTTTAAATGTGATGTTTGCTGTAAATGGTTTTTTGGTTTGTGTTAGGCTTCGTCTGTTCAGTATTTTGGTCACTTTCAGCACAGATGTTTATTATTTGTTGTCTTTTGTATGCAGACGGTAAACTTATATACTCGTGGAATGACAAACAGTGTAATAAGAGGGAAAAGAAATGACGCTAGACCCTTCAGAATATACTAAACTCTTGCCAAAAGTCAGAACGCTGATAAACAAATGTGTCAAAAACAACATGGCTGATGGCTTCCTGTTTTCAGCTGGAACCGACACCCAGATAATCGCTTACGAAGCAGTAAAATACAAACCCGACATCCCATGCCTCACCTTAGCCTTCAAATACGGAGCACCCAAAGACACCGAATACGTCAAACGCATGGTAGAACTTCTGCACCTAAAACAGGAAACCTACCAGTTCGGCAAAGAAGACGTAATGAAAAACTACCCCAAAGTCGTAGAAGCACTCAAAAAATTCGACCCCATGGAAATCAGAAACAGCCTACCCGTCTACATCGGCTTAACCATATTCAAACCCAGAGGAATCAAATCCGTATTCACAGGCGACGCACTAGACGAGCTCTTCGGGTACCCATGGCAATTCCACCTCACAGAAGATGAATTCGCAAAGAAACAGCAGGAAATGTGGGCAGAAATGGGTTTCTCCTCGTTCCCGATGGCTGAATCTCTCGGAATGCAAATCAAAGCCCCGTACCGCGACCCAGAATTCATGGATTGGGCAATGAAGCTGCCGATTAAACTCAAGATAAACATGTATAACGGCGTGAAATACAGCAAGTGGATTCTGCGCAAAGCCTACGAAGACGTGATCCCGATGGACGTTATATGGAGACCTAAAGCGCCTCTTGAAGCTGGAACAGGAACAGAAACTCTGAGGACCTACTTCAACGACATGATTACCGAAAAAGAATTCGCAGACAAAAAAGCAGCAATCAAAGCAGCAGACAACGTTGAAATCCAAGACAAAGAACAGCTACTCTACTACGAAGTCTTCCGCAAGAAATTCGGCAAGCCACAGGACGTTTTCCCCAAAGTTGCAGGCGCCGTCGAATGTCCAAAATGCCATAGCCACATCAAAACCAAAATACAGTTCTGCAAAACCTGCGGAGCTTACCCCATCTAATTTTCTTTTATTTTTTTGTCAAATCCAAAACGCAAAACTTATTTTCCGCATAAAAAGTCGTCTTAGAGTTCAGTTTTTATAATTTTGAATTCATAATAATCAAATATTACGATAGTCTAGTTTAACTTGGAGTGTTGACTGGACATATTCAGGGGCTAAATCGCTATGGTCACTAAGAATCTTGACAAGATTTTCAACCCGAAAAGCGTCGCCGTTATTGGAGCCAGCGACGTTGAAGGCTCAGTAGGTTTCTTGATTGCAAAGAATTTTGCTCAGCTGGGTTACGAGGGAAAATATTATTTTGTGAACATTCGAAAACCCGAGATTTTCGGCGTAAAAACCTACAAGTCAGTTGACCAAATCTCCGAACCCATCGACCTAGCCATTATTGCGACGCCTGCCAAAACCGTTCAGGAAGTGATGGAGCAATGCGGGAAGGCACAGGTTAAAGGCGTCATCATCGTTTCCGCAGGCTTCAAAGAAACAGGGTCCGAGGGAAAAGCCTTAGAAAAAGCGATTGCTGACACCGCAAAAAAATATGACATCCGAGTTATTGGTCCCAACTGCATCGGCGTAATCCGTCCACGGGTAAATCTGAACGCTTCTTTTCTGGATAGGATGCCAAAGCCAGGCAACATCGCTTTTATCTCTCAGAGTGGCGCTTTGGGTTCGGCGATTCTTGATTGGGCAATCCATGAAAACATCGGGTTAAGCAACTTTGCCTCCGTCGGCTCAATGGTTGACGTTGACTTCGGAGATTTAATCGATTATTTCGGTTCTGACCCGAAAACCAAGAGCATAATAATGTATATCGAAGGGATAACGGATGCCCGAAAATTCATGAGTGCAGCCAGACACTTTTCCAGAACTAAACCCATAATCGTGGTGAAAGCAGGCAAATACGCTTGAAAGCGCCAAGGCAGCTGCATCCCACACGGGTTCAGTTGCAGGAGACGACGACATCTACGACGCCGCGTTTAAACGGGCAGGCATAGTTCGCGTCCAAGAAATAAACGACCTGTTTAATGCAGCGCAGGTTTTGGGGACTCAGCCGTTGCCCAAAGGGAAAAGACTCGCCATAATAACTAACGCTGGCGGCGCTGGGGTAATGGCGACTGACGCTTTGATTGCGCAAGGCGGGAAACTGGCCAAGCTCAGCGACAAAACCATGGAGGTACTTGACAGTGTTCTGCCTCCGTTCTGGAGTAAAGGCAACCCTATCGACGTGGTCGGTGATGCTAAGGCGGATTATTACAGGGCTGCGGTTGGAGCTTGCCTTGACGACGAAACGGTAGATGGGATATTGATTATTTTTACTCAGCAGGCTGGTTCGGAACCTGTTGAAATAGCGCAGGCCATAGTTGACCTCATCAACAGCAGACCATACAAGAACAAAACCATCTTGACTTCTTTCATGGGTTTTGACGCCGTGATGCATGCCAACAAAATCTTCAGCGCCAACGACATCCCAACGTATTCGACCCCTGACCAAGCAACAAAAACCTACATGTACATGTACAACTACCAACGCAACCTAGAACTCCTCTACGAAACGCCTGAGGAGCTGCCGCTTGACGCATCGCCGCCTAGGCGTCCCGTCATGGCTATAATCAGAAACGCCGCTTTCGAAAACCGAGAAATACTCACAGAGGAAGAAGCCAAAAGCATACTCAAATACTACAATTTCCCAATCCTCAAAGACCTAGTCGCCCACAACGCCGACGAAGCCGTGACATTCGCGCAGGAACTCGGGTTCCCAGTGGTTTTGAAGATTATTTCACCTCAGATTCCCAGCAAGAGAGCTGCAGGCGGAGTGGTTTTAAACGTGAATTCTCCGGGAGAGGTTAGGGAAGCCTACCAGAGCCTTATTCAAAGGGCATTGGCGTACAAACCTAACGCGCAGATAGTGGGCGTTATGATTCAGCACATGATTGAGGAAAAAGGGTACGAGTTGATAATCGGAGGCAAATCTGACCCGGTTTTTGGACCCGTAATCCTTTTCGGCATGTCGGGTGCAGGCTTAGACCTCTTCAAGGATTACTCCATCGGGCTGCCGCCTCTAAACATCACCCTTGTGCGCCGCATGATGGAAGAAACCAAGGTTTACAAGCTTCTCAAAGGATACGGCAATACGCCGCCCGTTGAAATCAAAAAAGTCATTGAAACCCTGCTTCTCTTCTCCAAGCTGCTTGTTGATTTTCCCCAGATAAAAGAAATCAGCATTAATCCGCTGCTGGTAAGCGAGAAAGAAGCCTACATCCTTGACGCGCACATCGCAATCAACAAAGATGAAGTCTGCAAAAAATTTGACCCCCACGAACACATGCTGATTAGCCCTTACCCAAAAAAGTACGAGACGATTTGGTCTCTTAAAGGCGGGGAAGAGGTGCTGTTGAGACCCATAAAACCTGAGGATGAACCGTTGTGGCTGGACATGTTCCGAGGGTTCTCTGAGGAATCCATACGTTACAGGTTCTTTGAGATACTAAGAGACACGCCGCATGAAGTGGTTGTGCGATACTGCAACATAGATTACGACCGTGAAATAGCCATAGTCGCTGAACTGGTGAAAAGCCCACAAAGAAAAATCCTCGGCGTCGCCCGCGCAAGCATAGAATCTGACGGGAAAAACGGCGAAGTCGCCTTCATCGTACGCGACCAATTCCAAGGGTTAGGACTCGGCACCAAACTGGTGGATTACGTGCTTGACATAGCCAAAGAGAAAGGGCTCGAAGAGGTTTACGCCATAGTGCTGCCTGACAACGCTCGCGCAATGGATCTTATGAAGAAGATGGGTTTCAAATTCGAATACCTCGGCGACGGAACCGCGAGGGGAACATTGAACCTAAAAAACGAAGACCCCGACGGCGTCTGCAGCGTTCAACCGAATCTTGCTGAGAAAACCCAAACCGCCCAGACCCAAGATGTTTCGGAGCAGGCAACCAAGAAAAAAACTAAAACGGCCGTTCATAGCTTAAACAACCAAATGGCTCTGCATAAAGTCGCTTTAGTTAAAGAATTTTAGATACTGAAAAATACAAAGAAAAGAAATTATTTGGTGAGCTGCTTTCGCAGTTCACTGTATGTTGCTTTTATGTCTTCGATTGAGCCTTCGTCTTCGATGGTTGATGTGTCGCCGAGTGGTGCACCTGTCAGGACGGCTTTGAGTAGTCTGCGCATGATTTTGCCGCTTCGGGTTTTAGGCATCTTGTTTACGAATACGATTGCGTCTGGGGTTGCGATGGGTCCGATTGTGGTTCTGATTTGTTTTATGAGTTCGGCTCGGAGCTCGTCGGATGGTGTGAAGCCGCTTCTTAGGACGACGAATGCGACTGGAACTTCGCCTTTCACTGCGTCTTCTTTGCCCATGACTGCTGCTTCAGAGACCGCTGGGTGCGCGACCAATGCGCTTTCAAGTTCAACGGTGCCGATTCGGTGTCCTGCTACTTTGAGAACCTCATCTGATCTGCCCAGAAGCCAGAAGTACCCGTCGGGGTCGCGGACTGCGTAGTCGCCTGAGAAGTAGATTCCAGGCCATCTTCCATAGTAAGTTTGCTTGAAGCGGTCAGGGTCTTTCCAGATTGTCTGCAGCATTCCCGGCCAAGGAGACTTTAGAACCAGCACTCCTTTCTGGCCTTGCTGCACTGGCTGCCCTTTCTCATCGTAGATGTCGGCGTTGACTCCCGGCATCGGTAGGGTTGCGCTGCCTGGTTTTAGAGGTGTTAGTTCGATGCCTGAGGCTGGAGAAATCATGAATCCGCCTGTTTCAGTTTGCCACCAAGTGTCGATTATCGGCAATCTTTCTTTGCCAATGACGCGGTAGTACCATTTCCACGCTTCGGGGTTTATCGGTTCGCCGACTGAACCCAAGATCCGCAGGGTGCTTAGGTCATGTTTTAGTACGAGTTGTTCGCCGAATTTCATGAACATTCGAACAGCGGTTGGTGTGCCGTAGAGGATGGTTACGCCGTGTCTTTCAATCATGTCCCACCATCGGTCTTGCCCTGGGTAGTCTGGTGTGCCTTCGAACAGGAACGCGGTGATTCCGTGGCTTAACGGTGCGTATACGTTGTATGTGTGTCCCGTGATCCAGCCGATGTCTGCAACGCACCAGTAAATGTCTTCGTCATTGGGGTCAAAAGCCCATTTCAAAGTCCAGTAAGCCCAAACAAGGTATCCGCCTATCCCGTGTTGGACACCTTTTGGTTTGCCTGTGGTTCCTGAAGTGTACAGAATGAACAGTGGGTCGGTGGATTTCATGCTTTCTGGCTCCACGTAGGCGCTTGCGCCTGCGTTTGCCAATGCGTCATGGTACCATATGTCTCTGCCTTCTTTCATAGTGACGGGTTGACCTGTGCGTTTGACAACGATTACTTTTTCGATGTTTGCCATAAGAGGCATAGCGCGGTCGGCGTTGTCTTTGATGCCGACTGGTTTTCCTCTTCGGAACGAGCCGTCTGCGGTGATTAGGACTTTTGCTCCGCAGTCGTTTACTCTGTCTGCCAATGCTTCAGCGCTGAATCCCGAAAACACTACTGTGTGGACTCCGCCGATTCTTGCGGTTGCAAGCAGCGCCATCGGCAACTCGGGGATAACTGGGAGGAAAACTGCTACGCGGTCGCCTTTTTTGACGCCGAGGTCTTTGAGTGCTTTTGCGAATTTGTTTACTTCTCGGTAAAGTTGATAGTAAGTGTAGGTTTTTACTTCGCCCATTTCGCCTTCCCAAATGTAAGCAAGCTTGTTTTTGCGTGGACCTTTGATGTGCCTGATCTAAAGCGTTATAGCAAATGTTTAGCTCCCCATCTGGGAACCACTTGAAGAACGGCGGGTTCGAATCGTCCAGGGCTTTGCTGAACGGCTTTAGCCAGTCGATGGCTTTTGCTTTTTCAGCCCAGTAAGCTTGAGGATTCTTCAGCGCGTTTTCTGATTCTTGTTTTCTTTTTTCTCCATTGGAAAATTTGGCGATACTTGGACTATACTTCTCGTCGAAGGGTAAACTAGATTCTGACATGTAGCTCAACCTAGATTGATGGGAATGGAAGGTTACTGAGAATATAAGTTTTTCAGTTGTTTTATTATAAAATAAAAAAAGAACTTAGGGGTTTCTAGCTTGTTGGGTAAATTGGCAGGATGGTTTTTTGGTGCGATTCATTTAGGACTTCGGCGATTCCAAGGTAGACTGCGCTTAAGCCGCAGATGATGCCTTCGATGCCCACGAACGTGTTGAATGTTATGTTTCCAGTTTGACCCAGGTTGTTGGTTAATTCTCTTATTGCAAGCATAAAGAACAGTATGAACAGGCTTCCGAATACGAATTGCAAAGCGCGATTAGCTTTTAGTGTGCCAAAGAACATGCCCAGCGTGAAGATACCCCACATTATGAAGTATGCCGCTAACGAAGATGCAGATGGCGCAAAGCCAGCGAATTCAGGAAACTTTGGAAGCACCAGAATCATCACTAGACTCCACCAGAACAAGCCGTAAGACAGAAAAGCTACAGTGCCGAAAGTGTTGCCTTTTTTGATACTCCATTGCGCCGACGATAATTTGTGCTATTCCCCCGTAAGCGATGCCCATAGCTAAAACCACAGTATCTAACGGAATAACGCCTGCGTTAACCAAGTTAAGAAGAACCGTTGTTATGCCGAAGCCGAGTAAGCCAAGCGGGGCAGGATTTGCCAGTTTAGCTAAATATTCATTGCTCATTTTCAATCCTCAAATTGACGTATTACCCCATGCATCTGTTGGTTTATTATAAAAGCTTTTTGACTGTGAAGTTTGCGTAAACAAAAGACGAGGGTTTTTTGGATTAGAACCCCTGCGAAAAACCGAAAACTTGAGGCGAAGACTAATATCCCTGCGACGGCGATTAAATACAAAATTTCCCGAGACAAGAATATGACGATATACTGTCCTGAATGCGGCGGAGAATGTCATTACGAAATCGGTACCAAAAAATACATCTGCAAAAGCTGCGGACTGCAAATGACCCAGCAGGAACTCAACGATCTACGGGATAAAAACAGACCTGCTGAAGAAACGGAAGAAGAAATAAAACAAAACCGCAGAAAAGAATACCTCAACTGGTACCTGAGCAAGAAAAAATAAGCCCGCACAACATCAAAAGATTTACACGTTTTGTTAGCAAACAGTATAAAACCTGCTTTTCCAATTAATCAAATCATTCGAGTGAAGGCTATGACTGTAGATCTGGAAATAATCTGCGTCGGCAACGAGTTACTCATCGGCAAAGTACTAAACACAAACGCACATTGGCTGGGCAAGCAGGCGACAAACCTTGGAGCAAACGTTAAACGGATAACGGTTGTGCAGGACATTGTCGATGAAATGGCCGATGTATTTTGTGAAGTATTGGCGAGAAAACCGCAGTTCATTATTTCCACGGGCGGATTAGGTCCAACTTTTGACGACAAAACCCTGCAGGGAGTGGCGAAGGCTTTTGATCGAAAATTGGAAGTCAACGAATCGGCGTTAGCGATGGTCAAAGCGAAATACGTTGAATACGTCAAAAAAAGAAACCTGCCTCTTGGCGAAATGACTCCTGCCCGACTCAAGATGGCGACTTTGCCCGAGAAAACTGAGCCCATCATCAACCCCGTCGGCACCGCGCCCGGTGTCCGAGTGGACCTGAAGGGAACGGTTTTGTTTGTGCTGCCAGGCGTGCCTTCGGAAATGGAAGCGATTTTTACGCAGACCATAGCGCCGCTGCTCAAGATAGCTGTGGGCGACCGAGTTTTCTGCGAAAAAAGCCTGTTTCTGGAAGACATCATGGAGTCGCAGTTGGCGCCGCTAATCGACAAGGTCATGGCTGCCAACGGCGGGGTTTACATCAAGTCGCATCCTATGGGCCGCGAAAGTAAGTCCCACATCGAAATCCACCTGACCGTGGCTGCTAAAGCGGAGGAGAAACCGAAAGAAATGCTGGCTAAGGCGATGCGTGAGCTTGCCAGTTTGGTTGAAGAAAACGGTGGAAAAGCAACCGTTGAAGATTAATTTTTTAATAAAATGAAAATGGGGTTTCTGGTTTACGCTTTTTTAGCGTTTTCCAGTTCTTTTTTGAGTGCGTCGACTTTGTCGGTTTTTTCCCACGCGAAGTCTGCTTCTTCCCTTCCGAAGTGCCCGAAACAAGCGGTTTTCTTGTAGATGGGCCGTAGCAGGTTCAGTTGGTCGATGATTGCTTTGGGTCTCATGTCAAAGTGCTTGTTTATGAGTTCGAGAATTTTCGTGTCAGGCAGTTTCCCAGTTTCATAAGTGTTGACCAGCACCGAGATTGGCTGTGCGACGCCGATGGCGTAGGAAATTTGTATTTCGCATTGATCAGCTAATCCTGCGGCTACGATGTTTTTCGCTATGTACCTTGCCATGTAGCAGCCTGAACGGTCAACTTTCGAGGGGTCTTTGCCGCTGAAGCATCCGCCTCCGTGGCTTCCAACTCCGCCGTATGTGTCAACGATGATTTTTCTTCCAGTTAACCCTGAATCCGCGAGAGTTCCGCCGATAACGAATCTTCCTGTGCCGTTGATAACGTAGTTTACGTCTTCCGCCAGCATGTTCGCGGGGATAACGTTCTTGATGACTTTTTCGATGATTTCTTTCTTAAGAGCTGCATCGTCAAGCGAACCGTTGTTTTGTGCAGCGATAACTACGGTTTTTACGCATTTGGGCTTGCCATTCACGTACTCCACTGTGACCTGAGATTTGCAGTCGGGACGTAGACATGGAATAAGCTTTGTTTTTCTGGCTTCAGCTAAGCGTTTGACGAGTTTATGTGCGAGCATAATCGGCAGGGGCATAAGCTCTTTTGTTTCGTTGGTTGCGTAGCCGAAAACCATGCCTTGGTCGCCTGCGCCTTGCTCGTGGCCTTTTGACTCGTCTACTCCTCGGGCTATGTCGGGAGACTGAGCTGTCAGGGAAACCAAGATGCCGCAGGTTTCCCAGTCTAAGCCGTCCTTGGCGTTGTCGAACCCGATTTCTTTGAGGGTTTGGCGGACAATTTTCGGTATGTCAACGTAGGTGCAAGTGGTGATTTGGCCTGTAATCATGACGGTTCCCTGCATAACGAGAGTTTCGCAGTCGACTCTTGCTTTGGGGTCGTTTGTGAAGATTGCGTCAAGTACGCTGTCGGATATTTGGTCTGCTACTTTGTCTGGGTGTCCTTCGCCAACAGATTCTGAAGTGAACAAGTATTTTCCGTTTATTCTCATAGAATCGCTTTCCATCCAATTGTTAATGGAACATTAGATACTTGCCGTTTTTCTTAAAAATCTTTCTGCCAAAAAGACAATTTAAAAACCAACCAGTAACATGCTGCATGAGGTTCTGTTATCTTGATATTTGGGTTGTATAAGAAGCACATAGAAGACGGGGTAGGTAGCGTTGCATTCAATCACAGGGTGAATCTGGGTCGATTTTTTGTCTATTTGGCTCCTATATATGCGCCTATTTGGATCATCTAGAAAACCGTCGGGGGTCTGGGTACGAAAAAAGAAAAACCCCTCATCCCTCGGAAGCTGACAGTTTCATCCTCGGAGAAAATACGGATGCCACGCAACGTTAACGACGAGGAAAATCTCATTGCAACTTAACTGAACCTGCAGCGCAAAAAACAATTTTAACCTAAGACAGCACAAAGAAGAGAGGGATAAGATGAAAGAAATAGTGTCAAGCGCAAACGCTCCAAAACCCGTGGGTCCATATAGCCAAGCGGTGAAAGCGGACAAATTTCTGTTTATTTCGGGGCAACTGCCGATTAATCCAAAGGAAGGCAAAATAGTCGCCGCAGACATCACGTCGCAGACTAGGCAGGTTATGGAGAACATAAAAGCCATTTTGGAAGCGGCACAGTACACGATGAAAGATGTTGTTTCAACCACAGTTTACCTTTCTTCCATGACGCTGTTTGACCAATTCAACACTGAATACGCAAAGTTCTTTGAGGAAGAATTCCCCGCCCGCGCAACAATCGCCTGCGAATTGAAGACAGGAGCGCTTGTCGAAGTATCCGCCGTTGCCTATCTGGGCCAACCTGCCTAAGCCTTTAACAAATTATAAAAACCTAGGGAACGCTATGTTAGAGTAGTGCGAAAAATGGCTACGTCTTTGAAAGAATTCATACAGGAAATTGCAGGAAAAAAAGCTCCAGGACCATCAACAACATTCACCGTCTTTCACATTTTCTATGCGCTGGAGCTTATGTCGCAGAAGCCATTGGGCAGAAACACTTTGGCGAAGAAACTTTGTGTCGGCGACGGAGCCGTACGCACAATAATAAGCAGGCTCAGAACCGCCGAACTGATTGAAACCAGCAAAGGCGGATGCAACCTAACTGAGAAGGGACAGGAGACTTGGCGCCGCTTCGAGGAGGTCTTTCCCAAACGCGTCGAAATCCCAAAAACCGAACTGAGCCAATCCGAATTCAATTTTGCGTTCTTAGTTAAAGACAGCGGAAACAAGGTGAAATCAGGAATCGACCAGAGAGACGCCGCCATCATCGCGGGAGCCCGAAAAGCCTTAGTTCTCGTTTACAAGGAAGGCCACTTGCAGATTCAATCTGTGAGCGACTGCATCGAGAAAGACTACCCCAAAGCCTCAACGCAGATTCTTGCACAATTGGCGCCGCAAGACAACGACGTTGTAATCATCGCTGGCGCTGACTCTTCGCTGAGAGCTAAAAGAGGGGCATTCGCCGCAGCCTGGACGCTGCTTCCCGCCTGAGTTTAAGTGGTGTATTTTTCGCCTTGGTTTAGTATGCGTTCAAGCGTGGTGTTGATGTTTGTCATGCCTTCGTTTGTTTTTGACGAAAGCGGCATAAGCAGAAACGTTAAGCCAAGCCTGTTAATTGCCTGCATCATGTTGCGGCTGAAGAGACGTTTTGTTCCCTGAAGTTTCTCTTCAATCGCGTCCTCAAGCGCCCGCGGGTTTGCTGACCAAGAAGCAATCGACTGCACGTCTTTTTTAGGAAGCAAATCTGTCTTCGACAAAACATGCAGCTGCGGATGGAAAAATCGGTTATAGACGGCTGCGGAAAGAAACATGTTTGAAACGTAGTTCATCGGGTTGATGGAGAAGACGGCGTCGAAGAGGTAAATCAACGCTTTAGGCTCCTTAGTTAACTCGTCCACGATGTAGGGCCCGCTGGCTCTGAAAGCAAACAACTCCATTTGACCAGGAGTATCCACCAAAACGATGTCGGCATGAGCCTCCGCGATGTCCCGATTGAGGTTCTCGATTTCGTCAGCGATTAAGTCAGCAGCCATAATCAAGGCGCCGTTGGGTCCTAACCCATATTTCTCCATCAAATCGCCAACGTCCACGTAGTTGCGGACGTCAACGTCGGGCGAATATGGAAGCTTTAGCGCGCCTGGGTCGAGGTTGACGACGGCGACGTCTTGTTTTGACATCTTTAGCCATTCGCTAAACGCTGCGGTGAACAGGGATTTGCCTGAGCCTGCGGTTCCGATAATAAATGCAAGGGGCATTTTGTGTCTCTCCGATTAGGGTGAAGCTACTCGAAAAGTAATAACCCTTTCCGTCAACATTACTTTCGAGGTCCGTCGTTAATTTGCGGTTGAGTTTCGAATAACTTTCTGGTAGATATAGGCGAAGTAAACGACTGAGAAGACTGTTAGAAACATTTCTGTTGTTAGAATAGACAGGTTTGTTTCTACCGCGCGGAAATACCCATTCACAAGAATGTTAGAGAAAACTAAGATTTGGAGAAAGATTGCCCCGCCCAAGCAACTGAGACCAAGACTGTTAATCACCAGAATGATTGTGTGGTTCAGTTTTGAAGCCATTATCGATTCTTCTTCAAAAAAAATTTTTTGACTAAAACAGACACAGTGAAAAAAATGCCAAATCAACAACGGAAACGTCTTTGTTTTTTGGCTGACTTTTGGTATACTATTGTAGCTTCGATGGTTATTTATAGTTTATGAAAGAACAGACAGCCACAACCTATACACAACAGCCCAGTTTTGAAAGAACCCCGGTAGACGAAATTTGATGCGTTAAGACAGGGAGCTGCGGATGACTTTTTGGTAAAGGTAGATGAAGTAGATTGCTGAGAAGACGGTTAGGCTTATTTCAAGGGTGAGGACTGTTGGGTTTGTTTCTACGGCTCGGAAGTATCCTTGTGAGAGTATGGTTGAGAAGACAAGGATTTGGAGGAAAATTGCACCGCCCAAGCAGCTTAAGCCTAGGCTGTTGAGTACGACGTTCACTCTGTGGTGTAGTTTTGGGTCGATGGTCATTGTTTGTCAATAACCATTTAAGCGTATATTTCGACTTAAGATTTATGAAAATACAAACAGAATTCCCAATAAATCCACAGACTACCCGAATTGCCCAGTAATATAGTTATGAGTCAACTCACTCTTCGGATTCTCAAACAACGACTTCGTATCATCATACTCCACCAACTCACCCACATACATAAAAGCAGTAAAATCAGACACCCTAGCCGCCTGCTGCAAATTATGAGTCACAATAATAACCGTGTACTTCTGCTTAAGCTCCACAGCAAGCGATTCGATACGCGCAGTCGCCGCAGGATCCAAAGCGCTACACGGCTCATCCATCAAAATAAGCTCAGGCTCAGCCGCCAAGGCACGCGCAATACAAAGCCGCTGCTGCTGCCCCCCTGAAAGACAAAAAGCACTTTCGTTTAAGCGATCTTTAACTTCATCCCACAACGCAGCGCCCCTCAGACTTCTTTCCACGAGTTCTTCGAGTTTTTTGCCTTTTGCCATGTTGTGAATGTGGGGGCCAAAAGCAACGTTGTCAAATATCGATTTAGGAAACGGGTTTGGCTTTTGAAAAACCATTCCGATTCTTCGTCTCAAATCGTAAACGTTGTTGCCATCAGCATAGATGTTTTGCCCGTCGAACATTATCTGTCCCGAAGTGTGGCAGCCATTGATAAAATCGTTCATACGGTTGATTGAACGCAGAAGGGTGGATTTGCCGCATCCTGAAGGCCCCATAATGGCGGTGACAGCGTTTTCTTTGATGCTTAAGTCAACGTCTTTGAGGACATGGTTGTTTTTGAACCAGAGATTGAATTTTCTTGTCTCGATTTTGCCCAAGTTTTTCCTTTCCTAAGCCAATTAGAGTCTGTTTTGTCCGCTTAATCGGGAACGCTTTTTCTTCCCGGGAGTCATTGGAAGGCGTGCGGGTTATATTGGTTTCCACAATAGCCCTCATAGACTATAATTTAATATATAATCTCTTTAGCGAAGAGATTTATTATGTAATTCAATTAGGGCAAAACGTACTTGTTGGTCAAGTGAGAGAAGGGCTAAGTTTGTGGCAGGCAAAAGTGGACGATGAAACACGGAAAATTCAGTTTACAGGTGGTTCCACGTATATTATTTCGCTGCCCAAAAACTGGATTGCTCAAAATCAACTAAAAAAGGGAAGTTTCATAAAACTTCACGAAGAAGAAAGCGGATTGTTAACGATTGTTCCTCCAAGCTCAAGAGTACAGAGAAGGCTAGATGAAGCCACGATTCTGGTTTATGCAGATGACGATACTGAAATGATCAACAGAAAAATTGTGTCGGCCTACCTGTCGGGTTACAACTCTATCCATATTAAATCAGACAAACAGCCCTTGTCCTCCAGTCAGCGGCATGACGTGAAGGCTTTTGTGCGTCGAATGCTTGTTGGAACAGAAATCGTGACTGACACCTCTGTTCAGTTGATGCTGCAGGTTCTTTTAAGCTACCCTGAATTGACCATTCATAGTGCCCTTCGAAGAATGAGCTTAATCACAGTGTCGATGCATAAAGACGCGATATCATGCCTTGGCTCAAGCGATAACTTGTCGCTCAAAGACGTAATTACGACAGATAACGAAGTAGACAGGTTCAATCTATACGTGACAAGACAGTTAAGAGCTGCAATGCAGAACCCGCGGATAAGCAAAGAAATTGGGCTGGCAAACACCAAAGACTGCTTAGGGTACCGTCTCGTAACAAAGTCAGTGGAGCGGACCGCTGACCACGCGGTAAAGATAGCTGAAAATGTTTTGATGCTTAAGCATAAGTTGGACAGGGATGCCTTTGGAAAAATTGAGAGTATGAGCTCTCAGGCACTTAAAATGTTCAGCACGGCGATGGAGTCGCTTTTCAAGCAAGATTACAATTCGGCTGAAACTATTATAGAAAGCATTAAGGAAATTGGTGCGTTGGAAAAGGAGGCTGTAGCATCAGCGCAAATAGACGTCGAAGACATCGCAAGTATAAGATTAATTATTGAAAGCATCAGGAGGACAGCCGAGTACTCCTGCGACATAGCTGAAATCGTTCTGAACTTAACAGTGGATTCAATACTTGTGTGAGAAAATGGCTGAACAGATAAAAGACTATTTTTCTCCATTCACCGATTCAGTAAACGAACTTAAAAAACACTTATCGGACCACAGTCTTATAACGGATTTAATCAGCAAATCAGTAATGACATTTGGCGTGGTTTTAATCGTTGGTGGCCTTTACCTAATGATCACCGACGGAGGCACCTCAGCTCAAACGGTTAAAACGATGGTTTCTGCCGTCGATTGGGTGCCAGGTACCCCATTTTACATGGGCGGTCTTGAAAACATGAGTGCCTCAACCGTTGGATTGGTCGCCTGGATTATCGGCTTGGACCTGCTTCTTGTTGGCTTAGGACTGTGGGTAAGGCACACGCTTGCACGCTTCGCCGCCATGGCAATATTTGCGTTGTCAGCTTATTTTCAATTAATTCAGTTTCTCCATTTCGGAATTGTAGGAGCACCCGCAGCGACCGCACAGCTATGTGCTGATGGAGTTTTTGTTTATTTCCTGTTTTCAAAGTTTGACCAAAAAACAGACATAATAAAACAAATGTCGCTTAAAACCACCCCAGAGCAAAGAGAGCTTTTAAAAAGATAATTGTCGACGCGTATAGACCGCGGCTTTTCGAGCAAAACGGGTAATGCTTTGCCGAAAATCAAATTAGAGAATAAATAGAGAAACAAGAAACTATTGCAACTACGTTTTCTACATTGAATATAATTAAAACCATTTTGCAATGTTAAGTTGGTTTAGGTAAAGAGTATGAATAAAAGGGCAATGTCTATTGCAATTCTATCGATTTTACTGTTGAGTTTGACGTGTTCAGTACACATAATTAATGGGCAGGCACAGACTCAACCGACAGTTTCTTTGGAGCCAAAATCAGTTATTGCCACTCAATTCAATCAGACCTTTACTTTAAACATTACAATTTCAAATGTTGAAAATCTTTGGGGATGGGCGTTGAACATAACATGGGATGGTAATTATCTCAGGTACATGAGTGCAAAAGAAGGAGACTTCCTATCAAGCGATTATGATACACAATTCTTAGCTGTACCAAACATTCAGATAAAAGATAACTATGGTAATCCTGAACACAGCAAATCCACCCTTTTAATGGATGCAATAACTGACGTCGACAGCAATAAACTTGAAGACTCAGTTAATGGAAATGGTGCACTAGGCAAGCATAACCTTCCAAGTACTAAGACAAACACTCTCAACTTCGATAGTTGCACATATCCAGCAGCTTGTTGGGCCTGTATCTATGAATCAAGCACTTGGCACGCCTCACCCTCAAATAACTCCTGCCTCGTACAATTCTATAGCAACGATGTCTTTCGTGACTTCTGGTCCTCCATCTTCTGATGCAGGCATCAACCAAGTGGCAATCGCAGGGACCCAAGTAACGCTTAACGGTTGCAAGTCCTTCTCAGCTGGAAACAATCCAACGTACACTTGGACTTTTACTGATGGCGTAAAGCAAACCCTCACCGGCATAATAGCCAATCATACATTCAACACCGCCGGAAACTACCCCGTAGTGTTAACGGTGCAGGATTCCTTTGGAAGCGACAATTCTACAACATATGTCCATATATTACAGCAATCAAGCATAATTCTCCAATGTAATGATTTCTATAATGGCTCTGTTAATTTGGAGGCTACTGTTATAGGACATTCTCCAATAGAAGGCTACTTAGTTTGTAGTTCAAATAGTCAAACTGGAAAATTCTTCAATGGAGAAGTTGGGGCTAGCAATCCCACTGGAATCCTTGCAATGGGCGAAAGAGGTTCTTATGCAATACAATATCAAGATAATTACACCGGTGCAGTAACGATCTTCGTATCTTTCTCTGGCGATTATTACAATACCCCAACCACCTGCACAATTCATTTAATATTGTTTAACTCTTCACAGTGGACAGCGACCGATTTTAACCATGAAGGTAAAGTTGATGCAGGCGACTTCTTTTATTTTGTCAATGCCTACATACAGTTCAATCAAAATAGCATCTGCAACCCTGCCTGCGATTTGAATCATGACGGCAAAGTGGACGCCAGCGACTTCTTCACATTCCTCAGCGACTACATAGCTTATGGGCAATGGTACTCTGAGCAAGAGAGGTAAACAAAGCAATTGAATAAGAAAGTGGCATCAGCCAATTGCTGGCGGTTCTTTTGGTTAGTTCGATGTGTTTTGTTTTCAGGGTAACTTTTAGGCGGCGCCAAGAAAGTTGGCAAGTCTTCACAAAAATAATAGAAACCACCGAAGCTGATGTCGGAGTCGGCGGGGTTTTGAGCCCTCAAGCCTGTGGAGATGTTACTCACGATTCTCTTATAAAACAAGCAAAGTTTCGACCTTGGATAGGTTTTGTAGTTATCCTTGTTTTGATGTTTTCGATGGCGACTAAGCCCGAATAAAATAAAAAGTTTCGTAAATGGTTCCAGGTTTCTTTTGCTGATTTTTCTTGATTTATTGTAAAGGTATCCAAAATAACGTAGGTTATTTTGTTGGGGGGTGGTTAGGGTGAGTTGGGTTGGCTGTAGGAGGCGGCTAGAGCTGCGTTGTAGTCTTGTAGAAATATTGTTATGTCTTGGTTGTCCATTTTTCCGTTGTGGTCTAGGTCGCAAGCTGAATTGATGGCGCCAGTTTGGTAGTAGCCGATGTAGCCGTCGAGGAAGTAGATTACGTCGCTGAAGCCAACTGTGCCGGCGTGAGAGAAATCGACAGCGGAAAACTGTTCTGACGGTGCATCATTGACGGTTAGCTTATTAGTTCCCGAAACGCCGTTGCTGATTGCCGTCACTGTCCAGCTGCCTGAGTTTGAGGAAGTGTAAACGTTTCCAGTCCATGAACCCCCAGCACCTGCACTTGTTTGCCAGGTAACTACGTTTGTTACGTCCCATATGTTGCCGTCAGAATCAGATGCTGCCGCAGTGTAGGCTTGGGTTGATCCGGCATTTATTGAAACCGAAGCTGGATTCACGACTATGCTTGCGATTGAACCGTGATTAACAGTTAAGGATGCTTTGTTGACCAAATTGTCAAATACGGCAGTGACAACCCAGTTTCCGGCGTTGGTTGAAGTGTAAGCGTTGGCAGACCAGAAACCTCCGGCGCCAGAATCAATAAGCCACACGGTTGAAGCTGAAACGTCCCACTGGTTACTGTATGCGTCAGATGCTGTGGCTGTAAATGTTTGAGTTGATCCTGCAGTTATTGTTTGAGTTTGTGGTGATGCCGCGATACTGGTTGGGGAACCATGGATAACTGTGACTGGGGCTATGGCGGAAAAGCTGCCCATTGTGGCTGTCACGGTCCATGTGCCTGCATTAGCGGGAGCGTAGGTGTTTGCTGACCAAGAGCCACCGGCGCTTGAGGTTATGGTGTAACTGGCCAAATTAGTTACGGTCCATGTATTACCAAACGTATCAACTGCGGTGGTGGTGAAGGCTTCATTGGATCCAGCGGTAATGGTTGCGCCACAGGGGGAAATTTGGATGCCTACTGCGCAGGCATGGTTGACAGCTAAAAAGACTGATTTGCTCAAGCTATCGTAAGTGGCTGTGACATTCCACACGCCTGCAAGTTCGGATGTGAAGATGTTGGCTGTTAAAGAGCCACCCGCTCCAGAATCGATAGCCCAAACAGTTGAAGATGTAACGTCCCATGTGTTTCCATAGACGTCAGAAGCGGTAGCTGTGAAAGTTTCTGATGACCCTGCAACAATAGAGCCAGAGGTTGGTCCCACTGTGATGCTGGCTGCAGGTGCGTGATTCACGGTTAATGATGCTGTGCTGGACAAACCTGAATAAACGCCCGTGACTGTCCATGTCCCGGCAGTGTTAGACGTGTAATCATTGCCGACCCACAAGCCTGCGGCGCCACTGTCGATACTCCAAACTGTAGAGCTCGTGACGTCCCAACTGTTGCCGTTGGAATCCTTGGCGGTTGCAGTGAAGGTCTGAGGTGAACCCGCCGTAAGCGTAGCTGATGATGGATTCACTGTAATGCTGAGGGCTGAACCATGGTTAACTGTTAAAGAGGCTTGGCTAGACAACGCTGAGTAAATGCCTGATACTGTCCAGACGCCCGCCGTGACAGAGCTATAGACGTTACCGCTCCAGGAACCGCCAGCACCGGAGTCAATAACCCAAACAGTTGAAGTTGTAGCGTCCCAGACATTACTGTAAGCGTCCGTTGCTGTGGCTGTGAAGGCTTCGTGGGAGCCTGTGGTGATAGTTGCTGTACTTGGCGAAACGCTAAGTGAGACGACTGAGGCATGATTTACGGTTAAGTAAGCATAGTTCGACAGCCCTGAGTAGGCACCCGTTATGATCCAGTTTCCCGCGACAGCAGCGGTATATTGATTGTTGATCCAGGAGCCGTCAGCGCCTGAACTGACACTCCAACCCGTTAAGGCGGTAACATCCCACACGTTTCCATAGCTGTCGGAGGCAGTAGCCGTGAAAAGTTGGTTGGAACCAGCATTGACCGAAGCTGAATTCGGACCGATAGTAATACCAACCGCTGAATCATGAGTGACAATCAAAGAAGCGGTGCAAGAATAGCCTAAGCATATGACTGTCACGGTCCAAGTTCCTGCGTTGGCAGAAGTGTAAACGTCCCCAGACAAAGAGCCGCCCGCATTTGAGTCCACCCCGAAACTGGCTGAATCAGTGCAATCCCAGCTGTTTCCAAAGTAGTCAAAGGCGGTTGCCGCAAACGTTTGTGATGAACCTGCGGTAATGGTGGCTATGCTGGGATTTGCTTCGATTTTAACGGGGTACCCAGGGTTAACGGTTAATGCGGCAGTGTCAGATAAACCGTTGTAGGAACCTGTTATGGTCCACGTGCCAGCTGTAGCTGAAGTGTAGGCACCTCCCAACCAGGAACCGTTGGCGCCAGAACTTGTGCTCCAAGTTGTTAAACCAGTAACATCCCAAGTGTTGCCATAAAAGTCTGTGGCGGCTGCCGAGTAAGATTGGCTGAATCCAGCGGCTAAAGTTGCCGTTTTGGGAGACACTGTTATTCTGATGGGTGTTGCTGGGGTTACGGTTAGAGAGGCTGTATTGGATAATGTGCCGTAAATTCCTGTGACTGCCCAGGTGCCGGCTTTAGCGGAAGTGTAAATGTTGCCGCTCCATGAACCTCCAGCGCCAGAATCGATAACCCAAACCGTCGAAGCAGTTGCATCCCAAGAATTGTCGAAACTGTCAACGGCGTCAGTTGTGTAAACCACGTTTGTTCCCGCAGAAACCGAAGTTGAAGTTGAACTCACCACCATATTAACAGGTGAACCATGAGTGACTGTCAAATACGCCGAACCGGATACACCTGAAAGCGAACCTGTTACAGTCCAGTAACCGATTAATTTGGAAGTGTACTGGTTGCCTGACCAGGAACCGCTTGCACCACTGCTTATACTCCATCCGGCTGAAGTGCTAATATCCCATTTGTTGCCGTAGACGTCCGAGGCAGTGGCTGTAAAAGTTTCTGAAGCACCGGCGTTCACGCTTGCTGTTGCTGGAGAAATCGCAATATTTGAAATGGGACCATAGCCTACGGTTAAAGAAGTTGTTGTTAATAGTCCATCAGCTACGGCGTAAATTGTCCAAACACCAGCCTTAGCAGAAGTGTAGACGTTGCCGCTCCATGAACCGCCCGCGCCAGAATCAATAACCCAAACCGTCGAAGCAGTAACGTCCCATGAGTCGCCAACGCTATCGCTTGCGGTAGCCGTGAAGGTTTGGCTGTGTCCTGCAACGACTGATGGGTTTTGGGGGGAAATGGTGACGCTGACAGCTGAGCTGTCTTCAACATTCAACATAGCCGTTGACGAGAAGCTTCCCATAGTAGCCGTGACTATCACAGCGCCAGCTTTGGCAGAGGTATAAACGTTGCTTGACCAATGACCGCAGATTGGGCTTGTACTCCAAGCTGCTGAACTGGTGACATCCCAGCTATTACCGTAAACGTCAGAGGCTGATGCGGTGTAGGTCTGAGTAGACCCCGCAGTGACGCTGGCTGATTTAGGGTTTACCGTTATGCTTGTGGCTGAGGCGTGATTTACCGTCAGAGACGCTGTGTTGTATAAGCCTAAATAGCCGCCGGTTACGCTCCAAGTTCCAGCTTGTGCGGAAGTGTAAGAGTTGCCTGACCATGTGCCACCTGCGCCTGCAGTTATGCTCCAGCTTGTTGATTCAGTCACGCTCCATGAGTTGCCATAGTAGTCTGTGGCAATGGATGTGTAAGTTTGCTTAGAGCCTGCTGTAATCATTGTGGTTGTTGGAGATATTTGGATGCTGATTGGAGTTGAGGGAGTTACTGTTATTCCACTTGTAGTTGCCGATATTGATCCTGAAGTTATCGTTATTGTTTGGGAGCCAACGGTTGCAAGGATGAAACCGGAAAATGTGTGTGTTCCCTTATCGCCTTTGCTGCCGGTTGTGAAGGTGTACTCGCTTTGAGAGGTATAGGGCAAAGTGGCTTTGGGATCGGTTGAAGTGAAATAGACTTTGCCGTTGTAACCGGTTGCAACTTTGCCATTAGAGTTGTAAACGGTAACTGTTAAGCCGCTGAAGCTTTTTCCAGCAGTAGTCGAAGATGGATAGCCGGTTAAGGTAAAATATTTTGAAGGCGCCGCGTTTACAAAACCCGTTTGCGACAGGGTATACAGTTCAGCGGTGCTTACACTTGAAATTAGTATTATGACTGCTAACGCTATAGCCGATAAAGCGTTACCTCTCGGTAGCCTTCTCATGTTTACCTTTCTCCTGTCGTCTCTTAGGCGCCTCGAAAGTATTTACCGCTTGTCGCCATAGATTCAATAGTTTGAGATGGCTAAGTGTTGACTTGCTTGAAAAACTAACTTTCGCTATAGTTTATGTAGAAACCTATAGATTGTTCGTTTTACGGAGAAATCTGGAAGTGGACAACGGTTTCTGGGGCTAGGGCTGTGCCTTTTGCAGTCAACAGGCACATACACGCTGAGGCTTGTCCAGGGAACGCGTATTGAGGGATGGAAATGGTGATGTCGATGACCGTGAAGTTTTGCATTTGCTGACTGTTTATGTAAGTAAATGAGCCTATTGGAACGTTGGCTTGGTCAAATATCGTTATGTCCAATTCTGATGATGGGGCCGAAAACAATCCGTTATCCACAGTCAACTCGATTGGGAGAGCTTGCCCAATATTTACGGTCGCAGGCATTTTGATGCTCTCGATGTTGCTTAAGTAGTTAAAAGTAAAGGATGTTGCGTTGGTCAGTGTAGACTGTGAAAGGTTCAGCGAAGCAGTTATGTTCCAAGTGCCAAAGGTTATTTCTGTTGCATTCGGGTCAGGAGCCGGCAACCTGTATCGGACCGTTGCAATACCTGTTTGGTTTGTCAATCCGTTTCCGATTGCTATCATTGTTCCGTTTGGGTTTTGCAAAGAAAATGATACATCTTGGTTGGCAACTGAAACGTTTTGGGAGATTACCAGAGCGTATGTTTGCAGTAGGTCTCGGGGACCATAAGTTCCGCCGAAGCCTGCGTTTATGCCGCCCTTATTCGTGAATACCTGAAGAGTTGCAATAGATAAATTGCTCTTTGGTGGAGGAGTAGGGGAAGGAGTGGGCGTCGGACTGGTACCGGTGTTTAGTACGGTGACAGTTGCGCTGTTACAGGTAATGTTGATATGTGGGGAGCCTAAATCGGCTGTCGCTATCATGTATCCTTGGCTTATTGTTATTGGGCTAACGCCGTAGTTAGTTACGTTAAAGGTTAAGGTTGCAAGCACGCCTGAAGAGTCGGTAGATGTGTCGGCGGCTAAAATTCCATCGGCAAATCCACCTTGAATTTGTCCGCTGGTGTTGTTAATTAGCGATTGTGAATTGCCAACGAAACTTGTTGAGTCGCCGCCTGTGTTATCTTTAAGGAAAGGACCTTCAGCCACTTTTATCAGGGCAATCACGGTAGAATTCCAATTTATGTTGGTTATTCCCCAACCCCAAATGGCGGGTGAACTGTCGATCCTAACATCAATCTTAAAAGTTGTGTTAAGAGGATTTGGATTGGGACCAACAGTGATGCTTGAAGTGCTCGAAGAACCCGATAGTACAGCGCTAATAACCGGAGAAGAAGTGCTGGCTATACCTACATCTGAGATGGCGAGTGGTATTGTTACAAGTAAGATGATTGCTAATGCTGCGATTATCCGTTTTTTTGCGTTCAGCTTTTTTACCATCCAATATTTTGTTCTATGCCTTTTTGGCTTCAGTCGAAGTTTAGGAAGTGATTTGGAAACTGGCAGTGGCTTGAGGACAAAGGGGGACTCCGCCGGCTGTTGGAAGGGCAGTCATCAAATCTGCGTAAACAGCTGCGGTTCCTGTGTAAGCCCATGAAGGAATCGGGACGCTTACGGCAACAGTGATGGAGCCTCCTCCTGTGGCAGGAGCAATGTTGGCGGTGTAACAGGCTATAGGGACTTCTTGCGAGTCACAAACGGTGACGGAGAGCAATGAATTTGATTTTAATCCTTGCAAAGTCACATTCAGGTTCAAAGCGCCTGACCTACCTACGCTTGCGGGAAGTTGAATTCCGCTGATACTGATACTGACAACGACAACATTGCTAACGCATGTAAAGTTCACCGTATCAGTCACGACAGCAGATCCAACCAGTGTCGACCCAACGATGGACCATGTCCCGATTACCGATGAGGGATTATTGGTTGGTGAAGGAATTCTAAATTCCATGGGGGCGTTGCCGGTTGCGTCGGTAGCGCCTACATTAAGAGCTGCGACTGTTCCATTTGGATAAAAGACTGCGAAGCCTACCAAAGTGCCTGCAGCCGTGGGCGCATTGTTGTAGGTTACCAGCGCGTTCACTTTAACGAGGTCCTGTGGATTGTATGAACCACCGTTTACATTGTGCCCGGCGCCGCCTTTGTCGGTGGATACGTCAATATTTGCAAGTTGTTGAGCGGTTTCGACCTGTATCCAGGCAGAAGTTGATGCGGTATTGGTGTAACTTGAAGAAGGAACAGAGTTCGTATCGGGCGCAGTCACGATTAGAGTTACCTTAAAGTAGCCTAGATTTGTCGCCTGAAAATAAATCACTTGTCCGCTGAAGCTTCCAAAAACTGAAGAATTCTGAAATTCCACGAGCCAAACATAACTTGTTATCGGGCAAGCTTGACCATCGGAACCAGCCGTCGAAGCACTCGCATCCATCAGAACTGTATCTCCCAGCACGTATACCGTCGCGTTCGAAGGAGTAAATTTTGCCGTGGGGCCGTTGACGCCAGATTGAATGGGTGAGGGTGTTGGGGTTGGCGTGGGAGAAGGAGAAGGCGAAGGAGTAGGTGTAGGAGTGGGAGTAGGTGTTGGGCTGGTCGATGGAGTTGGCGTTGGACTAGATGACAAAGTGGTGACTGTTGCACTATTACAAGTGACTGAAGTTTGAGGGGCGCTCACAGCGTTTGACGCTATCACGTATCCACCGCTGATAGTTATTGGGCTAGTGCCGTAACCAACTACCGTGAAGGTCAAGGTAGCAACTACGCCTGACGAATCAGTCGATACGTCTGCACCTTGGATAGCCTCAGCCAAACCGCCCTGGATGTCGCCTTTTGAGTTGTCAAATAGCACGCTTGACGTTCCAGTCATAGCCGGTGAGTCGCCGTCTGGCGCGTTGTCTGCTAGAAATGGGCCTTCCTTAACTTTCGTAAGATGCACCACTGCAGGATTCCAAGATACGGTTGGTATAGCCCAGCCCCAAAAGCCAGTGGTGACACCGTCAACTCTGACGTCAACTTGAAAAGTTGTGCCTACAGGATCTGGACTTGGACCTAAAGTGATGCTTGAGGTGGTCGTGGTTCCAGATTGGACGGCGCTGAAGTAAGCAGTTGAAAGACCGGCAGCCGCCATTGTCGCAGCTTGCAACGAATCATAGGTGAAAAGAGCGTTTGTTTGCGTTGACGGTATTTGGGGATTTGAACTCGTGGAGCTCGCTGCAGGTCCCAGTAGTCCAATGTTGGTTAAATCTATGGAGGATGATCCGTAATTGATGATTTGGAATGTGAATGAGACCAAGTTCCCGGAGCCTGAAACGCTGTTTTGTAGCGTCAAAACGTCATTTATGTTTGAAATTACCCCATCGTTATTGTTGGTTGGTGAGGCGGTAAGTGATGTTTGCCCTGCGGAGGCAAGGAATGGACCTTCGCTGAGGCTTAACATTTGAAGTATTGAGGGATCCCATGACAAGCCGAGGCTCCAGCCCCAAAGGTCGGTGACATCAGATATGCTGGCTGTGACTGTGAAGGTTCCGCCAATTCCTAATGATTGACCAGAAATAGAGGGCGGGTTAAGACTCAAGCTCGCAGTCACATCAGCGAAGGTGCCTCTGGAAATCAAAACTGAAGAAAAGACAATGCTTGAAATTATCACTACGCAAAGAATAACTTTCACACTTAGTTTAATATCAAGCAACCTCCCTTAAACTTGCATTAGCACTATCAAATGGTCGGATTAATTCAGGTCTTCCCTTCCAGATTCAATTAAGTTGCCTGATGTTATTCTATCTTTATTAGGTAAAGTAATTAGAGATAAATAGTCACATTTTCATTTCAATAGAATAAATAGTGACGCCAACGAATTGCCTTTTTCGGACGGTTGTAGGCAGCTCAACAAGTCAAGTTGGTAATGCCCGCGTTTTTGGGGCAAAATGGAACAAAAAAGAGCGCAGATTGTTTGTGTAGCGATGTTTTACTTAAGGCGCAACTGCATTGATTACAATGTTGCCATTTACTATTGTGGTGTTGATTGCTTCGTGAAGTCCTTGTTGATAGGCAACCGCGTTTGCCACATATTGGTTGTATAATGCGGCGCTAGAGATTTTTATCGGCGAGGTTCCTGCGGAAAGCACTTGGAATGTTAAGGTCGCCAGGGTTCCGCTGCCGCTTACTGTGGTATTTTCTGGGAAATCTTCTGCTACGCTTGGAAGCGTTCCTTGCTGGACCATGGGGACGTTGTTTGTAGATAGGAAGAAGGTTTGTCCACCAGATTTTAAGAAGGGGCCTTCGGTTACTTGGGTGAGGTTCAGGACTGCGGGGTTAAAGGTTAGGTAACTAATTTCCCAACCCCAGAGGTCGTGGACGTCACTTACGGTCAGGTTTACTTCTATTGTTTGCCCGACTGCTACCGACTGCAGCTGCAGATTGCCGGGCTCGATAGCTAAAGTTGCGTTAGGCCACGCTGTGGGCGTGATGGTTGGCGTTGGTGAAGGTGTTGAAGAGGGTGTTGCATCCGTCGTTGACGAGAAATGCACATAGGCGATTATGGCAACGACTAAGATGGCAATCACGGATATCCCGATTATAATGTTGTTTTTCATTTTTTGTTTTCTTCGACTTTTTTGCTTCATATTTCTTCACCGATTAACAAGCTAATTTAAAATGTGATTTCGTATTCAGAGGTCCTTTAATTGGTTTGATGCCGTTTCGCCTTTTTTCCTTCGGAGGAACGCTGGCACAACAATAATGGTGGTTACGATTATGATTATTGTAATGATTATGCTTGACGGAAATTCTGGCACCGAAGGGGATTGAGTAGGACTCGAGGACGGCTCTGTGTTGAATGACGATGTTGGAGTTGATGTAGAGGACGTGGGTGACGTTGGAGCGGAAGTGGGAGTCAACGTGGGAGAGGAGGTTGGGGTTGGACTGGGCGAAGAACTGTTTGCAAGTACAACAATTGTTGCGTTGTTACAAGCGATGTTGACGCGTGTACCATTAACGTCTGGCACTAGGTAGCCGCCTGTGATGCCTATCGTGCTGTTGCCTGTGCCTGTCACAAGAAAAGTCAAGGTTGCAAGCACCCCAGAGGAATCTGTTGACAAACCCGCTCCTAAAATGCCCTCCGAGATGCCGCCTTGTAGTATTCCACGATAGTTATCAATAAGTTGGCCTGAGGCGCCCATGAAATCCGTTGTCTCGCCTCCGTTATTGTCGGAGAGGAACGGGCCGCCCTGTACTTTGGTCAGGTTCAGGACTGCAGGATTCCAAGTTATCGAAGGCAAACACCAACCCCAAAAACCACCTGAGACATCATCAACCCTCATATCGATGGTTACGTTTGCTCCGATGGGATTCGGACTAGAGCCTAATGTAATAGTTGAGGTACTCGCGGTTCCGGACTTAACTGCACTGAAGACGGCAGTCGAAAGATTAGAGGTACTGGCGAATGCGTGCTCACCTATGATAACTCCCGAAACAAGAACCAAAGTTAACGTGATGATTATGCTCACAGCCAACGAAGTGAGCAGATTTTTCTTAGTTTTCATTTTTTTTTTAACCCGCTTAACTGATGTTTTCGCCAAGAGGCAAGTTAGTCTTGGATAGTGCACATAGCAACACTTGGCTTTGTTTCGTGTGAACATTGACAAGTAAGTTATTCTACGTTGGGTAGGTAAATTATTTAGAAAGCAATAGACGCCGTCCAATCTATATATGAAGCATTCTTCGGCTTGAACCATTTCGGTCCTCGTTGTTTCCTGTCCGATGCCAATTGACTTTGGGGCGGAATTGAAATGTGTAATTAATAAATTTCGTCATTTTCTATTAGCAACCGCTAACTTGTGTTGTATATGTATAGTGATGCTGTTTGCTGCGGAGAGAACGCTAATCCGCCGTTGGCTGGTGCGCTATTGAATATGTCGACGTTGACTACCGCAGGGCCTACGAATGCCCATGAAGGGATGGTTAAGCTAATAATGTAGGTTTGTGCGTTGCTGCTGGTGGCAAGGCTTCCGGTTGCTGGTGAGGCACTTTCTGAGAGTATTGTGCATGCTACAGGCACTTGTTCAGCGTCAAAAACCGTTGCCGTCAAGTAGAATGGTGTCGAGGCCCAAACGGTACTGTTGACTTCTGCTGCAAGAGTCACGACGTTAAGCCCGGCGTAGTTTCTGAAAAAGACTGGCCCAACATCGCCACTGTCATAAACACCATTGTTTATTGCCACTGTTTGCAAGTTAAGCTGGTATCCGTAGAAGAATTTGCAAGTGTCATTCAATGTTGCTTGAGATAGGTCGACCGATCCTGCCACCGTGATTACACCGAAATATGCTTGGGGATTGCTTCCTTGCCATGGAAATCTGTATGAAACGGTTGCATACCCAGTGGCGTTCGTTGTTGCTACGGTGTAGTCTATGTATTGACCACATGAGTAGATATCAAAGATCACTTCTTTGCCAGAATCGGGGGCGCCGTTAAAAGTTACGTAGCCTGTGAGCTCAACTAACTGTTGAGGACCAAATGAACTGCAGTCTGCACCAAGTCCCTGACCGCCATTTTGCGTCCAGATGTCAAGTGAGGAAGTAGACGGAAGAACTTCAACTATAAATGTTTCAGATCCGATTTCGCTGTACGCGGGCGCTGGGGTGTTAGTTGGCGAGGGAGCCGTAACTGTTAACGTGGCAATTATTGTTCCAGGGTTGTTGCCAACTTGAACTGCGGTTAAGCTGACTGCCGGAGTAGTTGCAGTAACTACTGTTCCGCCGACGAGAGTTATGCGCCAATTTCGGATTGTGATTGGGCAAGTCTGGTATGGCGGAACCATGTTGATGCCGGCAGAAGAGGATGCGCCGTCAAAGGTTAAGGGGTAGTTTGTCAAAGTCTGGTTGCTGCCTTCGCCTAATGGACTGCCTGACGTGATTATGACTGCTTTTGGCCCAGTTGCTGGGGCTGGAGTCCAAGAGTAGGTTGCGTTGCCGAAGGCGAGAATAGGAATTGTTTGATGGGGAACGGCGTTGTTTAACAGGGTTGCTGGGTTTCCAGCTGTGAGGTTTATGTTGCTGTCGCCGTAGGTAACAATTGTAAAGGTTAATGTGGCTAATACGCCTGATGAAGCACTTGAACTAGTTGCTGAGATGTATGAGTCGCTGATTCCTTTATCGATTCTTCCTAAGTAATTATTTATGTACCCTGGAGTGAACAGTGTGGCGCCGCTTTGACTCAGGAAGGCGCCTTCTGCGATGTTGGTCAACTGGAGCACGTTTGAATCCCAGGTGACGCCGATGTTCCACCCCCAAACGCCAACCGCGTCATTGATGTAGAGGTCAACTTTGAATGTTCCGCCGATTGGGTTTTGCAGAGGCGGCCATTGAACGGCGTTTGAAGTTGAACCGCTTTGGTATATGTTGATGGATGTTTGAGGCTGTTGAACACTAATCGATCCGCTGCTGCAAGGCACTGGGATCTGGGGAGAGCCAACAGCATCAGTTGCAATTAAGTATCCGCCCCCGATGGTTATTGCACTGCCGCCGTAGCCAACCACAGTAAACGTCAAAGTAGCAACTACGCCTGACGAATCAGTTGATTGGTCTGCACCTTGAATAGCTTCAGATAAACCACCCTGAAGGACACCGTTAACGTTGTCAAATAAGGAACTCGAGGTTCCAGCCATTGACGGTTGGTCGGCGCCAGGTGCGTTGTCTGCAAGAAATGGACCTTCCTTAACCTTTGTCAAATGCAAAACAGCAGGGTTCCAAGATACAGAAGGAATAGCCCAACCCCAAATTGCGTTCCCGCCACTTAGGTATATGTCGAATTTTGCAGTTGTGCCAATTGGATTAGAGCTTGAAGACATGGTGACGCTGTTAACATTGCTTGTGCCTCCAGTGCCTGATTGAACCAACCTAAAGGTTCCAGAGGTGGTGCCTGTGGCGCTAACCGAGGTTGCTGTAAATAGCATTGGCGCGACCATAAGAAGAACTAACGCAAATGTGATGAAGGACTTCTTAGTTTTCAGGTCTAAAGGGGATAGGGCTATGGCAATTGAAGCTGCTTGAGCGTTTGATTTTTTTCTTGATCGCACTATTCTCCTCTCCCACTTAAATAATATCCATCATGTACCCGTTAAGCTTCATTTCGAGTTTGAAAACAAGTTATCGCTGGGAAAGTTATTCTATCTTCAGTAAGTAGAATATTTAGAGGCAATAGCTATGGGTTTAAAGCTATACTTTTGAAATTGGCTATGGTTTTTCAAAATAAAGATCCATGAATCCGATCATATGAAAACCATCACTTGAATTTTCGCATAATGTTGAAAACAAACTCAGCGAGTTTAAAAAAAACGTAAATTGAACGGGCCTTCGGCTTATGTTCTTTTCCTGAGCCACAGAACGGATCCGCCCAATACAAATACGGTGAGTACTATGAGGATTCCAAGCATGTCTGAGGGCAAAGTGAACGATCCGCTGTGTGACGTTGGCGTAGAGGTAGCGTCTGGATTGGCATTTGTGGTTGGGGTTGATGTTGCAGTTGAATTGCTGTCACCGATTGGCGTGACGGTGGGTGCTGCTGTCACCGGGTTGCCGTTGACTCTTATCAGTACCGTGCTGGTGTCGCTTCCAAGCGAATCTGTCACAGTCAATGTTACCGTGTAATTTCCTGGATTGTTGAAGGTGTATTTGGCGATCGTGCCATTGAGGGTTTGTTGTGTAACATCCGTAAAAGTCCAAGTGTACGTTGCATTGGTTCCAGTTGAGACGGATTGTGTTCCGTTAAAGACCACTTGCGTACCTACTGGAACAGTTTGCACTTTGCCTGCGTTAGCAGTCGGAGGCCCAGGAAGCACAAGGGAAACTAGTGTATTTGAAAAGTAAGAAGATGGAGCTATTTGTGAGTGAGCTGTGCCTACTCTTGCATCCGCAGAGTTAGGTTCCTCAAGATACACCACGCCGAGAACTATCGGAGTTGATTTAGTTTGTCTTATTGTTTGGAAGGTCATGGTTGCAAGAGTTCCGCTTCCACTTGCAGAGTTTTCGAAGCCGTTTGAAGCTGTGGAGATGGCGCATTGCAAATACGCTTCTTTGTAAGTGTCCTCAGCGATTGCGCCTGGAACCACAGTAATTGGGGAGGGAGTAAAAAGTGTTGAGTATTGGCTGGATAGGAAATCTCCTTCCTGCTTGCTCACCAAGGTCAGGTAGTTTGTGTCCCATGTGACGTTAATCGCCCATCCCCACAGGTTTTGAACATCGGAGATGTTGATGTCAACGGTAAATTGTTGGTTAATCTGAGTGGCGTTGTACGCAGGAGGGTCCAGAAAAACGGAAGGGGATTGTTGAGTCTGTGCGTCTGCTATGCGATTGTACGGGATTGCTGGGATTAACAGTGCAGCGACGAGTACAAGAAGGAAAGCTCCGACTATTTTTTTCAATCTATTTTTGGCTCTCCCAGTATAGTATGTAGTCAGATAGGAACAGGAAGAAGTCGTTGGTATCTACCTTCCCTTCATGAGCAAGGTCACATGCAGGATTGTAAGTTTGACCAGAGTTGCTTGCAATGTATGCGCTCAGGAAAGTGAAGAAGTCCGAGGAGTCAACGATGCCGTCGCCATTGAAATCTCCTGCAGGGGTAGTTGGGATGTTGAATGAAGTTGTCGCTGTGCCGGGTACCCCTGAGTATTCTGAGGAAACATAAACTTGGTAGGTGCCACCTTGGGTATCTTTCACTGAGGGAAGCGTGAATGTCATGCTATAAACACCGGCATTTCCGCTGTTGACTGGCGCGGGACCTGTAGCGGGACCGTTACCTGTGCCTGCTGCAATGTTGAATGTGAAAGATTGTTCTGGAGCAAGTGGAATGCCGCCGTTCTGAGGTAAATCGGAGTAAACGTCTGCATAGCCGTAGGCCGTCCCAAAGTGCGCATCTGTTGGGATTGGAATGCTCCCTGTTTCAAGCTGATTTGCGTTCGCGCCTATTTGAACTTGGGCTATGTATAGGCCTAGAGGGACGCCGTTGCCATCAAATATGCTGATAGCAATTTCAACTAAGCGGGCTTGGTGGTCTTGGTTTGCAACTTGTACGGAGAAGTAGCCGTTTCCGCCGTTGGAGAAAGCCGCTGCAGGGTTGCCGGATCCGTCAGATGCGTAGGCGGTCGAAATTTTTTCGGGTGCGCCAAATACAGTTACGGTACCTGTTTGAATGGTTCTCAGAACCATGGAAGCTCCGCCCGCTGGATATAATATTTGTATTCCGACGAGGCCATCGCTTGGATTTTCGCTGTTAAACGAAAGTGAGCCACCAATTGTGATGGGCTGATAGAAATCGTAAGGTGTCGTTTGATTCGTTGTTACTGTTAGATTAAGTGATGTTTGTGCATGCACGAATGCTGCACTTGACATTATTAATATAAAAAGAAAAGAAAGGGATATGATTTTTGTTTTCATATCTTACCACTAACTTCCGTTATAGATGTACATTGACGATGTTAGCTGTGGAGAGTATGCGAGTCCGCTTTGAGCTGGTGGAGCGTTGAGTATGTTGACGTTGACGTATGCTGGTCCTACGAATGCCCATGTTGGAAGGTTCAAGCTGATAGTGTATGTTTGTGTGTTGATGCCTGTTGCTGTGTTTGGTGCTGCGGGTGCGGTTTCACTTAGTACTTGGCATGCGACTGGCACTGTGTTGGCGTCGAAGACTGTTGCTGTCAGGTAGAATGTTGTTGGAGTCCAGTTGTGGCTTGTAACGGTTGCAGTGAGTGTTACAACGTTGAGTCCTGCATAGTTTCGGAAGAATACTGGGCCTACGTTGTTGCTGTCATAGACGCCGTTGTTGATGGTTATGCTTTGTAGGTTAAGTTGGTATCCGTAGTAGAATTGGCATGTGTCAGTTAATAGTACTTGAGATACGTCGACTGATCCTTGGAACGTGACTGTGCCGAAGTAACCTTGTGGATTTGAGTCTTGCCAGGGTAATCTGTAGGAGGTTGTTGCATATCCGTTTGCGTCTGTTGTTGCTGTGACTACGTCAATGTAAACGCCGTTCAGATAGACGTTGAAGCTGACTGTTTTGAGTGCGACTGGGGCGCCGTTGAATGTTACGAGGGCTGTGAGTTGGACTAATTGTTGTGGTCCGTATGCTGTTGCTGGTGCACCGAGTCCTTGTCCGCCGTTTTGGGTCCAGATGTCAAGTATGCCGTTTGACCAGTTGTTCCAGCCTGCTGGCAGCGGTGGAAGAACTTGTAAACTGAATGTTGTGGTGCCTGTTGGAGTGTATGTTGGTGCCGGTGTGTCTGTTGGTGAAGGTGCTGTAACTGTTAAGGTTGCAGTTATTGTTCCTGGGTTCATGCCTACTTGTGCAGCTGTCAGGGCAACTGTCGATGCGGATGAGGTCACTATTGTTCCGCCGATGAGGGTTATGCTCCAGCTGTATGTTGTGATTGGGCAGCTCTGTCCTGGTGGAATAGTGTTTTGGCCTGGTTGTGATGGTGTTCCGTCGAAGGTTATGGCGTAGTTTGTGAGTGTTTGGGTGTTGCCTGCGCCGAATGGACTTCCTTCAGTGGTTACTACTGCTTGTGGTCCTGTTGCTGCTGCGGGGGTCCATGAGTATGTTGCGCCTGTTAGGACTGGTGCGGGGGTTATTACTTGAGCTGGAAGAGCGTCGTTTACTAGAGTTCCGGGGGTTCCTGCTGTTAAGCCGAGGCCGGAGTTGCCGTAGCTGAGGATTTGGAAGGTTAATGTGCATAAGACGCCTGATGAGGCACTGTCGCTAATTTGTGAACTGTATGCGTCGCTGATTCCTGCGTCGACTTTTCCTAAGTAGTTGTCTATGAATCCTGGTGCGAACAATGTTGCGCCGTTTTGGCTTAAGTATGTGCCTTCGGTGATACCTGTGCATTTGAGTACGTTTTGATTCCATGTAACGCCCATGCTCCATCCCCAAACATTGCCGAGGGCGCCGTTGATGTATGCGTCAACGCTGAATGTTCCGCCGATTGGGTTGCTTGCAGATGGCCATTGGATGGCTGCATTTGAGGTTGATCCTCCTTGGTATAGATTGATTGCCGTCAATGGTTGTTGAACTGTGACTGAGCCGCTGTTGCATGCTTCAGAGATGTGTGGTGAACCCACGTCGCTCGTCGCAATTAAGTATCCTCCGTTGATGGTAACTGCACTGGTGCCGTAGCCTACTATCTGGAAGGTCATAGTGATGAGTACGCCGGATGCGTCAATTGATTGATCAGCGCCTGTAATAGCTTGAGCTAAACCACCTTGGACATAACCTGGATTTGTCGGTGCGTTTAGGAATAAGCCGATGTTGGTTCCAGTAGTGGATACGTCGGCGCCGTCAGGAGCGTTGTTTGCTAAGAATGGACCTGCTTGGACTTTTGTCAGTTTTAGTACCGTCGTGTCCCAATTTACTGTAGGTATAGCCCAGCCCCAAATGTCGTTTGCGCCGCTGATGTATATGTCGAACTTTACTGTTGTGCCGATTGGATTAGGGCTTGAAGGCACAGTAACGCTACTAACACTAGTTGTGCCTGATTGCACAACGTTAAAGGTGCCAGTGGTGGCACCTTGAGCGTGGGCTGTGTTTAGTGCAAAGAGCATGGGCGCCATCATAAAGAAAACGAGCGCCAATGCTACGATGCTTTTTTTGTTTTTGAGGTTTAGTTTCATTGTTTATTTCTCCTTTCCGTGTTGTTCGTCGTTTATTGCTTGAGTTTAGCCAGGTTGATGGGTTGGAGCGTAGGTTGTGAAGTAGTAGACGTATTCACTTAGGAATGCCAGGAAGCTTGAGCCATCGATTTTGCCTTGTGCAGTGATGTCCGCGTATGGGGAGTATGTGTGTTGTGTGTAGTATGCGATGTATGCGTCGGTGAAGTAGAAGAAGTCGTTCGCGTCAACTGTCAATCTTGGAACAGTCTGAGTCTGACCAGGTGCCAATGGTGATATAGGGTGCAAGGGTTGAGTTGAGAACTTGTCCGCCTGCCATTGCTGCGCGGGGCATTACCATGTAGGAGTTGTCTGACACGAAGTTCGGGTTTGCGTCGCCATTCACGGTAACTACGCCTGCGTCGAGTTTCATGTAAGCGATCCATACTCCTTCTGCCAGGTTAGCGCCTGTGGTTGGAATGACGTTTGGTGTTACTTCCCAGAGCCATCTGTATGGTGTGTATAGGCCTGCGATAACGTTAGCTTGTGATGGTGCATAGTAGCCTGCGGTTGCTGGTGCTGGTGGACTTGCATTGTATATGCTCAACGGGATCATGATTGCCTCGTTTGTTAGGTAGTAGCCTAGTGAGATGAATGCGATAGTGTGAGATGCGCCTGTTAGGTCAGTTACGACGTCTGGGTTGCCTGGAGCCAAAGTGTATGGGGCCATGTATTGACTGCCGGAAATTGAACCATCTGGGTTAGTGGCTTCAGCGTTATTGCCGAGTTGTTTGCCAAAGAAATTGTTAAAGCAATCGTATGTTCCTGATGTTGGGTCTCTTACGATTCTGGTGATTGGGTCATTTGCGTGTGCTGATGCTCCTGCTGGGAGAGTTCCTCCGGCTGCTGTGTATGCGGTAAAGAAGTCGCCCCAAGTATTGTAGATCGGGGTTGTTCCTGCTTTGTCAGTAGTTTCGAATAGTTGGCAAACTTGTTTGGCGGTAAGCTGCGTTGGTGCCCATGTCATGTCTGCACTGTAAACGATGGCGAGACTGTCGACGCCGACTGCCCAGATCTGGACGTTGCCTGCGTTTGATTGACCCCACTCAGCAGTGGTTGGAGGTCTTGACATTTCACCAATGTCTGCAGTTGAAGTTCCGGTGGTAGATAGAATGCTTGAGAAGGCGGTTCCACTGCCTAAGCCTTGAGTGTTGATGGTGTTGATGTCTAGAGCTGCGGATGTGCCCCAGCTGGGGTTAGCAGTGACCAAGCCGTTCCAATAAGTTGGAAACGTCGTGGCAGCTTCTTGCGCTATCGGCAGGACAGTGCTTGAGCCAGCGATGCTAATCGTATTGCTAGTAAGCAAAGCGTGTATCGAAGGAGCGGCGGCTGAAAAAGCGAGTATAGCCAGTACTAATACGGAAAATATTATTTTTTGGGTTTTATTCAATTTGTATTTCTCCTTTCATTATCTGAACGACGATTATTTCGTTCGAACTACTAATCGAGGGCTAAGCCATATCTAGCTTGTCGCTGTAGAATATGTGGAAAAATTTAGTCTATAGAAGCATCAATAGTTTACGAGATACCGGTAAGAAGTATCAGTTAAACGACCGTTTCTAATTATTACTATTGATTATAAATAGAAAACTATTATCTTCACGGTTCTCGCCCATTTCACACAGTTGAGAGGGAGCCATTTCGCCTTTTCAGGCAGGCTTTAAGAGGAGCTAACTTTGCCAAGAAGCTGGAATTACAGAATCTTTAAGGATAACTTGTTTAAAATTATCCTGTTTGTATGCGCAGCTTCGTCAATTATCATCGTTCTTTTCATCTTCGGCTATATGTTATCACAGGGAGGACCAACTTTTTCCCAATGGATACTGAACGGAATCTGGAACCAAAGACGTCGCTGGCGCACCATTTCCCTACATCTACAATACTCTGTATTGTTCAATAGTGGGAGCAGTGTTAGGATTCGCTGTCGGACTCCCATGTGCGATTTACTTAGCGGAGTTTTCAACTAGACTGAGAAACTTTGTCAAACCAGCTCTCGAAGTATTGATGGGGTTCCCGTCAGTTGTGATGGGCCTGCTAATCTTAGTCCTCTTTTGCACCACCATACTAGTAAACCCACTTTCATCCAGGGGGACATGCATCTTGGGTGCCTTTATGGTTCTTGGAATAATGGCTTTACCCATAATCGTGAGCGTCTCAGAGGACTCGCTGAGAGCTGTTTCGCAAGACCAAAGAGAAGCAGCCTACGGATTGGGAGCCACAAGATGGCAAACCACAACTAAAGTTATAATCCCAAGCGCGATGTCAGGAATTTCCGTCGCATTCTTACTGGCGCTTCTAGATGTCATGGGAGAAACCATGGCTGTAACTTTAGTTATCGGTCCACTTATCCCTCCACCAGTCACCCTAAACCCATTAGCGGAATCAGACGTAGTCACTACAAGAATAGCTAACTTGGTTACCCAAGTCGGCGAAGGCGGAAATTTATATTATCTTGCGCTTGGTTTGGCGGTTGCTCTTTTCATCTTAACAGTATTCACTAATCTCGTCATAAGAGTAGTAAGAAGTAACCGAACCAATGTAGGCGGATTAAGGAGAAATTAGCAGGATGAAACCAAAAACACTGCTGATTTCAATCTACAATAAACTGAAAAACGCGAAAAAAGAAAACTTGCTAACGTTCGCGCTTCTTTTTATTGCAGGCATCCTCACGCTAATCCCAGGCGTTACATATCTTTTAACTACTTTCGTCAGTAAAATCCCAGCTAACCAAACTTACGACTGGTTAATCGCGAGGTCGGTATTATCCATATTCATGATGCTGCCAAGCCTCATTTTATTCTCTGCAGGATACCTCTTGCTCGAATCTCATTCAATGGGCTGGAAACTGGCGGCTGCAACATGCGTGGCGTCAATTTTATTGGCAATTCTAAATCCTTCAGGTATCGATTTGGCGCTTTCAATAGGATTCTTGAGCGGATTAGCGGCCGCATTAGAAATTAGAAGCAGAAGAGGCGGAGAAAGCGTTCTTAAGGATTCGCCGATCGCAATAGAAAATATTGCAATACTAGGCATGTACATCTGCCTGATAATTTGCATAAGCACCATAGTTTTCCTGTTCGGATACACAATCATGAGAGGTGCACCGTACATTAACCTTGATTTTCTAACAAAAACAAACTATAACTGGGTTCAAGCGGGACAAGTGTTAGCGCAACTTTCATCAACTTCGCCGGGGGGAATTTTGGGTTACGCCCTGGGAACCATAGTGTTAACTGTCACTTGTGAGTGCATAGCAATTCCGCTGGGTTTAGCCGCAGCCATCTACCTTTCAGAATACGCTGGACGCAACAAACTAACGGAAACCATTCGGTTCTTCATCGAAACACTCGCTGGACTGCCCTCTGTCGTCATTGGGTTACTAGTATTCCTCATTATAGTCCGCTCCTTAGGCTGGGGATTTACCGTCCAGGGGACAGCAATTGGATTAGCGATTATGATTCTTCCGTTTAACATCAGAGTGGTAGAAGAAGCGATGAGAGCTGTTCCAGACGCCTTCAGAGAAGCTTCCTTCGCCCTTGGAGCCACCAAATGGGAAACGTCAAAGAACATCGTATTCTACGCGGCAACTCCGGGAATTATCACGGGCATTCTTTTAGGGGCAGGCGCAGCAATGGGAGAAAGCGCCCTGGTCCTTGTAGCTCAGTCGCTCACGTACCCCGCAGGAACACCGTTTAACCCCACCCTTCCAATCTTAAGCAATCTGTTTGGAAAACAAGCAAACGGTTTCCCGTCACTGGCAGTTTTCATCTACAACGCAGCGACTTTATCACCAATCGAAGTAGGCATAGGACACTCCAAACTACAAGGGTACGTGATTAATCAAGAAGCATGGAGCGTGGCTTTTGCAGGAGCCGCTGTTCTCATAGCGATGTACCTTCTAATTTGCGTTATAGCAATGTTTGCAAGAAACCGTTTAGCTAAAAAAATCACGGGAAAATAAGGAAAAATGAAGATGAAAAAGCAGAAAGCTGTTCGGGCAATCGAAGGAGGGATAGACCGATGAAAGACGTAAGATATCTACAAAGAAAACAGAAGAGCAAATTGGCTTACGCATCATTGATTCTGCTTCTATCCCTTATCCTAATTCAATCCATCTACGCAATTCAAGTAACTTATGCCCAAAATGCAACTGCAAACGGTCAATGGGCACTAAGTTTCCAAATACAAAAAGTTGGGCAGAACAGCACAGGCAACACTTTTGCACCCTTTGACCAGATCCAGCTGACAGCAAACGTAACCTACAGAAACGCAACCCAACCAGACATCCTAGTAACATTTAAAGTTCAGGGACCGCCAAATGCCGCTAACCCGACAAATATCACAACAGTCGCAACAACAAACGCCGTTGGCAAAGCAGAATCCTTCCTCAGGCTTCCAGCAGATAACCAAGAAGATTCCTCGATAGGAAAATGGCAGGCGACAGCAACCATACAAACAGACAACACCACCATCACTCAGAGTCTAAGTTTTGCAACTCAATGGAACCTTCAAATAACATCGTTAAGCATCCAAAACTCTCAAGGACAAAACCAAACGATTTTCTACCCAGACAGAATAGTCACATTAAAACTGACAATCAGCAACCAAGGGCAGCCTCAAGAAGCAAACGTCACACTCAACATGTTGGATTCAACAGGAAAAGCAATCAACCAAACACAAATCCAAAACACCCACATAAACGCAGGTTCCAATTTGACTCAAATAGAAACCACACTCCAAATTCCAGACAACGCAAACATAGGCGAAGCAAAAATCAATGCAGCAGTGTACTCAGGAAGCTTTCAAAACATAAATGTACCAGCGGCTGAAAATCAAACAGCCTACTTCACAATAGCAACCAATACGGCGCCTACCGCCACTCCTACGGCAACGCCCATCTTTACAGAAAACTCAGTGAGCCTCTTCGCATGGCTACTGGCAGCAACAGGAATATTCACGTTCACTGCTCTCTTTATATTCTTCAGGAGAAAACCAACTACACAAATTGGCACTCAAATGCCAAATCTGCCGCCTACGATACTCAACCCAGCCATAACAGCCCCGCCTCTTTTCCCGACAAACCAACAGGAAACAACACAAAAACAGCCGCCGCAGTCGGCAGAAATACCAGAAAAAACAATCGACGCCACTTTGGTTGGACAAGTGCCAAGCATATATGAAACCTTGGATATACCTGCTCCAGAATCAACGTCGCCTCAAGAACAAAAACAAAAAATGGTGAATCAGTTAACCAAAATCTCGAGTATTAGCCAAAGAATCCAAACTTTAGAAACTGAGCTTAAGATCGAAAAAGACCAGCTTGACACCGAGATGTCGGACCTTAACAAAACGCTTGAGGAACAGGAAAAAGCAGTCAAAAACTACTTTGACGCAATAAGGCAGGAAATAGCAAAGCTGCACCCACAAAAAAACAACAATAACCACGACAATGCAACTTCGCAGAATGAACAATCTGACGAAAAAATAGACGAAAACTAATATTTTCTTGTTTTTTGATAAACATGCTTGAAGAACAGAAGCATAATTAAACCCAAAACATTGCATACTTCCCTATGGATTTCCTGGCGTAAACGAACGCTTCTTGCTAGCGAATGTTTGGGACTTACTTATTTCTTGATCTTTTCGAACCCTGAAAAAAAGTAATACCGAAATAATTAGTACCACTATTACCGCCACCGCCAAAACAACCCATAGTGTGTCAGGCGAGGTAGACGAAGGAGACGACGTAGGGGTAAGAGACGATGCAGTAGGAGCAGAAGCGGATGACGCAGGAAGAGCGCCCAGAGCATAAACTTTGTGGTTGTATGAGCCTACATAAAGTACGCCATTAACAATTGCAGGCGAAGAATACACCCAGCGACCAGTGTTGTAATTCCAAATTTCTTTACCGTCGCCGGCATTAAAAGCATACACTTTACCGTCACCCGAACCCACGTAGACCACCCCATCGACGACGACTGGAGACGAACCAACGTTGCCGCCGGTTGTGTAACTCCAGAGCTTTGAGCCGTCCGAAGCACTTAACGCGTAAACGGTACCATTGTAAGTCCCGAATAAGTTGGAGATTTCTGATCCTACGTAAACCACCCCATTGACAACAGCAGGGGATGAGCCTACGTACTTTCCTATGGTGTAATTCCAGAGCTTTGAGCCGTCCGAAGCACTCAACGCGTAAACGGTACCATCACCCGAACCAACATACACCACACCGCCAACAACAGCAGGAGAAGAATTGACTTGCCCACCAGCGGTGTAGTTCCAAAGCTTGGCGCCGTCAGCAGCGTTAAAAGCATACACGCTACCGTCAGCTGAACCCACGTAAACTACACCACTTACAACAGCAGGCGAAGAAAATACTCCACTGCTAGTAGGGTAATTCCATAGTTTGGCGCCGTTAGTAGCGTTCAAAGCATAAACGTCACCAGTATAGGAGCCGAACAAAGCGGATGAAACATCTGAACCTATGTAAACTACTCCATTGGCTATCGCAGGAGACGAGTCAACGGCGTTGCCAACGGTATAATTCCAAAGTTTCGCGCCGGACAACGCGTCGAGACAGTAGACATTGCCATCATCTGAACCAACATACACCGCACCGCCGACAACGGCAGGAGAAGAATCGACATAGTATAGTAACCTGCGGAATAGTTCCAAAGCTTAGCGCCGCTATTTGCGTTTAAAGCATACACGTTACCGTCATCTGAGCCGACATACACCACGCCGTTTACAACAGCAGGTGAAGAATCGACGTAGTCGCCTGTAGTGAAGTTCCATATCGAGGTCGGGGTAGGCACCTGGTCACCAGAGCCCACGCCACTGTGAGATACATCTGAACGGAACATTACCCAGTCAGCATTCGCAAACGGAACCAAAACCAAGCTCGAAAGAAAAATCAAGCAAGCCACCGCTACTACCGCATGCAACCTATCCATACTTGCAGAGCACCCTTTTTGTCCCATATCGTTAAGAGACTATTAAAGGTCTTTTGCTATAGATTCTATAGGTCGTTTTAATTGAGATTCTTTGCAAGGTCTCCAAGAAATAGAGAATTTATGTTGGTGTTATTTTTCGTTTAATTTTGCTGATTGGGTGGACTACAGATTAGTTTGCGTGAAGTTCCATGCAAATGCGGCGGCAAATGGTTCAAAACTGATGCCGAAGGCAGAAGAAGATGCATCAAATGGTGAACCGAGATAAAAGGCAAGAATAATGAAGCCTAAAAGCCAACTTGGCGAAATCAGAGATTTTTAAGCGAAGCAGCTAAATTGTTTTAGCCCTTGAAATGAACTAAATCCAGGGATTCTCTATATAGTTAATACATTCTACTAAGATATTTCTTAAGTTTGCCAAAGCCCACATCATAGATGAGAAAAGCAAGATGCAAAAAATCATCAGTTCTGAAATCTTTGTCTGCCCCGGATGCAAGGAAACCTTCGAATTTGACCACGTTGACGAATACGAATTAGTCCCCTGCCCAATGTGCGGAATCGAGTACATGACCATCCGAAAAAACCACATCTTGAAGCTTGAGCCTTTTGAATTTGACCAGCAAAACCCAGAGAACCAGATCCAGTCAAGCAGCTCTGGGAAGTTAGAGTTGAGGTGAAAACTTTGAAAGTAAAATGTGTAGGATGCGAAAAAAAATTCGACGTTTACCCCGAGAACTTCTCAAACTTTGAAGTTGTTTTCTGCCCAGTTTGCGGACTAGACCATCAAGTCATCAAAAAAACAAACCAGGTCACAGTCAAAACAATGCAATGCGCCTAAACCACCTTTTTTCAAGAATCAAGCATGTTTATAACAGCCATATTCTTCATTTGGAGTTATGCAGGAAATAGAAGCTAAAATTCTAGAAATTGACCGACAAAAAATTGAGCAAACACTTGCAGGTCTGAGGGCGAAAAAGGTTTTCGACGGTGACATACAAACTTTTTTCTTTGACTTCCAAGACGGCAGAATAATCAAAGCCAAAGATGTGCTGCGCCTAAGAAAAGAAGAAGACAAGGTTGAGTTAACATACAAAAAGGTTCGTTTTACCAAGGCAGCTAAAAACGCTGAAGAATACTCCGTGGAGGTTTCAAATCTGAAGACAATGAAGCGCATCCTGGAAAATCTCAGTTTGTCAGTGACTGAGAGCATGCAGAAACATAGGATCAGCTACACCCTTGACAAAGCACGCTTTGACATTGACCGTTACCTCGGCGACTACGAGTACATTCCAGAATTTATGGAGATAGAAGCTGAAACACCCGGTTTAATTTTCAAGTACGCAGAGCGTTTAGGTTTCAAAAAAGAGAATTGCTTGCCATGGTCAACTACCGAATTAATCCAATATTACTCAAGAAACAAAGGCAAACAGAAAAGCGAGGGAACCCTGCGTTCTAAGTTGTAGTTTTGGCGGGTTTAGATGCTGACTTTGTTTTTGCAATCTTCTTAGCGAGCGGCTGAGTCTTTTGTGGGGTTTTGTTTGGGGCGTTCCAAGCTGGGTATTCGCCTTGTTCTTTCTTGAAGCTCTCTAGCAATTCTTCCTGCACTGCCTTCGGATCCTCTGTTAGCATCCAACTTACTGCGACTTTTTCGATGTAGCCATCGTCAAGTAGTTTTGAGTTGATTTTCCTGATTGTTTTTCCACCGAAACCAGCAAGGTAGCCGCCGAAGACTCTTTTAGTCGGCTTCTTTGACTTGCCAATGTACAATATGTCGGAAGTTGGTTTTCCCGAGAGGGTACTGTCGGCTAAGATTAGAATGCTGCTTTTGTTGAAGGGGAGGCTGGAAAAGGGCAGTCCTTTCAAAGGAACGAATTCTGCGAAGCCTTTTTGTTTAAGAGTTAAAGAATTCATGTGTTTTAGTTATTCGATGCGGAATTTAACCCTTCCTATATAAACTATAGAGTTTATTTAGGGAGTCCTTATTGACAGCCAAAGCCAATAAGCATGCAGAAACAGCTTCGAGGAAAAAGACATGAACAAAAGTGTGCAGCTTTTTAAGTATGAAACATTCACCGTTCGAAAAGCAAAATGTGTAGAAGCTACCGATTTCCCAAGGAAGCTAGACCGCTGAACAGCGAGAAATCAGAGCACTACAGAAACAGGCATTTAGATTACTTGATTAGGCAGAACCGCACTAGTTTTATTGTATGACTGACCAAACGGTAACCGTCGAAAACATGTCAGGCGAGGGACTTTTGCCTAATCCAAACGTTGACTCCGAATCAAAAGCGGCGTCAAGCCAGAGAAAAATGCTGGATAACCCAAGCTACTTTTTGAATCGGGAACTCAGCTGGATAAGATTTAACGTACGAGTCCTAGAAGAAGCACTAGACCTCAGGCATCCCCTGCTTGAAAGGGTCAAGTTCATAGCCATCTGCGGCAGCAACCTCGACGAGTTCTTCATGACTCGGATTCCTCGGCTTATGAAGAAAATCAACGCGGGATCTAACGAGAAATCTATGGACGGCATGTCCGCGGCGGAACAGATTGAAGCTACCCGAAAAGAGATAGTTCCCTTGATTGGGAAACATGCTGATTGCTGGAGGGACGAGATTCTTCCCGCCTTGGCTAAAGAAAAAATTTTCATTTGGAACTTTAACGATTTAGGTTTAAAAGATAAGGAAAACCTGCGGGCATTCCTTAAACAATCTATTCTTCCTTTCGCCAAAACCAAAGAAGGATTCGACAGCGCATCAATCGAGAATCTCCACATAACTCTCTACGTGCAGGGCTTCACTAAACCCGACAGCTTCTGCTTGGTTGATGTCCCCACTGAAGAGTTCGGAAGACTAATCAGAATCCCAAAAAGCGTATACAGCCAAGAAATCGAGTACAACTTCGTCTTTGTCGAAGATTTGATGGCAAACAACTTAGACATTATTTTTCCAAACGAAAAAAACCTTACCGCTTACCAGTTTAGGCTAACACGAAACGGAGAGATAGCCATTTTGATGGAGGAGTCGGCAGATTTTCTCTATTCAGTTAAGAAGAGTCTGTCGACCAGAAAAGTTGGGTTCCCCAGCAGGCTGGAATTTGAAAGAAAAGTACCCGCAGCCGTCAAAGAAACGATAACTACAGCATTAGGCTTACCAGATTACCTGTCCTACGAGTTTGATGGTCCCCTCGGGCTGGTTGACCTGTGGCAGTTGTTGAAGATTAATCGTCCAGACCTCAAAGACAAAACTTTCCTCCCATACGTCTCACCCCTTCTGGCACCTGAAAAAGACATCCTCTCAAGCATTACCAAACAAGACTTCGTGCTATACCACCCCTACGACAGCTTCGACGTAATCGTCAATCTGCTAAAGGAGGCCTCGCGGGACAGAGATGTCTTGGAAATCTGCATAACAATGTACCGCATGGACCACAACTCGCCAGTTGTTGACGCATTAATTGAGGCAGCTGAAAAAGGCAAAAAAGTCACTGCGATAGTGGAGTTGAAAGCCAAGTTCGACGAAGAAAACAACATCCGCCTGGTTTCAAAGCTTAGGCAAGGCGGAATAAACGCCGTTTACAACTTTCCAAAATTCAAGGTTCACGCAAAACTCTGCCTAATCGTCAAAAAAGAAGGCGACAAAACAGTAAGGATCTCACACATCGGCTCAGGCAACTACAATTCCGTAACTGCGAAAATCTACGGCGACATCGGCTACCTCACCGCCAACGCCGAAGTAGGCTTGGAACTTGAGGAACTCTTCAACATCATAATAAATGGGCTTCAAGAAAAAGATTTCAAAAACCTGCTCGTCGCCCCCAAAACGCTTAAGAAAGAAATTTTGAGGCGAATAGAAAAAGAAATCAGTTTTCACCAGAAAACGGGGAAAGGATACATCGCGCTTAAACTAAACAATCTTGAAGAAACAGAAATCATCCAGGCGTTGTATAGGGCGTCGATGGCAGGAATCAAAATTGACCTTAACGCGCGGGGTTTATGTTGCCTGCGTCCGGGAATTCAAGGAGTAAGCGACAACATCTCGGTGATATCCATCGTGGGACGTTTCCTTGAGCATGCCCGAATCTACTATTTCCGCGGAGAGGTGGAAGATGAGGTTTTAATCGGCAGCTCCGACATGATGTTTAGGAACCTCAACGAACGAATCGAAGTCCTCTTATCCGTGCCTGACCCGTACCTGCGCCGCGCTCTCTTCGAAAACATGCTTAAAATCCATCTCTGCGACAACGTTAAAGCGAGAAGGCTGCTTCCAGACGGAACCTACGAAAGAGTGAAACCCAAAGACGGAGAGCAAATCATCGACTCTCAAGCTTGGCTAATCAAGAACCGAGGCATCTGGAATGAACGCCCCCGCTAAAAGCCGCAGATGCGACGCATACACAAGCTACTGTCAATTCGGCTGCAAAGCAATCGTTGATTTGCTCGGCGGGTTCGAAGAAAGCGTCGACGGCGTCATAGAGAACCAAGACATCGAGTGCGTTCACAAAACACGTGTCACCTCACGCAAAATCAGAGCCGCACTGCCGTTGTTTGAACCCTGTTTTCCGTCCGAGAAATACAAAAAATGGACGAAAGAAATAAAAAAAGTCACTCGCCTGCTCGGAGAGGCAAGAGACCTGGACGTCCAGATAGCCTACGTGAAAAAATATTTAAAAAACATTAATTTGACAGAAAAAAAATACGTTAACATCCTGCTCCGCGACCGCGTAAGCAGCAGAGAGGCGGTTCAGCCTTTGGTCACCAGCGGGATAGATGAGCTTAAGGCATCGAACGTTTTGGAAACCATGGGCGGATTCTGTGGAAAAGTCATCGCGGAAAAGCCGAATCAGATTTTTAACCCCAATCAAGTAATTAAAAAAGCTCTTTGGCAAATATGCTTCAGACTTGACGATTTTCTTTCGCTGGAAAAATATGTTCATGTCGAGGACGCAAACCTAAAGCATCATGAAATGCGGATTTGCGCAAAGAAGCTTCGCTACACCATGGAGTTTTTCGCGCCGCTATACACAAACAAGCTGAAAGAAGAAATCGAAACGATAAAAGCCTACCAAGACATACTGGGCGAAAAGCATGACCTCGAAGTCTGGATTGACTGTCTCCCCAAATTCATCGCGCAAACACAAAGCGGACAAAAAATTTGACTCCGCAAAGTTTGAGCAGGCAATACAGAATTTTTTGGCGTACATAAAAGCCCAGAGAAAAGACCATTATGGAAGATTCGTTCAGCTTTGGGAAGATAACCAGAAACAAAACTTTTTTGGACAGCTCAAGGCTACGACCAAAGAGGAATCAACCATGAATGAGGAAAAAACAAGCCAGATACTGGCGAACCCAGATGCCAAAGTTGCGGTGCTCTCGGACATCCATGCTAATCTTCAAGCTCTGGAAGCAGTCATCCAAGACGCTGAAGAACGAGGCGTCGACCTTTTCCTTAACGCTGGAGACTCCATAGGATACGGCGCATACCCCAATGAGGTTGTGGAGTTGCTGTGCGAAAAAAACGTTCTAAGCGTCCTTGGAAACTACGATGTGGAAGTCATCGAGAGCGAGCCCAAAGCAAAAAGCGAAAAGAGGGCTGCTTTCAACTTCACCAAAAAAGAGCTAGCTAAATCATGCCAAAGCTATCTTAGCTCGTTGCCGCGGGAACTCAGACTCCAAGTCGCCGGAGTAAAACTGCTCGTGACTCATGGAAGCCCCGAATCGATTGATGAACACATCACCGAGGACACGCCAGTTGAACGGCTAAAAAACCTCGCTGAAACCGCGAAAGCCGACGTGATAATCGTTGGGCACTCACATGAACAACTCTGGCGAAAAATAAACGGAGCCTCATTTGTCAACCCCGGAAGCGTGGGAAGACCAGGCGACGCAAACCATCAAGCGGCCTACGCAATTTTGAAGTTTAATCCCTTCACTGTTGAGATGATTCGGGTAGATTATGACGTGGAAGCCGCCGCCGACACTCTGAGGAAAAAAGGTTTGCCTGAAAGCTTCGCCCAGATGCTGCTGCAGGGCGTTTCCATCGACGAGATAATTGAAGAAGACGCCGCCAAAGAAAAAGCTGGGCTTAAAAACTGCAAAGCAAAAGTCGACGCCTCCAAAAAGTTTGCCAAAGGATACGGGCAGGACCTGAAACATTGTAGGCAGGTCACGAAGCTTGCTTTAGAGTTTTTTGATGGATTAACAAAAATGCATAATTTGGGTGAGCGTGAAAGATGTTGGCTTGAATGCGCTTCCATAATGCATGATGCAGGCTTGTTGGAGGGCAGGCAGGGACACCATAAAGTGACAGCTAGACTTATCCTCAACAATACGCATTTGCCTTTTTCTTCCCGAGAGCGACGGATCGTTGCAAGCGTGGCTCGTTATCATCGCAAGGGTTTGCCTAAACAAAAACACTTCAACCTGCTGGGTCTAGACCGCGAAACCGTAAAAATCATAAAGATTCTGTCCAGCCTTTTACGCGTCGCCGACGGCTTAGATTACACTCATCAATCAAACGTGAAATCAGCAAACCTTAAAATGGGCACCAAGAAAATAACTGTCGAATGCCTATCCGAAACAAACTTAACGTTGGAGGAGCGGGCTTTTAATAAGAAGAAAGATTTGTTTGAAGAGGTCTTCTCAAAGAAATTGGTGCTGATATGGAAGAGTCAGTGAAAACTGCTGAGAAAATAGTCGGGTTCGTAGACATCGGCACAAACGCCGCTCGCCTGTTAGTCGTGAGAATAAACCCAAATTTCAGCTACACCATCATCAGCCAAGAAAAGGAAGTTGTGCGCTTAGGCGAAGACGAATTCAAAGACAACCTGCTTAAACCAGCCGCGATGGAACGCACCATCTTTGTATGCAGAAAATTCGTTGAATTAGCCAAAACCTACGGCGCCACCGAAATAATAGCCGTGGGAACTTCAGCGATTCGGGAAGCGCAGAACCAATCGGAGTTCCTCCAAAAACTCCTCGAGGAAACGGGACTCAACGTGAAAGTGATTTCAGGCGAGGAGGAAGCCCGCTTAATCTGCCTTGGCGTATCAAGCGGAGTAGACATCGGCGAGGAAAAAGCCGTTTTCATAGATTTAGGCGGCGGCAGCACAGAAATCTGCATTGGAAACCAGTACCAATGCTTCTACACCAACAGCCTAAAGCTAGGCGCAATCAGGCTGACGGCGCGGTTCATAGGCGAAGGATGGGCTGGACCAGTGGCAAACAGCACATACAAACAGATGAAACAGTACGCCTGCAGCAAAGTGCGAGTAGCCAAGGCGAAAGTCCAAGAGTACGGAGTTAGGCTGGCATGGGGATCATCGGGCACAATCATTAACTTGGCGGAAATCACAAACAAAGTAATCAAGAAAAACGCTAACGGCAACGGGCTAACACTTTCAAGGAAAAACCTGAAAAAGTTGGCGCCCCTACTCTGCTTCCTGCCGCTTGAGGAAAGAAGAAAACTGCCAGCTATCAACCCTGACCGAGCCGACATCATAATTGCGGGTGCAGCCATTATGGAGGCGGTTATGGAGGAGTTGGGCTTGGAGGAAATCAACGTTAGCCACCGTGAGCTGCGGGATGGGTTGCTTGTGGATTACTTGTCGAAGTATGAGGGTTTCCGTGAACTTCAAAAGACGCCGATGCGCAACAGAAGCGCCTTGCATTTGGGAAGGTCCTGCAACTTCGATGAGAAACACTCGGAAGCCGTAGCGGCACTGTCTACTCAGCTTTTTGACAGCGCAAAAGTAATTGGGCTTCACAGCATGGGGGAGAACGAAAAAGAACTTTTGAGGTACGCGGCTTTGCTGCATGACGTCGGCGACTTCCTCTCATTCAACGACCATCAACTTCACTCCCAATACATCATCTGCAACGCTGAAATGCTCGGCTTTGACCGAAAAGAAACCCAGATAATGGGCAACATCGCAAGGTTCCACAGAAAAAAGCTGCCTTCAAAAAAAGCCATGAAAGCATCGGGACTAGACGAAAAAACCAAACAGTGCATCGCCATATTATCGACGTTTCTTAGGTTCGCCGAGAAGCTTGATCGAAGCCACACTGGGTTAGTTAAGAAGGCTGAATTTGTTAAAGTCAACAAAGACAATGTTTTGCTAACTTTCTACTCCGATTCGGACTGCAGTTTCGAAGAGTGGAGCGTTATCCAGAATAAGCAGGCGTTTTTTGAAGCGTTCAAAAAGCAGTTGGATGTCCACTGCGTCGTCTCGCCCACACCAACCCCGTAGGGTCGCGTCGCTTATTCTTTATTGAGTTCAGCTTTTGCTTTTTCCAGCGCTGCAAGTTGATCCTTGCTTAAGACTGGATATTTTAAGTCGAGTTTCTTGATTTGGGAAACTATGATTTCTGAGATTGATGCGTGTGTCACCCATTTCTTGTCGGCGGGGATAATGTACCATGGTGCCCACTCAGTGCTTGTTGCATTGAGCATTTCTTCGTACGCGTCCACGTAGTCGCCCCATTTGGAGCGTTCGGAAAGATCGTTGATTGAGAACTTCCAGTTTTTGTCGGGGTCGTCTAGCCGTTTGAGAAGCCTCTGTTTCTGGTGTTCCTTTGAAAGATTCAGGTAAAACTTTAAGACAACCGTGCCGTTCCTAGCCAAATGCTGCTCGAACATGTTTATGTCTTCGTACCTTTGAGCCCAGAACTGTTTTCCCACCAGCGTCTTGGGCAGCTTTTCTCTCTGCAGAACTTCTGGTCGAACCTTAACTATTAGCACGTCCTCGTAGTATGAGCGGTTAAAAATTCCTATGATGCCTTTTTCTGGGAGAGCCTTCGAGTTCCGCCAAAGGAAGTCATGCATCAACTCTTGTTCGCTGGGCGCTTTGAAACCTGTGACTTGGCAGCCTTGAGGGTTAACCCCCGACATGACATGTCGTATAGTGCCGTCTTTTCCCGCGGCATCCATGCCTTGGAGCACGATAAGCATCGAGTAAGTGCTGTTTGCCCAAAAAAGATCCTGCATCTTCACCAGTTTCTGTCGGTTAGATTCTAAAATGTCCATCGCCTGCTGCTTAACTGCCTTTTTGCCGTCTTTTTCTTCCTGTTTCTGAGCCCACTTCGGAATCCAAGCCGAATCGTAATCTTTCAAACTGACTTTTTTACCCGACGGAACCTTGAAATCTTCAGCATCCATGGACACGTCAAAACAGCCTCAATCTACATTTGGCAAACGCACTTAATACATCTACTGCAAAGCAAATGGCATCAGAAAATAAAAGAGCTTCACCTCATGGCGAGGCTTGGAAAAGCCGTAAGACCGAAAAGAATGGAGCAGCAACATCAAATCTGGCTCGAAGGCTTACGGGCAAAATCTACCGTTGGTTTGCCGCCTGCTCCGTAGGTTCACGTTGGCTGTTTGGGGCGGGTTGTTTTTTCCGCATTCGGGGCAGAATTTGGCGTTGGCAGGAATCTTTGTGTTGCATCTGGGGCAGATTTTGAGCAGGACAGGTTGATGTAGGGCGGCGCCGCAGAAGTTGCAGTAGTTCGAGTTCGCCGTCACCTGGGAGCCACAGTTTGGACACCTCACGTAAGCCTGCTGCGGGAAAGAGGGAACGGGAACCATTAGGTAACCTGAAAGAATGCTTGACACCTGCAATTATGCAAAGATGTGTGTCTCTTTTTTGTCTTTTGCTTAAACCAGTCATTTGCCACTTTGACTATAACCCTGACAAATGTGTGTAGACTACCAGCGTATAGGGGTCAACTGTCAATACGAAAAGTCAATACAATTCGTCGATACAAGCTTCAAACAGAAGACTGAAATTCCGCGAAAGTGTGCGCTACCAAAATACAAGTTTATGCATTAGTAATGCACAGGTTGTTTTGGTGCGGTCACCGGGATTTGAACCCGGGTTGTCAGGTTGGGAACCTGATGTCCTAACCAACTAGACTACGACCGCAAATGTTTTCCAAACTGGAGCTATATCCAATCCTTTTCAGGTCAACATTGGAATCATGACCGAGGTCACCAATATTGGCAAAGCTGTTATTCTCTTCTTTAGCCATTAAATTAAGTTTTCTTTGAATGTAAACAAGAGATTCCTAGTGATACTCAAATTGAGGCTCACCACTAACTTGCCACGAGTAATGAAATTCTTCCAAATTCTCAACAGTTAGTCCAGCTTAAGCTGGATCTTATTCTTATTAAAAATCAATTTAGATTTTTCTTTTGTTGATCAAATTGAGTCGTAGTTTTAGCGTAAGTAATTTAGGTTCAATCTAACTCATTTTATCTAGTAAAGTTTCAAACAACTTTTCTATTGAATGATTTAGTGATTCAAATTCTTGCCTCACGAACTTTATATGATCATCACTGGATACTTTAACGTTAAGTTTAGAAACAAAATCATTGAACTCTTCAAGGGATATACTCAAGTGATGGACATTTCCACCTTCTGGCTCCAAATAAGCAACCAATATCTTAAAGTTTGAAGCCGTTTCAAAGTAATGGTTAGATTTCCAAAACTCAAGAGGTTCCTTTTGATTAAGTATTGCCTCATCTATATAGTCACTACCATTACTTAATTCAGTCTTAAAGGAGAACAAAATCGCAGACCTGTTGTTTTGATAAGAGAACGCTTTTTTATGAAAATACTCACTGGCAAAATCAGTTATTATCTTTGCTATTCTGCATTGAGATATGTCAACAGCCTTGTTCCATATTTCAACTCTCTTATAGAAATCATCCAGTTCAAAAGCCAAATCAATATCTTGCTCGTAAAGAAATGACCTATCTCTCTTGATTTGGTAAAATGTGCTTATTCCCCACTTTTGAATTAAGTTTTGGCTATAATACCCAGTTAGCTCATTATATATTGGTTCGTAGATTGTGCTAATCATGTCATACTTTTGAAGATAATTCTCTTTAAAATAGGAAGCAACTTGGTCATGCCCAATTGGTTTAGTTTGAAAATTAAGTCTCATGTAATACCTAAAGCTAGCCATGTGAGGTGGATTATCGCTCTTTGGTACGAATATTACAAAGATTCTCAGTCCATCCCCCCTTTCAATTGAGTGTATTTTTATCCCTTCATCCCAAGGCTGAATTTTCTGGTAAAGGTTATTCTCCACTGTTTCTTTGCTAATATTGGTCCAAGTTATTTGGTATGGAAAGTGTCTTCCATTCTCTTTTGTTTCAGCAACTCCAAAGATTGCGATCCCTCCAGAGGTGTTAAGGAAACCTGAGATGTGCTCGGCTAATCCATCAAAAGTAGGGGTCCTTGGGATTTCCTCATAATCGAGATTTACAAACTCCTCAACTCTAGCACTTATGACCCTTTCGATGTCCTGCAATTGCACTTGTTCAACTGAGTCTTTACCAAAAATGTGTTTGACGTATGACATTTATCTTTACCTAACGCTTGTAAATGGCTGTTATGACTTAATTGACTTATTAGCGTTGGCCTAAACTTTTAAGTGCTGTTTGCAAGAAAGATGAATCTACTCTTCAGAAATCTTATTTACTTATAAGGGAAAGGGTAACAATTGATGTCTGAATGAATAGAAATGAGTCTGAGCATGACTATAGAGTAGGCGATTGCCCAAAATGCAATGGTCGAACATTTGTGATAACTCCAAAAGCAGGCTTTGGTCGTCATTACAAAGGTAAATGCTACAAATGTGGTCATGAGCAAGTTATCTGAGAATCTATACCAAGTCATTTTTGAGATTCGAGAAGAAGCGTATTTGCCATAGGTCACAATAGAATTATGGAACGTTTTCCCTATTCCCTGAAATTGCATTGAAATAAGGTCTGTTCCTATAACCTAAAATAGTCAGCACAAATCTATCAATTAGGTTCCTCAGTTGCATCGTAGCTGCAAGATTGTTAGAGCCAGACGGAAATTTGCCGGCATGCGACAGATTGTTCCTGCAAAGTCTATATGGCTCAAGTTCAGCCTCCGTTACACTAAACCCAAAGTGGGCACACATACGTCTTATCTTGGCTTTCAGGTTGTTTCTAATCTCAGGAAGATGTTGCCAATTCCTAAAATAATCCTCCAAGCATTCAAACGCTGTTGCTGAAAGAATGTACTCAACTTCAAGCGGAGAGTACATCTTAGAGGTTATAAAAAACTCCAAGAAATATGGCAATCCCAAATCTCCTTTAAGGATAACGTAGTTAGGGTAACTACGTCTCTACGAAATCTTTCAGCTCATTTCCAAAACGATTGTCAATCAACGATTGCCTGTCCGAAAAGAGATAGGTTTTTAGAGGGAATAACGTGGTAGCGCTAAGCTGACCATTAAGATAGACATCCTCATATAACGCAGTATTATAATTGCCTGAAGCTAGTGATAGCAAGTTTTGCAAATTCTCACTTACTTCATGAAAAGCTGAAGATTCATCAAATAGACCACTCATCTTTAGCTCACAATTTACAGCTACATCTTTGTATTCATGCAGATGTCTGCCTATAACTTCGTAATTCTACTAGTTGCTCCAACGCTATTCCTTTCCCAGCTAGTTGCCAACTAATTCTGCTACGAACCCAATGGTCGGCTCGATGAACTGTTTCTGTTCCCCAAAACAAAAGATTAGTAATACCACGCTTGAACACTACGGTATCCTGGGGCGATGGTAGACAAAGCGTTATTTTTATTGGCGAGAAGATTTGAAAAGTAAATCTTAAGCCGCTATCTATGGTTATTTGATTTAGGTACATGCGGTCTATCTGCATATCGAAATTTGGGCTTGTTGAATTACCCATCAAACTACCCATAACAAGAGGCAAATTAGCATATTGCCAAGCTGTTGAGAAATCTTCAGGAATTAGAGAAAAGGAACATTTACCGTTATCCTCAAAGTCAAGAGTAAACGTACCTCTAATGGCAGGCATTCCAGGAGCTGCAAACACTCCAACACCTTGATACGTTCTCAAACTGTCTCCTCATCGTCGTTGTTGGCATAATAAGTATTTATGATTTTAGGGCAGTCTCTGACTTGTTACTGATAACTAAAGAATGACTCTCCTCATATAACGAGGGACACCGCAGTCGCGAAAGCCTCAAATCCCTTGCTTACGGCTCCAAAACCCACCGAACACGAAAGCCGGTTCGCCCATAACCGACAAATGCCACCGTCGGATTTCAACATGGAAAAGTCGCAGAAAGTCGCATCCGCCCATCCCGCAACATAGAACACGACCCGGCACGACCAAACCTGCAAGCGCCTCAAGCCCCAAACCAAAAAAGCAACAGGAAAAACAACCAGAAAAAGTCTCAACTTATTCCTTGGGGAAAGTCGCCACGAAAAACACAGAGAAAACCCAACGGCTAAGCCAACATAAGCAAGAGTCAAAGTTTGGGCAAGATTTTGAAGAAAACTGTTTTCCGCCGTTTTTTCAGGTTTGGAGATTGGTTTTTATTTGAGTATTCTATTTCGGTAATATAGTTTTTAAAGCGAATGTGAAATGGAAGTTTATTGCAGGGGATGCGTTTTGCAGACTACGGAGAATTTGGATAATGCCAACATCAGCATTTTAGTCATCGATGACGACGAAAACATAACTCGCACTTTCTCGCGCATCTTGCAGAAAAAAGGGTACAAAGCCGACGTCGCCCAAACTGGGGTTGAAGCCATAGAGAAAGCAGCCGCCAAAGCGTACGATGTTGCCCTAATCGATATTTGCCTTCCAGACATAAATGGAATGGAACTTATGCAAAAGCTCGCTGACCCATATGGCAAAATGGTTAAAATAGTAATCACCGGGTTCCCGTCGATGGCTAAGATAGGCGCTCGCCCAGACGCATACCTTCTAAAGCCAGTTAAACCACAAGACCTGCTCACCTTAATCAGTCAAAAAACCAAACCCACATAACCGCAGCTTGAAAGCAAGCATAATCGTTATTTCTAAGGTACACGAAAGAGTACCGAGGAGAGTAAGAGCTTGCCTAAAAACTTCACTTACACCGACGCAGGCGTAAACCGGCAACAACGCGTCGAATCAAAAAAAGCCCTAAAAAACCTGCAGCAAACCTACAAGCACAGCCGCTTCGGCAACGTGATGCGTCTGCCCTACGGCAACATTTTTCCAGTCGGAGAAAACACCTTCCTAGACCTCGTCATCGAAGGCGTAGGCACCAAAGTTCTACTCGCACAACTAGCAGGCAAATACGACACTATAGGCGTTGACGCGGTGGCGATGGCGGTTAACGACGTTATCCGTTCAGGAGCCCGCCCCCTCGCAATAGCCGACAACATTCACGCGCAAGCCAGCGAACCCTTCCTTGTAAACGAGTGGCTGAAAGGAATTATTCAGGGCGCCGCTGACGCGGAGTGCCCAGTTACAGGCGGCGAAACAGGCGACGTCGCAGAAATAATAAAAGGCTTAGTCGACAACGCCGGCTTTGACATGGTCGTTGCCTCAGTTGGAACGGTGGAGCGGCAAGACATTATAACTGGCGAAAATATCAAGCCGGAAGATCCCATCATCGGCTTGGCAAGCAGCGGACTGCACAGCAACGGCTTAACGATGGTGAGAAAAATCCTGTTTAAGCAGTGGGGCGGAAAATTCGAGCCGAACGATGTTCCAGAGGGCTTAGATCGGGAAGTTGTGCTTGAAGCGTTGGAGCCGACGAAAATCTATGTTAAGCCGCTTCTCAGGGTAGCCAGCGAAGTCAAAGTGAAGGCGGCTGTACACATCACGGGCGACGGCTACATGAAATTCAACAACCTCGCCAATTACTCGCCTGGGATAGGCTTCGAATTTACTAATTTCAAACCGCAGCCCATATTCGGATTAATCCAGAGGACAGCTTCTGAGCTGGGTTACCGCGTTTCGGATGAGGAAATGTTCAAAACTTTCAACATGGGATGGGGATTTGGCATAATTGTTGACAAATCGGAAGCCGACAAAGCCTATGAGCGTGCTGGAGCAGGACGGCGACAAGCCTGAATTGATAGGTAAAGTCACGGGAAAACGAACAGTTGAGATAGGCTACGAAAATAAAAGGCTGGTTTTGACGTAAAGTCTTGCGTTTTTTTTGTTGAAAGCGTTTAAATCCTCTAGCGATATTTACGGTTTTATGAAATATCGAGCCGAAATCGAAGTTAGCCTAAAGCCAGGCCACAGCAACCCAGAAGGAGAAACAACCGCTCGTCTTCTAAAGGAACTCGGCTACAAAGTAGAAGCCGTAGACGTAAGCAAAGTCTACACAGTCACATTTGACGCATCAACAGCTACCGAGGCAAAAGCGAAGGCGGAGGAAATGAGCAAACGCCTCCTCGCAAACCCAACCAAAGACAACTACACCGTAACTTTTGAGGACCAGAAATGAACTCCGAAATCTACCGCCCACGCAAAACAGACTATGCCCTCTACGAAGCAGCCCTAGCCCAAGCCAATGACCAGCAGCTCGTTGAAGCCAGCGACGAATTAGCGTTAGGGTTAAGCCTTGAAGAGATGAAGAGCATTCAAGCGTACTTTAAAGCCGAAGGCAGAAACCCGACAGACGTGGAGCTGCAAACCATCAGCCAAACATGGTCCGAACACTGCTACCACAAAACCTTCAAAGGAAAAATCGTTCTGGACGGCAAAGAAATCGACAGCCTCTTCAAAACCTACATTGCAAAAGCCACCAAACAAATCAAGGCGCCCTGGTGCTTTAGCGTCTTTGAAGACAACGCAGGCATCGTACGCTTCGACCAAGGCTACGGCATCGCGGCAAAAGTTGAAACTCACAATCACCCGTCTGCCGTGGAACCCTTCGGCGGAGCAGCCACAGGAGTCGGCGGCGTAATCAGAGACATCTTGGGCGTGTGGGCTGACCCTATAGCCTGCACCGACGTTTTAGGCTTCGGACCACTCGATTACGATTACAACAAGCTTCCCGCAGGCATAAAACACCCAAAATACGTTTACATGGGCGTCACCGCAGGCATCAGCGCCTACGGAAACAACATGGGCATCCCCACCGTCAACGGCGCAATATACTTTGACGAAAGCTACACAGGCAACGTCACCGTGTACTGCGGATGCATAGGGCTCCTGCCTCTTGCAAAATTCACAAAAAACGCCAAGCCAGGTCACATCTTGGTTTTGGCGGGGGGAAAAACGGGACGCGACGGAATCCACGGCGTAACCTTTGCTTCCGCAGAGTTAACCGAGAAATCAGAGGAAATTTCTCGTCCAGCCGTGCAAATCGCCGACCCGATTGAAGAAGAAAAAGTCAAACGCGCTATAATTGATATCCGCGACTTGCAACTTGCGTCGGCGACCACTGACCTTGGCGGAGGCGGATTATCCTCAGCCGTCGGCGAAACAGGTGAACGATTTGACTGCGGAGTATCCATCGACCTTGGCAAGGTGCCGCTGAAACATCGTGGACTTGCGCCTTGGGAAATTTACATTTCAGAATCACAGGAAAGAATGCTCATAACCGTTCCGCCTGAAAACTTGGAGCAGGTGATGGCGGTTTTCGGGAAGGAAGACGTAGAAGCAACGGCGATAGGCACCCTCACGGCTGAGCGTCGGCTCCAGCTTAATTTCAACGGCGAAAAAGTTGCTGACATGGACATGGCTTTCCTGTTTAATCCATGCAAAAGCATGAAGACAGCCACCATCGAAAAGACAAAGTTTTCGGAACCACAGTTTTCTGCGCCCCAAAACCTAACCAGCACCTTGCTTGAGCTGCTTGCGGCACCCAACATCGCCAGCAAAGAAAGCGTCATACGCACCTACGACCACGAAGTCAAAGGCAACACCACACTCAAACCCCTGCAGGGAGTGTACGCTGGACCAAACGACGCCGCAGTGCTTAAGCCTCTTAACGATTCGTGGAAAGGCTTGGCGATTTCCTGCGGCATGAACCCGAACTATGGCAAGATTGACCCGTATTGGATGGCGGCTTCAGCCATTGACGAGGCAGTGCGAAACAACGTTGCGGTGGGAGGAAGAAGAATCGCACTTCTTGACAACTTCACATGGGGCAACCCAGAGAAGCCAGAGCGGTTAGGCTCGCTGGTTCGGGCTTGTGAAGCATGCTACGATTTTGCGGTGGCGTTTAAGACGCCGTTTATCTCGGGCAAAGACAGCCTCTACAACGAGTCCCCGATGGGTCCAGTCACGCCGACGCTGCTGATTACGGCGGTAGGCATCGTCCCCAACCTTCAGTATGTCACTTCGATGGATTTGAAAGCGCCAGGCAACCTCGCTCTACATCATAGGCGAAACATCAAAATGAACTCGGCGGCTCAGAATACTACAAGCTCCAAGGCTACTTGGGCGCAAGCGTCCCCAAAGTCAAAGGCGCCAAAGCCAAACGCACCTTCAGAGCCGTAACCAAAACCATCGACTCAGGTTTAGTTAGGTCATGCCATGACCTCTCAGAAGGCGGGTTGGCGGTGGCGGCGGCGGAGATGGCGTTTGCAGGCGGCTACGGTTTGCAGCTGGATCTGGGCAAAGTGCCTGGCAGAGGTTTGGAACGTGACGATTTTGTGTTGTTTTCTGAGTCGAACAGCCGTTTTCTGCTGGAGGTTTCAGAGCAAGATAAGGAAGACTTTGAGTCAATGATGAAAGACAAATCCTGCGTCCAAATCGGCACGGTAACCAAAGACGAGCGACTGGTCATAAACGGGTTAAAAACGAAAGCCGTTGTCGACGCTTCTCTTGCGGAACTTCGGTGCAGCTGGAAAAAAACGTTCGGCGGAGGCTCATAGATGAAGCAGGAAGAAATCAAAGTCTGCGTTATGCGTGTCGGCGGAACCAACTGCGACGCGGAGACCCAGCGGGCTTTCCAAGAACTCGGAGTCCAAGCCGACATCCTGCACGTCAACGAACTGGCGAAGCTGCATAGCTTGCTGGATTATCAGGTGCTGGTTTTTCCAGGCGGCTTCTCGTTTGGCGACTACGTGCGGTCAGGAGTAATTTTTGCAAGGCACCTAAGCGCCAAGTTGGGCAAAGAAATGGAAACCTTCATCGACGAAGGCAGACCGATGCTGGGAATATGCAACGGCTTCCAAATAATGGTTGAGTACGGACTTGCTTCCAGGGTTCAAAGGCGTAAGCGCATACCCCGAAGCCACCTTGACCACTAACGAGCCTGCGGGCTTCAAATGCCAATGGATTTACCTCAAACATGAAAACCGCGGAAAATGCGTCTTCACAAGCAAAGTTGCGTCTGGCCAAGTGTTGAGGATGCCGATTGCCCACGGCGAAGGCAGGCTGCTTTTCCCAAAAGAAAAAGAAGAAGCCCTGCTTGCGGAACTAATCGAGAACGACATGGTTGTTTTCCGTTACTGCGACAAAGACGGCAAAGTCGCCGACGGCAAATACCCAGCTAACCCAAACGGCGCCTTCCACGACATCGCGGGCATATGCAACAAGGAAGGAAACATCTTCGGGCTCATGCCGCATCCAGAGCGAGCCATGTACTGGTGGCAGCAACCCGACTGGACACGCCAACAACAGATGCTTCAGTTCGGCGACGGAAAACTAATCTTCCAAAGCATAATCGACAGCTTAACCAAAAAACTCCTTTAAATCCTTAGCATAGGGCAAAGCTGAGCGGGCACCCATCGCCGTGACGCATCTGGAAGCGACGAAATTGGCGAATCGTCCACATTCGAAGAGGCTTTTCTTTTTGATTAAGCCGTAGAGGAATCCCGCGCAGAAAGCGTCTCCTGCCCCCGTTGTGTCGACGACTTTGACTTTGAATGGGTCGATTCTTAGCCGTTCCTCTCCGTCGGTAACGTAGCAGCCTTTGTCGCCAAGCTTCACTGCGACGACTTTGACATCGGCGTCAAGAATCAAGTCAGCGCCTTTGCGAACATCATCTTCCCCGGTTAGCAGCGCAAGTTCAACGGCGTTAGGCATGAAGATGTAGGAGCTTCGAATTATCGGCTCAATTGCCGCGAAACCTTTCTGGGCGTACACTGAGCCTGGGTCAAAGCTAACTTTAACGTTGTCGGGGAGGGCGCCTAAGAGTTTTTTTTGTGCGCGAAAAGATTTTTCGCCGACAAACGATGAGAAATGCAGAAATTCCGTCCCGAAAGCGTAGCCGTAGTTTATTTCCCGAGGCTCGATTGCGTCGTTGACGCCTGAGTTGATGTAGAGGGCTCTGGCTCCTTTCTTGTCAACGAACCCCATAACTGACCCGCTTTTGCCATGTTTCGCTTGGACGACGCCGCCTGTGTCAACGCCTTCAGTTTTGAAGCAGTCAATTTGCAGTTTGCCTTCCCGGTCATCCGCCACTTTGCCTATGAAACCGGTTCTGCAGCCGAGCCTTGCCAGCCCAACAACAGTGTTTGCTGCTGAGCCACCGCATGCCTCAGTGTAATCTTCAACGAAACTTTCCTCTTCCGCCCGCGCCAACCGCTCAACTTTGAAGAGCATGTCAACATTAAGCGCTCCGAAACCTACAACATCAAGTTTTGTCATGAAAATAACTCCATTAACATTATTTTGTACTCGCCCAGTTTGCCGCCGTAGTTTCCCGCAGAAACCTTCACGACGCCATCAACAGCAGAGCACCGCTTCGATTCCCACCTTGGTTGCTTGCTTGACGGCTTCTAAAGAAACCCCGTCGAAAACTACTTCAGCTATGTAGCCTACGCCTTCGGGAACACAGGATTCCTTGCCTAGCCGCCCTTTGAGCGACGGGCAATACAGGTGATTTGTGGTGGGTCCAATCTTGGGAAAATGGGTCTCAGGCTTGGAACCTGCCGAGCAAACGTCGAAAGGCGTAACGACACCGGGCACGTTGTGGATGGCTGCTAAGGCTTTGTCGCCTGCCAGATTTTAGGGCTTGCTTGGTTTTGCAGAGGACCCAAAAGTTGCCGCCCATGACCCCGCGGCTATAACCCAAGTAACGTTCGATGACGAAGTCGGGAACCATCAAGGGGAACCACAATGACCTCTCTGCCAAAGCGGTTCTCAACCCACTCGTAACCGTCGCCGCAGTGCCCAACAGTCTCCATCATATCCAATTTGCCCTCGGCGTTTGGCAACGCGTCGTAGACGGCGGTGAATGGTTTTACCAAGATGTCTTGGCGGATGCGGTAAGAAAGTTCAGTCTCGAATTTCTTGAGGGATTGTTCAAAGGTTTTTTTAGGGTTGATTTCTCCCCAAAACTGCAACAAGGCGCCGACCCGTTTGTCAGGAGTTTCTTTTCGGGTCAAGATACCTTTCGACTCCGCCCTCCGTTCTGCCGATTACAACCGAGGGTGTTGCAGTCGAATCTTCTGCAGCTTTATGCAGGGTTTGCTCGTCGTCCGCGGTTACGATTACGCGGCAAAAGATGCCGGTGAAGGCTTCCGCGTATGTGTCTTCTATTTCCGCTTTGGTTATTTTACCCGAGTTTCCCAACGGCTATTCCACGCACTTTCTTTCTAAAATCGCTGCTTTCTCTTATGAGCATTTCCATATTTTGAGCCGTCACTATTTTAGCTTTAGGTAAGACATCAGGATACAAACTTGAAAGCAGCTCAAACAGCGAAGAGTCAACTCCGCTTTCCTTGAGCGCTCCATAATTCCAGTTCTGAACCGCATTGAGGGCTTTTTCTTTTCCAAATCTGCAGAACAAATCAGCAATCACCGCAGTTGCCAGGTTGCTTTCCGACTGAACTGCGACTTCAGCGTTCTTCACTGCGTAGCCGTTGCCGTTGAACGAAACCGTTAAGCCGCCGCTGGCTCGAACAAGCTTGAAGGCTTCCACGTCAGTGATGCTGTCGCCCACATACATGACATCGGATAATTCTTTGCCAAGGCGTTTTGTTGCGTCTCGGATTGCCTCAGCTTTCTGTTCTCCGCCGACGGTTACGACGTCTTTGATGAATTTGCCGACGAACATCGCGGGGATTTCATTCCAAAAGAATTCGTCTAAACGTGCAATAGCTGCTTGGTCGCTTGGCGAAAAATCCTCGATGGTTTTTGCTGTCGGCGGAATGTCGATGGTCTTCATTTTGGCGATTTCCTGCGCTACTTCTCTTAGCCGTCCTCTTTCCCGCGGAGAGATACCGTATTTGTCGAGGCTAACGTGTGTGCAGTACGTGTTTTTGTAGGGGAATTCCGTGGCGTTGCAGAGGGCTTTGATGTAGTGTTCGTAGCTGGTGCTGACGATGAAGGCGTCGGCTACTGCCTGCACGTGACAGAGGGTGGTTTGGCTGTTAGCGATTAACAAAATATTGTCAGCTGAGAACTCGTCCATCATCTTGTCTGACACGCTGTATGCTTTGAAGAAAGGCAAAATAAGCTTGAGGGTGCTTCCTGCGGTGTAGCCGGGTTTGTTTAGAACGTCAGCTAGTACGTCGTCGTATTTGCTTATGTTCGTGAAAAGTTTGTCTCCGTTTGGAATAAAGTTTGAGGCTAACTCGAAGGCGTTGTCGTTTTTGCTGATTGGTCCCTCGCAGTCGGAGATGAAGATGCGCTTCACGCCTTGCGCCTCAAATTCTCCATGTGACCGATGGCTTTTGCAATATGCTGCTTTGAGGCAACGTCGGTTCGATTCCACAATCCGCCGCCGCAAATTGCCGTGGCTCCTTCAAGGCTTATCTTGCGGGCTTCTTCGATGCTTTCGCCGATGCCTAAAACGCCGACGGCGCGGGATTTGAGCGCGTAGTTTTTGCCGTCTCTTGTCTCCATGGAGCCTGGGTAGACGCGGATACGGTTGCCGTATTTTTTGGTTAATGCTTGGGCTTTAGACAGGTCAACCGGGGTGTCAGCTTCTGACTTGTTGGCTTTGCTGGGGAAGACTTCCGAGTAGCCGCCGTAATCAAGCGGAACCTTATAGGTTAAGACGGATGCCGCCTTCTCCATTTTGATGCCTGTCAAGTTTCCTTCAATCATCTTGAAGCAGACATCGACAAAATCGTCCTGAATCAACGCGAGAAGATTGATTATTTCGGGGTCGCCTGGGCGACTGTTAATCTCAAGAACCTTGATTCCGCGTCCCGTATGCATAAAGGCAAGGTACAGTGGCACACCTCTGAGGGCGGAGTCATCTTTGATTTTGGCTTTCCACCCGTTGAAAATCCTGTTACCCAACTCAAGTTCAGCTTCGCGTTCGGCTTCGGTTAGGAATGGCAGTTTGCCGTCGGCGTCTTTGTATGAGCCCATGCCGCCTGTGTTTGGTCCGCGGTCGTCGTCGAATGCGCGTTTGTAGTCGCGGGTGTCGGGAAGGGCGATGAAGTGTTTGCCGTCGCAGAAAGCCATGAAGCTGGATTCTTCCCCGTCGATTTTCTCCTCGATTATAACGTTGCCATACTTGAAGTTAGACATGAAATGCTCAAAAAGCTCTTCGCGGTCGGCGAAGTGGTCGCCCCAGACGCCCACGCCTTTTCCCAAGGCGGGTTTGTCTGGTTTCACGACTGCATGGTTGTCAAGTTCGTCCAGCCAACGAAAAACCGCGCCTTTGACGTCAGCTTGCTTGTAGTCGGCGGGGCAGAAAACTTTGAACCGTGGGTTTGCTTCTGGCGCTATTTCAGCGAAGAGTTGGCGTTGCTCTACTTTGCTTTCTTCGATGGCGTACTTTTGCTTTGGGCAGATTACGGGTATGCCTGTGGCTTTTTCGATTTGGTCGCGGACGCCGTCTATGATGGGTTTTTCTGACCCAACTAGGGCGAAGTCGATTTTGTCTTTGTTTGCCTGTGCGAACTTGCATATCTCCGCTACGTCGAGGCTTGGGATGACGGCGTGTTTGGCGGCTTTTTCTGCGTTGAAGGGGTTGCGTTGTTTGTCAGCAATGTATAGTTCCACTTGGTAACGTTTGCTTTGCAGCAAAGCGTCAACCATAGCGACTTCTCTTGCGCCATAAGAGACTACCAGTACACCTATTTTATCCATAAGAGTTACACCATGTTACTGAAAGACGCCGCGGAACGCCGATGTCTTTAAGATGGTTTTGGCTGTTCGTCTTCGGTTTCGTAGATTCTTGATTTTTCCTCGTAGCCTTCAAGGAACCGTTTTTTCATAGCGTCAGCCATCTTTTGAGCGCAGGGCGTCGGGTACTTGCCTGTTATGCATGCCATGCACAGATCATTTTCTGTCTGCTCAGTTGCTTTAACTAATGCTTCATGTGATTGGTAGCATACTTGGTCTGCGCCGATGATTTTGGCGATTTGCTCCACGCTGTGTTTGGAGCCGATGAGTTGTCCGTAAGTTGACATGTCGATGCCGTAGAAGCATGGGCCGATGATTCTTGGGAATGTGACGAAGACGTAGACTTTTTTGGCTCCTGCCTTGCGCAGTTTGTCTATGATGACTTTTGTGGTGTCTCCACGCACGATGCTGTCCTCAGTTATTATGACTCGTTTGCCAGCGACTTTGGAGCCTAAAATGTTGATTTTCTTGTCAATAGTTGAGAACCGCTCCGTGTTAAGAAGAATAAAGGCGCGTTCAGTAACGTAGCGGTGCCGCCTAGATGCCCGTTCCCACCTCAGACCTGACTCTTCATGAACGCCCATAGCGGGGTCATCGCCTGTTTCAGGAACCGACATAATGATGTCACTGTCGCGAACCACATCAGGAAACTCTTTAACGATATTTCTCCCGAAGTCCTCGCGGATTTCATAAACATATTTACCGTCAAACCTTGAATCAGGCCTGGCAAAATAAGCGTACTCAAAACAGCAGAAGGCGGCGCGTGCGTTCTGGATAATTTGTGTGCGTTTGAACCCGTCTTTTGAAGCGGTGACGAGTTCGCCGGGTTTTAACTCAAAATCCCTCAGAAAACCGTTCATGTCTAACCCGACGGTTTCTGAGCAGAACGCGACTGTTGCGGTTTGCGGGTCGTGTCCTGCGACGAGGGGTTTTATTCCGTGTGGGTCTTTGAAGGCAAAGAATTCGCCGTCGCCGGTTAATCCTGTTACGGAGTATGCGCCATCGAGGCTTTCCATGACGGCTCGAACCGAGGACGCCAGGTCTTTGCCCTGTTTTAAGCCGAGGAGCAGTTTGTGGCAGACGACGTCTGAGTCGCAGTTGAAGTAGAAGTCGGAGAAGTTTTCTGTCATTTCCTTCTTTAGCGGCAGCGTGTTAACGATGTTGCCGTTGAACGACAAGGCAAGCTTAATGTTGCCTGAAGAAGCGTAAACTGGCTGCGTGCCCTCGATGATTGAGGTGTCGTCGCATTTGCCCGAGGTGGTATACCGAACGTTGCCTATGCCTACCGACCCAGGCAGGCGGTCGAACCATTCATGTATGGCTTCGTTTTTGAGGCGCGGAACCAAATCGAGGCTCTTGTAAACATGAAACTTGGTGTCGAAAGTTAGAAATCCGTGGCTTTGATGACCGCGATGGTTCTGGGCGCGTAGACCCCAATACACATATGGAAAAACCGTTTGGTTTTCAAAGTTTTTTGCTCCGAAGATACCGCAGCCTATCTTTAGTCCCTTCTCGCCTTTAATTGGGGATGTAGTGAAAAAAGAGGTTTATCAGCTTTATGTACATATTTAACTCAAAAACAGGGCTTTATTGACATTTTTAACGTTCAACCCAACAAAGCAGGCGAGAACCATTTTACGGCGTCTTTCGTCAACAAACAATAGACCCGCCTTAGCGCCTTTTATTTTTTTGTACCCGCTACCCCTACGGTTTTCTAGATAAACCAAATAGGCACATCTAGATGAGCCAAATAGACAAGCAAACAGTTAAGCAGCGGGTCTTTCGGGGAAATATCTTTTTATAGAAACTGAGGAGGAATAAAAGAATTGCTAAACCATGCATTAGCAAACAGCTAAGGGAACTGTTTTTTGATTGTGCTGCACCAGTCAGCGATTTTTTGGGCTGTTACCTCTTTATCCGCAGTTGGCTTCGCAAGCGCCAGTTCTCCTATGAAGGCGGCGTTTGGCATCAATGCCTTAGTTTTTTCTTCGGCTCCTCCTAGTCGTCCATCCATCGTGAAAAACAGAGCCACCTTTTTGCATGCCAAGTCGTGTTTTGTAAGGTAGGTTTTGATAGCAGGGGAGGGGCGCCAGTACCAAACTGGAGTTCCAACAACGATGAGGTCGTAATCTGCTGGAGCACGTTTTGTTGGGGCAATCTCTGTTAGTTTTCCGCCTGTAGCATCCTTACTGGCGCTCATATAGCCGAGGGTGCCTTCACGCTTTTTGAGGTCAACGACTTCTTCCATGTCGCTGACAAGTTCAGCGGCTATGGTTTCTGCAACAAACTTCGTGTTTCCGGTTCTTGTATAGTAGACTACGAGGCTCTTCATTTTGGGTCAAGTAAGGGGTTTCTTTAGAGGTTGTATAAGAAACTTGCTGGATAGACTAGAGAGGAATTGTCTATACGAGCGGTTAAAAGAAAATGAAAAAGAAGAAAAGAATGGCTTTATGGTTGCCATTTTTCTATGAGGTACTTGGGGATTTCGCTGCTGTCGCGTGGTCCAACGAGGACTTTCCAGCCGCTGAGTTCTTCGATTTCGCCGCTGATGCGTGATGCTTTGCCGGGGATGATGATTTTGCGGTGTTTGACTTTGCTTTCTATGCCTGAGGCTTTGATTGCGTCGGCTACGCGTTCCGCGGTTAGTTTTCTGCCTGCGACTCCGCTGTCGATGGCTGAGCCTTCGGTTTCGACGACGATTAGGTAGGCGTTGAGTTTGCTGCTTTCGATGTCTGAGGCTACGGTGTAGTAGGTTAGGGCGAAGTTTGTGGTGAACATTACTGGGCTGTTTTCGTCTGGGGTGCCGAAGACTTTGAGTCCTGGAGCTACCGCGACGGGTTTGCGTGGGTCAGTGTAGATGTTTTGCCTAAGAACTGAGTCGGGCAATAGTGACCAGCCAGATACGCTGTGCATTACGAGAACATCTGAGTACCGTACTATGAGCATTCCCGCGATGTAGGCTTCGCGCCATTTCAGGAGGTCTTCAGCTGTCGCTGTGTCTTGCCAAGCAACCATGGGTACGCCAATCAGTGGGAATCCCGCGAGTTCTTCGCCGCCCTTGCATGCTGCTCTGCGAAGCATCGTAAAGTTGTTGATTGTGTCAGGTAACCCTTCGTTCGCAAAAGTGCCTGGGTCTAAAACCAAGTCAGTTACTCCGTAAGCCATCAAAGTTTTTGCAAGTGAAACCAGCGCGGTCATGTCGTTTGGTGCAGATGCCACTAGTGGGCATTCGTACATTAATGCGAGTTCCGCCATGTCTTTCCAGTTGCTCGAAGTTGCCGCGTACAGTAGCGGTCGGGCTTTTGGCGCCGCCATCAAACCTGCTTCAGCAATTGCGGGGTTTAGGGTGCAAAGGATGAGTGGTAGTTGGGTTGTTTCCACGACTTTCTTGACAACTGCCTTGAATTTGTCTGCGTCTCCAGATGTGCATCGTACCGCAATCATGTCTAAACGAAGGGTGTTGCCGATGTATTCGAAGGTGAAGTTTTCCGTGTATTTCACGCGGGAAACAACTTCGTCCATTGGCATTTCGTCGGTGACATCGATTGCGATGGCTGTGGGGTTCTTGTAGGTGAATTCATGGCGGTACATGACAAGTTTGCCGCCGATTTTGCGTGCTTTATCTCCAGCGCCCACTATAACCTCTTTGACTGCGGGTTTTAGCAGGTCTTTGAGGGCGGCGTAGGCTTTTGCGTTTTCAGGTTTTAGCAGTGGCTTGCAACTGTCGATTTCTACTTCGCGGTTAACGATTTTTGTCGCGAACGCCATGCAGTTGTCTTGGCCGCATTCTTTGCAGTTGATTTTTGGTAGGAGCTTGTAGATGGTAATTGGGCTTAATTCTTTTAGTCCGCCTTTCTTTTTCTCGCTCATTGTTTGCCAACCCCTTGTGCTTTCATGGTTACCCAATCTGCATATTTGGATGCGTCTGCTTTTTTGCCGCTTGTCAGGTAGTTTGTGACGTCTTTGAGTGTTTTTACTGCGGCTGGATGCATCATCATGAATAAGTCAACGCCTGCAAGCAACAGCGTCAGCGCGGTAGTTACTTCCCAGAGTGGTCCTCGCAATTCGCGTGGTTCCCAGTCAGCTGACATTTTGAGCCATGCTTCACGGGCTGCCCATGCGTTGGTTGTTCCTGAAGACATCGGATGAGCCAATTCCATGTCGCCCATTAATCCTCCGAGTCTTGCGCGTTCCATGTTGGTGAATGCGTAGTCTAAGCCGTAGCCTAAGGCTGCTGTTGTTAAGTCCATGATGATGTCTTCTCTGGGGACGTAGTCGTAGAGGCGTCTGTTGAGTTCACGTGCCAAGTTGAGGTCCATGGGTGTGAATGAGAGGATTGCATGACCTGCTTTCTTGATGAATTTGGCGCATTTTTCTACGTCCATGTCACGGGTGACTGAGCTGATTAAGAAGCGTTCGCCTGGGAATTGTGCACATACTTCTTCGAAAACTGCTGTGTCTTTAACGGGGTCACCGCATCCGCCGATAACTAGTGGTACATCAACGGCTTGCAGCACTTTCTCGATTGTTTTACATGCATCTTTGGGAGTGGCATCTTTGAGCAATGGGTCAACGCTGATTAAGTGGATTGTAACCATGTCTGCCTTGAATTGTTCTACCGCAAGTTTCGCCCAAGCTGCTGGGTCTCCAACGACTTCTTTAACATGCATCTTGACTGCTTTGCTCAGAGGCACTTCCATGTCGAAAACGTCAAGTGTGATGACTGGTTTGTGTGTTGTTGGTCTTTCAAAGTTGTAGAATGCAGGTGAAACTTCGCCGCCGATGGTGAAGGATGTTCCTCGTGTTCCGCCGTCTTTTCGTGTTGCGCCCAGTTTGACTTCGGTTATTTTGTTGGGGTAGGTTTCGATGGGGGGTAAGAAGGGAACCTGAAGCATCGATATGGGTTTTCCGCCTGTGACCGCTGCAGGAAGCTTAAGTTTGGGCATTATTTGGCCAGCCATTCCTGGCTCAAAGACGATTTCTAGCTCTTTGACGTCTATCTGGAAGTCTTCAAGTTCGATTTGCTTGAACCTGGCTAGGGCGTCCAGTAGGTCTTGGCTGAGCTGTAGCCCTTCGTTGTCTTTTTTCTTGTCGCCGTCTGTAGGCAACTGAGTCACCGCTTGTCTTTGTCGTCTTTGACGGTTTGGATTATGACTTTGTTAGCGTAGATCTTCGCGTCTTTGAGGATGATCCTGAATCCGCCTGCCATAATCGGGAGTGTGCCTGCTGTTGCGACCGGCATCATTGTTCCTGCTGCTTCCTCGGTGACTTGTACTGCTTGTGCTTCTGGTGCTGGTGCTTCTGCTGCTGCCCATCTTGCTACGACTGGGTGGTTTTTGGCTTTGAGGAATGCCTTGAGTTCATCAACGGTTTTTGCATCTTCTTCAGTTGCGACTTTGTCGACCAGTTCGGCTGGGATGAAGTCTTTGACGCGTTCTTTCACTTCTTTAGGTACCCAAACAACGCGGTTCCATCCACCGTCTGCTGCAAAGAATTTCTTGCTTCTCATGTATTCGATGGACATTCCGTGGAACCCGTCGATTTGCCTTCCGCCCGCCGCAGAATCTGCGATGGTGCTGAATGGTAAGCCGTTTACTGCTGGGCCTTTGAAGCTTCTGTGGACTACTGCTAATCCGTCGACTTCTGGGACGTAGAAGGTTACTGCTTCGAAGCATCCGCATGAAGTGTGTGGGTGATCAAACGCTGTGTAGAGCCAAACTTGCTGGACTTCGCCCATGCTGCGTTTCTTTGCGGCTTCGTTGACGCCTGAGAACTCGCCTTTTTCAGCGTTTATCATTTCTCCTCGGGGTATGGCGAAGACTGGGCCTTTGGGGTCTATGCTTGCTGAGGCTTTGCCGTCGAACCAGCTGATGGCGCCGCAGTTGCTGTAGCGTTGGGGTGTGATGACGCAGACGTGGCTTGGCGCGAATGATTGGCAAAGCGCGCAGCCGTAGAATGTGTCGACGTCTTTGTCTTCTAAGCCTCTTGCTTTGGCGTCGCGTGATTCGTATGCTTGGATTGCTGCAGGGGTCATTTCTTCGAGTTTTGCTGGGTCTGTTATGAAGGTGATTTGTACTTTTTCGATGATGGGCAGTTCACTCTTGAATAGTCTGTAGAGTACTTTGCCGATTGGTTCAAAACTGTTTAAGCCTTTTTGGAAGGATTTTTTGCCGATGCGTATCCAGATGTCGTATCGTTGGTTTAGGTGCATGAAGCCTTCGATGTAGTTCAGGTAGCCGTGAATGCGTCTTTCTATGACACCTTCGAGTCCTGCATCGAGTTTTGCGCCTGCTGCTTCAACTAGGATTCCAAATGGGTATGCGCCGCCTTCTTTTAGGTCTTTTAAGTCGGGTCCGATTATGGTGATTTTTCCGTCGTCGATTTCGCTCATGGGTTTAACTTTGGCTAACTCAAACTTTTGTTTAACTGTGGGTCCGCCAAGTTCAACTTGCATGTCGTTTCTTCGGATACGTTCTCCTTCGTAGATTACGCCAACTTCAACAGGTATATCTTTAAACATAGACATTTTTTTATTGTCCTCCTTCAAATTTTGAAGTCATGACTTTGAGATTGGCAGCCCATTCTTCAAGGGTTGCGTTTGGGAAAGACCAGCTTGCGTGCACATGGAACAGGTTGTCAAGGGTCATGGTTTTCAGGTCAGGTGCAAAGTGTTTGAGTCCGCACAGCATCAACGATTCAACGTAGTAAGGCAACCCCACCATCATAACCAGGTCTGGGTGTCCTTTGCCGTCTAAGCCTTGCCAGGTTGGGTCGACAACTAGGTTGCCGATTTCCATTGCATTCATGAATGCTGCTGGTGTGTATCCGCGTTTTATGAATTCGCCAACCATGTGGGCTGTTGCCACGACGGGTACTTTTGATGCTTTTGCGAGGTCAATTAGGTATTCGATTAATAGTTTGCCGTCGAGAGACCTTTCGGTTGCGTTGCTTCCCACAATGAGAAGTGGGACGTTGAGCTTTTTTCATCATCGCTACTGCGATTTCGGGTTTTTGAATTGGGTTTGCTTTTTTAGATGTTGCTATTTCTGCACATTGCCAGGGTTCACATGACATTTATTTTCACTCCTTCATTTTCCTGATCATTCTTGGAAGCAATGTTGGGTCTGGGATTACTGTTTCTTTCCAGTCGTGTGCTTCCAGTATTGTGGCGAATTCTTCTTTGAGGGTCATTGGGACATCTGCCATTGTTCTCACGAATAGATGCAGGTCAGTTGGCATTACTCCCATGTAACGTTTGCTGAGGTCAACATAGTGGCTTAGTTTGATGCTGCGTCCTTTCCATGTGTCGTTTGGTCTGATGCATAGTTTCGCGATTGCGACCATGCATTCCTCTTTGGTTTCTGCTATGTTGAAGAGGTGCTCTGGTGCTGGGCCGACTCTAACTTTGTCTCCTGTGCGTGCATCGTAGACTTCGAAGTCTTCTGGGTGGTCTTCTCTGCCGAGGAGCATACGACGGTACTTTACGCCGTGTGGTCCAACGAGGACAGGTATGCCTAAACGCCAGAATCCTGCGCCGATTGCTGCGGCTTTCTGTGAGTATGCACCCCATGCTAAGCCGACTGCGCCGAGGCGGTTGTGGATGTAATCTGCGATTTCTTCGTAGTTGCCTCTTAAGGGTCGTTTTGCGAAAATGTTTGCTACTTTGATTGCTGCGCCCGCGATGTGTGCGTTTGATACGCATGAACCTGTGTTGAGGACTCCTCCTGCTTCGAAGCCGCCGGGGAATTCTTCGTAAATGGTTTGGCCGTCGCTGTTGCGGTAGCTGCCTGCGGACATGGCTGAGCAGCCTGATAATGCAACGATGTATCTTCTGCTTGCGAATTCCCTTGCGATGTCGTATACGTCTTTGCCGCCTTTCGGATAATTGCTACAGCCTACGATTGCAACGATTCCCGGGATTTCTCCGAGAACAATTGGGCTGCCGACATTGCGGATTTCTACGTCTGAAACTTGGCCTCTGCCTGAACGGCACAAGTTATTTTCTGCATACATTGCTTTTTCGCCGGCTTTAACGATGAGGCTGTGAATCATGATTTTCTGTGGGCACGCTTCTTCGCATCTTCCGCATCCAATGCAGGTTTCGTAGAGGTCTTCCAGTAGGCTTAGGTCGCCTTTTGCTGCTGCTTTCATGGCTGATGGAATTGCGTAGTCTTGTGGGCAGTTGCGTTGGCAGCTCTTGCATTGTGTGCAAGCTTTGGCAATTTGCGTAATTTCCTCCATGCTTGGAAGACTGCTTTTTCGTTTGCGTATTGGAGCGACTTTTTGTGCGACGCGTACAGCGACTTCGCCGACTTTTTCTGGGTCAAGAATCAGGACACCTTTCACTTTGCCGCTTACGAGGTCAGCCACAATTTCGTCTGCTGGGTCGTTTGTGCGGTTCTTAAAGCCCATACAGTTCTTTTCTGACGCTGCAATTACTGGGGCGTTAACTTTTGCTGCTTCGTCATAGATGTCTGTTCGGATGCATTGTTCGTCAAGCACTAATACATCTGCTAAGCCTGCTCTGACGAATCTTAGCTCCCAGCTGATTGGTCCCACGACTCTCGCACGGTCATAATACCTTGTCATGTCGTGTGCTGTACAGCATAAACCGACAATTTCGATTTTGTCGTCAACTTTGGTTTCTTTTGCGTAATCAATAATTCCGACTGATGGAACGACGTTATGTCCGATGCACATGACAACCGGTTTAGTTCTATCTACGCTGCCTATGCCTAGCTTTACAAGCGGGGCTTCTGGGTCTGCTTTTGGATAGCCTAAAGTCGAAATTTGTGCGATGTCGCCGACTTCCATGCCTACGTGGTCAATCATGCCGACATGCATGGCTTTGGATTCAAAGTCTAAGTTGTTGCCTTCTTGACCTGTGTGTCCTACGGCGAGGATTTGGGTGATTTGCTCTTCAGTATAAGTTAAAACGTCATCAAGGTCACCGAGCGTTTCAGGCTTTATACCCGTAACCAAACGCGTGACTGGAGCTTCAACTTTTACGTTTAAGCCGCCCACGTTTAATGGGTATCTGCGCCCATATTTCTCGATTAAGTGATGAAGAAGATGTCGTGAGTGGGCTGTGTGACAGGCTGCTCCAATCGCACAAGCCAACATCACAATACGAGAAGATTGAGTCGCGATGTCTATGCCGCATGCACCACGTTTTCCAGCGGTTAAGTCGCATTTTCCGAAAGTGCAGAGACAGCAGGCATCGCAGTCGGGCATATAGAAGGGTTTGTACTTGGTTAGAAGTTTCATGTCCCAGTCGCGAAGGGTTGTAATGGATGGCATCGGGGTCGGTCCCATCGGCTCTTCACTATAATTGTCGTTCATAACTTTGCCAATGGAGACTTCGAGGTTCTTAATTAGACCAACGTTGGTCTTCATTTCGTCTATTTTTACGTTAACGTTTTTAGTAGTCAAATTAATGACTCCTCTGTAAAGGTTAAACCTAAGACTGACACAATTTGTTTTTAAACCTTTCCAGATTCAAAGTCAAAAGTCATGGAACAACTGAAGAAATGCAAAGGTTCCGAAAAGTTGTGTAAAGATATGAGTTTAGAATGTAAACAGTTGACTACAAGTAGCCAAGAGTCTTCATTATAGCCTTCACGGAGAGGTAACCCTCGCTTGTATTTGGCAAATCAAGCAGCGACTTACCGTTAAGCACGTACTCATCCAATTTTTCGTCTTCAGCAATTTTCCCCAGATACTTAAAGCCCAAATCAGCCTCAGCCTGCTTTCCCAACTCCGCTGGAAAACGGTAGCCTCCCACCAAATAGAAATTCTCGAATTTCATATCGACTTCTTTAGCTATTTTGAAGGCTCTTTTCACGTGGTCTTGGGACTTCTTGGAATGATCCAAAATGTCGAAGACGTCGTTTACGTTTGAGGTGATTCGCCTGTTCAGGTTCTCAAGCCCAGCCGGGGAATCAACCAAGATGTACTTGTAGTTTTTAGTCAACGACTCCAAGGCGCCTTTCAACGCGGAGTTCGGCATGCAGTAGCAACCCTCAACCCATTTGGTGCCAACCGCGAGAAAATCAAAATTTTTGCTTTCATAGAGCCCTTTTTCCCAAATTCGGCTTTCTATGCGCTCAGTTGGAGCAACGCCGACGGTGGTGCCGCCCTGCTCAATAAAGGTGCTTACCAAGAGCTCGGCGATGGTTGATTTCCCCGCTTCTCTGAGGTCTATTCCAAGCATTTCAGCAAGGTTCTGGTCCGGGTCGGCGTCAACCAGCAACAGCGGGGCTTGTCCTGCTTCAATGAGGGATTTGGTCATTAGGGCTGTGAAACTGGATTTTCCTGTTCCTCCACGTCCAATTGTTACGAGAGTTTTCATTTGCAAACCTCAGAATTACTGTGGTTTCTTAGCAGAAGCTCGCATATATTGTCTACGGTGTAGGTTCTGCTTTTTTGGTTTAAGACGTACCTTGGCGAGCCTCAGTTTGGGGTTGCTTACAAAATCTGCCGTCATCTTTGGTTTTTTTTAGTTTGCCGATTTTACCGCTGAACCAGCCTATCTTCGTTGTTTTTCGGCAGTCAAACTTAGGCACGTAGGGCTTAATGTCAAGCAGCGGTGTTCCCTCGATTATGTCGATGTCTTGAATGTACAGTGTGCAGTTCTCGATTGCTGTCAGGCGAACAATGGATATGCCGATTCTGTTTGGTCTAGCTGGGGAGCGGGTGGCGAAAACTCCGTGAAGTTTGTTGTCGAGGAACGGTTTAACCATTAAAGGGCTATCTTTTACGAGATGAAAGTTGTAGAGCAAAATAATATGTGAGAAACCGTCAAGGTCCTGTAAGCCTTCGGCGTACTGGGGAAAGATTTCGATGGTTCCACAGGTGCCCTCAGCCGCGGCTGCCTGTATCGGCACGTTTTGCGGTTCCTTAAATGGCGAATGCACGATTCCAATTGGTTTGAAGAGAAATTCGCTCACTGCTGGCACCGTTGGGTTACTGATTTTTCTTCAACAGCAACTCGCATATGTCATCTATAGCTTTTACAGCCAAAATTTCCTTGTTTTTAAGCGGAGTTTCGCCTTTCATGTCGGCGTCAATCACTTTTTGGTCCCACGGCACAAACGCAAGCACGTTTAAGCCGTTTTGGTCGGCGAAGGTTTGGATGGCTTTTTTCTGTTCATCATTCATGACGCGGTTGGCGACTGAGGTAGAGTTGTTTCATGCCTGCCGCTGCGGCTAGGTCGTGGATGTGTTTAGCTATTTCCAGCGACTTCAAATTTGAGTCAGCAACAATGAGAAAGTGCGTCAACTTGGCCGTGCGGTTCCTCTGCCGATATGCTCAACGCCCGCTTCCAGATCCATAACGACCGCTTCGTTTCGGTCAACGACAAGGTGTCTTAGCATGGCACGGATGACAGCGTTTGGAGCGCACATGCAGCCCGCTTCCATAGCCTGCACAGTCCCCATAACAATCAAGTTCACGCCCAAAGGAGTAACAATCGAGTAGTCTCTGACAATGTCGTCAACGGTGAAATTCAAATTGTAAACGCTATTGAAGCCAGTGCTTGTTTTAGCCTCAACCAACGGCTTATTCTCTGTAATGGGCACTATTTTGCGGGTTTCCTCAGCTGACAAACCCAACGTCAACGCAAGATTCGGCGAAGAATCCGCGTCAATTGCCATAGTTTTTAAACCGCGTTCAACAAAACCACGAGCTAACCCGCCTGCAATCAGGGTTTTTCCAACGCCGCCTTTACCAGAAACCGCAACCTTCATAATGATTCAACCAAAACAAAATTCGTTTCAGGGTTAATTTACGTTTCTTCTTGTTTTGAAGGTTCCTTTTTTCCAGCTGGTTTTATCTGTTTGTCATTGTTTCAAACGCTTCCTTTGCGAGGGCGCCTAAAAGTTCTGGTGTTAATGCGTCAACGACACCGTAAATTGCTGCGTCGACAATTGAGTAGAGGCGTTTGGTTCCGTCTTTTCGGCACCTTACCACTCCGGCATCCTTTAGGATTTTCAAGTGCCGCGAAACAAGCGGCTGTATAAGGTTTAGGTGTGGAACTATTTCGCAGACGCATTTTTCCCCGTCTCTTAAATAATCTATTATTTCGAGTCTGATGGGGTCGGATAGGGCGTGGAAGACGGTTGATTTGAAGCGGTTGCTGTTTTCGGAGTAGTTTGGCATAGTGTGCTTTTATCGAAAACGATATTTTAAAGTTGCTTATGAAACCCAAAAATGTTGAGATGGGAGCCAAGTTTTTTGTGCCTATGACAGATAATGAATATATCAAAATACAAATATAGCAATAGAGCGTTTGTCTTCAAGGTGGCTCACATGAAAAAACCCAACCGCGCCTTGTCCATCTTCATCATCCTCGTAATGGCATCATCAACATTTTTCTGCCTGAGCTCAGCCAAAAACCCCGTTTGCAACAGCCAATTCATCCGCTGATAATTGGTCAATGTTTCATCACGACCCAAGCCACATAGGCTACTCAACCAGCACACCAACCGCAACCCAAGCTGCATTGCTGTGGAACTTCACCGCCAACAGCGTAGTTGGGGCTTCCCCCGCAGTCGTTGACGGACGCCTATACATAGGCTCCGACGGAGGAGTCGCATACTGCCTTAACGCACTGGACGGGTCCGAAATATGGAATTTCACGGTTCCCGTAAAAAATGGGGGATTTCACCTTGAAGGCGGCACCGCAATAAGTTCCTCAATGGCAGTCTCAAACGGATACGTTTACTTTGGATGCTACGACCGCAACGTTTACTGCCTGAACGCTGCGACAGGCGCCAAAGTCTGGAACTTCACCACAGGAAACACCGTGGAGTCATGCCCCTCCGTGGCAAACGGCAACGTTTACGTTGGGTCTTGGGATAAAAACATTTACTGCCTCGACGCTGCAAGCGGCGCCAAAATTTGGAGTTACCAAACAGGGGGACTTGTTGAGTCTTCGCCCGCAGTCACTGACGGCTACGTCTATGTGGGTTCTGCCGATGGCAATGTCTATTGTCTCGACGCGTTGTCAGGCGCGAAAATGTGGAACTACAGCCACCGGGAGCATCGTGGAGTCTTCCCTGCAGTTGTCGATGGACGCCTTTTCATCGGGTCAGATAACAACAATGTCTACTGCATTAACGTCACAAACGGAAGCAAAATATGGAGTTACCCCGCCCAAAGCTGGGTTACATCGACTCCCGCAGTCGCCAACGGCTACGTTTACGTGGGAACCGGTGAATCTGGCTCTGGAAACCCTGACAAAAACGTCTATTGCCTCAACGAGTTAACTGGAGAAAAAATATGGAGCTATCCAACCCAAGACGGAGTTGATTCTTCGCCTGCGGTCGCTGGAAACAACGTTTACGTGGGAGGGTGGGATGGAAACGTCTACTGCCTAAACGCTTCAGATGGCGCAAGCATTTGGACCTACAAGACTGGAAATCACGTGAGTTCCTCTCCCGCGTTATGGAACGGAATCGTTTATGTTGGGTCTTGGGATCATCACGTCTACGCTTTAGGCAACCCAACCTCATCAAGCACCCAACCAACCTTCTCTGGTTCCGCCGAAATCGCCAGCATAGTAGTTGCCGTTGTGGCAGTCGCAGTCATTGTCGCCTTGGCAATAGTTTTTCAGCGTAGGAAGCATCGTTAGAAGGCACCTTATGGAAGAAGGCCATGTTAGAATCAAAAGCTGGGAAGAATTCAAGCGACAAGTCATCGAAAAGAATCCCGGCTCAATCGTTTTCATCCTTGAACAAAACGGGTTTTCCCCTAACAAAGAGCTGACGGTGCTAAGGCTGATAATGCTCCATGACAAACGCTACTACATTTTTCTGGATTTCCCGAAAGGTGAAACGCAGAGACTTCGGGAAACTGGAATTCCGTTGCGTAAGGGTAAGAACGGGATTGCGAACTTGGATGAGGATGAGGTTAAGTTGTTTTTGGTGAAGCAATTTGAGGGGCAGAAGTTGAGGGTTTATTCGTTCTGGTCAACTTGAACCTTGCATATTAATAACAATATTTAAATATTGTAATAGTCACTCAAATGCAACAGAGACCAAAACCATGCCAAAAGAAACATTCGAAGGCATACCCAGAAACCAAATCCCTTGGACCCCCAAAATCGACTACGAAAAATGCGTCACCTGCGGAAAATGCATCGATTTCTGCCACAAGAAAGTCTACGGAGTCGAGGAAAAAGAAGGAAAAAAGAGAACAGTTGTGAAAAAAACTGAGGGCTGCGTAGTGTTTTGCAGAGGTTGCGAAGACATCTGCCCTGCAGGCGCGATAACGCATCCGTCCGAAGAAGAAACACGAGCAATAATTGAAAGAATTAAAAAAGCAAAAGTTTAGCGAAATACCCCAAGTTGCTTTAGCCTTAATTTTGGGTGTTTTTTCACCCTCTCTTTGTTGATTTGAAGTGACTAAAGGTGTTCGTGATGGTGTGCGTGTTCGCATCCGCCTGTGAGCTCGGCGAGTTTGCCAGCTTTGAAAGAAGCGACGGTTGCTTTGACGGTGTCATCAACTGCTTTGAGCACTTTGACGCCTGCGTTCTTGAAGCTTTGCAAGCCGCCGGGGCCCATGCCGCGGGCTATGATGGCTGTTGGTTTTAGGGTTAGTAGGCTGTCGTGTGGGTGACCTGTGCCGCCCATGTGTTCGTTGGTGTTTGTCTCTGTTTTTACGGTTAGTGTTTTTCCTTTTTCGTCGAGGTCGATTACTGCGTAGTATGGGGCTCTTCCGAAGTGCTCTGCTACTTTGGCGTCTAAACCTGATTTGTCTTCTACTGGGATTACGATTCTGGTTGGCAATTTTTTTTCCTCAGTGTATTTGTTTTTAACCAAAGAGTTTATTTCGTAAATGATATTAATAAGTATCGTTTATAAAGTAAACTTGTGAGCCTAAAATGGACGAAATCGACCGAAAAATAATAACCCAACTCCAAACAGACGGAAGAACAACACTCAAAGACCTATCCAAAAAAATCGGGTACACAAGCATGGGAACCAAAAAAAGACTCGAAAAACTCCAAAAAAACGGCGCCATCAACATATCCGCCCTACTAAACCCAACCCAACTCGGGCTACACCCAGCCGTCGTGATGCTGGAAATGGAAAACGCCAAAGCCACACAAAACCTACTCGACAGATTCAAAGACTGCCCACGCGTAATCCAAATCTTCAAAACCGTAGGCGGATTCAACCTAATCGCACTCGTCCTCGCCGAAAACCAGGACACACTGGAAAGCATATCAATGGAGAAATGCTCAATGCGCAGCGGACCAGGCATACGACGCTCAGAATTTTACCCCATAAGCGGCACCTACTTTACGCCTTACCTACAAATCAGGGAAAACTTAGCCACCAAGGCAAATGCTGTTGCTCCATGCCGCGTAGACTGCAATCCATGTGCCCGATATGAGCAGCACAAATGCGTCGGTTGCCCGGCAACTACCAAGTACAAAGGCTCACTTTAATGGGAAAACATGAGTTCGGCTTTGTGCCGTGGTCACCATTTCGTAAGGTAAACTTTGTCTCCTTCTTTGAATGCTCGGATTAACTCGCAGTGGCGGAGGATGGCATATTGGCTTTCCAGCTCTTCCGCTTTGATGCCGACGATTTTGAGAAGCTCTTCTTTTGTAATCTGCTTCTTTTGCTCAATCACGCTATAAATTTGTTTTTGCAGCTCGGTTAAGCCAGCGGTTCCCAACTGCCCCAGCTCTTTGCGTATCGAAGTAGCAGAAGCCACAGCCAAGGGGTCGCAAGCCTTCGGAGGATTTGTCTCGTACATACAGCAATCTTCGCAGAGAACTTTTCCATGAAGATTATAGGCTTCATCTTCTTTGATTGTTAAACCGCAACGTTCACACTGCATATGAAAACCGAATTAATGGCGAGCGCGTTGCTTATTTTTGTTGCCATCAAAGCCCAGCAAACCGGCAGGCATGCATGTTTATATTTTGAGATTAGAATAAATCACCTAAATTCTTCAGGTCAAGAAAATTGCCCAGCACATCAACGGATGGAACTTCTAAAGTTCAAGCAGAGAGTGAATTCGGCTTGAGCGATGCGAAGGGCTTGAGTTCCGCGGAAGTTGGGGAAAAACAGAAGGTTTTTGGGCGCAACGAGGTTGCGGAAAAGCAGGCGAGTTCCCTTTTGGCTTTTGCCAAGAAGTTCTGGGGTTTAGCTGCTTGGATGCTGGAAGTGGCGATTATCCTCTCCGCCGTGTTAGGAAAATACTTAGACGTCTACATAATAGCCGCCCTGCTACTCGTAAACGCCGTTTTAGGGTTTATTCAGGAGCGGCAGGCGACTCGGGCGGTAAGGGCGCTTAAACAGAAACTTCAGCTGCAGGCAAAAGTCCTTCGGGACGGCGTCTGGCAAACCATAAATGCCGCGGAGATTGTGCCAGGCGACATCGTGAGGGTCAGGTCAGGCGATTTTGTGCCTGCGGACTTTAAAATTTTGGATTCCGAGGCGACGGTTGATCAATCAGCGATAACTGGCGAATCTCTACCCGTCGACAAAAAAATGGGTGAGCTCGTTTACTCTGGCTCGCTCGTTAAGAAGGGCGAAGTCACCGCGGTTGTCACGGCGACTGGGACACATACAATGTTTGGGAAGACGGCTCAGCTTGTCGGGTTGGCAAAGCCAAAGCTGCATATGGAGGGAGTCATCTCGAACCTCGTAAAATGGCTTATTGTTATGGTGGTTTCCCTGCTTCTTGTCGCCGCCGTGGTCTCTTGGGCACGCGGAATAAACCTGCTAGACGTGCTGTCTTTGGCGTTGGTGCTGCTTGTCGCTGCCATACCCGTTGCTTTACCCACCATGTTCACAATTACCATGGCGCTTGGCTCCTACGAGCTCGCGGGAAAAGGCGTACTCGTCACCCGGCTTAGCGCCTCCGAAGACGCTGCCCTCATGGACGTATTGTGCGTTGATAAAACAGGAACCATCACCGAAAACAAGCTGACTGTGGCTGACGTCTCAGAAATCGGCAACTATTCGAAAGATGACGCTCTAATCTTCGGCGCTTTAGCCTCGCAAAGGGCAAATCAGGATCCGATTGACCAAGCATTTTTTGCTGCTGCAAAAGACGGAAAAATAAAGGTTGAGGAGTATAAACAAAAGAAATTCACGCCTTTTGACCCCTCGACAAGGAGGACAGAGGCAATTGTTGGGAGACAAGACCAAACATTTAGGGTCACCAAAGGCGCAGTCTCAGCTGTTGCAGGAGTTTGTCAACTCAAAAAAGACCAGCTTGCAGAGATAAAGAGTAAAACGGATGCTTTTGCGGCAAAAGGCTACCGAGTTATCGCCGTCGCCGCTGGCAAAGAAGCTTCCACGATGGATTTGGTTGGGTTAGTGGCGCTTTACGATAAGCCAAGACCTGAATCTGCCAAGTTGATAGCGAAACTTCGGTCTCTTGGGATAGCCGTGAAAATGTTGACTGGCGATTCGCAGCCGATTGCCAAACAAGTAGCTCAAGAGGTTGGGTTGGGAGAAAAAATTACGCGGATGGCAGACGTGGAAGAAAATGTGGGGAACGCGGTGGTTGAGGCTGAAATCGTCGATGAAACCGATGGTTTTGCCGAAATTTATCCCGAGGGTAAATACCGCATAGTTAAGGGTTTGCAGGCGGAAGAGCACGTTGTCGGGATGACGGGTGACGGCATAAATGACGCTGCGGCGCTCAAGCAGGCTGAGGTGGGGATTGCGGTGAGTAACGCGACGGATGTGGCTAAGGGTTCAGCCAGCGTGGTGCTCACAGAGGAGGGCTTATCCAACATTGTTGATTTGGTTGTAACTGGCAGAATGATTTATCAGCGAATCTTGACCTGGATATTTAATAAAATCGTTAAAACTTTTCAGGTAATCCTGTTTGTCATCGTGGCTTTTCTGCTTACGGGATTGTTTGTTGTCGGCGCTTTTCAAGTGGTTTTGCTGCTTTTTACTAGTGGATTTCGTCACAATCTCGCTGTCCACCGACAACGTTACTCCATCTGAAAAACCTGAATCTTGGAAAATCACCCCGCTCATTAAGGGAGCAACGCTGCTGGGAGTCGCAACGGTGATTGAGTCGCTTGGGTTGCTGTACTTGGGGCTTAACTTCTTGGGGTTATCTAACACAGGAATGCTGAACACTTTCTCATTTGACATGCTGCTGTTCGGCGGGTTATTCACTATATTTGTTGTTCGGGAAAGAAGCAACTTCTGGAAGTCAAAACCCAGCCGCCCCCTCCTAACCGCAATCGCCGCCGACATAATCATTTCATCGTTAATCTCCATCATCGGAATCCCAGGCTTAGCCCCAATCCCTCCACTTTACGTGGCCATTGCACTGGGCTGGTTTTTCGTATTTGCCCTACTGGTTAACGACCAACTGAAAACACATCTGCTACCGAACAATCTTCAAAATAAACAAGTAAAAACCTAAACTTTTGAAAAATCTTCACATCAAACGTCTATAAGGGTTTCTTGGTTAAATTTTAAATAGAATCACTTTCATATGCATGCTGCATGAGCACCAAAAAGAACGGTTTTGGAAACACTCTTTTAACTGAAGTTGTTGAAACAGGAAAATGCGCAAGCTGCGGAACATGCGTGGTCGTATGCCCATTTGGCACACTTGAACTCGCCAAGGGAAAACCCAACATGGTCAAGGAATGCAAAGTCTGCGGCATATGCGCCCAAGCCTGCCCACGCTACGGATGGTCGATGGCTAAAGCGGAAGAATTCACCTACGGCAAAATACGAAATCCACAGGAAGAATTCGGCGAATTCAAACGTATAATCGCCGCCCAAGCAAAACCCAACGAAATTTTGCAAGTTCGACAAGACGGCGGAGCCGCCACTGCGATGCTGGTCGCCGCCCTGAAAAGCGGGTTAATCGACGGCGCCGTGGTTTCTGGAAAAAGCTCGGAGAAACCGTTCTTGCCTGTCCCGATTGTTGCGACTACTGCGGAGAAAATAGTGGAGTCGGCGGGAACAAAATACACTTGCTCTTCAGCGCTTCTTGCCCTGCCCGAAGTAATCAAGCAGAAAAAGACTCAGGTTGCCTTGGTCGGCACACCCTGCCAAGTTCAAGCGGTTAGGAAAATGCAGATGAACAACGTGAAAAAGATGAGCGCGCCCATCAAGTACCTCGTCGGGCTCATGTGCTCGGAATGCTTCGACTACGAGGGACTGATGGAAACCCACATCAAAGGCAAACTCGGCATCAACCTCGGCGACATCACAAAAATGAACATCAAAGGAAAAATGCTGGTAACCACGCCCGCGGGAACCACCGCGATTCCGCTCGCTGACATCAAGCAGTATGTTAGGGCAAGCTGCAGCGTATGCGAGGACTTCAGCAATGAGCTTGCAGACGTCTCCGTTGGCGGGTTGGGACTTGACGGCTGGACATTCACGATTATCCGCACCGAAAAAGGCGAGGAACTCTTCAACAACGCGGTGAAAGAGGGGTATTTGGATTCTAAGCCGATTGAAGAAGGCTCCTTCCCGAAAGGGCTGCTGCTTAAGCTCACCAAGAAGAAGCATGACGCGCAACTTCCCAAAGCCCCACCAACTCAGCCCAAGCCATAGCAGAGAAGAAGACGAATCCAACACCGCCACGCCAGTAAACCAGAAGCAGAACCGACCATACGCGACAATGCCGCCAACATAGAGTCAACATACAAAGTCGCAATCCGCCCATCCCAAATGGGCACTGTTCAAACAGAAACCGAGCCTAAACCAAAAAAGCAACCCAAAACACAAAATCCGAAGGCGGAAAGTCTCAACTTTCACCAAAACAAAAGTCTCAACTTAAATTTTTATTAAAAGAAAACCATAAAAATCCAAAAACTGCCAAGCCAGCAGAAAAAGACGGCGGTTGGGGAAAACTTAAATGGGTAAATTCTAACACCTTATTGTGTAATTTATCGGGAAAGTGTTTACTTAATGGCAACTAACGAAGAAGCGCTTATGTGGGTCGAAAAGTATCGGCCGAAAAACCTCGGCGAAGTCGTAGATTTATGCGACATCGTTGAAAGCCTCAAATCCTTCATGAAAAACCCCAAAACCATGCCCCACCTAATGTTCGCAGGCATACCCGGCACAGGCAAAACAACACTGGCACTATGCATCGCACACGAACTCTTCGGCGCCAACTGGAAAAGCTTCACGCTGGAACTCAACGCATCAGACGAAAGAGGCATCGACACCGTCCGAGAACGCATAAAAGATTTCTCTCGTTACAGCCGCTCAGGCTTCGAAAACGTGCCTTTCTCCCTGATTATCCTCGACGAATGCGACCAGATGACGGGTCCAGCTCAGACGGCTCTTAGAAGAATAATGGAGACTGGTTCTCGCACGTCAAGGTTCATTCTCATCTGCAACCAATCAAGCAAGATAATTGAGCCCATACAAAGCCGATGCGCCATCTTCCGCTTTTCGAGACTCGACAAACAAGCGATGAAAGGACAACTAATATGCATAGCGAAAAACGAAAAAATAAACCTGTCTCCTGAAGCAGCTGACAGAATCGTTGATTTCTCCGAAGGAGACCTCAGACACGCCATAAACGTGTTGCAGACGGCTTCATCGTACAGGGATGGATTAGTCGATGAGAGAACGGTTTCGTTGGTCATAGGCGAAGCTAGCCCAGCGCAGGTTCAGCAGATGATTAGGAAAGCCTTGTTCGGCGACTTCATGGAGGCTCGCAAAAAAATGTATGAGATAATGGGTTCCTACGGGTTCTCAGGCTCAGAGATAATTCGTCAGGTGCAACGGGAAATCTTCAAGATGTCAGATTTGACGCCCGAGCAGAAAGCCGAAATCTCAAACTTAATCGGCGAATACGATTACCGCCTAACGCAGGGCGCCAACAGCGACATCCAGCTGAGCGCAATGCTTGCACAATTCGCCAAATTTGGCAGAGGCATCATGGAAACCTATGAAAAATGACATTTTATGGGTTGAAAAGTACCGTCCCCAAAAGATAGAGGATATTGTTGGCAACGAAGAAGCGAAAGCTACGTTTGTTGATTGGATAAAAGGCAAAAGTAGAAGCAAAAAGAAAGCGGTGCTGCTTTATGGGCCGCCCGGGGTGGGGAAAACGGCGTTGGTTAACGCTGCGTCAAAAGAATTCGGGTTCACAGTTATTGAAATGAATGCTAGCGACACCCGATCAGAAAAAGCAATCAACGCCATCGCGAAACCCGCCACTTCATACTTAGCCTTAGACTCCTTTTCAGGGTCAAAACAAACTAAAGGCAACATTTTGTTCCTAGACGAAGTCGACGGCATAGCAGGCAACGAAGACAGAGGCGGCGTCAGCGCAATAATCGAAATCGTCGAGAAATCACAAGTACCCGTTATCATGGCAGCAAACGACCCCGACGTGGACAAGCTAAGACCGCTCAAGAAAATCTGTTTGCTTATTCGTTTTCAGCAGATAAGAATCCCCCTTCTAATCGCGCTGCTGCAGAAAATCTGTCTGCTGGAACATGTCAAAGCCGAGTTTGAAGCGCTCGAACACATCGCGCAGAACAGCAGGGGAGATGTGCGGTCAGCCATAAACGACCTGCAAAGTATCAGCGAAGAAAACCATGTTTTGACGCTTCAAGACACGATGGCTTTGAGTTCAAGAAACAAAGACATCAGCATGGACGAAACGCTTCGAGGCTTCTTTGAAGCAAAATCTCTGCTTGAAGCATCCACCTTGCTGAGCCGCTCAAACGTCGATTATGACGAGTTTTTGATGTCGGTAAGCGATAACCTTCCCAAACGATACACAAACGCCGATGAACTCGCCGCCGCATACGATTTCGTGTCGCAAGCCGACGTTTTTCGTGGAAGGGTCGGGACAGAAAACTGGCATCTTCTAAGGTACTTCTTCAACTCAATGTCTCAAGCGGCTGCCGTGTGCCCTGAATCATTCAAACCATTCGAATTCATCACTCCGCCGATAAGAATCATAACTCTATTTTGGACCAAAGGCAAACGCTCGATGCTTGACGCTATCTGCGGTAAAATAGGCGCCCAATGCCACGTTTCCCACTCAAAAGCCAAAAACGACTTTGTCCCCTACATCAAGACACAGCTTCAACAGCAAAAAACAAGCCTGTTGGTTGACTGGCTCAAGCTTACGCCCGAGGAAACAGATTTCCTCATTAAAATGAACAGGTATTAGGAGGCGCCGTGGGTGACTGTTTTAAATCCGAAGGGGTTCAAGCTTCCTCGAGTTGAGAGAGAAAAATTCGTTAGTTTGATGAATCTAGGGCTTGATTATAACCGGGAACGGATGCTTTTCGCCGTTAAGGACTGCAACAACATCGAGAAACTCATGGATACAATCGCGGGTATTTTGGGTACCGAAGTGGCTTTTCTTCAAAGCTGCACCAGATGCGGCAAAGAATTCGCATGCGGCGACTGCAAATACCTCGAGTTATGCACTACCAAAAACCTTCCGTTGAGCTGCGTCTGCCCACAATGCCTCAGAGACAGAAAGCAATTCGAGGAATATCTTGAAAAATTCTAAAGCTTCCCCGTTTGTTGCGGGTCTGTGAGTGATCTTGCCAAAACGTTTTTTGAATTCTACTTTAGTTATCCTTATTTTAGTTATCGTATGACAACTTAATAATCAATTCCAGAAAATCTTAGTTTGAAATTAATTTTTTCGTAAATCGAGGGTCAGATTCGTTGCGTTACTAACTTGTTGTGTGTGCTTAACCGTGAAAACGGCATAACGGTTTTTATGACGGCGCATTACTTGTAGGAAGCTGACTCTTTATGTGACAGGATAGCAATAATCGACAGTGGCGTCATCAAAGTGTCGGGTTCACCAGCCCAGTTGAAGGGCAAACTCGGCGGCGCCATACTGACGCTTCAGCTGTCGGACAGCCCTGACTTATCCTCAATGCTGCGCGCCGTTCAAAACGTCACGGAAGTTAAGAAAGAAGACGGAATTTATAGCATCAGACTCGGTAAAACCGATGCGTTCCCGACAATAATTGAAACAGTGACTAAAAATGGATTCAAAATCTCCGACATAAATTTCACTAAACCGACACTTGACTAAGTTTTCCTGCAAATCACGGGTAGCACTATGCGGGACGGAGCAGCAAACGGTAATTCCTACGGTCAACGAGCCCTAATTGAGGTTGAAGTAAATGTTCGCCGACACTTTAGCCTTATCATCTACTAGACCGGGAGGGCGGGCTGTGAGAGACAAGATCGACGGGCGAGGTTTAGTGTCTGTGGCCAAAACCACACAAAAATGACGGAAAGCCCCCTTTAAAAGGCGGTTACATTTTGTCGGGTGCGACAACTCCGATAAGCGTCAAAGCGTTGTGCATCACGATTTCTATGGCTTGCGTCAGCGTTAGACGTGCGTCAATTAGTCCTTCTGAATCCGCTTTGAGCACGGGCAAGGCGTTATAGAACGTGTTGAATTTGTCTGCTAACGCGTTTGCGTAGTCGGCGATTAAGTTGGGTTTAAGGTATTCTGTGGCTTCCACGAAGGCATCTGGGAAACCTGCAAGGTTCACGACTAGTTCGCGTTCAAGCTTTTCTGAAAGCATGTTGTACGCTGGTTTTTCTGGTTCCCGCTCGGCTTTTCGTAGGATGCTGCAGGCTCGTGCGTGGGTGTATTGCACGTAGGGTGCGCTGTTGGTTTCGAAGTTGAGCACGCGCTCCCAGGTGAAGACGACGGGTTTGGATGGGTCAACGTCGACAAGGGCGTAGCGCACGGCGCCTAACCCGACGAAGGTGGCGATTTTACGTTTCTCCTCCTCTGACAGCATAGGGGAGCGCTTCGAAACTTCTTCGTAAGCCCGTTGAACGGCTTCGTCGAGAACCGCGTCAAAAGTGATGTAGTGTCCCCTGCGGCTGCTCATCTTGTACCCTGGCAAAGTGACCAAGTTATAGGCAAAGTGAACCAGGTTGTCGGCGTATTCACCGTAGCCTAACGCATACAGCGCCAGTTTAAGCTGAAGTTGCGCCAGCGACTGCTCCATACCGATAACGTTGATTACTTTCTGCGCATGCTTAAACTTCCACAGCGTGTAAGCGATGTCGCGTGTAGTGTAGAGAGTTGTGCCGTCAGCCCGCATAAGCGTCAGCGGCGGCACCTCATTGTTCTCGCTCAAACCCAGCTTGCCCCTCAAGCCAAGCACCTGCGTGACCTTTTCAGCATCAAACTGCAGAACGCCTTTTTCGCTGAACAGAAACGGCGACGTCTTGAGCTTCTGCATTACTTCGCTGACTTGGGTGCTCCATACAAAGTCGCTTTCCCAATCCCAACTGTCGTAGGTAACGGCGACGCGCTTCATGGTTTCCCTGAAGCCTTCAAGGCATAAATCGCTGACTTCACGGATAAGCTGCTTCGCGTGGGGTTCCCCATCCTCGTAGGCGCGGTTGAGCCTGTTGATTTCTTGCTCTGGGTTCTCATCCATCCCGATTTTATCTGTCAAAGCATCAAACAACTCGGGAGACTTCTCTTTGAGCTCAGCAGCAATCGACATCCACTCATCGATTTCCTTGTTTGCCTTCGCTAAATCATCCAGCAAATTAACCGCGGCGGCAAGTTCACGCGCCCTCTTTAAACGGTTAATTTCAACGAGGCAGCTTGTTACTGTGTAGATTTTGCCGACAAAAAGGTCTGGTTTCTCTGTTGGTTTAGGTCTGCCCAACTTGTCATATCCGTACGCGATGACGGATGATTGTCTGCCGACGTCGTCGATGTAGTAATGAGTTGAGACTTTGTGTCCCCTGCACTCCAAAATACGCGCCAAAGCGTCACCCAGCATCGGGTTCCTTGCCTGCCCAATGTGGATTGGGTGAAGCGGGTTAACGCTGGTGTGCTCAACGATGATTTCGGTCGGCTTTGTGGTTTTGACGAAGCCGTACTCAAACTTTAGCTTCATGATGGATTCCAACGTTAGGGCTGAAAACTTTGTGAAGTTGAGGTGAAAATTGATGTAGCCAGCGCCTGCGCAGGAAACCTTCTCAATCAAGTTGAAGCTTGAGGCGTCAATTGCGGCGGCAAGGTGCTCTGCGACGGCAAGCGGCTTCTGATTCAGTTTCTTGGCAAGCTCAAAACAAAGTGACGAAGCCAACTGCCCGTACTCGATGTTTGGGGTTTTGCTCAACGTGATGTTGGGCATCTTTATTTCGGGCAGGGCCTTCTTGAGGGCTTCTGCTAAAACGGTTTGGCATTCAATGCGGAACTGTTCGAAAGGGTTTTCTGAAATCATTATTTCCCATACTCCGTTTGATTAGGAAAGGCAAACTTGCTTCGTTATCTTTTAAAGTTAAGTCGTTACTTATCTGTGTAATGGATGCAGTTGCCGATGAAAACCAAGATAGTTTATTCTGAAAAGTGTTTAGGCTATGGCGCGTGGCATGTCGAGGGACCGCAACGGGTTAAGGTTGCATCGGAAATTTTGAAGGCGAAAGGGTACGAGTTTTTGGAGCCAAAGCCTGCATGCGAAGACGATTTGCTTTCGGTTCATGACGCTGAATATATCTGGAAACTTAAGAAGGGCTTAGTGGAGGATGCCGACACGCCAGCATACGACAACATCTACGAGTACGCGAGGCTTTCAGCCGGGGGCGCCATTTTGGCTAGTCAAATCGGCGGTTTCTCACTTATGCGTCCTCCGGGGCATCATGTTGGTCGAAGCGGCGCTGCTTTAGGTGTTCACACCCGTGGATTCTGCTATCTAAACAACATCGCGATAGCAGTTGAAAAACTCGCTAAAAAAACGTTGATTTTAGACATAGACGGTCATCATGGCAACGGAACCCAGGAGATTTTTCAAGGCAACGAAAGGGTCACGTACATCTCCGTGCATCAATCGCCAAATTACCCGGGAACAGGCTCCCACACCGAGGGAAACTGCATTAACTTCTTTTTGCCGCTTAACGCCAAAGGCGATTTGTATTTGGAGACGTTGGATAAAGCCTTATGTATGGTTGATTTTGGGAAATTTGAGGCGGTTGCGGTTTCATGCGGTTTCGACACGCATCTGGGGGATTTAGCATCTTTAGGTTTGGTTCAAAATGACTATTTGGAAATCGGCAGGAGAGTTGCAAAAGTGAAAAAGCCTGCTTTTTTTGTTTTGGAAGGCGGGTACATGGGCGAAAACGTTGGATTAGACATTGACTGTTTATTGCGGGGCTACGAAGAAAACTGTTAGGGGAAGAGGACTACTTTTGTTTTTGTCTTGCTTCCATCGTTTTTCTGTTCAGTTTCTCAAGTGTAGCTGAAACTTTTTCGGACCGTTTCTCCGCTGAAGCTAAAAGCGGTTTCCAATCCTTGTTCTTGGCCATCGTTGTTAACTTTTCGCATTGCACCGACAGATTCGACAGCGCCTCGTTGAAGCGTTTGTCTGCGACTTCATCGGACTCTACGATTTCTAATGCTTCTTCTGGGCATGCTTCTTTGCATTTGGGTTCGCCTTGACATAGGTCGCAAGCGATGGCTTTTCCCGATTCGGGGTTGATGGTTATTCCGCCGTGTTCGCAGGCTTGAACGCACCAGTCGCAGCCTTTGCAGGCTTTATCGTCGATAATGAGTAAACCAGTGTCTTCCGCTTGTACGATTGCGTGTTCGGGGCATGCTTTAACGCATCTTGCGTCTTTGCAGCCTCGGCATGACAAGGCAAAGTTAAAGACAGGTGTCATGCGGACAACTCGGATTCTTGACCTCATCGGATTCCAGATTGCCTCGCCTTTCTCCACTGTGCAAGCGTACTCGCAGATTCCGCAGCCGATGCATTTGGCTGGGTCAACTGAGATGAATTTTCTTTTCTGTTCTGATTTAACAGACTGCATTTTGATGTCCAGACCTTTCTTAGGTGTTAGAATAGTTTGTACATCATTTGCCTTTTAACCGTTGCTTAAGAAAAGCAGCTTTTTGATGGAAAACACGGTGTGCAAACCTCGTTTCGTGGTTGCTGGCTGCCTAAAGCATCTTTTGGGCGCTTTTGGCTGACCCATATTTGTGATGGATTTTTGATGTAAATACTAGACCCCCTCCCTCGGTCGGCTGGGTTTGGTTGGGGCTTGTTTTGAGTTGCTTTTTTGGTTTAGGCTTAAATGCTTCTGGATAAATGGGTGCTGGATGAGCGGGGAAAGGGCCGTTCCTGTTTGAAGTTTTGTAATATTACAAAAGTTTGCAGGGCTTAGCCGCTTTGCAACAGCGATGGAGGCGGTTCCTGTTTGAATCTGTTTTGGGTTGTTTTTTTGGTTTGGGGCTGCATCGGTGGGCGTTTGGGCGGATTATCGGTTTTCTATGCATTGCAGTGGGCTCTTCGGCATGGCAAATTTCATATACAACCCAAACAACCTAAAACGAGGTGCACACTAATGAGTGATTCATACTTCAAGAAGAAACTTGAACCAATCAAGGTTAAACAAAAAAGCGTATCACAACTCCTAAGAGAAATGAGCAAAACCGCCTACCAAGGACGCAAGCTCGGCGAAGCGGTTGACGTTTGGGAGAACATGCTTAAAGAAAAAGACTTAACCATCGCCATGGGATTCGCTGGCTCCATGAGTACGGCGGGTCAATGGACAATCATAAACTGGCTTATTGAGAACCGTTTCATCGACGTGTTGGTTTCCACAGGCGCCAACGTCTCCGAAGACATCGTAGACGCTATGGGCCTTGGCTACTATCAGGGCAACCACATGGTAAACGATGAGCAACTGCTCCACGACGACGTTAACCGATACTACGACGTCTACGGCAAAGAAACCGATTACCGAAAAATGGAAGAAGTCGTCACCGACTTTGTCATGACTTGCAAAGAAGACTACAACTACACCTCAGCCGAATTCCTCTATTTACTTGGCAAATACTTGGGCAAGAAAAAAATCCCCGCCATATCCGCGGTTGCAGCAGCCAACGGCGTACCAATCTTTAGCCCCGCCATGGTTGACAGCGCCTACGGCGAAACCTTCCTCTTAGCCAAAAATCAAGGTCACAACGTCCACATCGACAGCGTCAAAGAATTCGACCAATTCGTTAGCATAGGAACAAAAACTAAAGAAGTCGGAGTGGTCTACATCGGCGGCGGCGTCCCCAAAGACCTAACACAGCTCATCGCCATATCCGTCTCGCCCTTCACCGAGGATCAAGGCGTCAAAGGCAGAAAAGGCGGCTTACGCAAGGGACTGCAAGAATACTACTACCCCCACAAATACGCCATACAAATCACCACAGACTCACCTCAATGGGGAGGCTTATCGGGCTGCACATTGGAAGAGGCGATTAGCTGGGGTAAAATCAACAGCAAAGAAGGCACACGAGCCGTATGCTACTGCGACGCAACCATCGCACTGCCACTGATAGCGCACGCACTTTGCGAGCGGGTTCCAGAAAAACGCAAAGGACAAGACATGAGCTGGCTATTCAAAGGCGTAACATAAGCGCCTCCACTCTTATTTTTAAGCCTTTAGTTTTCTGTCTAAAAATAAGTCTTCGTTTTGTCGCTTCAGAGGAGCAGAGTCATTTTTGTATGTTGACTGTTTTCTGCGGGGTTATTTCTTCGTTTTTCCGTGGAGGCGCCAGCACGTTTTTGGCTCCGACGACTTGGACGATTACATAGCCGATTATGAGCGGAGACCAGAATGTGACGCTTCTCACAAGTGCAGCAGTGATGCCGCTAAGAGCTGGGTTTAACCCATAGAGCACAAAAATCGTTGCCAGCAGTATGTCAAGGGTGCCCACGGAGAAGCTTGCTGAGACATCCGTCAGTGAGCCCGTTACGAAGTAAATTATGATGAAGAACGTGAAAGATTGGTTGAAAATCCCGAGGGCAAAGAAGACCAATAGGTACTGCGATAGGTTGAACAGCCATGAAATGGTCAGGTAAATGATGGGTTTTATGAGGTATCTGGGTTTTTCGCGGAAGGTTTTGAATCCCGAGTAAAAGGCAGCTAAGCTCTCTTTTGTTTCCGGTGATAGGTCACTTGAAAGGTATTTCTTGGGTCGCAGAACCCTTAAGATTCTTAGTCCTAACGCCGCAATTTTTCCTGAGGCTTTTTCGCTGAATGCCAGGTACAGAAGAACGGCGAGGTATGCGGTGGCGCCGATGATGATGAAGATGAAGACAGATAACACGATTGGCGGGATGTTAGACTTCAGGAATAGTAGCCCTGCGCTTGTGAATAATCCTGTGACGACGATTAGGTAGGCTATTATGCGGTTGGTTATTCCTCCTGCCGCTATGACTCCGTAGTTGTCGTTTGTTTCTTTGTGGACAAGGTACAATCTTGTGAGTTCGCCGCAGACTGTTTCGCAGGGAACAACAAGGTCGACAAAGTAGCCTGTCCAGTAATACAAAAACGCACTTTTCAAGCTAATCTTAACATTAAGCTTTTTCAGAACCGCGCGCCAAGACGCAAGCCAAAAGAAATTGCCGAGCAAAACTGCGCCTATCGCCAAGGAAAAGTAAAAAGCGTATTGCATCGGGTTCACTCCGTTTAGAACGGTCAATATTTGTTTGAATCCCGCAACAAAGTAGAGATATAACACAAAAACAGCTAAACCTATGAAGATGAAGAAAAAAGATTTTCGAGTAGTAAAAGTCTTAATTGCTGACGACAAATTGGCAACTACGCTTCTAAAAACAGTTAAGCAAAATGGGTTACTTTACCGTTACGCCCAACTTTCATTTTTCTCACGGTTCTTGCGGCTAAAAGAAATCCATGACTTCGACGGTTAAATCGCTGTTCTTGTTGGGCGTAAAAGTAAGAGTTCGCGACTGTAATAGCCTCATTTTCTCCGTTAGGCATTTTTCTTTTTGGTTAATCTGTCAATCAGCGAGGCAACCATTATCGGCATTATCACCGTGGCGTCGCCTTCTATCATTATTCGTCGTGCTTTTTCACTGATTTTTCCCCATGAAACGGCTTCGCGGGGTCTTGCGCCGCTTAAGCTTCCGTCCCATTCAACGGCGGTGCTGATGTAGACGACGTAGTCTAAGCCGTCTTTAAACTGGTTCCACCATATCGTGTGGTGTTTGCTGATGCCGCCGCCGACGATTAAGGCGCCGCTTTTTTTCGCGTCAAAAATGGTGTTGCTGAGGTCTCCTTCGTCTTTAAGCAGGTTAATTCTGAAGTCATGGTGGTCTTGGCTAAAAAACCACAGTTGATAGCCTACTGCCCCGTCGGTTATGCCTGGCACGTAGACTGGAATGTTGTTTTTTGCTGCCCAATAAAGAATCGAGCTCTCATTACAGCATCGTAACCCGATTTCCCGTGCAAGCTCGGCGGTTGAAAGTTCCCGTTTGCCTTCCTTGTAGAGTTCTTGGAGAAGGGCTTGGATTTTCTGCTCAATTATTATTCCGTAGCTGTCGTTTGGCACCAGCACGTTGCCGAGGCGGTTTAGGCCTTCTCGGTGAAGTTTAGAGTCATTCATGATGAAGCTGCCCTTGTAGTAATCTTTCCAGCATCGTGCAACGTCATGGTCCAGCGTGCCGCAGGTTGTTATGATGACGTCGACGAGTTTGCGTTTAACCATTTCTTTGATTATGCCCCGTGTGCCAGTGGCGATTATGTCGGCGGGGAAAGATAGGAATTTGACGCAGCCTTTTGTGTTGCTCATGGATTCAAGGATGCTGACGCCTGTCGCTAGTTTGCCAGCGGTGAAACCCCATGCTTTGTCCATTTGGCAGACAAGGTCGTCTACGGACATTTCGGGGGTAAGTTCGTGATCCTTCACTGGTTCCTCATGTGGTTTATGTGCTTCTTTAGGCATAATGTTATCTCCAGCATGGATTAGGGTGCGTTAAAATAAATATGTGTCGAGCGTTTTTGGCTATTCTGACAGGTAGTTGATGATTCTTTTGTAGATGTCGTGGTCAGATGAGTCTTCGTAGCCTGCGTAGATGCTTGGGTTATCGTTTACTTCGACTACAACGTAGTCGCCGTCGACTTCTTTGATGTCCACGCCATAGAGACCCTTACCAACCACGCTGCAAGCCTTCAAAGCTACTTCCCGAAGCCTCGCCGGCATCTCCTGCTTCCTGAGGCTGACTGTTCTGCCCCAAACAACGGTGGGTTTGCCTCGAAGCTTGGCGCCATGCTTCCATTTGCCTTTAGGAATCATGTATTTACAAACGTACAGTACATCATTGTTTAACACGCCGACTCTCCAGTCAAAGGCCGTAGGCGTAAACTTTTGGATAGCTAAAACATCTGATTTTCTAAAGAAACGCTTAGCAACATCACGAAAACTTGTTTCGCAAGCCGCCTTCTCAACGTAGCGAGAGAAACTCGTGTAGGGCGCTTTTATAACCACGGGTTTTCCGAGGACGTCGAATATTTCGCTGATTTTTTTGTGGTGCAACTCTTCTTTGCTTAAAAACATCGTTGGTATCCGTGGGACGTTGTATTTTTCGAAGAGGGCGTACTGGTGGATTTTGTTGCCGCAGATAGTTATGGATTCTGGGTCGTCGATGACTTTTAAGCCAAGTTCCCAAGCAGTTTTAGAAACCACGTAAGCTGTGTTTAACGGGTCGGTTGTTGCGCGGATGAAGACAGCGTCGTACTTTGGAACTTCAGAAATGTTTTCTCGGAAAAGAAAATGGAATTCGCTTCCCTGCTTCTCAGTGGCAGCCTTGAAGTTTTGGAGTGCGCCTTCCTCCCGAGGATCAGTAAAATTATATTTCTCAACAAAACACGCGATCTTAGACACCGAAGGGTTCACCCTGCTCAGAAATGAGCGAGACCTCTTTGGATATTATTTTCAAGTCCTGTTCGGAAAGCTCCTCTTTATTTACGGGTTGCAGTCCACAAAGATAAGCTTTGTCAACAGTTTTTTGTATGCATAACTTGCAGATTGGGATGCCGAAGGTTTTGTAGACTTTTTCCGCGATTTTCTGCGTGGCCAAGTCTTGGTTGACGGTTTTGCCGAAGTAAGATTTGACGCTGGAAAGCTCGCCTCTTAGAGGCTGCGCGCACACGGCGAATTTGTAGTTCATGCCTAAACTTTTCATTGCACGGTAAAGCGCGCTCTTGTTGTGGGCGACTTTGAAGCCGTCGTAGATGAATGGGTTAACCGCGAAAATCAGAACTGGGAAGCCGAGTTCATTTGTTATTTTTTTAACCGAGTCGGTGACCAAGACGGGTAATGTTGGTATGCCTGCTTTGGCTGCTCTGAGCAGCAAAACTGGGGTTCTGCTGGAGTCAATGATGTTTTCGCATGATGGAATGACTTGGTTGCCGAGAATTTCAGCGTGCATGGAAACGTAGTAGCCTGTTTTCATGTAACGGTACTCGGTGTCGATGTTGAGAGTGGCTTCTTTGATTGTGGAATCTAAAAACGTCGCCGGCTTCATTACTTGAATTTTAGTGGTTAGGTCTATGTTTGAGACAACCAACACGGTCATGAGACACCAGGTTGATTAAAAGGCGTTATTGGTGCAGTTATATTTAAGATTAACTACTGCCTTATTCGCATTCTAAGCTAACGCTAAACAGAAAGAGGCTTGGCACATGTACAAACCGCTTGAAGTCTTCGGACCTGAACACGAGTTAGCGCTCGTAGACAAAGAACTAAAACCCTTGCCTATCTCCGACAAAATAATCAAGGGTTACTGCGGAAAAATCGTCAACTTCGTGGAAATGCCCTCCTTCACTTTTGGCAAAGAACTACAGTTACACGTGATGGAGTTGAAAGCCAACTCACCCTTCAAATCCCCCATCGAATTTGAGGAAACAATGCAAAACGCGGTTTCCACCCTGAATCAAATCGTGCAGAAACACGGTGCCCAACTTCTGGGAACAGGGATGCATCCTTTTCTAAAGCCCAAAGACACTTCCATTTGGCCCCATTACCACCGAAAAATCTATGATGAATACGCCAAAATCTTTAACCTAAACCAGCATGGCTGGCTAAACATCCAAAGCTTCCACCTAAACCTCCCATACCAAAAAGAAGCAGACGGAGTCCAACTGCATAATTTGCTTGCCAACCTCTGCGCGTATCTTCCTGCAATCACCGCTTCCTCCCCCATATACGAGGGCAAAGCTGGTCCAGACAAAGACAATCGGCTGCAGTTCTACAAGATAAACCAAAAGGAAATCCCATCCATAACCGCCGACGTTGTCCCCGAGTACTCCACGTCATTTAGCAGGTACAAACATGACGTCATCGTGCAGTACTCTGAGGATTTGGCTCAGGCTGGCGCTGGAAAAACGATTCTTTGGCGCGAGTGGGTAAACTCAAGAGGAGTAATTTTCCGTTTTGACCGCAGAGCGATTGAACTGAGGGTAATTGATGAACAAGAATGCATAAAATCAGACGTAGCTTTGAGCTGTTTTATCCGTGCGGCATTGAGAGGGTTGGCGGCTGAGAACGCTGAGCTTTTGCCTCATGACCTGTTGGTTCACGACTTTAACGCAGTTGTCAAAGAAGGATTAAATGCGGCGGTGTCAAATCCCAGCGGCAAAACGGCAAGGCAAGTGTGCCGAACCTACCTTGATCTGGCAAGAAAATACGCTGACGCAGACGAAAAAAGGTACCTTTGGCTTGTTGAGAAAAGACTGGAAACAGGCAGCTTATCCGAAGTCATACTTGGGAGGGTTGAGCGCCGCGCCGAAAAAACCAGTTTCCACGAAGCAATCGTAGATGTTTATTCAACGCTTATTAAATGCCTATCCAATAATGAACCCTACTTCTAAAAAGGCGAAAAAACCGTGTCTGAAGACAACAACGGAGTAACCTATTCATTTGACGTCTGCGGCCAATGCAAAATCTGCTGCTGCCAAGACGCAAAACCACCGCTGAGCGAAAAACGAAAAAAAATCATAAACGAGTACCTGAAGAAACAAAAAATCAGCATAAAAGAGCCATTTGTCAAGGAAGGCTATTCTTACCCCGCGGTCGACATGCAGCTTTTCTGCGGTTTTTTTAACAAAAAAACGGGAAAATGCGCGGTACATGAGGTTAAGCCTGAAACCTGCATTGCCGGACCAATAACGTTTGACGTAAATTTTTCCACCAAAAAAATCGGTTGGTTTCTAAAGAAAAGCGAAATCTGCGCTTATGCAGCGACGCTGTACGCTGACAAGGAGGCTTTCAAGAAGCATTTCGACATAGCTAAGGAGAAGATAACGCAGTTGGTCTGCGAGCTTGATCCAGAAGAGATTAGAACAATCATGAAAATTGATGAGCCCCAGACATTCAAAATCGGCGAGGACGATTTGCCTCTGGAAGTGGCAAAGAAGCTCAAATTAAAATGAGCTCTTCAATTGAAAACATCTTTCATACCGCAGGAAATCGTTGACCCAACTCTTTGGGTTCTATGCGTTTTTGTTGCATAAATCATCGTGGCGTCGACTTTTGCTCCATGAGCTTTGGCTCAAGAATCGGTTAGATGCTGTTTGCTGGTCTGCCTTGAGGAGCTGCACCAGGTCCTTTTCTGAGTCGATATCCAACATAAGGTTTGAAGAGACGTAGATTTTGGCTTGGACGCCTTTGGATACGGCTTTGTAGAAGTGTTTTTTGAAGCTGTCAGGTCCAAAACATGGAGAAACAATACCAGGCGGTGTTTGCAGCAGCGCGTTGGTTCCGCCGTTCTGCGAGGGAGAAATAACCACGGAATCCTTCCGCGCGAGCTTAACTAATCCGTTTATGTCTTTTGATGTTATGAGCGGGATATCTGCTGGCAAAACCAAAACCAGCTCAGCACTGTTTCGAACGCACAGTTTTGTCGCTTGGTCGAGCGCTTGGTTTAAGCCCTCTTGGTTTTCCCGAAGAAAAGTCATGCTGTAATTCTTCACTAATCCCTCAACTGTTGAGTCAGAGCCGATAACTATTGTGTTGTTGACTTTGGAGGACTTTAGTGCGTTCAAGACATCTTCAAGCATGGCTAAAGTGAGGAGTGGGCGTTCTTGGAGAGTGAAAAAGTTGGAGAGTCTCGTCTTAGATTTCAATAGGGTTTTTACGGGGACAACTGCGAAAGTAGACATATCCAACCAACTTTAAGATGAGACAGGTAAAGTTACTTCCAATTATTTGGCGCATGCTGTTTTAAGATTATGCCCTATAACTCGCTGCCGCGTTAGCTAGACGACTTAAAAATTGAAAAGCGCAAAACTCGCTTAGACGCCGAAATCAAGCAAGCCTGCATCTTTCAACTTTAAGGCCAAGAGAACGTTGCCGCTGAGGTGAATTTTTCCTCCGAAAAAAGCCTGCGCCGTTTTCAGCTTTCCCTTAACTAAATCCATGAAGTCAGAGTCCGTGATGGTTAGTGTCAAGGTGGGTGAGGGATGTGTTCCTTCAGATACGTTTAGTTTTTGGTCCTTCAAGGTAAGGACCCAGCAGCCTCCGTTTGGCCCAGTCAGGTTCAGTTGGGCAGTAACGTCAAAGTCCCCTGCTTTTTCAGGTTTAAATTTGCTTGGAAGAATTTCCTCCAAGAATTGCTTAGGCATTTTAACTTCCAACATGTAATACTCAACGTTTTTTGTTTTATCTAAATAAGTCTTTTTCTTTGGGTCTTGTAAGTTCAATAACCGACGTGTCGTCCGCGGCTGGGTAATTGTAACCTCGAATGATGGCTGCTGGAATTCCCTCGTTGGCTTGGCCAATCACGAGTTCCGCCGCCGAAGATAACTCGTCAGCTATAGCTGTTTGCTTCACTCTAAGAACATAGCCGAACAGGTCTTTTTCCCCTCGTCTGTCTCTAATCGGCTTGATTCCTGCGACGCCGACAGCCACGTTTATTTCGCCCATGCGAAACGGTCTTCCATGAGTGTCGGAAACGATTACTGCGACGTCGGCGCCTGTTAGGCGTTTTATTTCTTTCCTGATGTTCTGTGCTGATTGGTTTGGTTTTTTTGGTAGAGGCACCACGTTTCTGTCGCCTGAAACGTTGGATCTGTCGACTCCTGCGTTTGCGCAGATTATGCCGCTTGTGGTTTCTGCGATTATGCTGTTTCTGCCTACTCTGACGATTTCTTTGGTTTCTTGAAGGACAACTTCAACCAAAGCTGGGTCTTTGCTTGTCTGCAACGCTATTTCTTTAGCTCGTTGCGAAGGGACGACTTTGTCTAGATTGACGATGTTTCCTTCGGCTTTAGAAACAACTACGTGGGTTACTACAATCACGTCTTTTTCCTGTATTGGGGTCTTCTGCTTTTCCGCTGCTTGAACAATCATTTGCCCCAAGTTGTCTCCTTTCTTGATTAACGGAAGATTCTCAACGGCAAATACAGTTACTGGGTTCATGCAGTCTTCACTCTATCTTTAAAGGCTTATACTACAAGACCTAACGCATTAAAAGGTTATCTTGAACAAGTGTGAAAACTTTCGGAAAAATAATAGGCAATGAAAAATATTTAAAAATAAAAGAAAAAGAAGCTTTGGTTTAGCTTCTGAATTTCTGCAGCTTTTGCAGCATCAGTTTGTCGCCTTCAGCGTCTCCTGCGCATGTTGCGATGATGCCGTCAACTAAGCCGTTGAGTTTTGCTGCTTTTTCTTCAACTGTTTCCATGGTTGCTGCGACTGGCCACCCGATCATTTTGACGGTTTCTACGTTTTTGGCGGTTCCAACTAGGAAGTATACGAAGAGCGGTTTGTTGAGTTTTTTGCATTCTGCTGATACTGCTTTTAGCGCTTCGAATGAGTCGTCGGTTAGCCTCATGAAGTATACGAAGTCCCATGGTTCGCGGACGCGTTGGAGGGTTTCTTCTATTGAGCGTCTTGCGGTTAGTAAGCATCCGAGTTTTAGGTTTTTGGTTTTGACTTGGGTGCGTATGAAGTCTCTTGCTTCTTCAGATGATGGCAGCATCGTTATGGGTTGACCGAACTTGGGGTTGTCTCCCATGGTAACTGCTAAGCCGTCTAACCCGATGATGTCTGATGCTAAAGCTAAGCCTCCTACTTCAACTGGGCCTTTATACTTTAGAATGAAGATTGGGCAGACGTATTTTTCTGGGTACTTGTACTTGAGTAAGCAGCTAACAACTACGCCGCTTGGAGCTGGATAACCAGCTGCGCCGTCAGTTACGTTCCATCCATCAACTAAATCTTTGAGTTCATCTGCAAGCTTCAAGAATTTACGTGTTGGCACAAATTCATTTAGTATTTTCATGGAGATTTCATCTCGGCTAAAGCCATAATGGGTCAGGATTAAAAAATCTTTTGCCAAAAGCGGCGGTGTATCTTATTTGTTTCGATGGTTTTGCGGGTTGTTTTTCGGCGTGTTTTTTTTTTGTTGAGACTTTTGTTTTGGTGAAAGTTGAGACTTTCCGCCTTCGGATTTTGTGTTTTGGGTTGCTTTTTTGGTTTAGGCTCGGTTTCTGTTTGAACAGTGCCCATTTGGGATGGGCGAGTTGCGACTTTGTATGTTGACTCAACATAGACGGCATTGTCAGTTATTGTCGGATATGGGCGGTTACCCTATTTTGCTGCCTTCAACCATGTCCTTCTCTGGCATAAGCACCGAAACGTGGTCTTCGCTGTCTTCCGCAGCCAAAATCATGCATTGGGATTCGACGCCCGCCAAAACCCGCCTCTGAAGATTCAAAAGAAAAACGCATTTTTTGCCAACCAACTGCTCAGGCAAATAATATTTTAGCAGTCCCGCAACAGCCTGCCGCTTCTCCGCTCCGAAGTCAACGGTTAACTTGATGAGTTTTTTTGAGTTAGGAATAGCTTCCGCTTCAACTATTTTTCCTACCCGAAAGTCAAGTTTTTGGAACTCAGCAAATGAAACTTCCTCAGCCAACCCAGTCACGCTCACACGGTACCTTACGTTTCAGCCATATTTATTTTGTTTTCTGAAGTCAACCGTTTTCTTTCCTCGGTGGCTAACCTGTGAGCTTGCCGAAGGGGCTCGGGGATTCGGGTTTTGGAGCAGCGGCAAACGATTTTGACGGCTGTTTCAAGGGAAACCATGTGGCCGACGCTTACAAAAATCGGTTTTGTGCCTTCTTTGGTTGTGACTACGGCGCCGATGACTTCTTCTTTGTCCACCAAAAATGTTTGCCCATGCATCTCCGTCGGCTTGCCGAGCAGGCGGCTTTTTGCAGCGCCTATTGTCGGTTTTCCAAGGGCGAGTCCAAGGTAGCTGGCAAACCCGCACCTGTACGGGTGCGCCCAGCCCTGAGCGTCAACAAGCAGGACGTCGGGTTGAATCTTCAACTTTTTGATGGCTGCCATTGCAGGCGGGATTTCCCTGAAGGCAAGCAACGTCGGGATATACGGCATCTTAACTTGGCATGTAGCAACCGCAGATTCCAAAGGCTCCAACGATTCATAATCCAAAACCGCCACGGCACCCACGCCGACGTCGCCAACGTAGGAAACATCGACGCCTGCAACCGTTTTGATTTCAGGGGGCAGCCTGTCCTCCAAAACAACTTTCTTCGAAAAGCAAAGCTGAATCTTGTGTGCCTTTGCCACAGAAAAATTCTTCGCCAGATGGCTGGGTTGGCTCAAATCTTAGCCTTTCGGGGCTTGCGTTTGGCTGCTGGCTTTGGCAGCTCCAGCTTTTTTAGGTAGTCTTCGAGGGATTTTCTGCGGACTTCCAATGTTATGTCTCCTCTGGTGGTTTCGATTATTCTTCTTGCAATGTCAGATTTGTGGCGAAGCCCAGGAACAAGCATGTACGCCTCGTCGAGAGCTAGGAGCTGGATGAAGACTTGGTCCATGATTTCGAGGCAGTCCTCACCCTTCTTGACTTCGCCTTCACGTAAGTTATCAAGCGCCAAACGCCTGTACTCGCCGATAACATCCGCCAACCCAAGCACGTAATCCGTTGAAGGCACATTGATTTCTGCGGGAGTGACAAAACGCGATTCGTTAACTAAAACCAAGAAGATGCGTGCTTCCGAATATTCTTGAAGCGCCGCGCTGAACATGCCGCCATAAATTATTTCGGGGCAATCCTTTGAGAGGGTTTGGAGGGTTGAGATTTTTTCTTTTGCTTCCGCGATGAATTTTTCGGCTTCGCCATATTTTTTTTGGTGGATTAGCAGTATTGCTTGTTTTGATAGGCTGGTTGCTTTTCTCATGCTTTCGTGGGTTTCTTCGCGGATTTTGTTTTTTTGCATGAGCTCGTTTTTTACTTCTTGAAGAACACTTTCCAGAGTGGACAAACGCATCATCGAAGTAGTTGAATTGTTTCGGGGTTTATTTCAATTTCTTTAAAAAACCGTCTGCGTTTAGGCGTCGGACCAGTTCTCAATTAGAACTTTGCTGTCGCCCAAGGCGAAGCTTACTTTGACGAATCTTGAAGCGGTTACTTTGAACGGGAACATGCTGTCTTCCGCTAGGTCTTTCGGCAGATAAACCATGTATTTGCCGTCTTTTCTTCTGAACAGGCGCCCCTTTCCTTCGCTGACCATACATACAACCGCTTGGCAGTTAACCAATAGGCAAAAAATAACTATTTAAGCCTTATCCGAGAATGCAACCCCAAAAAAGCCGCGGTTTCAGCTGGCTCCAACTTGGATGGGTTTTTTTAGCTTGCTCAACAGCACCACTCTGCTTTCAGGCGCCTCGTTAATAATCATGTAACCCGTCTTCTCCGCCAATTGCTGGGCAAAAGCTTTGACCTCGCCGTGCATGGGCATGCGTTCAAAGCCTAAGCGCAGGTTTGAGAAGCCGATGTGCATGTACGCTTTTGCTTCGATGTAGGTTGGGTTGGCTTTCTCAACGAGTTTAGCGTACTCATCCACGCAACCCATGTTCAGCTCCTTAACCAGGGTTGTTCGCACAACGGTGGGGCACCGAAAACTCTGCAGCAAACCCAGCGTTTCATTGAGTTTTGCCCAAGCATCTGGAAATTCTGGGCGGCAAACCCGCTTGTACACCTGCTCGTTTGGTGCGCAGACGGAAACGTAGAGTTGGGTGGGTTCATGGCTGAGTTTCGCGAGTTTGGCGGGTAGAGTGCCGTTGGTTACTAGGAAAGTTGTTAAGCCTTTCTGGTGGAAAGCTGCAATCAGCTCCCCGAGTGGGTCGTAGAGGGTTGGCTCCCCAGTTAAGCTTATGGCAACCTGCTTTGGCGATAAGGCTTCTTGGAATTTGCGCCAGTTCGCTTTAGTGTTGCCTTTGTACCCAGTCAAAATCCGCTCCTGCGCCTTGAAGCATCCTTCCACGATTGATTCGGGCGAGTCGACTTTTGGGATTTTGGTTTCGTCCCAAGTAACCTGCAAATCTCCGCTTTGCGCTCTCCAACAGAACAAGCATTGCTGGGTGCAGTAGTACAGGCTCGGCGACATCTGGATGCATCGGTGGGATTTGATACCGTAGAACTTCTGTTTATAACAGGGTCTATCGTTGACTATGGATTCGTAGAGCCACTTGCACCTTTTGACCGCTGAGTGGGCGCCGACCAAATGGTACTTTTGCTTTTTTAGGGCGCTTGAAAGCGTGGCTTCAGTGTTTTTCTCCAATTCTTCCACCGAAATTTAGGTACAGATAGAAGATTCGTTCATTTAAGAATCCCGTTATTTAGAGGAACTTTTGGGTTTGGAGTCGCTGAGCATTATCGTGTTTCGTCATGTTGGGGTCTTAATTGGTGAGTTTTTGGGCAAAGTTTAAAATCCTCTCTTAAATAATCATGAGAGCAACTATAGAAGTGAGTATCTACCTTTCGGGAGAGAAAAGTGATTTGAACAGAAAGATTATTGCAATTACCATCCTATTCTTCATGTCGCTAGCAGCCGCAATTACGCCCTTCGCTGCTGTTCTGGGTCAGGGCAGCCAACTGGGCGTAAGCATCATACAAGTTGTCCCAGCATCCGAAGCAAACTTTACAACGCAATTGAACAGCGTTTACAACGGGTCGGCTGGTCAAGCCTACAACGTTAAAGGAACCGTTTACACCAGCAACGGCACCTACAACGTCATCATGGGAAACAAGATTGTTGCAACTGGCACCTCCCAGGGATTTTACGTTAACACTAACTTTACCGTTCCTCAGCTTCCAGGCGGCGACTACACCTTCGCAATTGAAGATGTTCAACAAGGAAACTTGAACTCCACCGGCTCAACTCCCGAACAATTCCTAATTACACCAGCTTACACGGCAACTTCAGTTAGCGCCTACAATCTGGAAGGCGCCGACGTAGCGTTGAACGTCGGCCTCACCGGAGGCAACTCAGGCGTAACTTACGCGGCCAACATCACTGTTGTGCTTCCAAGCCCGCTTAACGGAAACTTTTCAGACGTAATCTCGTTGACTGCTAACAGCGTAGGATCCGCAGTCCCAGCAAATTAGCTTCCCCGGCAGCTTCGTTTCAGGCGATTCACTCGGTATTGCGCCCACGACAGTTTACGCAGGCAACTACACCCTATACTACAACTTGACCCAGGGGCTGCAGGAAAACCAGTTTACCGTCGGTTTCCTTGATGCTTCAACATACCACAGGGCCAAACAGTAACCGTAGCCGCCCAAGGATACGGCAGCGACGTGCCAACTGTTACCGTTAGCGCAACAAACACCGCAACGGGCGCAAGCATCTACTCAAATCCGAACGTGCCCGTCGCTAATGGATTAGTCAGCGCAAGTTTTCCAGTTCCCTCGACTGCTGCTGTCGGAAGCTATAAGGTGACAATCTCGACCAACCAGCGGCACGGCGAAATTGCTCGCTGACTCGCAGACGTTCTTTGTTCTTGGATACCCCGTCACCATTACAACATTAAACCTTGCAGGCCAAATAGCGCCAAGCATACTTGTTGTAGTTCAAGACCCAGCTGCTTATACATCTTACAATGCGACAAGCGGCGTCAACGGCGTGGCAGGATTCAATCTGGAGACTGGCTCCTACAATGTGACAGCTTCGTACAAAGGCTCTCCAATCGGTCAAATCAACATTGCAGTCACTGGCGCAGGCAACTTTAACTTCATTTGCAAGCTAACTGACCTTGTAGTCAAGGTGCAGAACGAAAATGGAACTACGTTGCCCTCCGTGAATTTAGTCATATCGTCTTCTCTGACCGGGAGCGTTTCGGGTCAAACGGGTCCTTCGGGAACGTTCACCGTGAATTCAACTTTAAGCGGAATAAACTACATCATTAACGCTACATTATATAACCAGCAATTCAACCCAAAAAATGACACCCTCAGCAATCTTCCAGCACAAGCAAGCTACCAATTTGTGGTAATATGCCCAACTGAGGCGCAGACAATCAACGTCGTCGGCTACAACAATGAGGCGATTTCTGGAGCAAGCCTAAGGCTCGTAGAGGTGACAAACGGCTTATTCTTCACAGCTACAACGGACAGCTCAGGCTCAGCCACGGCGCCGTTAACCTTCGGAACCTACAAGCTCCAAATATACCAAAACAACTTCCTCCTCAACGAAACAACCCTAAAAGCCTTCAGCCCAGCCCAAACAACAATACGCTGCACTCTCTACGGCATTCAAGTGGAAGTGTCAGTTGTAGACTATTTCGGGTCGCCGATTTCAAACGCCAACGTCACAGTGAACGGACCAGCATCGGAACATTTCTCCGTGATGACGCCGGGAAACGGAAAAGCCACCTTCAACGACGTAGTCGGCGGAAACCTGCAGATAATCGCCTTCGCCAAAGGCGCCCAAAGCAGCTACCAAACCTTATCCCTAACAGCTAACCAGCCTACTTCAGTGCAGATAAAAATGGGCGGGTACGTTGCCCTCGGAGGACTCCTAATACCCACAACCGCGCTGATAACCCTGATATTCATAGTGGTAGCCATCGTTCTGCTCATCGTCGTCGAAATGTTCCTGCGGCAAAGACGCCGTGCTAACCAAACGTAAGCACCAATTTCCCCCTTAATTAGAAAAAAGTTTATATCTTTTCCAAATAACATAACAGAAACAGGACAAAACCAACAGAAAATACAATTTTGATTTGACGTTGAGGTGTATCTATTGGCTCAATCAAAAGCTTGTTCTCCAACATGCAGCGCTTTTAAATGCAGCAAAAACTCGGTTTTTTTCCAGCGAAACGGCGTTTGGTGCCGAGAAACTGAAGAGCTATGCAATGTCGGAGGCTGCACATACTCCATGTGCGCGAAACGGCGGTTGCTTCCTCTGGGTGTTTGCGGCGAAACCGTCAAACGGCAAACCGTTGAAAAAGACCTAGACGACCCCTTCTACAGTGACTCGATACGGATTAAGGGAAAAGCCCTGCGTAAACTTGGGGACAAAGAAATATACTAAAAAGCTAAAAAAACAAAACTGTGTTACTCGTGCAACAAACACGAGTATTCCCTTTCTATTTTGACTGAACACGCTTAACAACGGGCGGCTTAATTTTCTTAAGAATCCTGTAACCGCAGATTATGCATTTTGTTTCTCCGCCCCTTAACTCTAATTCTTCAGACGGTACTCTTGCTCCGCATCTCATGCATTCGTAAACAATACCTGATTTTTCCATTGGAAACGCCTGTCCTACAAAGAAAAGTATTTTGCTTTTAAAGGTTTTCTAAGTAAACTCGCCTTAAGAGGATAACTAGTTGGAACGCTGCCCTAAAGAAAAATTGAAACCACTGGATTCGCCAGAAACGTTGAAGGCAATCAACTATTCCTTCGACATAATAGGCGACATAGCAATCCTCAAAGTCCCAAACGACGACGCCGCCAACGCAAAAGCCGCAGCCACACAAACACTGGCAATCCACAAATGCGTAAAAACCGTTTTTCTGCAGACCAGCCCAGTCTCGGGTGACTTCAGGGTTAGACAGCTTAAGCTGCTGGTTGGGCGAAGACAAAACAGCCACCCGCTACAGGGAGTCAGGCTGCGTTTTCGCCGTTGACGTGGAGAAATGCTATTTTTCGCCCAGACTTTCAGGCGAGCGGGCACGGATTGCAGGGCTTGTTAGAGGCGGCGAAACAGTGGTCAACATGTTTGCTGGAGTCGGCTGCTTTAGCGTAATAATCGCGAAAATCGCGGCTGAGAGCCGGGTGTTTTCAATCGATGTTAACCCCGCAGCGTTCAACTGCATGGTAGATAACGTTAGAATTAACCGGGTTTACGGCAAAGTCACCCCGTTGCTTGGCGACTCAAAAGAAGTAATCAAAGCCCAGCTGCAAGGCAAAGCCGACCGCGTCCTGATGCCGCTGCCAGAAAAAGCCCTCGAATACCTGCCCTACGCAGTTTCGGCGCTCAAGGCGTCGGGCGGCTGCATACACGTCTATGATTTTCAGCATGCAGCGGGAAAAGAGGACCCTGAAGAAAAAACCAAAGCAAACGTTGCCCAAAAACTCAGCAGCTTAGGCGTCAGCTACAGCTTTGATTTTTCCCGCATTGTTCGAAGCACAGGTCCAAACTGGTACCAAACTGCACTCGACATCAGAGTTTGCGGGGCGCCAAGCAAGTTTTAATAGCTTAAACATCAACTACTTGTTTTGTGATTAGCCTTGAAACGTAAACTTATGGATATTTTGGCTTGCCCCATAGACAAGTATCATCCTCTTGAACTGCACGTTTTCGAGGAAAAAGACGAAATCGTGGAAGGCCTCATCGTTTGCCCCAAATGCCTCCGCTGGTACCCCATCCGAGACGAAATTCCAGAAATGCTTCCTGACGAGCTTCGCAAAGAAACCGAAGATTTGCCGTTCATGAAAAAGTGGAAAGCAAAAATTCCAGAGAAAATAGTCGCCGAAGGAAAACCCTTCAGCCTAAAATAAATTCTTATCTTTTCAACTACGTATTCGGCTGACTGCCGCAAAGTTTTTTCTTTAGCCTGTTCCTCTTCCAAGTCCACGGTACGTGAAGCCTTCTGCCTCCACCGATTCACGTTCGAATGCGCCTGCCAAATCCACCATAATCGACGGCGTCTTCGTCATCGCCTTAATCTTTCTCAGGTTCAGATGCTTAAACTGTTCTTCAGCCGTAAGTATAACCATGCAGTCAACGCCCTCCACAGCCTCGTTCAAGCTGGTTTTAACTGCCCCAAAATCAGACAGGTCGCCCTTTGAAACAGGGTCGTAGAGGGTGGCTTTGGCGCCTTTTTGCAGCAACAATTTGACAAAAGCCGCCGCAGATGTGCTTTGGCCAATGGAGCCTAAAACCGCGATTTTCGCTCTTCTCAAGGTTTTGTCGCAGCTTCGCAGAGCATCCTGAGTGAGAAAAACCGCGTGCTTAACCATTTCCTCATTTATCTGCCTAGCCAAATCCGGCAGCTTAAGCTTGACGTTGAGGTTCTCGGCGCCTTCAAGCAGCAGGTAGGCTTCATTCTTGTTTTCTTCATCGTTAGTTGTTGGCTTAAAGCTCGGGTCGTTGAATTCGGGTTGCTTTAAGACTTGAAAGTAATCGATGTTTGCGCTTTCGCAGAAAACGGCTAATTCGCTGGCTAACGCCGCATTCGCATCTTGTCTTGCGGCTGCAAAAAGCGTCACAATCTCAGCCGTCTTAACATCGCATGTCGGCTCGACGTTTTTCACGGCGGCGCTCAACAAGGTAACGACGGCGTTCTGCCCCGTTTTTCCAGCCACTGCAACCTTCAACTCTAAATCGGCGATGGGCTCAATGAACTGTTTAACTTGTGTGTTTCGGATTGGAACGTAAGCCAAAATGAAGTCCTGACCAACCTTCAACCCTGACGTGTTCTCCAGCGTTTCCTTCATAACGCCCTCAATGAACCCTAAACCTGCAACTTCGCCGTAAACAACCAGCATACCCGAGTGCAATGCCTCGCCGACCTGTTTTAGGGTGCTTAGTAGCTCTGAAGTATCGATTTTTTTCTTGTCATCCACCTTTGCGGAAACGGCGATGATTACTGCGTCGCTTCGGGAAACGGCTTTCTTCAACTCGCCTGTGACGCTTAATTGTCCAGCGTTGATTAGGCTCTTGATTTTGCCTTCGATTTCTGGCTGCCTAAAAGGGGTTTTTGCCTTCGCAAGTTTCTTGACTACGCTTGGGTCGGCGTCTGAGCAGACCACTTTGAAGCCTGCTTGAGCAAAAGCATAAGCATAAAGAATCCCCTTCCGCCCACAGCCGACAACGCTAACCAAAAGCTTTGAACGCTTTTCGTTTGTGTCGATCTCGTCTACTTTCAGGTTTAGAACATTGGGCATCGAAGATTTTTCTCCGGGACAAAGGCTTGCTAGAGGGTTTTGAGGGTTTTTTCAAGCTTCGCGGTGTAGTCTTTAACCAGCTTTAACGCTTTTTCCTGGTTTTTCGCTTCCGCGTAAAGCCTAAAAACGGGTTCTGTTCCGCTCGGTCTAATAAGAATCGCGCTGCTGTCGCTAAACCAAATCTTGATTCCGTCGATTGTGCTGATGTTTTCGCCTTTCACCTGCTCGAGCATTTTCTGCAGAAGAGGCTGTTTCTTTTCGTCTGGACACTCCACTTTTCCCTTCTCGATAAAGTATTGCGGTTGCTCAGCCACCAACGCGGAGAGCTTCATGCCTGTTTGAGCCATAGTGTCCAGCAGCAGAGCAGTTGTCATTGCTCCGTCTCTTACGGCTTGGTGTGGACCATAAAAGATTCCGCCGTTTTCTTCCCCGCCCAGCTTAGCGTTCAATTCTTTCATTTTCTGCGAAACCGTGACGCTTCCAACTTTGGTCCAGATCAACTCGCCTTTGTAGGCTTCCACAGTTTCCTTGATCAGGGTTGATGAGCTTACGGGAGTGACGATTTTTGCGCCTGGGTTTTTGATGAGAAACTGTTTTGCAACTATCGCGAAGGTTTTGTCTCCCATGTAAATGGTTCCGTTTTCGTCAACGAAGATTGATCGGTCAGCGTCGCCGTCGAAGGCTACGCCCATGTCTGCGCCGATGGCTTTGACCGTGGCGGATAAGTCGGTTAGGTTTTCGGGTCGGGGTTCAGGCATTCTTCCTGGGAAGGTGCCGTCGATGTTGGCGTTGATGCTGGTTACTTTGCAGCCGAGTTCTCTGAGCAGCTGCGGTCCAGTTAAGCCTCCGACACTGTTGGCGGCGTCGACCACGACATGGAAGTGTTTTTGAGCGATTTTCTGTAGATTAACCTGTTTCTTTATAGCCTGCACGTATTCATCGTTGATTCCAGGCAGATCCTGCACCGTACCCAGCTTGTCCCACTCAGCAAAAACAATCTTGTCGTCAAAGTAAATGTTCTCTATTTCGACTTCTTGCTCATGGCTGGTTTCGATGCCGTCGCTCCAAATAACTTTGATGCCGTTGTATTCAGGCGGATTATGCGAAGCCGTAATTATTACGCCGCCATCCATCTTGTGGTTTTTGACAGCGAATTGCAGCGAGGGAGTTGGCGCCATACCTGCGAAGAAAACGTGGCATCCCGTGGAGGTTAACCCTGAAATTACAGCTTTAGCAAACATGCTGCCGCTTGTGCGCGCGTCATAGCCAAGAAGCAGGTTTTTTCTTCCGAAAAAAGTTCCGATTGCGCAGCCGACTTTAATCGCCATTTCAGGCGTCAACTCAACGTTGACTAGGCCGCGGATGCCGTTGGTTCCGAAAAGCTTTCTTTCGCCCATAAACTTCACTTCATTTTTCAGTTAATAGTTAACTTAGGGTTTTATAATGTTTTCAGCCACTTCCTTAGCGGGGCAAACCGAAGAAGCCTCCGAAAGATGCAGGTTATCCCTGATTTTCGCGTGGTCACCGATTATGCAGCCGCTGCTAAGCGTCACATGTTTGCCGATGTGGGCGCCTTCCCCGATGAGGGCTCCGTCGATTTTGGTGAAATCGCCGATGGATGCGTGTGGAAAAACCACGGAGTTGCTGATGTGAACGTTTTTGCCGACGGTCACGTTTTCTCCAAGGATAGCGTATGGTCCAATGACGGATTTTTCATCTACAGAGACGCCTTTGTCGAGGGCGACAGGATTTTTTAGCTCAAAGTTTTTTGGTTTTTTCTGTTTTCTGCCTTTAGCCATGGTGTCAAGTATCGTTTTGTTGGTTTGCAGGTACTCTTCGGGTTTGCCTATGTCGATCCATAAGCCGTTGACGAAGTGACCGAACAGTTTTCCCTCCTCAGCCAGCTTTGGAAAAACCTCCCGCTCCACCGAAACGTGCTCTTCCAGCGGGAATGTAATCGAAAACCTTCGGGACTAAGCACGTAGACTCCCGCGTTTATGAAGTTGCTTGGCGCTTCGCCCTTGGGCGGCTTTTCAATGAAGCGTTTTATGCGGCTTTCACCGCCCATTTCTGCAACCCCGTACCTAGAGGGGTCTTCAACTTTGCAAAGTGCAATTGTCGCCAACCCGCCTGCCTTCAAGTGGGCGTCGTAGAGTTCCCTGTAGCTTAAATCCGCAAAAATGTCCCCGTTCAAAACAATAAACGGTTTATCATGCCCTAAAAGCTTCTCAGCCTTTTTTACTGGTCCACCTGTTCCCAGCGGCATCCTTGGCGGGTCAACGGAGAAACGAACCTTCAAGCCGTGCCTGCGTGGGTGTTGCTGTTTAATGTAGAATTGCGTTAATGCGTTGACTCCCATCACTGCTTCTTCGCAGCCGTCTTTCGCCAAATTCTCGAAAATCCACTCAAGCAACGGCTTGTTAACGATTGGAAAAAGGGTTTTTGGTCTGGAGCAGCTCAGTGGGCGCAGTCTGGTCGCGAAGCCGCCTGCTAGAATCAACGCTTTCATGGGGTCACCTGTAGGTAGTGTATTGGCTGTTTTTAATATAAACCGTTTTGCATGCCTTTATTCCCACTCGATGGTTGCTGGCGGCTTGTGGGTGATGTCGTACACTATGCGGGTGACCTGCGGAATCTCGTTTGAAATCCGCGTGGAAATCTTCTCAAGCACAAAATAGGGGAGCTGGGCGAAGTTGGCGGTCATGGCTTCTTGGCTTTCCATCGCCCGAACGGCAACCACGTACCCGTAAGCTCTGGAGTCGCCCTTAACGCCTGTCGCTTTGGTGTCGGTTAACACGGCGAAGTACTGCCACAGGTTTTCAGCCAAATTGTTTTTCTCGATTTCTTGCCGCACGATGGCGTCGGCTTTCTTGGTTATGGCGACTTTTTCAGGCGTCAAGTCGCCGATGATGCGGACAGCTAAGCCGGTCCCGGGAACGGTTGGCGGTTGACGAGTTCTTTAGGTAAATTGAGCATTTTGGCTACTTTGCGTACCTCGTCCTTGTAGAGGTCGCGCAGAGGCTCAACAATCTTTTTGAACTTGATGTTTTTGGGGATTCCAGCGACGTTGTGATGAGTTTTTATTAAATCTGAGTTTTTGCGGCAGCCTGACTCGATTCTGTCGGGGTAAATGGTTCCTTGAATCAGGTACTGCGCCCCCGATTTTTCAGCGTATTCCTCAAAAACCCTGATGAATTCTTCCCCGATTGCTCTGCGTTTCATCTCAGGGTCAACTACGCCTTTGAGTTTTTTCATGAAGCGGTCCTGAGCGTTCGCCATGACAAAGTTGATCGGCAACTTCCCAAACGCCGCACAGACAGCTTCAGGTTCCCCTTCACGCATAAACCCGTGATCAACAAAAACCGCGGTCAACTTGTCGCCAAGTGCCTGCGCCGCAAGCGCGGTTGCCACGCCTGAATCTATGCCTCCGCTGAGTCCGATTATGGCTTTGTTGTCGCCGATTTCAGATTTGATTTCCGCCACCATTTTTCCGATGAGGTCGCCCATTTGCCAGTTGGGTTGGCACTTGCAGACGTTGAAGATGAAGTTGTGCAGCATTTGGGCGCCGTGTTCAGTGTGGATGACTTCGGGGTGCCACTGTAAACCGTAAATCGGCTTATTCTTGTGCCTAAACGCCGCCACGGGGCAGCTGTCGGTGTGCGCCAACTCCTCAAATTCGGCTGGCAACGAAAAAACCGTGTCGCCGTGGCTCATCCAAACCTTTTCTTTGCCGCCAAGCCCCTCCAACACGCCGACGGGTTTGTCAATGGTTACCTGTGCGGTTCCGTATTCTTTGCATGTTGCAGGCTCCACTCTGCCATGGGACGCCTGAGCTAAAAGCTGGTGCCCATAGCATAAACCCAAAATGGGAAGATCCAAATCCAAAATGCGTGGGTCAATTTTCGGGGCGTTTTTGTCGTAGACGCTTGATGGTCCGCCTGAGAGAATTAAGCCTTTGACGTTGAATTTTTCGTTTAGCGCCTTCACTTCTTCTGGTGAAATGTCGTAAGCGACTATTTCTGAGAAAACACCGTTTTCCCTGATTCTTCTGCCTATAAGATGGCAGTACTGCCCCCCAAAGTCAAGAACCAGTATGGTATCGTATTTTGGCTGCATCTTGGCGAGTCAAACTATTGGGGTTTGTGCGGGTAATTTAAGATTGCTGTCTGTTTCCAGTTAAAACCAAAATCGAAGCACCGTTTGGGAAAGGTGTTTTCGCGTTAATGTTTCATTCATTGTTGGGGGCAGGAAACTAAACTTTTATTAACATAATCGTATGATAATCAAAATGTTGTTTCAAAAACAAGGGTTTAATTGAAAAAACGTGCAGAATGGTGTCATCATGGAACTGAATGAAACTGACCAGAAAATTCTGAAAAGCCTTCTAGAAGATGCAAGGTTTTCCAGCAGGCAAATAGCCAAAAACGTAGGCGTATCCGTCGGGACCGTTCTTTCAAGAATCAAAAAGATGGAAGACGACGGCCTCATCAAAGGCTACTCCGTCATCATCGACCATGAGAAGCTGGGATACCAACTGACGGTGGTTACGGAAATCACCGTTTCCAAAGGCAAACTTGTCGAAACAGAAAACGAAATAGCAAAAATCCCAAACGTATGCGGCGTCTACGACGTAACAGGCTTAACCGACGCCATCATCGTCGCCAAATTCAAAAGCCGAGAAGACCTCGGGCACTTCACCAAAAAACTGCTTGCGCTACCCTTCATCGAACGCACAAACACACATGTAGTTTTAGCCACGGTCAAAGAAAACTTCCGCCTGATTTAACCACCCAATTTCTTAGGCGTTTCCGCCATTTTAGAGTGAATAGTCTGCGTTGTAAAGTAAAGCCTTTAAATGTCAAAGCAGATTCTATATTCCGCACCAGCCTCAAGAGCAGCAAAACGTGCATGCGGAGGTCGCCCAGCATGGCCAAAGGCGTAGGACTGAGGCTCCTATCCCGCAGGGGTTCGTGGGTTCAAATCCCACCCTCCGCACCAACCAAATTCTTATCGCGCCCTCGAAATCAGCAAACATTTTGCTGACAAAGAAGCAAATCATCCCTAAGCCAAAATAAGTAGGGGAAACTTGATTACCCTAACGCGAGACCCTCACCCGTCAAAAATCTTTGCGCATAATGAGCGAACGAACTACCATAGTGCAAAAATGGATGACTAAACTATAAGCTTTCTATGACTGATGCGTAGAGTTTTGGTTCGGCAAGGTTTTTTGGTTCTTACTTCTAAATCGAAAAAATACACTTTGAACTAAAAGACGCGGATTTTATTTGAGATGTACGAGATTATAATGAAAAACGGTATAAAATAGACTTTTTCAGCAAATTGGTCGACATTCGATGGTTAGTTAACACGCAAACGCTTTTAATCTTACACAGCATAATGACACACCATGACCGGGGGATATATTTGGTAAAGGTCAAATTAAGGGTGCCGAGAGAAGAAGCAAACGCCCTGTTAAAACTGTTAGACCAGAAGAAAGTTAAATATGAAAGTGATAGTTCAAAAGGTTTCCTTCCCCTAGAAATTTTGGGAGTAGCAGTCGCTCTTAGCGATGTTCTTATTAATATTTTAAACACTTATTTAGAAAATCAGAAGAAACCCTCCGAAATTATATTGGAGACTCCTGATGGAGATTTGCATTTGACTGCCAAGAGTATTGAGCAACTACGCCTCAATTTTAAAAAAACCGAACAGGAGAAAAAAAATAACTAATATGACGTTACTATCTGATACTGAGATTTTTGCGAAGTTAACTGAAAGCAGTTCGATCGATCCACTTATAATCCACCCTATTCTTGACACGCATCAAATATTTGGCGCCAAGATCGACTTGCGTATCGATAATGAACTTTTCAGATTTAAACAAGGGAAACCTAATATCTTAGATGTCGATTCAAAAATCGTTTTAAATGACATCGCCGACAAAATAATATGCCCTTATGGAACCGACCTAGCGATACTTCCAGATGAATTACTTTTTGCATACACATACGAGTATGTTAAGATGCCGAAAAACATGACAGGTCGTATCGAGGCGAGGGCGAGATTAGCTAAGCTTGGGTTAATTGTAAGCTCTGGAATAATTGACCCAGGCTTTTCTGATCACATTTTCTTATCTTTCTTCAACGCAGGAAAGTTTCCTCTTAGAATTCGCCCACTCACGAGGGTAGTTTCACTAACCATTGAGAAATTGACTGCAGTACGATCCGATTTTCAACACAGACCTGTTGTACGTGAAAAACTAGATCCGGATCACTTAGTTGTAAGCATTCCGGATTACGATTCTCTTGCTTTAAAGACCTTTAGCACGATAATTTCTGAAGATGTCTAAGTCCGTGCAATATTTATTTTTTTTTGTATTTTTTTAAAAGGGTATAATATTGTTTTAAACAGTTATTTGACGGAAAAGTTAATACAAGTAATCGTTCGGCTGCTTAACAGCATTCGTAATATGGCTTATATAATGAAAAAACATAAGTGTTTGTAGCCTCATTAAGTAAACATGGGCTGGAGAGATGACATTGTGTCAGAAAAGCTTTCGGTGAAAACCAGTGCTCTCAGAGAAGAGATGCGTTTAGTATCGGCTATTACTGCTTTGAACCTAATACAAGAAAAAAGATATGTAGAAGCTGAACCTTTCAGGGCTTCATTTATCGCTATCAAGGATTCGTCGGTTCAGACCTTAGCAAAGGACTTGGGGTCTCCTTTTCTTCCTAACGGAAATGAGTCTGAACAAGTAGCAACTAAGATACTCGAGGTTGCAAATGTACTATCTAAGGATCCAGAATCTATAGATCGTAACGAGGCTGAAGCATGTACCTCAGTGCTGATGGAGTTGTTAGATGCAGTCACGATTAAATCTGGATGAACAAACCGTCAATGAGATTAAAGCAAATTTCTCAGTTGTAAATTCAACTTTGGATGGTTTGAGTAGAGGGCTTACACGCTCAGATTTTGTAACCTCTTACTCTTTCATAAGCAAAAACATTGAAAACACACTTTTGTATATTGAAGATGGAATTTTGAGCCTAGTAACACAATCCGCCACACTTGAAAATATTTGGACAAGTAGCCCTCTGCAAATATCCTTTTATAGAAATCGGCCTAAACCAATTTTCACATATCGAAATGCCGTGAGAGAATTTAGTGATATAACACGGACTATAGTTAATAATCTTCATGCAAACGTAAACAAAACATTAGCAGCATATATTTTCGTGTATGAAACTCTTGAAAAGTTTCGTTTAAAAACACCCTTTGTTCTAGTGGAAGGTGAGGATTTTCTTTCTGCCGACCTAAACGACTATATTTTTAGGATTTTTGACACTCTCGGCGAAAAACCTAAGTATCGAAAATCTGGTGCACAAGTGATAACTTATCCAGCTATCGATGTAGATGATCCTCTTTCACTTCTGATAATTGGACATGAAACATTTCATATCATCGATAAGAAATACAAAGTTTTCGAAAGTTTTTGTAAAACGACCGGCTTTTGTAAAAGCGATTGCTGTGAAGACGCTTTTGTTGATATTATGAGTTTTCTTTATTATGGTCATGCGTACACCTATGCTGTTCGCAACCACTTCCAAAAGCGTTATCCTGTCTCTGGGCATAGCCACCTAGAGATGAATATTCGGATGTTTATTCTACTGACACTCGTTGAGACTCTCGGTAAACCTAATCTAAAACAAGAAGAAAAAACGATATCTGATTTCATAAAAACCCTTGAATATCGAATGGATGATGCATCAAAAGAAAAAGCAAAAACTGATAAAGAATTACTCGACCGAATGCTAGATAAAGGCGCCATTGGGTTTATCACAACTTTTTTAAAAAAATATGGAATTACGCCTTACGATGAGTTTTTTGCAAATGTTGAAAAGCGAGAATATTCCTCTAAAACTGAAAGAATAGATAGGGATAGACTACTTTACATGTTAAAAAATAACATACCTACTGCGGTACGACCTGTTATCTTGCTGAACACCTTATGTGAAGCTAATAATATTGAGCACATCGATTCGAGGTTAGTTGCATCTTCTTTAAAAAAATGGTATGTAAAGCGCTACTACGATAAATGTCAGGAAGGCATAAAAATTAAGGATCAGACAATTGACAGTATGGATAAGTAACTTTCTTAGAACCGAACTTGTTGTCGGGCAAAAGTGCAAAATATTTACAAGAATAAAATATTCTTTCGATGCTAACAATAAGTGTATGATTGGGCGTTGCACGCCCTGAGTCTCCTATCCCGCAGGGGTTCGTGGGTTCAAATCCCACCCTCCGCACCAACCAGCCTTTCTGCAGGTTTGGGGTTTATTCTTTGATGAAGATGACATTTTGCATGTGACGGAAATGGTCGTCGCCTGTCACAACTTTCGCATGAAGATTTGCAGCAATACAAAACACGATATAATCAGCCAAGCCCCAACCCTTAGCCTGGTCTTTAAGCTTCTCGCAAATTTCACCCGCCTTAGCCGCAGTCTCAAAATCCAACTGTGCGATTTTGGTTGCTGCCTTTATGAATCCCAAACGGCTTTGACGCCCCTCAGCAGTTTCGTTTCCAGCCGCAATGTCTTTTGTCAGTTTTCGGCTGAGTTCCGATATTACAATTGTCGGGGTGACTGAGTGCTCGCTTTCTATGTATTCTTTTGCAATCTCGCCCAATTTGGAAGCTTTGAAGTACTCTATCCAAGCGTATGAATCGATGACGTAGCTACAGCTCATGGAACTGCGCCCGGTCTTGTTCTGTGAAGGAGGTAAGTTTCTTGTTTGAACCGAACATTGAGCAGGGTATTTTTTTTCGTTCGGTGAGCAGTTTCTTTATGACTTGGTCGTGGCTTTTGGCTTTCATTTCCTTTTTTGCTTCGTTTAGCATTTGGAGAGTTTTTTCGTTAACTTGTACTGTCGTGGGCAAAGGTATCCACCATCAATCTGGATATAACTATAATTATAGATTTAAAGATTCCATTGAAAGAACCCTGTTTGAACAAAAAACATAGCGCTGAGGCTCCTAGCCCGCGGGGGTCATCTCTCAAATCCCGCTCGCCACACAGTCAATTCTAACAGCCAGATTTTAGCGATGATTTAGTTCTTTGAGCAAGGCTTTGGCTTCAAGCGGCAGCTGCGGTCTGTTTCTTCGGTCAACACTTAGGAAAATTAAGCCCACTGCGATTAGGGCTGCCCCGAAGAATGTGACGCTTAAGATGGGGACGAGTTTGAGTTCAAGTCCGAGAGTTAATCCGATGATTGCTACTCCGATGAAAACCATGATTGAGTTGCTTCTTGCCGCAGTCGAATGCAGGGCAAACTCTTTTTTTCCGTCGTCTGTCACGTAGTAGAAGCCTTGTTTTTCCTCGATCATGCCGGCTGTCAACAGGTAGTTCCAGTCGTAGTGGAAGTGACCGTCGGATTTGTAGCCCAACGCGGAGCTGATGCTTGATTTAACTCCGGGTTCCGCTTTGATTCTGTTGTTCGGCGCGGAGTAGATGAAGTACAGCAGCTTGGTTCTTGGCGACTGAATATCAGCGCTTATCCCACGTGGCTTAGACACAAACACCCACTGCCCCAGCATACCCTACTCGGCAAGATAAAGCAAGCTCCGCGCCAGATTTTCTTTCCATGGTTTAGGTATATTTTGCGGGTTTGCTTATGACTCTAACCCTTAGAGCTGCGGCTCCAAACCTTAGTGCCAGAAATCTAAATGTTAGGGCTATAACCGCCAGCCCCCTTGTATGCTTTTCAGAAAACAAAAAATTGGAGGAAAAACAAAATGGGTACAAGTTTCGAATACAGCAAAACCTTGTGCGGCGAAGGATCAATCCTGCTCATACTGGGTTTAGTTCCTTACGTCGGCTGGGTACTGGGAATCATCGGCGTAATCCTGCTTATGAGGGGAATCAAAGAACTCGCAGTTTACTATCAGGACGAAGAAATCTACAAGAACGCACTCACAGGCGTCAAATTCTACATAGTCGCGTTAGTAGCCACTGCCGTCGCAGTTACAGGAATAATAATCGGCATCGGAGACGCAACAGGCTTCAAGTTTAACTCAACCTTTACACTCACAGCAGGCTTCGGCATCGGATTAGCGGTTTTCTTAGGCGCGCTTGTCATTGCCTTCATATTCTACGTGCTTGCCGCAATGCATCTAAAACAAACCTTAAACACTCTGGCGCAGAAAACTGGAGAGCACTCGTTCGCAATAGCTTCAAGCTTACTCTGGTGGGGAGCCATACTGACGATCATCGGCGTCGGCTTAATCCTGGTGTTCTTCGCCTGGATATTCGCGGTAGTCGGCTTCTTCACCATGAAATCACCGCAAAGACAAACCGACGCTCCACAATACAGCTACAACGCACCACCCACAGCAGCCCCCACAACATCGGCAACTCAGGCGGCCCGATACTGTTCCTACTGCGGCGCACAAATAAAACCAGACGCAGCCTTCTGCCCCAACTGCGGAAAACAACAATAAACCAAAAAGAACCGCTCCCTTTCAAGCCTCAAAGCTTGGCTGAGGAGGGTTCTTTCATAAAACCTTTTTTTTATTGATTACATTTAAGGTAATTATGAGCGCCAGCGGTGGTGGGGTTTGGCATAAAATATTAAGGAAGCTGCTGATGTAGTAGTTGGCGACCGCTATGCCGTTAACTGCCAGATACCATTTTCGTCAGGGTTTCGCGATTTCCGCTCAGAAGGCTTTTGAATGGTGCACAAGCTTTGACCCGCAAGACCACGAATTAATGGGTGAAAAAGGTGCGAAGCGACAAGTAACCCTAATCACCAAAGGCACCATAATCCTACTGGACGCCTTTCCATCAAAAACGGGCAAAGTTGAAAAACAAAAGCTTGTTCAACTCTACCCAGAAAACCTTTCATGGATATCCACGCATCTGACGGGACCAAACCAGTACTCGCAGTTTCTGTACCAGATTTCAACCAGAGGCAAATCGGCTTCGGTTCTAGAGTTTACAGGTTTGCATTTGGATTATGAGGGCAAAGAAGACAGTCGGGCACTTGCAACTAGATTGCGCAGGGAAGATGCCGCGGCGTGGAAGCTCTTGGCAAAAGCGATGAAGCGGGAGCTTGGCAAGAAAAAGTGAAGAAGGCTTAGTCGTCTTTTCACCTTGCGATTAGCTAGTTATCCGTTGATTGTTTTTGTGTTGCCGTAGCGACTTTGCAAGTTGGAGTGTTGGATGGGGTTTACGCCAGGTGGAAGGTGAACCACGATGTTGCCAAAAGTTGCGGTGCTTGTCAAATTAACCTTGAAGTTCTGATTCACCGTAATGTCAATGTTGTTTGAGAAAGTCCAAGCGCTAATACCCACAAACCCGTTTTCGATTCCATAACTATACGTGTTGTTCGGCTCTTGCGGTTCGCCTTCGTTGCCGCCGAATCGGGGATAATAATTGACGCCTCCGTTTCGAGAGACTGGACCGTATTGTTGAAGGAACACGGTGTGGCTGACTTGCGAGTTGTTGTTTGTGAAGTAAATGTTGATGTCTCCGTCGTTGCTGCCTATAGCCAAATTCAAGGTAGTAATGTTGTTGGGGACTTGAGCGCTGTTTATGTAATGGCTTTCAGTTGCCACATAACTTGTCGTGTACGTTCCAGCTAAAGCAGAGCCAAAAAACAATATCGAAACAAGAAGCACCACAAGAGCAACCGAAGTAACTGCAAAACGCCGTAAGCCCTTGAGAACCAGAACACCCATCACCAGAAAAGCCACGGAAATACTATACTCAAAAAAAGTTCCGCCCAAGGCAACCAAATAACCTAAGAAAATTATGGCGGCTGAAACGCAGTAAGGCAAGAACTGCTTCTTCCAAAGAGATGGGTTAACCCTGATTTCTTTTTGATTTTTGAGGACCAAAGCAAAAACCCCAAGAACTACCAATAAGCCAATTGCTAATGGCAAAATCCCTTGCACACTGAATAATGATACGGTAAACAGCGCGGCGAAGCCGAAAATAGCGTCGCCTGCCCCCGGTTGCTGCGTCAGGTTTAAGAAGATGAAGAGAACGCCCAAGGCAACGAACAGTACCCCGAAGACTACTCTGGGTCTGATTACAAAATTGTACTTGTTAAAAAAATATGCAAACACTATGAGGGCGGCTGAGCTGGCAAAATAAATGATGGACGTTGTGTATTGCCGGGTGAACAGATCGGCGACTCCAAAGAAAACACCCAACACAGCAACAAGTATCATAGTCGCCAAGCGAGACCCCTTGTTTTTCGGCGGCTGACGCCTCGGCTTCTCTGAAGTGTCCCCCATGTATCTTTTGGGTAGCGTCGGCTCTTTCGGAAACCAACCCCGAATGCGGGATTCTAAGCTTTTTTTGACGTTCATGTTTCCAACCCAGGGATGCCCGCTTTTGCACGCTTCATTTCTGGGACAGCATAAATCGCTGCTTTAGAATCTTGATAGTAGTAAAGCCTTCTCTTTGATTTCTTTTCCCACCAAGCTAAAAGGGCGTACCTTGAGAACCATGAGCCATCGACCAAAGCCAGACCTATGCCCGAGTATATTGCGACAATTTGCAAAGAATAATTAAAAGATAAGTAAAGGCCGCCGCTGACGAATGCTAGAACCAGGATAATCCATTCGCCATCCCACCTGCGTATGCTGATTCTGTTTTCACGCGAAATTGAGTTGAGCTTTGGTTGAGTTAGAAGTAAACTTACAAGTACACCAGCCAACAAACCTATAGCCCATCCTAAAGTCTTGACTTGCAAATTAATGTCATATTCAAAAGAATATGACGTAAACCACGCAAAATTCAGCAATAGAAGACCTGGAAGAAAAAAAATAAGCGCTGTCCTAGCCGAAAATGATCTTGCACCCGACAGTCCGTTTTCTATATTTAGTGAGCTCGAATGAGCTGGCTGTCGAGGAAAGCTTTGAAGGGTTGGTTCTCTTGGAAGCCAGCCTCGAATGCGATTTTCTAAACTTCTTTTGACGTTCATGCTTTCAACTCGGGAATAGGATTAGACATGTTAGGATTTTCGTTTTGAGAAACGGCGTACAATCTGTCTCGCGTGCCGTAAATGCGCATTCGATAGGTGTTTTCCCATTTGAAGATAAGAATTGCCGATGAGCAGAGAAAACCCAAGATACCGCCAAAAAGCGAGTTAACGCAAATGGTTCTTGTCTGCAATGAAAGGTACGAAAATAAGAACCCAGTAATGCCAGAAAAAGCAATAACAACCACCAGAGAAATAACCAGCATAAGTGGCTTGTCGCCATAATTTATTTCTCCTTTTTCCCGCAATAATCTCAGTACTCTATTGATGAAAGGTGAAGTGATAAACGAACCCGTAATTAATCCTATAACCAGATAAATAGCGGCTGATTGCCAAGTGGTCATAGAGATGGTTACTTGAAAATCAACAAATGCAAGAATGAAAAGTGCGAAAAGGGGAGTGAAAATCAGAAAAGTGGTTCTCTGTTTTTTTGCATGTGTGTCGATTGTAATATGTTTTTGATTAGCGCTTGTAGATTGATCATAATGATGAAAAGCCTTGGTTGGAAGCCGAGGCTCTTTGGGAAACCAAACCCTAATGCACGCCCCAAATTTTAGGTGTTCGCGCAGAAAATTAGCTTTCTCTATCAGTGCCCGTATCATAACATCAGGGTGCTTTTTGGCGTTCATCCGTATCTACCCTATTTTTTAAGACCCTTCTACTCGCAAGGGCACCTACAAGCAAAGGAATACCCACAATCAGCAACACAACATACGCTTGCTTGAGGTATACAGGACCAAAATAGCTTACTATTCCCATCACTGTAAGTCCGCCGCCAGCAATACCTAATCCGGCGAGTAGGCGTTCCTGTATGCTTGGCAGTTTGTTACCATTTCCGGCAAGTCTCCTGTAGTTAATTCCCAGCTTGACTAATGCAACTACAGAAGCAATCATTGGGAAGGCTACTATGGAGCCAGTATACCACGGCTGGCCGTCAATTGTAGGGAGCCATAATGTTGCAAGTCCAAAAGAAAATACGATAATTATACTAGTTACCGCTGAGTGCGATGTATTTTCTTGCAAGTAACAGAAAGCCTGAGGATAATCCTAAAACGGAAGCTACTATGCTCAAGATTCCACTATAGAGGCCCGAATAGAGGACAGTTACTCCAGTAATTCCTGGGCCTTGGGGAATCCATGTATATGCAGATACAAGGGTAGCTCCAAAGAGAGCTGAGATAAGTGAGGTAACAATCGTTAAGCCAGGTACCCAAAAAGGAACCGTTATACCCCAGCTGGGTCTCTCCACACCTTTTGTACTTTTGGTAAAGCTCACAGTAGGTTCCTTCGGGAGCCAGCCTCGTGTTTGTTTTTTCACCTTTGCTTTGTTTGTCATGCATTCAACTCCGGGATAAGTTGACTGAATATAATGTGTGCCAGTTTTGCTGGGTGGATGTTTGCGGCGTTTTCGATGGTTATGCCTCTTTCTTTGGCTATGTCGATTAGGTACTGCCGTGTTTGGGCGAGGAAGGCTGTGTCGGTTACTTCTTCGGGGTTGTCGTGCCAGTACCAGACTTTTAGGCCGTGGGTGGTGGTGTAGGTGATGATGGCTTTTCGTTTTAGGGTGGGGTGGTAGCCTAGGAGGATGGCTTGTTTGGGGTTGAGTTTGGTGACTTGGAGGCTGTTGACGGCTGCGACTTCGAGTAGGGTGCTGGAGAGTTTGGCTTGGGCGGTTAGGCGGGTTTGGTTGACGTATTGGCGGGTGGTTTTGAGTTTTTGGGCGATGTTGGCGACGGTGAGGCCTGTGCTGATGAGTTGCCAGATGAGTTTTTGACTGTCGCTCAGAGGCGAGGATAGGGAGCAGTTTAGGGGCATAACGCTCACACGTAAACACATATCTATTTACACGTATTTAAGGTTTAACCCCGCCCGCCCAACAGGCACATCCAGACACCCCAAACACACTCTTTGCACAGAAACCACCCTTCCCCCCGAAAACACCCACCTAAAACCCCAACGTTCAAGCCCCAAACCAAAAAAGCAACCCAAAACAAGCCCTGAACAAAATTCTTCTCGGAGGGGAGGGTACCCCATCTTTACATTAAAAAGCAAAGGTAACGATGGCTTCAGAGACCGAGGGGAGGGGGTCTACTATTTGTGACCAAAACCAACCACAAAAAGCGCCTCCAAAACACCTACAGCATGGACATAAGCAACCCGTATACAAAAGCATCAACCAACAACACAAAACCCGCAAGGCAAATTTTATCTAGCCATTCCCAATTAACAATTCCTGTAGAAGGCTGATTTTATGTCTGAAGAGCACGCAACGTTAAACGTGGCATTATCCCAACTTAAACTCGCAACCAGAAAACTTGAATTGGACCCGGGCATTTGCCGCATGCTTAGCCTGCCTAAACGCTCCATAAGCGTAAGCATCGACATCCGCATGGACAACGGCGTCGTCGGAGTCTTCAGCGGCGTTCGGGTTCAGCATTGGGATGCACGTGGACCGTTCAAGGGAGGAATCCGCTACAGCCCCACCGTCACGCTAGATGATGTCACCGCGTTGGCGATGTTGATGACTTGGAAATGCGCCATCGCAAACATCCCGTTCGGAGGAGCCAAAGGCGGCGTAGTTGTAGACACAAAAAAAATGAGCATGCACGAACTTGAACGCCTAACCCGAAGGTACGTGAGCTTGATCGCTGAGTATCTGGGTCCACACCGCGACATCCCCGCCCCAGACATGTACACAGACGCACAAACCATGGCTTGGGTAATGGACACCTACAGCCAACTCAAAGGCTACAGCATACCGGAGAGCGCCACAGGCAAACCCGTCGAAATCGGCGGTTCATGGGGAAGAACAGAAGCCACAGGAAGAGGCGTCATACACTGCGTACGGCAAGCCGCAGAAAACAACGGCGTCAAACTCAAAAACGCCGCAGTAGCCATACAGGGATTCGGCAACGTCGGATACCACGCGGCGGCGGCAGCCCAAGAAATAGGCGCCAAAGTAGTTGCAGTGAGCGACTCCACAGGAGGCATCTACGCATCCGACGGCTTAAACATCCCCGACGTTCTGGCACACAAAGAAAAAGCGGGATCCGTACAAAACTACAAAGACGCCAAAAACATAACTAACGAAGAACTCCTCGAGCTGCCCTGCGACGTACTCATCCCAGCGGCGCTTGAGAACCAAATTACCTGCAAAAACGCAGACAAAATCAAGGCGAAGATGGTTGCTGAAGCCGCAAACGGACCGACAACACCCGACGCGGATAGGGTCCTCTACGAGAAGGGAATCTGCCTTATACCAGACATCTTGGCTAACAGCGGCGGAGTAACCGTGAGCTATTTTGAGTGGGTACAAAACCTCACCCGTGAACAGTGGACACTGCAGACCGTTAACAGCAAGCTTGAGGAGAAAATGACTAAAGCCTTCGACGACGTCGCCGCGTTGGCAGAGCGAGAAGAGAGCGACATGCGCACAGGAGCACTCATGCTGGGAGTCGGCAGAGTCGCCAACGCAATAAAGACGTTGGGACTGTGGCCATAGATTCAGTAAACTGGGAAAATCAACCGTCTTTAAGAAGAAACCAACATCTCAGAAAAACAAGCCAGCTCCATGCCAGCTTCGCCCCATTAATTTATTTTTGTAGATAACCTTAAAACTACTTTTGCTATATCTGTTGAACCCCACAAAGGGATAAGCTATCGGACAGGGAGAGCGGAAGGTTGGCTAGCAAAATTTGCACGTTGGATTTCTGCTACGAGAATTCACTCGTCAGAATAGTTGCAAACAGGAACTGCCCTGAAATGAAGCTTGCCGGCTTAAATGTCGGCCCCTTTGATGAAGGAAACGAGTATGAAGTTTACTTTTGGGTCGCTAAAGAGCTAGCTAACGCGGGGATGGTGCATTTCCGAGAAGACGACCTGCTGGACACAACTAAACTCTTTAAGGTCCAATGGAAAGAGGGAGTTCAGATTCCTGGGCAAATCAGCGAGTTGCCAGACGATTTCTACCCTAAACTCAGGCGCTACCTCGTCATTTTGAAACAGGAAGCTACACAGCCCGAAAAAATAAGTGAGTACCAAAAAGCGCAGCATCTTGCAAAAGACGTGGTGAATTCCCGGCTGAAAAAGATCGTTGCACTGTCCGGCGCCCCTGGGCAGGGAGAACAAGTCATCAAGAAGCTGTCAAACGAAGAAAAAATCCTCTACGAACAGCTGGTTAAGATTATTTCTGAATGGAAAGCCAAGATTTTGGATGTTGAAGGTGAAAAGTAGAGATGGCTAACGAGCAGTTGACTGTGGATCCGCAGCAGCGTTTCCAAGAGTTTTTCAAGAGAGAAAAGTACCGTCAAAGAATCGCACAGTTAGCTATCACTGGAAAAAACTCGATAATCATCGATTTTGAAGAACTCTACGGTTTCGATCAGGCGCTTGCAGAGCAGGTACTTAACCGACCTGAAGAGTACCTGCAGCATGCTGGAAAAGGCGCGTATGAGCAGCTTCGTATAGAGGATTCTGAGTACGCTGAAAAAATAGAGAAAATCATCATAAGAATCGTGGCGCTCCTCGGCAAAGAACAGCTCAGAAAACTCGGGTCAAAACAGATGACCAAACTTGTGATGGTCGAAGGCATAGTTGTTAGAGCCACCCCTGTTAGACCCATGGTTTTGCAAGGAGCGTTCAAATGCAAACGCTGCGGAACAATGAACATGGTTGAGCAAACCGGGCAGTTCCTCAAAGCGCCAACCGCATGCGTTGCACCTGACTGCGGCAGAGACGGACCCTTCGAATTCGTCCAGGAAGAATCCACATTCATAGATTCACAAGACCTGCGACTTCAGGAAAAACCCGAGGACCTTCCGCCTGGGCAGCTGCCGCGAACTTTAGCCGTGAAAACTGTAGGCGACGACATCGTTGACGTTGCCAGACCCGGAGACCACGTTTCCATAGTAGGCATCGTGCACGCTTTTGCACCTTCGCTGATGGGCATGGGGAAACTGCGCACTTTTATTCTTCAGCTTGACGCCAACTCCGTGGAGTTGCTCGGTAAAGAACCCGAGTCTTCTCCGCCTACACCTGAAGAAGAAGAAAAAATCCTCGCCTTGTCGAAGGACCCGTGGGTACACAGGAAAATCAGGGACTCCATCGCGCCCTCAATCTTCGGTTACGAACACATCAAAGAAGCCATAATGTACTTGCTTTTCGGAGGAGTCTCAAAAACCCTGCCAGACGTAAGCATAAGGGGAGAACCCAACATCCTGCTAATCGGTGACCCTGGAACCGCCAAATCGCAGCTTCTCCAGTACGTAGCCAGAATAGCGCCCCGTGGCCTGTACACTTCAGGCAGAGGAACAACCGCTGCAGGCTTAACCGCCGCCGTTGTACGCGAGAAAGGGGGAAGCATGAGTCTGGAAGCAGGCGCTTTGGTGCTTGCCGACAAAGGAATAGCCTGTATTGACGAAATGGATAAAATGCGTCCAGAAGACCGAGTTGCCATACACGAGGCTATGGAGCAGCATACGGTTTCAGTTGCAAAAGGCGGCATCGTCGCCACATTGAACGCTCGTACCGCGGTGTTGGCTGCGGCTAACCCGTCGCTGGGCAGGTATGAACCTAACCGCACCGTGGCTGAAAACGTTCCTTTGCCAGTAACCATCTTATCCCGTTTTGACTTAATTTTCGTGCTTCGCGACGTCCCGAACAAAGAATCGGACGGAAAATGTCTAGGCACATTTTGGAGATTCACCGCCGAGGAGTAAGCCCTGTTGAGGCGCAGGTTGACGCGGAGTTGCTGCGCAAATATGTCAGCTACGCAAAGGGAATCAAACCTGTCCTTTCTGAAGAGGCGTTAAAGCAGCTTAGCGACTTTTACTTAGCCATGCGTTCAGCAAGCGAAACAGAAGGCTCACCTGTAGCTATAACTGCACGGCAGCTGGAGTCGCTGGTTCGGCTCTCAGAAGCCCGAGCCCGGGTGGCGTTACGTAAGGAAGTAACAGCGGAAGATGCAGGCGCAGCAATTACGATAATGAAGAAGTCCCTAGAAGAAGTCGGAATCGACTTGTCCTCGTACAAGATGGATATTGACTTGATAATGACTGGCAGACCCAAAAGCATCCGGGACAGGCTCTCAATAGTGCTGTCAACGCTTATGACCATGGAGAAGGCGACGGGTATAGTTGAGAAAGAGACTCTTGTCACTGAGTTGGAAACGAAAAACAAGATTCCAAGGGGCGAAGTCGAACGGATGATAAGCCAGCTGCTGCGCGAAGGAACAATCTATGAGCCAAGAGAAGGATGCCTAAAGAAAACATAGATGGAGCCCTTCACTTTTCCAATGACGGAAAATGCAGCGCAGAAAACTGCCGATTTAATGAAGGAAAGCTTGGCTTAAGAAATGTAGGTGGTCTTTTTGTCGTCTTCTTTTCGTGTTTGTTCAGCTTCAAGCGCACGTTTCTCTTCAATCTGCTGCAGACGAGCCACCATTGTTTCAGCCCGAGCAATCTCATCGTCTAACCCTTTAAGATCCAACTCGAAGTTAAACGTGGATTTTAGGACTTCAAGCACGCTTTTTGCTGAAAGCGGGTCAGGCAAGTAACCGCGGGTTTCGCCGAGCAAGCAGAGTGCGTCTATTTTTTTGAATTTTGCTAAGCCAAGTATTAATCCTGCTGTTCCAACGATGGGGCTTCCTGCAGTGCTGAGGATTGCGCCTGCGTTGAGGGCTTTGTTTAGGATTTCTTGAGATGTTGCTGCGATGAAGACTTTGGGTTTTTCTGTGGGCTCCATTCGGTAGCCGCCGATGGTTGCGATTGTTTTTACGTTGTGTTTTTCTGAGAATGCGAGAATTTGGTCGGCGATTTCATATTGCCCTTCGATTGTTTGTGATTGGCTGTCGCCGGTGAATAGAATTAGGTCGTTTCCATTTGGGTTTTTGTGGTAGTAGAATACTCCGCGTAGGAGGCGAACGTTTCCTTTTTTGTTTACTAGAACGAAGTATGGGAAATGGGGGGAGTAGAGGTAGGCTACTTTTTGTGGTTTTAACTGCTTAACCATGTAGCGAAGTGCGATTTTGCCTACAAGCCCCAAGCCTGGAAGGCCCTCGATTAGTATCGGGTTATTAGGCTGGATTTCAGCGAACTGTTTAAGGTACGTTTCTTTCATTCGTCTTTGCTCCGTTTCATTGCCATTCGATACTTTAGGTATTTATCGTCTGGCGAAAACTTTGCTGGATGCGGAATCCTAACTGCTCCGCCGCAATATGGGCAAACATCTTTTTTAAGAGTATACTTGCTGCAGTCTACGCATTTGCGAAGTTGCCAAACCAATTAGTTTTCCCTTCTAAAACTGCCGTGTCTGCCTGCTTTTGCGATGCATGCCAGAACATCTTGCCGCGATGAAGATGGGGTTTCTGAGACGTAAAGCAACCTGCGTTGACCGTTTTCATCGAGCTTGGCGTAAGCGCCGTAATCCGTGACTGCTTCAACTGCCGCGATAACCAAATCGCCGGCTTTAGGCCACTGTGGCTTACGCTCAGCCATTCATTTCGTCATCCCTTACTCGAGAACGGCTTGCACGTCACCATTGATTTTTGCTCTTCCGCCAGTAGGTTCGGCAAGTGTTTCTCCGCATACGTTGCAGGTTATTTTGTTTACTGCGTTGCTGAAGACTAATTGTTCGTTGCCGCATTTTGAGCATTTAACTCTTAGGAAGACGCTTCGCGGTTTCGGGATAAGTTTACTCCATTCAGACATAACTTTTTTTCTCCATTAACTATTGTATGTTTAGTTTTCTTAGACGTATGCCGTCTTTGTGCCTCATGTAGTTGCAGACTTTGCATTTGAGGCGCATTGTTTGTTTTTTTGTGGTTTTAGCGAATTCTCTTTGCAAAGGATATTTTTGTCCACCATAACCCTGTTTTTCTCTTTCATGGTGGCGTTCGCCTTTAGCTAAGGCTCTTCGCTTTCCAGGCTTGTAAAGCGTTACGCTGTGAATTTGATGAGCTTTACATTTTGGACAGTAAGTTTTGACCTCTTTAGGAACGTTCACGGTATTCACTACCAGCTTTGCATAGAAGGAACATACACATTCTTATACTTTATTGCTTATATGCTGAAAACCTTGGTTTTTCGAAATTGGATTTTTGTGGTGCTTTAGATTTTTAAGTTGAGACTTTTGTTTTGGTGAAAGTTGCGACTTTCCGCCTTGGCTTTTGATGTTTTGGGTTGCTTTTTTTGTTTAGGCTTGCCTTCGGGTTGAACAATGCGACTTTGCTATGGGCGGATTGCGACTTGCTATGTTGACGCTATGTTGAAGTTATTGTCGCGTATTGTCGGATATGGGCGCAACGGCGGTTCTTGCCAGCCGGGTTCAGGCTCGCTTGGCTTTGGGATTCATCAGGAGGGAGACTTACCGCGAAATACAAAAGCAAGAGACCTTGTTCTCGCGGCGTTCGAATCCTTCAAAGGCGCCTTTTGTTTTATGTTAGATTTGGATTTCTGCTCTCTCCAAAGTAGTTGGTCCTGATTGGTAGGGCGGCGTATGCTTTTTTAGATTGAAAAAGAGTATTTTATGATGTTGAATTAAGGGTATTGAACATTTATGGCAAGTGTTGCTCAAAAGGTTAGGCGGCAAGTTGACCTTGATGTCATCGTTAAACTCTTGCCATTAATTGCGTTCGCCGCACCTTTGGCGCTGCTATTCCTACTGAACCCCGCTGACCCGTACCTTCAGGTCAGTCCTCAAGCGTCCTTTCAGCTGATGTGGAAGGGCAGAACCTTCCAGCTTTTCTTCATCTGGCTTGTAGCTCTTGAGTTCATCTTGAACTGGGACACATTCAAACCAAAAATAAACATGCAAAACCCCGCGAAGCTTGCAGCCTTCGCCGTCGCCCTGCTGATTCCCTCAATTTACGTGGTTTCCGAGTATTATCTCGGGTTAAACGGAGCCTTGGCAAACTGGTTTTCGATGAACAAAGTCGCCTTCTACGACTCGATGCCGCTGTCAATTGAGTACCTAGTTTTTGCAGCCCTATTCTGTACGATAGCGCTCTTATTTTTCGGGAAGAAAGGTCTGGCTAGCCTTGCCTTGCCGGGAATATTCGCAGCGTTGGTGGGAGTCATCTACACTATCGATAACGTTTTTCCCTACGGCGAATTTACTCCGTTTCAGATTTTGGTTCCCACAACAGCGACGCTTGCCGCCAAAATCTTGGATTGGCTTGGATGCGTCACTTCTCTGACGATGGTGAATGGGATGCCGACTCTTCAGGCTACGGGACCGTTGGGAACAACTAAATTCTCAATTGCTTGGCCCTGTGCAGGCATCGAAAGCTTCCTGATTTTCACGGCTGTTGTTTTGCTGTTTCTTCAGCAGATGCATATTTCTTGGAAAGCCAAAGCCGGGTACTTCGCGGTCGGCGTAGTCGTCACTTACTTCATAAACGTGCTCAGAATAGTCACCATCTTCAACATCGGCATGCAGTACGGTGCAGAATCAAGCCAAGTGCAAACGTTCCATTTCTACTATGGTCCGCTGTACTCGATAATTTGGATTGTATCATACCCGCTCATCATTTTTGCGAGCCAAATATTGTGGCGAAAAATAAAGATGGGAAAATCAGGTGCCCTCAAGAAACCTCAACCAGCACCGCTAAACCCTGCTTAACCAGAATCTTCGCGTTATCGGCAGGCAGGGAAGCGACATCTTCAACCAGAAACGGACCGTAAGACTTCATGTCGGCACCCATAATCGCTGGAATACTCTTTGTAAACCGTAGAGTCACCCGTGCATGGCTCACTGCAACTTCTGCTTTTGCCTCGATTCGTGGAACACTTTGGGGTTGGCTGACGGGTTGACTTGCGGATGGGCTCACGGGGATTATTTCGCCTTGCAAAAGGTCCCTTGTGAACTTTTGGTATGCGTCTGAGAATACTACGAAGCTCTCACACATTTTGGCTTCTTCAGCTGTCAGCAGTTCCGATGGCAACGTTTGGTTTTGGCTTATTGTTTTGAGCAGTTTTCTGTATCTTGCCCAAAGCAGCTCCTCAAGCATGAGGGTCACGTTCTTGGCTTCATGTTCAAGCAAGCTTACTTTAACGGATTTTTTGTCAGGCAGCCTGTTTTCTTCGCGCATGCGTTTTAGGTAATCGGCTATTTTGACGTAGAAGTCACGCGGTAAACCCGCAAGTGAAGCCTCGCCTACCTCTTTTCGCCATGCCATGTAAAGTTCGTTATACATTAATCAGCCACCTTAGCCCGTCCCTTGCAGATCAACATGACCGCCGCTGCAACAGGCAACTCCTCAGTCTCATCTCGATATGGACCGAACGTTTCCCCGCCCATCTTGAACTCTGGCGCGTCAGAGACCAACACTTTTGCCGCCCCCTTTTTAAAAGCTACTGCTCCAGAAAAAGGGTCAAAATCCAGCAGGTTTTTCGCTGGAAACTCCACTTTTTTCAACCCAGTTTTCCCATGCAAGGTCCCGTTCATTCTGATTAAACGGTGAATATCCGTGGTAACAACGGTATCGATTTTTGAAGACTGTAGGTCTCTTGCGTACTCGGCAAGTTTTAGCCATGTTTGAACACTTACGCCTGGGACGCTTTCCCATCGGCCCTCGTTAATGCAGCGGGTGATGATTGCTGTCCCTGTTTTTTAAAAGGGCGTTGTTGTTTATTCCGATGTTTTTCAGGTCTTCTTTGGATGCGTGCTGGACAATGTTTTGCATTCCCATTTTCAGTCGCTTGTTCCAGCCGAAATTGTGAAGATTGAATTTTTTTGGGCTCTGTTTTGCCTTCTTATCTTTGAAATCTTTCTCCAGCACAGCTAAACCCAAGCCTATTACGTAATCAACGATTTCTTTGCGTGCCATGGCATCCAGTGACCGTACAGCTTCGTCTTCAACGTGCACATGGTATCCTCTGTGTCCAGAAAAAAACACGTGCAATTCATTCAAAGAAAAACCGAAATCGTTGCTCAGCATATCAATCAGTTTGGCAGCTTCTTCTCTGGCGGATTGTATGCAGAGTTCACAGGGCCAAGTTTTGGTGGCAAATTTTGTTGCTTCGCAAGCTGGGCAAACCTCGGGGGTTATTCCTCTGCCGCTGAAGCCGCATTTGGCGCAGACGAATTCATCGTGGATTTTGTTGCAGGCGCTCGGGATGTGGTCAGCATCGATGTCGAAGACCAAGTCTGCGCCTAACCAGCCTTTTTTATCCATGTCGAAATCGGGGTTTTCATAGTAAGCGCAAGAATGGTAAACGTCAGATGGAACTGTCTGGTTTAGAGCGGACCTTAAGCTGTTGATGCCGTTGAACCGTCTGTGCCTAACCATGAACCGCTCTTTAAACATCAGATAGCCGAATTCTCTTTGCTCGGGAAAAATCGGTGCAGGAATTACGTTTGAGGGGTCTCGGTAGTACTCGCAGAATTTTTGGTAAACGAAATCTCTAGAAGCCTCCAAGTTCCCCACCTCAACCTCTGTCGCTATATTGATTATTCGGATGGATTTATCTTGTTTGTCGCTGCGGAGCCGATTTGTATGTTGCGTCAACGGCTTATTCAAAAGTTGTTAATGTGGTTGGAAAAACTTAATGGAGATATTGAAGCCACAACTGAAAATTGGTTCCTGAAAAAACCAGCACAGCAACCATAAAGATTAGCCAAGCCACGGTGACGTTCACCTCTTTTTTCTGCTGGGGAATAAGTGCGTAGACAAAAATGAAGGGTAAATACCAGTTTTGGAAGTAAGGCATCATGAAGCTTGGCAGTAGCAGAAAAAGCGCGGACAGGGAAAGTAGAATGTTTTTGTTGAGCATGTAGAGGGCGTAGCTCACGGTCACTGCAAGCGTTAGCAGAACGAAGAAGGATTGGTTGAGCCATGCGATATGTGTGTTGGATGAAAAAGCGTTTATACCGTTCATAATCAGCTGGGGTCCCCCCGACATAAGGTATGGAGCGCTCAGGTAAGCCGTGAAGACGCTTACAACGCCGAGAATCAAGCCAACAACAACAGCTTTGTTTTTCAGCAGACTTCTGCAGCTTGTTTTTCTGGACAAGTTTTACCAAGCCGACCACGATTAGGGGGAAAAGAAAAATGGCTGCTTCATACTTAAAAAACGTTGAAACTGTGACAAGCAAGAAAAAGTATTCGTAGCGTTCCGTTATGAACATGTAAACGGCGAATAGGGCAAAGATGAAAGCCACTGACTCAAACATCCCGTCAGCCGCGTAAGCTACAAGCGTAACATACACGACGTAAACGCCGAGAAGCTTAAGGATTAAAGCCATGTCTTTCTTGAGATAGACCTTCAGGAAAAAATAAGCACACGCCGAAGCAATTACCAAGAATATGGCTATTTCAATTTTGAAAAGAATAGTTGAGTTAAAGCCATTTTGGATAAGGATGCCGAAGGGCAAGAACATCAAGACGCTTCCCAGCGGATACAGGTGAGGCATCTGCGGCCAAGTTACATACTTATAGTTTGATATGTCGACGCTTGCAAGCTTACTGAGTGGTTGGCTGAAAATTGAGAAGCCGTCTTTAGGAAATAAACTGGCAACGTAGGAGTCGCGGGCGTTGTCAGTGTACCAGTTTTCAAGCGTCGCAAGAGGACCTGAATTGACTGCGAGAACTAAAAGCCAGATTACCAACCCGAGCTAAAATCAGCGCTAAAAGGTATCGTCGGGCTTTCTTGTCTAAGGATGGAATCGCAATTGTTTTCGATTCAGTCCGTGAGAGCTTGGATAAAGCCATTTTCAACATCAGCAGGATTGCTGCGGCAAAGCTGACTAGGAACATTATTTTTGAGGGTTCATTTAGCCATGAATTCGGGTAGGTGGCGGCTGGTTTTTGTTCGAGTACTTGAAAATGGATTGTTCCAGACTGATGAAGCGGAAGTGAAAACGGCGTCGTAGTAGTCTGGGCTCGCAAGAAACGAGTATGTGAAGTTTGGCTGCGTGGAATTGTAAGCCATGCCAGTTTTAATCAACAGAACATCGTTTGATACGGGAAGCATCAGGGAAAAATTCTTTTGGAACGAAGCAGAAGACTGCATTTCGAGGGTGATGTTTTCGTCGCCGAAAAATGAGCCTAAGCCTTGCCTGTAGGTTTCGTTGGGTGAAAGTTGGAAGGTGACGTTGATTAAGACGCGGGTTTGGCTGCTGTGTTGATCTGGGACTGTGTATAGGCTGACGGTTGCGAGGCTTATGCTTAGCACTATGAAAAGCATTGCTGCAAAAAGAAGAATCGTGGTGCCTGAGCGCTTCATTAAGCATGTCGCCTATAACTTAGAGCTACCAACATGTAGTAATATACCTTGACGCAGAAAAAAGCCACAGTGAACTTAGGAACGTAAAATTGCCTTTAAAGTGTAGGTGATGTAGCTGTGGATTTCAGTCCAGCTTAACTTGGATTTTCCGCTTTTTCGGTTAACGAACAAAACAGGGGTTTCCTTCACGTTGAAGTTCCTCAGATGACGCTTGCCTTATGGTTTCTATTTGAATCTCGTAAGTGTGGCTGTGCAAGTTGCCGATGGTTGCGCTCAGAAACTTGGTGGAGTAGCAGCGGAAGCCGCTGGTGCAGTCGTGGGGTTTTAACCCGAGTGAAAACTTTGCGATGGAGTTAGCTGTGCGGCTGATTATTTTTCTGGTGAGAGGCCAATTCTGCGATGTGTCCTCCTTTGATGTATCTGCTGCCGACGACTATTCCGCAGTCAGTTTCCGTCATGGTCGATAGAAGCCGCGGAATATCTTTGGGGTTATGCGAATAGTCGGCGTCCATTGTAAAAATGTATTTGGGAGGAGACTTTGAATTCAAAAAAAGTTTGAAGCCGTCAGTTATCGCTGTTCCTAACCCGCTTTTTTTAGGTCGAACACAAAGCAGAATGTTGCGGTACTTGCTTTGTTTTTTCTGCACGATTTCCGCTGTTTGGTCAGGGCTGGAATCGTCAATTACGAGAATTGTGCTGTCCAGATTTAGGCTCTCGATGTCATCAATTAACCTGGAAATATTTTCGGCTTCCCGATAAGTAGGCAGAATTACCCCGATTTCGCCGCCGTGCGCCGCATTTCCAATTAATTGATAATTCATATTGCTCTAAGTCAACTTAGGTAAAGTTGACATATAAATCTTAAGTAACTATTGCAAAGCAACCTTTTGCTTGCGTTTATAATATGCAAGCGGATGATAGATTCGGCGGCACAAGTCGTCCCTGTTTTTGCATACACCATGCGTTTGAAGCAGGGAGCATTGAGGGGGGGTGTACCGTGTTGCTGAGCCGCGTTCGCCCGCGATGTGTTCGATTTGGTATCGGGTTAGCCGCTCATTGTAGTCTGAGAAGGTTTTGAAAAGGTCATTCACGTTTTCGGAGGACATCCCGATGTTAACCAAAAAAGACGTCAAAGTGAACCGTTCAATGTGGGATAGGTGATGGTTCGACTTGGCGGTTTCCACCAGAGCCACAACGCACGGTGGATAAGCCGATTGAACAATGGTTTTCGGAAGCTCCTCGGTTTCCATCGCGCCGACGACTTCGGTAGCGAGTTTCTTCACGCGTTCAGCTATGAGTCCCAATTCAAGCGGGCACTTTTGCAGTTTCACATCTAACCTTTTCTCTACCCGTCTTCGAATTTCTTCTTCCAGCAGCCTGACAACGTCTTTTTTGTTTAAGTAAACACTGCCGCGGGACAGGATGCTGTTGGTTAACTTCCATTTTTTGTCATGCAAATGCGCGGAGTTTCTGAGGTAATCGGTGAAGCTTACGGAAAAATCCAAGGGCGAATCAGCATTTTCCTTAGCAAGGCTTATTTGCCAATCAAAATCGCGGGCTACTTTGAGGATTTTTTCTTTTGGCTCCAAAACCAAATCGCTGGATGCCTGCTTTGCCTCTGCCAACGCATACCTCTTTTTGATAAACGAGTTTTCAGTGGCTATAACAATCAGCAACGCAAGCGGGAATGAGGGGATTTCTATGTCTACTCTTTTGGCGTTTCGGGTTATGCGTCGGTCAATTAAAGCTTCGTTAACTCTTTCTTCAGCACGTTTTACAAGTTCGGTGCCCATGCTTGCAAGGTCGTCTATTTGCAGGTTTAAGGGTTTAATGTATTCGGCGGTTTCTTTTAAAAAAGGATATTTTGCCAAATCGTTCTTGGTGAATCCCGCCGATTCAATTTGCAATGCGGTCACGTTATTCTGTTTCTATTCTGGGCGCCAAGAAGAAAGTCAGTTTTCCCTCTTTTGTCTGCTGGAAATCTATTTTCACAGGCATGTCGGTTGAGAATTCAAGCGTCGCAATCTCAGATGTTGCTGAAGCGGCCTTTATGATTTCTGAGAGGTAACTTAGGCTGAAAGTTGCCTTCGCAGTTTCCTTAACTTCCAAATCAAGCAGCGCATCGGTGCCTTTCTGCAAAACTATGGTGGCGCCCATTAAATCGCCCGACGCACTCAACGTCAGCTTTTCGGGTTCTGCTTCGATGCGGACGTGGTCGCTCACTAGCTGCGCGTCTTCGATTGCTTGGCTTAAGCCTTGTGTGGTTGTTTTGGCTTTGACGTTGAAGGTTATTTTCGGTGTAGGTACCTCTTCTTCTGAGGCTTCCAGTGTCGGCATCGTGAAGTTTCTGTTGTATTTGCCCGTTATCGCTACCAGCAGACGCCCTGTTTTGTCGTCAAGCGATAATTCAACTGCCTCATCTTTTCCCGCACGTTTGAGGAGTTTAAGAAGTTCACTGATGTTTAGGCATATTTTTGCGGGTTCCGTGGAGGTGTATTCTTGGAAGATGGATTTTGGCCATTCAAAATCAATCATGGCTACCCGTGAAGGGTCCATTGCTCGAAGTTTCATGCCTTCAGGTTCGATTTTGAAGGTGGCTTCGTCAACTAGGATGGAGATGGCTGTAGCCATGTCTCTTAGGAGTTTAGCATCGGACACTTTAAGCTTGAACATCTTTCTCTTCCTCGCCTATTGCATAATCCTGTAAAGTTATATAGCTTGTGATTACGCTTTTAGCTAATAAAAATTGCCATATCCCACCCCAAAAACACTCGCTTGGCAACATAAAATCGAGAAATCATCTGATGCTTGGCAATTTGCTTACGGCGGCATGGTCGGGCGATTTTACTTGCGGTGTGGCACCGATAGGAGGAGAAAGCATCTACAGAAAGCATATACACTTTGCAAATGCAAGTTCAAGCGAATCCCTAAGCCTGGGGTTGCGCTATTGAAAAAAGGTGTTTAGCTGTATTCTCTGAAGGTGTAGTTGCATTTGGTGCAGCGTAGAAACTGGGTTGAAGATTCATCTGCGCCCCTTGTCTGCACTTGCCAAACGTACGCGGTGTTGTTTCCGCATCTTGGACATTCAATTCGAACTGTCGGCAATGTGCTCAGTTTCTGTTCTTCTTTTCCGATTACGGCTACAAACTGTTGAGGACTATGCTGGATAACCTTCGGCACAACCTCAACTTTTTCGCCCGCTTCCGGCTTCTTGTATCCGCATTTGGGGCACGCGAGAATTAAGGAAGCCTCTTTACCTGTCTTGGTTTTTTTTGGCTCAAGACGAGAACCGCATTTAGGGCAAAATTCCATATTTCCCGAACTCCAATATTCGTGTCCGTTTTTGATTCCCTTAGCAATGTACCTTTTAAACCTTTTCTAAATCACGCGAAATCAGAGACTGACGCCAGAAGCGATAAGATGCGCCACACGAAGCGGCTCAGGCAAACTGCTTCTAGTAGCAGTCAACTCCACGATTTCCTGCGCGTCGCACACGGAGATGCCTGCGAGCTCCATGTAGAGTTTCTTGCCCTTGCAAGTTACTTCATGGATTTCCCCCGCCTCAAGAACCATTTTCCACCGTTCCCCGCTCTTAGGCAAGTTACTTAGCGCTTTGCGGACTGCTTCTAAATCGGGTTTTTCAGAAGTCAACGCGATGACGGGAAGCCCGGTTGCCAAATTAAGCTTCTTAATGTCCACAACGTTAAATCCACCAAACGTTATCCCATTCAACATTACCACGCGCAGCTGTTTGTGGTGAGGCGAACCGTTAATCATGGAAGCCAGCTTTTCAGTAGCGTCGAAACCGTCAATTGCAACGTGGGTATGCATCACCCCGTCGATTGAGCAGCTTCCCCGGAAAACAACGCCCACAACAATCACCTCGCCAATTGTGTGCGGCGCGAATTTGCCGTCGTCGACGCCTAAGAACGCGGATTTCAGATTTTATAACTCGAAATTTCTTTGGCTCCAAAACAGGTCCCGAAAACAAATAGCATTTTCAGCTTTTAAACTAAAGGCTAAAAGCACCCAATAGGCAAAAACAAAGTTAAAAAGGATTAAGATGAAGCCAACTAGGCTTTGAGAACGCGGTCTAACTCTTTGCTAAAGGCGTCATTTGTGTCTCGAACTTTCTCAACCGCTTTAAGCAACGCGTCTTCAGCCTTAGTTTTGCCCTTCATCCTGATGTAGATGTTGGGACTTGACGCTAAAGGATGCGGCAAATCGTAGCCTGCAAACTCCACCGTCTTATCTTCTAGGAGCCGCTTGGTTAACAAGTTGCAAATTCCGTGGCTTCCGCCGACGATTTCTATTTTCAGCTCGTTGCCAGATTTCTTAACGACGTTAATTTTCAAACCCACTCAACCTCGCTATAGCGGTTCCTTTCCGTAGTCAGGAGCCAATTTACGTTTTTCGATGTTACCGCATTTTGGGCAACGCAGTTCATATCGGTCTGGCTCCAACAAGCTCCCGCACCGGGAGCAGAAAGCGTCAACGATGCCTAAGTTCTTGTCGTTGGTTGTTAGGTGGAAGACGCGGTTTTTTTCGCTGATTACTTTAGCCCTGACGATGTCTCCGGGCTTGCAAACGTCATTCATCGAAGTAACGTACCTGTCGGAAACATCGGAAATGTGAAGGATGCCGCCGAACTCGCCTGAAATCTTTTTGTTCCCCACCTTGAAAATCTTTACCAAAACGTTGTCGGATTGTGCGTTTCCCACTTGCCCCAAGACCGTGCCCGAAACTTTCGGGTAAACTGCGCCTTCAGCTGCTGGGTAGACGGAGACGCGTCGGCTCTGCAAATCAACCAGTGAGCGTCCCACGATTTTGGAGAAGATGACGCCGTCTTTAACGTATGTTCCCGAGTCTGGTACGAACTCTTCAATAACGCCTAAGCGTTCGCCAGGCACAACTAAATGACCGCTTTTTTGTTGAGGTGACTTTAGACTCATACAGTTTCCCTTTTACTCTTTATTACTCTTAAATAAGCTAAAGCATTCTTATTTGATAAATGCATATGCTTAGTTTCCAATCTTATCAATAAACCTTTTGATTAATATACCATGTATATTCCAGACGAAATCATTAGAAGTTTGTTAGGGTTTAGACGCTTCAATCACGTATAAGTCAACGACAAAATCATGTTTAAGCTTCGTGTGAAAATCAAAAAGCCTCGGAATCGTCATAAGCATCGCATAAACAACCTTAACTGCGCCGTCATGTTTGGCAACGAACCGCTCCAAAAAAGGAGAAGGTTGAACCTGCAAGAATCCACCGCTGGCTTTAAGCTGCTTAATCAGTCGGTCATCTGTTTCCGGGTGGTTATGAAGTGAGTAAACGGAACTTCCTGATTCTAAAGCTTTGACTAAGAATGCCCTGTCAGCCTCGCGGGTTTGCACGCCGAAAGGCGGATTCTGCAACACCGTGTCAAAGTGTCCTGCGACTGATTGGATGTCGCCGATGACCCATTGAACTCTTTCTCTTAAACAAAGTTTTCGCGCATTTTCATTTGCTGTTTCGATAGCTCGTTTGTCGATGTCGACGCCGACGACCGTTTGAGCCCCAAGGTAAGCCGCTCCTAAAGAAAGCCTGCCTGTTCCACAGCCTAAATCCAAAACAGATTTCCCAACGACATCGCTGTTCGCATAGGCAGCGAGGTAAAGCATGGTTGAAGCAACAGGCTCAGTAATGGTGTATTGTTCAAGGCGGGCTTGCGGGCTGGGTTGAGGGGCAATTTTTGTGAGAAACCGCTCTAAATCTAGCTTTCGAATAATCCTTTTTTGAGCATGTTCTCCCATGAAGATTCGCCAACAACCACCATAAACTCGTTAACAGTTAAAACGGGCTTTGAAAACTTTCCTGGAGCGTCAAGGCTGATTCTTGGGCATGCCGTGTTGACATATGCGTCAATGGATGGAAACTCCATGAATGTTTCAGGAGTAATTTCTTTTGCAGCCAACAGAAAAGCGGCTTTTCCGTGTTTCTGCGCCAAATCCTTGATTTTTAAGGCTTGGTCAATCTTTTTTTGCCCAGGTTTTAAGCCTATGAGGATGCCGAAGTTTTTTGCCTTCTGCGCTTCTTCAATGCTTGCCCAGCGTTGCTTGATGATTTTCTGGGCTTCATCGTCAATTGAGAAAGCCCTGTTATCGTATGGGTCAGCAACGACGGTTGGCTTGGAAGTGTTCAAAGCGACGCCCAAAGCGTGGAACAAGCCGCCGCCGATGAACAGGAAAGCGTCCACTTCATCTGCTATTGATTTCACGTTGCTGTAGTTGCAGCCGAGGACTTGACCGGGATAGCTCATTTGCCCACTGTCGCCGACAACCACGGTTTTTCCAGCCTTAGCCAAGATTTTTTTGGCTTTAGTTATCGTCTGCAAATGCTGCACGGAAGTGGCTAAACCGATTTTAACATATTTGCCTAAAAGCGGCAAAGCCTGCTCCACAGCCCCATCAACAGGTACGTTTGACCTTGCCTCGATGTAAATAGTGGGAACACGCTCATGTTTGAGAAATTTTGAGTGCCCAAAATGCACAACCAAATCGGCACCCAAGCTTTCCGCTTCTTCAGCAGCGATGTCGCATGCGCCATAGCATGGGTCAGCGGAAATTATGGCTAAGGCACCAGCCTTCTCTACAATTTCAGCCAGACGCGGAGCTTGGGGTTTTAATCCTTCAGGTAGCTGAAGCAGAACCCGCTTGGCGCCAAGCTTAGCTATCTCCTGCTTTAACCGTTCTTCCTCGAAATCAAAACCCTTCATAGTTTAGTCCAGCCACTGACAAAAGAAGAAAAGCAAAAAAAGACGAAGTAGCCCAAACTTTTTTGAACCGTATCAGCGGGGCCATTCCCAGTCTTGCACTGGCTTCTTGAGTGGTTGCCCACGGGCTAAGGCTGCTTGTTCCGCGAGTCTTTCGAGAATAATTCTTTGTTCTACGCTTGCAACGTGTTTTCTTGTGGCTATGACTGCGTCGTTGTTTACGGATAGGCTGTCGATTCCTGCTCGGACGAGGAATTCTGCGAAGTCTGGGAGGTTGGAGGGTCCTTCGCCGCAGATTGAGACTGTGCAGCCGTTTTCATGTGCGATTTTGATTAGGTGGGCAAGTATTCTTTTTACGGCTGGGTCTCTTTCGTCGAAGTAGCCCATTTGCCCTAGGCGTTCGGAGTCACGGTCAATCATCAGTATGCCTTGAGTCATGTCGTTTGAGCCGATGGAGAAGCCGTCAACTAACTTTGAGAATTCATCAGCCATTATTGCGATTGACGGTGTCTCCGCCATAAACCAAACCTTGAAGTCCTTTGAGCGTTCTAAGCCTTCTTCCTTCATTATTTCAATGACTTTTTTGGCTTCCCAAAGCGTACGAACCATCGGAAGCATAACGTAGACGTTTTTGAGCCCCCATTCCGTGCGGCATTTTTTGATGGCTTGGCATTCGAGACGGAAGGCTTGAATGTACCATTTGCTTATGTAGCGGCTGCATCCTCTCCAGCCAAGCATCGGGTTTTCTTCAACTATTTCGTATTTATCTCCGCCTTTCAAGCCTCTGTACTCGTTTGTTTTGAAATCGCTAAATCGAACAACAACAGGTTTAGGCTGGATTGTTCGAGCAACAGTAGCTATGCCCTCTGCGAGTTTATCGACGAACTGTTGGCTTTGACCTTCATCAACAAACGCCATCGGGTGCTTGCCTATAGCGCTGGCTAAGATGAATTCTGTACGCATTAAGCCGATGCCCTCAAACGGCAGATTCTTGTATTGTTCAATCATCTCGGGAGTTCCGAGGTTCATGTAGATTCTTGTGGCAGTTACTGGGGCGGCGTCTGCTTGCACCACGACATGATGATCCGTTTGCTGCAGGCGGTTGCTGGACGGCTTGAGGCATTACACCTTCGTAGATAAGGCCGTTTACTGAATCCACCGTGTACTCGGTTCCTGTTTTCATGATTTCCGTGGCGTTTTCTGTTCCTACTACGCAGGGGATGCTGAGTTCTCGGCTTACGATTGCCGCGTGTGACGTGATTCCGCCTTTGTCGGTGACAATTGCGCTTGCCATCTTCATGAATGGAACGAAATCAGGATCAGTCATGCCTGTTACGAGAATGTCGCCTTTGGTCATTTCTCTGTTTGCGTCATCAGGGTTCAGGACAACTTTTGCTTTACCTACCCCGTAGCCTCTTCTTCCTGCCGAAATGCCTCTTACAACAACCTTCAATGTTGCGTGAGGATTCTGAGCTGCTGTAGTTGGTGTTTCCATTATTTTTGAACTCCAAACTGTTTCTGGACGAGCTTGAACAATGAACACGTTCTCGGGAAAAGGCAAGTCTTGATCTATTGCCCATTCAATATCCATCGGTTTCTTGTAGTGTCCCTCGATCCGTTTGGCAAGTTGCGCAAGCGTCAAGATTTCTTCATCAGTCATGCAGGTTACTTTCTGCTTGTCGGCAGCTATGTCTAAGTGCACAGTTTTGCCTGTCTTAGGGTCACGTATGTACTCGACGGTTTTTTTGGATATTCTTCGTTCCCTAATAGTGACCGAAGCCTTGTCGATGACAAAATCATCAGGGTTAACTGCACCTGAAACCACGGTTTCGCCTAAACCGTAATTGCCTTCAATAACGATTTCATCTTGGTTTCCAGTCACGGGGTTTATTGTGAACATGACACCAGCGCAGCCAGAATTGACCATTTTTTGAACCCCGACGCTGATGAAAACCTTCTCATGTGGAAACCCCTTCTCGTTACGGTAAAAAATGGCTCTTGGCGTAAAGAGGCTTGACCAGCACTTAACAACTTTGCCGATGAGATCATCGGCGCCCTTAATGTTCAAGTAAGTTTCCTGTTGACCAGCAAAAGACGCATCAGGCAAATCTTCCGCCGTGGCGCTTGACCGAACCGCAACAAAAGTATCCTTCAATTCAAGTCGCTGATTCAATTCTTTGTAAGCGGATCTTATCGCGGTTTCGATGTCTTTAGGCATCGGAGTTTTCTCGATGAGTTCACGTATTTTTTTGGAAGCCACATCGTACTGTTTGGGGTCATTCGGGTTCGTTACTGTTTCATTTATTATTTTGTAAATTTGTTCAGCTATGTTTTTTTCCTGAATATACTTTTCATAAGAATAAGCGGTTACCGCAAAACCGGGAGGAACAGGCAATCCTGCATTGATCATTTCGCCGAGGCTGGCGTTTTTGCCGCCGACCAAATGAACATCAGTGTTTCTTACTTCATTAAACCATAAAACCAGTTCTTTCCCTTTTGCGCTCAAGTCGTCTCCGTCTCCGGTTGTTCCTTCTCAGCTACGTCTTCATCAGTTACGTCTGGAGAAGTTTCAATCTTGGAGATAACTATCTTGCAAGGGATAGGAAGTTTTGCGCTGCCTCTTTTGAGGGATTCTTTGGCTGTTGCCTCAGCGCCGGCTTTTACCTTGACGGTGATAATGGGTTGACCAACCTCTACCTTTGCCGCTGTGCCGATGGCTGTTCCGAAGGAACGTCTCATTCCCTGCTGGAGTCGGTCAGCGTGAGCGCCGAAAATCATCTTGTTTTCTCTTAGGATTATGTGAGGATACGGATGAACAACCATCAGATAATCATTTATGAGTTTGTCGATTAAAACGCGGTTTGTCGCTACACGCGCCGCTTCTAAGGCGCTATGGCGTATCTGGGCGCGTTCTGTGGAGATGAGCTGCCCCTGAATTTCAAAGGTTGCTTTAGTATCGCCCATAGTGAATTTCACAATTTTTGGCGGCGGAAAACCTCGTGCGTATTCTTTGCGTGTGTACGCTCGATTCTTCACGTGCCGATAATTTCGCGCATGCATGCAAATATCCCTTTTTAGCTAACTCATCCAGCGGTATTTAAACGATTTGCAAGTCAAGGGTTAACAATTCCGTTAATTTTTGAAATGTAATCATTTACATTCGAAATGCATTCTGATAGAAAAGCGCGCGATTTCTTATATAGTTAGTTAACTTTTTCATTCACAGATGCCAACAAAACTATTCATTTCGGGGAAAAACTGGAAACTTTCCCTAGCGGAGATTGCCGCCTACTTGAATGCGAAAGACATAAAGTTCAGTGTAAATTTTTTTTCCAAAGAATTTTTTGCAATTGACTTAAACCAAGACGGCTGCGTCGCCATAGATGATTTAGGGGGAACAATAAAAATCGGCGAAGCAAAAACGGAGTTTCCAACCCCGATTGTGAGGCAAGCGTTTCTTGAAAAAAATAAACAATCCCGGTCACAGATAGCCGCCGCATTGGATTCCAGCGGTTTAGTTGACGGCATGGCCAAGTCTGCTGATAACGTGTTGTTTGGAGTAAGCGTCTACACTTCGGACAGCAACCTATGCGCCATGTCTGGCGTTATCCAGAGGTTTGTTGGAAGCACCGTAAAGGACGAACTAGCAGGTTGCGGAAAGAAATCAAAGTTCATGGGTTTCTCGAAAGACAGAGGATTACCGCAGCTAAGCCATGTTGAAGTAATAAAAAAGAAGCTGGTTGAAAACCAAGCGGAAGTGCTTCTGTGCATGGGCAAGCAGCAAACTTGGGCGGGAACAACGGTTGGCGTTCACAACCCATTCGAATTCCAAAAAAGAGACATTTACAAACCCAACCAAAGAACAATCTTTGCGATGCCGCCAAGACTCGCCCGAATAATGGTCAACTTATCCGCATGCACGCCCGGAAAAGTCTTGCTTGACCCATTCTGCGGCGTAGGCACAATTCTTCAGGAAGCATTGTTGGCAAATGGTAAGGTTGTTGGCGTTGATGCTAATTCTTGGTGTGTGAAAGCTGCTACTGAAAATCTTGAGTGGCTTACAAGAGAGTACAATCTCGAAGGGGCTGACTTCAGGGTCGTGCAAAGCGATGTTGGCAAGCTAACTCAAAAAATCGGTCAGGAAATGGTTGACTGCGTTGTTACCGAACCAGATTTGGGTCCAGCACTACGCCAAGTACCCACGGGACCATACGCACTTAAGATTATTCAGAAGCTCGAACCCTTGTTTTATGGCTTTGCAGAAGAAGCGTATAGAGTTCTCAGAAAGGACGGACGATTAGTGCTTGTAACCCCGTACTTTGTCTCCCGTTCGGGACAAGCGGTGACAATGCCTATTGGTGAGAAACTTGAAAGCCTTGGATTCAAGCGGGTGCCGCCTTTTACTAAAGAAATGTTTCCGGTGAGGTTGGAAGCGGTTGAAGCATTAGCGAACCTGCCATCTTTGGTTGAAGTTGACGAGCGGCACAAGACAGGCAGAGAAATCCATGTTTACCAAAAATAAATGGTTTAGTGTCAGATAGCTTATTAGTTGGTTATGAAGAGATATTTCTCTAAAACTGTTGAAGGCTGATAACATTGGAGACTAATTCGAGACCTAACTGGGACAGATATTTCTTGGACCTATGTGAAGCCGTGGCGAAACGCGCAACCTGTGACCGCGGAAGAAGCGGCTGCGTAATCGTTAAAGAAAAACGAATTATGACAACAGGGTATGTTGGTGCACCAGCGGGTTTGCCGCACTGCGACGAAGTAGGTCATGACATGCGTAAAGTCTTCGACAGCAACGACAACGTAACCCAACATTGCGTTCGCACACTTCACGCAGAACAAAACGCAATCATCCAAGCCGCACGCTTTGGGATCCCACTTGAAGGAACAACACTTTACTGCAAAATGACTCCCTGCCGAACCTGCGCCATGATAATCATCAATGCGGGCATAAAGCGGGTGGTTTGCGAAAAACGCTACCATGCCGACGCTGACACAATAGAAATGTTCAAGCAGGCATGTGTCGACTTAACCATTGTAAACAACGAAGTAGAAAAATACGACAAACAATGATTCCTCATTAAGCATCCTCAAAGCCACTGAATCACTCACGCCTAGAAGAAGTTAAGAAAGATTGATTGCGGTGTTTACCGGCTTCCAGGAACCACAATCCACTTCACGTTATCAAACCCGTACTTTGTAATCAGAGGATCAGCAAAGTCAGGCGCTAAATAATCCTCTATCTCAGCGAAAACCACAGAATCGCCAATCCTGTAAACGATACCTATTTCGGTTAAGTCTTTTAGAACGGCGTATTTTCCTTTTATTTCCCAGTAACCAGGTTCATCTCTGCCAGGCTCTAAAAGCCAAGAGTACTGGTCCTGTGGATGCTCGCCTTGCTCAAAATTAAAAGCACATACAACTTCTCCGACCACTTTTGGATCATCACTCGTCTTAACATAGAACCAAATTGTCATAACGCAATCACTGCAATAACCAATGCGCAACTCCCCTTATTTGCTTTTCACACGTTAAACAAAACTGTCTAGAGCAGCCCTTGCCTCGATAAGAGCCAAAGTCTCAAAGAAAGGAAGTTTACGTTCAGCCTTAACTCGTGCACTCAACCGCTGCTCCCCAAAACCACGAATCGTCTCCTCAACGCCCGCAAGCGTCGACTGCATCAAAAGAACCCGACCGCCCTCTTTTAGGTGGGGTTTAACTTGGGAAATGAAACGGTCGATAACTCGGCGTCCGTTAGCGCCTCCTGCCCATGAACGTTCAATCCAAGTTTCAGCTTCTTTATCTTCGGTTGGAAGGTACGGCGCGTTGAACAGAATCAAGTCGAATGTGGCTTTGGCGTTAAAAGCGGTGAAGAGGTCAGCTTGCAGAAAAGCCATTTTATTTCTCATATTGTTTAGCGCTGAGTTTTGTTTTGCGCAGCGAAGGGCAAAGGGGTTTGGGTCAACGGCTATGACCAAAGAAGCCTTTTCAGCCGCGAGAACGCCTAGTATCCCACAGCCTGTTCCGACGTCGAGCACTTGTGCCCCCTTTTCCACTTCAAGGTTTTCCGCAAAAAGAAAAGAGTCTTCGGCAGGCGCGTAAACGTTCTCTGAAACATCAAAAATGAAATCGCCGAAGCGCGTTCTTTTACCGGGGGATTGCATTTGCTAATTCTCCAAACTGTTCAGGCGTCAGCTCTCTAGCTCGTTTATCATGAAATGGCAGGGCGGAAGCTATCTTTTGCGCTTCTTGTTTGCTTAATTTAAGGTTAGTCTTTAGAAACGGGGTGAGGGCGTTGCCTATTTTCTTGTTGCGCTGGGTAAAGAGCCATTTTGTGACTTGCTTGAATAAAACTTCGTCCTTTACTTCAAACAGCTTTTTGCTCCAGGGCTTAAGTCGAACAATGGCTGAATCAACTTTTGGTTCAGGAAAAAACATGTCTTTAGGAACCTCATCCAAGAGCTGGACCTCTGCGTGCCGATACGTTTGGACAGTTAACCAGCTGTAATCCTCGCTTTCTGGCGTAGCGATGAGTTTTTTGGCGAATTCTTTTTGAACAATGATGACGGCACAATCTATTTTGCGTTCAAGAAGCCACATTACGAGGTGGGTAGAAATGCTGTAAGGCGGGATTGCTATGACCTTGTTAAATTCTGGCAAGGCAACCTTCAACACATCGCCCTCCACAACTGTCACATTGGCGACGCCTTTGACGTGGTCACGAAGCGCCGCCGCGACCTGCGGGTCTTTTTCAACTGCGAGTACAGCCTTGCATTTGTCAACCAAGAAAAGGCTTAAGAAACCGAAGCCCGCGCCAGCATCTAACACCACGTCAGAGGAGTCAAGCGAGGCGTAAGCGCATAGCCGACTGTATATTGATGGCTCAACCATGAAATTTTGTCCCAGAAGCTTATTCGGGGCAATTCGATAGGTTCGAAGCAGTTGCTTCGTTTCTTCGAGGCTCATCCGCTATGCCTTACTGTGCCCGCGTGAACAGCCGATATTTGCTGTCGCCTTCGAGTTCTTCCATAACCCGCTTCGTGATCAACTTCACTGGGTTAGGCAGCTCTGTTCGTTTCTGCAAATCTTCAAAGCTTTCGAAAGGTTTGCGGGTTCTCTCGTTGATTACTTGCCACATGTATTTTTTGCCGATGCCGGGCACCAGTTCCAAAGCATGCATACGAGGGGTAACTGCGCGCGCGGTGTTGAAGAAGTTCACAAACCACTTCTCCCTGTTTAGAACAACACGGTTAATGACGCTGGGAAGCTCCGCCTTTGCCGATGCCGTCAACTCTTCGTAGCTGACTCGCCCGATGATATACGTAACTTCGGAACGTGAATCCTTGCCGACGTACACGCGGTCGCTGGGCTTCAGAATTAACCCTTCCTTTACTAAAGCTTCCAAAAGGGTGAAAAACTCTTCCCCGACAGACTGAATTAAGGCGCCTGCCCTATAACCTGCCCGCCCAGTGGGACGGAAACCCGGTTTGCCATGTGGCAAGAAATCTAGTACGTAAGCGTACTCTTCATACCGCTTTTCCATTAGTAGTCACTAAGTCCTCTATGTTTATTGTTGCTTACTGCTTAAAAATACTTAGCCGCTTAAGGCTATTTCAGAGTCCTGTTCTCATTCAGTAAGTCAACGATTGCCCGTAATTTGGTGGTTTCTATAATCTTTCGGCCTCCAGCTAAGAAAACACGCAGCTCATCAACTGTTTCAGGCATGCAATTTATGATTTGTATCGCTTCAGCTTCGTCGATTTCGTATTCTTTGACAAGAACTTGCAGGAGCTCTTCCGCTTTCTCAGGGTCAGCTTTTGAGAATTTGTTTACGTAATCGAGGGTTCGACGTTGAAATTGATCCAGGTTTTCTTCTCCTATAGTGTCCAGGAGCTTCTTAACCTGCGGCAACGTCAAGCGGCTCTCGCTTACTTCTCTTTTACTCATTCCGTCCCACTACCCATGTATGGCTCTAAATGTTCACTGCGAACGATAATTTGTTTAACGCTGTTACCTTGCGGCACAACAATAACGTACCCTCGACCACGTTTTTCTCTAACCGTGCCGATTTTTCCATGGAAACGTTTATGCGGCATGCTCTTCTGTGTGCTGGAATCCATTTTTATAATCACTTGTGACCCAGGTTGATAGTCTTGTAGAATCTTGCGGATTTTAGGTTTCCCTTTCTCACGTATTGCCTTTTTCAGCAGGCTGCGAGTACCAGCGTAATAACCTTTTGAACCTCTCATTCAAATTTCACCTTTAATTATTCCATCATGACTTTTAAAACGTCAAGCTTAAGCGTCTTCGCTCTGTTTCCAAGCAGATCTGAAACGTTCGGGTTTGTTCTTGCTTCATCTCCAGACACCAATTCTTTGACGTAGAGCCCGCCTTGACAGTGAATTTCCATCAAAGCCCTCTTAAGCGACACCTTCTTAACTTTAAGCTTATATATGTACCTTTCTCGGATCAAATCCGCCCTTCTATGCACAACACGAAGAGGCGTCTGCTGCTTTATCAAGGCGCCGCTGAGCTTTTCTTCCAACAACTGCAGGTCCTTTTCAGATAGTTCGTTTTCAAATTCAGCAAGCAAACGGTACTTTTTCTGGGACCCTTCACCTTTTTTGAGGCGTCGAACAACATCTTTGGTTGCGAAGCGTAACCGTGAAACCTGAACCTTGCCCGTTGCGCCAGCGTTAATTTTGGCTTCAATTTGTTTTAGATCAAAGAACCGTTTTTTTGGCTTGGAAATTTCGATGACGAAGGGGCGTCCGTTTCCCAGCATCCTAGCGTCGATGTCTTCCCGCCCGGAAGCGTGAAAAGCCGTTTTTTCGCCTTCAGCCGCCTCCAACAATGGAGCGGAGGACAACTCCTCAACCGATTCAGGATACAGTTTGCCGGTTCCCCCGCAATTCTCGCAGCCTCTTCCGCGGCATCGTGAACAGAACCATTTCGACTGCGGTATGTCCCTTACGAGTTTGCGGTATCTGCCAGCGACGAAAAGAGGGTTAACTTGAAGGGCAACGGTTTCTATGAACGGGTTGATTACCGCGACCAAATCAGGTTTTAAGTAATCTGCCTCTTTGCCAGTGCACACCCCAAGAGCTTTGCCGAATAATCGTCCGAATTCATGCTTTATGCTCTCGCTGTAGCCGAGGTTGAAGGCTGCCTTAAACTCGTCTTCACGTTCCTCAACTTTAACCGGCAACTCGACTCCAACAAGATAAGTTGTAAACTCGTAACCCTTCATGGCTTCAGCCGCTTTCGCAGTTAGCCTTTCAACAAGCTCGAATTTGCCATCGCAGAGAAAACATTTTGTTTCATCCGAGGCTTTAGCAACGCGTTTTTTTAAGTGCTTAAGGGTTTCTTGGGCTTCCTTTGAAAAGCCATTGGATGCCAAAAGTTTAAGCTGCCGAACGCCGTCGGGGTTACCTTCTCTTGCGAAGTCATTTGCCTGAAGGGTTAAGGTGACTTTTATTGCTGAGCCCCGAAGGTTGTTTTCCATGCTGTAGCCGAGCAACGCGAATTGCCTGCCAAGACAGTGGTCGCAAAGGGGATATTTGCTGAGAAGTTCAAACGCTTTTTCCAAAACATCCATGTCGCTTAGCCTACTGGAAAGTTAGCGGGCATACCGCCTTTGCCGCCTAACCCGAACGGCAGCTTCTTCTTGCGCTTCATCATCTTCAACATTTTACGCATCATAACATATTGCTTAAGCAGTTCTTTGACTTCTTTTTCAGTTGCTCCTGAACCCCGAGCCACACGTTTTGCCCTAGAAGAATTGAGCAGTTTTGGGTTTTCCCTTTCTTCAGGAGTCATAGATTGAATTATCACGCCCCACCTGTCAAGACGTCCTTCAGCAGAATCAAGCATGGCTTGAGGCACATCAGAAGAAGACATTCCTGGAAGCATCTTGAGAACCTTGCTGAACGGCCCCATCTTCTTTACGGCTTGAAACTGCTCATACATGTCGGTTAACGTGAATTTGCCGCTGAGGATTTCTCTAGCCTTCTTCTCAGGCACCTTGATTTCGGCGTCATGAACCTTTTCCAGAAGCGTCTCTAAGTCGCCCATGCCTAGGAGTCGACCGACGAAACGGGAGGGAATAAACGGCTCAATGTCTTCGATTTTTTCGCCCGTACCGATAAATTTTATTGGAGCACCCGTCGCTGCAACTGCTGACAAAGCGCCGCCGCCACGTGAAGAGCCGTCAAGCTTTGTCACGATGATTGCGCCTATGGGTGTGGCTTCATGGAACGTTTTTGCTTGGATAAGTGCTTGCTGACCGATTGTTCCGTCGATAACCATGATGACTTCGTCAGGCTTAATGTTCTTCTCAAGATCCTTCATTTCTTTAATCAGGTCTTTTTCTTCCTTATGACGGCCCGCCGTATCAACGATAACGAGGTCTTTGCCTTGGAACTGCTTTAACCCTTCGCGAACAACCTTCACAGGGTCTTTGCATTTAACGTCACCGTAAATAGGCATGTTTATTCTGTTTGCCAACTGCTGAAGCTGCGCAAACGCACCTGCCCGATAAGTGTCAGCGCAGATCAACGCGACCTTTAGGCCCCTCTTCTGGTAGTACCGTGCAAGCTTAGACGCCTGCGTGGTTTTGCCTGAACCTTGAATGCCGACAAGCATGATTATTTTTCTTTTGCCTGGCTCCATTTTAATTGGGACAGGTTTGTCGCCGACGAAACGGGTGAGTTCTTCATAGACAACTTTTATGACGTGTTCGCGTCTTGAGATGCCGGGTGGAACTTTCTCTTTGAGCGCCCGTTCTTCTATGCGTTTGGAGATGTCTAAGACCAGTTGGACATTGACGTCTGCCTGCAGCAGCGCCCGCTGTATGTCGCGGACAAGTTCCTTCACTGTGGCTTCGTCCACTACGCCAGCCTTAAACAGCTTCTTTATAGCGTCTGTGAGAGAAGAACTTAACTTGTCTAGCGACATCAGAGTCTCCAGCCTAAACATAAGTGAGCTTTTAAATAAATATTGCAGGTAAAAAACAGGAAACACACCTAAATCTCTTAAATCGCAAGATCCAAAGCAAAGCATTGTATTCTGGGAAACAGGGATTTCGGCTTGGATTTTGCAGTTTACGGAATCAATTGACTCCTCCCAACGTAAGGGTGAGGCATCAACACTTTGAGACGCTTTTTTAAATACTTCAAGAACGATAGGTTTTGTTCATGAGTTCCCAACCTGGGAAAAAGCCGCCTCGAGGCTCCAGTCGCGGATACAAGCCGCCGTATGGAAATGACAATGATAGAAGACACAAACATGAATCTGTAGGCGAATCAAAATCTGAGGAGAAGCATTTCACTTCTCTGAAGGAGGTTTCGGACAAGACCTTTCAGCAACTTCGTGTTCTAGGAAGCCAAAAATTCGGTTCTTCCCCCTACAGCGAGCACTTCAACCGTTGGCTAGAAAACCTAACAGAAGTCCTGTCAGAGTTCGAGTCAAACCCAAACACGAACCCAGATGACCAATACGTGGCGGAACGCTCGCAAGCACTCTCCACCATAAAGAGTGAGCTAGATGATAGGCGCCTCAAGGAAGCCTCAATCGACCAGACATCCGAAAATCAATCTTACAACAGAAAGCTTCTGGAAAACATCGACGCAGAATACGCGGATAAGATGAGGGAGATAAAAGTTCAGAAGAACCGTGAAACCAAGCGCCTCAACGGTAATATTGACGGTGTCAAAAGGAAGCTGGATGAGGTTATTCGCATGAAAACGGGGTTTTTCAGGGGCGTTTCCAAGAAGGATAGGGAGCGTAAAGAGTTAGAGACGACGCAGGAGTTGATTTCGCTGCAGGGGGAGCTTGAATTAGCAATGCTTGAGTTCACTAAAGCCCAAGAGAAGCTGCGGGACGAGCATGATGCAAAGAGGCAGCCGATCATTGAGCAACTGCGTGAATGCCACAAAAAAATTGATGTTCTGGAAACCGATGGTTCTCGGGAAGACAGATGGTTCGCCTGCGAAGCCCTCATAGAAGCGGTTAACGATCTTCTGCAAAGAAAAACACTTCAGCCGCATCCGCCCACATAGCACCGAGAAACGCGTCAAGGCATAGACTAAGAAAAAAGATTTTCAACGCCCGAGCAGCATCAATTTCCCGTATGAACAACCCTTTGCCCGTTGCGGGTTGTGAAGCCTCAGTTTCCCCATATTATTTATTCTTCACTATTCAGACGGCTCTTCATGCATCATTGGCTTCACCTAAAACAAAGCCAACTGGAACATAAACGTTAATGAAAAATCTATTAACATCCAAGATACATATATCACAGCAAGGTGTTAGCGGTTGGGTGCCGAACGTTTAATCCACGCAGCAATCTTCGCTCTGTTGCTTGTAGGCTTAACTATTTTGGGAGCATGGGCAGTCTACACCGCCCTGCACAGCAACATCATACTTACAGTCGCAGGCATCGCGCTGACCTGGGGCATTATTCTTTTGGCACTCTACGTCGTCTTCAGAGCGCTTGAATGGAAATGGTGGAGCTAAAAACCATTTTTGTTGTTGGTTTTGGTCACAAATACTAGACCCCCTCCCGTCGGTCGCTGAACCATCTTTACATTGGAAATTTGATGTAAAAATGGGGTACCCTCCCCGTTCTTCTGCCTCTCACAGCATGCCTCTCGGTCTACTAGATGATCCTAATAGGCTTCAAATATGAAGCGACATTGTTCAACATCGAAGGACACCCCTTTTTTTCAAAATGGAAAATTTTTTTTCAACATGGGTGCCGAAAAGAAATAGATGTAAAATTAAGATTTTATGAAGAAAAGAAAATCGTTTGGCGCCGTTTACTTTGCGCGGACGATTTTTACTCTGCCCAGTATTTTCCAGTACTCGATTTCGGTGCCTGGAGCAAGTTTGGCTTTGGGAACTTCGTCCTCGTCTGGGAACGGTGCATCGATGTACTCGTACGTTTCCAAATCCATAATCTGCACTCCAGTTGGGTTCACAGCGAAAACTTGACCCGCCCGCTTATCGATTATTGGAATTTCAGCGCCAAGATCAACCGGCTTCACGAACTGCCTCTTCTGCTTATCAAAAACGCCTATCGCGACGATTCTTGCTTTTGCCGATCCGTGTTTTCCAGGTTTAGATTTGGCGATGTCAACTATGCGGCAGGGTTCGCCCTCAATCATCATGTAGCCGCCAACCCGCAATTCTCCGACATCAACAGGTTTACTCATATACACCCACCAATAGTACACTAACTAATCCAAACATTCTGAACAAGAGCCATATATAGATATTTATCAAAATTTCAATGTCTAAGCAAAACTTTTAGATTTTTGCACCATCATCCCCACTTTTTAGGAGTTTTCGTTCATCAGTTTATTGCCGTGGAGAAAATTCAGCGGTTACTAGCTCTTGGACCTGCGCGAATTCTTAAATAGACGTTTTTTGTAAGGGGCTGAGGAAGATTTGCAAGAATTATTCGATAGGTGACTTGAGACGGCTGAAGATTTAGTTATACAGACTAAAGGGCTTCGGAAAACTTTCGTTTCCAAAAGCAGAGGCGCAAAAAAACAGGTGGAAGCCGTCAAAGGCATAGACCTCAGCGTGCGGAAAGGCGAAATTTTCGGTTTTTTGGGTCCAAACGGCGCCGGCAAATCCACCACCCAAAAAATGCTCTCCACCCTGCTATGCCCGACAAGCGGGGAAGCCAAAGTCCTCGGATACGACTTGGCGCAGCAGCAGGAACCGATTAGGCAAAACATCGGCTGCGTTAGTCAAGCGGGCGGAGCCGACTTGGCGTCCACAGGCGTTGAAAACCTGGTTTTGCAGGCGCAACTTTACGGGCTAGACGATTCGACCGCTAAGAAATACGCTTCTGAATTCGTGGAGCGTTTCCAGATGAGCTCCTTTATCGACAGACCAGCCCAAACCTATTCCGGGGGACAAAAACGGCGGTTAGACATCGCGCTTGGAATGATCCATCATCCGCAGCTGCTTCTGCTCGATGAGCCCACCACGGGGCTTGATCCTCAGAGCAGGGCGTATTTATGGGGAGAAATAAGGAAACTCAAAGATTCAGGAGTCACCATCTTTTTGACGACGCAGTACATGGATGAAGCCGACAAGCTCTGCGACATCATAGCCATTATAGATAACGGGAAAATTGTTGTGACGGGAACACCTAGTGAGTTGAAAAGCTCAGTTGGCGGCGACACAATCGTGTTTAGTTTTCTGTCCGAGGAAATCGCGAAAAAAGCTGAAACACTTCTAACTGAGAAGGTTAAAGTGGAGAAAATCCAAACCAAAAACAGCGCCGTGCACCTAACCGTTAAGGATGGGGAAAGAATCATGCCTGACCTTCTGCGCACGCTTGACGCAAACGGGCTGCAGGCGCAGGGCGTAACGTTGTCTAGGCCAAGTTTAGATGATGTTTTTCTCAAGTACACAGGTCGTTCGCTTCGGGAGGACACCATAAAATGACTCTTCTACGCGACACCAAACTGATGTTCATCCGAAACATGCAACATACGGTACGCAACCCAGTTTTCGTTTTCGTCAGCATGTTCCAACCGCTCATGTACCTAATCCTGTTCATGCCTCTGCTAAATGGACTTGGCAACGTTCCAGGTATTCCAGCAGGCAAAGCAGTGGATGTTTTCATTCCTGGACTTCTGGTTCTTGAAGCGCTCTTCGGAACAGCCTTCGTCGGATTCTCACTTATCGACGACATCAGAAGCGGAGTCATAGAACGATTCTTGGTAACCCCAGCCAAACGACCCGCAATCCTTTTGGGACGAGTCCTCAGGGACGCAGTCATCCTGCTTCTCCAATGCACCCTGATTACGGTGGTCGCCATCCCGTTTGGGCTTAACGTGAATGTTTATGGGTTTTTGCTCTCGCTGCTGCTGTATGCTTTGATCGGGATAACGATGGCGTCCATTTCGTATGGCTTCGCGCTTATCTTCAAAATCGAGGATGCATTGGCGCCTACGCTGAACACAATAACGTTGCCTGTCTCGTTGCTGTCGGGCATAATTCTTCCGCTTGCTCTTGCACCCGTCTGGCTTCAGGACATATCCAAAATCAACCCATTCTCATACGCCGTCAACGCTACGAGGAACCTGTTTGCTGGGAGTTTTTCAAACATCGGAATTATAGAAGGATTCGTCATAATCGGGGTGCTTGCGACTCTTGTGTTTCTGTGGGGGTTGAGGTCTCTTAACAAAATGGCGTCATAAAACCACGGCACCGAGCCAAAACAGAAATAAAACTTACCATTTGCCATTTAGCCTATGGAAGGATTTCACAAATGGCTATGGAGTGTTTTTTCCTTCACGTCAGTCCATTCGTGACCGCAGCTTGGACATTTGAAGGTCACCCTGAAGGTCTCAGCATGCCCTCGTCTAAAGCCGCCCCTGTCAGGTTCGCAGAACTCATCTGCTCCAAGATCTTCCCTTTTGATTTCCTTTGCCTGAAACAGCCGACCGCAAGACGGGCATTTTCCGAACATCTTTGTTCTGCGTGATATAGGCGCGCAACCTCTTGCTTTAAGTTTTGGGCAAATCAAGAAATATTTTTTGGGCGTCTGGATTTGAGAAGCACAAAGAAAGGCTACGCTGTTTTCATGCAGCTAAAAGATCAACGTAGCACTAATTCTGTTTGTTCTTACTCAAGGTTAATATTCAAAAACGCCGAAGGTAATCCGCTATGGGAAGAGAGAATATATGCAAGAACATAGAAGTGAAAATAAATTTTTGTCGGCAGGGAAAAAAGTTCACCAATTCAAGATCATTACGCCAATTTTGTTAGGTGTATTGCTGTTTGCAGCATTCGTGACACCGCTGCATGCGCTTACACCGGCGAGAGATTTAACGGGAACATGGAAGAACAGCGTATCCGAAACGTATTATGAAATGGATTCTTTTGACCCAACCTTGAGGATGAATGACGTACAAGTCACATACTCCATGATCATAACTCAAAGTGGCAACTCGATAAATATCGTGTTAAACATTAACGAGTTAAGCTCGACTACAGACCCAGCATACTTTAACGAGTACGGCTATAACGGTGTCCCCATAGTCGGATTCAACCAAATTGGGTTCACCGGCACGGTTTCAAGCGCAAGTTTCACCGCGGACGAAATAGGTGCAAGCACAGGAAACGCAGAACACATAGCTGGCACCTTCACCACCGACATAATAACCGCAACTTTAACTGGAAACTCAGAAACCACAGAAACCAACGGCATAATCGTGTTACGCTCAGGCTCATCAGCAACAATGCCGCCCATCCTAACACCAACCCCAGCTCCTACACCGACACCTGCGCCTGCATTACCCACTTCAACCAATCTCGCTAGCATTTCACAAGTTCAAGGCACAACATGGCTTTCAGCCACCGGCGCACCAGTTACTACTCAAACTTCAATTGGGGCAGGATCAGAAGTTCAGACTGGCAGCAACGGAGTTGTCGGTTTTTACTATCCTGACCAGGGAGGAACCGTTTATTTGGGGGCAAACTCTCATGCGCTGTGGGTTTATCCTGAGCCTCAAACCGATCCAGTAACGGGAAACATAACTTACGCCGTAGTTCCAACACCCCCGACAGATCCTTTTTCCTCTGACCCCGCCATTGATCCTGAAGAGTTTGGTCAAGTCGCAGTAACTCTCCCCATAGAAATCGGCTTTGGCATGCTGGTTCTTGGCGAGACGTTTCCAGCCGCTCTAGGGACGGCAGCAGTTGTTGAGGGATCAATATTGTTGGGAACAGGCATAGCGTATGTCCATGAACAGTTGTCTCCTCAAGAAGGAACCTTGGATGTGAGACCTGTCCAGGTGCCTCAGGGATTAGTAATGGGCGAGGGAAGCGACTACATTGTCACGGTTTCCAATGGCACAACAACAATCCAAGTCATGGACGGCGCCGTCATCTTCGTGGATCAATACACCAACAGCACAGTAACCATTCTAGCCAACCAGATGCTGACGCTTCCGTCTGGAGTACCGACAGGGTTCAGCAGCGTTGAACTGCAATCTCAAATATCCAGCTATGACGCCTCTTCAACAGACCAATGGTGGATACCGACCGTTACAGCCACACCGACAATTGCCGCTACAGCACCGCCGACAAATCCGCCAGTGAACAACAGCCCAAGCCTTCTATCGCAACCCGAATTTTTGGCACCTCTTATTTTCGTCACCGTCATTATACTCGCGGCGATAGTTCTTTCCATACGACGCAGACAAAACAAAAAGTCGCCCACATCAAGCAAAAACACAGGCGCCAAACTGAGCGGCAACCAGCAAGTCATTGACGACGCCCCGAAACCGAAAGCCCAAACAACTCAAACGCCACCTCCGCCCCCTCAAGAACCAACCAGTGCAGCGCCCAAAGCCGCTTTCTGTCCCAACTGCGGGAACCAACTTCGCAAACCCGCAAAGTTCTGCCCGTCTTGCGGCTCAGACCTAAGACAATAGTTCACTGACACCAAAAAGTAGGCATTGAGCCAACTGCCTTTTTTTCTTCTTTATAGTTAACTTAAATCTATGGGTTTGCGGGACCCCAAAATTAAGCCAGTTACTTTCTTGAAGTGTTATCGCTTCAGAGGCTGCGAACATTTTATCTAGGCAAAATGCCAATTAACTTGAATGTCGGCAAAGGGGTTGTGACATGCAGGGAATAGATGCGGAAGACCTCAAAAAAGTTGTAGGCAAGTTTGAAGAGTTCATGCGGTACTGCCAAAAACTAAAACCTCACGACACTTACCTTATTGTGAACCGAAACGCGCCTGTGCTCGCTGGAGCGGCGGGTGAAGCGGCGGAAAATTTTGGATTAAACGTTAAAACCTTCAACCTGACAGCAAGCAAACCCTATGAGCATTTTCCCCAAGAACTCATATCTTTGCTTCGGCAAAAAACACCTAAAGCGGGGTTAGGCCTCTTCGACTACAGCCAAAACCCAGACTGGAACCTGCAGGAGGTCGGAGCAAGAATAGAGTTGCTTCATCAAACCATCGAGCAAGTTCCCATAAGCTGGGCTCATTCACCCGGCATAACAGTCGATATGGCTGTAAATGGGCCGCTGCAAAGCAACTACAGAAAAATGGCGGAAGACTCAGAGAGGATTCTTCGAAAACTGCAAAACATAAAGAAAATCCGCATAACCGCGCATGGAGGAACCGACATAGAAGTGGAAGTCTCTAAACAAATAAAATTTGACACAGACTGCGTTATTGTTCCACCTAACGTTTACGGTGGGGTTGGAAAATTCGGCAACTTACCCGTGGGTGAAGTTTGGTCTCAGAAGGGAAAAATCATCAAAGCAATGAATGCGGAAACGGGAAAGCAGGAGACACAAAACTATCCTGTGAAGCAGAAAGCAAATGGCAAAGTGGTCTGTGACGTTACGGTGGGCGGCTACCAAGGAAAAATAAACCCTGAAAAACCAATAACAGCCAAATTCGAAAACGGCGTTCTCACCGATTTCCAGTGCGAAGATAGGGCGCTTGACTGCGTTCGCGAAGACATTTTGGCGTCTGAGAAAAAGTATTGTTTGCCGACGGTTCTGGAGGAGGTTGGTATTGGCTTGAACGAAAAGGCAAGGGTAACTGGGAACATGCTGGAAGATGAAAAACTGTTAGGCACCTGTCATCTGGCTCCAGGCAATGTTAGATGCCACGTTGACATGTTAATTGACAAACCAACAATCGCTGTTACTTACGTGACGGGGACAACGGAAATCATGAGGAGTGGGGTCTTAACTTGACTGGGGCTGCTGTGTTGTTGCCCAGAAAAACAACGAGCGGATGTAATCTGAGGCACTTCGCAAATGCCTTTAGGGCGCGTCTCACTATCAACTGGGCAGAGCAAAGGCATGATTAGAGGGAGAGTAACGGAAATGACTGAGGCTGACGATGGGAAAGAAGAGGGAAAAGCGCCGTGCTGCGAATACGCTAAAGCCGAAACGGGTTTTGGAGAATTTGAACTAGAGCGTCCGTGAATGTTCCGGTTCGACCTGTGCATACTCAATCTTTTCCGACCCCGCAGTATACGTGAAATGTCCCCAGCGCATAAAGAACCTAAAGGAAGGAGTTGCCGCCACTTCTTCAACGCCGCCTGAACCGAAGAAGGTTTTCGTCCGAGTTCACTCCAAACATGAAACCGTGCCGAAATTCACAGGGATCGGATGCAACGGTTGCCAGTTTAAGGCGAGTTCTTACTGTTGGGGGCAATGCACGATGAATGTTTGGAAGAAAAAATCTGATTGGTGAGGAAATTCGGTAAGATAGAAGTGTGTTTGTGCACTGAAAGGGTTAATATAGATTGAGATGACGCTATTTTAGCTGAGCCGTGGATTTAGTGTTCAAAACTGTGGGACTTGTTGCCCGCTACGATAAGAAGGCAGCGCTGAAGCTTGCTGAAGAGTTGGCGGAGCATCTTGCTAAGAAAGGATTAAAGGTTTACCTGGAAGATACCTTGGCAGGAAAAGTCACTGCTCCACAGGCGGAATTGGTTTCTCTCGCAAAAATGCACACTGACTTCATAATAACGATAGGCGGAGACGGAACAATACTTCGAACCTGCATAACCGTGCCTAAGCCTGAACCGCCCATTTTAGCCATTAACATGGGCGAGCGAGGATTCTTAACTGAAGTAGAACCGAAAAACGCCTGCGAAGCAGTGAACAAGATTTTGAGGGGCGAGTACAAAATAGAAAAATGCGTAAAGCTGTGCGTTGCCGCAGGAAATGAACAGGTTCCAGACGCCTTAAACGACGTTGTCATATCAGCTGGGGAGCCGGCAAGCATCCTCAAAGCGCAGATATGCAAGGATGGAAAACCCATTCTTAAATGCCAAGCAGACGGCTTAATCGTCGCGACCCCAACGGGCTCAACTGGCTATTCTCTTTCCGCAGGAGGACCCGTTCTGGACCCCACCGTCGACGCCTTTATCGTCACACCTATCTGCGCACTAACCGCTTTTCCGTCTCTTGTTTTCCCCGCCGACTCAACCGTCACATTCAATGTTTTTAGCCCGAAGCAAGTTTTGGTTTCGATCGACGGAAAATACCGCAAAATCGTAAGCGACGCAGAGCCTATGCTGAAAGTTACGGTGTCGAAGAACGAGACCTCGTTTATCAGGCTTGAAGGGGACTTTTACGATCGACTAAGAAATCGGCTTCTTTTCAAGGGAACACAATGAATAGCCAAAAAGACAATCCATGCAGAAAAATCATGGTTCTGGACACTTCTGCTTTTCTGGCGGGTTTTGACCCGTTCTCATTGACCGAAGAGCAGGTGACCGTTCCCACCGTTGAAGAAGAAATAATAAGAAACTCCATCATAGTCACGCGGTTTAGGACAGCCATCGAAAGCGGGAAAATCAAGGTCAGATCGCCCCGCCAAGAGTCTTTGGATGGCGCCAAAGTTTTTGCAAGCAAACTCGGCGACTCGTACCTGCTGTCGAAGGCGGACACGGAGCTTTTGGCTTTGGCACTGGAGTTGAAAGCGGAAGGCTACGCACCTCAAATTGTAACCGACGACTATTCGATCCAGAATGTGGCGACTAAGATGGGGGTTGAGTTTTTGGCGTTGGCAACTTTCGGCATCAAACGGCTCTTAGAGTGGATAAGGTACTGCCCAGCGTGCCACAAGGAGTACCCTGCCAACTGCGTGTCCAAAGAGTGTCTTGTGTGCGGCACGCAGCTTAAGAGAAAGCCGCGTCGAACGGTTAGTAACGTGCATAAGTAGAGGTTAGGTTTCTTTTGCGACTTCGGTGATTGTATCCTCAATTATAGCCAGCGCCGAATCCAGCATGTCAGTTTGAATGGTGAGAGGCGGAACGAGTCTAAGAGTTGAAACCCCGCAGGTAACCACTGCCACTCCCCGCTTCCACGAACGCAGCATGACGTCGAAGGCTTTCTGCGCAGCAGGTTTTCTTGTCTCTTTATCCTCGACGAGTTCAACGCCGACCATCAACCCTTTCCCCGAACCTCCCCAACTATGCTGTTAGTTTCCCCGAAGTCCTCCAGCCGTTTACGCAGGTAATCGCCCTGTTTGTTTGCGTTATCCAAAAGACGCTGATCCTTTATGATGTCTAATACTGCGAGGGCTGCGGCGCAGGACACGGGGTTTCCGCCAAAAGTGCTGGCATGCGAACCAGCCGTCCAATCCATAACGGAAGCCTTTGCGACAGCTGCGCCTATTGGTAAGCCTGAAGCTAAAGCCTTCGCACAGCAGATGATGTCGGGTTCAATGCCCCAATGCTCGATAGCGAACCATTTGCCTGTTCTGCCGATGCCTGACTGCACTTCATCGTCGATAAGCAAAATCCCGTATTCGTCGGCGATTTTCTTGAGTTTCTGGAAAAACTCTGGCGGAGGAACCACGTAGCCGCCTTCTCCTTGAATGGGCTCAAAAAGAATCGCTGCCACATCTTCAGGAGGCATGTACTTGTGCAGAACTTGCTCTTCGATGAAGTCTGCGCACCAAAAATTGCAGCTTGGACGCGTCAGCTTGAAGGGGCAACGGTAGCAATAGGGGTATGGAACGTGGGCGACGCCTGGCATCATGGGAGAAAAATGTCGTCTTTGAACTGCTTTGCTGGCTGTGAAGGCTAAGGACCCCATTGTGCGACCGTGAAAGCCGCTGATGAAGCCGATGAAAAGGGGTTTTCGGGTGTGCCAGCGGGCAAGTTTAACGGCTGCTTCGACGGCTTCGGTGCCGCTGTTGCCGAAAAACGTTTTTTTCTGACCTTCGCCAGGCGAGATTTCCGAGAGTTTCTCGGCAAGGTTGATTGCTTCTTTGTAGTAGAAGTCTGTGTTGGAGTAATGCAAGAAACGGCTGGATTGGTTTTTTATTGCGTCTACTACGCGGGGATGGCTGTGGCCCACGTTCATGCAGGCTATGCCAGCGTTGAAGTCGATGTATTCGTTTCCGTCAACGTCTTTAACTATGCAGTCGTTTGCTGAATCTACGCAAAGCGGGTAGTATCTTAGGTAAGATGGAGAAATAAACTGTTCATCTTTTTTTATGAGTTCTCTAGCCTTCGGTCCAGGCGGGGAAACAACAATTTTTGGATAAAACATTTGGAGAAAACTCCCAAAAAAAGGACTAGGAAACAGGCAATATTAACCTTTAGCCGCCTCAAAAAAGAGGGGTTGACTCAGAGAAACATTAGAATCAAGACCAGAATTAGCCCTTCCAAGGCGAAGACAGGGATCACTGTTTGCTTGATTTTTTGGATTGCCCGATCAACCAGCGTAGTCATCGACTTCAACCTTTCTTCCCCGATGGCTCTGACTTTGGGAACAACCAGCTGGATGCAGCCTGCGGTTGAGATTTCCAAGTTTTCCGCCGCCTTCCCTGCAACTTCACAGATGATCCGCGTTAAAAGTTCCTGGTCCATAGCTTCGCCCACAGGATGGTAACCTTGACGCCCAGGTTCATTTGCTGTTACAGCATGGGTGTCTGTGGTGAAGACCTCGCTTTCGTCAAAGCCAGCTAAACTTAAGGCGGCAATAAGCTTCTCGCGCAACCCAGAAACCATGTTGTTGCCATCTATCACTAAATAGGCGGTTTTGCGCTTCTGCACCTCGACAACTACCGCTGTAATTCCGCCGCTTCCCATTCCCTTCCTTTAAGGAAAACTCTTTTGGGTAAACGCTGGCGGCTCCGACCCTGAACTGGCTGGTTGGTTTTGCGATGGCGCTCTGAAGACATTTCGAAGCTGCGGCACGCAAAGAATCCAGATGGGCTTCGACGTCAACGATGTCTGTGATGCTGTTATGCGTGTTTATCACGATTGAATGTTTTAAGCCGTATTTTGCTGCTTCTTCACTTACGATGTGCCCTAACTCCTGCGGCAGGTCCTCGGTTGTTTCTGGAGCAAGAGTAAAACTTAGAAAAACGGTGTCTCCGAAGATTTGGCATGAAGCCGAAGCGACACCTTGGGAAACCCGAACGAAGGGCGACGCCGAATCTGCTGAAGTTTTGAATCCAGCGGAAGCTATAACCTGCGAAACGATTTTTCGGTTCTGCGACTGTGACGCCAAATCCCGCTCGTGCCCCAGAAGCCCCAGAGGCGTACAGGCTTCACAGCCGACTTCTTTTTGGAATTCATGTTTCATCATTGAAGGCAACAGGCTGCTCCCAATATTCTTGAATGGCCCAGGATGCACGGATGGAACGATGATGGCGGCTTTTGGTCTGGAAGATTCAAACTTTAACACGTTAACTTCGACGTCTGTGTCTTCGCCCATGTCTTCAAGTATTTTTTCAAGTGGGCCGTTGGCGCCTGTTACCCAGTTGGCTATGAAGGCTTTGAAGAGGGAAAGCGCGGAAATTGAATATTTCCTGCCCAGAAGCTGGATGGGGTAAAAGAACAGCAACGCCGTCAATAGGGCGACTAAGGGAGACAGAACAATGAATGGCAGAACCTGAAGAAGCGGGATGCTGCTCGAAGACCATAAGGCAATGAAAGGAACCAAGCAGAGTGCTGGCTGGAGCAAAACGGATAAACCTCTCCGCAACCTATCTGCACCAGAAGTTGCCATAAAAACAATTATTCTCAGCGTCACGATTGCGGCGAAACCTATCAGAACAAGCTTTTCTGTCAGTTGCCAGCCGAAGAAGACTCCTAATGCGACGCCGATTAAGATGAAGATTAGCCAGAAAACTAAACTAACCAGTGAGAGGCCATTGGTGCGCCGAAGAGTGAAAATCGGGTCTTTGCTTAGAACCAGTTTGCTGATTATTAAATCCGAGGCTATCGTAAGGGCAAAAAGCGAAAGGGCAAGAAGGACGGCACGGATTAAGCCCTGAGATGGTGCGGCGTAGGTGAGTAGCCCAATCACGAAGCAGACCGCTGCGGTGGCTGCTAGGGTTATTTTTAATGTTGGAAGAGTAAACAGGGACGAGTAATGTTTCTTGGCGTCGTCTATGGAATGGTTAAGTGAATTTGTGTCTTCCATGTTTAACAGCTCGAGGTTGAGTCTCTTATGGAAGCGGTGAGACTTATTAAAATTTAGCCAGGTCCTACCGCGAAGGCTAGACAGGAAATACAGTTTTCCTGCAATAGACCGCTGAGGAAAAGGTTGTTTTGGCATTTAGAAGTTAAAGCAAAGATGGAAAACCAAGCTCTTGCGTTACCTAACCCAAAAAATGAACATGCCGCCTCGGGGTAATTGTTTTATCTTCAACTTGCCTTATGTGTTAGTTTGCGATGGCTATGTCAGAACGAGACTTGCCCCCTTCGATATTTCACATGTTGGAGCGGAACGTAGGCAAGAAAATCCGAGTAATCATTGACCCAGCCTACGGTTTCGAGGGCACCTTAGCCGCGGTTACGCATGAGCCGTCGGGAATCTGGCTTTCCGACTCAGAAGCAATCGTTTTACGGTCAACCATCGCGCAACCCATCCCGCAGATTACAAGCCGAGAAGAAAGAAGCGAAATATTTCTGCATCTAAATTCAGTTCAAAGAATAGAAGTTCTACACGCTACGGCGCCTAGACGCTGAGTAAGCGTTTAAGGGAAGAACACTTTTGCCAACACTGATAGGACAATCAGTGAAACCGAGAAAATCACAAGCAACTCGGGCCTCATCTTTATGCCTTCAGTTTCTTCCTCGAAGAATCTGAGCAACCCTGCGCTTGCTGCAGGCATCGGACCAGTATCTTTCTTTTTCCTTCTACTACTCACTATTATCCCTGCCCTCTCATGTAACCGTAACCATTAATTAATGTTTTGCAGGCAACCAAACTGAAAGGGTCGTTTTTGTTTTGTTTAGAAATGTTTAAAGTTCGCTTTGGCAAGACAGTAAAACTTGGGAAGCCTATGCAGATAAGTGAATTCCAGCAGATGATGCGTCAACTATACTTCAAAAGAGACTCACAGCGGGGAGTAGAAGGAACCTTCAACTGGCTCGTAGACGAAGTCGAAGAACTACGAGAAGAAATCAAAAAAGGAACCGACAGGGCAGCAACCGAGAAAGAATTCGCAGACGTCATCGCATGGCTAGCGTCGCTCGCAAACATAATGGGAATCGACCTTGAACAAGCAGCTCTCAACAAATACAACCATAAATGCCCAAAATGTCAACAGTTACCCTGCCAATGCACATTCTAACCCTGCAGACGCTTCTGCCCTAAACCAGTAGCCGACCAATAAAAGGGTCTGCGCACATTACGCTTTACGATGCCCTCGTTCATGAGAAGACGAAGATGATACGTCACAACCTTGTAAGAAAGACCCGTGATTTTTGCCACGCTTGACGCACCGCATGTTTTGCCCTCCACAGTTTCCAAGATTTTGCTTCTTGCCCTAAGACCGCTCTTCACGTTTCTTATGTTTTTAAGGTAAGCGTTAGGATGCACAGAGTCACCGTTAGAGTACTTGGCGTTTAGGTTGAAAAGCTTTAGCTACCGAAATCGAAAAGTTTGGATTGTTTAGGTTTTTTGTTGTCAAACATTGAAGCTATTTCTTCTTTTATGAGGTCAAGGCGCTGGGTGTAGTAGTTGGGCAACCCGTAGGTGTCGACAAGTGTCTGAGCAGCTTCAAGGTACTTCTCGATGCCGCCCCGGTAAACAGTCAGAGTTAGTTTTCCGCCGCAGAAAGGGCAGTTTCCTTTAAGGGGCAGCCGCCGAAACTTTTTGTTGCATGACTTGCAGCGGAAACCCTGAGTGGAGAAGGCGCGCAAGTTGCCTGCTATGTCCCGAAGGAAATGCGTGGTTAAAACCTTCAAGGCGACCCGTTTGACGTCTACGGCATCGATTTTTTCGCCCAGCCCCAGCTGCATGTTGAGTTTTTCAATCATAGATTTGAATTCTTTGTATGAGCTGTTGGCGTTGCCGAGATTTATGTTGGTCACTGGCGTCGTGTACTGGAAGCCTTCGAATTGGGCTTCGGTTCCAAGCCTGTGGCTGATAACGTCCATAATTGAGCTTACAGGTCCAGCTTCGCCTTTGTCCCAAGTTTTCAGGTAGAACTCCACTGGATAAGTCTGGTCGACGTCGAAGTCGTGGGCTTGCCTCTGCACCTCTTTGGTGTTGCAAAACGGAATTAGAAGGATAGGTGCATCCATGATTCCGCCTATCTGCGCAGGCAAGTAAACGCGGGAGAAATTCAGAAGAGTATCTAACGCCAGCATGATTGCGTCTTCGTCTCCGTCGCAGTCCCGACGTTTTGCCGAGTGCCAAATAGGATGCGCATAAATCACGTTGCGGTCCGTGTAGCCGACGATGCGTCCCAGAATGCAGGCGCATGTGTGCGGGGCTAAACCGAAAATGAGGTGCCCAACAAGATCCTGCGCCTTCTTAACGTTGTAGTAGGGGGGAAGCTTGTAGACTCGGATAAGCAAGTCATCGATGAACGCCGCAATCTGAAGAAAGTATTCTCCTGCTTTCCATGGAATCACAACATCCTGAACTCTGAGTTCACAGACCTGATTGGGATCCGTCAACGGTACCCCATGCGTGTCGTAGACGTATCCCATCTGCCTTATTTTTTCAACAGGCACCCCGACCTCTGCAGGAGTAAAATGGGTCAACGGAGCATTCGTGCCGTCAAAACGAATTGTCCCATCCTTGTAAACCGACAAATCGTACTTGGCACGCAAAATCCCCTTCTCAACAATTTCAGGGGTCTTATTCAAGTTGGTCAAGCCTTTAACGCCACGCAACTGTTTCGGAGCAGGATAACCAAGCGATTTGCAGGCGGCTTCAACCAGCTCCCTAAAGTTCACTGACTGCCGCTGATACAAAATAGGATCAGCCTTGCATACCGGGCATGGATTGTCCTTCAGGGGTTTTCCGCATCGTGGACAGCTTTTCTCTTCCAAGGTTTCGCCGCCACAGTTGGGGCATTTTACCCTTCGAGTGTATGTCTTGCAGTTGGGACACTTTCGTTTTACCATTTCGATGAAAACGTGCTCTTGCTTCGCAGCTTCCAAAAGGTCCCGATGGGAGCCGCCTGCCAAGCTGACTGGGAAAAGAACGTGGACGTTGGGTTTCATCTCTCTGTGCTTCGCCTTTTCAGGGCGACCCATGCGTCCGCCAACGTAAGTAGGAGCCTTATCTTTAACTTTCACCCCGGCAAGTGTGCTGATGACCGCCATCACGGTCATGGGCTGAGCAACATCCAACGGTCCAGCGGAGCCGCAGCCGAGACTGAAGGCGAACGCGGCAGCGTTTTCTCCTTCAAAAATGATTTTGTCGCCGACCAGTTTGTGCGGAGCAAAAATCTTCCTCAACATCGCAACGACATCTTGGTTGAGGTCGCCCTCGATTTCGCACGCGACGCCGTCAGCCATCGTGATCTTTGATGTAGAAAGCCAACTTCGCAGTTGCTCAATTTCCTGAATTGTGGATAGGCTTGTCCAAAAGAAAATGTAGGTGGGGTGCAGTGGAACCGCAAGGTGCTGGCTTAGTAGGATTGCCTCTTTTACGGTGGGCTTGCAAAAGAAGGGGTCATTTAGGAAAGATGTGATTTTTTCGTTGGAAACCTGCGCGGCTTCAGCTGCCATCTGTGATGTCTGAGTTGAATTTGTTCTTGATTTGGTTCTGGAGATCTTTTGCCCACCATTCCTCAACGTACCCTGAGGGCGGGAGGCTTTTGTTTGAGTAGAGGAAGTCTCCGAAGCTGATGAGGATGTCGCCTAAGAATAGGATTTTCTGGATTTTGCCTTTAACCTCGGGGAAATTTTGCAGTGTAACTTTGACGACGGAGTTGTCTTTTAGCAGAACAACTGGGGATTCAATTGAGTCCACGGGAAGGGTGACGCAGCCTTTTCCGGGAAGCTCCAGCCGCATCTGCGTGCCTGCGGCAAGAAAGTTTTCAAGAACAGCCATCGTTGCAGGATGAATACCTACGGCGGATAAGCCCGTGTTCCGTGACCTGCCGTACCGCAGCCGAAAGCCGCCGCGTCTTGAAGGGAAGGCGAAGATGGGGCGCCCCGCTATAACGTCATCCATGAAGCCGCCTGACTTCTTCTCAGATTTCTTCTTGAACTCCTTGAGCCAGTCCCAACCCTGAAAACCAATCTTGTTAATAATCACGAAAACTTTTTGGGCACGCCCCACTATGCCGTCGTTAACAACCCTGAGGGCGCCGCCTCTCACACGGTTTGTTTCAACTCGGGGAAGATTTCGGTAAGAGGAAACTTCAACTGGGTCAGATTCGGTGCCTGTGCATTCAACTGGAATCAGGTTTAGAGCTTTCTTTAGTTCGTCGTCGGGGATGTGGTACTGGAAGCGGCCTACGGACCGTTCATAGAGCCGCAGTTCTTCGACAAAACGGGAAACTTCTTCCTCCGTGGGCTTGTACCTATCCAACCCCAACTGCAGCCTAACGAAGTCGCCTACAACCAAAGTCAAGGCTTGGTCTGTTCCACCCGCCGACCTAATCGGACCAGCGAAGTAAATTGCTAAGTAACGAGTTCGATCCGCGTTGGTTTTTATTTTTACTTGAGCGATTCCTTGAATCGGCGCCGCCGTTAAGCCCTCAGTGAAAATTGCGAGAGCCGTCCTAATCGCCTGTTCAGCCAGCTGTTCAGGGTCGTTTGAGCCGAATTTGCCGAGGACAATTTGCTCGGCGACTTTGAAGGCTATTTCCTCCCTTTGCATCTTTGTGCTTAAGTCCCTGATGCTTAACGCTACCTGCTTAGGTCCAACCAGCCCCTCCACCAAATCAGCGATGTCTTGGGCGACTATGCATTCCGTTTTCAAAGCGGGATCCAAGCCTACCGATCTTGCGCTATCGCTCAAAGCGTAAAGCCGCTTCAGCTCGTTTTCCAATTCGTCAACGTAACTTCGATAGCCTTTGCTGATTTTCAAAGAGCCGCTTCCCACGGCATCATATACAATGATGGGTTATTTTGCTTTTCTAAAACTAAAATCAGAAAACAAAAAATAAAGTTGTGCAGGTTTAGGCTTTGATGTTTCTGATTGCTGTTATGATTTCGGCGATTTTTTGCTTAGAATCGGCTGATTCAGTTACGTTGCCTGTGACTATGATGTCGGCGCCTGCAGATGCCGCTGCTACTGCTTGCTCTTTGGTTCTTATGCCGCCGCCAACGATGAGGGGGATTTCAAGGACGTGTTTGACGCCTTGAATCATTTCTGGAGGCACAGGGTTTTTCGCGCCTGAGCCGCCTTCAAGATAGATGAAGCGCATGCCGAGATATTGTCCAGCTAAGGCGTGGGCTGCCGCGAGTTCGGGTTTGTTGTAGGGCACGGAGATTGCTTTTCCCACGATGCCTGCGGTTCCGCCGTCACCGACGATTATGTACCCCATGGATAAAGGTTCTAAACGGTATTTCCTTACAAGTGGTGCTCCGAGGATTTGGGCTCCGATGAGAAAGTAAGGGTCAACTGAGTTTAGAAGAGACATGAACCATATGGCGTCTGCGTGGCTGCTTATCCCTGTCACGTTGTTTGGAAAAAGTATTATTGGAATAGTAACGCGGGACTTGATGGCTTTTACCACTTCGTCGAGGTGCGTTTGAGAAATAAAAGTGGAGCCTCCAATCATGATGCCCGCTGTTCCGCTGTTCTTGGAGTTTTCAGCTATACGTGAGGCATCTTGTACCGTCACTTTTTCAGGGTCGATAAGTGTTAGGTGGATGGAGCCTTCAGCTTTTATCTTTTCCATTAAATATTTTTCAGTGGGCCCTAGCATGCCAGTAATCCTTCGATTCTTATTCTTTTTTCAAGTTGGGCAACGGCGCTCTTTTGCCAGTGCCGTAGACGCGGTCGGTTAGCATGCAGTAAACGTCAACTTCGCCCTGGGCTGGTTTAACTGGGAATTCTTCCTTAAGCCCGCAGCTACTGCATTGCGCAACAGAGTGACCGCCCTCTTCTCTGGAAATTTCAACCTTAACGGTTTCCTTCCCGCACTTTGGGCAGGAAAAGAACTTGGGTAAACGTTTTTTTGGAATATGAACAACTTTCTTTCTTCTTCGACCCAAACTAAACAGCCTTCAAATCGCCGATATTGTTGAGTAATATTTATGCTTGTCCTTAAATACTTGCCTACAAACCAAGAGTATATGGCTGGTGAAGCCCGCTGAAACTGACACCCTCCGTCTTCGACATAGATTTTTCGGAAACGCAACAAAGAATTTGCCGCTTCATCAAAGAATACGTTGAAAACGCTGGAGCCAAAGGGATAGTTCTGGGTTTATCTGGAGGAATAGACAGCGGCACCGTTGCAGCTCTTTCAAGCCTTGCTGTAGGCGGAAAAAACGTCTTAGGGTTGATGCTTCCTGAAGACGAAAACTTTAGCCAAAAAGACATTGACGACGCCAAGGCGGTGGCTGAGCAATTTCAACTGGAAACCAGCATCTGTGACATGACAGAGGTAATGCATTGCCTCTACAATCAAATCCCCGTCTTCGACTCGAAAGACAAGCTCTGCAAAGGAAATCTTAAGGCAAGAACCAGAATGATTTACCTTTACTACTACGCGAACAAATTCAACAAGATTGTCTGCGGCAGTTCAGACAAGTCGGAGACGATGATGGGTTACTTTACAAAATGGGGAGACGGCGCCTCAGACATAACGCCAATCATGGATCTATACAAGACCCAGGTCCGCAAACTTGCCATACACATAGGAATCCCAGCTGAACTTGCCACAAAACCATCCACCCCAGCGCTTTGGCCATCACAGATGGCAGAGACAGAACTCGGCATCAAATACGAAACCCTTAGACCTCATTCTGTACGGGTTAGAACGATTCATGCCTACTAAAGACATAGCTGACCAGTTGGCAATGGAGAAATCAACGGTTGAATCAGTTAAGCGCAGATGGCTCAGCAACGAGCATAAACGCAGAATGCCGATTACGCCCAAAATCGGCTTCCGAACAGTCGGGTTAGATTTTAGGCTTCCAAGAAACAACTATTAAAAGTGAAATGGAAATGAAAGATAAAATCAAAATTGCCCTTGCCCAAATAAGCAGCAAACGAGAAGACAAAGAAGCAAACTTTCAAAAAATCGAGACGCTGACCTTTAAAGCCAAAGAACGGGGGGCAGAGCTGGTTATTTTCCCAGAGATGTCGCTGACTGGCTACGTTGTTCATGACCAATTCTACGAGTTGGCGGAGACTATCCCTGGACCAACGGTTGAGAAAGCGGAAGCTTTGGCTAAGAAGACTGGAATGCACCTAATCTTTGGAATGCCCGAGTTAAGTGAGAAAACCCAGGCAACAGTCTTCAACACCGCCGTTTTCGTGGGCCCCAAAGGCTTAATCGGCAAATACCGTAAAATGTACTTGCCAACCCACAGCGTTTTCGAAGAGAAAAGATATTTCCGTCCAGGTTACCAAACAGCATCCTTCCAAACGGGCATCGGCAACATCGGATTATGCATTTGCTATGACATTTTTTTCCCAGAAGTAACCAGACTCATCCGTTTGAAGGGGGCACAACTAATCGTCTGCATATCCGCGTCTCCAGCCGTCCGCAGAAGCTACTTTGAAACGTTAACCTGTGCAAGAGCCATCGAAAACACCGCTTACGTAGCATACGTTAACCTTGCAGGGGTGCAGGATGGCTTGCAATTCTGGGGAGGAAGCAGGCTCGTTAACCCGAACGGTGACGTTTTAGCCAAGGCAAAGTACGATGAAGAAGACTTTGTAACATGTGAAGTGGATTTCGGCGACCTAAGAAACGCAGAAACATTCATTCCGACTCTTCGGGACCTGAGACCTGAACTTTTCGACAAGCTGAAAGAGTTCTCAGAACTCCTCTAAGCAGCTAGTCCCATAAACTCGCGGAATCACAAACGCATCACATGACCATGCAGTGATGTGATATTACACGTTTCAGTCGGAAATCACAGTGATTTTAACGTGATATTGATGATGTCACGCTCATGAAGGAGCTGAAAAAGATTATTGGCATCGCTGAAAGGGGATGGAGAAATAACTAAACGGGTTTGATAAATTTACTATTTGGTTTAAAATACGAGGATGCTTCAAGCCAAAACCCCGAGTTTCTGTCTAAGTTAGATAAAGTCGCTGTTATAAACTCAAAGTTTTTCGCTTCTATTAACTAAAACGAGCAATTTTGGTCTTAACTAGTTAAAATGAGTCCTACTAGTCGCCACTTTCTCCATTGGGGGCGTAATTATGGTGTTTTTAGCATTGAATTATTGTGTTTTAGTGTGAATAAGCCTTAAAAACTCGAGCCAGTATACAAAACCGTATTCATTTAGATATACGGAGGAACATGAAGTTTGAAGCTAAAAGACGGCGTACAAACATGGCTAAATGGCGCTCTAAATGACCCCATCGTACAAATACTCGCTAAAAACAGCCAATTGACAAAAACCCAGCTCGAAACTCTCTTGATAGACGTATTGGCTGAAAATCTATCAGGCAAACAGTTAAAGTACGATGAAAAAGCCAACTTAAGATTAACTAAGGCTAAAATAAGCCGCGGGTCGTTTAATAGGACATTACAGCAGTCTAAAGAAAACGTCATAAAATCCATCTACACGGTGCTACTTCTAGGTTATTTGGGTGTGTTTGAGAGCTCAACTCTTGACCCGTATCTCGAAATCGCCAATAAACTGCACCAATATGTGGAGGCGCACCAGGACATGCCAGGCAAGGAAGAAGAGCTAAAAGACCATCTAAAAGTCATAGAAATCATCCGAAATGAGCTAGAAACAAGCCTAAAACGACTTTCTAGTCCATCAAACGACGCATTGTGACATCACAAATCACGGGTGAAGAATAGCCCTTCGGCGGAAAAGAGGAAGGACAAAAGGACATAATTAAAGAGGCTAATTGAAGCCTTCAAGGGCAAAAGAGGCTTAAATTTCGTCGATTTTTGATGACCCCAAGTAAAGTCTTTTTAAGAGAAAACACTTGTGATATGTGATGTCATAGTCACCATCGATGAACATCACCACAAACCTTAAAAAGTCCATGAAGAACTGTGATGTGTGATGCAACTAATCAAATCACGCATGCATCACGTAGGTGGCAAATCACGTTTGACTACACGTTAGTTATCCTGGCGGTTGTGGCGGCACTTACAGTAGCGACTTCAGCAGAATACTACATGCAGATACGGAAAGCCCAAAAGGAATACGAGAAAGCAAAGAACACGGTTCAAGACATTGTCATGAGTTTTCATAGAGAACTTAAACGTGAAGCTGAAAAATTGGATCTTGTCGCATTCAAAATTGAAGGAAACTTGGCCAGAGCTGACGAAGGCGTAAAAAAAGCCGATTCAGTCGAAAAAAAGCTGGCGCCTATCGAGGGGCAAATCAACAGTGTGTCCCAGAGCCTTAGGCAGACGAGTACAAGTCTTCTGTCGGGTTTAACGGGATTAGAGGCAAAGATCCAAGATATCGAAGTAGCTCAAGAAGCGGTGAAGGAAAAAATCGCCGGGTTCCAAGAACAAATCCAAAAGCTAACCGCAACCCCAGAAGTCCCGGCTGAACCGTTCATGCCTGTTATGCCGATCAAACGTGACAAAGCTATGGCTGCGCTAACCGACACCGAGATAGAAGTGCTGGAAAAGCTGGCTTCGGAAGGCCCCAAGACTGCGCCTGAAATAAAAGAACAGGTACACCTAAGCAGGGAGCACACGGCAAGGCTGATGAAGAAGCTCTATGAAGGCGGCTACGTCGAAAGAGAAGCAGGGAAAATACCGTTCAGGTACACTATCAAAGCGGAGATGGAGAAGCTGCTGAAGAAAACCGAAAGCAACCCACCAGCCTAAAAGTTTGCCGTATTCTTTTACTTTATCGTCTGCTTTAGGGTCGCTTGTGGAATGTTCGGTGCACTTCTATACTTAAGGTTGTTTGATCCGCCCGTTCGCAGCAGCATTCCTTTGCTTGTCATTCGTGCGAGGTAAGTGGAAACTGTGCTCAGGCCAATTGGCTCTTTGAGTTCCTGCTCGTAAACCGACTGGATATCCTTTGAGGAAAACCAAATGAGCGGAAAACTTTTCTGAATTACCACCTGGACCTTTTCAAAACGTGAAAGAAGAGTATTTGCCAAGGCTGAATTTGAGTTTGAATTGGGGTTTTCGCTTGGTGCGCCGCCTAGCAGTTCCACGAGGTCTAAGAGACGTAGAGCTTTATCTCGGGTCACTTGGCCCTCAAAAGCGATGGTGTATCGGTTGCCATCGTTGTCAAAAAGCTCCACGCGCATTTTTCGAGCTGGCATCAGCGTGCACCTTAAGGGTTCACAACTCTACACTTCACACCTTATAGCTGTTATGGTGAAAGCAGCCAAAAGAAAAACTCGGTAGAGAGCTTATTTTCAGGAAAGAAGTTAATTCTTCATTCTATTCATCATAACCTGCTTCACACGAAATTAGAACAGCTGAAAAATTGCAGTAACAGCTTGGTTCTGCTTTTCCAGAGGAAGCGTAGGGGTGCCTCGTTCACTGCAAAAAGACAGAAACAAGGTAATTCCTGAGGAAACAGAGGCAATTAAGCGACAAATACAGCGCTATTTCACATGTATTCACAGTTTTGTGAACGAAAAAATAGTTTGTGAAGGAAAGCCGCTGGCACAGGAAACTCTATGGGCTAAAATTTCTTCAGAAAATGTTGTCACGGAAACATTTTTCGTTTTTGATGGCAGTTTTTCCATGGAAAACTTGGCGAAGACACACCCCTATGTTTCCTCTCGAAGCTTTCAGGCAGAAAAGAAGCCGAGAATCTTTTTTTAAAAAAAATACAGATCTTTAATCTAAAATCCTAAATCAACATTCTTAATATACTTATTTTCTACTTATCATTCAGAGTATATATTATAAATAATATAAATAGTAGTTTATTCTTATCGGCTTCATTTTTTTCCAGTAGAAACTTTGGGGTGTGTGTACACGTGGATTTACTCACTTGTCATGCCGCGCTTTCATCGATTTTTAGGATTATTGTGCTTCACAACCAGTTTTTTGTACTGCATCCTTTATCTGTTCCACTCGAAATATCGGTTGTACCTCTGTAATCTGGGGAGTGGGAAGAATGGCGAATCCAAATGTGCTAGATGATGTGTTCGAAAGTTTCGTTAACGGGGTAAAATTGTTCAAGGATCGAGAAGTGCTCAGGACCGATTACGTGCCTGCGAAGCTGCCTCACAGAGAAGAACAGATAAAACTGCTTGGCCAAACGGTTGCTCCGGTTCTGAAGGATGCACGGTGCTCCAACATTTTTATCTATGGAAAAACTGGAACCGGCAAAACAGCAGTGGCAAAACATGTTTTGAGTCATCTTGAATTTAAGGCAAAGGAGTACGGCGCACAGGTAAAATTCTGCTACATAAATTGTAGAATGACGGGTTCGGAGTACCGGGTTTTCGCGGCTCTAAGCCAAAGCGTCGGCATGACCATCCCCTTCACCGGGTTGTCCGTTGGAGAAGTTTTTGACAGGTTCAGAGCTGGACTTGATTCCTCCCGAATAATCTTCATCATTGTACTTGACGAGATCGACGCGTTGATTAAAGATCGGGGAGACGCCTTCATGTATGAGTTAACCCGAATAAATGAAACGTTGACTAAGAGCAAAGTTTCGATAATCGGGATTTCAAATGATCTTCGATTAAAGGAGTTCTTGGATCCCCGGGTTTTCAGTTCCTTGAGCGAGGAGGAACTGGTTTTCAGACCGTATGACGCTTCGGAACTCAGAAACATCCTCTCAGAACGTTCCAAGCTGTCTTTCCAAGACGGCGTTTTAACTGAACCTGCACTGAGCATTTGCGCGGCTTTGGCTGCCGCTGAACACGGAGATGCCCGTCGAGCTCTGGATTTGCTGCGTGTGGCTGGAGAAGTCGCTGAACGTCTAGGCGCCAGCACCATAACAGAGGAGCATGTGCGTTTAGCTGAAAAACATATTGAGCATAACCGTGTAATTGACGCCCTCAAGAACTTGACGCTTCACTCGAAGCTTGTGCTCCTAAGCGTTTACCACCTAAACAAGGCAAGCGCAACCACCGGCGAAATATACGATGTTTACAACGAGTTGTGCGGTGAATTCGGCGCGGGTCTTCTGACGCAGCGACGGCTTGGCACCTTGATTAACGAGCTTGACTCGATGGGTTTGGTTAACGCCAAAGTTGTCAGCATGGGCAGATACGGCAGAACCAAAAAAATAAGGCTTGAAATTGCCAGGGGACTAATTCGGGACGTTTTTACAGACGACGCTCGCTTTAGCCAGCTAATTAATTATTCTCCGCAAGGCTCAAGAAAAAACGTTCCCCAGCCGTAGCTCAAAAGACGCATTAAATGAATGAGAGTATCGTGGTTTCGAGTGTTTGAAGGTTCACTACAGGAACTTTTCCTGGGGTAGGAACCAAACCCAATTTTTCCATGTACTCCGTCTGTTTTTGCCATCCGCCAGAATTCACGACAAGCACTCCACGGTAGTTGCAGTAGCCTAAAACGTGAATGTGCCCCGCGTGAAAAATGTCTGGTACCTTGTCAATGACTAGGTAGTCGCGGTTTTCTGGGGAAAGCATGGTTTTTCCGCCGTAGGAGGGTGCCAGATGGCGGCTTTGCATGAGTAGCTTCATTGCTTTTTCTGGGTGGTCGTGATCCATCCCGGGGACGACGCCTATTATATCGTCTAAGCTGCGACCATGGTACATTAGAACTTCGACTCCATGTATGCTTAGGAGGCATGGGCTTCCGACGGAGCGGATGTTGCTTTTTCCTTGCATGCCTCTTAGGTAGCCTTCGGGTATGGCTGGTTGCGGTAGGGCTTTGCGGGCGGCGTCGTGGTTGCCTGGAGAAATGATTACTTCGATGTAGCTGGGGATTTTTTCTATGTATTTGAAGGCAAAGTCATATTGTTTATGAACGTCTCTTATCGATAATTCCTTTGCTTGTCCCGGGTAAACTCCTACGCCGTCGACTATGTCTCCTGCAATCAAGAGGTACTTTACTCTGCCAGCGATATCTCTCATCTGTTCATCGCCGTATTTTCCTCTGAGCCACATTATGAACCGTTTGAAGGCTTCCTTTTCGAATTTGTCGCTGCCAATGTGAAGATCCGAAGTTAAAACGGCGTAAACTGGTTCCTGTGCTCTTTGCTGCGTTTTTTTGCCGATTTCTGGAAAAATGATGTCTTCCGCCATGAAAAGGTTGGTTCGTGTCTTGATCACGGCCAAACAGACAACTTGGTCGGGCATAAGCATAAGGGCTTTTTTGCGGACGTCTTCAGGTGCTCTTTGAGGAACCAAAACGGTCGCGGTGCCTTGCAGGTCTTCGACCGAGAGGACAATGTGGTTTTTTGAATCCCTCTTCTCGCTTACCATACAAATGATTTTGAGCTTTGTTTTAGCCGGTGATTTAAGAGCCTCAAGAATCGGAGTTGCAGCCCTCACGTCGATTCTTTGCCTAAACAGTTTTTCGATCCGTCTGAACCTATCTTGAAAATAGAGTAGGTATTCTTCAAGGGTGCCGTTGGAGCTAAGTTTGCCTGTTGCATCTTCCAGAATGGTAATCTCCGCCTTTATGTCCCTGGCGTATGGGTAAAAAACCCCTTCAACCGAGCTACTCTGATCTATTACGGGCGGTGCAGGATGCTTCGTGGCTTCTTGCTGGGGTTCCAGCTCGGGTTCCCTTGCTTGGACGGCTGGAATTGTTATCTGCTGGATCAGCGTTTCTAAAAAAATTCTGTCTATGAAAAACGGTTTTTCCTCAAGGTCGGCTAGCCTTTGAAGGGCTAAATCCATGACGTCCACTGGGTCGGTTGTGTCCGCATTTTGGCTTAGAAACTCGAAAGCTTCGCTGTTTAACTGGTACCCAGCTGCGATTATCGCTTGTATTGCTTTTTGAAGTTTTTCCTGCCCGCTCATTACGCTTCGCTTGCCCTCGGTCTGAAATGGTTATGATACTCTGTTATGTCTATGACTTATTTACCGTTTTTTGTTTGAACGCGATTTTGTTGAGTTGTCTTGCCTAGTTTCTAAAATTCTAGAAGAACGTCGGCGCTGGGACCTTTTTGGAGGCTCCAAATATTAAAATGTTCATTAATCAAAACCGTTTTGGTTTATATAATTGAATTGCCGTTTAGATGAGTTATATCCTGCATGAGGCATTACTATGGCTGACCTGCGCAAGATTCAACAAACGCCAACAGGCACATTTTTTGTTTGCTTACCGAGAGATTGGGCTAAAAAGAAAGGTCTGAAAAAAGGCGCTCTAGTCTGTTTAGACGTAACCAGCGACGACAAACTTGTTGTCGACACCGAATATAACGCCGAACCCCCAACGCGGACAACCTCCTTATCTGTCGGTCCTTACCTTAGCCGCGAGATTGTAGGCCGATACCTTCTGGGCTACGACACCATCGATATTGAGGCAAAAGATCGCATAGACTCGGCAGCCAGAAGCATAGTTAAGTCGACTGCCAGCTCCCTGTCCGGGCTTAGAGATTTTTGAGGAAACCAGCTCGAAAATTTCACTTCACAGCTTGATGCAGCAGCAGCCTTCTACTTCGCCAGAAAAAATCCTGCAACGAAACTACGCCATCGTGGCGGGGATGATTCGTGACGCAGCGAACTCTTTTGTTTATGGAGACGTGGAATTGGCTAAAAACGTCATCGCACGCGACGACGAAAGCAACAGGCTGTATTTTTTGCTTGTCAGGATTTTGCGAACGATAATTCAGAATCAACGCCTAAACGAAAAGCTTGGGATAACCCCGATTGAATGCCTAGATTACCGTTTAGCAGCGAGCTTGATTGAAGGCATAGGCGACGCATGTGTCCAGGTTGCAGCGAAAGCCATCGCTTTGGACGGCTTCAAGTTTACGGGTGAACTGCAGAAGCTGCTGGTTGAATTGGAGACGATTTGCTACGAGGCTCATGAGGAAGCGTTGAAGTCTTTTGTAAATAAGGATATCGCGTTGGCTGCGAGCGTGCGTAGTCGACGAGGAAAAATCGATGCTACCATGGCAAGCATTGAAAGCGTTGCTAAGGGGTCTTCGGTGGATTTGATGCCTCAAATTTTGGCTGCGGCGTCTTTTCTAAGGCAGATTTATGAGCATAGCGTTGACATCGCGGATTTGGTCGCTTAGTTTTTTGCTTCGATGTGTTGGTAAAGGGTTAAATTTCCTTTTTTACATTCACAACAAGGTAAAGGATATGTCAAGTACTACCGATAAAGTGGCTAACGCTCTCTACTTGTCTGGGTGCCTAAAATTCGGCAGCTTCAAAATCAAGTCTGGAGCAATCAGCCCCTACTACATTGATCTTGCCCGCTACTGGCTGCGCCAAAACAAATGTGCGCCATCGTTGATGCGGCTGCTGAGCAAGCTGAGACGATAGTGGCTGCGGGCGGAATAACAAAGTTGGCTTCTATTGAACTTAAGGGCGCGTTGATAGTGCCAAGCATCGCCTGCAAGCTTAACCTGCCCTGCATCATAGTGAGGAAAGAAGAGAAGGCTTATGGAGTAACGGGAAGAATTGCGGGTGCGGACGTCGCGAAAGGCGACAGAGTCCTTTTCTTCGATGACGTCATAAGCGAAGGCTTATCTAAAATTGAAGGGATCAAGCCTCTCCAAGAACTCGGCGCCGACGTAAAGGATTTTCTTGTTGTTGTTAACCGTGAGCAGGGCGGCAAGGAGAATCTGGAGAAGATGGGTTTTAGGGTGCATGCTTTAGCTAAGGTGTCTGACCTCGTGAAGTCGCTCAGCGGCAAGCACATTTCCCAAGAGCAGGCAGACAAGGTTTTGGCTTACGTGAAAGGGTTTCAAGCGGCTAACGGTACCACTTGAGTATTCTTTCAACGACCTTCGCTGAATAACCATGCCGTAAGAGAGCTTTCTTTAGGTCCTCAGGGAAACTTTCCTTCTCCATTACATCCCACCGTTATTGTCTTAAGCAGACAAGCCTTAAAAAACTACTCTACATTTATTGGACAGCCCGCAAAATATAACCCAAAGGAAGAAAATTCGCAATGCAAACCCAAAAAATAGTTGCCGACGCCCTACTGACCCCCGAAGCTTACCCCGAAGAAACAGGCAAAATCGAGCTCATCCAAACCCACATCTCCTTCGTCTTCTTAACAGAAAAATTCGTCTACAAAGTCAAAAAAGCAGTGAACTTTGGATTTCTGGATTTTTCTACGCTTCAAAAACGACGGGTTTTCTGCGAAAAAGAGCTTGAGCTAAACAGGCGGCTTTGCCCAGAAATCTACCTTAAAGTTGTCCCGATTAACCAATCAAAAACATCAAGATAGAAGGCAGCGGCGAAACGGTTGAGTACGCCTTGAAAATGAAGCGCCTACCTCAAGAAGCAATCATGACCAGACTTCTAAGCGAAAACAAAGTAGGCAAAAAAACAATAGATGAGTTGGCAAAAACAATCGCGCATTTCCACTCCACCGCACAGAGCAGCAGCGCAATAAACGAGTTTGGCTCCCTTAAGCTTATCAAAGTTAACTGGGACGAAAATTTCTCGCAAACCAAAAAATACGTCGACAAAACTATCGAAAAAGCAGATTTCCAGTTTTTAGAACGTAAAGTGGGTGTCTTCATGGAGGCGAACAATGCGCTCTTTGAAGGGCAGGGTCAGCGGCGGCAAGATTAGGGATTGCCATGGCGATTTGCATTCGGGAAACATCTTCATAACTGACAAAATCTGCATCTTTGACGCTATAGAATTCAACGATCGGTTCCGGTATTCAGACGTGGCTTCAGACGTTGCCTTTTTAGCGATGGATCTTGACTTTCAAAGCAGATCCGACCTAGCCGATTATCTAATTGAAAGGTACATTGCGTACTCGAAAGATCAGGATTTGACGAAGGTGCTTGTCGTTCTATAAATGTTACAGGGCTTACGTGAGAGGCAAAGTCATCAGCTTCAAACTTGATGACCCAAACGTCAGCGCCAAGGAAAAGTCAGAGGCAACCAAAGACGCAAAAGCCTACTTCAAGTTAGCCGTCGACTACGCGAAAAAAATGTAGGTTCCTAAGTGAATTGGTCAGCTACCCATTCTGGAATTTTAACTGTGCCCATAACGATTGGTTTTTGGTGGCAGTCGCTTCCGCCCGTCATCATCAACCCATGCTGCTTTGCGAAGGCAACGTAGTGGTTTGTGGTTTCCGCGGTGTTTCTTGAATGCCAGCATTCGACGCCGTCAATGTACGGAAACATTTTTTGCCGGATAATGCCTGTTTGCTCAGCTAACGATTTGGTTAATGCAACCAGTGAGGTTCCGTGGGGGTCGTTGGGGTGGGCTACAACAAGTCTTCCGCCTGCGTTCCTGACAAGTTTTGATGCCTCTTCCAGGCTAAGCGGGTACTTTGGTACATCGCACTTGACAAGGTATTTGTCGAATGCTTCTTGCCGCGTTCTAACAATGTTCTTCTTAACCAGATAATCTGCAATGTGGGGTCTGCCAAGCACTCCATCAACGGAATCTTCAATCTGCCTAAGGTCATCCTTGGTCAGTGCCTGGATGTTTTCTTTTTTGAATTCCCCGTTTAGATTGTCAAGAATTTTTGCCGCTCTCTCTTCCCTGTACTTCGCCATCGCTTCAAGTTTATTTTTCAAGGCGTCGTTGGATGCGTCGAACTGGTACCCCAAGAAATCCAGTGAAACAGGTTTTCCCTCATGATAATTTGGGTCGGTGAAAGTTACGTTTAGCTCGACTCCTGTGACGTAGCGGATAGCTTCTTTCTTAGCAGTGGCGATGGCTTGGGGTTGGCACCCGATTGAATCATGGTCGGTGATGGACATGAAGCTGATGTTTCGGTTTTTTGCTTTCCTGAAAATTTCCTGAACATCAAGTTTTCCGTCTGAGGCGCTGGAGTGGATATGGAGGTCGATTATCAATTTTTTTGCGTGGTCCTTTAGGCTTTTTCCATTTCGATAACGTACCAGCCTTCGGGGTTGTCGCGGCACGTGTCAACTGTTAAATGGAGTATTTTGAGGGTGGGATACTTTTTCTTTAGGTCTATGATGTCTACGGGTTCAAACTTTTTCTTGTTGGCAAGATACGCGTCAACGGTCAGGGCGTTTGACTCGTAGTTTTCTTTGGTGCGCCGCTGAATTCTGGCGACCGAGACCTCTTCGGGACAACTCGTCTGCAGTATGACAAAGGTTAATCCATGTTTCGCCGCTATTTCGGCTGCTCGCCTCCTCAATTCTTGGGTGACAAAGGTGGCGTCTAAAATGATTCCTTGGGTTCCTTTCTGCGCCATGTCATCTGCTCTGCGGAAGACCTCGTCGTAGACTGACAGTCGCTTATTCATGTTTCCAGCAACCTTTGCGTCGAAAACATCTTCGTTCTTTAGAACTTCTAAACGGATTATGTCGCTTCGAAGAATGGGGTAACCTTTGATTTTCGAGGTTTCTTCAGACGTCTCTGTTTTCCAAGTTCCAGGCAACCCCGTTGTTATCAGTAACGTTTTTGCGCCTAAATTGGCTTCGACGAATTTTGAGAAAGGTTCCTTCATCATTTTACCTTCTTACTTTAAGCTTGGGCTTGTTACACTTAAAACTTTTTCCAGAATAGACCTGCCGAATCAAAGAAAATTCTAAATAGGTTGAAGATTACATTGTTTTGAAAAGAAGGTACAATCATGCAAGAATTCCTAGTTAAAGACAAAAGTTTGGCTCCTCAAGGTCATCTGCAAATTGAGTGGGCAGCAAGTCATATGCCCGTGCTTAAACTGATTAACGACAGGTTAGCGAAAGAAAAACCGTTTAAAGGCTTAACTTTAGGCGCTTGCCTCCACGTGACAAAAGAAACAGCTGTCCTAGTAAAGGCCCTGACTGCCGGAGGCGCAAAAGTTGCTTTGTGTGGGTCAAACCCTCTTTCAACTCAGGACGACGTCGCCGCCGCTTTAGCCGACAGTGGCGTTCATGTTTTTGCTTGGAGAGGACAAAACACCGAAGAATACTACAAATGCATCGATTACGCGTTGGATTTCAAGCCTTCAATAACTCTTGACGATGGAGCAGACTTAGTCGGAACACTGCATAGCAAACGCCCAGCCCAGTTAAAGACCGTGAAGGGTGGAACGGAAGAAACCACAACCGGCGTCATCCGCCTAAGAGCCATGGAAAAAGATGGCAGCCTCAAATATCCAATCGTAGCAGTAAACGATGCCTACACAAAATACCTCTTTGATAACCGATACGGAACTGGCCAAAGCACCATGGACGGCATCCTGCGGGCAACCTCCGTTCTGATTGCTGGAAAGAACTTTGTTGTCGGAGGCTACGGTTGGTGCAGTCGAGGCATCGCTATGCGGGCGCAAGGCATGGGCGCAAACGTTATAGTTACCGAGGTTCAGCCAACCCGCGCGTTAGAAGCCGCCATGAACGGTTTGAGAGTTATGCCGATGTCTGAAGCCGCGGCGTTGGGAGATATTTTTGTTACTGCTACGGGCGATATTCATGTGATTCGAAAGGAGCATATGGAGAAGATGAAGGACGGCGCAATTCTTGCTAACAGCGGACACTTTAACGTGGAAATCAGCATCCCCGACTTGGAATCGCTGTCGAAGGGCAAGCGGACGATTAGGCCAAACATGGAAGAGTACACCTTGAAAGACGGCAGAAGACTCTATTTGCTGGCTGAGGGTAGATTGGTGAATCTGGCAGCGGCTGAAGGGCATCCTTCGGAAGTTATGGACATGTCCTTTGCCAATCAAGCTTTGTGCTCGGAATACATCGCTAAATCGTCAAACTTGACGCCTAAGGTTTACACGGTTCCGAAAGACATCGACGAAAACGTAGCTGACTTAAAGCTGAAATCAATGAAGGTCGCAATCGACGAACTCACGGATGAGCAGAAGAAATATTTGTCCACATGGGAAATGGGAACAACATAGACGCAAGCAAGCGCAGTCTCAAAAGCATGACAAACTTTAAATTGTTTGAGAATATACATGGCTATAAAGTGGTGACTTAAATGGTTAGCAAAGATCAAGGAATAGGTGGAGCAATACTCGCAGTATGTGTTCTAGTCGCTGTTGGCTATTTAGCTCTGGTTATTTTCTTCCCGAAATACCAGCTTGACGCAGTATTGATTCTCGTTTCCGTAGCATTCATCGCAATCTTGGCAATCGGTGCGTGGATAGGCTGGACAATGGCAACAACACCGCCTCCGAAGCCAATCGAAGAAATCACAACAGAGATTGAAGAAAAGAAAGAAGAAACTAAAGCAGAAGAAACAGCATCAACAGAAACGCCTGCCACCGAACCCGCTAAGAAAAAGAAATAAAAAATTCACTTTTCTAAAAAACAATTCTTTGTTTTTTTTAAATCTCTAAACTCTATCTTATTTTTCCGTTTACGTTGGATTATTTCTCATTTTCTGCAGCATGCAATCTACTAGAACTCGGCAAACAATGCAGTCCTCTGGAATTTGCTCTTTGTCTTTCCTTTCGCTTAAGTAGCCAAGGTGATAGTGGCACGCTTGAGGTTTTTCCTTGCCGTTTTTGTCCTTCTTTTCTTTAGGTGGGCGAATTTCATCTTGGTTTTCAGGTTTGCTGATTTCTGGTACTATTCGTGTTAGACAGAAAGGGCATGCTGGGTATGGTCCCGACGAATCCCGTAAATTCAAGGTCTTAAGTGGTATGGCAAAAACTCTTCCACATGAAGGATTCGGACAGGTAACCATTTGTTTTCCTTCTTCGTCTCGGTGAAGCATAAGCTGGGTTGTTTAGAGATTGTTTTGCTGCTTTATAGTGTTGATGAATCCCAAATACAGACGTTAACTATCGATGGTGCAGGATTGGGTGGGGGAAGCAAGCTTCTTTAAATCGTCTGCACCCTCGGCGTATCCTGAAGCAACTAGCACATCGCCAACTTCGATCCTTGAATCAGCGCGGGGACGAAGACATTTCCCGCCTCTTTTAATGACTAAAACCCACATGCCTGTCCCCTCATGAACCCGCGCTTCCTTCAAAGTTTTATTGACAAGAGTGGAGTCCGCAGTTACGCATGCTTGAGCCACTGTTTCTTCTGCCTCGCTGATCGTAAGCTTTAGGATCGGGTGAGGTTCTATGCCTCGTAGCACAACTTCCGCGATGTCTGCGGCTGCATCAGCGATTTTTTCTGTCGCGACACCAAGCCTGATCAAGCCTAGAAAGCCTGAGGCTTCTTCCTTTTTAAAGTCACTTTTAAGGGCAAGCAACTCAAAATCCGTGTGCAAAAGATCCACCTGCTCTTCTAAGCGTTCAACTTCTTCAGCCAATTCCTTGCTGTTTAACATGACAGCTGAGTACGCTAAATCCAGCATCAACTCCGAGGTGTCTTTAAGCTCAACGAATCTGGAGCCGATTTCCTCAAATTTTGCGCGTTCCTCAACGTTCAGCTTGGCAAGTTCCCCTTCCGCCAAATCTTTGAAGGCTTCAATCCCCGTTGGGGCTCCACGCGTGATTAAAACGTCGCCTTGAAAGATTGTTTCTTCTTTCTTGGGGTTAAGTATCCAATCTTTGTTGCGTCGAATTGCAATTATGTCGATACCCATCGTTGGGGCTAATTCGAGCTCCTCGATGGTTTTCTTAACTATTGTTGAGTTAGGCTTAACGGTAACCTTCATCAAATGCTCTTCCACTTGCTCAAAAAATTTCCCGACAATTGGATGAACTCCAATGTTGCGGGTTACGATTGCCGCGATGTCTGCCGCTGCGTCCGAAATCTTGTTGGTGGCGGAGGCTACCCTGGAAATTCCCACCATTGACTCGGCTTCTTTGGGGTTTCTTGAAGCAACCATTATTTCCATTTCCAAAAGGTACGCTAAAGTGTCTACGTGGCTTTCAAGCACCAAAACGTCTTGGGCTAGGTCTTTATCGTTGTAGAGCGCTGAGGAGTAGGCTAAGTCAATCATTAATTCCGATAGGTTTTTCATTTCAAGCAAAAGTTCCCTGACAGGGATCGGTTTGTACTCTATCTTCTCGAATTTTGGCATAGCCCAGAGGTCTCTCCAAACAAGATACCGTTTTGAATTATTTTAATTATGCCCTTAATGTAAAGTCAGCAGAAGCAGAGATACCAGCAGAGACGTTGACATTATGATTGTTGCGAAGGATGTTTCAAGCGGGATAACGAAGTTTTCAGGATTAAATCCTCTCCTAAAGGTCACAATCGCTATGCTGTAGGATACGAGAACTATGCCGATGACAGCTATTACGTTTGACACCCAGATTACCGCTATCACATCAACAATAGTTGCCAACGAGGAAACACGGTTAATCGCTAAAGAGCCTAAAGCTAAAACGACGAAAATCAAAAACGACGCAAGCCAGGCACTGGTTATGCTTTTGGCGTGGTTTTTTATTGAATTGAAGTTTGGTTTAAGCAAGCCTAACGCGAGTTTTGTGTTGGCTGTGGAGCCTACAACTGAACCGACATTGCTTATGTTGTTGACTAAGGCTGGGTAAGCGGTTAGTAAAGCGGGGTAAATCATAATGATTTCTTTCTGGGTAAACCTGGTTAATCCTCCAAAAATTGTTCCCGTCAAAGTAACAATTAAAGCGACAAGAATCAGCATCAAGAAAGATTCCCGTATGGTTCTTAGAAATTCACGGTCATTCATGTCCCTCAAAACCAAGTACAAAACCAGAAAGACATGCGCAAAACCGATGGTCGTAATCAATATGACGCCGGGCAAAAACGTCGCCAACTTCAGCACTCCAACGTAGCAGAGGGTTATGAAAATGCTGGCTGAAGTCGCAATAACGGGGTAAACGATGATGTCGGGGTCTAATCCTTTCTTGAAAGAAACAAAGGCAACTTTAATGGTGACCACGGAAAAAAGCAGACCAATCGCCAAAGTTGAAACCATCACGGAGAGAATGGCTGGAAAATCCGCAAATCTGATACCTAAAAACACATGGCCAAAAAGGAGCGATATGACGCTGACGGCTAGGCTTGTCACTAAAGTTAAAACGATGAGCCCGTGGATCAGCTTATAGAACATCTTGGTGTTTCCCCTAAACTGGGGATTTATTGTTCCAAGATGCAGACCCGTGCTTAAACGGCCGCTAAGTAACCCGTTAATTATCCTCGTACTTATCAAGGCAGGATAAAGCGCCAAAGCCCACGGATAATGCTCGAAAACATCAAGTTGATAAGCAATCAGAAAACCAGCAATTAACCCCGCTATGTCAAACAAGTAAGCAAGTAATGTTTGCTTAAACATCCCACAGAAAGATCTAGAAAGGCTGCCATTTGAGATCCTGATTGCCTCCTTAACGTTGACTGCATCGTCTCGCTGCCGCTTTCAATGAAGAGGCTGCTTTGCGGTCAATTCTTGAATTTCTTGTTTTGTGGACTCCCCTCATTTTTCTCGCCATCCCCTTTTTATTTGGCTGTCCACAGTCACAGAGTAGCGTGCGGGCTGCCAAAGCCGTTTTAACTGCCGATTAAAGTTTCTGAAGGACATTGATGTCTTAAATAGTTTCCGACGCAAGCGGTTTTTCTTTCGGCGTCCGCTTGGGCGGCTGGCGGTTTACGGTTTTTGTGAGCTGTTTTTCGGTTGGTAAACGCACCAGGGGTCTTCGGTTAGGTAGTCTCTTTTTAGTTCGGTGGGTTCATGGAGGTCGCCGCAGTAATCGATGAAGTCGTTGGATAAGCCGTAGGCGCGGGCTCGGCAGCCGCCGCATAGTGTTCGGTACTCGCAGGCGCCGCATTTGCCTTTCAGCATGTTTGGGTCTCTTAGGGCTTTGAATACTTCCGAGTTGAACCATATGTCTTTGAAGCTTTTTTCACGCACGTTCCCAAGTTTAATCGGCAAGTAGGGGCATGGGGTCACGTCGCCGTTAGGGTAAATGCGGCAGTAGTAGAGTCCCGCTATGCAGCCGCGAATCCACTGTCTCATGTCCAAACCCATGCCTTTGGCGATTCTCATGAATTGCGGTGCACATGACGGTCTCACGTTAAGTGTGTGGTTGGCTGTTTTCGCAAAAGTTTTCGTTATCATTTCCTCGTACTGTTCTGGGGAGATGTCGGCTAATTTGGTTCCTCTCCCTGTTGGGACAAGGAAGAACAGGTGGAAGTTTTCTACGCCGATGCTTTCGGCAAGCGACATTATGTCGTCTATTTGATTGTAGTTCTGCTGGGTTAACGTTGCGTTTACTTGAACAAGCACGTTGTTTTTTCTGAGTAGCTTGCAGGCTTCTACTGCTTTTGCCCAAGCGCCCTGTGACCCCTCGGAACTCGTCATGCTGAGCTGCAATGTTGGAGTCTAAGCTGATTGAAACGGTAGTTATCCCAGCCTCCTTAAGCTTTGCAGCCACTTCCTCGTCAATGAGGCTTCCGTTGCTTCCTAACCCCATCTTCAAACCAATCTTTGAGCCGTACCTTATGAGTTCGTAAATGTCGGGGCGCAAAAGAGGTTCGCCGCCGCTAAGGATTAGGAGGGGTCGGCTGACCTGGTAGATTTGATCCATCAGGTTTTTTGCTTCTTTAGTGGTCAACTCGTTGTCTAACTTTTTGTCTGTGGCGTTAATGTAGCAGTGCGAGCATTTCATGTTGCATTCGCGGGTTACGTTCCAGGACATTACGAGGGGAACAAACCGTTCTGGTTTTTCTGCAAGAGGCGAATAAGCCAGTTTGAGGTAATATTCGCAGTTGCCATGGGTTGCTATTCGTTTGGGTTGCCACAGGGTAAATGGGAAGGGAAGAACTGTGTCCAGCATCGCTTTGGCGTGGGCAAAGCAGAAGTGGGTGCAGAAAAGTGATGCTGCTTCAGCGCTGACACCGTATTTTTCCTCGGCGTATTTGTGGCTGCCGAAAATCGGGCAATTCATGAACTCCATGTGCCCATCCAACGTTTCAGTGCTCATGGTATAGTTGATTAAGTGGTCGCTTAACATGATTGACTGGAGCTTTTCTCTTCGCATCCCAACTTTAAGAGTCACGTCAAGCGCGATGTCAACGGTTTCTTGACCGAACCGCTCCTGCACCCGCTCCATCGCAGCTTCAAGCTCAGCTAAGCCGAAATCCTCCGCCAGCTTAGTCGTGACCAGCAAACCCTTAATTGTCTCGTATTCTTGGATCAGCCGCATCCTTACGACTTGATTAGCCCAGGCAATGAACAGTTCTTTTAAGGCTTCAGACGCCTTCGGATCCTTGTTGACTATGCGATTTTCAACGGCTTTTCTTTCTTTCTTTAACTTATTGAAAAGGCTGATTTTGTCTGCGCTGCTGAGATTTGCCGTTGACTCTATTTCTTGGGCGCTTAATGTAAAAGGGGTGATTTCCTTGGTGAGCTCTTTGGCGTCAGCTTGGAAGTCGCTGTAAATGTTGCCAAGTTTGAGGGATACGTCGGGCAACTTCACCTGCAACTCTTTAAGCAGCACCTGCGTCTCCGACTCCATCTTCGTAACCATTGCCATATGATAAAGCAACGAACCTGCCATCCCGGGGTCAGCTTGTCTGCCGTTTACTCCCGAAAAAATTTCGGAAGAGAGCCGCTTCGCAGAATCAAAATTTCCTTCCTCTATTGCGGTTAGCGCTTGGTTAAGTTTCTGTTGCCTAAGTTGCAGGAGCTGCGCCCATCTATGGCACTGTTTGGGGTCGAAGTTTGTTAAGGCATCCACATCCTTAGGGTGGTATTGATTCTTGGTTGATGGTAAAAAAGGTTAGTGGTGCCGCCAATGTTATGTAACGATGCATCTTCTTCGATAACCTAATAAGGCGCTGACCCAACATAGCCAGACTAACAGGTGAAAACTTTGAGTTTCGACTGGATCTACGCGTTAATCGGCTTCCTAATAATGTTCGGGCTTCTAGGCGGCATCGGCATCGAAAAGCCGCGGGGAATGAGTATGAAGATGTGGTGCGTAGGCTACTTGCTGGTAGCAGTTGTCTTCGACGTTCTAGTCATTTTTGGGTTGGCTGAAAACTATGCACCCCTCAACGACTTGCTTATCGGTCTTTCAGCTGGCGCCGCCACAGGATTAGCCCTTCACGTTATGCATCACATAAAGGACGAAAACGCCCACCCAACCATCATGGGTTAAGGGCTTCATCGTTTTGCCCCTATTCCCATCAGGCAAAAACAAGAGGCTGACAAATTTCAAAGATAACATTTCAGGTTCGAACGCATTTTCCTAAGGAAAAGATATGTAAAGTCATTATTTCCGTAGTCTTTTCAAACTTTCGTCAACATGTTCCAGCTTGAGTTTAGTTAGTGCCTCTGAAGTTGGCACGCCGTTTTGGTCCCATCCCGCCTGTCCATAGTATTGCGTCACTTTGTCCTTGACGCTTGCCCTGTCTGCGGCTTGTCCCTTGCAAGGTCCCGTCGGCAACGGCTCATAAAACCTCTCTGGGTTGTCATCGTCAGTTTTAGGGTTCCAAGTCAAGTCTGGTCCGCCTAGAAGTAGAAGAGCCCGCTGTATCTGCAGCGTTTTCATGCCGCCGCCTTGAAGCCACCCCTTGCGCGTTAAAGTCTGTCCTGTGAGGGCAGAGTAGAATTCGTATCTGAACGTTGGGGTTAAGCTGAACGAGGTGAAAATGCACATCACCGCTGAATCGTTAAATATCGTCCAAATCTCGCTGCCCCATCCGTCAATGGGCAAGTCAGTCATGGACGAGTGGTCGCCGCCCTGCACGCTGCATGCGTAACCTATTTCACGTGAAAAGTCTCTGCCGCTTCGGATTCCATGGGCGCCGATGCTGATTCCCTTGCCCGTTATCGCGTAGGGTAAGAGGTTTTTGCCCTTCATTTTTCCAAGTTTTATCGCTGCGCGATGCGTTCCTTCAGCCAATATGTCGCCTACGCCTTCCCTGTTCGCGATTTTTCTTGCTAAAACGGCGAAAGCGTCTGCGTCGCCCCATTTCAACTCGAGGCCGTCAAGGTCTTCTTTGGTTAGAATGCCTCTTTGGAAGAGCTCAGCCGCGAAGCCCAATACGCTGCCGCCTTGGATACCGCAGAATCCTAAGTCCTCTATTAGTGAAGACAGGTAAACGTTTTCTTCGGGTGTGAACAAGCCCAAGTTGGGTCCTGAAAAGCCTGCAGTTCATAGTCGGGGTTGTCGCTTATGGCGCCTTTGTATTTGCCGGCGCGTATGCAGCTGATTTTGAGGCAGTTTGTTGGGCAACCGAAGTCGCTCCATGCTGGTTTCACCCAGACTCTATTCTCAAATTGGTCGACGCCGTAGCTTCTTTGGTTATGCCACTCTTCCTGCCAATTGCGAACGGGTTCGGAGCTGGTCTCTGCACCGAAGTTGTAGCCTCCTCCTCCTGTTCCGTACCTGCGCCACATCGTGTTGCCGTAGCAGCCTCTGCAGACGTCATCAATCATCTGCTTGACCTTCCCCAAATCAGCCACATCAGGAAGCGGACCAGTCCCTTTAACCACGACCGCCTTGAGGTTTTTTGACCCCATAACCGCGCCGTAGCCACCGTATCCTGCCGCGTGAGTCCATTTCGCTATGACAGCAGACGGCCTAACCATTCTTTCTCCAGCTGGTCCAATGTAGAGTTTAGCTGGCTGCTTCCAAACACCAACATTTGGGTAACGTTGAGCTAGCAGCTGTCGGCATTCACGGTTTAGCAACGTGTCTGTTTGCTTGCAGTCTTTGCCCCAAACGCCGCTTGCGTCCCTTAACTCAACATCTGAATCTTTAATGAAAAGGTAAACTGGCTTCTCAGATTTGCCTGACACGATTATGCCATCGTAGCCTGCGCATCGAAGCTCAACTGCGAATTCGCCGCCGACCGTGGAGCCAACCATGCCGTTGCTTTGAGGCGATTTGCCTGTTACGCATGTTCTGCCCCCGGGGAAGTAACCTTGGAAGGGGCCTGTCATGAAAAAAAGCAGGTTTTCAGGACCTAAAGGATCCACTTTTTCCCATTTATGAATCAGCCTTTCACTTAAGATTTTGGCTGCAAGCGCTCTCCCGCCAACGTAGTCCTGTAGCCACTCTTCAGGAAGCGTGATGTTTTTGAAGCTTGAACTTGAAAGGTCAACTTCCAAGAATTTTCCAGCGTAACCCAGCATCAGATGAGTTCCTCCGCTTTTTCACCGTACATTTTTGTCGCAAGGTTTTTGGAGGTTTCTTCTGGGGTTCGAGAATAGAGCTTAAACTCGTGGTCTCCCCGTTTAATCACTTTTAAGCAGTTCCAGCCGCCTTCTTGGCAGACCTTAGCGCATTTTGGGTCCCCGCCGCATAGGTCGCAAATCAAAATCTTCTTTGTTTTAGGATGAATATGCGGGACTTTTCCTGGGCAAGCCTCGATGCATTTTCCGCAGCCCGTACACTTGTCGGAGTTAACCGTGACGGCGCTGGTATCCTTGTTCACTCCCAGAGCATTAAACGGGCAGGCTTCGACGCAAGGGTAATCTTCGCATTGAGTGCAAAGGTGAGGGAACTCGACGCCTGGAACCAGCATGAAAACGCGAACCCTAGAAGCCTCAGGCCAAATTTTGTTTTCTTTTTCAAGCGAGCAGGCGATTTCGCATTTGCGGCAGCCGCTGCATTTTGAAAACTCCCTGCTTATCCAAATTGCATTATTCTCTTTCTCTGAATTCCATCCCACTTCTCTTACACCCATTTCTCTGCAAAGAATTTTTCCAAGGGACAACAATCCTGTCGGTTGTGAAAACTCGCCGAGTGGACTGCTATTTGGATCTCTGCTATGTTGGAAGCTGAAGGAAGCCATGCAACTTATATACATTTAGTGATTCGAGAAAAAAGATTCAGAGCGATTCTTAATTCAACTTGAAAGAACACGTTCTTGATTTATCGCCTAAAATTGCCGTTCAGCGAACGTATTCTTTCTGTTTGCCTTGGGTTTCAATCGCGTACAGAGTTAAGGCTGCTTCGAATATGATTGAATCCACAGTATCGAAACCTTGCTTAACCGCAATTTTAATCTGATTCAAGGATGTTCACGTCAGCAAGCCAGTAAATCTACCAACAAAAAATTCAAAAAAAGAAAACGCTCTGGCTTTTGCCACAAGAAAAAACTCTCAGAAGGGCTAATATTTCTTTGTGGTATCTGGCAGCAACAACAAAAATTGAGCTTGAACGCGTTGCAGCGGTCAGGCAGAGGTGAATCGAGCTGATTTCTGAAGCTTTTTCTTTAGCTTTGGGCTCTGATGACGCCTTCGAGCCTGTTTAATTCGTCTATGACGTCTTGCCCGACCCTCTGATGCACGAGGTAGATGGCGATGGCGCATCCTTCCCCGATTTGCCTAGAAGGGTTCTCCCTGATGTTTACTCCGTTGTCGGCAAGCACCTTGTCGATTTTAGCGAACATGCCTGGTTTGTCAACATGATAGACGAACAGGGGGTAGAACGGTTTTTCTTCGAATTCGATGCTTTCGCCGACGTTCACCGCGTTTGAGAAATCCCCGCGCAGAAGGTAATCCATGATGACTGTTGCCATTTCCACGGACGTTTTCATCTGAGCCTCAGCGGTTGATGCTCCGAGGTGGGGCGTAAAAATAATGTTGTCCAGCCTTCGCAGTGCGCTTTTGAACTCGGAGTCTTCCTGGGCGGGTTCATCTTCGAACACATCCAGGGCTGCCCCAGCTATGCCGCCGCTTTTCAGCGCCTTATACAGTGCCTTGGCATCGACGTTGCGTCCGCGGGCAGTGTTGATTAAGTAGGCGGTGGGCTTCATGAGCCACAGTTCCTTTTCACCTATCACGTTTACGTTGCCGTTCACGTGGATGCTTACGTAGTCGGCCTGTGACAGAACCTGTTCTTTTGAGACAAGTTTTATTCTTGAGCTGGCTTTGACAACGGGGTCGTACCCGATTGTTTCCATGCTGAACCCGACGGCGAGCTCGCTTAGTTTTTGCCCGATTCTTCCGCAACCGATGATGCCTAAGGTTTTGCCTGAAAGCTCCGTGCCTTCAAAACACTTCTTTCGCCAAACGCCCCTCTTCAAAGAGTAATGTCCCTGCGCAACCCTTCGCGAAACACTCAGCATCAACGCAAGCGCCAGTTCCGCCGTGGCGTTCGTGTTCCCAAACGGCGCCGACTTGACGATAACGCCGTTCTCAACCGCGGCTTTGATGTCTATGTTGTCGGTGCCGACTCCAGCTCTTCCGATAACCTTCAAATTGCCTTTAACGCCGGACTCAATAACCTCTCTTGTCACCACAGTTGCGCTGCGCACCACTAAAGCGTCGAATTCCCCGATTTGCTCAACAAGAGCTTGGGGGTCGCGTTTATGGTTGTCTGACTCGATTCCTGCGTTTCTGAAGAGTTTTATTCCTTCTTCATCCATTCCGTCGTTTAGCAGAACTTTCATCGGTTTCACCCAAGATGCATGTCAAGTAAACGCGTTCTTCCAATTTAGTTTTTGCTGAGGTTTTTCGGGATGACTTTAGCTAAATTGAGTGTTCTATACGGTTTTAGGTGCAAAACCTGAATAAAGTTGCTGAGGGATGGCTTGGTTCGTTTTTCGGAGGTCGGCGTTTTTTAAGTCGCGATTAATGCGGGGAATTTCGGGTTAAGTAAATAGCCGAATGCTAATCTCCCATAAATTGACAACCTTTATATACACATAAGAAAAACAAACCTTTCCATAGGACGAGTCATCTATGGGTAAGTCCCTTACTACGAAAAATACTTGAAAAACACCTTGTAGTAGGCGAGTATGTACCGGGAACCGAAATAGGGATAAAAATTGATCAAACCCTCACACAGGATGCCACTGGAACAATGGCGTACCTGCAGTTCGAAGCAATGGGCTTAAAACAGGTCAAAACCGAGCTTTCCGTCAGCTACGTCGACCATAACACAATCCAAGTGGGCTTCGAAAACGCCGACGACCACAAGTACCTGCAGACGGTAGCAGCCAAATACGGCATCATTTACTCTAAAGCTGGAAACGGGATATGCCACCAAGTCCATCTGGAACGGTTCGGCAAGCCTGGAAAAACCCTTCTCGGCTCCGACAGCCACACAACCACCGGCGGAGGCATCGGCATGATGGCAATTGGAGCCGGCGGATTAGACGTCGCAGTTGCGATGGGTGGAGGCGAATTCTACCTGACCTGCCCCAAAGTCTACAAGATAAACCTGAAAGGCGGCCTCAAACCATGGGTCACAGCCAAAGATGTCGTTCTGAAAATGCTTGAAATATTCACGGTAAAAGGCAACGTCGGCGTCGTCATGGAGTACGCTGGACCCGGCGTTGGAAGACCTCACTGTTCCCGAACGAGCCACAATCACTAACATGGGCGCGGAAATGGGCGTTACGACATCCATCTTCCCCTCAGATGAGGAGACGAAAAAATTCCTCAAAGCCCAAGGCAGAGAAGCAGATTGGGTTGAACTCAAAGCCGACGACGACGCCCAATACGACAAGGTCGTAGACCTTGACTTAGGCGAGTTGGAGCCTCTTGCCGCGGCACCCCACAGCCCAGGAAACGTGGTTCGCGTCAGCGACATGAAAGACCTCAAAGTTGACCAAGTCATGCTTGGCTCATGCACCAACTCCTCCTACAAAGAAATAGCCACCGTCGCCAAAATTATGAAGGGCAAAAAGGTTCATCCAGACGTTTCCTTCGGAGTCGCGCCCGGGTCACGTCAGGTTCTTCAGATGGCGGCGAAAGACGGCTACATCGTTGACTTGCTGGATTCCGGCGCTAGACTGCTTGAGGCAACCTGCGGATTCTGCATCGGTAACAGCCAGAGCCCACAGTCAACGGGCGTTTCTCTTAGAACAAGCAACAGAAATTTTGAGGGCAGAAGCGGCACCGCGGATGCACAGGTTTACCTTGTAAGCCCCGAAGTGGCGGCGGTCGCGGCGATTAACAGGAAAGTTCACTGACCCAAGAACGGCAGGCATCGACTACCCCAAAGTTAACATGCCAACGAAATTCCTCGTAGACGACTCCATGTTTATCTTCCCCAAAGACGCCGACAAAAACGTCGAAATCGCAAGGGGACCCAACATCGGCGCACCCCCAACTAATGATGAAATGCCCGAGCAAATCAATAGGCGTCGTCGGCATAAAAGTCGGGGACAAAATCACAACTGACCACATAATGCCTGCAGGAGCCAGACTAAAGTACCGATCCAACGTACCAAATATTCGGAGTACGTTTTTGAACCCATTGACCCAGCGTTTCCCAACCAGAGCAATGGACGCAAAAAAGAAAGGGCTTGCACACGGTAATTGTTGCGGGTGAATCATATGGGCAAGGAAGCTCCAGAGAACACGCCGCACTATGCCCAATGTACCTCGGAGTCAAAGCAATCATAGCCAAATCCATCGAGCGCATACACGCCGCTAACCTGGTGAACTTCGGCATAATCCCGCTATCTTTCAAGAACATGGCTGACTACGACAAGCTAGAGCCAAGGCGACGAAATTGAAATTCCCGACATCAAAAAGAAACTGCAAAACAACGAACCAGTCATATTAGTTGACAAAACCAAGAACCTGCAAATCGAGCTCGGCTACAACCTTTCCCAGAGACAGAAGGACATTCTTTTCGCGGGCGGCTTGCTCCCATACACAGTCAAGCAAAATTAAAGGAGGAAAGCGTAATGGATAAAATAAATGTGAAGACACCGATTGTCGAAATAGACGGGGACGAAATGACCCGAGTAATGTGGAAAATGGTCAAAGACCAGCTTCTTCTACCGTATCTGACATGGACCTCGCGTACTTTGACCTGCAGCTCAAAGTCAGAGACGAAACTGAAGACAAAATCACCGTTGAAGCGGCAGAAGCAATAAAGAAATACGGCGTCGGCGTCAAATGCGCCACCATCACTCCCAACAAAGACCGCGTAAAAGAATACAACCTCAAAAAAGAATGGAGCAGCCCCAACGGCACAATCAGAGCCGCCTTGGACGGCACCGTTTTTCGGGCGCCGATCCTTGTCAGCAACATTCCGCCTGCGGTTCGCTCATGGAAAAAACCCATCCACATCGGCAGACACGCCTACGGCGACGTGTACAAGAACCTTGAGTTTCGGGTTCCAGAAGCAGGAAAAGCCGAATTAACATTCACAAACGCGGCGGGCAAGGAGCTGTTCCGCGGAACCATCCAGGACTTCAAGGGTCCAGGAGTCATTCAGGGCATTCACAACACGGACAAATCCATCGAAAGCTTCGCCAAAGCATGCTTCACCTATGCGTATGACCAGAAGCTTCATTTGTGGTTTGGCGCCAAAGACACGATTTCCAAGACTTACGACGGGGAGTTCCGCAAAATATTCGAGGACGAGTACCAGAAGAGCTGGAAGGCAAAGTTTGAGGCGGCGGGGCTGCAGTACTTTTTCACTTTGATCGACGACGCAGTTGCCCGAATAATGAAGTCTGAGGGCGGTCTGCTTTGGGCATGCAAAAACTACGACGGCGACGTCATGAGCGACATGTTAGGCTCAGCCTACGGCAGCCTGGCAATGATGACCTCTGTCCTCGTCAGCCCACAGGGATACTACGAGTTTGAAGCCTCCCACGGCACCGTCCAGAAACACTACTACAAGTACCTTAAAGGCGAAAAAACCTCAAGCAACCCGATGGCGCTAATTTTCGCTTGGAGCGGATGCCTACAGAAAACGAGGCGAACTGGACAAGACGCCCGAAGTTGTTGCGTTCGCGGAGAAACTTGAGAAGGCTGCCTTGGACACGGTTGAAGAGCGGGGTTTTGACTGGCGATTTGATGCAGGTTGTAACATCCAGATCCGAAGAACCGTCAGGTTTACACAGAGGAGTTTATAGCTGAGGTTGCGAAAAGACTAAAGAAGCTTCAATGAAGGGGAGATGGGAATGGCTCATAAAGCAATCCGAGAGGCTGACGGAAAATGCATGCTTGCACGTCTGCTCAAAGATTACTCCGAAGGAAAATACTCGGTTTCAGACAAAATCGTCAGTGTAGGACCCAAACGTGGATTTGGCTAAGCTGCCGAAACAGCATGGGTGGCTGAACACTGAAAAATTGGTCGTTAAACCTGACCAGCTGATAAAACGCCGAGGAAAAAACAAACTTATCCTAATCAACGCAGATTACCCTCAAGCCAAAGCGTGGATAGAAGAAAAATCAAAAAAACCAGTAACTGTCTACGGCAGCTTCGACTCCGACGGCAAACCCGTGGGCAAAGGAACCGTTGGGCAACTCACACACTTCATAATTGAACCGATGACGCCCCATAAAGATTCAGACGAATGCTACCTTGCCATCACCGCCAACAAGACACGGCGACACCATCCTGTTCTACCATGAAGGCGGAGTAAACGTCGGAGACGTCGACGCCAAGGCTGCACGCCTAGAAGTACCAATCGGCACATATCCCAGCCCCAGTGGAAATCCAGAAAAAACTTCTCGAAAAAGTTTCCGCCAACTGCAAAAGCAACCTTGCAGGTTTCATCGAGGCACTTTTCAAGTTTTACGCAGACCTAAACTTCACCTACCTAGAAATTAACCCGTTGGTAGTGACAAAAGACGCAATCGTTCCATTGGACCTTGCCGCCAAATTGGACAGCACCGCCGAGTTTGAAAGCGGCTCCAAATGGGGCAACATCGAGTTTCCAGCGCCTTTCGGCAGAGCCTTGAGCAAAGAAGAAGCCTTCATCGAAGACTTAGACTCAAAAACGGGCGCTTCACTCAAACTGACAATTCTCAACCCAGAAGGAAGAGTCTGGACGATGGTTGCAGGCGGCGGCGCCTCAGTCATTTACGCCGACACAATCACCGACCTTGGCTTCATGAACGAATTGGCTAATTACGGCGAGTACTCAGGCGACCCAAGCGAAGAATTCACGTATCTCTACGCCAAAACAATCCTTGACCTCATGACCCGAACGCCGCATCCGAAGGGAAAGTTCCTGCTCATCGGCGGAGGAATCGCTAACTTCACGGACGTCGCAGCCACTTTTAAAGGCATAATCAAAGCCCTCAAAGAATTCCAGAAGAACCTTCAGGAAAACAAGGTTAAGATTTACGTGCGCAGAGGGGGACCCAACTATCAGGAGGGTCTTTGCCAGATGAGGGCGCTCGGCGAAAAACTTGGCGTGCCCATTGAAGTTTACGGACCAGAAACCCACATGACCAAAATCGTTTCGATGGCGCTCAAAGGAGCAAAATGAAATGCCTAAAACAGACCCAGCCAAAAAAACCAACCCAAACGAACTATTCAACAAAGAAACCCAATCATTCATCTACAATAATCAAGCCGCCGCGACCCAGAGAATGCTGGATTTTGACTACGCATCAGGACGCGCAAAACCCTCCGTCGCCGCCATAATCAACCCCACCGGCTCAGACAGCTACTCAAAATTCTTTTTCGGCAAACGCGAAATCCTAATTCCCATGTACAAAACCATCGAGAAAGCCGCGCAGATGCATCCAAAAGTTGACGTTATGATAAATTTTGCGTCTTTCAGGTCAGCTGCGCCCTCAACTGAGGAAGCCTTGGCGATACCGCAGATCCGAACGGTCGTGATTATCGCTGAGGGTGTGCCTGAGCGGCGCATGAAGCTGCTTACAGCCAAGGCTAAAGCCCTTGGAAAAGTCATAATTGGACCCGCAACTGTCGGCGGAATAAAAGCTGGCTGCTTCAAAATCGGAAACGCCGGCGGCACAATCGAAAACATCGTTGAATCGAAACTTCACAGGCCAGGCTCCGTGGGATTCGTCTCCAAATCAGGCGGCTTAAGCAACGAAGCCTACAACATCATCGCCAGAAACACCGACGGCTTATACGAAGGCATAGCAATCGGCGGCGACACCTACCCAGGCTCCACGCTGCTGGATCACCTTCTCAGGTTCGAAAGCATTCCAGAAATCAAGATGCTTGTTTGCCTAGGCGAGGTAGGCGGCAGCGGCGAATACGAGATTGCAGACGCTCTCAAAACAAAGAAGATAACAAAGCCGCTGGTAATTTGGGTTACAGGAACCTGCTCGAAAGCGTTCAAAACCGAGGTTCAATTCGGGCACGCTGGTGCAAAAGCAGGCTGTGAATCAGAAACTGCTGACGCCAAAAACGCGGCTCTCAAGAAGGCAGGCGCAATTGTTCCATGTTCCTACGACGACTACGACCAAAAGATAAAAGAAACATACCAGAAGCTGGTTCGGGAAGGCGTTATTGAGCCTAAGTCTGAGCCGCCGACGCCCAGAATCCCCATGGACTACGCTAAAGCCCTGAAGGAAGGCGTAATCCGAAAGTCCTCTAACTTTATCTGCACCATATCCGACGACCGAGGCGAGGAACTGCTCTACGGCAACACACCCATCTCGGAGGTTTTCAAAAAAGACATCGGAATCGGCGGCGTCCTCAGCATCCTGTGGTTCAAACGTCAGCTGCCAGCGTACGCAACCAAATTTATCGAAATGGCGATTATGGTCACGGCTGACCATGGACCCGCCGTTTCAGGAGCCCACAACACTATTGTTGCGGCGCGGGCAGGCAAAGACCTGATTTCTTCAGTTGCAAGCGGCATGCTTACCATAGGCCCAAGGTTTGGAGGCGCCATCGACGGAGCTGCACAAAGCTTCTCGGACGCTTATGATAGGGGTTTGAGTCCTGCCGAGTTCGTTGAGGAGATGAAGCGGAAAGGCGAAAACATCCAGGGCATCGGTCACCTCATAAAGAGCATAAATAACCCTGACATGCGGGTGACAATCATGAAGGAGTATGCCAAGAAACATTTCAAGGCAACCCCGCTTCTGGATTACGCGTTGGAAGTCGAGAAGATAACCACATCCAAGAAAGACAACCTGATCCTAAACGTTGACGGCTGCATCGGAATCTGCTTTGTCGATATGCTGCGCAACGAGATGCCTAAGCAGGAAGCCGACGAATACATCAAGATGGGCGCCCTCAACGGCTTGTTCGTGGTGGGCAGAACCATCGGAATGACTGGGCACTACTTGGACCAGAAACGGCTAAAACAGGGACTCTACAGGCATCCGTGGGACGACATCACATACATGACAGAATAGATCGCATATCTAAGTTTCAAGCGCTCTTTTTTTCCGAGCCGACTTTTTCACTTTTTATGTTGCTGCACATTCGCCCCAGCATCTTAGCCACTCTAAATATTCGTCGCCGGGCAGCCATTCAACATGCGTCTTTTGCGAGTGTTCAGAGGGCTCAAAACGTACAAAATGGCGACCATTAGATGTCCTAAACAAAGCAGCCTTAAAATCCCCAAAGTCACTGTCGCCTTCAGCAATCTTTTCCATCTTGCCAAGTCCGCACATAATTAAAGTAATATTCGATTTAGATATAAAATTAACCGTAATTACCCTTCTGACCGCCGAAAATCAACTTCAATGTCTTCCTTTCGTTCTGTTTTGCGGCGGAAACCGTTCAGCAAAGTCTAAAAAAGTTATTTGCTTGGATGGATAACACGTATGCAAGGGCTATGTAGGCAATCTTAAATATTAGTTCAATCGAAGACATGCCGAGGAGAAGGGTTCTGGCAGTACCCTTGAAGGGGAATCAAGCATTGTCTAAATATAAAATTGTAACGTTACTGATTATCTTCGCGTTTTTGTCAAGTCCATTTTTAATGTTCCCGAGAAGTGAAGTCCATGCGGCTTCCCCGACTGCCCCTGCGTCGGACGATTTTGGCTCCTCCGGGTCCCTGGCAGGCTCTGGCGCCCCATTTGTAAGCGGCGGCAGTGACAATCAGGGCATCGGATTAGATTCATTTGGCCCAGATATTGGAGGCGGCATTGAAGCTTCAGGTCAATTTTCTCAGGTTCAGGACTTAGTGACTGTGAGTTACTCAACTGCGGACGGCTCAACTCCCTCAGCCCCCGTGGTTTTAAGAGGCACCCAATTCGGCAACACAGCTTTCTCGGTGACGTTGTCAACTACTCCTCAGAACGTTTTGCTGGATAACGGAACCGTTTGGTGGGTAACTAACCCGATTGTTTCAGGCTCAGAAAGATGGTGCGCATCATCTGGTTCAAGCGGACTCGTATCAGCGCAGAATGTGGTAGCTCCAGTTTATAGTCATCAGTTCCAAGTTTCGTTCGACGTTTATCCGTATGAAGCAGGAAGCATTGACCCTCAAACAACCGCTTTCTACGACGCCGGAGCCACCGTGCCGTTAACGGCTTATCCTAACTGGCCATCCGTCTTCTACTCATGGGGCAGCACCACAAGCGGCATCACCATAAACAACCAGTTTCTTGCCCGATCTACCGGCGGAGGAGAAGAGGGCGGAAGCGGAGGAAGCGATCCAACGCCGACAGCCACGATAAACGGCGCAGGAACCATAAGCGCAAACTTTTGGCAAAGCACGGACGTTGAGCGATGTCGCTTACCCGTGGAGTGGGGTTTCTTCGGCTTCAGACTCAAATGGGTATGCTCACATGGTCTATGTGAATTCTGATGGCACTTTGGAGTATGCTTGGCAACGTGTAGGCGGCGGCTGGTGGGGTCAGGCGTTGGCTAACTTCGGCAGATGATTATTACTTGACTTCGCCGTCAATTGCTGTAGGCAAGAACGGGTATGCCCAGGTCTGTTTCTACTTGGAAAATGACGACAACGATTATCCTTCGTTGATGTACATGCAGCAGACGGGTTTGAATACCTGGAGTACGCCCATGGCGTTGGATTCGTCTGGGTATGTGGGTTACTATAACTCCATCGCGGTGGACAGCAATGGGTTGGCTCACATATGCTACTTTGACGAGGATAATTATGCGTTGAATTATATTGCGCAGACTTCTTCAAGCACCTGGGGCGGCATCCAGACGCTTGACTCAGGAAGCTACTTCACGTATCCTTCAATAGCTGTTGGGGCAAACGGCCTTGCACAGGTTAGTTACTATGATGAAGAAAATGGCGTCCTGAATTACGTCTTGCAGGATTTGGCTTCGCCTAGCGGCTGGAGCATTCCCCAAGTGGTCGATTCAGGACAAGACCTATCAAACAACGGGTGGTCTGACGTTGGTGCGTACTCGTCTATTGCAGTGGATTCAAACAATCACGCGCACATAAGCTACTATGACGGAGGCAATGATTGCCTAAAAGTTGCGAGTTGGGGCGGCACAAGCTGGGAGATACAGTACGTTAATCACCCTGGCAACGGCGGAGCGTACTCACATTTAGCTTTAGATGCAAATGGGTTTGAGCACATAAGCTACGCGGGACAAAGCTCCTCTCAACACCTCTACAACTCCCGTTACGGCTACTACTACTATAATGACTACAACTATCTCATGTACGCCTGCTGGGACGGGTCAAGGTGGGTCACTCAAACCGTTGACGACTCAGCTTACGTTTTGAGTTCATGCATCGCACTCAACGCAAACGGTTACCCCTGCATAAGCTACTTTGACGACAACTCAGGGGCTTTGAAGGTTGCTTCTGTTTCCCAATCTTACATCGAAGTCAAGTCTGACTCTCAGGGCAGCCTACTTGTGATCGGACGAAGACCACGGCAGTGTCGGCTATGACTCAACAAGAGGCGAGAAGTTAACGGACTTTTTGATGCAGATGGAACCTATTCGGGATATGGCACCATTCCCCAAGTAATCACATTGTCAGATTGGGACTCAGGCGTCTACATCGTTCAGTTCTACTCAACTGCCACCGGCTCAGTTTCCTTCACCGTGAATAGTTACGAGCAAAATGGAAAAGTCTTAGGCTCATGCACATGCCCATCGGCGAACGTGTATAGTGGCGAGCTGTTGACTGCAACGCTCACTGTGGCGCAAGACGGAAGCGTTACCTGCAGCGCTTTAACTCCAGTTGGCGCCAATTTGCCCCAAATAATCACAATCAAGCCAGACGGAACCGTAACCCCATCGAACGCTCCAATTTCGGTTTCAGGATCAACCTACACGCTTACAAGCAATTTTGATGGCCAAATCCTCGTCCAAGACAGCGGGACTTCAGCCAATCCTGTTGTTGTCGACGGCAACTTTAAGACTCTTTCAGGTGTTGGCGGCGGGACAGGGGTTGAAATCTCCGGTAGTTATGTGACGCTTGAAAAATTGAATGTCACTGGTTTCGCCAATGGGGTAACGATGGACACGGGCACAATGGGCAATAATCTTCTCTTCAATAACATGACGTCCAACAGCATTTATGGCATCCAATTGCTGGGGTCAACTGACAACGTCATAAACCAAAACAACGTGACCCTAAACGGCGTCGGCATCTACCTTGATTCAGGCTCATTCGTCAACACGCTAACCCGCAACAACGTAACTTCTAACAAGAACTCAGGAATCCACCTTGACGGCACAGTAGGCACAACTTTAAGCGCAAACAAAATCTGGGGCAGCGTCAGCGGCGTTTTGCTCTCCGATGCTGACTTAACCACGATTACGGGCAATGATGTGCGCGTAAACACCTACGGAATCAACCTTGGCGGGAGCCAACTGCACCACAATAACCCAGAACAACGTGTGCCAAAACAGTGAAGGCATCTACTCAGAAGACGATGACGCAGGCAACGCGGCAACAGCCAACATGATAGACCTCAACGACGTCGAGAACAACTACGACGGCATCCTCCTCACAGGAAACGCCCAAAATAACACAATCACCTTAAACACGGTTTCATCCAACGCCGACATGGGCATCGAGTTGGAGTGGGGACCAAGCTACAACGCCGTAACCGCAAACACAGTTGCCTCAAACGGGAACATAGGCATCTGCATCGACGAAGCAAACTACAACGGAGTATTCGCCAACTACGCAACCCAAAACACAGAGTTCGGCATCGGACTCTACGAATACGCAAGCGAAAACAACGTATGCGGAAACAACGTAATTTCAAACGGGAACCCGAATACAGGCGAGGCTGGCGGGATCCAAATTAAAGGTGCCGAAGGCAACTTTATTTCGGGAAACACCATAACTTCCAACTGCTTCTACGGCGTGGACTTTGAGACAGGCGCTTTTGGAAACATACTGTACGCAAACACAATCACGTTGACACAGCACGGCTACTATTCATGGGACAGCGCAGGCGTCTATCTGTATGGCGCAGGCTACAACGTGGTTTCCGGGAACGTAATATCCCAAAACCAAATGGACGGCGTCATGTTCTACGGCGGCGACTCCTGGAACTACGGCAATACAATCACTGGAAACTATATTTCTAACAACCTCGATGGACTTGCCCTTAACTCGATCTATTACATCGGCTACGGAAACATGATTTACCGCAACGATTTCATAGGAAACACCCAGTATCAAATCTACGGCGTCCCAGCTACGGGCTACACCTTCAACGACGGCGGCAACCCAGCTTCGGGCAACTACTACAGCGGCGTTGCAGGAGACAGCTCTCCTCTGGCAACCATGTGCTCACCCCATACAGTAGCACATTACCGTCCAACGGCGGCTCAATCACCTTTGACCAAACAACCCAAACAGGCGTAGAAACAACGATTTCAGGGTTCATAGCTCCAGGCGGAGAAGCAACGGTAACCTCGCTCAACTACGGCACAATTCAACCGCCCACAGTTGACTCAGCTATGCCTTTAGCTATCTCTTTCTGCGACGTACAGGCAACCACAAGCAGCCCCATAGACCAATCCATGACAGCAACCGTATCGGTTACGAGCCCGCTTTTTGCACAGGGTTTCCAGATGGCTTACTGGGATGGGTCAAACTGGCAAATCCTTACTGCCGAATTCGATGCAAACTCAAAAACGTTCACATGCACCCTTCCGCTCTCCATCCTTTCTGGAACGGTTATCGAAGTCTATAAGACCTCTACCGCGTCCCTTTCCTTGTCCACACCCATTGTGGGCGCCGAAACCCAGGTCACCGCTGATGGAACAGATTTTGTTCCCACAGCAACTGTTTCCTTGGTATGCGACGGCATCCAATGTGGAACCGTTACAGCCGACAGAGACGGCGCCTTCTCAAACGAGGCGGTCGAGGTCAGCAACCTGTTGATGGTGGGGCTCTTGGGCGTGGGTTCCCATGTAGTTACAGCCTCTGACATCTATGGTGATTCCGCGAGCTTTGCAGTCACCTTCTTTACGCCTACCCTTACCTTGGATCCGACTAGCCGGTCCGCAGGCACCTCCGTTAGCATCACTGGAGCGGGATTTGCTGCTGGCGGCGCGTTTCAGGTTTGGTTGATGCCGATAAGTGGCAGCAGAATTGGTCCTTTACCTCTTCAAGATTCATCTGGATTCGTGGATAGCTCGGGGGAGCTTTTGAGTACGTTCACTGTGCCCGCAAATGTCGCAGGCTACGACTATGTTTTAATTCAAGAAGGCCAGTTGGCAGTTGAGGTCGGCTTCCATGCTACATCTCTGACTTTGTCATACGACGTTATCGGCCCTTACACGATGTTACGGCTAATGGATACGGGTTTGCTTCCGGATCCACTGTCACTTTTAATTGCGATGGCTTGCCAGGTGGCGGTACTAAAGCTTCAGGCTCCGGCAACTTCTATGATGAGCAGGTTGAATTGTCCGACTTGTGATAATGAATGATCTAGGCGCGGGAAGCCATGTCGTCACTGCCTCTGACAGCTCTGGAAGTCTGCAACCTTTACGGTCACTTTCTATAATCCGACTGCTGTTTTGACTCCTAAAAGCGGTGCCCAGGAAGCTCTGTAGGAGTTGTGGGAAGTGGGTTTACTTCGGGTGCTGAAGTTCTTATTTGGCTCAATCCAGCGATGGGCGGCTCGGATTTGGTCCAATGGCGATTTCTGGTTCAGGTGTCACGGATGCTTCAGGCGCTTTCTCGGGTTCGATTATTTTGCCTTCCAACATTTCTCCCGGCGACTACACTGTTGTTGTTCAAGCGGATGAGTTGGCGGTTTTTGCTGATTTTAGAGTGCCTTCGATCCTAACTTTATCGACAAGTGTTATTGGTCCCTATACAGATGTTACGGCTAATGGATACGGGTTTGCTTCAGGATCTGTTGTTACTTTTAAGTGCGATGGTATTCCATGCGGTGGTGCTACTGCTTCTGGTTCCGGTAGCTTTTATGATGAGTCGGTTGATTTGAGCGAGCTATTGATTATGAATTAATTAGGTTTAGGGAGCCATGTCGTTACAGCCACTGACACCTACGGCAACTCTGCAAGCTTCACGGTCACTTTCTACAACCCCACGGCGTCTTGACTCCTAAAAGCGGTGCCGCAGGCAGTTCAGTTGGCGTAGCCGCAAGCGGTTTCCCTGCTGGGGCAGCTGTCTCGGTTTGGCTTAATCCAGTCTTGGGCGGCGCAGGGTTTTGGTCCTTTGGCGGTTTCTGGCTCCGGCGTTACGGATGCCTCAGGAGCTTTTTCGGGTTCGTTTACTTTGCCTTCCGATATTTCTGCAGGCGGCTACGACGTAATTGTCGAAGCGGGTGGGCTGGCGGCTTTCACCGATTTTCGGGTGCTCAGTGTCACTTTAAGCTTTTATAGTGTTTATACGGCTGGCCTGGTTCTGTTGTTTTGCGTTTGAGTGTTGCTGGGTTTGCTCCAAACTCTAAGCTTCATTATTCTTTTGGAACCGATCTTGATGATCAAACAACAGATTCTTCCGGGAGCTACGTTACCGACACGTTTTTTGTAGCAGTTGCAACTTCTTCGGTTTCCGTTGCGGTGACTGATGCCAGCGGTAATTCTGCTTCTTGCTCGATTTCACTGGCGACCGTTTCGGTAAGCGGTTCAGGCGCAGTGGGTTCAACCATGTCGGTTTCGGGTTCCGGGTTTGGTGCAAACAAACAATTGACTTTGAATGTAGATGCCGGTCTGGGGCTGTCTTTGGGCGGAACCACGGTTACTGATGCCGACGGCGCTTTTTCAGGTTTGACCTTCGTTGTTCCTCCTCTGTCGGCTGGTCTTCACTGTGTCTGGGTGAGCTCTTCAGCTGGGTCGGCTACAGCAAACCTATGGGTTACCCCGAGCGTTTCCCTCTCTTTCGAAGACGTGTACACCGCCAGCCCGGCACAGCCGTTCTGCGTTTATCTGTCGCTGGCTTCGCTTCAAACTCAAAGCTGCATTACTCCTTGGGAAACGATATTGGCACAGCCACAACCGATTCCTCAGGCAGTTACACAACTTACACGTTTTTAGTGAACGCCGCCTCCACCGTTTCCGTAACAGTCACCGATGCGAGTGGCAATTCAGCAACTGGCTCCGTATTTTTGGCGAGGGTTACGGTAAGCGGCTCGGGTGCAGCGGCTCAACCATTTCGGTTTCAGGGTCTGGCTTTGGTGCAAACAGCAAATTGGCTTTGAACGTTGATGGTGTGACGTTGGCTTTGGGCGGGACCACAACGGCGGACGCAAACGGAGCTTTTTCAGGTTTAACTTTTGTTGTTCCAGCAGTTTCAGCTGGTCTTCACTGCGTTTGGGTGAGTTCTTCTGGCGGGTCGGCTACTGCAAGCCTGGTTACACCCGCCGTTTCTTTGACGTTTTACAGCGTCTATACAACTGAGCCCGGGTCTGTTGTTCTTCGTTTGAGTGCTACTGGTTTTGCTCCAAACTCTAAGCTGCATTATTTTTTGGGAAGTGATATTGGCAGCGAGACGACTGATTTTTCGGGTAGCTACTCTTCGAATATGTTTTTTGTTGAGAATGCTACTTCGTCTGTTTCCGTGAAGGTAACTGACGCAAATGGCAATTTCGCTTCTGGCTCTGTAATCTTTGGCGACTGTTTCGGTTAGCGGTTCCGGCGTTGCGGGTTCTACAATGTCAGTGTCAGGCACAGGGTTTGGCGCCGGATGCAAATTAACTTTAAATGTCGATGGTGGTTCTGACCTGCCTTTAGGAGGGACAACAGTCGCCGACGCGAATGGTGATTTTTCAGGCTTGACTTTTGTCGTTCCCGCCGTGTCGGCTGGTCTTCATTGTGTATGGGTAAGTTCTTCTCAAGGTCGGCTACCGCGAGCCTCTGGGTTAAGCCCGCTGCTTCTTTAACGTTTTACAGCGTCTATACGACGAACCCGGTTCTGTTGTTCTTCGATTGAACGCTGCTGGATTTGCCCCAAACTCTAAGCTCCATTACTCTTTTGGAACCGATATCGGCAGCGAAACAACCGACTCCTCTGGCAGTTACTCTTCTGATATGTTTTCGTGGCGGTTGCCACTTCTTTGGTTTCCGTTACGGTGACTCATGCGAGCGGCAACTGGCTTCTTGCTCCGTTTCCTTAGCGACTCTTTCGGTTAGTGGTTCTGGTGTTGTGGGTTCCACTATGTCTGTGTCGGGTTCTGGGTTTGGCGCTGGCGCTACGTTAAGTTTGAATGTTGATGGTGGCGGTTCTTTGTTTGGGCGGGTCTACGGTTGCTGATGCTTCTGGGGCTTTTTCAGGCTTGACATTTGTTGTTCCCGCCGTGTCGGCTGGTCTTCATTGTGTTCGGGTTAGCTCTTCCGATGGGTCAGCTACTGCACGTCTTTGGGTGATTTCAGGTTACACCGTGACCTTCACAGAAGTGGGCTTGCCACTGGGCAGGTCTTGGTCTGTAACTTTTGACGGGGCAACGCAATCTTCAACAGCTGGCACAATAACCTTCACAGACGTCCCTGAAGGAAGCATCCCCTTCACCGTGTCAACGTCGAATGTGGGCACGCAGGAACGGTATGCACCCTCAGAAACTTCCGGCTCATTGACCGTAACTGGCGACACAAATGACGCCTTAACCTATCATCATCAGTATCTGCAGACTTTCGCAGAGTCGGTTTGAGGCAGAGACGCGCTTGGAAGCTTTGTTTCAGTGAAGCTAATCGGCGGCGTTACGGGCCACTGGCGTCAGTTCAACCGATCGCTGCGTCTCCAACCATCTGGGTCAACTCAGGCGCGGCTGTTCAATGGCAACGCATCAGTCCAGTCGCAAGCAGCATAGACGGCAACCAGTACCAGTTCACGGGCACCCCCTCCTCCGGCAGCTACATCGTTTCCTCAGCCAACACAATAACTCTACACTTTGCCGCTTCCACAGGGAATGCCTTCCTTGAAATCAAAGCAGATTGCCCTGTCAATATTGTGGTGATTGATCAATACGGCCAAAGGGAAGGCGCAGACGCATCGGGAAACATCTACGACGAAATTGCCGGCGCAACCTACACAGGAGCAGGCTCAGACCCACAAATCGTCACCCTTCTAGGAGACAACGCAGGATCATACACGGTAAAAGTAGACCAACTGGAACAGGACCATTCACCGTAACCGTAACAAGCACTGCATCTGACGGTTCAACAGCAGGCACAAAAATCTGGAACGGTGCCGTCAATCCAGGCGACACTTTAACAAGCACCTTCACCGTAAACAGCGACGGCTCAGTCCAAGGAGGAAACCTCTTCCCCCTGCCAAAGACTTCCTTGGGGCTTTGGCAGCGATGGCCGTATGCTTCATAGCCTTCTACCTCATCAGAAAGCCCAAACTGCAGCTTGCCTGCAGAAAAAACGTTTAACGACAAGCCACGCATTGATGATCTCGAAAAATCCGTTGCAACCCTGCAAGAAAACGCCTTTATCTTTCTTTAATTTTATCTTAAATTGTTAACTAAGCTGTTTCGCCTTGGTGATTTGGATTTAGGATGAGCTTATCAAAAATGGCGTCGTTTCGGTCATGAGTGAACGTTCTTTGGCCGACACGTTTGACGGCTTAAATCCAAAGTCGGGTCGATTGGGATCACCATTTTTGCCCGCATAGATTTCCCGGTTGCACTACCCCCAACTCGGCCGAGGAATTAGCGGTTGACGCCCGGGAAGGGATTCGAACCATCCCCTAACGGTTTTGTTGGTCCGCATAAATTAAAAAGCAAGCGCTCCACTCATTACAATAAGGTTTGACTGGAGTCACTCTAAAATGATTTCAACCCTCAGAATTAATCGTAGGTGTAGCAGTAGGAGCCGCAGTTACAATCCTGATTGAAGAAGGCATCAGCCGCGTGATCAGGCTTGGAGCAGGAAAGCTGGAATAAACCCAACTGTAATTCGTGATGTTGGTGCAGCAATGCGAGTGATCGCGGTCCTAGTGATCTTTACGGTGATTTTTTCGTTAACTGGTCTTGCATCCGAGTTCACAACTATTACGATATCTGGAATCAGCGCGCTTGCGGTTTCACTCGCGCTACAGAACCACTCTCTCAAACATCTTTTCAGGAATAGTCCTCTTTAACGACGGAATAATTCACCTAAATGACACGGTGGAATACGGAAGCGTCAAGGGAAAGGTCGTGCGCCTCGCACTGAGAAACACATGGATCAAATGGACTCGGGTCCAATTGCTGTCAGTAAGCAATTCTTCGCTCGCCAGCGGACCACTTATCAACCATTCTGCTACAGAACGTCTATCAAGAAAATATGCAATAGAATAAACGCACGCTGCGGGAAGAAATCTCGCCCCTACTTAATCATCAATTGTGCGTCGAAAATTGGGCTTTATGTGGGGTAGTAAGGTTTTCCTTTGTCCCAGTAGTAAAGGAAAAGGTCCCTTGACCAGTTTACGAAAGTTTGGTCTTTGCCCTGGAAGGCAGCGTAGTCCATTCTTCCTTCGGTTGAAGGCAAACATATGCAAGCTTCTTTTTCTGTGTAAACTATTGTTATGGGGACGTCGGTGAGAGTTCTGAGTTCAATATGTGGCGCTTCTCCAGGAACATGATTGTAGTTGGGAACCCTGCTTTCGCAACCCATGAACCTGAATTTAACTCCTTTGGAGATTGGGTCCGTCATCGCTGAACCTAACGATTCTAGGCTTTTTTCGCCCATCGCCCATGCGCACTTCTCGGCTTCGCTAAACAGGTGACATGCTCTGTTCATGTTCTCAATCGTGTCCATGCACAGCGTGCTCCTCGAAATCTCGCCTATCCTATTAACAAACTGGTACGGAAGTCGCCAAACGTCATGATTTACAAAGTACTCTTTATGCTCGAAAGTAAATTCGAGTGATTGAAGAAGTTGCAGAGTCAGTTTACCGTAGTTTGTAATTGCATAGGTTTCATCAGGGAGACATGAACTATGCGCGCTTCGGTTAGGTGTTGCAGTTGTCTGAAAACTTCGGTGGCTGTTAGCTCCAGTTTTCCGCCTAATTCATTATTTTTGAGATTTTCTTCTTTTTAGCTCACGTATTATGGCGAGCCTGCTTTCACTTGCAAGATCATAAAACAATTTTTCTATTCCTTCGGTTTTTTCCAAGCTGCCTAACCGATGTTAACGCGTACACATTCTTGTATCCTAGTACACATACTCGTCAAATAAAACTAATGGGTTTTAGAAGCGTATTTGTATTTTGAAGGAAATAAAAATGGTGAATGAAAAAGCGATGGAAGAAGAACGTTCCTTCTCCATTGAACTAAAATCAAAAGTCAACCTCAAGAACATAACCCTGAGTAGTGGCTCCTGGAAAATGCCGTCATCGAAGGCACAATAGGCAAACTGGAACACGCCGAATTCGTAGAAGACACGGTTCTCGAAATTCAGGGTAAAAAAGGCGTTTTGACGATTGACATCAGCGAAAACGAAATCAAAAGAAAAGGAGCGAATGCTCAAGATAATTCAACTCAAAGAGAGGTGAACTAAACAATGGAGAATATGTTGGTAGTAGTTTTTGAAAACGAATTAAAAGCATATGACGGATTCGAGCTCTTATTGACCTTGAATCCGAAGGCAGTATTTCAATTCATGCCAAGCTGTAATAAAGAAAAATGATGACGGCACTGTCACAATAAAACAGAGAGGAGACGATTTTCCGATTCGTACGGTTGGTGGAACCGCAATCGGCGCTCTGATCGGTCTTCTGGGTGGACCAATCGGATTGGCTCTTGGCGCTGTAGTCGGAACTGTCGGTGGAAGTATCGGGGATACGAACCGAGCTGGCATCAACGCAAATTTCCTCAAAGAAGTATCTACTAAACTCACACCTGGTAAATGGGCAGTAGTTTCAGATGTCAGCGAAGACTGGATTACTCCCCGTTGGATACCCAAATGGAAGCGTAGGTGGCACTGTTTTTCGCGCTGCCAGAGAAAACGTTGAACACGAACAGTATGCAAAAGATGTTGCAGCTATCAAAGCAGACATTACTCAGTTGAAGGCAGAGCAAGCTAAGTCGCGGGCAGACCAAAAGGCAAAGTTTCAGACCAAGATTGACACTTTGGACAAAAAGCTGCAAGCTAAGTTGGCTCAAGCTAAGCAGAGATCGGAGCAGCAAAAGAAAGAGGCCAAAGCTAAAGTGGAGGGTTTAGAAAAGAAGCGGCAATAGCGAAAGGGGAAGCAAAGGCGGCCATTGAAAAACGGATCGCACATATCAAGGAGACAGAGCAAGATTCCGCCGAAGACTTCGAAAAGTGGCTGAAGGGGGAAGAGCCATGAATGTGCTGAAACAACCGAGTTGGCTCCGTGGCTTAGAAGTAGTAACTGGCTTGTTGGCTATGGCGCTTGGAGTTCTGGTGCTTGCATTTCCAGGCTGGGGCGTCGCAACTCTTGTCGTTCTGCTCTCGATGGGTCTTTTCTTTGCTGGAATCAGATCCTTGGTTCTCGTTGGCGATAGCCGTTTATCTAAAGGCTTAAGGGCGCTAAGCGTAGTAGCAGGGATACTGTCTTTGACATTCGCGTTGTCGGTCTTGCTCTTTCCAGGCTTTGCCGTTCTGACTCTGCTGATTCTAGTCTCGTTTGGCCTAATGGTGTACGGATTCGGAAGGATAGGGGAAGCTTACATGCTAAAAACCATTGGCTGGCTTCGAGGCTTAATCGTAGCTGTGGGCCTCTTTGACGTAATTCTATCGGTGCTCGTGATAGTTCTGCCCGGGCTTGCGTTGTTGACATTTGCAGTTATCCTCGCGCTGGTACTGCTCATAAGCGGAGCTGAAATGATTGTCTCCGGCGCAATTGGTCGCACATTGCTTGGAGACATAGCAAAGGCTGCAGAGGACGAAATGCGTGCAAGTACAAGCAGTTTAGCATTTTCGCCAGAAAAAACTGAAACCCCAAGAAAACCAACTTCTTGGGTCCACCCTTCTTTTTGTTAGTAAATCCAAAGACCTGTTGTTATTGGAGAGACTTTTATGTTGACGCGATTTTCAAACCAAAATAGAATAATCAATTTATACATTCAGAAAGGTCTATCTCTGGATGTTCTTGGGTTTAACGGTCACCAGCCTTACTGCCTATTTTGTCTCGGCGAATCCAGACTTATACAACGTGATATTGGGCAATGACATTGTATTTTATGGGTTATTAATTGCCCAGTTTCTGGCAATCATAAGCGTAGTTGCATTCATAAGAAGAATACCTGATAGTCTTGCGGAAATCACATTTGTATTATATTGCTTTCTTTCAGGGCTAACTCTTTCAGTAGTTTTCTTGGCTTTTTCAATAACCTCCATAGCTTACGTTGTTCTGATTACTGCGGCTATGTTCGGCTTCATGAGTCTTTACGGGTATTTGACAAAGACCGATCTTACTTCGCTTGGCAACATTGCATTAATGGTGTTATTCGGAATTGTTCTGGCGTTGATTGTCAACTTGTTCCTTGGAAATTCCGTTCTTGACACGATACTTAGTATTCTGGGAGTTATAGTTTTTTCAGCTCTTACAGCATATGACACGCAAAACATCAAGAACACTCTTTACAGTGACGGAGACCTCATAAAGAAAGAAATCCTTGGCGCCCTCAATCTCTACTTGGACTTCGTGAACATCTTCCTTGACCTAATCAAATTATTCGGAAAAAGAAGAGACAACTAAATATTCTCTCGAAAGAACCGTCTTTGAGGGAAAAATCCCTAATTTTTTTTTCCTGCGGCAAATGGATACAAAAGGGCATAAATTGCGAGTTGGCGCCGGGGAAGGGATTCGAACCCCTGCGGGCGCGAAGCCCACCAGCTAACTTGCCTTTTGGCTTAGCCCTCTTTTTTTTGTTAGATCTCGAGGCTGGCGCGTTAACCACTCCGCCACCCCGGCGCAGGTATAGGATTTGTGTCTGCCATGTAAAAACGTTTTCTAACCGGCTGCCCGCTGCGGGAAGGCGAAGAAATGCGATGGTAAATCAACGTTAAGACCCTCAATCCAGAACAGCGATTTCTTTCCGGCCGCCCACGTCGGAAGTCGCCACCTGGCAAAACCTCAAGCCTCCGAAATTGGAAAACCACGCCGAAGCAAACCCGAACACGGCGCCAAGTAACCCGCCGCCCATAACCGACAATAACTGCCCATACCTTCAACATAGCGTCAACATACAAAGTCGCAATTCGCCCATCCCAAATGGGCACCATTCAAGCAGAAGCCAAGCCTAAACCAAAAAAGCAACCCAAAACACAACTTGCCACACGCGGAAAGTCTCAACTTTCACCAAAACAAAAGTCTCAACTTAAAAAATACAGAAACAAAAAACTCAACCGCAAAAATGAAATAACCCAGCCGACATAGCGTAATCAAACAAAACAAAGCGTTTAGACCAAAAAGACACAAAAGTCCATATCGGCGGTTACTTTGATGTTTTTGACGGTAATGTTTATTACCTCTCTTTATATTTGCTAATGGCGCGAAGCGGATAATCTATGGGACATCGTAAAACTCACGCTCCTAAGCATGGTTCACTTGCTTATTTACCTAGGAAACGCGCTAAAAGTCCAGTTGCGCGAATCCGATATTGGCCAAAAATAACTTCAGATTCTCCAAAGCTGCTGGCCTTTTCAGCGTACAAGGCAGGCATGACATATGTCTTTGCCATCGAAGACCACAAACGTTCACCAAACTTCGGCAAAGAAATCATGCATGCAGCAACAATACTTGAAACGCCGCCGATCCTTGTCTGCGGCATTCGAACTTACACTAAAACACCCTACGGACTACAGAACATCAGTGAAGCATGGATGAAGGATCCGCCAGCAATCCTTGACAGGCTAATGGTTCTACCTGAAACCTTCAACACCGAAGAAATGCTTCAGAAAGTCCAGCAACACCTCGAAGACACAACAGCCGTCAGAGTCATCACAGTAACTCAACCCACCCAAACAAGCCTCTCAAAGAAGAAGCCTGACGCATGCGAAGTTCAAATCGGCGGAGGCACAATCGCCCAGCAACTCGAATACGCCAAACAACTCTTAGGCAAAACAGTAACGCCAGAAGAAGTCTTCAAAGACGGACAATACATAGACATCGCAGGAGTCACAGTCGGAAAAGGCTTCCAGGGACCAGTAAAACGTTGGGGAGTCACCAAACTGCAGCATAAAGGACGCAAAACCAAACGTGGCATCGCCACCTTGGGACCATGGAACCCCCACCACCTCATGTACTCAATCCCAAGAGCAGGACAAATGGGATATCACCAACGAATAGAATTCAATAAACGCATACTCAAAATCGGCAAAGACGGCAAAGAAGTAACCGTCAAAGGCGGGTACATCCGATACGGCGAAGTAAAAGGACCATACATCCTAATGGAAGGCAGCATTCCAGGAACAGAAAAACGCCAAATTCGCCTACGCGTTCCAGCACGCCCACCAACAGAAATACCAGAAGCCCCACCACAAGTAACATATGTATCGCTGGAATCACCACAAGGAAAATAAGGTTGAAAAGTTATGCCACAGCAAAAAACCGCGAAAATTTTCGATTTACAAGGCGAATCAACAGCCAACATTAATCTTCCAGCTGTATTCTCCACACCTCTTCGACCTGACGTGATAAAACGCGCAGTCCTCGCCATACAGTCAAGCAGACTACAGCCGCAAGGCAGAGACCCAATGGCTGGGAAGCGAACAAGCGCAGAGTCACGTGGAACAGGCAGCGGCACGGCAAGAATTCCCCGCATAAAAGGCGGAAGTGGAAGAGCAGCTTTTGCTCCAAGCACAGTTAAAGGGCGTCAGCCTCATCCTCCGAGAGCTGAAAAGAAAATCCTCAAAAGCATCCCGAAGAAAGAGGCTAAGTTGGCGCTGTTTTCGGCGATTGCAGCAACTGCACAAAAAGAAACTGTGGCTTCAAGGGGACACAAGATTGAAGCCGTTGCAGATATTCCATTGATAGTTGACAACGCCATCGAGA
>CAWGMZ010000005.1:0-123841 GCA_963823775.1 Candidatus Bathyarchaeota archaeon
CCAGAGTTTATCAAAGTCTTTGCTTGAGTAATGAGAGAAAGTCCAATTCAAAAAGCAATCCAAGTTGTGGCTGTTTTGGATCTGGTTTGATTGTCGTGTCAAAAACCTTGAATGTTTTGAAATCCGTCAACACAGATATATTTACATTCCTTGTGTCCCATCCGTACCCTTTAGTCTGCAAGATATCATCAGGTTTATTGGTGCCTCTCGATGGTGATTTGGCTTCGACGAAGAATCTGTCTTGTCCTTGAACGCGAAAAGAGTAGTCTGGTCTTCCTGTGGTATCGCCTTTCTCTACAAGAACTTCACGTTGCAATCTTGACAATTTGTTCTTGTTGGTGATGTCCCAACCGAGTAACTTGAATAACTCATCGATAAAATCAGTGCGTAGTTGACTTTCCAAATACTCGCTGGACTCATACTCGGGTTGGTTGATTTTGAATCTCTCTACCAAGTCCTCAATTTCTTTGGTTTCGAACTTGCCGTTAGTTTCTGTCAATATTATCTCCTCCTCATTATGTTTAATGCCATTTTATGTTTTGTCATTATCAAAGGCTATCTTCATCCCTGAAACTTGCGCAGCAATCAATCCAAATCGATCAGACTGATGAATATGGGAAAAGCTTTTTCAAGCGACATTTTTGCGCTATATTTTGAGTGAAACAGCTTAAATCTAACCAAGCATTAAAACTGTAACAAGTCAACTTTGGAAGTTGGGATGTTTATGAGAAGCGACGAAATCAAACTTGGACCCGAACGGGCACCCCACCGCGCCCTCCTAAAAAGCCTCGGCTTAACCGACGAGGACATAGCTAAACCCTTCATCGGAATAGCTAACAGCTACACCAGCATCGTTCCCGGGCATGTTCATTTGCGGGCGATTGGCGAAGCCGTTAAAGAAGGCATCTTGGAGGCGGGCGGAACCCCGTTTGAATTCAACACCATCGCGGTGTGCGACGGCATAGCCATGGGGCACGAAGGCATGCGTTACAGCCTCCCAAGCCGCGAACTCATCGCCGACTCCGTTGAAATCATGATGCAAGCCCACCGCCTAGACGGTTTAGTCACGATTTCTAACTGCGACAAAATCACCCCCGGCATGCTCATGGCGGCGGCAAGACTCAACGTGCCCGCGGTCGCCGTTACGGGTGGACCCATGGAGTCAGGCGTGCTGGAAGGGCAGAAAGTGGGCGTCAACAACGTTTTCGAAGCCGTCGGCAAACTTTTTGCTGGCAAAATGACCCCTGCAGAGTCGGCGGCGCTGGAAAACGTCGCGTGCCCCGGCTGCGGCAGCTGCAACGGCATGTTCACCGCCAACACGATGGCATGCATGACCGAAGCTCTGGGGATGTCTCTGCCTTACTGCGCAACTGCCCTGGCAAATGGCGCCTTCAAACAGAGAATCGCCAAAGAGTCAGGCGTCAAAATCATGGAGCTAATCAAACGAAACATCGTGCCTTCCCAAGTCATGACTCAGAAAGCCTTCGACAACGCCGCCGCAGTCGACATGGCACTGGGCGGCTCAACCAACACCGTGTTGCACCTTTCAGCCATCGCCAACGAGGCAGGCGCCAAACTTGACCTATCCACCTACGACGCAATCGGACGCAAAGTGCCGCATCTCTGCAGCATGGTTCCCAGCGGAGTCTACGACATGGCGGATTTGGGCAACGCAGGCGGCTTACCCGCACTCATGACTGAACTTAAACCCTACATGAACTTTGACGCCTTAACCGTGACGGGCAAAACCGTCGGCGAAAACGTTTCAGGCGCAAAAGTGATTAACCCAGAAGTCATCCGCCCGATAAGCAACCCGGTCCACAAAGAAGGCGGCATAGCCATCTTGCGCGGCAACCTGGCTCCCCAAGGCTCAGTTGTGAAGATGGCGGCGGTTTCAGCCAAGATGATGAAGCATCAGGGTCCCGCAAAAGTTTACGATTCTGAGCATGAAGCGGAAGCAGCGATGAAACGCCACGAGATTGTTGCGGGCGACGTCGTTGTCATCCGATATGAAGGGCCGCGGGGTGGACCTGGAATGCCAGAAATGCTCATACCCACCGCAACCATCGCGGGCATGGGACTTAGCGAAAGCGTCGCGCTCATAACCGACGGCAGATTCAGCGGCGCCACACGTGGACCATGCATCGGACACGTTGCGCCTGAAGCCTTCGACGGCGGACCAATCGCTGCTCTGCGAAACGGCGACACCATAACCATCGACATCCCCAACCGCGTCCTGCGCGTCGAACTCACCGACAAAGAACTCAAAGACCGCTTAGCCGAGTGGAAACCGCGAAAACCCAAAATCTCCAAAGGCTACCTCAGCCGCTACACGCCGACGCCGTCCGTGTAAGCCAGAAAAGGAAAAAAAGAAAACCAAGGTATGCCGTAGCGGCAAAACCTTTTTTCTTCATCTAGATGGGCTGCTTGTGGTTGTAGCGTCACTACTGCAAATATTTTTAATCCGAAAACCCTATGTTTTTCGTAAGCCTCCGCCAGGTGCGTCATGGTTTTTTTGGGGCGGGGCTGGCGCGTGTTTTTTATGGTTATGGTTGAAGGTAAAGACGTGAAAGCAAAACCGATTCGTGGCAACAAGCTTGTTAAGGCGTGGAAAACCTTGTCGAGCAAGCCGCTGCCAAAAATCAAGGCTCTTCGGCTAAGCGATGAAGACTTCAATTACGTTATCGAGCAGCGACGCTGCCTGGAGGATGATTTGCGGGAGATTGAGGAGTGGGGCAGGGTCCTCTCAACCCGCGGAACTGACGCCTGCGTGTTTAACGCCTGCGAAAACGAAGACGCAGACTACGTCATCTTGGTGCGCGAAAAACCCTACCACAGAATCGACGAAATCATCCTGCACGAGCTCACACACATAGCCAAAGGCGACCTCTAAATGCTCATCGGCTTCATGACGCTTTCCGCGAAAAGCCGCAGCCCCCCGACATCTGGCAAATCCGCGAAGTAAAGCATAAAATAGGTCACGCCCAAATCCACGTAAACCTGCAGCCGCTCCCTAATCTGCCCAGCCGTACCCGCCAAATTAACTCTCAAAAACTCCTCTTGGCTTAAACCTAAAACATTTTTTTTAGCAATCTTTTGTTGCAGTTCATCCTCGGTTTTAGCGATAAGGACTTGCGCGCCAGGCCAACAGGACTTCTCAATCTCGCCAAAATCCCTGCCAACCGCACCGCACGCCTTCTCTAAAACCCCCAGCTTGCGCCTGTACAACTCAAGGGACGGCAAAAAACCGAAATCCAACCTGTCCGCAAACCGAGCCGTCGCCCTACGCAGCAACAAGTCGCCGCTGCCCCCCACAGTGATGGGTGGGTGAGGCTTCTGCAGGGGTTTAGGAAGGCAAACAGCATCCTTCAAACGGTAATGTTTCCCCTCAAAGCTCGCCCTTTCCTGCATCCACAGCCGCGCAATCACCTCCAAAGACTCCGCCAAACACTCAACCCTCTCCGCTGGCTTAGGAAAATCGAACCCGTACGCCGCATGCTCAGCCTCCCCGACCCCCGCACCCACTCCAAACTCCAGCCTGCCGCCTGAAACCACGTCAAGGGTCGCCGCCGCCTTCGCCAGCAACGCGGGGTTGCGATGCGCCGCGCAGGTCACCATGGTTCCAAGCCGCACCCTGCTCGTCAACGCCGACAACGCAGACAACGCCGTCCAAGACTCAAGAATCGGCCAATCACCATACATCAAATGATCATCAAGCCAAACCGAATCAAAACCCAAACGCTCGCACTCCAAAACAACATCGCGGATATGGCTGAAGGGTTCCCCTCGGTCTTTCGGGAACCCGTAGAAAGGAAGAAACACACCGAATTTAGGTTTACCCAAACCACCACATCAGCCTGCAAAGCAACAATTAAAGGGTTAATTGGGACGGCAAGTAATTAGCGTTTGCTTGCAAGGCAGCACCAAATCTAGGATTCATTAAAGATTTTGCCCTGAAAAAAAGGTTAAACATTTTAAGAAGTGGGCTTTAGAATAGGAATAGCAGATTCCTAATGTTCACAAAAAGCTTGAAAAAGATGGAAGTTACTCATGGGTTTATTCAAATTCCAGTGGAGAAGAAGGCTGAGACATTAGGCGCTGAGTCTCTTCCACTTCAAACAACGCTAAATGGGGAACCAGCAAGAGTTGATAATTATTGCAGGTTATGGTCTTCCAGTCTTAAGAGTAAATTCTCCGTTGATACCGAAGTCAACGTTAGCAAGATTAGTTCTGGGTTTCAGGTTAAAGTTAGTGAAAAACAGGCTGTGTTGCACATTGCCGACAACCAAAGCATTGGCATCCTAAAACCCGAAATTTTTCAGACAGTCTCACCCAATATTCTTTCGAATGAAAATCTCCCAAGGCTGCTTTTTAAACGCCTTCGTGAAGTTAATAACCCCAGTTCTGTTCACGGTATTTTCCCTTATAGAGGCAAAATATCGGCAATTGATGCTAAGCAGCTTATCCATCAGCTACCCAGATATGGCACTATGCTAGATCCATTTTGCGGTTCAGGAACGATCGTCTATGAAGCCCAACAATGGGGGCTTCAAGCGATAGGGGTTGACAGCAATCCGCTTGCTTGTACAATAGCAAAGGCAAAAACGCAATCAATTGTTCCAGAAAAAGTAGTATCTCATTCTCAAGAAATCATTACGGAAGCAAAAAGTCTTGGTAATGTCGAGACCATGAATCTATGGCCGAGCAAATTTTTCCATGATAAGACAGCGGCAGAGATCATGCGAGTTAACCATTTTACTTCTGAGATGTGCGATTATGAACTCGCAACTTTCTTTGGCGCTATTGCGTTAACTGCACGCGCATGTAACCATTACAAATGGTCATCTAACTCAGTCGGAAAAATAATAACTCCTCACAACTACGTAAATTTCTACGAAAAATACTTGGTCAAACTCAAAAAGCACATAAAGTATGTTGACGGAAAAAGTCCAGCAAAGGTGTTTTTGCAGGACTCAAGAAAAATTTCAAACCTAATCGAAAGGGATAGCGTAGATTACGTTTACACAAGCCCACCTTACTTTAACGCTTTGGACTACACATCATACTATACAAGAATTGTTTATGAAATCCAAGGCTTTGATAGACAAGTAATCAAACAAAGCCTCATACAACATTTTTCCACGTATGCGAATGATATGAAAATAGTCCTTTCAGAATTGAGAAAAATTGTCAAAAACAATGGCTTAGTAATCTTTGTGGTTGGCGACAAGAAAACGCAAGACGGGGTAATAAATGGAGGCGAATTCTTTTCCAGTTTGACTGATTGGAAACCGACAGCTGTTATAGAACGTGAATATACAGGCTCAAGTAGCCAAATTTGGGACAAAATAAATCAGACGGTTAGAAAAGAACAGATTGTAATGTGGGCTAACGAAAAGTAACATAATTTTCAATATTCTCAAGAGCAAAGTGTTTGTTTCGATATACAATCGCTCCACCCAAAACCAAGCCATAAACCTCTTCGTTCTCAAACAACGGAAACAGTATTTTCTCAAGGCATACTTTGCCCCCTGAGGAAATAAATAAAATACCTAAACCTCTCAAGGCATGTAAGGATATAAAGCGCTTTTTATTTCTCTCGATATCATAGAAGAATTTGCCTCGATTTACTTGCATGGTGATACCTTCGACGTCTGAAGGATACATGGGCTCTTCTTCGCCGCCAATTAGAAAAGAAAATAGGGGGAGATAATCATGTTTTTGCCCTATGGAGGCTATATGGTGCTCATATTTTTTCTGTTGTTCCCTACTAGAGTCTGACAGAAGACAAGCTACATTCTTTTTTCCTTCGCCAACAAACAAGTAATTATCTCCTCCAAAAAAGGACCTTAGGGTTACATCAAGATGGCCCTCTCGACTTCCAGCTTCAAGCAGGACATCCTTTAAACTTAATTCATGCTTTGGCGAGCATGAAACGAACGCTTGTCCACCTGATAGCTCCCATAAGTAACAAGCCGCTAAGGGATTGGTAAAATTTTGCTCGCTTTGACTTCCAGTGTATTTATTAAATCTTCCGATAATGGGGTTAATCTTGGCACTCCTTGATGGAAACGTTGTATAGTTTCCTTGAAAAAGCCGTTCGGATAATTCTTTGTAGGAATAAAAAATACTTTCGGATGGTAGTCCTTCCTCATTTACTCCCTCGCTTGGTTTTGCAATACCTATTTGGCAAGCTAAACAACCAGTGCATTTGTTATAATCAATTGTCCCTTCACATATTATTGATTGTGTTTTGCTGTCTTTAATAAAACTCTGTGCGGTTATAGCCAACAAGTCATTGTTTTTGTCTCTGGTGACTCCATAGTTTTCCGAAGTGCCAAAATTGACCAAATTCTCTTCGAAATCGCTGACCTTATATCGGTAAACTGGAAAAGTTGCCCTCAGTTTCAAACAAAAATCCCCTTGTTAGAAATGATCCGTTCGACTTTCGCGGCAAGAGATTGATTCTCTTGAGCAATTGCATTGACATCTAAAGTCACTCTCGGATATCCTATCTCAGGGTTTTCTTTATTCCGTATAAATGGGGCTCCTGCAATTGTTAGAAAATCCGCTTCAGTATCAATTATTATGCTTTCGTGAGTATGTTCATCCACAACAAATGGGCTGCCCTTGAAATTTGATAATTTGGCCAGAACTCGGAGATTAAAGCCTTTGTTTATTGAAGAAGCTTTGGCATAAGTGAGCATCAGTAAAAATCGTCTATTTCTAACAATTGAACTGAATTCTTTAAGTGCCAAGTTTTCGAGTTGACGACCGCTAGCTGATTTTTGTGAGTGCTCTCTAGCTGTTCCTCCTCCTTTGATATAGAAGTCGTAGCTCAAAGGGTGCGTCACTAAAGGTTTTAAGGAAAAGAATTTCTCTATTTTTGTTTCGTCAGGAAAAATTCGGCAGTACCCTGGGTTGTTTTTTCGGTCGCAGTAAAATGAATCAACTTGTGCAAAATCATCAAAGCATTTTTCGTTTGGGCGTAAGTAACCCGCATAGGTTAACCAAGCTTGAATTGCTCCTGATGTTCGAGTTCTTGCATCATGCCCATCTCCATCGTGCAGTTTTATCTCATCTTTTGAACTTAAAATGACTTTGTCATTGTTTTCAGGGCGTCCCATATGGCTAGAAATCTCTGAATGTTGAATCTCTTTTCCATTTAATGTATTCACAACATGTAAAAAGCCAACAGCTGGTCCATAATTAACCACTTGATTCTTGTAAAATGCTTGAGTCCTGCTATCAAGAAAGTCATATTTTGCTATTCTTTTTCCTTCCGCAGTTACTTTAGCAATATCCAGTCTTTTTAGAGAGGTTAGCTTCCGGTTGACTAAACCTAGAGCTTCAAGTGCAACTATAGCTAACCCTGCTGACTTACTTTTCTGCGAGTCTAATTTGTTTGAATTAACTAAATAACAATAAGCTTTGGAAGGTACTGACTTTAAAAAAGGACAATATCTTTCTTCTCCAAAAACTAAGGCCGTGCTTTTGGAATATTTTTTTGCGCATGTGCAATAATCTATTGGATTATGATTTCCGTCTACTTCATGCTTCGCCATTTTTGCTGAGAAATCGGCTATGTTGAATCTTTTATCTAATGATATCAATAGCGCATGAAGACATGAAAGTCTGCCCACAGAGTCTCTATTGATTAAATTAACCATTTATGGCTATGTGTTTGAATAGCTTAATAGCATTTGCTATTGACAGTATCAACACGTCATATTCTTTTTCAATTAACTCAGCAGTTGGTGGCCTGTTGATTATAACGAGCACTTGGTACTTTATTTTCATCTCGCTTTTGTTATTTTGAACAGCTAAATCGAAACGGTCTTTCAGATCTTTCGCTTTCTTAGTTAATTCAGTAGTTTGCACCACGGCATCCAAAACTGCAGCAGAGCAGTTGGGAAATTTAATAACGTATTTCAAACGAAACGGTCTTTCTAGGAAAGGCGCCATAACTTGGGCATCTTTATAAAAAGTGCATTGACTAAACATTGAATAAGTTCTACCACAGAGCTGTAAGATTAGTTCTTCTTTTGTCAGGGGTCGCAAGTCTTCTGGAATAGTTAGTTCTATTTTTTTAGTAATTGGATTATTAGGCAGGTCTAGCCTGTAATTGGTTATGAATGGTACCTTCATGTCTTAGCTTCTCCGTTACTTTCACTTTGATTAATAATTAAGTATTCGATGTTTGTTCCAATTTGTTGTTTGCCAAAATCTATTTTCTTCTTGATAACCGGAAGATATTCTGGGTTAATTTCATAGCCCACGCTGCTCCTTCCTAGTTCCTTTGCTACCTTCATGGTTGTTCCGCAGCCTAGAAACGGATCGAGCACTGTATCGCCCACAAAGGAATATAATTTAATTATTCTTCTTGGAAGCTCTTCTGGAAAAGGCGCGGGGTGGTTCTCCGATTTTGCGGAAGCTGGACTCATTTCCCAAATCGAGTTAACGCAATAGTCGGCCCACTCTTTTTGTGTAAGTTTTGATTTTTCTTTTATTTCTTTAGATACAGGTCCTCTCTTACCTTTTTTCGCAAAAACAATAATCCATTCATATGGATACGTCGAAAATAAATTGGTTGGATAAGGATAAGAACCGAACGAACTGAAACGAACTACTTTTCTTTTGTCCCAAATATACAAAGATTGAAAATACATGTTGCCAAGAATCGAAAAAAACTTTTCAAGATCAGTCAAAACTGTTTTGGTAACCCTGCACTCGAACGGTGATTGTTTTCCTGATAAGAATATTGGCATAATATTTATGACCAATTTGCCGTTAGGGACTAGCGCCCGAACACATTCGCGGAAGACCGCACAAAGTTTGTCAAAATAAGAATCGTATGATAAGTCTGATTTCCCAATTTGGTTGGTAGTACCGTAGTCTTTTAAGTTCCAATAGGGCGGAGAAGTGACAATCAGATGAATAGTCTCATCTTTTAATTCCTGCATTTTCGAGGAATCGCCAATTATTATCGTATGTTTTGTCATTTGTTCTACCCTTAAGATAAAAGCTATTATTTAAGTCTGAATTTCACAAGCTGTTCTGAAATTTTTCCAAATAATATGCAGTATAAACAAAATTATCATGACCATAGCGATCATAAAAATACTGAATTGCTTGAGCAAGCGAATTTGCCGAAGGAATGATGGATTTGTAGTTATCCTCTCTCACAATTAACCTCAGTTTTCCGACATCAGTGCGTATTATTTTCATCTTTAGATATCTACGCCCGCATTCAAATGTGGCTATATTTCCGCCAATAGGATTACCTTTCCTTACGTCGATAGTTTTCTTCCCTTCTTTAACCCACTCAAAAATATGTTTTGGAGATAGTAAAAGAGGCAATTTTTAGCTTCACTTAATTATTAATCTTTCAAGAACTGCGTAAAAATTTTGCGATTATCCGCCCACAATTTAGCAAGGCATTTTATGAATTGCTAAGAAATGTGGTTTTCTCGATTGGCTCATTTATATGCTAATATTTGGTTCATCTAGAAAACCGATAGGTGGTGAGTACGAAAAAAGAAATGACGCATTAGGGGGCAGCTGCTATCAGTGAAAAGTTTTCACAAAAAAGTCAACTATATAGAGTTTCAAGATTTGATTAGTTCTGGTGAGTATTTTTGTAGTGTGTGGTGGATGCCTTTGTGTTCGTATGTTCGGACGATTGCTGATATTAGTGTGGCTAGGTCTATGAGTGGTCCGTCGTGGGCTTCTTCGCCTTCCCATGCGAGTTCTCTTAGGGCTTTTTTTAGTGGGACAAGTTCTTTTTGGATGGTTTCACCCCTGTTTTGCGGTTTGGCCCGGCTATTTGGGATGGAAAAGATTTAAAGTTTGCTAAGTACCAGATTGGAAGAATTTTCTGCCATGTGGAAGGAAAAATTGCCGACCGACGTGTCTTGAGGAGAAGATGCTTGCGATTGGTTGGTTGCTTGTCTATTTGGCTCATCTAGATGTGCCTATTTGGTTCATCTAGAAAACCGTAGGGAGGCTGGGTACGAAAAAAGAAAATTACCTTTAGTTAAGGTTGGGAGGGTACCCTCATTTTTACATCAAGAAAATAAGGTAAAAATGGGTCAGCGACCGAGGGGGTCTACTTTTTGTGACCAAAATCCAACACTAATAGCACGCATGGGTTGGGCAGTGTTTTATTTGGGACATAAACCTCTCTTTGTGTCTCAGCTCAACCGCCACCCTTATATTTGGTGAATGCGCCTAACGTATCTTCCCGACAAATTGGTCGGGCAGTTAAGCGACGTGAATAAAAGATGCAAGCAAACACCAAAACCAACGTTTCAACGCCAAACCTGCTTTCAATAAACCTTATCTGCCGCCATCACAATCCTTATATTTGCGATAGCCGCTTTTAACTGAACTTAGCAACATGGGTTATACCATAAAATGATGCAACTCCCACCGCCATCGATGAGGAGTGAAGGGTGAACTGACTTCGCCAAGACACGCGCGAAGATCAAAATGACACCATGCATAGGCCAAACAAGAAGAAGCAACGACGCAACAACACGAATATACGATAAGTGATTTCACCAAACGCCAAACAAACACCACCTATGGCCCGAAACATGCCACGCTGTCTGGAGGATGGCTCGGCTTGAGAGCCGAAGAAGGGCGCGGCAAGCCGCGATACCGCCCCGGGTAGGCGCATGCAGCCTTAGATCCGGGGGTACCCGAATGGGACTTCCTAGTAAATGCTCCCACATGGGAGCGGGAACTCCCCGAACGGAAGCATCTTAGTAGGGGAAGGAAAAGAAACCAACACGGGATTCCCTTAGTAGCAGCGAGCGAACTGGGAAAAGTCCAAACCGAATCCCACATAGAAATATGCGGGAGATGTAGAGTTAAGGGCCCGGCTTCCTCTTCGCTGGTTAAGCTGAAGTAGCCTGAAATGGCTCGCCAAAGAGGGTGACAGCCCCGTAAACATACACCAGAAAGAGTTGAGCTGGAGTCCCAGACTACCATACCATGGCTTTGGTATGGAAAGTTGGGAGTCACCAACTTCCAAGACTAAATACGCCTCAAGACCGATAGCGCACTAGTACGGTGACGGAAAACTGAAAAGTACCCCGTAATGGGGGTGAAAAGTGCCTGAAACCAGACAGTTACAGACGTGCGCGGCCCAGAAGAGTCGATCCTTTCCATAGGAAACCGTTGTGAGACGGCTGTACGAGGAAAGGGGATCAGGGTCGCGCGTTCCGTCTAGAAACACGGGCCGGGGAGTTTATGGCTATGGCAAGCCTAAGGGTTAAAAACCCGTAAGCATAGGGAAACCAACACGCACGCAACCGCAAGGCCAGGTGCAGGGTATGAAAATGCCCGGAGTCATAGCCATACATACTAGAAACCAGACGATCTAGTCCTGGGCAGGGCGAAGCTAGGCGAAAGCCTAGTGGAGGCTCGAAGGGGTTCTAACGTGCAATTTGTTCCTCAGACCTGGGACTAGGGGCTAAAGACCAATCTAGTCTGGTGATAGCTAGTTCCTTCCGAAGTGGGCCTGAGCCCAGTCCCGAGCGAGATAGCGTGTGGGGTAGAGCACCGATTGGAAAACAAGGACCCGAAAGGATCCACTTTCCTTTCAAACTACGAATCCACGCGCGTTGTAGACCTTGGGAAACGGGTTACAGGGGGTAAGCTCCTGGACCGAGAGAGGGACAACTCAGACTGAGGTTAAGGTCCCCAAGTGCTGGCTAAATGTCAAACCAAAGGGCGTCGTCAGCCTCAGACAGCGGGGAGGTAGGCTTAGAAGCAGCCATCCTTCAAAGAAAGCGTAACAGCTCACCCGCCGAGGCTGACGGCCCCGAAAATTGACGGGGCTAAGCCAGCCACCGATACCTCAGAACGCAGCTTATGCTGCGCTGGTAGGAAGGCGTCCTAGCTGGACAGAAGCTGGGCTGTAAGGTCCAGTGGACCGGTTAGGATTGCGAATCCCGGTGGTAGTAACAGCAAAGAGAAGTGAGAATCTTCTCCGCCGAAGGGACCAGGGTTCCCCGGCAACGATCATCAGCCGGGGGTAAGTCGATCCTAAGGCATAACTCAACCGATTATGCCGAAAAAGGGAATCCGGTTAAAATTCCGGAACCATAGAGGTACATGCGGCAACGCAAGCTTAGTGTTGACGTTTCGGGGTAAGCTGAGCAAGGTCATCGCCTTGTTTAACCGTATAAACCTGGGGAGTGCCGTAATGACGAGAACCAGGCGAAATCGGGAATAGCCACCCGTTTTAGGGGGGTTTAGCTGATCTCTGGAGCCACTGAAAAACACACTAAGAAGGATCCTCTGTGACCGTACCTAGAACCGACACAGGTGTTCCTAGGCGAGAAACCTAAGGCGTGTCGGGTATACACTAATGCGAGGGAACTCGGCAAATTAGCCCCGTACCTTTGGTATAAGGGGTGCCTGTTCTTTCAGCTTCGGCTGGGAGAGCAGGTCGCAGTGACAAAGGGGTCTCGACTGTTTAATAAAAACACAGGAAGCCGCAAGAGCGAAAGCTTGTGAACGGCTTCTGAATCCTGGCCAGTACAGGTACCTGAAACCTGGGTCCAACTGGGCTAAGGGCCTGCAAACGCCGGGAGTAACTCTGACTCTCTCAAGGTAGCCAAATGCCTTGTCGGGTAAGTTCCGACGTGCATGAATGGATCAACGAGGGCCCCACTGTCCCCGCGTAGTACCCGGTGAAACCACATAACGTGGACGAACAGTCCACGATCTCCCAGCGGGAAAAGAAGTCCCTGTGGAGTTTTACTGCAGCCTGCCGCTGGAATACGGTTGCGGATGCAGAGCGTAGTCGGGAGCCGTCGATCTCAGGTTCTCCGGGATCTGGGGGAGGCGCCAATGGAACACCGACTTTCTGTAACCGTGTTTCTCACCAGCCCCTTGCGGGCTGGAACAACGGTAGGTGGGCAGTTCGGCTGGGGCGGCACGCCCTTGAAAAGATATCAAGGGCGCCCTAAGGTTGGCTCAGGAGGGACAGAAACCCTCCGTAGAGTGCAAGGGCAAAAGCCAGCCTGACTGTATCCCAAACAGTAAGGGATGCAGAGGAGAAATCCGGGCTTAGCGATCATCCATGTCTCCCTTGGTGGGTGCTGGATGTGTCAGAAAAATTACCCTAGGGATAACAGGCTCGTCGCGGGCGAGAGTCCCCATCGACCCCGCGGCTTGGTACCTCGATGTCGGCTCTTCCTATCCTGGCCCTGCATAAGGGGCCAAGGGTGAGGCTGCTCGCCTATTAAAAGGGAACGTGAGCTGGGTTTAGACCGTCGTGAGACAGGTCGGACTTTATCTGCTGGGAGTGTTGGCTGCCTGAGGGGAAAGGGTCCCTAGGACGAGAGGAACGGGACGCTGTAGCCTCTAGTTAACCAGTTGTCTGATAAGGCAGTTGCTGGGCAGCCACGCTGTTGTGGATAAGAGCTGAAAGCATCTAAGCTCGAAGCCTCTCCCGAAAAGAGGCAGCCATTCCCGTTTCACGGGACGAAGGCTCCCATAGAAGATGGGTTTGATGGAGCCGGGGTGTAAGCTAGAAGACTTCGGTCGACTAGCTCAGCCTGCGGCCACCAATCGCCTGAGATGTCGTGCCCTCTAAGTGGTGTTTGAGCGATATTTGAGTGAGCACTTGTCGGCGTGGTGTGTGCAGTTGTCTTGTTTGGCCTATGCATGGCGAAACCTTGTTGTTTTTCTTTTGTTTCCATTTTTACCTTGAAAATTTGACGTAAAAATGGGGGTACCCTTCCTTGGTTGAGGTTGGTTGGAACCCGCTTTTTGTGTTGGTTTTTTGTTACAAATAGTAGACCCCCTCTCCTCCGTCGAGACTTTTGGTCTGCGCTTGTTTTGGGTTGCTTTTCAGGTTTAGGCTTTGGTTTCTTTTGCTTTTTTGGGTTTGGTGCCATGTGGAAAAGGGCGGTTTCACCTGGATGGTTTTGGAATATTCCAAAAGCTGCAGGGCTTATCCATTTGGCAGGATTTCACTAGTGACAAGCTTCTCGCGGAAACCCTGTATTTTAGGTTGATTTTATGATTTAACGCTCAAATCCCGCTGAAACAAAGCATGGCTCGCTACGAGGGAAGTGCGTGGTTCGGGAAACGCGGCGCCGTGGTTCGATAGGTTCAAATTTGCAAGTTGGCCTTTTTTCCGTTTGGTTGCAAGGGCTGAAAAGCAACGCATCATCTTCCGCTTGGTCATGGATCACTTCTGCACTGCGGTCGAGATTTGTAAGCGCCGGAAATCCGCGGTAAACCCGTTGCAGCGTTATTCGCAATGGTTAAGTATAACTTGAGTATAATTTATCATTACCGTTGTGTTGCATATGGTTGGGTGTTTAGCGAAGACAAGAAAAGTGGGCGGATCAATTGTTGTCACGCTGCCCAAAGAACTTGTGGAAACGCAGAATATCAAAGAAAATCAATGTGTAGAGGTATTCGTGAAGAAATGCAGGAAAAACGGTTTCGGCATTTTCAAGGGAATGTCTCCATTCACTGCTGAAGACGAGTTGAAAGGGCAGCTTGACGAATAAGTACATAGTTGACGCGTGGGCGTGGATAGAATACTTCAGAGGCAGCGAATACGGGGCAAAACTTAACGAAATCCTGGAGGATCCCGTCACCGACGTGTACACCTGTGCAATCACGGTAGCAGAAGTTATTAGCAAAACAGCAAGAGAAGGCAGAGACGTTGAAGCCGCATACGACATGATCCTTAGCAACGCTCAAATCACAAAAATAGATGAACAAATCTCTAAACAAGCCGGTCTACTCCACTCTAAAATGCGCCAAACAAGAAAAGACTTCGGCATCGCAGACGCCTTTATACTGGCTGTTGCAAGCAAGTTGAAAGCGAAAATAATTACCGGCGACCCTCATTTTAATGGCTTGGAAAATGTCATAATGATTAAGTGAAGTCTTGAAGAACTTCATTTGAACAAACATCTTTATTCATTTTTGCGGGAGAGTCCGCGTGAGACCGCTGTTTTTCGATAGGTTCAAATCGCTAGCCAACGCCATTTCCGTTTGGTACTATGGCTGAAAAGCAACGCATCATCTTACACCTTCACATGGATCACTTTTACACGGCTGTTGAGGAAAGTAATCTTTTGGCGGCGAGACGTTGCTAAATGGAGGTAGATTGATTGTTGGCTTTTAATGCTGGCTTCGGCATTGTTTCCGTGGAAAGAGTTCTATAAAATTGTACAAACTTATATACTTTGGATTCCTGTAGTATGCGTCAGAGCAACATGAACCAGTTGAACTATGAACATGAGCCTAGATTGGACACCATACTGATGGTGGAAAAAGCCATCAAAGACTGCGGCGAATACGCAACCAAAAAAGAACTCCTCAAAAGCCTGCCCAAAAAAATGCAGTACCAAACATTCACCCGAATACTAAACTATCTAGAAAGCTCAAACAAAATCGTGATATCGAACAGGCGAATCATCTGGGTCTTCCCAGATAACCCAAAACTAAAAAGTCTCTTAGAAACGAGCGTCAAACTGGACACGGCGTCAGAGTAAGCCGACAAATAAAGCTGTTGTCAGTTGTAACCGAACCTTTTCTCGTATTGTTTATGGTCTAAAAATATTTCCAAAATATTCACGGAAACCCCACTAGCCTCCCCAATCCACGTGTAAATGAGCCGACGGCTTGCATCCAGCCTCAAGACACTAACGTTGGTAACCCCGTATTTTTCGATGTAAAATCTCGGTATTCTGCTCTTCTCAACCAGTACGCCAGCAAAAATGTTCTCACTAAGCGCATCCAGCGCTTTCTTGCAAAGAAGCCAGAGGTCGCTGCCTTTAGGAAGCCCAGCAATAAACATAGCAACTTCGGGTACTGCATTTACAGAAGAGGCCTTCTTTTGTTTCATTTCGGTGCTCCGTGTTGCAATCAAATTAGTTTAAGTTCAGCTTTCTTGAGTTTTTTCTCTTCGATAAGTTCAAATTCTGTGTTTAAGAAACTTGTGCTTGATGGCAATGTCTTTGGAGCGTCGGGTTATTTTTCATTTGGATATGGATCATTTTTACACTGCGGTTGAGGAGCGTGAGCGCCCCGAAATCCGCGGCAGACCCGTCGTCGTCGGCGCTGACCCCAAAGAGGGCAAAGGTCGAGGTGTCGTATCCACCAGCAACTATGTGGCGCGGGCAGCGGGCGTCCGCAGCGGCATGCCGATTTCGCAGGCTTGGCGACTCTGCCCACAAGCCGTCTACCTGCCCCCAGACTTCCCCCTTTACATCCGTGTCTCAAACGAAATCATGGCGATAGCCCGTCAGTATGCGGGCAGGTTTGAGCAGTGGGGCATCGATGAAGCCTTCCTCGACGTCACTGACAAAGTGAAGGATTTCACCGAGGCAGAGGCGTTGGCAAGGCAGATCAAGCAGGAAATCAAACAGCGCGAAGGCTTAACCGCAAGCATCGGCGTTGGACCCAACAAACTCATCGCCAAAGTCGCCAGCGACTTCCAGAAACCCGACGGCTTAACCGTGGTGCAGGAAGAGGAAGCCGAGTTTTTTCTTGCTCCGTTGCCCGTTCGCAAGCTGCTTTGGGTTGGGAAAAAGACAGAGGCGAAGTTGAAGGCATTAGGGGTAAACACGATTGGCGATTTGGCGCGGTTTGACCCTGAAGCTTTGAAGTCGATGTTTGGGGTGATGGGTTGGCAGCTGCATTTGATGGCGAAGGGGCTTGATGAGAGCCTCGTGGAGGAGCGGGAAGGCATCAAAAGCACAAGTCACGAAACCACCTTCGAAGAAGACACAGCCTCCCCCGCCGTCATCCTACAAGCCTTAGACGACCTATGCGAAGCCGTCATCAAAGAAGTCGAAAGCCAACATCTCCTATTCAAAACCGTCACACTAAAAATCCGCTACCAAAACTTCGAAACCCACACCAAAAGCCACACCCTACCCTTCCTAACCAACCGCCTCCACGACCTCCAAAAAACAGAACGGGAACTCATCGCAAGCTACCTGAGAAAAGACCGAAAAGTCAGGTTGATTGGCGTTCGGGTTTCAAGTTTGGTTTCGGGTGAAAAACAGCAGACGCTGATTTAGCCTAGGTCTTCTGTGACGTGTATTTTTTGCCGAATTCCTCTTGGCTTGCGACTTCGCTGAGGCTTTTTCTTGGGCGTGCCAGATGCAGCAGTTTGCTCGCTACGTCGAGTTTTTCTTTTGGGTACCCGACTGCCAGCATGACGATGACTTCGTAGTTGTCGGGCGCCTTGACGGTTTGCCTCACTTCGGCTTCGTCGAAGCTTCCTACGCAGCAGGTGCCTAACCCCTCAGCCTCGGCGGTTAGAGACCATGTTTTCGACGGCTAACGAAACGTCGACGGCGTACCAGTCTAGCGAGGCTTCTTTGTCTCCGCATGCCACGATGACGACGGGCGACTGGGTCAGGAATTTCGCGTATTTGCCTTTGGACAGGATTTTTCTTTTCTCCTTATCGGTCACAACGACGAAGTGCCATGGCTGGGTGTTGCGTGCTGAAGGCGCAAGCCGCGCGGACTCCAAAATCTTCTCCAGCTTCTCCCTCGGCACAGGCTCATCGGTGTAAGGCTCGAACGGATTTTCTCTGCGAAACAGCCTCAAACACATCCATAAACGGTCTACTCCAAAAGAGGGGTCGCCGCTACCATATTTTAATTTACCGTTCCAACCTGCTAGGCTGATTTTAGGCTTCGTAATCCGTCGGGTCCTCTAAGCCCGCTTCTGCGAATGCTTTTTTGCGGTTTGTGCAGGATTCGCATTTGCCACAATGCTTCTCAGAATCGCGGTAACAGGACCATGTGAACTCTAATGGAACTCCGAGTTCGGCGCCTTTCTTGATTACTTCGGATTTTCGTTTGCCATTGAACGGAGCTTGTATGCTGATTTGCTCGCCTGTGCCCAGTTGCGCTGCTTTCTCGAATGCCTCGTAGAATTCTCGTCTGCAATCGGGGTAGAAGGGTTCGTCTGAGCCATGTGCTCCATAAAAAATTTTGTTGGCGCCAACTGAAACCGCGTAGGAAACTGCTACGGAGAGGAAAATCGCGTTTCTGAAGGGCACGATTATTGGTTGGCTAAACTCAGACGTTAGGGGGATGTTGGTGTTGCAGAGCGAGGTGACGTCGCCGAAGACTTCTTTGAGGGCTGAGAGGTTAACGATTTTGGTTTTGGCTCCGAGGCTTTGCGCGATTTTTTGGGCTGCGGCGGTTTCTTTTACGGCTATTTGTCCGTAGTTGAAGGTTATCGGGTACAGTTCGTAGCCTTCGTTTTTTGCCCAGTATGCGACTACGGCGGAGTCTGGTCCACCGCTGAGGACAATTATGCATTTTGGTTTTTTTGTTTGTTCCATTTCTTGTCACCATAAACTCCATTTCTGGTTTCTTCGCTTTATGTTGTGAGCCATTTTTGGAAAACGCCTGTTCTTTTTAGTATTTTAAAGAAGGGCCATCCGATGGCGACGGTTGCGATTGAGTTGCCTACTATGATGTAGACAATTGTAAGAAGCAGAGGCAAGCCGTACAGGTAGGACAGCATCCATCCCACCGTTGTTCCTAAAACCGCAGAGTACGCGAGGCATGTTCCGATTACTGTGTAGTCGTTTCTGGTTTTTTTGTAAACATAGTAGACTACAAAGGACATAGCAAATGAAGGTATGGTGTTAAGTAGGTCAAGTAAGCCGTCTGGCGAGAATATGTTGCCGATGAATACTCCAAGCGTGTGACCCAAAACTCCCGGCATCCCCAATAATGGGACTGCGGAAACCATTACGTCTGCAACGCGAACTTGAATTGGCCCATAAGAGATGCCGCCGAGAACAACAACTAGTGCCGCGTAAAGTGCAGCATACATCGTGATTATAGCTAAATCTTTAGTTTTTATTTTCATTTTTCTCCCTACTCCCGGGTTTTATTTTTCGTTGGCGGAACGGGTAGGAGATTCAACTCACCCGCCAATTGCCCTGTGAACCTCTCTGCGTTGCCTAAAAAGCTTTAGGAAAACTGAATGCACTTTCACCCAAAAATTTCTGGGACAGGATTTTATTTTTTCGTACCCAGACCCCCTACGGTTTTCTAGATGATCCAAATAGGGACATCTAGAATCGAGCCAAATAGACTCAGAAACAGTGAGCCTGTAAGAAAAATGTGGTCGCCTAAGTTTGGCAGGCAACCAACGTTGGAATTACCGCTCGCAACTCAACAAAATACTCCCTTAACTCACTCTGTCCCTTGTGCGTAATTCGGTATTGTTTGCGGGCTTTTCCTAGGGTGAGCTCCCAGCTTGAAGAGATGAGCCCCTGATTTTCCAAGTGTTTGAGTTCTGGGTACAGTGTTGAGGGGGCTAGGCGTATGCCGAATTTTTTGTGGACTGTTTTGAAGATGGCGTAGCCGTGTAGGCCATGGTTGGATGTGTCGTTTATGAGGTTGAGTAGGATGCTTTCGAGGATTGCGCCTCGGCAGATTTTTCTGTTTAAAACCGTCAAAATTTCGCTCTCCAATGGTGGGTTTGGGGACCCACCGTTCTCATTATCTTAAGAGTGTCGATTAAAGATATAAAACCGTGCAGTAGTCACACCACTACAACAACCAACCAAGCACTAAAACACTTCCAGCCAACAAAAAGTTACCTGACCAGCCTTTCGCACGGAAATTTTGCAGTAAATGACCAAAAACCACCGTTTTTATGGGAATTTTCTGGTTTTGTTTTCTTGTTGGCGTTTGCCAATCCACGTTTTGGGTGGTGTGGTGGGCGAAATCTTAATTAGGTTCTCGGAAAGATTAGATGTTGCTACTTCCTAGTGGATGGCAATCCGCCCAAACGGAGTTTTAGGGGAGCACCAAACTATGTCACAAAATAATAATGCTAGTCAGTTAGTTCTTAAAGGAACAACTACCATTGGCGTCGTCTGCAAGGACGGCGTGATTTTGGCTTCTGATACCCGCGTAACCATGGGTTACTATGTTGCCCACAAATTCGGGAAGAAAGTTTACAAAATCGACGACCACCTCGGCATGACCATTGCTGGCACAGTGGCAGACGCCCAAAAAGTCGTAGACATCTTAACGGCGAACGCTTCGCTCTACAAAATAAACCTGAACCGTCCCATGCCCGTCAACTCGGCGGCTAGGCTCGTTGCTAACCTGCTTTTCTCAGCACGTTACGTTCCTTTGGCTACTCAAGTTCTGGTCGGCGGCGTAGACGACACGGGACCTCACGTTTACAATCTGGACCCATACGGCAGCTTAACAGAGGAAAAATCGGTTTCTACAGGTTCAGGTTCGCCTGTTGCTTACGGCATACTTGAAGACCAGTACCGTGAAGGCATGACTATTGCGGAGTTGCTTCCTATCATTGTTAAAGCGGTTAATGCGGCTATGAAACGCGATGTTGCAAGCGGCAACAACTATAACATCACTGTAATCGACAAAGGCGGTTACCGCGAGTTATCTCAAGAAGAAAAAGCGAATCTTCTCAATGCAGGAAGTTAAAATCTGTGGCTCGGACACAAGAAAAAGACAAAGACAAAGATAAGATTGAAATTAGTCAATACATTTTGCAGAAAGTTCCCAGAGAAGTAGAAGTAACCAGAATAGAATATGAAGGTCCGATGCTGGCGGTTTATACCAAGAAACCTGAAATTTTGGTGGAGCAAAGCAGCATAGTGGCGGAAATCGTCGGCGTCATCCGAAAAAGAATCGTTATCCGACCCGACCCCTCCGTAAGAATCCCAGAGATGGAGGCGGAGCGAATCGCACGCGAGCTGATTCCCCCAGAAGCCGAAGTCACTGACATAAACTTTGACCCAAGCCTCGGAGAAATAATCATCGAAACAAAAAAGCCTGGCTTGGTCATCGGCAGAAACGGCGCGGTTTTGCAGGAAATAATCAAGAAAACCAAGTGGCGCCCCCATGTTTTGAGGAGCCCGCCGATTAAATCCAAGATTGTTACTCACATGCGTCATTACCTCCACAGCGAAAGCAAGGAGCGGGAACGTATCCTTCGCACGGTGGGCGAACGCATATTTAGACCGAAAATGCTACGAAGTCGGCGATGTCCGAATGACGGTTCTTGGCGGCGCACAGGAAGTTGGGCGTTCGGCTTGGCTGGTTAAGACCAGGGAAAGCAGCGTTTTGCTTGACTGCGGCATTAACCCTGGTTCAAACAGGCCTTTTGAATCGTTCCCACGGTTTGACAGCCCAGAATTCCAGATTGACTCGTTAGACGCGGTTGTAATTAGCCATGCGCACCTTGACCACTGCGGTCTGGCGCCTTTCCTGTACAAATATGGTTATGATGGTCCAATTTACTGTTCGGCGCCGACGTCGAATTTGATGACGATGCTTCAGCTCGACTACCTTGACGTCGCCAGCAAGCAAGGTGTCACGCCTTACTACGACCAAAAGGACGTTCGCGAATGTGTTCTGCACACTTTGCCCCTGCGCTACGGCGTAGTCACCGACATTGCACCTGACATTCGACTAACGCTTCATAATTCGGGTCACATTTTAGGCGGCTCCATGATTCACCTGCACATCGGCGAAGGATTACACAACATCGTTTACACAAGCGACTACAAATTCGCCCGAACCATGCTTCTGGAAGCCGCAGCAACCGAGTTTCCACGCATCGAAACCGTAATCACCGAAAGCACCTACGGCGGCGCAGACGACATTATGCCAACAAGGCTTGAAGCTGAAGAAGCTATGACCCGCATCATAAACCAGACACTTGAGCGCAAAGGCAAAGTCCTCATCCCGGTGCCTGCGGTTGGACGTGCACAGGAAATTATGCTTATAATCGACGGCTACATGAAACGGGGCTTAATGAAGGAGGCGCCGGTTTTCATCGAAGGCATGATTAGCGAAGCCACAGCCATCCACACGGCTTACCCAGAATATTTGGGTCGCGAAGTGCGTCACAGCATCTTGCATGAGGGGATTAACCCGTTTCAAAGCGACTACTTCACTATTGTGGAGCATCCCAGCGTGAGGCAAAGCATCATCGAAGGCGAACCCTGCATTGTTTTGGCGACTTCAGGCATGCTTGAAGGCGGACCAGTAATCGAGTACTTCAAAAGCTGGGCAAACAACGACAAAAACACAATAATCTTCGTCAGCTACCAAATCGAAGGCACTATGGGCAGAAGAGTCCAGAAAGGCGTCGGCGAAGTAACCATGATGGATAACGAAGGCAAAATGGCGGCTCTCAGCGTCAAACTGCAGGTTGAATCAATCGAAGGCTTCTCAGGACACTCAGACAGACGCCAACTCATAAACTACCTAACACATCTCACACCAAACCAGAACGCATCTTTGTGTGCCACGGCGAAAAACAGAAAACAATCAACTTCGCAAACTACTTAGACAACAAAGTAGGCATCCCAACAGTTGCGCCATCAATCTTAGAAACTTTTAGGCTGCTGTAGGAGAAGCAGTCGGCAAAGGATTGCTTGGAGCCGGCGTTTTTTCACGCCAAATTCTAATATTTTTTGGGCAGATAACAACGCGTTCCTCGCCTAGACGTGCGATATCGCCGCCTATTGACTCAGCGAATTGGGTAAGCTCGTTTACGGCGTTTTTGACGTCGTCGATGCTTTTGCTGGCAAGAGGGGTAACGCGCAAAATTATGATGTTTCCGTTTTTTACTTCGTTTTCGACGTTTTCTATGTCGTCGACGGTTTTAAGCGGCATAGCTTTGAGGTAAGTTTTGTTTGGATGTTCTGGTGCTTCAGGCTTCTTCTGCGGCTCAACAACTGCAACGATGGGTTCCTGTGTCGGCGAAGGTTCCTGGGGTGTTTGCTCCATTGGTGCAGTGGCTTCCGGATTGGCTTCTTGGGGGGTTGCGGTTTCTGCTTTGGGTTCTTCTTGTGGAGGCACAGCTGGCTGTTCAGGGTTAGGTTGTTGTTTCTGCTTGCGGAATAGGCTGAATTTCATTTTCTCTCTCTGTCTGCTATATTGATGGAGGCTGCAATTAAGCGTTTCTTAACTTGCTGCTACCGCGTCCAGATGTATTGTGTTTGGATATTTTATTTATGTTTTTCTAATCAATATTTACGCAGAAAAAGCGGCTCCGCAAAAAAGAGGCGGGTTGGCGGTTTATTTTATGAGGATGATGAGGTTGTTTGCGACGGCGAACGCGAGGAAGCATGCGAGGCCTACGTAGGCGAATGATAGGGCTCGGTTTGAGTAGCGGAAGGTTTTGCCGTTTTTGTTGGGTAGGTGTAGCAGGATTTTTCTTGCGAAGACGTAGGTGAGGGCTATGAATATTGTGGCTGCGATTTTGACGACTAAAAAAGCGCCTACGTTGCTGTTAACTATGACTGCCATGGCGGGGTTTAATTCTGTGGCGCCGGCGTAGGCGACTCCGAGTATGGTTGTTACGCAGTCCAGTGTGCCCATCAGGATGATGAGTAAACTGGGAATTGCCTCTCTCCTTAACATAATTGCCTTCTCCTTTCTCCTTGATACTACAGTTTTGGCGTAATTGCTTAATAACTAGATTTCTGTTTCCGATATATTACTAATCAATCAAGCCATAGCCAGCAATCCGCCAGCCACCGACCAAGCCGTAGGCAACTCCGCGGAGAATCAAGCAGAAAAAATGGCGGCTCCAAGGCGGCAAGACTTCTTTTTGCTGCGCATAACCCTTATATTTTAAATGTTTAACGTTCTTGTGGAAGGTTTAGGCATGCATAAGAAACTCTTGATTCCGGGGCCGACGGAAGTTAGCCAGGAAATACTTAACGAGCAGGCGCATCTCCTCATTGGGCACAGAGGCGCTGAATTCTCGGAGCTTTACGGTGGAATAACCGCCAAGCTAACCAAGTATTTTGAGCTTACGTCAGACGTTCACCCGACAGTCACCACGTCTTCAGGTACATTGTGGTTTGACATAGTCGGCCGAAGCATAGTCAAAAAGAAGGCGTTGGCATGCATAAACGGCGCCTTCGCCCAGCGGGCAGGAGAAACCCTGCGTGCATGCGGTAAAGAAACCGATTTCTTAGAAGTCGAATGGGGCAAAGCTGTGAAGCCCGAGATGGTGGCGGCAAAGCTGGACAGCGGCGAATACGACACCCTGGTAATCTGCCACAACGAATCCTCAACAGGCGTCCGTAACCCAATAGCTGAAATCGGCAAACTGATACGCCAAAAATACCCAAACGTCATTTACGCAATCGACGCAGTTTCTTCGATGGCTGGCGACAAAACATTGCCAAGCCAAATCGGATGCGACATCATTTTCGCTTCAACCCAGAAATGCTTCGCGTTGCCTCCTGGGCTAGCCGTTGGCTTAGTCAACGACCGCGCGCTGGAGCGGGCACGCGAAATCCCTAACAGAGGCACATATACTGACCTAGTGGAAATCTTTGACTTCGAAAAGAAACATCCGAATCAGACGCCGTTTACTCCTTGCATTCCACTGCTTTACGCGCTCAACAAACGCATGGATCTGCTGCTTCAGGAAACCTACGATAAAGTGTACATGCGGCATTTGGAGATGGCTACGTATACGCGGCAGTGGGCGAAGAAAAACTTTGAAATGTTCCCTGAACCCGGCTACGAATCGATAACGGTGAGCTGCATAAAGAACACGCTTGGCAAAAACTTTAAGGAACTTAACCAGAAACTCGGCGAGAAAGGCTACGTGATTTCCAACGGCTACGGCAAGTTGGCGGATAAAACCTTCCGAATCGGGCACATGGGCGAGTGGAACCTGCAGGGCATACAAGAAGTCACTGCTCTTATTGATTCGTTCTGGGGATTAAAGTGAAGGCGCCGCTTGAAGGCAGCGGGCTTCTTAAAGAAAAGGCAGCACAGTAACCTGCGCAGAAATCATAGTCGGCGAGCTGAAACGTTTGGTTGACATTAAACCCATTAAAGCCATACGGTATACCCAAAAAGCAGGGAACCTAGCCGACCTCATAACGCAACCCTACGACAAAATCGACGTCGCCATGCAAGAAGAATACTACAAAAAATCCCCCCACAACTATTGCAGGCTAATTTTGCCGCTGGAAAAAAACAAGTACCACGCGGCTAAGCAGCGGATCGAGCAGTGGCTAAAAGAAGACATACTAGCCAAAGACAGTGAACCAGCGGTTTTTGTTTCCCGCCAAGAATTCGTTTTGGATGGGAAAAAGTTTGAGCGCACAGGGTTCATCGCTGCCATGCGGCTCTACGATTACTCTGAAAACATGGTTTTCCCGCATGAAGGAACCTACAAGGCGCCTAAAGCCGACCGCCTAAACATGCTGCGAGCCATCCAGAAGAACCTTGAGTCAGTTTTCCTGATTTACTCAGACCCCAAAAAGAAAACGGTGGCTTTCCTTGATGAAGCAGCCAAAACCGAACCCATCATTGAAGTCACAGACGCGTTGCATGTCACGCATACGGTTTGGCGGGTAACTGACACCGAAAAAATCAAGCAGCTTCAAGCTGAACTGGGCGGCAAAACCGTGGTCATAACTGATGGGCACCACCGGTACGAGAGTGCTTTGGCTTATCGGGATGAAATGCGTGGCAAAGGTGTTTGGAGCAGGGATTCCGCGTTTAATTTTCACATGTGCTACATGGTTCCCATTCAGGAAGAGGGACTCACAGTTCTGCCGACGCATAGGCTTCTTAAGAAATTCAAGTTAACCGACCAAACTCTGCACGATTTCGAAAATCTCTTTGAGGTCTCAGAGATTAACCCAACTGTTGAAGCCTTGGAGATCTACCTGCAAAGCCACATCAAGGAGCATGCCTTCTGCGTTTACGCTGGCTCGAAAGCTTACGGTTTAACGCTTAAGCATGACAAAAGCGTCTATGACTTCGTCGCTGCCCACGTGTCTAAGGAAACAAAAATCTTCGACGTCGTTATCCTGCGCGACATCGTCTTTAAACACATCCTAAAAACGGGAAAGCTCAAGATAGATGAAAACATCCTCTACGTGCGGTGGACAAAGGAAGCCGTGGACAAGGTGGACCGCGGAGAAGCCAGCATCGCCTTCCTCGTTAACCCCATAAGCGCCCAAACCGTCGCGGAAATCGCCCAGCAACACGAGCTTTTACCTGAAAAAAGCACAGATTTCTACCCGAAGATGGTTTCTGGGCTAACGATGATGGATATTTCTGCAAGCGAGAAACTTTAGGCTCTTTTGGGTTTTCGTTTTTGCTTAGGGACACCTGATAGGTAGGCAAAGCATCTACGGAAAGCATCTACACTTTGCATCTACGCAAGGAACGGGTTTACTTGGGCGTTTCGGTTGTCCATTTTTTTGGGTTTGGAATTTAGCGGAATGCCAAAAATTAACGCTAAACTTTTACGGAAACTGTTATAAGCGCTAACTTAGAAACAGACATCTAAAATCTTGAAAGAAGGAAACAATAATGGGTGAAGAAGTAGAAAGGAAAATGACAGAAATACCATCACCGCCTGCCGCTGTACCTCAGCAAACTCTTCCGCTATCAAAGTACGTTGCTGAACTCATCGGAACAATGGTGCTTGTGTTCGTAGGCTGCGGCAGCGCAGTCTTAACCGCAAAGTTTCTGGGAATACAATATGACTACATCGTTATACCCATAGCTTTCGGACTAGCGCTGTTAACCATGGTTTACGCCATCGGCGGCATTTCAGGATGCCACGTAAACCCCGCTGTCTCAATCTCGATGCTCGTCGCCGGAAAAATAAGCATAAAAGACACCATTTTCTACGTGATTTTCCAATGCATAGGTGCAATAATCGGCGCAGGATTGCTTTATGCAATATTCACTGGAAGCCCAAACTACAGCTTGAAAACTGAAGGCTTAGGCGCAAACGGGTTCGGAAGTGCTTCGCAGCTTGGCTTTTCTCTGGCAGCCGTCTTCGTCGCTGAAATCGTTTTGACCTTCATATTCGTACTCGTGATTCACGGCGCAACAAATGAAAGAGTTCCTAAAGGATTCGCTGGCATCGCAATCGGCGGCGCATTAGGCATGGTTCACATAATAGGCGTGCTTATCGACGGAACATCAGTGAACCCCGCAAGAAGCTTGGGCCCAGCGCTTTTCGTAGGCGGAACGGCACTCAGTCAAGTGTGGGTCTTTTGGGTTGCACCAATAATCGGCGGAATCATAGCTGCCATCGTCTGGAAACTGTTTAAGTAAACCTAAAAAAAAAACAATTATTCCCTTTCTTTTTTGGTTTTAAAAACCAGAGAAATTATTTGACGAATTTTGTGGTATGTCTCTTGAATTTTTTCTTGCAGGTTAAGCTGCAGAAATAGAAGGTTTCGCCCTCATACGTAATTTTGAATTTGGCTGTGTTGTCGTCTAGAATCATGCCACAAACGGGGTCTCTCATCATTGCTTCTTTTTAAGCCTCAATCATGATTCCACTCTCTGCCTATTATGGTTAGTGGTGTTGGTTTGAAAGAAAAATTGTTGCAGTTTTGGCGTATCTAGACGTGGTGTTTTTATGCTGAGGTTCTATCACGCAAGCTACCTAAATGATAAGAAAAAAGGTTTTTTTCGGTCAAACAGGACGTCTGGCTGCTTAGTCGTCTTCCGAGTCTTCTTTAGCTAACTCGACCGAAACAGTGTCGTCGTGGCTGGCGGCGTTTTTGCGTGTTTCTTTCTTCGCTGGCGGCTCCTGTTCATGTCCCTTCATGAAGCCTTCTTCGGCTGCGGTGATGCTATCTTCGTCCAGCATTTCTTCCCTTGTTTCCGTGTCGTAGATATCTTCTGTTTCCTCTTGCTTCTCCTGCGAACTGGGCGGTGGGCCATCGTAGAAGTATGGTGGCGCTTTCTTAGCTTTTGGTTTACTCATTTTTTCGCCTCTAAAATGATTTAACTTAGGAATCGGTTGATTAACACTGAAGTTTCATACTACTTTTATGTATGTGATTGAACATTGACAGTCACAAAGCATTTGGTAGTCAAAAAACGGGGCAGCCGATGTAATGCTTTGCGTTTTATTTTGCTAAACGTTTTTATACGTGGAACTTGCCTTTTGGAAGTATCACATTAACTCATGGATCACAAAGAGCTCAAACGGCTTTTAAGAAATCATGAAAAATTTGTGATAGGAAAAAAAGTATATGCAAATTCAATCATTTAAGGACTTACCTCTGTCAGAGGAACTCCTTAGAAGTGTAAAAGAACTCGGGTTTGAGAGTCTCTTTCCAATTCAAGCCCAAGCAATAATCCCCTTGCTCGAAGGAAAAGATGTTATTGGGCAAGCTCAAACAGGAACAGGCAAAACCGCAGCTTTCGGTCTACCAATGATTCAACGTTTGGACCGCGAACTTCGCGGTGTTCAAGGCTTAGTCTTGACACCGACACGCGAGTTAGCTGTCCAAGTGGCTCAAAGCATGGCTGCCTTCGGTAAATACGCAAGAGTCAAGATTCTACCTGTTTACGGTGGAGAATCGATTAACAAGCAAATTCATGCTTTGTCAAGCGGCGTTCACATTGTTGTTGGTACGCCAGGCAGATTAATCGATCTTATGGAAAGGCGTGTTCTAAACCTTTCATCCATCCGCATTGTAGTTCTCGACGAAGCTGACCGAATGTTAGACATGGGTTTCATTGAAGACATCAAATACATTCTTTCAAAGACACCGCACGACAGGCAAACAAGCCTTTTCTCAGCAACCATCGACGACTCAGTTATGAGAGTCTGCAACAACTACATGAAAAACCCACAGAAGATTCTCGTCAGCAAAGACGAAATCGCATTAACCCAGATGAAACAGTACTATGCACTTGTAGCCCAGCATGACAAATTCGATGCACTCCTAAAGATTATGCACGAAGACCACGTGGAAAAAGCCATAATTTTCTGCAGAACACGAAGAGACACAAGCAGACTATGCGATCAACTTTACCGCAAAGGCTTCCGGGCACAGGCGCTTCACGCAGGCTTCACACAGGCACAGAGAGACCGCGCAATATGCGACTTCAAGCGGGAAGACTAAGCTTGCTTGTAGCAACAGACGTTGCAGCCAGAGGCTTAGACATCGAAGGCATCACACACATAATCAACTACGACGTTCCAATGGACGCACCAGTTTATTTCCACCGCATAGGCAGAACCGCACGCAAAGGCGAAGACGGCACAGCTATAACCCTTGTAAGCTACGGAGAAATGTCAGACTTCAATAACATCAAAGCGTTGACAAAGACAAAAATCGAGCAAATCGGGTCAGCCAAAGCCGAAAGCAACGACTCCCCGATACAAAGCTTCTTCTAATTTAGAAGCCTTTTCTAACAAAAACGGCGTGCAGTTTTTTCTGCACCCCAAAATTTTTGACAAAAAACAAAACCGAAGCGACTGCAAATCCTGTCTTAAATTGAGTACAGGTCAGGGTTAACGCTCTGGCAATTAGAATCGTCGTCAAATACTATTTCTACTGTTGCAGCTTAGCTCCTAAACTGAAACAGGACATAATTCTTGATGCTGCGAGGGGCTGATTTTATAAACAAACAAAACCAACTATGCAACTATGACCGAAACTTGCCAAGACGGCACTGGCGGCGAGGGTTCTCTTGTTCCCTGGTCGTCCTCGGAAGCGTCGCAGTAGTCTGCGCAGCCGCTTTGATTCTGATTGCCGTTTTAGGTCCCGCCGTGTTTGGCATCATACACTATAGAACGTCGCAGTCCGGCATTTGGCAAACCCAAGCATTCGACATCACGGACCTGATAGTTCTTGTTCCCCTCTTGTTAGCGGGAGGCGTTTCGGCGTTTCTAAAAAGACGCAGCTCAAAGTTCCTGCTGATTCTTACGCCGATAACGTTGATGTATGTTGGCGTCAGCTACGGCTTAGGCCAAGAATGGGGCAACGTAGCCTACACTGGCAACTCTGAAGCGTACTACTGGTTATTTCTCATCCTTGTGGTCGGCGGCTTGATTCTGCTTATGGGCAGCCTCTCCAACTTTTCAGCAGAGGATGCGCCTGCTTTCAAGAAAAAATGGCTTCGGCTATACGTTGCCGTCATGGCAGTTTTCATCCTGATGTTTGCGGCGATGTGGATTTCCCAGATTTCACAAGTAGTTTCAACTGGCAATACTGCGGCAGACGACTATCTCTCGGCGCCCAACGGCTGGTGGGTTGTGAAATTCCTCGACCTCGGCTTCTCGATTCCGATAGGGTTCATAGCTTTGCTGTTGTTGCTTTCTAAACCCAAAAAGGCTTACCCGCTTGTGCTGCTGTTTTTCGGTTTTTTCATAACGCTTGGCACAGCGGTAAATGCGAGCGCAATAATAATGGTTATGAATCATGACCCCTCCGTCGCCGGGTCAAACGCAGGCGGATTAGTTATATTCCCCGTTTTAGGGGTGCTGGCTTATGCTGGGCTTTTCTACTTGATAAAAGACAAATTAAAAAAATCGAAAGCGGCTTAAGCCGTTTTGCTTGTGAGGCTTTCCAGTTTGGTGATTTTCCCGTTTTTGCCAAGACGCAGCTGCCTTTCACCTTTAAAGCTGGCGACATGGGCGTTGGCGACTTCTATGCATTCCCCTGTTGAGACGGCGTCGACTTGTTGATCCCAAAGGCAAAGCAGGATTTTCCCTGTTTCATCCCCGATTGTCGCGTTTGAAACGAGCGCGTTGTCCCTGAATTGAGTGTGGACTTTAGATGGCTTAGCAGTCTCCAAAACTTCTGCAACAACGTTTACTTTTTTCATGCCTACCCGCAAATCTTCGACCTTTAGGTGGGCTGGCGTCGGCGTCTGCCTCGCGATTTCTTTTCGGACTCTGCTTGTATCCATCGAATTATCGAATGAAACGTCAACTTTTGAAAGCGTCTCCTCTGGAACACGGAATTGAGCAACAACGCTGCCCTCTTTTTTGATAAGGAAGATCGCTTGGTCACCTACGCTTCCTCGGAATTCAATCGTCAAATCTTCAACCGCTGATTTTCCATGTGCTTTCGCGTTAACTAAAGCTTTGAACAACTCAGTAGGATAGACGCTATGTTGCGCCGAAATGAAGGCAATCTGGTCTTCCAGCGTGGGCTTTCTTGATTTCAAACCTTTATTTTCCTTCCTTGTTTATTTAGCGAATTAACTCGGAAAAAAGCAAACGTTTAGCTTTAAAATTTACTTTTTCTTGATTAATTCAGACATTCATATTTAATATATGGTTGGGTATATAGGCGTAACTATATAAAAACCATTTTTTCAGGGGCAATCGGAGCCAAATGCAATAATTGCTTGCGGTTCCTTATCCAAAAAGGAAAAAGGACAGACCCGCATTATCTTATTTGGAAGCCGACGTTTTCGAGCCCAGTTTTTTGGTGCAAACTATGATGGAAGAACTCAAGCAGTTAACTAAAGTAGATCTCAAAAACCTGGATAAAATCCTCTTCCCCGAAGCCAAGGTTACCAAGGGGCAGTTTATCGAATACTACGTGAGGATGGCGCCCAAGATGCTTCCAATCATGAAGGATAGGCCGCTTGTTTTAACCCGGTACCCTGACGGCATAAAAGGCGAAAAATACGGTTTTTTCGAGAAAAATGCGCCGATGGGAACTCCGAAATGGGTGAAGACACATGCCATTTATTCTTCAGCCTCCAAACGAGACGTCAACTACATCGTATGCAACGACTTGGACACGCTTATCTGGCTAGCCAACTTGGCAACGCTCGAAATCCACATGCCTTTCTCAACGATTCATGATTTGGATAACCCTGATTTCCTGTTTTTCGACGTTGACCCCGAGCCCCCAGCGACGTTAAGCGATGCGGCTGAGGTTTCGTTGCAGCTTAAAGACAAGCTTGCCGATTTGGGGCTTACGCCATTCGTTAAAACCTCTGGCAAGAAAGGTCTACATGTGGTCATCCCTATTGTTCCCGAGCATGACTTCAAGAAAGCAAGGGCTTTTGTGCATGAAGTCGGGATCGAGTTGGCGAAAGAGAACGACATTGTCGTTTCCGAATTTAAAGACACAAAAAAACCAGGCAAAGTATTCGCTGACTACCTGCAGAACTCCCCGATGCGCACGATGGTTGTTCCATACAGTTTGCGCCCTACGCCTGAAGCCACGGTTTCGGCGCCGCTTGAGTGGAGCGAGGTTAAGAAAGGCATAAACCCTTCGGACTTCAATATTTTTAATGTAGTGAAGCGGAAGGAAGATCCGTGGAAAAACATTTTTGAGAAAAGATGTAAACTGGAGATTTAATTATGGCTCAGGAAGACTTAGAAAAAGAAGATTTGGAAAAGGCTGAATCTCAAAGCGGGAAAACCAGCGCTGCTGTGCCGCGGCGCTCCATTTGGTCAGGAAGCATCACAATAGGCTTAGTTAATGTGCCTGTTAGTTTGTACTCGATGATTTATGATAAAGGGGTGGCGTTTCATTTTCTGCATCGGCTTGACGGTCAACCGTTGAAGTACGTGAAGATGTGCACAAAAGACGACAAGATTGTGCCTTGGAACGAGGTTATCCGAGGCTACGAAGTTTCAAAAAACGAGTATGTAACCGTGGAAAAAGCCGAGCTTGACGCTGTGAAACCTGAATCGGACAACCGAATCCGAATCAGCAAATTCGTCGATTACTTCTCAGTTGACCCCATCTACTTCGACAAAACCTACGCTTTGATGCCTAAGAAAAGCAAAGAAGCATACACGCTGCTTTTGCGTGCGCTGGAAAAGAAAAACAAGGCTGGCGCTGGAAGAATCACCCTGCGAACCAAAGAGTACCCCGCCCTGCTGCACGCGTACAAGGGCACATTGGTTTTGACTACGCTGCGTTACGCCTACGACGTGGTGAACCCGCAGGATTTCGAGGACGTACAGAAACTTAAGGAACCCGAAAAAACCGAGTTAGACATGGCAGTCAAAATCGTAGGCGACCTTGGCAGGAGACTTTGACATCACCGAATTCGAAGACACCTACCAAAAAAGAGTCGAAGAACTCATATCGCAAAAACTCAAAGGCGAAAAAATCCACATTGAAAAACCCCGCGAAGCCGAAGCAAAAGGACTCATGGTTGCCCTACGGGAAACTCTTAAGCAGCTGGAACAGAAATGAGCCGCCGCGTCTATCGGCCTATGCTTGCGAAGGTTGCGGATAAAGCCTTCACGGATAAGGACTGGATTTTCGAGATTAAATGGGATGGGTTCCGAGCAATCAGCTACATCGACGAAGGACTGAGCATTCGAAGCCGCAACGACAAGGAACTTAAATTCAACTTTCCCGAGTTGGGGGAGCTATCGGTCTTAGCGAAGAACATGGTCGTTGATGGCGAAATCGTAGTTATGCGGGAAGGCAGACCTGACTTTCAGGCTTTGCTGGAACGGGGGAAAGCGGTTTCGCCAAGGGAGATTGAGCGGCGGGCGGGGCAGGCGCAGGCAACATACATTGTATTTGACATTTTGGAGAAAGACAACGAACCCCTAACTAAGTTGCCCCTGACGGAACGCAAGAAAATCCTGAAGGCTTCTTTAGTTGAAGGAAAAAACGTTTTGCTCTCCGACTTCATCGAAGAAAAAGGCGAAGCCTACTATCGGCTGGTGGTGGATAAAGGCTTGGAAGGCGTGATGGCGAAGAGGAAAGACAGCCAGTACGAGGAGGGTCTGCGGACTGGAAGCTGGCTAAAAATCAAAGAGCTCAAAACCTGCGACTGCGTGGTTTTTGGTTACCGAAGAGGCGAGAAATCCAGAGGCAAAACCTTCGGGTCGCTGGTTCTGGGGCTTTACGGCAGCGACGGAAAATCAGTTTATGTGGGCAACGTTGGAACAGGCTTCACTGAGGACATGCTGGGCTTGCTGATAAATAAGTTTGAAAAGCTTAAAGCGGAGTCCAGTGCTCCCTTCGAGGTAGAGGAGCAGGAAAAGGTGACTTGGCTTGAGCCCGCACTCGTATGCGAAGTCGCCTATCAATGTGTTACAAGGGATTGGAGGTTAAGAATGCCGCGTTTCAAAAAGTTAAGAGACGACAAGCCGCCACAGCAATGCTCACTTGACCAAATAACCGAAAACAAAGCTTCCTGCACAACCACCGAACCCGACGACGTCAAACTCAAAGAGTACACGTCAAAACGCCATTTTCAAGAAACACCTGAACCAGCAGGCGCAGAGAAAAAAGAAAAAGGAAAACTAATCTACGTAATACAAGAGCATCATGCACGAGCTCTTCACTATGACCTGAGGCTGGAAAGCGGCGGAGTCTTGAAAAGTTGGGCTGTACCTAAAGGCATACCTCAAACCAGCGGGGAACGCCGTTTAGCCGTGCAGACCGAAGACCACCCGTACGAGTACGCCAGCTTCGAAGGCATTATCCCGAAGGGGCAGTACGGCGCTGGAACAGTCAAAATCTGGGATAAGGGGTATTTCGAGGTTAAGCTTTGGGAAAAAGACAAAATCGAGGTCACGCTTGACGGGCAAACGCTTAAGGGACGCTACGTTTTGGTGCGGCTTAAAAAAGCCAAAGAAGACAACGCTTGGCTGCTTCTAAAAGGAAAAGACTGAGGACATGCAAAACCTTCATTTAGGCACCATCGGATGGAGCTACAGCTTCTGGAAAGGCAGCTTCTACCCTCCCAAAACCCCCTCAAAAAACTTTTTATCGTATTACGCCACACGCTTTGACACCGTCGAGGTCGACAGCACCTTTTACCGAATCCCTACAGCGCAAGCCGTCGCCAACTGGAAAAACCAAACACCCCAAAACTTCAGGTTCTCACTAAAGTTCCCAAGCATCATAACACACATCAAAATGCTTAGGGACTGCGAAAGAGAAACAGCCGTTTTCTTTGAAAGAACAAAACTTCTAGGCGAAAAACTTGGACCCCTGCTTTTGCAGTTTCCCCCAAACTTCGGCGTCGACCGCCTCCCCGACTTAGCGGCGTACCTTCAGACGCTTCCCAAAACAAACCGCTACGTTATCGAGGTCCGAAATAAAAGCTGGCTCAACAAGGATTATTACTCGCTTCTCCATGCAAACAACGCCGCCTCCGCATGGGTTGACACCCCCAATATGCCGTTGACCGCGGAGGTAACTTCAGATTTTTTGTATGTGCGCTTGGAGGGCGATAGAAAGAAAGTCAACGGGTTACTGGGCAAGATAGAAGTCGACACGCAGGACAGCCTGCGGATTTGGGCTGACAGGTTAAAGCCGTATTTGAGCGGGAAAACGGAGGTTTTCGGCTACTTCGGAAAATACTTTTCAGGCTACCCGCCTTCAGACGTTGACAAGCTTTCAGAACTGCTGTTGACGGCGTTTTAGGGTGCAGGCGAAAAGAACAAAAGTATGCTGCCTGATTAGATTTTGAGGTTGCAGAAATGTTTTTCAAGCAAATTCAGCAGCACAGCGACAACTTCTCCTACATAGTGGCGGACGAGGCGGCGGGGGAAGCAGCGGTTGTGGATTCAAGCTTTAACGCCGGTGAAATCATCAAGATTGTTAAGGCTAAAGGCTTCAAGTTAAAGTACGTCATCAACACGCATGGACACTCTGACCATACCGCTGGAAACGCAGAGTTGACCTCGATGTTTCAAGCCAAAGTTGTAGGGCATAAGCTGTCGAAGGCAAATTTTGATGTCGCGGTCGAAGACGGCGACGTGTTAAGTGTCGGCAAAATCCCCCTAAAAGTGATTTACACGCCTGGACACACTGCGGACAGCATTTGCCTGCTCGTGGACAAAGCGAAGCTTTTGACGGGCGACACTTTGTTTGTCGGCGAATGCGGAAGAACAGATTTTGCAGGCGGCAGCTCCAAAAACATGTACGACAGCCTCTTTGGCAAACTCATGAAACTTGACGACGCCGTGGAAGTTTACCCCGGGCACGATTACGGCTCGACGCCCAGCTCAACCATCGGCGAAGAAAGAAAATCAAACTACACGTTGCAGCCAAGAACCCTGAAAGAATTCGTCGAGTTCATGGCAGAACCATAAACTTTCATTTCTCGGAGGAAAATCGGCACGCAAGCTTCTTTAGCTGCCAAGTCGGCACAACTCCATCGGCTTGAACAACCCCACTGGAAACATCCCTCGCCGAAAAAATTAGACATATTTCGGTTTCAGAAATCTAGTATATTTCCCGTTCGCTTGACATGGATTTGGGGCAGCGCTGCAAAAGAGGAAACTTGGAAAAATGCTTAAAACAAACCTGAAAAAAACAATTGCCGCTACGTTCATAGTATTCTTCATCTTCACCACTGCAATGTCAGCCAACTTGGTCTTCGCTGATGGTGGCTCAATTGCGGCGACAAGCACTTACCCCGCCGACGGAGCAACCTACACGGTTGTTGACCATTTTACGTATCAAGTCACCGGGGTAAACACTAACACGACGGTTTCAGTAAGCTTCGATAATGGGGCGCCCATGCCGATGGTTTTTCAAGGAGTTGAAAATCAGGTGGCTAACGGTGATGCGGCGTCTGCGACTGGTACACGTGGCAAGATAAATGTTACAGCCATGGAAAATCCAGGCAGACACACCGTGCAGTTTTTCAGCCACTACTATGTTTGGCAGCCCACGGACAGTTACTGGGCTGAATTTAGCGCCAGCTCCGCTGTCCAGTCATTCACCATTGCCGATTCTTCTTCGGCTACATCGACTCTACTCCGACAGCAAACTCCGCCCCACATTCAAAATCCATTCCCGAACTGCAAACTTGGGCAATCCCGCCATTCATGATCCTCGCGGTGCTTTTTTCAATTGCTTTTTTCAGAAAAAGAACACCAAAGAAATAGCTTCGTACGTTTTCTCCCATCTTAAAGAGCCGCCGAAATTTCTCGGGTCAGCTTTCGCAGGCGTTTTTCATTGTTCTAAACTATGGGTTTATAGCTCGGCAAACAAGCGTTTCTAAACAAGACTTAAAAACCTTAAAGCTAATAGTGGGCTGTAGTAAGAATGGAACTTGGTCTCGCAATAAACATGACGGCAAAGTTTGATGCTTGCTTCTCGCCCTTATTTCAGAGCCCTGAGAATAAAGATTGCGTGACTGACCATCGCCCAGGTTCAATGTATTATCAAGCTTTAATGGAGTTGACTACCGAATGATAGTAGTTGACATCATCTCCATCGTTCTGCTTGCCCTCTTGCTTTTCTGGACCGTGTATAACGGCTCAATCATATACGCCGGGATAAAGAGCAGACGCAAACACTCCGCAGGCGTGGTCGTCGACAGCCAAGAAACCCCAAAATTCTCCATAATAGTCCCGACCAAAAACGAAGAAGTCGTCATCGGACGCTGCCTGAACAGCCTTCTCGAATTAGACTACCCCAAGGACAAGTTGGAAATCTTAGTTGTAGATGGAAATTCAACTGACAACACCTGCCAAATATGTTCAGATTTTTCCGCAAAGTACCCTGGCGGAATAAAAATCATCAAAGAAGGCGGGTCAAGAGGCAAACCCACAGCCCTCAACCTCACTTTGCCGTACGTGACAGGGGAAATTGTCGGGGTATTCGATGCTGACAGCGTTCCAGAAAAAAACGTGCTCAGAAAAGTGGCATCGTATTTCAGTGACCAAAAAATAAGCGCAGTTCAAGGGCAAACCACCTCGCTCAATGAGAAGAAAAACATTTTGACCCGCGCTATTGCCATGGAAGAACGCGCTTGGTACCAAGCCTTGCTCAGCGGCAGAGAAAAACTAAAACTGTTTGTTCCCCTCAACGGAAGCTGCCAGTTTATAAGACGCAACTTGCTGGAAAAACTCGGCGGATGGGACGAAACCTCGCTTACCGAAGATGTGGAATTAGCCCTGCGCTTGGTTGAAAAGACCTATCAAATTAAGTATGCCGAAGACGTGCGCTGCGGCCAAGAAACACCTAACGGGTTTCGAGACCTAGTGAAGCAGCGTGTCCGATGGTACCGAGGGTATATGGAGACGGCTTTGAAGTATGGGCGTCTTCTTGACACTGTAAACAGGAAAACGATTGATGCCGAAATCTCAATGGCTGGGCCCTTCATGATGGTTATTTCGCTTCTTAGCTACATAAACTGGGGAGTCGCCGCCGTATTCTTTCCCCAAAGCAACATCGTGATAACCTTCACAGGAATAGTAATCGCCTTAACAGCCCTTTCGCTGCTTTCAGTCGGAGTAGGTCTGCTTGCAACAGAAAAACCCTTCAAGATTCGAAACCTGCTCTGGGTACCCTCAATCTACGTCTACTGGCTACTGCAAATGTGCATCGCTGGATTGGCTTTTCTAAAATTGGTGTTCAGGCGAAAAAGAGTCTGGGACAAAACCCCAAAGAAAGGCTTCATAACCTCAAACTTCGCTAACCAGCATGCTTAAAATACATCAAAATGAAGCAAAGTTGCTTTGAAAATATGCAGCCTCCATGCAATTTTTTACCTATAATCTTAAATTACACTTGTACCTACACTGCCTATTGGTTGCCGTGAGTAGCGTGGTTTATTCATGCGAGGGGAATACCACCAACCTAAACAGCGAAATCTTGTAGTGATGAAATAAAGTTGGCTAACTGCGTAAGAAATAGCTCCATTCCGTCGTCTTTACATGTTTCTTTACGGGCATCTTCAGAATCCTTCCTTAAAAAATACATTTCTAAAGCGGTTAATTGGCGAGTCAGCCATAAACGCAAATACATCCTGGGCTTAGCGGTAATAGCCGTAGTTCTTGTTTCATGTTTTGCTTTTCTATCTTGGGAAAGCAGTTTCAAACCTGACGTTACTATTCCTCAAAACTCGACAACTCCATCCCCAAGTCCTCTTCCAAAAAGCCAAGCATCTCCCAACAGTGGCGGATTAATACCTCAGATACACATATGGGGTACGCCTCCTCCAGCGCCCGCTAACCCACCCGGCTTAATCGAGACCAACGGCGGAATGAACAGCACTGTCTGGACTGCGGTGGCTAATAACGCTTGGGCCTATTTTTCGCCTGGCATCGGCGTTGACAGCAACACTGGGCTACCTTTTGCCGGTGGAGCCGGTTTCAAAGCTTTCACTGACTGGGACTTGGCTGCCTATATTCAAGCCGTCATTGACGCGCAAGAAATAGGCATAATCAACGCAACTGGAACATGGGGATCCTACGACAGATTAAACAGAGTTTTAACATTCCTGGAAAATCGGCCCCTTAACACTACCACTGATACACCTTTCTGGTTTTACGACGCAACAAATGGAGAAGGCTACCTAACAACGACCGATTACGTTTCCAGCGGTTTCAATGTTGCTGACACTGGAAAACTCCTTGTGGCACTCCACAACGTCATAGTATTCAACTCCAGCCTTACCCAACGTGTTGACAAAATCGTGCTCACAGGTCGAACAAACTACGCCTCCCTTTTGCCAACCGTCAAGAGCTGGTATACCTCAAACTTCCTATACTCTTACTATTACGCCTCTGGTTTCGCAAGCTTTTGGCCCATCCAAGTGGGCAACATACCCAACCAAATATTAACCAACATTGCCAACACGTCAAACATAACAACCTACGGCGTTTCATTGCCTGACGCGCCAACGAGCTGCGAACCACTACTAATGTCCCTTTTCGAAGTAAACAATAATGACTCGAGACTGACGAATCTAATGCAGTTGGCATATCAAGCACAAAAAGCATACGGCAATGCAACAAGAACCTACGTTGCTCTTTCCGAAGGGTCCAGCATATATAACGGGTATGTTTACGAATGGGTGATTGCTCCAAATGGAAACCCATGGCAAGTCACAAATGCGACAGGATATTATTTCGACAGCTCAGTGAACCCAATCGTCTTCACCAAAGTCGCCTTCGGATTCCTTGCGCTATATAACGATACCTACTCGAAGAACCTCGCCATCGCTCTCGAGAAAGCCCTTCCAACCCCGACAAATGGCTACTATGACGGCATGGATATCAACGGCGCGCTGGATGCAGGTAATCCCGGAAGCGACACCAACAGCCTAATCTTAGACTCAGCCCTTTATTACATAGTGCAAAATCCCAACGGTTGATTCACAAACTTTATCGTAGATCAGTTCCGTTCTTCGTACGTATGAACCGATTCAGCATAGCAAAATAAATGTAACCTTTTTCTTTATCGTTTTTCCGTTGCGGGATCTTCATCGCAAATCTCTTGATTTAGCGCAAGCAATTTTAAGGGAGCCGACAGTCACTAAACCATTTCATCAATCGGTTGGAAAAAGAAACGTGAACGATGCGGTTATCAAACTCTCCGAATGGCTCAAAAAATACCGATTCGTTATTGCAGCTTTTTTGATTCCCCTAGCCGTCAGAAGCATTCCAGAGGCTCTATCTTGGCCATACCCAATAGGCTTTGACACACTGAACATAGTTCCAATAATCCATAGCGGCGCCGTGTTTTCTGGGGGACCTGTAAACTTTTTCCACTCGACAAACATGCTTTATGTGTTCACAACTCTGCTTTACAATTTTACAGGAAACGTAGTTTTTGTTTTGAAATTCTTCGGTCCAGTGCTTCTGGCAATCCTCTGTGGTATGCTGTTCATTTACGCAAGAAAAGGCTTGAAATGGGGCAACTGGAAATCCCTGCTCGTTTCCATTTTAACAGCTACCTACTTTGTTTCTTTAAGGGATTCATGGGACCTTTACCGACAGTCGGTTGGATTGATTTTTCTGGTTTGTACGCTTATCTCTTTAGCGTATTTCCGCTCGCCAAGAAAGTACTACATCGCTTGTGCATTCATGGCTTTAACCGTGCTAAGCCACGAGCTTGTCTCAGTAATTCTGCTTTTCATAATCATTGTCGAGGCTTCAAGATTACTTGTCAAAAAAACCTTCAAAAAAAGTGCCTATTTGCTCGGATCAGCCGCTTTAGCCGCCGGCTTATTTTTGTTCCAGCGAGTTTCTCTAACTGCCAACCCAAGTTTTGGCGTTCCCTTAAATAATGTAGCTTCCGGCCCTTCCGTTGCCCTAGCGTTATACATCGGCGGCATGCTGGTTTATTGCTATTTCTTGATTTTGCCTTTAGTGATTGCAGGTTTGTTCGGTTTTAAAGCTTCGCCATTGCATTACTGGGCGCTTCTATGCGTCGGTATTGTAGTCTTATTAATGGTAAATCCTAACTTGCCAGTTTACTTTTGGAACCGTTGGGAACTCCTGCTTGTTTATCCATTGTTGTTCTTCGCAGCTCAAGGAATAGATAATCTTTGGCGGTTCTGGTCAACTCACAAAAGCATGATTAAACGCCAAGTGCCAAAAATTTTCGTGATTGCCTATTTGATTTTGTTGCTGTCGCTTTCAGGATTTTATTTGACTATGTCTCCTGACAGGCAGGTTTCGTTTTTCTCGGCGGATAACCCTTACTTGGCATCTATTCCATCAAGCATGGTTCAGAACGCCTTACCCATAGAAAGCAACCGCGGCTTGATCAACTGCTTTAACTGGCTAAACAGCAATGCTTCAGCCAATTCAGTTCTGGTTATTCATTACGCTTTGCTCGGTTTAGCAAATATTTACATCAAACATACCCTAATATTGCCTGTGGCTGAAGATTTCTCACTTTTTAATAATATTCACAATGAAACCGATATTGCCGCTGGTATGGTCGATGCCGCACAAACTGCAATACGCGACGGTAACAGTTCCGCATACACCGTCTGGTGGGTAAGCGGCCAAGGTTGGTACGACATCCCCAGTTTACCCGCCCAGTTCGTCGAGATTTTCCACTCGGGAAACATGGCTGTCTATTCTTATGATTCCACCAGTTGAATTGGCGATACCCGCTCAAGGATTAATTCAAAAAATTCCTTAAACGGTTTAAATTGAAAAAAACCCGCCAAAGTGCTCCAAGAATGGTTGATCTTTTTTTCCTAAATTACCACAACTCTTTTTAGTAATAATAAGAGTCCTTATTGCTTGATTGGGTCAGAAGAGATGAGGTTTACCTTTAATGCAAAATGGCTCTAACGGCTTCCTAAGCAGAAAACAACTTGTTCAAATGAAGATAAAAGCCATACGCTCCGGCGTATGGTTCAAAGCTTTGCCACGAATAGACAGGGTGCTAATTGATTTAACGATAAAAGTCGCAGAAACCGTCCGTAGCATTTCTTTAGCTAAAAGTATTTTTGCAGTCGTGGGTAAGTTGGAAGGGCTTTTGGAAAGCAGTGTCATTAAAGTCGCTAAGGCAAGTCGGGTATCCTCTTGCAGAAAAAATTAGTTTGGTCGCTCAGAAATTGGGTAATTCTTCCGCTAAAAAATGGGCTAATGATTCATCATTTGCCTTTTTCTTAGCTATAATGCATACAAACAGATGACTTCATGGAATATTTAATCGGGAATTAATTTAGATGCCATTAAAAGTTTTGGTTACTGGCGGGGCAGGATTTATTGGTAGCCACGTTGTTGATCGATTAGTTAAAGATGGTTACAACGTTAGGATCATCGATGATTTATCCGCTGGGAGACTTACTAATATTCAAGGTCATTTGGATTCAGGCAAAGTGGATTTTATTAGAGGCGACATTCGTGATGCTTCACTTGTCAAAAAGACACTGGATAGTGTCAATATCGTTGTGCATTTGGCAGCTTTAACGAGTGTCACCTTCTCCGTCTTGAATCCTGATTTAACCTACGACGTTAACCTTTCAGGAACATTGAATTTGCTCCGTTCAAGTATTGAGGAGCAAGTTAGCAGATTCGTTTTTGCGTCCAGTTGCGCCGTTTGTGGTGACCCGAAACTCTGCCTTTAACCGAAAAAGCTCGACCAAACCCGATTTCACCATATGCGGAGTCTAAGCTGTTAGCTGAGCGATATTGTTTGGGCTTTAGCGAGAGGCAACTTTTGGGGTCGGTTGTTTTGCGTTTCTTTAATGTTTATGGTGCACGTCAAGGCATGAATGAATATAGCGGCGTGATAAGACGCTTCATCGAATTTAGCAAACAAGGGTTGCCACTAGTTATTTATGGAGACGGTTCGCAAACAAGGGATTTTGTCAATGTAAGAGATGTGGTTGAAGCAGTTTTGACTTCCATGAAAAGCAGCAAGGCTGTGGGCGAAGTTTTTAATATCGGCTCAGGCAAGCACACTTCTATTAGTGAATTGGCTGAAGCAATTTTAGATTTAACCGATTCAAAACTGGGGATTCTCCATGAAAAATCTCGAGTCGGCGATATCAAAGACAGTTATGCGGATATCTCCAAGGCTAAGAAGCTCTTGAATTATGAACCGCTGGTTCCGTTAAGGGATGGCTTACGCGAATTGCTCGAAGAAAACACGGCTGCCACCTAACCATGTCGTCAGACGACGTCACATTGCGGTCTGCAAAAATGTTTGTGCAGACTTGAAATGCATAGCCTTTTTAAATTGGCTCTTACAATAAAGGCTGGGGTACTGTAGACTGGCAAGGAAAGAAGGCTGAATGGTAGAAACAGAAGCAATTGAGATGGACGCGCTGACCAAAACAAAGCCATTCGTCGTTGTTGGTATACCAGCGTTTAACGAAGAAAAAAACATCGCGACCATTGTTTTAGATGCTAAAAGATTTGCAGATGAAGTCATTGTTTGTGATGACGGTTCCACTGACCATACTGCAAGAATTGCCGAATGCTTAGGTGCAAGTGTTATTCGGCACAACAAAAACTTGGGCTACGGCGCCGCCCTTCAGAGTTTGTTTAAAAACGCGCGACTACTGGATGCGGACGTTTTGATAACCATCGATGGTGATGGTCAGCATGATCCTCGAGAGATTCCTCGCTTAATAAATCCCATTATAAACGGCGATTGCGATATTGTCGTCGGTAGCAGATTTATCGACAAAAACGGAACTGTTGAAATGCCCGTATACCGACAATTTGGCGTAAAGATCATAACCAAACTCGTTAACGGATCCGCTAAAAATGGTGTCAGCGACGCTCAAAGTGGATTTAGGGCTTACAATTCTCGGGCTTTAGAACGTTTAACTTTGTCCCAGATGGGCATGGGCGCCAGCATCGAGCTTCTCTTGGAACTTAAGAAATTAGGTTTGAAGTTTAGTGAGGTTCCAGTATCCTGCAAGTATAAAGATAGCGACGGAATAAAGAAATCTACTGAACATCCGCTAACCCATGGAATAGGTCTCATTATGTCCATAGTCAAGCTGGTCGTGGAAGAAAGACCGCTCATGTTTCTTGGTTTACCCGGGGCCGTTTGTTTAGCTTTGGGCGCGGTTTTTGGTGTTTGGCTGTTGCAACTTTACTCAACTATCCACCAAATTGTTACAAATGTCGCGCTGGGGTCATTGGGATTAATAATTATCGGCTTCTTTTTAATGTCAACAGCTATAATGTTGTACGCGCTTAATCGCGTAGCTGAAAAAGTTAGCCATTGAGATTAATGATATGAGAATTTCAAGAATTCGGCATTTGTTTTTTCCAGATATGCCAATGGATTATTTCTATGATTTAAGCGCAAGGCAAGTCGAAAGAGGCCACAACGTTGACATCCTGACATGGAGCAGGAATGGTGAATCCCACGTCAGAAAAACGCCTGAGGGTTTCAACGTTTATTCACTGCGCGGCCTGAATTTTGCTGTTCCGGGAATATTTGAGCATTATCCATATTTACCTGAACTGCCCAGCGTTCTCGAAAAAATAAAGCCTGAAATTGTTCATGCTGAATCTCACCTTTTTCTACCTACGCTGCAAGCAGTTAGAAAAGCAAAAAGACTTAATTTGCCATCCGTTGTAACTGTTCATGGCGTTTTTGCTAACAGAGGATATGCAATTAATTTATTCCAGAATATGTACATCCGAACTTTGGGTTTAGAAATTTTTAAGAATAGTGATATAGTGATTTGCTTAAGCAAAAGCGATATTGCAGAAATAACCCATTTCGGCGTATCTTCTGAAAAAATAATGTTATTAAATAATGCGGTAGATGTAGAGCTCTTCAAACCAGCGCCGACAACTTTTCGAGATTCAACGCTTATCGTTTGGGATGGACGATTTGTAAGCGAAAAAGGCATTGAATACCTTATTAGAGCTGCCAAGCTAGTGACACAAAAATCCAACGAGGCTCGGTTCCTATTGATTGGCTATGGTCCTTTAAAATCAAGAATGGAAGCGTTGGCTCTTCATCTTGGAATTCCTAGTACACAAATCGAGTTCTCCAACTCCATGGAGCGCAAAGATATTGCCAAAATCCTTAGCAAATCAACCTTATTCGTTTTTCCTTCACTAAAAGAAGGGATGCCTCTGGCATTACTTGAAGCTATGGCTTCTGGAAATGCAATAGTTGCTTCAGATATAACGGGTGTAAATGAAGTTATCAAAAATAACCACAACGGCTTAATAGTTCCGCCGAGGAATGCTGAGGCAATTGCAACTTCCATCTTGATGCTGATCAACGATAATGATCTAAAGAAGAAGCTCGCTCTTAATGCCAGAAAAACCATTGAAGAAAAATTCTCAATGAGCAAAATGTTAACTAATCTAGAAACAATCTATTTAAAGGCGATTAGGAAACACAAATGAGAATTCTTTGGCTCTCTTATTATTACCTACCACATGTAGGAGGCGGGACTTGGCCAACTTATTATTTTTCCCAAACTCTTTCAAAAAAGGGTCACAAGGTCGAGTTAATTGTTCCAAATGTAAAATTCGGTTTGTCAATCTCACCCAATCTTTCCAAGCCTATTGAAAACAAAAATCTTTCTATTGTTTATCGTGCTCCATCTTTCCCTCTGCCTGCGATCTTAGGACCACTTCTATCTGTGTTTCCAATGCTTTTGCAAGGTTTGAAACATGGCAAGAAGGCTGACGTAATTGTTTGCCAATTCCATCCTCATCATTTGGTAACATTTACAGCTGTTCTGTTAGGCAAGATTTTGAAGCGACCAGTAGTGGCAAGAGCTTGTGACATCTATAGAGACATGGGCGTAGGCACCAATAGTTCAATGGATAGATTCGTTAAAGTTCTAAATGTTTTTAACGAGTCACTGATAAAAAATGTGGCCGCCTTTTTGATTTGTTGTTCTGAATACAGGGAAGTTCTATTGCTTAGGGACCAGAAATATTCTCGTAAAATTCAATTGCTGTTTAATGGTTTCGATTCATCTGATTTCCAGAATCTGCCGACGGCCGATGAAGTCAAAGCGTCATTAGGTCTAACCTCCAAAGACAAACTGGTTTTGTTTGTCGGGCGTTTTTCGGGAGAAGAATATGGCACGGAAGCTCTTTTGAAAGCCGTCGCCCTACTTTTGAAAAAAGAGCCTGACGTAATTTTTTTCCTTATTGGTGATAGTTTACCAAAAAATCTCACATCCCTCATTGATTCCTTAGGAATAGCTGAAAAAGTAAAGGTTTATGGAGCAATGCCGCATGAAGATGTTGTTCAGTTTATTGTTGCCTCAGACGTCTGCATAGGACCATTGATGCCAACGCAGACAATTCCTCTTAAAGTGCTAGAGTACATGGCTTGTAACAAAACTGTTGTTTCTGGCAAAGGCAGCATAAGCAAAGACCTTAATCCGGAAATAAATTATGTTTTATGCTCTCCGACCCCAGAAAAAATTTCCGAGGCTATTTCGAAGGCGTTACACGGTCAACAATCAAAAAAGCCATATTGTGATTGGGTTCAAGAAAAATTTAGCTGGCAAAGGTTGAGCGACGAATTGGAACGAATACTTGTCAATGTAGTGAATTCCCCCAGATAGTGATGAAATGACAGATTACCTTTTTTTTGCTTCAAATTTTAACAAGTGGGCGGGACCTAACAATCATTTGCTTGACCTTTCAAATTACTTGTACAACGACCTTTGCATAGATGTTCGGTTAATCACACATGACATTGGCTTAGATTCTTCTTTCCTAAAGCAGGTCAGGTTTCCTCTTCTGCCCGTTTTGAGCGGCAGTGCATCAAGTTCCAGTACCCGATTTCTCTCCGCTTTTTCAAATGAGCGAATAATTAAAAAACTAATTCAAACTTTTCAAGTTTCAAAAAAGAATCTTTTTGTCAATGCCAGCATTGACACTCTGTTTGAGGTTAGTTACGCTGCAAAATCAAAGATAAGCGTTGGTTACAATGCGATAGGCAACGATGCAAATTCGGTATTATTCAACTTCTTAGATCGTTTGGCTGCACGGACTTCAATCAACAAAATAGTTGCCAGCACGGACTTGCAAAAAGAGATTTACCTGAATATAGGCTTCAAAGAAAACATGATACATGTTATTCCTCACTGCATAAGTTTGAAAAGAATAGAAGAATCAGCAAAATCTCAAGAAACAGAAAAAAGTGTTTGCCAGAAAACGGCTCCTGTTATTTTTTATGGGGGGCGGTTGAGTGTAGAGAAAGGCGTTAAGGACCTGATTGATTGCTATGTAGCCCTTTCGGCAGAATTTCGAGTCGACTTAGTCATAATTGGCGATGGCCCTCTAAGAGAATGGGTGTTTGAAAAGAAGAAGGAACTCGAAAATGCTTCTGGCAAAAATAAGATTCGGTTTCTGGCCGGTTGGCAGCCACCCGAAATTCTTCTAAAAGAAATGTATGAATCTGATATTGTAGTTCTTCCATCTTACCATGAACTTTCTCCCATCATATTGTTAGAGGCCATGTGCTTAAGAAAGGCAATAATTTCCACGTGTATCGGTGGACCAAGAAAAACTATTGAAGATGGTGTAACCGGTCTTCTTATAAATCCGTTCCACAAAAACGAATTGAAGCTGGCACTAACGAAATTGCTTACAGACTCCAAACTCAGAAATACGTTGGGCTCTCAAGCCTTTGCAACTCTAAAAAGCAAATATGAGGTTTCTGTAGTCGCACCAAAATTCCTGAGGTTCTTGAAGAATGAATAGGCTCAATTCTCTTTCAAGGAAGCTTGTACTTCATTTCATTATTTGCTCTATTTATGTACTAAGCATCTTAGTTGCCCGCAGCATCGTTTCCACCTTGTTCCAAGCGACATTTGGACTGGTAATTACATTGTATATCGTTGGAGATTCTTTGAAGTCCCTGTTGAAAAAGAGTTTTTCACTTACACCAGGCACAGAAATGGGAGAGATAGCATTGAGCGTTCTGTTGAGTTTCACATATTTTTTCATAATTTCTTCAATCCTATCTTTAATCTTTGCCTTGACCGCCCTTAACTTGGTGATTGCCGTTCTTATCCCGATTATAGTAGTAGACTTAATCTCGGTTTTTCAAAAATGGAAAAACTTGCAACCCATCTCAAAACCAAATTTTAGCTATAAACAGCTAACTGTTTTACCTGTAATTCTTACGGGTATATCCATGGCTATTTTGTTTAGAAGTAGCTTTATCTGGCCTTCAATGCCTGGGTGGGATCTCTACCCCTACTTGGGTGGCACCAATTGGATTTTTGCAAATCATGGTTCATACGGTCTATGGCCGTCCTCTTTCGGAATAGTTATGCCCACCTCTTACGTTTTCCAAAATCTAACTGCTTCAATATCCTATATTGCAGGAACTAATCCCTATGCACTTTTTTGGGGCGCGCCCTTTTTCACCATACCTCTATTCGGCGTTTTGGTTTATGGGACTTCATTGTCATTTACACGAAACAAATTTCAAGCTTTCTTTGCGTCGATAATAGTTCTAGTAATTTCTGGCGGGGAAACGTTTTTAGGTCCACAATATTTTTTCCCATCAACATTGTCAATAATTGTTTTCTTGCTAATACTAGATTTTATTCTCGGTTTTGACAAGATCAATCGGTTGTATTTTGTACTTTTGGTTTTGTTTTTGACAATATTCTATTCAATGTATTACTTTCCAATCGTTGTGACTTTGCCTCTTTTTGTTATTCTTCTGGTAAGGCAAAAATTCTTGAAGAGTTGGCCAAGAAATCGCGTTATTTTTCTTTCAGGTTCGATTCTTCTTGGGATGATAGCATTATCCTGGTTTGGTGCCTCTTCACTTTCCGGTAGCTTGGGACCTTGGCCTTATGAAAAACTTAGTTTGCTCATAGATTCGCCTTTCTTCGCCTTAACAGGAACCTACCCGCTAATACTTTTTCTGCTGTTTTTGTCAGGTAGCGCTATTGTCTTATTACAATATCTAAAAAGAATCCCCAAAGTCGTAAGTGCCCTCTTGCCGATTTATGCCCTTTCATTGTTAGTGATTTTTTTCCTTCCGCCATTTTCCTCGGCTGAGTCGAAATTTTCTTTAGGTGCTTCTTTGCGATAATTGCCTCTATTCCTTTTTTCCTGTTATTCCAAATCCTGTTATCTAAGTACAAAAAAGAAAAAATAAATAAATCATTTCTTAAATCTCGATTTGGTAAGTTAGTGGTTATGTTCTTTTGTTTTTCTATGATTTTGATTTTTGCCTCATCTATGCCTCAATTCTATTCTTACGCAACGCACGTTAAAAACTACTCAAATATTTCGGCAGATGAGTATCAGGCTTGCCAGTGGGTAAATCATAATACTCCTTCAAATAGTTACATTTTAACTGATCCCTCCAGTGGATACGTATTTAGAGGATTGACGATCCGTAATGCATCAACTTCCTTAATTATTGATGGACATACGCCCGCTCCCAACACTGATTATTCAAATGTCATCTACAACTTCTTTAAAGAAGATAATTTATCCAACCTTGCTGGTTATTACAATGAATTGCCACAAAAACCTGCGATAATTGTTATAACAACCAGAACAATTGCAATGATAAACCAGAAGCTGCCTGATGGAGTATTTACTACTCCAGTCTCAATTGGCACTCAAACAATTGGCAGTCTATTGCCGAATTATCCGTGGCTTTACAAATTCTCGAATGCCGCCAATTTTACGTTAGTTTTCGATGAGCCTACTGTACAAATTTATGAGGTACGCACATCGGCCTATCTGAACGAGACAACATAAGCTTAGAAAACAAAATTAATGTTTAGTGTATTTTTGATATTTTTACTTGAGTGTTGATTAATTATTAAACAATTTTGTTATGCAGAACCATTAAAGTGACTGATTGAAAACTTCTGGTTTGGGCTCCAACTGAGGATTAGCCTTTACGTGGCTGTCCATTCTTGGTAAATAATAGAATTGGTGTTTCTGTTCTGGTAATAACTGATATCAAATTAAGAATCAGATAGTCAGCCATCTATTTCAAAAGGAAAAAGAATAATTTGTACACCTGAAAGATGTATGATTAATAGCGTTAAAAGGATGTGCAAGTCTGCAAAGCTTACCGTTGGTGTCTATTATCATCGTAAATTTCAACAGCAAATGTATGCTTAAGAACTGTTTAGAATCAGTTTTCAAAACCGATTATCCCTGTTACGAAGTGATTCTGGTCGATAATTCATCCACTGATGGGAGTATTGCATACGCTGAAGCACAATTTTCCAACCAAAATTTGAAAATAATAAAGAATCACGCGAACTTGGGCTTCGCCGGCGGAAATAATGTTGGGATTAGGAATTCCAACGGGGAATATTTAGTTTTTCTAAATAACGATACTGAAGTAAACGAAAATTGGCTGAAAGAATTAATCTCTGTAATGAACTCAAGCTTGAAGATAGGCGCAGCACAATGTAAATTGCTCATGATGCAACAAAGAGAGAAATTCGATAGCGCAGGAGGATACGTGGATCGTTTTATTCATCCTATTGTACGTGGAATAAATGAATATGATCGTGGTCAGTACGCAAAAACAGACCAAATTTTTTGGGCTAAAGGAGCAGCATTTGCGGTTAAAAGAACAGTCTTGAATGAAGTCGGTCTTTTCGATGAAGATTATTTTCTGGAGTATGAAGAAACGGATTTATGTTGGAGAATTTGGTTAGGTGGTTATAGAGTCTTGTTTGTCCCAAAATCAATTGTATTTCATTTGGGAAGTGTTTCAGTCTCTAAGAAAAAACTTAAAACTCATTACTATTTTCACAGGAACCATCTGACAACTCTTTTGAAAAACTATTCCCTCAAAAATGTGGTTCGCTATCTTCCTCTTTTAATGATTTTGAAAATATTAACGGATTTACGATCTATTAGGACAGACCATTTAATCAGATTGAACGCAATTTTGTTTAATATTCGTGATTTTGGCGAAATCTGGCGAAAAAGACAAAACGTTCAAATTAATATCCGATTAATTTCCGACAATGATCTTTTCAAGCGAAACATATTTTTGCACTTCAGCAGATTGCAAGAGAATCTTCTTCAGCAGAAAGTTGAAAGTTCCTAAATTCTTATTTTTAGTAGCTTTTATCGTTTAAAAATACGACTTATCGAATTGTATTCTTAACGTTAAATCTGATCCTGAATTAAGCGAGCCTTTTTTTGATTGGACGGGCTTTCTCGCAGCAAGTTATGTTTTTTTAAGCTCTCAGAAGATTTGATTTTTTCGATTTAATTCTGCTAGAATCGGTGTTATTGTTTCTATTTAATTTCTTTAAAGTTTTGTTTTTCATTTTGTGCAGAGTTGAAATGCGGAATTTCTCGTGGTCTTCAGTTTATGGCTTCTTCTTTGGCGATTTACGTTTCAAATCGGTTATTCGCGTTGGAGAATCTCTGGTAATCCCTCCGTCAGCATCGTTATTGGATTTTGCGTGTTTTTACATTTTTTCTTAATAAACATAGCTAATATTTTTTTCATGCAAATTATCATCAGTAATAACATGATCATAATAATGTTTTTATTAACTCAATAAGATGTAACATCACTATTCAATGAAACATTGTTAGATTTCGGACCTTTTTTCTTGCTTGAAAAGGGTGAATATTCACTTATGGCAAATTTGTAAGACGCGCACCTAAGAAGTATCGTTCAATCTCAAAATGCATGAATCTGACTCTTTGTCCGCAGATATTATTTGTTTGCCATTGTTAATTGCTTCCCACAAATCAAGAGAGTTAGTGTCATTTCGAAAATACTGTTTTTCAACAAAGCTTTTGCATTCAATTGACGAAATTGGCTGACGTTGGGCTAAGTCCCATTTTGATGATCGACTGCGAAGACCGCGGATACCCATATATTCCCAGGAATTTTTGGCAGATTCAGTCATCCATACATCATCTTTCGTGGGGAGAACGCTATCCATACCGCGACACAAAACCGAAATTTGGCCTGAAGGTTTGTCGAAAGTTAGCCTAATATTGGACTTGGCTGTTTCATTTGGAGAAAACAGGCAGTTTATGGGTGCAAGTTTAAAGTAAAGGAGTATATAATCCAGAAATGGAACCGAGAAATACCAAAAAGTATTACTTTCGCTTTGAATCCTGCCAGAGTTATTAAACTCCATTGAAAAACCGCTTTCTAAAACCACATGGCTTGAAACAATCATGAGGCCATTTCGTTTAAGTAGAGGACGAACATCCGATAAGACCGACATGGGTGAAAACGTGTGATACAGAAGACCAGAACAATTTATGAGATCAAAGTTGTGACCAGCAAGTTTCTTGTATAAATCGTACATTAACCCGACATTTCTATAATCAAAATTATTACCGTAATAGTGTTTAACAGCCGCCATCTTTTCTACGCAATGACCGACCGCATCCGTTGCCAATACGGAAGAAGCTCCACCTCTCGCCATTAACAGTGGAATTAGTCCTTCCATGCTTCCTAAATCCAAGCAAGACTTTTCCCTTAGTTCACATTTTCGAAGCATTATCCTCGAAAGCATAGGAAATTCGGGAAGGTAAGCTCCTCGAGTAATAATCCCTGGCATAAGTTCAATTGAATAGTACCACCATTGGTTGAAAAGTCTACTTTCTTTCAATTTCTCAGCAGTATTTGGAAAACCATGAAGCGAAGGCAAATGCTTTCCTGTGACGTACTCAAATGAGTTACGGATCCCTGCTGATCGGGCCTTGTGGAGAAAATTGATCATATTCATTGTATTCTCAATCTTTGTTTATTTTCGTTTTTTTACATACGTAAATTCATTTGTACCATATAAATGTACTATTTTCGGCGAAATTGGTTCTAAAGGCCCAAATTCTGAACAAGAAATCTTTGACAAACAGTTTGACCGAAATGAAAACATTGACCATTTCAACCGTGCGCGTTGTGTAAGATATCTAAATTATGAACACTTAATCTATCGCCAACTGTTGGCTCAATTGTTCAAACTGTCATATCCAGCATATGCTATTGAGGAAAAGATGGTGCTGGAGTCACCGGAATCCATGTTTTGATCTTATTTGTATTAGGCGCCTTAGACATTTGAGGCAAAAGTACTACCGCATAAAAGTGTTGACACCTCAATGAAGCACTTTCAAATGCTCAATAAGGGACGATGCGTTTGTAGTATTATTCAATAACATTTCATGAAATTAAGCTGACATCGAAAGCAAGACAAACATGGCAAAATTACTATTTGTGGAATCAGAGTGCATTTCTTCAAAACCGAAAAGGTTTCAACATGCCCGAAGTAACTTCAGCAGGTCAAGTAGAAATTAAACGCAATACCGTATGTTAAACTATATGAAATGCGAAACTTGCATCTAACTGACATGTTCCATTTTTATTTTATCTTTATGTGAAAACTCTTTCATTCTTGGCTCTCTGAAAATAGAATTGCAACTTAAATATTTGAGTCTGTGATAGTTATTCCTTCAAGTTTCAAATTAATGGTTATCACATATTGAATTTGATGGTTTGGGGATATGACTATGGGGATTTCCGATTCAATGAAATACGTATATGATCTGGTCGTAAATAGAAAGAAACAGAAGATTATAATTCCTTATGGAAGACACACTTATGGCCCTCAACCACAAATTCTCGGTGTCATGCCTTGGGTCTCGAGAAAAGCAGTCGGAAGCAGAGTTGGTAATTTTTGCTCTATTTCTCCTGGCTTAAAGTTTTCTTTTCTAGGCAAGCACAACTATCATTGGATAACGACTTATCCGTTCTATGAGCTTTATGATACATGGCGTTTCGATAACTTAACATGGCATAAAGGCGTACCAGAAGTGACTAGGATCGAACCGAAACCGATTATTATAGAAAATGATGTTTGGATAGCCACCAATGTAATAATCAAAGAAGGTGTCAGAGTTGGCAATGGAGCAGTTATTGCTATGGGTTCTCTTGTAACGAAAGACATACCGCCTTATGCTTTGGTCGGTGGTAACCCAGCACGAATTATAAAATTTCGGTTTGCAAAGGAGAAAATAGAGCAGTTGCTGCAAATAGCCTGGTGGAATTGGAGCGATGAAAATATTATGAGGTTGGTTCCCCTATTGCTTTCCGAAGACACAGACGCTTTTATTAGGGCAGCAGAAGGTGCGCGAAGGAAGAGTACCCTCCCCAAATGAAAGATTCCACTGCTATTTAATTGGATTAAGAATATTTCTTCGGATACTCGACTATTTCTTGGCAGAATTATTACGTAATCCATTGTCTTTTTCTTTGAGCATCGCGGCTTCAATTTTCAGCGTTTTTAAAATCAGTGGATAATACGATTTTATATACTCTTAGTGCTTAAAGGGAGTTGTGAGGCATTGGCCACGGAATTGATTTCATATTCAAATGCCCGATTTGCAAGAATTGTGTTCACCCAAGGGCACCTAGGTTTCTTTGACGCTAAGATTTCTTTTGCTATTCATGAAAAAATAAAAAAGCGTAGTGGTTATTATTGAATACATTAACTTATTTCATTCAACAAGTTCATTCTACCGCACGAATTTTGTACTTTAGAGTGCTTTCGGAAAATACCTACTCAGGAGAGTGTCCGGTAATAAGTCAACCAGTGTTTTTGGCGGGTGAAGGTAAAATAACGTTTGAGTCACCTGTCTATTTAGGGGATAGAGGTTCTCCTTTTCTATACAATGGGTACATTTACCTTGGAGCTAAGGGAAAGGACGCAACCATCAAAATAGGAAAGAATACTCACATCAACAATTGTGCCAGCATAATCGCAGACCATGCGGATATTCTTGTCGGCAAAGGAGTTCTTATTGGCATAAATTTTGAGGCATACACAAGTGATTTTCATAGTCTCGATCCTACTAAGCGAACAACGACTGAATATGAAAAAATGAACGTTATTATCAAAGATAATGTGTTTATCGGAAATAATGTAACAGTCTTAAAAGGCGTAGTTATTGGTCAAAATAGTGTAATAGGCGCGGGGTCGGTGGTCACGAGAAGTATTCCTGAGAATGTAATCGCGGGAGGTATTCCGTGCAAGGTTTTGAGAGAAATCACGACTACTTGAGGTATTTCAGGATATAGTAATTTGACTTTGAGGTATCCAAAATAATAGCAATCTGAATGGAGATGCGAATCAGACAACCCAGTAAATATTGATCACTGGAGCCAGTTGAATGAATTTATTTTTTTGAAAGCTATATAATCAATCCTCCATCTACAGAAAGTATTGCGCCATTGATGTATTTCGCTTCATCTGATGCGAGATAAAGGTACGCATAAGCTATGTCCATTGGGTCACCTAGCCTCCCAAGAGGAGTCTTATCTCTCATTAATCTCAGAACCTTTTCAGGTACCTTGGAAGTCATTACGAGTATAACCCTGGTGCTACAGCGTTCACTCTTATCCCCTTTCTTCCAAGTTCTTTCGCCAACGCCTTGGTCATTCCTATAAGACCAGCTTTGGCTGCTGCATAGTTTGTCTGACCGATGTTACCATATAACCCTACTGCGGAGGATGCGTTCATTATTACTCCGTTTCCCTGTTTTGTCATGATTTCAGTCACCGCTTGTATGCAATTGAAGCATCCTTTAAGATTGACGTCTATAACTCGATTCCACTGATCTTCTGTCATATTTATCAAAAGAGAGTCTTCGGCAATCCCAGCATTGTTTATTAAGACATCTATTCGACCATATTTTTCAAGAATACTTTCAGTTGCTCGCCTTATTTCTTCTCTGTTTGTCACATCTACTTAAGTGGTGAAATAGCCTTCACTTGTTCCTTTGATGATTGACGCCGTTTCTTCTCCGGCTTCTTCATGAATGTCTGCAACGACAACCATAGTTCCTTCGCGTGAAAAAAGGAAAGCTGGGTTTCCCTTCCTATACCGCTTCCACCCCCCGTTACAATTGTGATTTTATTCTCTGAGTCTCATTTTGCCTCTCATGATGTTATTACTGTCATCAGCTAAATATTAATTCGATAGTTGATTCCAGCATATAGCAATACCGAAGAGTGCAATCTTCTGTCCCAAAAAATGACCTTTTATATATTGTTCTGAAGTCAACTACGTAAGAAGGTAGCTCCCTTTTGATTTAGGCAATATCTGAAAACTAAGCTACACTATTATGAGAAGAATTTAAATGGCAATGCAAATTAATGATGTTAACAAGTTTCACAACCGATGAGTGGATGACATGAATTTATCTGACTGCAAAATATTGGATTTTCCTAAAGTCACAGATGCAAGAGGAAATATGTCTATAATTGAGGAAGACAAAAATGTTCCTTTTGAGATAAAACGCGTTTTTTATTTATATGACGTGCCCAGCGGCGCAACCAGAGGCGGGCACGCTAATAAGGTGACCGAACAGGTCATTATTGCTTTAAGCGGTAGTTTTGATGTTGTATTGGATGATGGGCTAAGCAGAAAGCTGTTTTTCCTAAATCGACCATATTATGGCCTATATGTTCCTCATGACATCTGGCGAGAAATACAAAATTTTTCATCTAACTCGGTCGCCCTTGTATTGGCAACGTCCTTCTTCAATGAAAACGACTATGTACGAGACTATGAAACTTTTAAGAAGAATGCTCGGACAAAGGGAGAATAAATAAGGAGTTAGAGTTTGAAGATGGCAAATCCTATTCACTCAAGTGCTAGAATTGCGTCAAGCGTAAAAATCATGGGCGAGTGCACTATAGGTCAAAATGCTGTGATCCATGATTTTGTTACAATTTATCCAAAAGTCATAATTGAGGATTCTGTAGAAATATTCGAAGGCGCCGTATTAGGAAAACCTCCCGTAGCTGCAAGGGCCTTGCAAGAAAAGTTTCGTCGGAGCTGAAGACGACAAGAATAGGTAAAGAATCGGTCATTTCCCCACATGTTGTCGTATATACTGATGTTGAAATTGGAGAAGGGACTCTCATTGGCGACAATGCTTCAATAAGAGAACAATGTAGAATAGGAAAAAATTGTATTATCTCAAGAAACGTTACAATCAACTACCACACAATTATAGGCGATTTTACGAAAATAATGGATAGCACCCACATTACTGGTAATATGCAGATAGGTTCTCACGTTTTCATAAGTTTGTTAGTCTCCACAACCAACGATAATAATCTGGGCTCAAAGGGCTATGACGAAGCCCTTGTTAAAGGACCAATTATTGAGGATTATGTAGGAATTGGTGCTGGCGCAATTATTCTGCCGGGTGTTAGAATAGGTAAAGGCGCAATAGTTGCTGCAGGGGCAGTCGTCACCAAAGACGTCTCTCCAAATAAATTAGTCGTCGGTGTACCAGCACGGGCTGTCAAAGATCTGGAACCAAGAAAATGAACATCGCCAAGTTAGATCCAGAATCCAATCTTAAAAAATTCGTGCAAGTAAACTGGAGACATACTAATGAAACAACCTGAAATAAAATCAATCCAAACTCCTGCAGAAATCAAACTTTTATCGAAGTCTTTTCAATAGATGAAACACTCAGAACTTCAGGCAGAAGATGTAATTTCATGATCTTCATAATTACTCTCTATAATTTCCTAAATAAATGGAGAAGGATGGTCGAACCATAATGATACTTTTTAATGATTTCAAAAGAGAATATTCGGCAATAGGCGAAGAAATATCGCAGGCGATCCAACGAGTCTTAAAAAACGGTTGGTTTATCCTTGGGGAGGAAACTGAGAAGTTTGAAGCAGATTTTTCTAAAATATGTTGGAACTAAATTCGGAATAGGCGTTAATTCTGGCTCCGATGCGCTCTATTTGGCTGTTAAAGCTTTGGGAATCTCCAGCGGGGACAAGTAATCACTGTTTCTCATACTATGATTTCCACAGTTGATTCGATCACTAGAAACGGCGCCCGACCAGTTTTTGTGGATATAGAACCTAAAACGTACGTAATGAACATCTCAGATATTGAAACCAAAATCACAAATAAAACACGGGCAATTATACCAGTCCACCTGTACGGGCATCCGGTGGATATGGATCCACTCATGGAAATTGCGGAAAAATACAATTTAACGGTAATAGAAGATGCATGCCAAGCTCACGGTGCTGAATACAATAACTCAAAAGTTGGAGGCATCGGACATTTTGGATGTTTCAGTTTCTATCCAACCAAGAATCTTGGCGCCTATGGTGATGCAGGGATGATAGTCACAAATAATGAAGAGGCGGCAAGCAAACTAAGAAAAATGAGAAACTACGGGCAGTCCAGAAATACTATCATGATTTTGTAGGCGTAAACAGTCGTCTGGACGAGATGCAACAGCCATCCTTAGAACAAAACTACGTTATCTCGATAAGTGGAATGAAAAGAGACGAAAACTCGCCAAACTTTATGATACTCTTCTAGGAATACGGAAGTGAAAACACCGATAGAACTCGAGAACACAAAACATGTATACCATTTTACGTGGTGAGACACAAAGAAAGGGACAAACTTCAACAATATCTGCTTAATCACGGAATTCAAACTCTTATACATTACCCAATTCCTGTTCACATGCAGAAAGCATACAAAACAAATAATAAATTGCCGTGCAACGGAAAGAATTTGCAAGGAAATACTTATCCTTGCCCATGTATTCCGTGGATGAGTGAAAGCGAGGTTGAGCAGATTTCAGAAAACGTAAAGCAATACATGCAAAGCAATAACTAGGGTTTGATGGTGAAAATCTTTTGGTATTAGTCAGCGTCCTTATGTCATCTTACAATCATGAAAAATACATTTCTGAAGCAATTGAAAGTGTCCTGAACCAAAATTTCCAAGATTTTGAGTTAGTAATAGTTGATGATTTCTCTGGAGATAATTCAAAAACAATAATCGAAACCTACTTAAAACAAGATAAAAGAATTAAGTCCATTTTCCATGAAAAAAACATGGGTATTGCGTCAACTATTAATGATTTGTTTTCAAAAGCCTCCGGTAAATACATCGCACTTGTCGCTTCTGACGATGTATGGGATCACACAAAACTTGAAAAGCAATTGAAAGTATCTCAAAAAGACGATTCTTTAGTAGTGTGGTGCGAAGGCGAAGTAATTGACTCAAAAGGGTCTCCCGTTGGAAGAACATTCACCGAAATGCAACGAGCTTGTAAAAAGAAAAAAAGTGGACAAATTCTTGAAGAACTATTGGATGACAACTTTATTTTCGGCAGTAGTCTTTTTTTCAAAAGAGAATTGATAAGAACCCTTCGTTTGGACGGGCGGCTGAAATACTTAAACGATTATAAATTCTTCATAGATTTAGCGGAGAATAATCGGTTCTTTTTCATTAAAGAGCCATTGGTCAAGTATCGAGTTCATGGGAGAAATACAATATCGATAGACAATGAAAGCTGGATTAGGGACCGTGCAATCATGGGTCAATATTTGTTGGGAAAATTTGGGAATATAATGCAGGGCGACACCAAAGCTACACATTTGAAAAATATTGGCAAGAATTATTCGTTTCAAAATAAAAAAATGGCTGAGTATTATTTCTTTCAAGCCTTAAAAGCAAATTTGAATCCATATTATTTGATGTTAGTCTTGACAAATGGTAAAATTGAGAGTCTCCTATTGAAACTCTACAAATATAGGTTCAGTATTTTTTCATCCGGTAGACGATAAACTTTTTCAATTTTGGATCTGAGCGTTTGATATCATAGGATCCGATTCAGCCTTTATTTTGTCGAAAACTTGAGATTTTTTGGAGGATTAGCTCCAAAATTTCTTCCAGGAGCGGTTGCATTCTCTTAGGATCTGCAGTCCTTGTTAAACCAAAAGTGATAAACGCCCGGGTGCCAAATCGATAGTTTAACTTTGCAATTTAAAATCGAACTTGGATTGGATCATGCGTATAGGTGTCGAAATTGCAAAAATTTCAGATAGTGGGCTTCGACCTATATAGCGGCTAGTCGTCTCAGCATCATCTATTTTCGAGGGGGTTTTATCGATTACGAAAAGTCTTGAAAAGAGAATTTACGGTTTGTACACCATCTCCGTTCCCGATCTAACTTTGACTAGGGCAACTTACCAAAAACCTGTCTGTGGATAGAAAAAAGCTTAGAAAACGAACACTTATTATCCAGAAATCAACTCCTTGAAGAATTCTCGGTTAGTAATAAGACGCTTGCGCTTGATAACAATAAGAGTATCCACAATTCTAAAAGCACGACAGGAAACTTAAATTCGCTGCTAAAGACGGGCAAATAAAAAAAATTGTAGCAGGAAAATCTCGCATGTACCAAAAATCGTTGACAAGAAACTCGATAAACGAGAGCGAAAAAAATATTGTTGGTAGGATACCCTGAATACGCGTTATTTATATGCTTTCGGAAAATTTTGGGTTTACTTGTTGTCCCAGAAATGTGTAGCATAATTTTAAATTTCACCTAGCCTAGAATGCCCTGTTGCATTATACCATGCATGGTTTGCTTATGAACCGAGCCTCAACCGCTTAAGTTGGTAAAGGTTGATCGTGAGGATGTAAAGTTGGTTAATTACAGAAAAGTTAGCTCCATTCTTCAGCTTAGCCATGTCTCTTTACTGTCCTCTTTCACCGTTGATACTAAAAAAAGCCTTAAGATCAATTCGCGATTTAGCCGCAAAGGAAAAAGCATCATTGCGCTGGGAGTCATATTTGTTACTTTGGTTTCTTTATTTACAGTTCTGTCTTTTGAAGGCAACATGAAAGCCAACGTTACTACTGCTCCATATGGCAATAACTCAACCTCTCCATCGCCTACCGTTTCCCCTGAACCCAACGTGTTCTTCGACTCCCAATATAGGCGGAACAACAAATCCATCAACTTCATCACCCACAACTTCTCCAGAATCCACAGCGTCTCCAACTTCAACTCCCACTACGAGTGCAACACCAACCGGAACAAATCTAAAACCAAGCCAACTGCCAGTCAGCTCCCCTTGACCGAAACCGATCCAAGCGTCAACAGCTCAGTTTGGAAGGCTGTAGCTTTAAATGCTTGGGCTTTTTTCCAGCCTGGCGTAGGTGTCGACGCTAAAACTGGGTTGCCTTACGCTGGAGGCACTGACTTTAAGGCTTTCGCGGATTGGGATTTAGGCGGCTACATCCAAGCGGTCATCGACGCGCAGGAAATCGGTATAATCGGCACAAGTGGGACTTGGGGCTCTAGCAATAGGATAGATATGGTTTTGACGTTCTTGGAAAATCGACCCCTTAATGCGACCACTCACTGGCCTTTTTGGGCCTACGACGCAACGAATGGACAAGGCTATGAGGTATATTCAACTTGGGCCTCAACCAGCGTTAACATTGCTGATACAGCAAAATTGTTTGTTGCTCTCAACAATCTTAGAATTTACAATTCTAGTTTAACTCAGCGCATTGATAATATTGTTCTTGATGGGCGCTCGCCTTATGCATCTTTGGTTCCAGGTATGGAAAACATCGCGGGTTCAAATAGTATTTATTATTATTATTGTTGGAGTGGATTTGCAAGTTTTTGGCCCACGCAACTTGGCAGCGTTCCAAGTCAGATAATGGCTAACATAGGAAATACGCCGACAATTACAACTTATAATGTGAAGTTACCCGATACTGCGCTTACCTGCGAGCCGCTTTTGTTATCGGTTTTCGAACTTAATAGTAATTCTCCTGAATGGTCAACCTTAATGAAACAGGTGTATCTTTCTCAGGAAGCTTACTACGATGCTACAAAAAATTATGCTGCTTGGAGTGAAGGGATCAGCCCGTTCAACGGATATGTGTATGAATGGGTGGTTGGTCCAAACGGCAAAGCATGGCAAATAACCGACACAACCCAAAATTACCTCAACGGCATGAAACCGGTTATTTTACCAAAGTAGCTTATGGTTTCTTAGCTCTCTATAGCTCTTCCTATGCCGAAAACATGGTTACCGCTCTTGACAAAGCCCTTCCTGCTCCAACAAACGGTTACTGTGACGGCATGGATACTAGCGGCTCATTAGCGGCGGGAACTCCCAGTAGTAACACCAACAGTTTAATTTTGGATGCTGCCCTTTACTGCCTGCTGAACAGCTAATCCTTGAACTATGTTTCAATGCTTTGTAATTTGGTTCGATCTGAGTTCTGTGGCGTGAGGGGCTCTGTGACAAGGAGTAAATCTGTTGCTGCGAGAATTGCATTTTGTGGTAAAAGCATGAGTGGAAGCTGCGTTAACCTCTCAGTTTTATGTTTATTTCATGTTGAATTCCTTCACAAAATTGAGCCATTGCGAGCCTAAATCTTCGAGATTCGGCAAATTCAAGCCCAATTCATGCTTATTCCTATCCAAAAATTGAGATTTTTTGAAGGGTTAGCTTCAAAATTCTTCAAGACTGCGGGTGTCATTCCCTTAAAATCTGCGAATTTGGTGTGTTGAACCAAAAGCGATAAACGCAAGCGCTCCCCATCGATAGTTTAACTTTACAGTTTAAGAGCAAACTTGGGAAAGAATCATGAGTAAAGGTACAGAGATGGCTAAGGTTACTGCAAAAGGCGGCTTCAACCTCATGTGGGGTCTAGTTGCCTCTACGGTCATCTCTTTCGTAGGCATCTTAGCTATCACTTACATTCTGGGGGCCCAAAACTACGGGTTATACTCAATAGCCATAGTGGGACCAACTCTAATCGCCACATTCCGAGATTGCGGAGTAAATTCAGCCATGGTAAAGTACTCTGCACAATACAACGTGGAAGACAAAGCGAAAATAAGAGGAATCATTGTTTCAGGCTTAGTTTTCGAAATTGCCTTGGGCTTGTCGCTTTCTATCCTCTCATTCGCCCTTTCCCCTTTCATAGCCTCAAGCCTACACCGCCCCGCCATAGTGCCGTTAATTCAGATCGCATCCTTCTTCATCCTGGCAGGGGCACTGGTGAACTCTGCAAGTGCGGCATTCACTGGATTGGAAATAATGCATTATTACAGCTTCATGCTGATTATTCAATCTACCATTAAAACAGGTTTGACAATCGGACTTGTGCTCTTAGGCTTTGGAACTCTTGGAGCGATAACGGGTTATACTGTTTCAGCTTTGATTGCTGGTTTAGCGGGAGTGATTCTGGTGTGGACCATGTTCCGGGTATTACCTAAATCATCAACAAGAACTGAAGTCCTTTCAACGATTAAAACCATGTTGGGCTATGGCCTACCCATTTCGATAGGCTCGATACTCACCGCCTTACTAACGGCTTTTTACGGTTACATACTTGCGTTTTACGTAACAAACAACGCCATCATAGGAAATTATAATTTGGCCATTAATTTCTCGATTCTTATTACTTTCTTCGCCACCCCCGTCACAACCATGCTTTTTCCAGCTTTCTCGAAACTGGATTATCGAAAAGATCGTGATACCCTGAAAAACGTCTTTCAATATTCGGTGAAGTATGCTTCGCTCATTGTTGTTCCGGTTGCAGCGTTGATTATAGCGCTTGCGCATCCCGGCGTCGGATTCATCTACCACAACAGTTATGCTTCGGCTCCGTTGTTTTTGGCTTTGCTTTCAGTAACTTACATTTACTCTGCTTTGGGAAGCCTCAGTGTGAGCTCTCTGCTGATGGGGCAAGGATTCACAAAATACAACTTGGGGCTTTCTGTACTTCAAGTCGGAATTGGCGTTCCAGTTGGTTTCCTACTTATCTCTAACTTCGGCGTAGTAGGATTGATTGCTTCTTCTTTAACTGTCGGCTTGCCAAGTTTGTTCGTTGGGTTGAATTTTCTGAAGAAAAAATTCGGGGTTTCTGTGGATTGGCTATCTTCATTTAAGATTTTCTTGTCTTCGGCTATGGCTGCAATTTTAACCTATTTTGTAATTTCCGAATTGCCTCTTGCTGTGTTAAGGTTGGCTTTTTGGAGAATCGCCTTGAACATTTCGATTGCTTTACAACAATTGGTTATCGGCGCTATTGCTTACGTTATTATCTTTGTTTTGGCTGCGGTTATAACCCGAACCATCGATGCAGGTGACCTTTCTACTTTGCGTCAAATCACTGAGTCGCTCGGGGTTTTTCGCCGACTCGTTCGTCTGCTGTTACATATTTTAGAAAAACTAATGGGTAAACCTAGTTCGAATAAATCGGTTGAGAGCCAATCAACTAACACTTGAATCCTTCTCATGTTGACCTTGAGTAACCACAAGTAACGAGGAAGCAAAAGTAACGTTGCGCGTTTTCTTGGCATTTCTTTTCGATGGCAGAAATCAATCGGTGAATGACGATATTTTTGCATAAGCTTTAAGTCAAAAAGCATGTTATAGTTGAAACCATAAACTGCATTTGGGATCGACATGAAGGCACTTGTTCTAAGCGGCGGAAAAGGAACTAGGCTTAGGCCCCTAACTTTTACTTGCGCTAAACAACTTATTCCAGTGGCTAACAAACCCATATTGGGTTACGTTCTTGACCAGGTGGCGGCAACCTCCATAAAGAAAGTCGGCATAATCACAGCGCCCGAAACTGGGCAGTATGTGAAGGACTACGTTGACGGCGGCTCGGCTTGGAATCTCGATGTAACCTATATTCCGCAGGAACCGCTTGGGCTAGCGCACGCGGTTAAAACTGCGAAGCGGTTTTTGGGGCAGGACGCCTTCGTCATGTGCCTAGGCGACAACGTAACTGGTCAAGGGCTAAACTCGTTTGTTAAGAAGTTCAAAACTGAGCATCTTGATGCACTCATCATCCTCAAAGAAGTTGAGGACCCGTCGTGTTTTGGCATAGCTCAACTCGATGAAAAAGGCAACATCCTCAAGTTGGTGGAGAAACCTAAGACCCCGATGGGTAACTTGGCGATAATCGGCACATACATATTCTCAAGCAAAGTCCACCAAGCAATCGAGCGGATAAAGCCTTCTTGGCGGGGAGAGTTGGAAATCACTGATGCCATCCAAGAAATGATAAACATGGGTTTCAAGGTTAAAGCTGAAATCTTGAATTCTTGGTGGTTGGACACTGGCAAAAAAGACGATATTCTGTCGGCAAACGCGAGGATTCTTGATGAATACATCTTGCTTGATGTGAAGGGGCAAGTGACAAACAGTTCAATAGACGGCAGAGTCAAGATAGAACCAGACGCCAGAGTCGTCAACAGTACCCTTCGGGGACCATGCATTATTGGGAAAGGCACGTTGATTGAAGACTCCTTCGTCGGACCGTACACCAGCGTAGGCAACGGGTCACAAGTTGTTAACTCGAACGTCGAATACTGTGTCATACAGGAAAACGTTATCGTCAAGGGCATAGAGCGGCTGGAGGACAGCTTAATTGGGAAAAACGCGAAGGTGACTAAGAATTTGAGGAACCGAACTATCAAGTTGCATGTGGGGGACTACTCAGAAGTGGAAGTTTAACCCGAGAACATAACAACTATTATAAATATTATTGTAAGATTAATGCAAGGGAGCACTGACATGTTACAGGGGATAAGGGTTAAGCCGATAAATCGGTTACCTGACGAACGCGGCTTTTTCACTGAAGTCATGCGCAAAGACTGGACGGAACTCTTCGGGGAAGACACAGTTGCCCAGGCGAATCTCTCATCGACTTACCCCAGCGTTATCCGTGCTTGGCATAGACATCTCAGGGGACAAGTGGATTATTTCCTTGTGCTTAAAGGATTAATAAAAATATGCGCTTTCGACGAGGAAACAAAAGAACTAAACGAAGTTGTCTCAGGCGCGTTAAACCTGCAGCTCGTGCGTATTCCAGGTCATTACTGGCATGGTTTCAAGGCGCTCGGCGACGAATCGGCTATACTGCTGTACTTCACAACGAACCTCTATGATCCCTCAAACCCTGACGAGGAACGTAGACCCTGGGATGATCCCTCACTTATCCCAAAAATTATCAACGGCAAAAACAAAGATGTTCGTGTAGGTAAAGCTTGGGACTGGAATCTCCCGGCGAACAAGTGATGCACCATGAAGTTGTTAGTTACTGGCGGTTTAGGATTCATCGGCAGCAATTTCTGCCGATACATTCTTGAGAAATACCCTGATTGCGAATTGATAAATGTTGACAAGATGGGGATAGGTGCTAACCCGGCTAACCTGCATGACGTTGAAAACGATAAGCGATACACTTTCATTAAGGGAGACATTTGCAATCCTTTGCTTATCAGCAGGCTCATACATCAAGTGGACGCCATTGTTAATTTCGCGGCTGAAACGCATGTGGACAGAAGTATCGCTGACCCAAACCTGTTTCCTGCAGAACAACACAGTCGGCACCTTCACAGTTCTGGAAGCCATACGCAGGCACAACCATAAAGTTCGGCTTCTGCAGGTTTCCACTGATGAGGTTTACGGAGAGGCTTTGGAAGGTTCGTTCACGGAAAATGAGCCGCCTAAACCGTCTAATCCTTACTCCGCTTCTAAAGCTGCTGCTGACATGTTTGTCCTTTCGTATCGGAAAACTTACAACTTGAATGTATGCATTACACGCTGCACCAATAATTTCGGTCCTTATCAGTTGCCTGAGAAATTTATTCCGAAAACTATCATACGTGCCCAAAGGGATCTTCCTATCCCGATTTATGGGACTGGCAAAAACATCCGCGATTGGATCCATGTCCAAGATCATTGTGCAGCAATTGCAACGGTTCTTGAGAAAGGGAAAGCTGGCGAAGTCTACAACGTTTCGGCGGGAAATGAGGTTCCCAACATTGAGATTGCCAAGAAAATCCTTTCTGCATTGCATAAGCCTGAAAGCTTGATTAATTTTGTTGAAGACCGTCCAGGACACGATACAAGGTACAGTTTGGATTCAACAAAAATAAGAGACACTTTGAATTGGAAGCCAAAATGCAACTTTGACGAATCCCTGGAGTCCACTGTCCGCTGGTACCTCGAGAATGAGCATTGGTGGACGCCGTTTGCTAACGACGTAATTCTTCACCCGACGCCTTGGAAGCTGGGTGGGTTCCACTGAAACTTCTAATCACGGGCGCAATCGGCCTCTATGGCTCAAAACTGGCAAAAATCGCCGTTGAACGAAACCTTGAAGTGTACTCGAGCGACGTCCAAGAGATGGCTGTCCACGGTAACTTCGTCAAACTGGACGTTTCAAACAAAGAGTTAGTCGACGATGCCTTCAAGCGGGTTAAGCCCGATGTCGTGGTTCACGCCGCAACGTTGACGGATGTTGATAAATGCGAGTTGAACAAGGAGCTTGCCTGGAAAATCAACGTTGAAGGCACCAAAAACATTGTTGAGGCAGCCAAGAAAACGGGTTCTTTTCTGATTTACATTTCAACAGATTACGTTTTCAATGGTGAAAAAGGCAATTACTCCGAGCTGGATAAGCCCTGCCCGATTAATCACTATGGGGTAACTAAGCTTGCCGCTGAAGAATTGGTCAAGGCGCAAGATGAATACCTTATCGGCAGGCCAAGCGTCATTTACGGGTCAACTCCCGCTGCTGGAAAAGTAAACTTCGCCCTCTGGCTAACTGAAACGCTGCGGAAAGGAGAACACGTCGAAAATCGTCACTGACCAATGGAACACCCCCACCCTGAACACGAATCTGGCGGAGATGACTCTGGAAGCGGCTGAGCGTCGATTAACTGGAATTTTTCATCTTTGCGGCGCCACACGGGTCAGCCGATTCGAGTTTGCCCAGCAAATCGCTGAAACTTTCAGTTTAGACAAAACACTCATCGACCCTGTCTTGTCTTCGCAGTTCAAGTGGCCCGCGAAACGACCGATGGATTCCTCGCTTGACACAACAAAAGCCCAACAGACCCTGAAAAACAAGCCGCTTGAAATCCATGACGCCCTAAAACGGTTGAAGCTTGAAGTTTCATGAAACGTTCGATTAGAGACGCAAATGTTATGTTCAAGCCCTGCCAAATCATTTGTTGTTTGTGAAGGCTAAATGAGGCAAACCGGTGTTAAGCAGATAGCGAGGATGCGAATTCAAATATTGTTCGATGAGGCAAAGAAGGCTTCTGGGAGTGACCCTGAACTAGCCATGCAGTACGTTAAATCTGCTCGAAGAATCGCTATGGCTGCAAGAATCCGCATGCCCCTCGACTTCAAGCGGCAAACATGCAAAAACTGCAATGCACTGCTTGTGCAGGGCAATAACTGTAGGGTTAGGGTAAAGCAGAAAAGGGAGCCTCATGTTGTTATTACCTGTTTAAACTGCGGCAACCAGACCCGCATAATGTTAAGAAAGAGAACGGAGCAAGAAAATCTTGAGCACCAAAATAAAAACACGAATGAAACGCCACGTTAAACATGTACTCAAAGATGAGAATCCAACCATCTGGGTCGGCAAAGAAGGCTTAACCCCGCAGTGTACAGGTGAGATTGAAAAGCAACTGCAGCAAAGCAAGATGGTCAAAGTCAGAATTTTGCCTGCCGCCATGCAAGGAGACAACACGGCTCAGACTATAGCGACTAAAGCTGCTGAGCTAACTGGGTCAGGCTTGGTTGAAGTTAGAGGGCACGTGTTCATTCTTTTTAGGAAGCGCAAAGCTGAAGAGCCAGCCTCATAATGCTTGTTTTTTATCCAAAGTTTTATCAATGGATTAGTCGCAAGTAAGATTGGAAGAGAGAACATGAAATCGAGGAATATTAGTCAACCGTCTTATTCTGCTACTGTGTCCTCACCATCGTTGAATGCTTCTAAGAAGCGTCCGAAACTTGGCTACGTCATGACTCTCCTAGGTTCAATCGTCATTCTCATCTCAGCCTTGGTTTACCTCGTTTTGGGAAATGCGGAAGTCGGCGTCATCGGAATAGTATTTGCCATCTTGGCTATATGGTTTGGACAAAAAGCCTACACCACAGTGGACCAAAAAGACAAGAGATTCTATGGCATAATTCCAATGTTCATAGGCTTTTTCGTTATGATAGCAACTGGAACATTGATGTCATTTGACATGGCCGTTCTTATCGGCGGCTTTCTGATGACAGTAGGCGGCGTTGCTATGACCTCGGGAAAGTAGGGTTAAGACGGAAAAAAACAGGTAGTTTCGCCATTTTTTTGCTCTTTAATGGCTGCTCTAAATTAGCTCTTAACGAGTAAAGTTAGGGATAAAGCAACAATTTCCTTTTTCCAATTTAAGGTAAGTTTTAATTCACCCACTTTCATATTTAAATTTGCGGGATGTAGGCGTTTTGGCGCCTGCTACTGCTTAGCTCTTGATTATCCTCGAACTCCTTAATCTAACATTTCTAATGGGATTGAAGAAAAATGGAAAGCAATCAGCCAACAGGTAAAGCGAAAGTGTGGTGGCGAGCTTTCCGATACCATTTTGTGCCTCCCAGCATCTTCCCCGCTGTCCTAGGTGGATTGGTCAGTTGGGCAACTAACGGCGGGTTTACGCCTCTGTATTTTCTGCTTGTGCTCGTCGCCATCATCATAAACCACATCGGCTTAAACATGACCGACGACTACTTCGACTACAAGCACAGCGTCGACAAGCTTGCGCCGGGCGAGAAGAATCCATATTCTGGGGGCAGCGGCACTCTTAAGCAGCGGGCTTCTGGCGCCCAAAAATATGTTTAAAGCTTTCACCCTCTGCTACCTTGTCACATTGGCAGTGGGATTCTACCTTACAATGACCCGAGGCTTACCCATCTTGGCATTCGGGTTGTTCGGAGTGTTCTGCGCCGTCTTCTACACCGCTCCACCAATAAGCTTTGGGCATCACGGATTAGGCGAGCTTTCAATGCTGGTTAATTTCGGCTCAATTATCGGTTTAGGCGCCTTTTACGTTCAAGCTCAAACCCTAACTTTGCAGGCGTTTTTGGCGACGCTGCCCTTGGGCGTTATGCTGTTCTCGATGATTGTGATTAACGAGATTCCTGACATCTTGGAGGATACGGCTGCTGGAAAAATGACTCTTGTCGCAAGGTTCGGAAAAGAGGCAGGCGTCAAACTGTACATAGCAAGCTGGATATGCACTTACGGAATAATCGTTGCTTCCGCCCTTGCAGGCTTCATACCGCTCTACACCCTTCTCGCCCTATTCTCCCTGCCGCTCGTAGTCCATTCAATCAGAGTTGTCCGTGTGCACAAGGATAATCCGCGGCTGATGGCTCCAGCCAACCTTGACATGATTTTGGCGCACAGCATTACAAGCTTCGGTTTAATCGGGGGTTACGCGGTTGCGGGACTCTTGAATATGGCTAATCCGTTTCAACTCGCCTTCATCTTGGGAACGCTTGCGGCGGCTTATGCCCCTGTGGCTTGGACTTTAGTTGCGGCAAGAAAAAGAGTTTAACTTTTTCCATGTTTTAAGCTGAGCTTTTGGATAGTTGTTTTTCTTTCCAACGGCAAACACAACATACCTGTTTGTGCCGAAAAAAGTCTTCATGCCCGTGAAGCAGGATTTCACCGAAGTAAGATGCGCCGCGCAAAAATTTGCCTCCATTTCTTGGGCGGAAGGCGTGTAAAAAACCTTGTCCAAAGCCAACTTGCTAAACCAACCCGATTCTGGACCGCCAACAATAACAGTTCCCCCATCTCTTGTGACTCTGGCAAATTCCTTTATTGTTTTTTCAGGGTCGGGAAAATACTCGATGGCTCCAACCGAAATTACCGCGTCGAAAGAACCGTCGGGAAACGGCAGATTATCCGCGTCGCCCCTTGAAATAAAAGTCCTGCTCTTTTCACAGCGGAGGTTTTTGGCGGCTCTTTTTAGCTGGACGGGATTCATATCTAACCCGACAACTTCCGAAACGTCTTTTCGCATCAAAACGCCAGTCGTGGTGTAGCCTGTTCCGCATCCGACATCGAGGACCCGCAGGTCCGCGCCGTTTTCGATTTGATTCACCATTTCGCTGCGCATAGCGTCGGTGTAGAGGTACGGGTTTAAAATGTCGTAGGCAACAGAAAATATCCTGTAGAAATTCAGTGCTCTATGCTCATCGGCAAGAAAACCCGGTGTCTTCTGGGGTTTATGTTGCTCTTCGACTTTTTGTTTTGCCCAGACAAAACCCAGCGCAAAAACGCTTACTATACCCGTGAGTAAACTCGCAAGCAGAAAGAGGAGTGAAGCGGAAAGTTTTTCCGCGGTTTTTTGTGTCACGGATTTACTACCACGTTACCCCACATGCCTAATTGGACGTGACCGGGAATCTGGCAAATGTAGACGTAGTTTCCTGCTTTTGTGACTCTGAAGGCAACCGATGCCGATTCGTTAACGGGGATGGGAACTGAGCCGCTGTCGATTTTTGCGCCGAACAGAACTTTGCCTGAAGTGCTTTTGGAAGCGACTAGTGCCCAGTTATGAGGCATGGTTCCGGCGTTGAAAACAGTCATGTTCACGACATCGCCTACAGTGAAGGTTAACGTGGGACCTGGGGAACTTATCGAGGTTGCGCTGTTCCCGAATCCATACAATACAGGTGAAACATCGCCGGCGTAAAGCGTAACTGACACGTTGGGTTTAGGCAAGGTCACGGGCGCTCCGACGCCTGCTAAGACGGCAGCCGCCAATATGATTAGAATTCCTAGCGCAACGAAGCCTGAGGTTAACATTTTCTTGGCGGCAACTGGGTCTTCCATGTAAAAAAGGTAGACAAGCATGGCGAACGCGACGAATTCAGCGCTCATCAAGAAACCAAAAATTCTCTGCTGACTTATCAAATTCAGAACCCAAACAGCGACTCCGACAACAACTAGGAAAGCCAAGAGGAAGTACGTGGTGACGCGTAGAGAGTCAAAGTTTCGCATCATCGTTTAGCCGCTCCCTCATATGCTGAAACAAAATTCCGAAGCATGTGAACCATGAAAAAAGACGAAACGACAAAAGCCACCATTGCCAAAGCAAAAAGCGGCATGTTCGCCAAAACCGATGGCAGCATGTTGGCGGCTGACGCCAAAGAAACCGATGCAACTGCCAAGAAAACCGCGAACATAGCTGTGAACGGGTTGAATATGGTTTGACCTGCAAGTTTAGCAACTTGTTTTTTCGATTTAATAGATCGACTGGATGCTTTCACGATGATGGATGGACTTGCCACTGATGGGGTGCCAACGGGGGGATTGGATGCTGGTTGCGCAGGCAGGGTTGAGGCTGCATTTGTTTTTCTTCTAAGCCGATAAACCGCCCAAAGCGCGGCGATTGTTGCAACGGCGGCTCCGCCTAAGACTGCGGCGGCTTGGTAGTCTGGGATTATTTGTCCAGGCGTCAAGTATCCCCATATGGTCAACGTAATAAGCTCAATTATCAGCACGGCGCCGATGGTTGTGTAGAGGGGTCTTTGACTGATGTTTCTGCGTTTGCTTCTGTCATAGAACGGCATGAGGAAAAGAAGCACTCCGAAAGCAATGAGCGCCGCTATCACGTAGGCTGCGGCGGGTCCTTCGAAAAGCTGGATTTTTAAGAGTTGATAAACCCACAGCAGGTACCAGTCTGGCTGCACGACGTATGCTCCTGCGGTTGCGGCGGAGTAGGCGGGGGGCAAAACCAGCGGGAAAAGAGACGCTGCTGCGAGTAAAATCGCCACGTAAGCGCTCGCAATCATGACGAAGTAGAGGAAGATTTTTGGGAACCAGCCGTAGTATTTGCCTTTTCCAGGTTTCCCGTATGCTGACACGTAAATTGGGCCGTGCACTTCGTACATGTAAATCTTCAATCCCAAAAGGGCTATCAGCGCCAACGGAAGAAAGACGGTGTGGATATGAAGAAATGTTGTTAATTCTGACGCATCGCTGCCGGAGCCTACCGCCACGAACTTTCCTAGGTTTGCAATTCCCACGGGGAAGAAGTTGAGGAATCCGATGGCGACGTCGCTTGCAGACTTGGAAATTACTGTCCACGGCAAAAGATACCCTGTTACTCCGAAGCTAATCACGACGACGGCTAACACGATTCCGACAAGCCACATTAAATCTCTGTTGCCTTTGTGGGCGCTTCCGAAAAAGTTGCGGACTAAATGCAGAAACGTCAAGATAATCATGGCGTAGGCGGTGTACAGGTGCATTGTTTCGACAAGTGAGCCAAGCGGCACAGAGGTGATGATGGATGATGTGGATGAGTAGGCTTGGGTGGGCGTGGGCACGTAGTAGAGGAGCATGAATATTCCTGTTAAAGCCTGCAAGCCGAAAGTCACCGCTAACAGCAAGCCAAGCCAGTAAATGGGGTTCATCATGAAGTCTGGAATCGGCTTGAGAGGAGTCTTGGCGAATCCGAACTTCACGTCAAACCAGTCGACAAGCCTGTCATAAACGGTTTTTCTTTCAGTTTCCTCGGTCATAACGAATCATCCCAAAACGGTGGATTGAGTCACTAAATCTCCACCCTGCAAATCATACTGCATGACCAACGCGGGATTCGTGGTTCCAGGCGGACCATGCCCAAAAATCGTCGGCGACTGCATACCCACCGCGGTTATGTCTCCCGTCGCTGAATTCAGCTGTAGTTGAACCATGGGGACTGGTCGGGGAGCTGGACCGCCAATTACTTTTGCGCCGTTTACGAAATCGTATTGTGAGCCGTGGCAGCAGCAGTAACCCATCGGGATAGATGCCTTGTAGGCTGAGTTGCAGGGAGGTGAACCGCCTGGCTCCACAAAACCGTATTCGCATCCTAAATGCTGGCAAATGGCGCTGAAAGCCACTATGTCCTTTTCAGGTCCGATGCCTCCTGTTGCTGCTACGCCTAATTTTACGAGGTAGTTCGGTGTGCTGGTTAGGGGGTAGTAGAACACGATTGGGGCGAGGTTGGTTAGTTTGCTGATGTTTGTAACGGTGACGTTTGGCCATGACGCGGTGGTGCTTGGCGGAGGCACAAAAGTTCCAGCTTTCAGAGTTGATAGAACGGCTGCAATTGTGATTGCTCCTCCCGCTGCGGCAGCCAGTTTCAGAAACGTCCGTCTCTCCATAGTCGCTGGACGCGTGCTGATAGGCGGCTGAACCTGTGGCTCTTCAGGTTTTTTTCTCAGCGGGCGGAGGCGTCGGAGTCTGCAAGACTGGTTGGGCTAATTCGCCGACTAAGGGAAAACGGTAAACGTTGTCCTCGGTGTGCGGAGCGGTTTTTATTGCCTCAGCTAAATCGTCGTTTCGGGTATGCATGCTCATATGTTTGCCTTCAAGCCAAAGCTGGCTAGTCGTCAGGTCGTAGACTTTGCCCTTGAAAACAACATACAAGGGTTTCCCGTTTGACCCATCAAACTGTTTAAGGTCCTCAGAACTGAATTTCTTCACGTTATTCTGGCTCATAAAGAACGCTCGCGCTAAAAAACTACTTAAAACCTAACTCATCTAGTAAAGTCTGTTTAAGTTTAAAGATAAATCTTTTGGAACCCGAATTGGCGCTTAGGCTTAGGACCCAGCTATCGATAGCAGCTTTAAGGGCGCTCAAATTAAATTGGCAAGCAAGGCTGCAACATCGCTGGGCTTCTGAGCAACCCTGACTCCAGCCTTTGAAAACGCTTCAATCTTGCTTTGAGCCGTTCCCTGCTTGCCCGTGATTATGGCTCCCGCGTGCCCCATCCTTTTGCCTTCGGGCGCAAAAAGTCCAGCGACGTAAGCTACAACTGGCTTAGGGTAATGCGTCTCGGCTATGTATTGTGCAGTTAACTCTTCCATGTTGCCGCCGATTTCGCCGATTAAACCCACTGCCTTCGTTTTTGCATCAGCTTTGAACAGCTCCAAGGCTTCTATGAAGTTTAAGCCCACGATGGGGTCTCCGCCGACGCCAAGGCAGGTTGACTGCCCCAAACCATTAGCCGTAAGATTAGCAGCTATTTCATAGGTTAAAGTGCCGCTTCTTGAGACCACACCGATATTTCCCGACGCGAAAACTTCAGCTGGCATTATTCCAAGTTTGCATTCTCCAGGAGTAATGATTCCCGGGGTGTTCGGACCAACAACCGTGATCTGCGATTGAGCCGCATTCGACAAAACGTTTATGGTGTCTTTTATCGGCAAATGTTCCGTGATTACGACAACTGTTTTGATTTTGTTTTCAATCGCTTCCAAAACGGCGTCTTGCGCGAATGGGGCGGGCACAAAAATTATCGAGGCATTAGGCGAGTAGGCATCGACGGTTTCGCTTACGAGGTCAAAAACGGGTAATCCCCCGATTGAGGTTCCGCCTTTGCCAGGGACAACTCCTGCCACAATTTTTGTGCCGTAATCAACCATAAGTTTAGCTTGGTAGCTGCCCTGCTTGCCAGTGACGCCTTGAACAATCGCCCGTGTCCCAGAATCAACCAGTATCCCCATTACCGCTTATCTCCTGCCGCAAACTTTACTGCCTGCCTCGCCGCTTCTTCCATGCTGTCCAAGACGCTTACTCCCGCCTCAAGCAGGATTTTTTTGCCTTCTAGCTGGTTTGTGCCGACAAGCCTGACAGCCAGCGGCTTCTCAGATTTGGTTTCTTTGACGGCTTCAATTATGCCTTTTGCAACTTCGTCACAACGCGTTATTCCGCCCAGAACGTTCACTAAAACTGCTTTTGTGTCTGGGTCAGTTAGGACGATTTTCATTGCCATGCCTGATAGCCTCCACGTTTGCTCCTCCGCCGACATCCAGAAAATTCGCTGGTTTGCCGCCGAAAAAAGTCAACAAGTCAAGCGTCGCCATAACCAGCCCAGCGCCGTTCCCGATGACCCCTATGTCGCCGTCAAGTTTGACATAAGCCAAATTGTTTTTTTACGCCAAAGCCTCCATCGGCGAGAGCGTTTGAGCCAGTTTTGCCTCATATTCTGGATGCCTAAACAACGCGTTATCGTCAATTACCATTCGAGCGTCGGCAGCCACAAAATTTTCCATATCCGTTTCCACCAAAGGATTAATCTCCGCCGTCTCAGCATCGCTTTCAACGCAAGCTCGGTAAAGCCTCTGAATGATTGCTGACAACTCTAAAAGTTGGCTGCCGCTGTAGCCTAACTGTTTCGCTATGGCTAATGCGTGAAAAGAACGCATGCCAAGCTGAGAGTCAACGGCGGTTTTGAAGATGGCATTCGGCGTTTTCTGTGCAACTTCCTCGATTTCCACTCCGCCCGACATGGAGGCTAATGCAACGTAGCTGCGGTTAAATCGGTCAACCGCGATGCCAACGTACAATTCCTTTTTGACTCGGAACCTTTTCTTCAATAGCACTTGCTTAACTGGCAGGTTTCTTATTTGCGAGCCAAGAAGCTTGTTTGCGGCTTCTTCCGCCTCTTTTGTGGATGCGGCAGATATGATTCCTCCAGCTTTTCCTCTTCCGCCCGCGGGAACCTGAGCCTTAACCATGTAGGGTGGCTTTAGGTTGCTTGCGGCGTCTGCGGTTTGCTTGGAATCAGTGATTAAGGTGCCTTTCGGAATCGGAATTCCATACTTCAAGAATACTTGCTTGGCTTCATTCTCAATTAAGTTCAAAACTATCACTAGTTAGCTGGCTGCCGCGGGATAAGAATTTTTTCTGTTTGAGCTGCGGTCAACGCCTGCAAGTTTTTATTGCTTAATTTAATTCTAATTAAAATAGATAGTTGCAAGGGAGATTTTGTTTTTTTGACTCTTGTCGAAGAACTCGCTGGATTTGTGCATGCGTCCGCTTTTGAGGATCTTTCAAGTGAAGCTTTGGAGCAGTTGAAAATCAGGGTTCTTGACTCGCTGGGATGCGCCATCGGCGCCCTGAACAGTCAACCTGTCAAGGCTATACGTAACCTCGAAAACGAATTCGGCGGATCTCCACTGTGCAGTTTGATAGGTGGAGGAAAAACCGCCCCCGACCGAGCAGCATTCATCAACGGCGCTCTGGTCCGCTACTTGGATTTTAACGATAGTTTCCTCGCTAAAGGTGAAACCTGCCACCCCAGCGACAACCTTGCCCCCGTGCTTGCCGCTTCTGAATTTGCCGACGGTTCAGGGAAAGATTTTCTGGTCGCTTTGGCCGTAGCCTATCAGGTTCAATGCCGTTTAAGCGAGGTTGCGCCCGTAAGAGACAGAGGCTTTGACCATGTGACTCAGGGAGCTTACGCCGTGGCTGCGGGCGTATCTAAAGCGCTTGGGCTGGATGCTGCCAAAACAGCTAACGCCGTCGCAATCAGCGGCACGTCTCTGAACGCGCTTCGAGTTACGCGAACTGGGAAACTCTCAAATTGGAAGGGGCTGGCTTACCCGTTCATGGCTTCTTGTGCTTTGCACGCTGCTTTTCTGGCTAAAGAGGGAATCACGGGTCCGCTGGAGGTTTTTGAAGGCAACAAAGGCTTCATGGATTCGGTTGCTGGACGCTTCAAGATTGACTGGCGAAAGGAGAACCTTGAGGTTGTGAACCGAACTGTCCTGAAAAAGTACAATGCTGAGATACATTCCCAATCAGCCATAGACTGCATGCTGTCCCTGCGGAACTCGGAACGGATAAACGTGGACGATGTTGATTTAGTCACTGTCGAAATTTTCGATGTAGCCTACAACATAATCGGCGGCGGAGAAGAAGGCGAAAAAAAACTGGTCCGAACCAAAGAGGAAGCAGACCACAGCCTGCCATACATCCTTTCAGCCGCACTGATAGACGGCGACGTCACCCCTAAACAGTACATGCCCCAAAGAATAATGGAAAACGACGTGCAGGCGCTGCTCAAGAAAATTCAGGTAACCCCTTCAGCAGAGTTAAGCAGCAAATTTCCAAACGCCATGCCATGCAAGATAACGATACATCTGAAAAACGGCGAAACCGTATCCAAGGCGGTCGACGATTATGAAGGATTCTTAACCCGCCCGATGAGCTTTGCAAGTGCAGCTGAAAAGTTTTCGTCGCTGGTCGAGGGGTTCATTGACGAGGAAAGAAAAAACAAAATAATAGATACGGTGACCCATTTGGAAAGTGTTGAAACTCGCAAGCTTGCCGAAAATCTGGGCTTCAGCTAAGCGCCCAAAACGTCACGGCGCGGTAATCTTAATAATGAGAAACACTTGACTAGATACCAACAAAACCCTTGCCTGGTAAAGAACGTCAAACTCAGATTTCCCAATGGCTTAGCTCAGAAGTGTTTTCCAATGTCGCACGCAACCGACTCACCTCATAACAGAAACAATCCATCCCGCATACCCGGCAGGAGATTGATAGGTGAAAAGAAATGAGCAAAAAAACTGTAGACCCCCCAAAACCAGAACCCGAAACGGATGAAGAAACCAAAAAAGAAGTTCAGAGAGCGAAATTAACTGTTGGCATTTACCTTATGATTGCTCTCTTTATCCTGATTGGTGTTGCATCGGTAACTTATTTCATGCATATTCACAATGTACTGCTTAAGACGGTTTTGTATGTTGGAGTTGCTGGTGGGATGGGCGGAGCATTTTACGGCATAAACGGGTTTGTAGGTCACATTGCCGAAGACGATTTTGACGCTAAATGGGAGTGGTGGTACCTTTTTCATCCGATTACCGGATTCGTGCTGGGTGTGTTCGCTTACTTTTTGATTGTCGGGGGACTGCTAACTTTAGGCTCAGTTTCACAAATCGACTACACCAAAGGCATCTTGCTGTACTGCTCCATATCATTTATCGCAGGGTTCTCCGCCAAAAAATTCACAGAGAAACTAAACGACTTAGCCTCAACACTATTCTCCTCAACTTCTTCCACAACCAAAACCTCGCCAACCGCTGCAAATCTTGTCGTTTCGGGCTTCCCAAATCCGGCTTCGGCAGGTGTCCCTGGCTCTTTTAAGGTTACAGCGAAGGATGCAAGCGGAAAGAAAGTAACTGCCTACGCTGGCACGGTTAAAATAAATTCAAGCGACAGTCAAGCAGTTATTTCGCCCGACAGCTACACTTTCCAAGCCAGCGAAAAAGGAGTCCACACCTTCAAAAACGTCGTCACGCTGAACACACCCGGTATACAGTCAATTACAGCTACAGATACCCAGAACAACTCAATCAAAGGTTCCCAAACTGAAATTAAAGTCGACGAAAAACCAGCTAAAAACTAGAAATTGTCGATCTGTGACATTAGGACATTATTTTTTTCATTTTTGTTTTTATGGGTAACTCACTGGTTTTCCCCGCCAGATTTCAGGGTCTCCCCAAAGCTTAGTTTTCCAAGCTGCAAACTCGACTATTTGCGAGTAATCTATGAATAAGTTCACGTCTTTTCCGAAGGTTTTGAGGTACCACTTGAATACTGGAGGGTCCGCTGCTTCAAACATTAGGTTTTTGAGTCCGAATTTGTCGACGATTTTTTTGATGACGTCGGTTTTCCATTGTTGCGGCGGCAAATCTTCAGTTAACCCTTCGGATTCAATCATTATCATCTCTGCACCCGCTTTGAGGTGGGTCGACACCTCTTCGGAGAACTCATCGAAACTTCGCAGCTTCATCCCCTCTTCGTACCCTGCGACGTGGGAGCCTGCACCCGCCCCAATCATCATCGTGACTTCAGGTTTCGGTTTCATACCCAACTTTTGAACCTGACGCATAATCCTAAGTTTGTCCTCCAACGCGATGGGTGCGAGCCCGCTTGACACCTCCACAACGTCAAACCCCAACTCCCTGCATTCCTCCAAATAGCTGTCAACCACTTCGCCACCTTGAACAATCACCCTCTCAACAAACCCGCCTGTCGACACGTAAAGTCCACAGTCGTGGCATGCCCCAATGATCTGGCGCACTCTTGCCCTTGGAAGCAGCCGCATAGAGCCGCCGGCAAACTTGAATCCGTCAACATAGAAAGACCAATCCTCAAGCAAATCCTTCAAAAAACCGTAACTCACAGAGTTATAGTAGGGTCCCCTGAACTCAATTATCCCCGCCTTTCTGGGTCTTTCAGAGGGCAAATCGATTTTTACAAAATCAAAAGCGAAATCGTGTCCAATCATAAACAAACCTGCTTTTAAGGAAAATACCTGAAAAATATCGTCATTAAGAATGGGTTTAAAGCTGCGATTTAAGGATTTCCGAAGAGTTAAGTGCCCAGTTTTTTGTGACAGGAGGTAGCTGTTTGCGTCTTTGTTGTTTTCTTGATTGTTTAGTTTGTTTGCGCGAGGGCACCCGATAGGTAGGCAAAGCATATACGGAAAGACGATACACTTTGACGGTACAGAACAGCCAAAGTATCGGCGAGTTGCAAAAGTTTTTTAGAAACCCTAAACTTCGAATAATTAGTCGCGGACTCCCATTTTTACGGCAACATATTTTCTAATTGAAAGGAGAAAGAAACATGATTCATGAATTTGACGTAGTGATTGTCGGCGCAGGCATCGCTGGCATGACGGCTGCCTTAACAGCCTCAGAAAAATGCAACATCGCGGTAATTAGCAAAGTCTATGCGTCGCGTAGCCATAGCGGCTCGGCTCAAGGCGGTATCGCGGCGGCTCTTGGAAACGAAGAAGAGGACCATTGGGAATGGCACATGTTTGATACGGTGAAAGGCAGCGACTACCTAGCCGACCAAGATATTGCCGAAATTTTGGCTCGCGAAGCACCCTCAAGAGTGATTGAGTTGGAGCATCTTGGCGTCCCTTTCAGCCGCAACCAGAAAGGAACAATTGAGCAGCGGCGCTTCGGCGGGCACACCAGAAACTTCGGGGAAGCCCCGGTTAAACGGGCTTGCTACGCTTCGGATAGGACGGGGCGCGTTATCATGGATACGCTTTATGACCACTGTATGGTTCGTGGAGTAAAAATATTCAACGAGGTTTTTGTCACGTCGCTTTTGATGTCTGAGGGGCGATGCTGCGGTGTCGCTGGGTTTGAGTTGGCGACTGCTGAACCCGTGATTTTTCATGCGAAAGCAGTTTTGTTGGCTACAGGAGGCTGCGGAAGAATCTTCCAGACGACCTCGATGTCTTTTGCCGCTACAGGAGACGGTTTCGCTTTGGCTTTTGATGCGGGGGTTCCGCTTGAAGACATGGAGTTTGTGCAGTTTCACCCGACAGGCATTCATGGGTTAGGCATCTTGGTCAGCGAGGCGGCGAGAGCGGAAGGCGGCGTGCTGCGTAACGGCAAGGGCGAACGGTTCATGGAGCGTTATGCGCCGACGCTGAAGGACCTTGCACCCAGAGACATCATCTCCCGAGCCATCTTAACCGAGGTCGCCGAGGGCAGAGGCGTCGAAGGCTCTGACTATGTGTATTTGGATTTGACTCATCTCGGGAAAGAGGTGTTGCAGCAGAAGCTTTCGGAAGTCACGTCGTTTGTCAAGACTTATCTGGGTATTGACGCCAGCCAATCGCCGATTCCTGTTGCGCCGACATGCCATTACATGATGGGCGGCATCCCCACCGACGCACAAGCCCGAGTTCTTGCAGACAATAAATCCACTTTGATTCCCGGTTTGTATGCGGCGGGCGAATGCGCATGCGTCAAGCGTCCACGGAGCAAACAGACTCGGAACAAACTCGCTTGTTGACCTAGTGGTTTTCGGGAAAAGGGCAGGCTTACACATAGCTGAATACGTTGCCAAGGCGCCGCAACCCCCACTCGATGCAAGGGCTGAACAACTGGTTTCTTCAAAAATCGATTCGTTTCTTGTTTCTGACGGAAAGGAACGGGTCGCTGCAATTAGGGCTGAGATGGAGCGGGTGATGACTTTGCTGTGCAGTGTTTTCCGTGACAGGGCGGGACTTGAGCAAGCGCTGCAAAAAATAAGGGTGCTTCAGAGTAGAATGGCTAATCTTGGGCTAAGCTACCACGGTAGATGTTTCAACTTTGAGCTTGAAGAAGCCTTGGAGCTGGAGAACATGCTCAAGCTTTCCGAAGTTATTGTCTACTCCGCTTTGCAACGGGAAGAAAGCCGCGGAGCCCACTACCGCAACGACTTCCCCAGCCGCAACGACGAAACCTGGCTCAAACACACCCTGGTTTTCCACGCCGCAAACGAACTTGAAGCACGCTACAAACCCGTGGTTGTTACCCGTTTTGAACCTAAAGCGAGGAAGTACTAGCATGAACGTTAAACTGAAAATCTTCCGCTTCGACCCAAAAACAGACAAAGAACCTCACTACGACACCTTCGCCGTAGACGCTAAACCAACTGAAAGGCTCCTCGATTGCCTCAACAAAGTCCGCTGGGAGCAGGACGGCAGCTTAGCCTACCGTATGAGTTGCGCCCACGGCATCTGCGGCTCCGACGGAATGACGATTAACGGGGTTTCAGCGTTGGCTTGCCAGAAACTTGTTAAGGACTACCCAGTTGACAAGGAAATCTTGGTTGAGCCGTTGAGCGTTTTTCCAGTGGTGAAAGATTTGGTCGTGGATATGGATGAGTTTTTTGCGAAGGAAAAATCTGTTCACCCGCCCGAAGGCATCGGCTTGACGGCGGCTGAAGAAGGCAAGGAGCATCGGCAGACGGTTGAGCAGCGTTCGCTGTTTGACGACGACATAAAATGCATCATGTGTGCCTGTTGTGTCTCTGCTTGCCCAGTCAGCCAAAAAGAAGACCCAGCCTACGTTGGACCAGCCGCCATCGTACGCGCCCACAGATACATTTTTGACAGCCGCATAAAAAACCAGCTTGAACGCCTCCAAATCATGGATAAGCCGCACGGCGACTGGGCATGCAAAGCCTACTACCGCTGCACTATGGTTTGCCCTAAAAGCATACAGGTAACCAAACATATCATGGAAGTAAGAAAAAAAATCCTGGAAGAGCTGCGACCAAAAATCCCAACGCCCCCAAATTCAACTGAGGGTAAAGGCGCCGCTACTTAGTGACGGACGACTCTTGTCTAACGGCTCCTCTATTAGACACAGGAACGTATTTGCAGCCGATCAATCCGCAATAGTTGCCTTTGTACTGCGCGCTTGGACGGTAAAGCTCAGGCTTGATTGGCGGCGCAGGAAACTTTTCTTCAATAATGTGCGCTGCCCAACCTGGGATTCTTGAAATTGCGAATATGGGTGTGAATAAGTCGTCGGGGATTCCGAGCATGTGGTAAATGGATGCGCTGTATAGGTCAACGTTGGGGTAGATTTCGCCTCCTTTGCGGGTTCGGTACTCGCGTTGGGTGGCAAGCTCGATTTCCTTGGTCATCAGATACCATTTTGGCTCGTCTGTTCGCCGCGCAAGCTTCTCGGAGATGTGGCGCAGCAAATCCGCCCTGGGATCCAAGGCTTTGTAGACCGCGTGTCCCATGCCCATGACTCGTTCATGATTGTCAAACTTTGCTTTTACCCATGCCTGAACCTTGTCTGGTTCGTCGATTTCGTTGAGGTTCCGCATGACCTGCATGCTTGCGCCTCCATGCAACTCGCCTGAAAGTGACCCGACGGCGGCGCTGACTGCAGCGTACATGTGAGCCCGCGTGGAAGCCACAACTCTCGCCGCAAAGGTCGACGCGTTAAACGAGTGTTCCGCCTGCAAAACAAGGCAGGTGTCAAAATCCTTCGCGGTCTCCTCATCAGGCACTTCGCCCGTGAGCATGTACAGAAAGTTTGCTGCCCTGCTCAACTTCGCGTCTGGCTCAATCGGAGGTTGGCCGTTTCGGATTCTGTCCCAAAACGCGACAATAGTTGGCAACGTCGCGATTAGTCGTGTTGCGCGTTTCAGGTTGGCGTCCTTTGAGTCGTCAAGCTTTTGTGGGTCAGATTCAGCCAGCAAAGCCACCGTCGCCTGCAAAACATCCATCGGAACGGTTGCGCTGGGAATCTTTTTCAAAACTTCCACGATGCTGGGCGGCAGTTTTCTTTGCGATTTGAGCGTCTTTGAGAATTCCTCAATTTGCATAGGATTCGGCAATTCGCCGTATAGAAGCAGAAAGGCGACTTCTTCACTGGTTGAGTAGGCGGCTAAGTCGTGGATGTCGAATCCGCGGTAGGAAAGTTCGCCTTTTTCGCCGTCGACAAGCGATATTGCGGTGTCGGCGATGAGGACTCCCCGCAAGCCAGTATCCTTAGCCGTTGGCGGAGGGTTTGCTTTTGGGTTGCCATTCTTCAGTCAGCCCCAGGTTCTTCGTTCATGGAAAGCCTGCCTCAAAATGCACAGAAACACCATTAAAAAGGGAGTTTGGAACGTGATAAAAGAGTTTGTTGTAGCTGGCACACTACAAACGGGTTTTGCCTCCGCTAAAGCTTGAGGTTCTTTGTCAGGTCGTCCGAAGTGAACACAACGCCCGGGTTCAAAAGATCTTCGGGGTCGAAAATCTCTTTAACTTCAATGAAGTAACGGTATATCTTGGTGCCCCATTCTTTTTGAAGATAACTCGACCTGTTTCTACCCAATCCATGCTCAGCTGTTATGGTGCCGCCTGCTTTGAGGGCTGCGTCAAAGATGAAGCTGGACAGGTTTCTGAGGGTTTCTTCCCAATTCTCAACGCTAATCATCGGCCTTACGTGGAGGTTTCCTTCTCCTGCATGACCATAAATCACCGCGAACGTCCCGAACCTTTTCAGTATCTGCTGAACCGTGACCGCGAAATTAGGCAACTCCCCAAGGGGTACGGCTAAGTCGTCTGCGAAAGGCGGAAACCTCTTCTGCGGCGTCTCAAGCGAACGCATTATCCAAAGCAGCATCGACTCCCTGACCTTCCAGATGGCACCCTGTTTTTTTGGGTCGTTTTCAACTTGAAATTGCGTTGATTTTTCGCCCAAATAATTTTCCATCAGACGCCTAGTCTGGTCTAAATCGGAGTCAAACTCGACGAACAGCGTCGATTTGCACTCGGGGGGAACGTTGACTATGTTTGTCTTTTGCAGGAGGTCAACGCCGTAGGAGTCCATGAGCTCGATGGCTGCGGGTTTGAAAGCTACCAGTTTCGCTACTTCTCGGAGCGCTTCCGTCAAGCTACGGAAAAAAACGATGTATAAACTGCGATTCTCTGGGATGGGAGCTGCCTCCAGTTCTACCTCGCTGAAAACCCCCAAGGTACCCACAGAACCCGCCATAAGATGGGTGACAATTTCGTTTGGCTCTTCGTACTGTATGAGGCTGCTTAGGTTGTAGCCGCTGCTGGATTTGAGGTTGCCTCGGGCTTTTAGGATGTCCACTGCTTCTTTGTCGTTGAGGAACCGTTTTTTTAATTCCACGATGTCGTCTTCAAGGTTTTGGGGCAGACGTTTGGAAGTGTCGATTAACCCGTGTGCGGCGTCAAAGAAACGCAGGCTTCGCAACGCCGAATCAGCCGTCCCGTACTTGAGGCTTCTCAGCCCGCTTGCCTTGGTCGCGACGTTTCCGCCGATTGTGCAAAATGCTCTGGAAGTCGGGTCATAGGGGATTCTGAGCCCACTCACAGCCAACTGCTGGTCCAATGCTTGATGGATTGCGCCTGATTGCACCCTGACCCTTTGCCCCTCTTTCATGATGGTGGCGTTCATCTTGGAGAAAAGAACAATTATGCCTGCTCCAACGGCTGAACCTGACTGATTGGACCCGGCTCCCCGCGGCGTTATCGGAGTCGATTCCTGTTTTGCGTACGCAATGATTTTGCCGAGGTCATCTTCGTTTGCTGGAACAGCCACGATTCTGGGTTTAACCGAGTAGTGGCTCATGTCCACCGAATAGGTTTTCAGTGACGCCTCATCGGAGTACACTTCCCCAGCTATCTGCAGTTTCCCAGTCACACCTTCACATCCTCAACCAAGCCAAAAAAATGAACAAGACTTTTTTTAATCTTAGGCGCCGACGGGTTGCCGCGGCTAATAACTTGGGAAAACCGTTCTACGCGGGTTCGTTTCCGTGAAAATCTTTTGGACGCCGACTTCGGGCTCTTTAATTCTAAGAGACTCAACCATCTGCGTGAGATAACCCTTAAATCTGCTTTCCCTCAACGGAGCCAAACTTGAAACAGCCCTGTCAACATACTCGTCCACGCGGTTTGCACAGTAACCCAAAGAATCCCTTTCCAAGTAAATTTGTACTTCCCGAAGGAAAACATTCAGGTTCTCTCCTGTTTTGGCGGACAGCAACCTTTTGAAACGCGCCTGTTTCTCTGGGATTGCGCTTTCGTATGCATGTATTATTGGGAGTGTGGCTCGGAACTTGTTGACGTCGGGTTGCAGGTCGTTGCCCCATTCCTTCGCGTCTAATATGTCGTCTCTTATCTGATATGCAACCCCATAGTTTTCGCCGAAAAGCCTCAAAGCGCTGGTCAAGATGTTTGAGCCGTCTGCTGCCAAGGCTCCGCATTCGCAGGCTGCCTTGAAAAGCGAGGCGCATTTTTTTCTAATTTTGTCGAAATATTGTTCTTCATTGAGGTCGGTTGCTAGTTCAACGTCGCTGTATTCGCCGTCTGAAAGCTGCATGCATGTGTCTATCATCACGTTTACGATTTCTCGCTTGTAGCCTTTGCACAGGGACAGCGAAAGTGCCGCTAACACGTCGCCTACCAAAACAGCGTCCTTTACACTCCATTTCGCGTATACCGACAGCGCGTTTCTGCGAACAACATCCTCATCTAAAATGTCATCATGAACAAGCGTCCCCAAATGCAGCAGCTCAAACGCCAACGCCAACTTGCGAAGCTGCATCCTGTTGCCGCCCACGCTTTCCCCGCTGAGAATAACCAAGGTAGGCCGCAGCCTTTTCCCGGTGGTTTGCAGGGCGTACTCGATTTGTTTTCGAAGTTTTAACTCTGCGACGGCTGGCAGAAGCGACTGAAGCTCCGTATCTACCAGTTTCTTAGTGTTGCTGCAGTAACATTGGAAATCGCTAGAATAAAAAAAACGGTTTTTCTCAGAACCCATAAAAAACCTTCAGAACCTTCAAATAAACAAAACCGCCGATAAGTAATAAGCGTTTCTAAAGACGGTTCTGTTAAGTTCTTAGGGGATGGAATTTTCTGTTAAGTGCCGTGGGATATTTCTCTCTGTTTTTTTGTCCATGTTAACTTTCGTGGGATGGGGCGTTCGGGCAATTACCTTTTAAGAAAAAAAGGGCATAGTTTGTTTATGTTATTTTTTTGATTTCCATTAAATCAACATCAGAAATAAATAGTACGGGATTAGTGTGAGGTCTTCTTCAACTTTTAATGTGTTTTTTGTTATGGCAATTCCTCGATAACACTGTCCACCCTTAATGAAACTATGCAAACCCTGCAAGTCAGACCGCCCTATATCATTTTGGTACTTAACTTCAATCGGTAAGTAGTTACCGTTTAGTTTTAATACGAAATCAACTTCTTTCCCCAAAGCGCCTTTCCAATAATAGACTTTGTTAGCATAATTATAATCTGAACTGGGAAACATGCTAAAGGCTAACCGTATAAGATGATTACAAATTACTGATTCAACCATCTTAGAGCAAGATACAGGATTTTCAGTATATTCTACTGAACTTTCAAACGGTGAAAGAGAGAACGCCCAACCTCTTAATGCATGGAAGATGAATGGGTCTTCAAAATAGACCTTCTTGTCTTTTTCAAATACTGGCGCACCCTTATTACGGTCTAATTGATAAATCGCTGAAACGGTAAAACTTGACTGCAACACCTCAACGTAATCAGCAACTGTATGATGCGAACCTAAATCGGTTTGTTTACATATCGACTGCCAGCTTACTGGACTTGACAAACTCTCGATTAACCGTTGAACCACTTGTGCCATGTTGGTTTCTTTCTTTTGCCACCTAGTTACATCACCTAACATGGCAGTAATGTAAGTATCATAAACTGTTGATGGTATTTCTTTATGTGAAATGTATGCGTCTATTGCTGTTGCTATTCCACCTGTAAGCAAATAATCATGGAATAACTGCTTAAGCTCTTCCGCGTAGTAATCAAGTCTAACGAGTTCTTGCGGAATTTGAGCATGTGCAAGTTTCATTATTGTGTCTATTCGTCTTTCTTTTAAAAGAAGATTCAAGTTTTTAATGACATACCCAAGATTTGGGTTTCTAGTCTCAACATACTCAGTAAATTTCATTGGGAGTAAAATCTTGTCAAGTACATCTTTTACGCTTCCCCTTCTGCCAGGTAATCTTTCAGATGCGTTTCTTATGTCAAGACTATGTGAACCTGTAAGAATAACGGAACAGTTTTCCAACAAGCCCATATCCCACAAGTGTTTTATGCCTTTCTGCCAATCCTTGACTGAAGAAACCTCGTCAATAAACAAATACAATCGTTGTTTGGGTAGCGTTTTTCTAGCGTTTTGCAAGTAACATTCAAGAATATTGGCTAATTCTTTCGGGTTGCTCACTAAATCACAAGCATAAAAGAAAACTTGTTGCGCGTCAGAAGCTGAACTGAGAAGTTCCTCAATCATAATTTTAACGAGAGTAGTTTTGCCAACTTGCCTAGGTCCACGAACCGTATAAATTGCATCTTCATTTAGGCTAAACTTGTATTTTATCCGAGGTGTCCAATCTACTTTAGAACCTTTACGTTTTCTGAGGTTTCTATCTTCTAAAATTAAGTCTTTATTTTTCCACCAAGGATTTCTTTGCGCTAACTCTCGCATTTCCATAGGCATCATGGCTATGATGTGCCCAATTACTTATAAATGGTTGGGCAGTCCACTGCCCAGAGAAGAGAAAAAACGGCGAAAACAGTTCTATTTGGCAACAGTTTTGTTTTTAGATGCATTCTGGATTAAAGTTTTCCATTTATCCTGTCCTTCAATTACTATTCCGCAAGCCTCGGCGGGTGTTTTACCGTCTAAGGCTTCATGTGGTCGAACAAAGTTATGGTAAAGTTGGTAGCCTTTCAAAACAGGTGTTTCATTTTTCTTTAATCCTCGCATAACTTTTTCTCTATCTCTTACTTCACCGTTCATTCTTTCCATCTTGTTATTGTTGTGGTCGCCTCTCAAAGTGATGTGCCTTACATGCTCGGTTCTAGGTCCTTTTAATGTCCAGAACTCTTTTTTGTACGCATCATGGTAAGCTGGGAGTCCATCGGTTATGAAGGTCATGGGCTTCTTTGCCTGTTGCTTCTTTGGCACATGCGTAAAAGGTTTCTTGCATCATGGCTTGATCTTTTGATTCTGCTACTTCTTGAGCTATCCAGAACCGTGTTTCATCATCCATCATAGCAAACAAATACTTCATGTCACCGTTAATTTTTACGTACAATTCATCTGCCCGCCATGTATCGCTAACGTTCGGCTTTATTTGTGCAAGATATTGACCCATTAATGCGGTATACTTCTTTATCCACTCATAAACAGCTACATGGCTAACTTTTACGCCTTGCAGCTTAAGGAATTTCTGGACATTCCTAAAAGATTCACCTGTGAAATACAGTTGCATTGCGGAAGTGATTATTTGGGGTGTTGCTCTCATTCCTTCAAACCCTAAGTTTAAGGTAAAATGTTTTCCGCATTTTCGGCAAAGGTAAACTTGTAAGTCGCCGTGTTTGTTGCGGCGTATTCCGTCTTTTACTATTTCGGATGAACTGCAATATTGGCAGTTCTGTATGTTCATTTCTGGAATAACTCGGCTAACTGCTATCTCTGCCCTGATTGTTAATGAGAAAATTACTGCATGGATGTGTTTACATTCGACATGGCGATAAGTGTTATCTGGGCATTGGCAAACCCATTCGTCGTCAACTTTTGTAACTGCGTAATCGCCGTTTCCAGATTGAGATTTAACAACATATAGGCAATCGTCAACTCGGTCTGATTTGGTTTGATAATTTTGCGATTGTTTGACCGCGTTCTTCTCTTGTGGTTAATGTTTGGGTCATATGTGTTTACCTTTTTGTTTACCTACAATATTACCATATAATTAACTTACTTATAAATTTAGTGGCAATACAGTGGGTAAACTATCTTACTTAGTAGGTAAACTTAAATACCCTAATCAGTACATTTACCCTAAAAGAGGTAAATATTATGGGAGAAATAACTACCCTTTCGTTAGCCACTTCAGGGAAAGAATCATTGAGAACCACCGTACCAATGAACATTCTAAAACAATTCAAGCTGGGAGCTGGGGATAAACTAGATTGGACTTATGAGGCAAGAAATAACGAATTGATAATTATCGTTCGACCTGTCAAAACCCGAAAGGTGGAGTAGTTTCCAGTGGAAACACCACTCACGGACATGTTAACAAACTTAAAAACTGAGGAAAGCATACATTCCGAGGTAGGGGAGACTATGGAGCTTCTGTCATTTGAGCATGAAAAAACCAGCGATTTACCTGAACTGAAAAAAGCCATTCCGTCGAAACTCCCTATTCTACATGACCGCACATGTAATTGTGCAGCCAACCATCTGAATTGCTTAACCGCGAAGGAATGGATGAAAAGTCAAATAGGCGTTTGGGAGTTTTACTACAATGGCAGAGACGTGAGAGACAAGAACATTCATCCCGCAGTTTTCCCGCTTTCTCTCGCCAAACGAGTGATTGAAGTTTTCTCTCATAAGGGCGAGTTGATAATTGACCCATTCACCGGGATAAGCACGACTCTTTTAGCAGCTAGAGACTTGGATAGAAACGCTGTAGGTTTTGACATTAACCCCAAATACATCGAGTTTTCCAAAAATCGCATATCCGAAACCGCTTTAGTTGGAACGGCTCAACAAATTCCAATCTTGGACGATGCTCGAAATCTTGCTCAATACTTCGAGAACGGTGTTGCGTCGCTTTGTTTTACGTCGCCGCCTTACGCGAACCTTCTTAATAGACCACGTTTGAACAAGAGTAGACGAGGCGACCAAAGAAAGAATGAGCAATATCTGAAAGTGGAACAATACAGTCAAGATGAGCGCGACCTTGGTTTGTTGGAAATGGAAAAGTACGCTGAAGCAATTATGGAAATATACCGAGACATTAAGCCGATTATGAAGCCGAAAGGTCATGCTGTAATAAATATCCCCGATATGTGGTCGAACACTGTAAAATACGGCAAAAGGGTTCCTCTGCACATAGCAGTCTATAACGCAATGACCGAAGCGGGCTACGAGTTAAGAAACACCATAATCTGGGATAGACGGAACATCGTTAACAGTGTGGGCATTTTTGGGTACCCATCCAACTATATAACTATGGGAACAACCTTCGAGTATTTAATGGACTTCTGGGTACCGCCTACTTAACCCAATAATTTCTGAAAGTTGGTATTTCTAAGTTCGCTAACTGCGAATATCCGACGACAATGGGTTCATCCTTAAACTTTTCTTCTTTTATTCTATCCCAAACAACTATGTGAGCGTTATGTTCTCGCAGTCTAATGATTATTGATGGAGCTACTGCTTCATCTGCTGTACAAAGAAAAGCATTGGGGCATTTCGTTTCGTAGATTTCTTCCACTACATTTTGCCATCTCTCTCTTAGCGTTCTTTTGGCTGAAATAAGGATACTGCGAGTTTTATCTCTGTTGAATGCTGCCGCGGAGGTAACATAAAATCTGAGTGGTATTTTCGTATTTGTTTATCAAATGGGATGTCTGCGAGTGTGAGTAATTGACCGAGCTGTTCTTCAAAGTCTTTGCCGCCACGTTGCTTTCTGGAATTGCTCCGGCTTAGAAAGACATGCCAAAGGTCAGGATACAGCACTTCTAGGGATTCGCCAACTTTTTCCGCAAATGGCATTTTGGGGTTTGCTGTTTCAATTATGTTGAGGTTGTTTGACCGTAGAATGGAGAGTTGGTGTAGTGCTTTAGGGTACACTTTGGATTCGTATTTTTCTAGAACCTCTAAGGATTTTTCAAATGCAGACCAAAGATAAGGGTTAAAATTTTGTAGTATGTCGTTCGGAGTTTTGCCAGTTGGGTTTATTGATGAAGCTTTGGTTAGTCCAAGTTCGTTTAAGGCTTGTTGAACAATGACTTCTGAGGTAGGCATTATTTTTTTCCGGATTTCTCCGACTATAGCATATACTTCTGGTTTTTTTAACGGCAATTCTATTCAAGCTGTTATTTATAATGCAATTTACTTTTAAGATTTGGTGTTCATCCCACGGAAGTTAACAGATACTCCCACTCAGAACTCCATATCCCACGAAACTTAACACAGAGAAAAATCTCACACCAACTTAACAGAACCCTAAAGACGAATCGCTTGGCTCTTTGTTGACGCAATTTTAGAGGAGAAAGAACGCTTTTTCCTGCTCCTTTTCAAAGAGAGCGAGTAGATTTAGGTTTTACAAAAACGTATATAATTGCCTTTTATGACTCTGATTTTCAACAAGGGATACAAATGGGTGCCTCTCAAAAGCTTGAGAACTCTGCAGAAAAACCGCAAGCTGCGGCTTGCATCCGATGCGGCGTCTGCATGCGTTCCTGCCCGCATAACCTTAGTCCAGTTTTGATTAAGGAATCTTTTGAAAAAAGCAAGAAGGAGACGCTTCGGAAGCTTCGAGTTGACCTGTGTGAAGGCTGTGGAAACTGCTCTTTTGTTTGTCCTTCAAGAATTGACCTGCGGGTTTTCGTGCTCAAAGCGAAAGCATCCGTGCGTTAACAGCTCCAAAGAGCCATCCAGCTTGAATCCGATTTGAATGCGTAGTTTTGCGTAAGCCTTTATTGCTATCCAGAGAATATTTATATTTGGCTTCATTGTTTTACTGCAAGGAAAAACAAAGGATTAGAACAATCTTGACTACTCCTCACGATGTTCCAGCTTCAAAGTTTATCGATCGTTTAGCTAAGTATCTTAGGGAAAACGTTGATGAAGTTCAGCCTCTTCCATGGGCAGCGTTTGTTAAGACCGGCACCCACGTTGAAAAGCAGCCTCAGAACCCGAATTGGTGGTACATGCGAAGTGCATCTGTGCTTCGTAAAGTGTATGTTCATGGTCCGATTGGGCTGGAGAAGCTGCGGGCGGATTACGGCGGAAGAAAGAATAATGGCGTTAAGAAATCTCATGCTACTAAATCAGGCGGAAGTAACATTCGCAAGATTCTTCAGCAGCTTGAAACTGCAGGTTTGGTTCAGACGACTAAGCCTCAGGGTAGACGTATGACTCCTAAGGGTCGCAAGCTTCTTCAAGAGGTTGCTGGGGACTTGCATAAAGAAGTAGTCAAAAGTGTGCCTGCGCTCAAGAAGTATCAAGGCGAATAGAAGCTATGTCTGATGACGAGCTTGACCAGATCCGTAAACGAAAGCTGTCGTCGATGCAGCGCAGAGCAAGTGAAGATCAAAGGCAGTCTCAAGAAGAGCAAATAGAAGCCCAAAAGCAGGCGTTGCTTAGAAAGATATTGGCTCCTGAGGCTCAGCAAAGACTCAACAACCTCAAAATGGTCAAGCAGGACTTCACGGAGCAAATTGAGATGCAGCTGATTCAGATGGCGCAGACGGGTAAGCTGCCGATTCCGCTCTCTGACGATCAGCTTAAGCAGATATTAATTCAGCTTCAATCACGGAAGCGAGAACCAACAATTAGAAGGATATGAAAGTATGGCGCGAATTAAACCTACGGCGAAGAAGCTTCGGCTAGCTAAAGCTGGCAAAATCGCACAGTCTGTTCCCACATGGGTAATTGCCCGAACCGACGGCAAAGTTAGAAATAACCCTAAGCAGAGACGGAACTGGCGAACTAGAAAGATAAAGGCATAGGAGACGTAAATAGGCATGGTTAATGAAGACAAACAAGAAACTCAGACTGTTGCAGAGGAAGAGTTGCCGCCAGTCGCTGAAGAAACCGTTGAGGAACAGGTTCCTGAAGAAGTTGTGTCGGAGCCGACGGCGGAGGCTAAGCCTGAGGAAGCGGTCGCTGAAGTAGAGGAAGCTAAACCTGAACGTAAAAAGAAGGAAGAAGAGGAAATCGTTGAAGAACGAATCTACGTTATCCCTCTTGGGCGCGCTTTGGTTAGGCCGCCGAACAAACGTGCTTCCCGCGCGATGCAGCTGATAAAGATTTTCATAACGAAACACATGAAACTGGAGATGCAGGTTTCCGAGGAAGAGGAAGAAGAAGAGCTGCCTCAACTCATCATAAGCCAAGAACTTAACCAGGCAATCTGGAGCAGAGGCATCGAGAAACCCCCAAGAAAAATCAAAGTCCGCGCAGCCAAAGACAAAGACGGCAACGTAACAGTCTACCTCGCATAAACCCAACCACCATTTCTTCTATTTTTTGTTTTTTCTTGGCGAAGCTTGTTTTTCTTATCCATATTTACGTTGGTTTTTTGATGTAAATACTAGACCCCCTCCCCTGGTCTTTAAAACCATCTTTACATTGGAATTTTGATGTAAAAATGGGGGTACCCTTCTCGGCAGGCGTTTTTATTCGGGGTTTGTTTTGTGTTGTTTTTTTGATTTGGAGACTGAATTGAGCTATTCGTAAACCTGTTTTCAATGTGGTTGATAGTTTTTTTGGCTTAGTTAACAGGCATGAATCATTCACTTTGCTCGGCGCTCCTGTCTGCGGCGTTTGGGGCTTGCGCTAGGAGGCAAATTTGGGTGGGGGAAAAGTGGTGGTTGACGGATTTAGCCATGCGCTAACATCGACAAGACGCAAAAACCCGGCGCCACGCCGCGTCAGCAGCCAGACCCGCCAAACAATGGCCTTCTGGTAACCTTCTTCCTTGCAAACACATTACCAAACGAAATGATATAAGCCAATGTTGTTTCACGCTGATGCAACAAGTGCTGAGCCGCCAACCCGGTTTCAGCGCCAATCAAAGAAGAAATGTTCAACGCGACGTTAACATGACACTTTTCTGAAGCGGCTGCGGCATTTGGGGCACGTGTACGAAGCCAAAGAAAAATGGGCGTTTTCCAGCTTCCTATCAGGAGAAGCCTCAAATTTGTTTCCGCAGTTCGGGCAATCAACCATAAAGAGAAACTTTTGGATTCTTATCACCATGGACTAACCAGTCCACCAACATACATGGAAAACACCATAAAAGGATATGTGCGTACGCAATGACAACCACAAATCCGATGCAAAGTTTTATCTTCGCAGTACGCACATAGTACTTGAGAACCCTTGAATGGCAAAGACCTCGCCCATATGGGAGTTTGACTTGTACATTGCCGGTCAAACACCAAAATCAGAATTAACCTACAACAATCTGAGCCAAATCTGCGACCAGTATTTAGGGGAAAACTGCGTCATCAACGTCATCGATCTACTCAAAAACCCAAAAATAGCAATTGAAAAACAAATAATATCTACCCCAACAATCATAAAAAAGAAGCCTGACCCTCAAAGAATCTTAATTGGCGACCTAACTAACCCCGAACGCGTAATTGCAAAACTCAATTTGAAAGGTCATCAAGCAGAATTTCGGGGAACGATGGTTAGTTTTGAGCAAAACCCGTTTTCTCTTAAGTTTGCGGCAGGGAATTTGTTAAATCGAAAAATAGTCTTCGTCTGAATTTCTTTGGCGGTTTGACGTTTTTAGGATTAATCGTCTGTTTTGATTTGGGGAAAAACAAAAGTTTTAAGTACGCACTGACCCAATGAAATGTTATGTCAGGCAATCGTAAACTTGATATGGTTTTTCCGAAAACTGCCTCAGGAATCCGAGGATTAGACGAGATTACTTTTGGCGGGTTACCTAAAGGACGCCCAACCCTAATCGCTGGTGGTCCCGGAAGCGGCAAAACCTTGATGTCGATGGAGTTTCTTATCCGCGGTGCAATGGACTACAATGAACCCGGCGTATTCATGGCGTTTGAGGAAACCGCTGAAGAACTCGCGGAAAACGTTGCTTCTTTGGGTTTCGATTTAAACGAGCTTGTCGCTCAAAAAAAGATTCTAGTGGACTTCGTGAGGGTAGAACGAAGCGAAATAGAAGAGACAGGCGAATATGACCTTGAAGGGTTATTTGTCCGCTTAAACTACTCAATCGACAGCATCAAAGCCAAACGTGTGGTGCTTGACACAATTGAATCGCTCTTCGCCGGGTTAGGCAACGAAGCGATTTTGCGTGCGGAACTCCGCAGGTTGTTCCGTTGGCTAAAAGACAAAGGTGTAACAGCAATCATCACCGCTGAACGCGGCGACAGCACTCTTACCCGTTACGGCTTGGAAGAGTACGTGTCAGACTGCGTCATCGTGCTCGACCACAGGGTACAAAACCAGATTTCCACACGGCGTATGCGGGTCGTAAAGTACCGCGGCTCTGTACACGGCACGAACGAGTACCCGTTTTTGATTGATGAAAAAGGCATTTCCATAATGCCAATAACCTCACTGACTCTAAATTACTCCATTTCGACGCAGCGCATTACAAGCGGCATTCCAAGATTGGATGCCATGCTTGAGGGTAAAGGCTTCTACCGAGGCAGCACCATTCTGATTTCGGGAACGGCTGGAACAGGCAAAAGCAGCATATCCGCAAGCTTTGCAAGTGCAACCTGCCAACGTGGGGAACGTTGCCTCTACTTTGCGTTCGAGGAGTCGCCAAGCCAGATAATGCGAAACATGAAGTCCATAGGAATTGACCTTGAACCTTTTGTCAAGAAAGGGCTTTTGGAGTTCCACGCTATTCGCTCTACATTCTATGGGTTGGAGACGCATTTAGTTCGGATGCAGAAATTTATCGATGACTTCAAGCCAGCCGTCGTTGTGGTTGACCCAATAACTAACCTCATCAGTACAGGAGACCAGAATGAGGTTAAGTCGATGTTGACGCGTCTAATCGACTACCTGAAAGCCAAACAAATTACGGCCCTATTCACGAATTTAACCCATATGGCTGGTCTTGAATCAACCGAGTCCGAGGTATCTTCCATAATGGATACTTGGATACTGCTAAGAGACATTGAACTATCCGGAGAACGAAACCGCGGCATCTACATCCTCAAATCAAGAGGCATGGCGCATTCAAACCAAATCCGCGAGTTCCTCATAACAAGCAAAGGCGTAGACATCGTCGACGTATACACTGGACCCGCCGGTGTACTCACAGGTTCAGCAAGGCTAACGCAAGAAATAAAAGACCAAGCGACAGAAGATTCACGTAAAGACGAAGCCGAAAAACTGCAACGCGACCTCGAACGCAAACGCAAGCTAATGGAAGCCCAAGTAATTGCTTTGCAAGCGGAATTTGACTCAAAAGAAGAAGAAGTCAAACAACTCATAAATCAGGAAAAACGCCGCGAAAAAACGGTTTCGGAAAATCGAAAAGAAATGGGCCGAATGCGAAAGGAAGACATCAAATAATTTTTGAAGAATAACCCGTTTGTGAGTTAAGAGAAACATGAGCAAAAAGGCTAAAACACCAGAAAAAGCACCTAAGGAAGAATTTTGGGAGCTTCGGCTCTACGTTGCTGGGCAAACCCCAAATTCTATGAAGGCATTGGCTAATTTGAAGAAACTTGCTGAAGAGCATCTTAAAGGCAAGTACACCATAGAAATCGTTGACTTGATTAAGAATCCTCAGTTGGCTGCCGGCGACCAGATACTAGCTATTCCAACGCTGGTGCGTAAGCTTCCTGAACCAATTAGGAAAATAATAGGTGACCTTTCAAATACGGAACGGGTGCTTGTTGGTCTTGACATTCGAGCAAAATCATCACCTCGATAAGAACTGAAATGTTGCCAATCAAGGGAATCTTTATGAAAAAAGCCAAAGAAACCGATTCAACAAAAGAATTCGAGAAGGCTGCGCAGACGTCTGGCAAAGAAAAATACGTTCTACGGCTGTACGTTACAGGCATGACTCCCAGATCAATAAACGCCATTGAAAACATTAGAAGAATCTGCGAAGAAAACCTTCAAGGCAGATACGAGCTTGAAGTCATAGACATTTATCAGCAACCCGAATACGCCAAGAAAGAACAGTTACTTGCCGCTCCGACGCTTATCAAAAAGTTGCCGTTGCCTCTGAGGAAATTCATCGGTGATATGTCAGATAAAGATAAAATCTTGGTTGGATTAAATCTGGTTCCTAAAACTGAAAAGAAACCCTGACAAAGACGTTTTCCACATGCAGAAAAAAACCAATGAGGATTTAGCAGCTGAGAATGAGGAGCTGCGTATTCGCCTGCAAGAAGCCCAAGACACTTTAGACGCGATTAGACGCGGGGAAGTCGACGGCGTAGTCGTTTACACGCCGAAAGGCGAGCAAATTTACACGCTTAGCGGCGCCGAGAAACCCTATCGCCTTCTTATCGAGGAAATGAAGGAAGGCGCAGTCATGCTCTCGGACGATAACACTATATTGTATTGCAATCGTGGATTTGCAAAAATGTTGGGGTGCTCTCTGGAAATGCTTGCAGGCAGCAACGTTGAAAAACGTGTTTCCCCGATTTTTAAGGAACCTTTCTTGGAGCTTTTAGGCGAATGCAGAGGAATAGGCAAGAAAAACTCGTTGACCCGAGGAATATCGTTTGTTTCCTGCCAAGATAATTCCTTGGTGCCCACGCAAATATCAGTCAACTCCTTGGACATAGGCAACGGGAAAACAACGTTTATCGTTGTAACTGATTTGCGGGAACACATGAAAGAAGAACTGAAAACTTACACAGCAGATTTAGAAAAAGCTGGAGCCGCCCTCTTCGAGAGTGAACAACGCTGGTCCACGACTCTTGCCAGCATCGGCGACGCGGTCATAGCCACTGACTTGGCAGGCAAAGTTACGTTCATGAACAAGGTAGCCGCAGAGTTAACGGGTTGGCGGCTAAATGAGGCTCGGCAGAAACCCGTGCAGGAAATATTCAAAGTTATTAACGAGAAAACACGAAAAGTCGTCGATGACCCAGTCAGAAAAGTCATTAGCAGAGGCGTCACCGTTGGCTTAGCCAACCACACAGTGCTGATTCGAAAGGACGGAACAGAAATCGCGGTTGACGACAGTGGAGCTCCCATAAAAGACAAAAACGGGCAAAACACAGGTGTCGTCCTTATTTTCCGAGATATAACAGAACGCAGGAAAGCGGAAGAAAAACTTGAGGAATATCGAGGGGGCTTGGAGCGGCTTGTTGAGGAACGGACAAAGGAGCTTCAATCTAAAGAGCGCTTGGCAACTATCGGGGCTACCGCAGGCATGGTTGGACATGACATCCGTAACCCGTTGCAGGCAATCGTTGGCGACTTGTTTCTTGTCCGTGGAGAAATGAAAGTTATGCCTCCGAGTGAAGGAAAAAACAACATGCAGGAGAGCCTTGACGAAATCGAGGAAAACATCAGTTACATCAACAAAATCGTCAGCGATTTGCAGGATTTCACAAGGGTGCTGACGCCTTCGCTGGAGAAAGTCAGCGTTTGCGACTTAATCGACGAAACCCTTGCGGCTGCTGATGTTCCAGATAAGATACAGATTCAGGTGATTGCCCAAAATTTGGTAATCGATGCCGACCCGACTTTCCTGAGGCGGGTACTAACGAACCTAATCACCAACGCGGTGCAAGCCATGCAGAAAGGTGGAAAACTCACAATCGAAGGCAAACAAACCGACGGCTACGCAATCCTAAGCGTTAGGGACACGGGGGTTGGTATTGCGGAGGCGGTTAAGCCAAGCTTGTTTACTCCGCTCTTCACCACCAAATCGAAGGGGCAGGGGCTGGGTTTGGCGGTGGTTAAGCGGATTGTGGAAGCGATGGATGGCACGATTTCCTTTGAAAGCCAAGTCGGCGTCGGCACCACATTCACAATAAAGGTTCCCCTCAAAAAACCGCAAAAAGCCTCAAACCAAAGTAAGTAGGGGTACCCATACTAAGTATGGGGGGGCATACCTAATAACACTTTCTCGCGTCGCCCACCACATTTCCAACTTGACGCTTCTAGAGCCAATTAAATAACGTCACGGAAAAATCGAGATGTGCCGACAAGCTTCAGTTCCGCGGGCTACGGGGGTGTTTGGCTTTTCGGCTTTGTTTTTTTGGCCACGTAGTTCTGTTCCAGCAGGTATGAGTACCGTTTGATGAACCATTTCTTAACTACCTCAACCAAGAACAGGTAGCCACCTATCAACCCCACGAGTGCCAGATAGAAGTTTGCCGGGGGCGGCGTGAAATTGAATATGGCGCCCAGAGGTGTGTAGGGCAATGCGAAAGCAGCCACTACGACGGCTAAAGTGCTTATCACTAGATATTTGCCTGGTTTGCTTTTGTAAAACGGTGTTTTTCTGGTTCTAAGCACGAAAACCACGAGCGCTTGGGTCGCCAGGGACTCTACGAACCATGCTGTTTGAAAAACACTTTGCTTATGAAGTGAAATTCCGACTCCCGGTATCAGAGGCAGGAAAACGAATAGCAACAGGAAAAACGTCAAGTAATCGAAAATCGAGCTGACGGGTCCCATGATAACCATGAATCTTCTGATGTAGGAGATGTCAAGCCGCTTGGGTTTTCCAATGTATTCGTCGTCTACGTTGTCGGTTGGTATGGTGGCTTCGGATAGGTCGTATAGGAGGTTGTTTAGAAGAATCTGGATGGCGGTCATCGGCAGGAAACTTAGGAATAACGATGCTCCGGCGACGCTAAACATCGTGCCGAAGTTTGAGCTGACACCCATCATGATGTACTTCATGGTGTTGCCGAAGGTTTTTCGGCCCTCCAAAACCCCTTGGTCAAGCACCGTTAAGTCAGGCTTCAGCAGGATTAAGTCGGCGGATTCCTTTGCGACGTCAACAGCGTTCTCCACCGAAATGCCGACGTCCGCGGTTTTTAGGGAAGGCGCATCGTTGATGCCGTCGCCCATGTACCCAACCACATGCCCGTTCGACCGCAGCGCTTTGATTACTCTGTCTTTTTGGGCGGGGTTCACGCGGGCAAAAATGTTGTTGTCCTCCACAACGCGGGCTAAGGCGTCGTCCTGAAGCATCGCAACTTCGTTTCCAAGAACAATCCCCTTTATGTCAAAGCCTAACTGTTCGCACACTGTTTTCGTGACCAGCTCGTTGTCGCCTGTTACTATTTTGAGTTCCACGCCGTCCCTTGCCAGCAAGCGAATTGATTCCTTGGCGCTTTCTTTAGGCGGATCAAGAAAAGACAGGAAACCCAGAAAAACCATGTCCTCTTCGTCGCCCAGAGAGTAATGAGTTTTGTTGTCTTCGACTTTCTTGTATGCGACGGCTAAGACCCTGTAGCCCTCTGCGCTGAGGCTGTTGTATCTTTGGTCAAATTTGGCTTGGCAATCGTTTGACAGGTCAGATACGGCTTGGTCGGTTTCGCAGTGGTCACAGATTTTTAGGATTTCTTCCGGGGCTCCTTTGGCGATTAAGAGCCGCTGCCCCCCGGTTTCAACCACAACTGAGACGCGTCTTCGAATAAAATCAAACGGAATCTCATCGATTTTGCCTACACCCGACACGTCGAACTGTTTGTACCCAACCACCGCGGCGTCTAAGGGGCTTTTGAGTCCAGTTTCCAAGACGCTGTTAATGTAGGCGTACAGCAGCACCTTCTCGGTTTCTTTGCCATCTAAATCCAAGTAATCCTTCAACGTAAGCTTGTTCTCGGTAAGCGTGCCTGTTTTATCGGTGCATAGCACGTCCATGTTGCCGAAGTTCTGAATTGCAGCCAACCGCTTCACGATAACGCCTTTCTGAGACATCGCCACAGCGCCTCTGGACAGGTTAATGGACATTATCATGGGCAAAAGCTCAGGCGTCAAACCCACCGCAAGAGCCACAGCAAAAAGCAGCGAATCCAAAATGCTGCGCGACCCCGAATAGAAAACCGCGTTCACCAAAAAAACGAAGGTTACCAAGAAAAGCGTGACCTCCGTCATCAACGCTCCGAATCGCCGCAGACCCTTCTCAAACTCGGTTTCAGGCGCCTTGCCCACAAGCTCCTTCGCGATGCCCCCGTACTGAGTTTGGCTTCCCGTGTTGACCGCGACGGCGGTTGCGGTTCCGCTCACAACCGAAGTTCCCAAGAAAACATAGTTGTTCCATCCTGTTAACTCGGAAGTAGGCTTGGGAAGTGGATCCGCATTCTTTTCCACCGGAAACGCTTCGCCTGTCAGGGCTGATTGGTTGATGTTTAGGTCTTTGGCGCTGATTAGTCTGCAGTCGGCGGGAACAAGGTCGCCTGCTATGAGGTACACTATGTCGCCTGGAACAATTTCGGAAAGCTTCACTTCCTGCTTGGTGCCGTCCCGCTGAACCGTCGCCTTCGTTGTGACTCGTTCCTGAAGTGCTTCGGCAGCGTTCTGAGCCTTAGATTCCTGATAAACGTCAAGAACAACGCTGAGAACAACGATAAAAGTGATTATTGTTGCGTTGGTAAAGTCCTTCGCGACAACCCCCGAGATTACCGCCGCAATCAGAAGTATAAGCACAAGCGGGTTTCTGAGGTGGTAGAGAACTTCGATGAGTCCCGTGCGTTTCTGTTTTTGAGCCAGCTGGTTAGGTCCATAGGTTGCGAGGCGGCTTTGGACTTCCTGCGTGGACAGCCCAGACTCAGATGTGTTGAGCTTAGCTAAAACTTCGTCAGCAGGCAGGGAAAGAAGCTCTTGGTTATCCGCCATCAAATCAACCGCAAGATAGTTAAAACAATGATTTCGGCGGAACCTTTTAAACATTGTACGCCAAGCGTCGAGCACCCGTCAAATCGCCGTTGAAAACGAAGAATTACCGTTATTGGAGATTTCCGAGGAGAGAAGGGTTAAGGGTTCCTGATTCCTTCGAAAGGAGAAGGGAGAAGGACTTAATCATGTAGGTGAACCCTTAACCGTCTGCTGATTAATCAATAGAACGAATATAAGGTTGTTTAAGAAGCAAGCCTGACAGGATTTGTCAAGTCGGCTTCACTAACCTGCGAAGGCTAACATACTAAACAGGTGAATTGGGCTTCTCAAAAAATGTTATCTCCTCTCTTAACCCTAACCCTGAATATAGAATATTTCAACCCAGTAGGGTGACAAAAATGAAGACTAACAAGCAAGATAAAATTCAGGTGGGAACAACCGAAATCCGCGACGAAAAAACCGGCGGAATGCCCATCTTCAAATGTTCCTGCGGCGCCAGCATACTGGTCGTTCCAGATTTACCTGAAATGGATAGAGCCATAAAAACGCACATGGTTGAACACAAAAAAGCCACTGGACACCGCCTAGACGAGGACGTCATAATTCAGCTGATGATAAAAACCATAACTGAATACCAATTCAGAACCTAACCCGACTCGTTAAACCGCGATGTTTCGCTTGTCGGCGCTTTTCAGATTTCAGGTTTAGGTTTTGCAACTCCAACCTTATCCAACGGCGGCGAATTTTGGCTGACGGAAAGAATTATATTTGTGATTATTTTTGATAAATATTGGTGATTTATTTTGGTTAGTTTTGATAAGCTTTCTGGGATGTTTGTTATTTGTGCAGGCGGTTTTGATCTTGGAACGATTAATGGCGTAGAAATGGACACCGTCAAATGGCAAGTTACTCAGCTGCATGTAAAATTGTCAAAGGCAGCGTCTGAAGACCTTGGATTCAAAAAAAGGTTCCGCAGCTCAACAGTATGCGTTCCTGTCCCGCTGGTCTCCCAAGTCGGAGACAACATACTGTTAAACAAAACCCTCGACGAATTAAGCAGGCACCCAGAAATTTCAGAATGCCCAGACCAATAGCTTCCAGTCAAGTTTCTCCACTATCTAATTCCCTATTTAGTTCTACTAGAGTCGCTTTAGAATTGCGCCAGAAATCCTACGTTACGAAGTAAGTAGCTGGTCTTTTTTCGCATTCGCTCCAGAATCAATGGCTAAGTGCCTAAGCTCGAGGATTTTGGTTTTTATTTGGTCATATTCTTCCAGGAACTTGTTGCCATCTTCGGTTATTCTGTAGCAGTTCCATGTGCCAACGTACTGATTGTTTACTAAGCCATTTACGCTCATTAAAAACAGGCACGTGTTGATGGTTGATTCGGTGACAGCTATATTTTTCTGGACTCGCCTTACAATTTCTTTTGAAGACAGTTTTTTATGTTTTGCCAACATGTTGAGGACAAAGTCGTCGAGAAAGTTGAATGCATCATATTCATGATACAATCTGGTCTTATTTTTAGATAATTCCATAAATTTCCCGCCTTTCCCCAGTCGTCTTATTTGTGACGTTTTATTTATAAAGGGTTGTAAGTGGCTCTTGATACAACAGCAATGGAAAAGAGTCAAGCATCATTTCTCAAGAAAGAACTTGGCAGACGAAAGAAAAATTTTAGAAAAATCCGTTTTCTAGACCTAGCGTGTTCTTACTTCTCGGGTTGATTCTCCAGATTTTTGTCAAAATCACTGTTTCTGGTTGTCGGATCCATTTCCATTTTTTAATATTGTCAGTTTTTTAATATGCTTTATAAGCAAAAAAACGATAACAGATTATTGTCGGATTCGACTTGGATAGAAATCGGGCATTTAACAACAACGAGGAGAATACCCGAACTTTAGTTGCTCTTGGACTGACAAGGGTGCAAACAAAAATTTATCTGGCTCTTATCTCGTTAGGTCCAGCAACTGTGAAGGAAATTGCCCATGCCTCTTCAGTGGCGCGTCCCGATGCGTACCGAGGAGTTTCTGGGCTTCAAGAACTGGGAATAGTTGAAAAAATCGTGGCTTTACCGACCAAAGTTAAGCCATTGCCCATTGAGAACGCAGTTTCCATTTTGATGCTGCGAAGAACAAAAGAAAACCTTGACTTAAACAAAAACGCGGAAAAGATGATTGACCGCTTCAAGGAAAAGACGAGTAGGCAAGGCACACCCGAAGACCATCAGTTTGTTCTAATAAACAGAAACACGGTAGAATTTGAGTTGCAAAGACTGCTTGACAAGTCTAAAGCCACTCTAAGCATTATGGTTTCTGCGAAAGAAGTACTTCGGTGGCTCGACAATTTTCACGCAAAAATCCAGACCGCCTTGGAAAGAGGAGTAACAATACGCATTATCACCGAAGAATCCAACGGATCTGACGCAAAAAAAATCACGGCGCTAAAAAGATTCCCAAATTTTGAATGGCGACGCGTCGATAGTCCCCCTGCTTTTAGCCTTAGAATATATGACGGGAAAGAAATTTTTCTGGCAGCCTCAAAGCTTGAACAGGAAAATTATGGAGCTGTGTTCTCAAACAATTCTTCCCTTGTGGCATTAGCTCAAAACTATTTTGATTCCGCATGGTTCTCGGCGATTGAGCCTCAAGACCAAAAGTTTAAACATGATAGTCGACAGTTCGACTATTTGTTTTCAAACTTAAATAATGGCTTTTCTTATGTTCGACTATTTTTCGGCGCTGGGGGAAAAATTGTTGACTTTGCACTATTAGGGGCAAACGATGGATTTGAAAAAATCACTGGAATTAGAAAGAGCGTTTTAGGCGAAAAAGTAACAAAGGTTTTGCCCAGTGAGGTCGTGAAAAATTTCCTTGATGTTATTAACAAGCATTGGCAAATAATTTCCTCTGGCAAGTCGGCTACTTTTGAATATCATGCAAAAACCTTAGAAAAATGGTTCTCAATAACTGCGTATTCTCCAGAAGAAGGGTTTTTGGCAACTATAATGGAAGATATAACGGAACGCAAAAAAGTTGAAGAGTCCTTGAGGGAAAGCGAGGAGAAATACAGGTATCTTGCAAAGTACGCTCCGGCACCAATCTACGAAATAGACTGCAAAACCCTCAAGATAACGAACCTAAACGAATGCATGTCCACCCTATCTGGGTACTCGGAGCAAGAACTGCTTTCTATGAGCCCGTTTGATCTTCTCGATGCAGAAAGCCAAAAACTCTTCCAAGAAATAATCAAGAGAACCTTCGCTGGAGAAAAAATAGACGAAAACGTTTTGTTCGGCATAAAAACTAAACAGGGCACCAAACTTTGGGCTACACTAACCGCGAAACTAACATACAAGAACAACGAGCCTGACCGGGCTTTTGTTGTTGCTCACGACGTTACAGAGAAAAAGAAAAACCAAGGCCTGCTTGAAGAGTCAGAAGAAAAGTTTAGGACTTTAGCTGAAGAATCGCCTAACATGATTTTCATCAACAAAAGCGGCAGGATTGTATACGCAAACAGAAAATGCGAGGAAACACTTGGCTACACCCGGGAGGAGCTCTGCAGCCCAGAGTTTAATTTCCTCAATTTGGTTAGCCCCGAGTACCGCGCGATTCAAGCTTCCAATTTCAGGACACACATGCGCGGCGGGGAGGTTTCTCCTTTAGAATTGCCGCATATCACTAAGGATGGCAAAAGAATTGACGTGCTTCTAACAACTAAAGTGATCAAGTATGGAGAAGAAACTGCGGTACTTGGAACAGCCGTAGACGTAACTGAACGCCTCAAAAAGGAATCGGAGCTAAGGCAGGAACGAGACAAACTTGAGGCGGTAACAGGGACAACTGGCGTGGGCTTGTCAATGATTGGACCCGATTTTCAAGTGCTGTGGATTAACCAGGTTCTAAAGGACCGCGTCGGAAACGTTGAATCCCAAAAATGCCACGCAGTCTTTCATGGACGCGACAGTATTTGTCCCGATTGCGGAGTTAAAAAAATCTTCCAAGACGGCGCCTCTTTCGATAAACGCGAAGTCTGCGTTGAATACGGCAACTTCGGGGTTGAATGGGTTGAAGTCACCGCTGTTCCGCTCAAGAACGATAAAGGCCAAGTTGTAGCGGCACTTGAAACAGGCGTTTCCATCACAGAACGCAAAAAAGCTGAGTTGAAACTTAAAGAAAAGAATGGTGCCGCTTGAACAGCAACTTGCACGCTGCCCTTTAGCGAAGGATAATTGAAGAATTCCACTCGTGAAATTGGTTTGTTAGTGTTTTTTGGTCTCAGCTTAAAAGTCTCTCAGAGTCAACCGTATAGCCGCAGTTAGTGAGTTCACGAATCAGGGCAAGCTTCCAACTGTCGCGGTCGTCTAAGGCTGTGAATTTTACCCCTTCAAAATCTATTGGAAAAGCAAAGTTTGGGCTTTCCCTGTAGAAGGCAAGCACCTTATTCTTCCCAAGTTTCCCCAGTAGGAAGCCAAACATCAAAGTCACGTCTTGTTTTGGGATGCGTTCGCGTTTTGTGGCTTCTTCACCCTTCGGGTAAACGTAAACATCAGGCGAAAGCAAAACCAAAGCAAAGCCCACATCGGCGTAGTCTGCGAAGCGGTCGACGATTTTTTTGCCCTGGCTCGGTTCTTCACTCATCACAACGGCGGCGAGCCCGAGTTTTCTCAAAGCTCCCGTGATGGTTTGCTTCATGTTTTCGTCTGTTCCAGAAACAACGATTATTCGCCGTGGGATGCCGCTTGGGGCAGAAACTGCGGGAGGCGCCTGTGAGGTTGACGCCGATTTTTTTTGGGTAACCGCCACAAATTCCTCGGTGCATACGTAAACGCCTTTGACTTTGCCTTTGACGATGTTGTCGATGACGTATTTTTTGTCTTTGGCTGCTATGAGGCTTTCATGGTTGGGCAAATACAGTTGATCAGCTGGCAGGTAAGACCAAAAGATAACGATTCTGGCGACTTTAACTGGGCTAAGGAGACGCCCCATAAACCAGAACGCTTCGCCGTTGGCAAAGGGTTCTTGAATTTTCCCTATTAATTCTGGGCGGGAAACGTTGAAGCGAAAGCCAGATTTGTCGGGCTCACTGTACTCGATGTAGATGTGATATTTGGGTGTCTGCACATTGATCAAGCGTAGTGTGTGTGGTTAGGCACTAAAACGTTGCCCTGCGCCTCGCCAAGCTGTTGGCTGCTGTTTTATGTAGAAGTTTTGGACAACAACTTCCACGGTTAAAGAAGAGCAAGTGGCGCCGGGGGACTCGAACTCCATCTCTTGGCGAGGCATCGACCCTTCTCCGAAGCTTCTCTCCTTTTTCTTTCTCAGTTTTCTGCATCCAGCGCTCTTCTTATTGGGTGAGCTTGCTTTCTCTGTAAACCAATGACGCGACAACGAGAGTTACGATTAATACGATAATTAAGATGTCTTCGAGGGTATTGATTGCGGGGGGAATCGGCACCGAGAAAAAGGACCCGGTTCGATCCACGGAAACGATCAAAAAGAAGAGAATTGAACTGGCGATTGCCAAACCCGAAGCTAACCTAACTCTAACTCTTTTGAAAAGAAAACCGATTGACGCCAGATCCATTGCGAGACCCACAAAAATGGCTGTAATAGCGAAATAGCCTAACGTCTTCAAGTCGGATTGCGGACGGGTCTCAAAGCCGATTGGAGTCAACAAGATGATTACCACCACATTCACAATCATCACTGCGGCAAGCAATATGGCGGTTCTGGAAAGTTTCGTCCCCGTTTGATTAGAAAGATCCAAAATCATGATTTCAACCTTCAACAGATACAATTTTCGGAAAAACCTTCAACCCGATTTCCAGGTTTACCTATCTTTCTCTTTAAACTTGTCCTTTATATAAAAATTTGGTTGATTACATGAGGCTCCAATTAATTGCAAATCCTTCCAAGTTTCTATTCTTCTTTGCCAATCTGCCTCTGTTCATTTGTCTTTTCTACTTCTTTACCCAAACATGGGTGATTTCCCCAAATACGTATTTGCGATAATCGCTTTCTTTTTTGTAAGCTTCATTTATGTATTCTTTAGCTTCTTGTGAGTAAAAATCATGGGGATTGGGAGTAGTAATTTCCGTTAATTTGCATTCAAGAATTAATCTGGCTTCTTTGAAAGACATATCTCCTGAAGGAGTCTGAACACTTGTCAATTCAACTTCTTTCATTTTCTCACTATCCCTTCCAGATTTACTTCCCAAAAAAAGTACCTGTTTCTTATATTCATCCGGAAAGTAAGACATCGTATATGTTTGCTCTTTTAGAATCAATTCAAGCGTATAACGGTCTGCTCGAAGAAGACACCAAGCGGTGGGTTTCCTGAAAAGAAGCCCCAAACCCCCCCCACTGCCTGTCATGGAATTATAATGGTCTTCTTTACCCGCAGTAATAACCGGAAAAACTTTTCCTACCAACACAAATACGTTGTCGCATATCTCTTCCGGAGAAATTTGATTAAATAATTGATCAAAATTCATCTCTTTGGCATTTAAATGATTTGTTTTTTCCATATTGAACCCCTTACATAAATTATTAATCCTCATTAAATTTAAAGTGGCGGTGCGCGCTGGTGCATCTATTTTTTTTGGGCTTGTTTCTTTTGAACTGGCAATAGCGGGTCCTGGGCTTTCACTTATGGTAGCTTATATGCAGAACCTTTGCTTCTAACTGTAGATTCCAGAAACATGGGCTTGTGGTGCCAGGGGTGAGACTTAGCCCGCGAAGGCCTTAGCCAGAGGAGCCTTAGTTCACCTCCACATCTTAGGCAATTAATGGCGTTTACTTTTGCCTTTTTGGTTTTATGACTTGCTGGTCTTATTCGGCTAGCATCTCAGCGAGTAAACGCCGTTCCGCTCTTCTCAAATGAACAGCTAAAGTAGAACTAGCAAGACCGAGCTTTGCTGCAAGTTCATCCGTGCTTACTTTTCTAGGCGTATCAAAGTAGCCAAGCCTAAAAGCCAAGATGACAGCGTCCCGCTGTTTTTCAGTTAAGCGACTAAATGGTGAGCTAAGCGAGAATTTTGCATCCATAAGTGAAATCACCTTAAAATTTCCTGCCTTTTCGAAAAATTCAAGAGCCTCTTTCACTTGGTCATTATCTCCAAGCAAAGTAACCCTGACTTTTCCATCTCGAAAACTAACAGGCGTAGATGGGTACATTATTAGTTTTTGGCTGTTCGTTTGAGAACTTGAATGAGGAGGCTTTCCCTTCATGAAGTAAATACAGGTTCCTTCTTTTTCTTTCTCTAACAGTTGCAGTTCGACCTTGGCGCCATGAGTCATCTCTTTGTTATTAAATAGGTCTTCAATGTTGAAAGAAGGATCTTTGATTTCCACCTTAAGTACAGCTGCGAATTCGTCCTGATCAAATCTGAGAACATGCAACATCTCAAATGACTTTATCTTTTGCAACATCTCCAACAATTTTAGAGCCGATTGAATGTCAGGTGACTTTATTTCTTGATTCGGAAATTCTGGTTCAGATTTGTCGACGTCCTTTAGCTTCTCTAGATCTTTTAGTTTTTTAATTTGGTCTTTTATCGACAGCTCTAAAACTAGTCTGCGCATAGATGAAGATTGGCGCGGCACCCTAAATACTTTATGAAAAGCGAGTGCATTCGCTACAACCTTAATCCGCATGCCTTGACATGGTAGGAAAAAAGAAGCGAAAAACATGACAGCCTTAAATTCAAAAGATAATTCGTTACCAACAGGTTATGCAAAAGGCGACAAATACCCCATTCGGGCACTTGTGATCTTAACTGCATCTCTTCTACTTATCAGTTATGTAGAAACTATGGTTCTTCCAGGCATCCCGACAATTGTGAATGACTTGTCTACGACAACAACCATTGGGTCTTGGATCACATCCATAGTTCTCCTAGTTGGCGCCGTGGTTTCATCAATTTTCGGCAAACTAGGTGACCTTTATGGAAAGAAAAAAATGATGATTGTAGCTCTAGCTTTCTACACCGTAGGCGTTGGAATTGCGGGTTTCTCACCCAGCATTTACTTTCTGATATTTGCTCGAGCCATCCAAGGGGTAGGCTTAGCCATGCTTCCACTGGCACTAGCGTTTTTATCAGATATATTTCCCAAAGAACGATTAGCTAGTGCAATGGGCATCATTGTAGGCGCCGGAGCCATCAGCACTTCGCTGGGATTAGTGCTTGGATCATACGTTATTCAAGACTTAGGTTGGCGTGCTGCTTTCCACATCGCGGCGATATTAAGCGTGATAGTTTTTGTCGCTGTCATAGCGGTCATAAAACGAGACGTCTCCTTTACAAAGTGCAAAATAGACTACGTTGGTGCCATACTGCTTTCACTAGGAATAGCACTTGTGCTGATTTACACAACGAAAGGATCAGCGCTAGGATGGTTTTCACTTGAAGAATTGGCATTCTTAATTCCTGGGCTTTTATTGATAATTTCATTCTTCTACGCAGAAACTTTAGTGCCTGAACCGTTAATTCGGCTTAATCTTCTAAAAATAAGAAATGTTCTCATCGCGAATTTAGTTGTTTTTATATCAGGCATCACGAACTTTCTGCTCTTCTTTGTCGCCATAGAGTACCTTGAAGTGCCTGTGCCGTATGGACTGGGTCTTGATGTCATCCACACCGGTCTAGCAATAGCGCCAGGCACAATAGCCATGCTTATAATGGGACCGCTTGTTGGAAGGCTGGTGACTAGATTTGGACCCAAGCCAACACTCGCTGCAGGTGCAGGCGTCGTAATCGTAAGCTTTTTGCTGTTCATAGTCAACCGAGGAACCCCCATAGACGTTTCAGTAGACATAGTTTTCGGTTTTATAGGGCTTGTCACTCTGCTGGTACCTGTCGTCAACATGATATCTCTATCTCTGCCCAAAGAAAGCATCTCTGTTGGTCAAGGATTCAACCAAACTCTCAAGAATATTGGGTCCGCAGTCGGACCAGTACTTACAACGTCAATCTTGGCTTCATTCACAGTCGCAGTAACGAAAGTCATAGGTGGAAAAAGCGTTATTGTAGCAACTCTGCCCTCAGCAACAGCGTTCAACGTTATCTTCGGAATAGGCATTGCATTAGCCGTTTTAATCATCGCTTTGAGTCTGGCAATCAAGAACGATGTTTTCAAAAAACCGAAACAGGATATGTCGAGAACCCTCGAAAAGAAGACTGTACCTTAGAATGAAAGCCTGTGCTCACTCGTTAAATTTCCAATATTTTCTTTTCTTTTTCGTAACATGTATTTTTTGTCGGACAAAATTTGTTTTAGAAACTTTTTCCAGTAATATTTTATTCAGTGTCTTTTAGTTTTTCAATTTGGTTTTTTGTCGGCAACTCTATAACTAGTCTGGCATAGATGGGGATTGGTGCGTCACCCTAAATACTTTTTGAAAAGGCGAGTAGATTCGCTACAAGCTTAATCCGAAACAGCGACTAAGTATTAGGAAATTACATGAAGTGAACAATAATGAAACCATCGGATATTATTTCAGTCGAAAACCTAGTAGAGGTCTATGCTGATGGCACAAGAGCACTTGAAGGGATCTCTTTTAACGTGAAAGAGGGCGAGTTTTTCGGGTTTCTGGGACCGAATGGCGCAGGAAAAAGCACCACAATCAAAATCCTCACCACGCTCCTCAAAAAGACTTCAGGGCACGTGCGAGTAGCTGGTTACGATTTAGAAAAATCCCCAAAGGAAATCCGAAAAGTCATCGGAGTCCTCACACAAGAAACCATAATAGACGCTGACCTAACAGGCAAAGAAAACCTCCGTCTTCAAGGTCGACTCCAACAAATGCATGGTAGCGCCTTAGATCAACGAGTGGACGAGTTACTAAAAACTGTGCAGCTTGAAGAATTCGCAAACAAACCTGCTGGTCGATATTCAGGCGGCATGAAAAAACGGCTTGACCTCGCCTCTGCCCTAATTCATAAGCCTAAATTACTTTTCCTTGATGAGCCGACCACTGGGCTTGATCCTCAAGCCCGTGCGTCAATATGGGACTACCTGGATGAGCTAAACAGGGAAGAAGGCATTACAATATTTTTGACGACTCAGTACTTGGAGGAGGCAGACAAACTCTGCCGGCGACTCTCAATAATTGACCACGGGAAAATTGTTGCTGGTGGTTCGCCAACAGAACTCAAGCAGGCAATCGGACATGACACAATTACTCTTTCTCTTAAGGACCCCAAAGATTCCCTGTTGAGATCCGAAACGAAAAGGATTTTGCAAGAAATTCCTGGCGTAGTTGATGTTACTGATTCAGACGGCGGTATTGCTGCTCATGCGAAGAACGCGGATGAAATAATAGCTGATGTAGTTACAGCGTTGGACCGCAATAACATTCGCCCGACTTCTTTGAACATGTCCTCTCCAACACTTGATGATGTTTTCCTGCACCACACAGGCAGAAGAATAAGACCCGAAGAACTCGGCAGAAAAATCAACGAACAAATCTTAATGTGAGGTAAAATAAAAATGACACTATTTTATGACATTCAATCCTTGTTCCAAAGAGCTTTAATAAAACTACGGAGAAACCCTACTCTACTGTTTGTCCACCTCTTCACGCCATTGCTGTTTTTGATCCTTTTCTCCCAGTTACTTCAACAACTCGGCATTTTTCTAGGACCAACTGGAAGTTACCTTGCTTACCTTACGCCTGGGATATTGGTGCTGAATTTAGTAATTGGTATGCCGACGGGCCAGTCGGTCGTGAGTGATCTTAACTCGGGGTTTCTTCAGAAAGTGCTTTTAACTCCTGCCAGCAGATCGGCAATTTTGCTTGGTCGCTTGGTGAGCGATATACTCATGCTGATGGCCCAGTCAGCCATAATAATTGGAGTGGCAATGCTGCTGGGTCTTAGAATCGCAACCGGGGTTGGTGGACTCTTACTCATTTTCGTGACTTTTGCCTTCTTCGGACTTGCTTGGTTTGGGCTTTCACTTGCCTTGGGCTTGAAGACAAAGAACGCAGAAACTCTATCAGCAGTTTCCAATATTATAGCCTTACCACTTATGTTCATTAGCAGTGGTCTCTTTCCCACATCAATCATGCCTCTTTGGGCGCGAACCGTTGCTGACTACAACCCCTTGAGTTATGTTTCTAACGTAACAAGAGGCTTAATCGAGGGCGGGTTGACTTGGAGTACGTTTGCTTCTGCTTATGCTGTGATCGGGTTGATTGCGATTGTGACTTTCGGCGCTACTTTGTACCTATTCAGGAAAGTGGTCAGCTAAGAGGACCGAAAAATGGCAACAGAGAAACTGATTACAATGCCAGTGCAGGACAACAATTACTCATTTTTTTATTTTTCTAACAAGCTTTCTGTATTTTTGCTGAACTTAACTTCTTGCGAAAGCTTTTTCCAGCAATTTTTTATTTAACAAATCGTTTGCCCAAGTTTTACGCGAAGCAGGTACATTATTGCCTTAGCGGTAGCTTATTCATGCATGTTGGTATCTTAACCCATTTTTTTGTATTTGCCCTCTTTTGGTGCCGGGGGTGGGACTTAGCCAGCGAAGGCCTGCACCAGAGGAGCCTTAAGTCCTCTTCCATATCATAGGCAAACAGATCGTCTCGCCGCTTCTTTAACTGTTGTCTGATCCAAAATGTGAAAACAGAGTATTCCTTTTGGCATTTGAATTATTCGTAGGCATTTTCTCTCTTGGCGATTGAATAAACGACGATTGTTTGGTCTGGCGAAAGTTCAAAACGTATTCTATAGTTGCCCGACCTTATGCGGTAATGCCCTTGATAACCCTGAAGCTTCTTGATGTCGAGCCTGCTCGAAAAACCTTACTTTTCTAATACCCTCAAAACCCCAATTATCCTGTTTTTGTCGTTGACGCGTATTTTCTTGAATTGCTTTTGCGCTTTGGCTTCGACAAAAACGGGGTGTTCTGGCAAGAATTAGATCCCGTTCGTCAATTCCTTTTGTGGAACCAACTTGAGCTTTCCGTTCTTCTTGGCGGCTTCATATTCATTTATGGCTTTGGCATCTTCTTCGGTGGGTTTTTCGCAGCCGATGAGCCTTTCCTCGATTAGCACATTTAAGCCTTCCACTTTTTCGTTCAGTTTCAGTAGTAGGCTGCGTATTTCTTTGAGTTCAGTTTCAGTTGTCAAGGTCGGGTTTTCTCAACCAATATTTGGGGTTGACGCTCTTAAATAAATATGCCAATTCGTCCCTTATTTTCGTCAAAAGTGCTGCTGGGGTGGGACTTGAACCCAAGAGGGGCTGCGCCAGAGCCTCTTAAGTCCTCCTGTCAAATCTTGACAACAAGAGCCGTGGCGGCGTACATTCCTACAAAACCGTAGTAATTGTTTATTAGTATGAATTACTAGTAATTCAGGTGGCGAAAGAATATGCCATCGGTAACCGTTACACGTCATTCACAAGTCACTATACCCAAAGAAATACGGGAAGCAGTGGGGATTACAGTGGGCGATAAGGTGAAGATGAAAATAGTCGAAGGCAACAAAATAGTTATTGAGAAACCTAGCGAAGAAGCATGGAAAGATTGCAGTGATTTTCTACCTGAAGACTTCGACAAAATACTGAAATCCCTACGTTCCGATTCAACGGCAAGATTCAAGCGCCTCGGTCTGGTTCCCTAACTTGAGCGGCAAAAACAAGATCGGCTCGAAAGAACTCACTGTGCTGGTTGATACCTCGATAATCGTGGATGTGGACCGAGGAAAAGAAGACGTAATAGAGTTATGCAAACGATTAACCAGCACAAACAGCGCCTTCATAAGCACCGTAACCGTCTCAGAAATCCTGACAGGATCATACCTCAGAAAAGACTACAAAACTGCCGTTACGAAAGCGGAAAGGGTACTTAACCAATTCCAATGGATTGCGTTAAACGGCGAAACCGCCAAGGTGATTGCCCAATTGAATGCGTACCTGATTTCAAAGGGGCAGCCGATAGAATATCAGGATGTGGCGATTGCGGCGTCTTTTCTTTTGGAATGCTGCGACGTGTTGCTGACTGAAAACAAAGACCATTTTGAGAGATTTCCCAACTTAAAAGGCAAAGTGAAAACTCCCAAAGAGTTCAGCCAAGAAATATAGGCCGCCTTTTTGCCAGAAAATTCAGAAACACAGTGCTTTTAGTGCGTCGGGGTAGGACCTAGCCCGCGAAGGGCTGCGCCAGCGCCTCTTAAGTCCTCCTCCTTATTTAGGCAATTACTGAGTCTGGTTTTTTTGGCGCTTCTGGTCAATCTCGTCAAGCGTTAGAGTTTTGATGTTTGAGGCAATCTTCTTTGTTAGACGTAGATCCTCAGTTACCAATATCAACGCTTTCAACTTGGTAAAATAAGCATAGGACAGCGTCGTAGAAGGTAATTCCAAATTGACCTGAAGTTTCCAATATTTCCTCTTCCCTAGAAATTATCTGATGGACTTCCATTGTATTCAAGGCGTGTTTTATCGCCATCATTAGCGCTCGGGCTTCCTCTTTAGAGATTTTCGCTTGCAGCAAATAATCCTTCCAGACTATGTTTCCAAGTTCGTATCTCGCTATTTCTAAAGTGCCGTTTCCCGCTAGAAGATCAGTTTTGTTTTCCTTGATGGCCCTGATGATTGCTGAAGAATCAAACAGGTATTTCATCGGCTCTCCCGATCCTCTCGTGTGCTCCTTACTATTTCTTCCATGCTGACTTTGTCGAGTATCGGCTTCAGTTTGATTATTTCCTCTTTCAGCTCTTCAATTTCTTTTCTTCTAACCTCGTCCTCTATTGCTTTTCGCAGAAGCTTGGACGGCTTGATTTTGAGTTTCTTCATCTTCTCTTTGAGTGGCCTAGGAATTTTCGTTGATACAGTTACACATTCACTCGTCAATTTCTCACCGAGAAGTAGTGAAAGAAAGTAGTAGAAAAGGGTTTGCTTTAGACTTCTTACCTAAACGGCTAACCAAAAGAAACTGGGCAACAAGCAACAGGCTGCAGAAATCCAAACTCTTTTGGTGCCGGGGGTGGGACTTGAACCCACGAAAGGACTTTTCTTTAGCGAAAGAAAATCCCTGCCAAAAGAAACATTGCTATTTTGGTTTTCTTGGTTTTCCATATTTGTTTCTCCGTATCTTATTCGGATACAGAATACTATTCGGCAGATAAATATAAGCGTATCCTAATCAGATACAACGATAATAATGCATAAAGCTGTCCTATCAGAACGGGAGAGAGCACTACTAGCCAAGTTTTTGAGTGGTGAACCCATCAATGATGAAACTTTTAGAATGCTCAAACTAAGAGTGAAGCGTAACTACCCTTGCATAAGCCAAGATTTCCAGCTAATCAAGGAAACAATGGATAAAATGGAATCAGTTACATAGGGGTTTTACTAGACAAAGTGTTCTTGAATCTTCATATCGATTGAAGGAAATTAACTGTATTAAGGTTATACTGCCCTCAGATAGCTACCATTAAACAATCACATACTGACCAACTTTAACCTACGTCAACTAGCCATTAATTTGCCAATATTTGATTATATTCAGCCGTTCATAGGTCAGCTATTTTCTTTACTGTCACATATTCAAAGGCTAAATTCTCAGGTAGGCAGGGGTACTTCTTGAATGAAAAAAGGTCATTGATTTATTTTAGCGGTTTTTCGATGCCTAAGTACAACAGCAACAGCGAACATGGAAACAAGCAAAGGCAAAATTAGTAAAGCTGGAAACTCTGGAACGCTAGAAGTTGAGGATAAAGGCGTTGCTTGAGGATTAGGTTCAGTCAGGAACGGAACGAAGGTAACGTTGTATTGTGTCAAATAAGTGCTCATATTTTCATTGTAGGCTGTGAATGAATTGTGCTTTATCGTTTGACTTATAGTTTGAGCATTAGTTGTACCATACCAATTGTAAGTTGCATTGAGATTTACGAATGGGTCTATGCTATATTCGGAGCAGTTTAGAATATTGTTATAATAAAATAATGCTGGATTTTCTTCCGCAAAAAGTGCGATGGAGTTGTTGGTTAGAGTATTATTGAAAACTCTCAGGTTACTACTCCAATCAGAAATGCCAATTCCAAAACCGTTGATGACATTATTACAGAAGGTTGTGTTGTCTTCTCCTTGGTCGGTAAATCCACAAGTGCCTAATTGGTAAGAACCTACACCTGTTCCATTGACGCTGTTAATTATATTTGATGTAATTGTGGTTGCTGACCCCAATGCTTCTATTGCCATATCTCCATCCGTGTTGCCAGTTAAGTTGATGATGTTATTGGATACTTTTGCGTTATCTAAGACAAGCATAACATTAACGTTGCCTACGATTGTAAAGCCTGAGATTGATGCACCACCTGAAATTTCCACGCCAAAATCCCAACCTCTGACTACGTTATAATCCTCTGTCGTTAAGATGATGGTATTCTTGATATTTTCACCAACTAATGAAATGGACTTGTTGACGAATAATTGTGAATCAAAAAACTCTGTAGTTATGTTATAAATTCCAGTTTTGACGTAAACGGTATCGCCTGCACTTGCATTGTTAATGGCGTCTTGAATAGTTGAGTATTGGTCAGGAACGATAAGAGTTTTTGTTTGGGCTTTAACTGTTTCATGTGGTAGCAAGACTAATGAAGTTAGGAAAAATAAGATAATCAGTAAAGCCAAAGTTTTGCTGATTCTACCCATAGTTTATTTTTTGAACGGCTGACTATAAAAGGTTTGCTAAAAAACGGCAAGTTGGCAGCAAAGTTAAAAAAAGCAATAACCCTCAAAAGCCCCGTAAAGCCCAAACATCCACTTGATGTTAGTAGTTTGAAAAACCACTCCATCCATCACTTGAACAACATTAGAGCTATGAACAGCCACGGGAGTGATTTTCGACTTTATTATTTGAAGGGCATTCTCTCATATGTATAACATCCACAAAGCACGGACAGAAAGACAGCTAATCGTTTCTTGTAGTCACGTATGTTATCGTTTAATGCCTCAGCCGTTTGTACGTCAGAGAATATTCTTAGTCCTTGTTTAGGAATTTGCAGAAGTATTGCGAATAACTCATCACTTATATTATATGTTAAGGTTCTATGCCCCTTGTTTCCAATAATCAGAATGCTCTTGTTTTGAGGATTGAATTCCTTCCAAGTTAATCGCCAAACTTCACCAGCACTTGCACCAGTTTCAACGGCAATTTTGATTCTTGCCCTACAATTCAAATTACGGACACGATAAAGGAATTGTTTAACCATCTCAGGACTTGGTACATACATTTCTTCATTATCATATGCCCGAAAGTTTGGTCTATTAAAAGAAGCATTCAGATATTCAGCATATTGTTCGACAACATCTAATGCATTCTCTTTTGTGCCATCCTTCCAAGTTTTTGCCAAGACTTGAGTAGCCATATCTTGCGGTGAACCCGAAAGTTCTTTCAAGTACCTCATTTTTCTTTCTATGGTGCTTTCTCTATTGCCTTTTTTGTTTAATAGCCATACGGCAAAAGTCACTGTTTGATTTACTAACGTAGGTTGCTCAGTGGTGCCGGGGGTGGGACTTGAACCCACGAAGGCCTTAGCCAGAGGATCTTAAGTCCTCCTCCCTATCTTAGGTGTAAAATTTTTTATCTGGCCACCTATTTAGACCTGGCTCGGATACCCCGGCACCAGCACCCCATAGACACGGCACTGTACACTTTAAGTTTTTTGCATCACAGTTGGGCGGAGGTTTGGGCTTTTACCTTGTTGCATCTATTAGTAGCCTTATGCGGTTTTTCAGCACATTAGCTAGCTTTTCGGTGTCGTCTATGTAAGCGAGGGTTAGTGTGAGGGTGTTTTGGTCGATTTTGCACGTTGAATAATTGAATTTTGCGGTGGCTATTGTTATGGCGATTTGGTCGTTGATTCCTTCGAACATGCGTTCTACTTCTCTTTTTGTGAACGGGCTTCTTTTTTCTGGGGGTTGGTTGTTTGTACCCATTTTGTGCACCTTAATTGAGTAACACCTTTTTGTAAAACAGTAACACTTTTATTTAAGTAACACGATTTTATAAAATGGTGTTACCGAGAGAGGAGCAAAAAACATGCACATACCCGACGGCTACTTAACTCCAACAGTCTTCATCCCAGCATTTATCATAACAATAATATTCTGGGCAATATGCCTCAAAAAAGTAAAACTAACCGAAAAACAAGTCCCAATAATGGGCCTACTCACCGCGCTTTTCTTTGCGGCAATGATGATGAACTGGCCTGTCGTCGGCGGAACCACAGCCCACCTGCTCGGCGGCGCCTCCATGGGTTTAATTCTTGGACCCTTTGCAGGCGGCATCGGCATAACCGTAATACTTAGTTTTGCAGGCATTGTTGTTCGGCGACGGTGGACTAACAACTCTTGGAGCAAACGTTTTAAACATGGGGATAATCGGCGTGCTCGTTCCCTGCGCAATCTTTCTGTTGCTATACAAGTTAGTCGGAGTAAAAGGAAACAAGTTATACGCGGTAATTTTTGTGTCGGCGTTCACAGGTGATTTACTCGCAGCTGTCGCGGCAGGAACCGAACTGGGTCTTTCACAGCCAGTCTTCCAGTACGGAATCAACGTGGCAGTCCCCGCAATGGCAATGAACCATTCAATTATTGGTGTCGGAGAAGGCATAATCACAGCTATACTGGTTGGAACGCTGCTAAAACTGCGGCCCGATTTATTACTGCAAAGCCCCATCCTCAAACGAATTCCTCAACTCCAAAACAAGGAAGACCTAGACGATGGAGACAAGCAAGCAACTGAACAAACGAAAGCGGTTAAGGAGTGAGGTGAAAAACTTTGCCAATAACAACTAAGAGAACGATGATTCTGATCCTTGCAATAGCTATGATTTTCGTTTTAGTCGGCGTCTTCGTTTTGTCCTTTTCGTTCGAAACATTGGATAAGCAAGCCGGAAAGTTAGGCGCCGACGAAAAGCCTGTATACCACGCGCCGTTCGCAGACTATAACATCCCTGGGTTAGAGAACACTTGGGGTGCACTCATTGTCGGTGTGTTTGGAACATTGGGGCTATTCTGTCTCGGACTGGCAGTTGCCAAAATCGTGCATAGAAAAAAGAGCCAAACAACATGAAAGTTCCCCAGTCCCTACGGGACATAGTCGATGGTTCGGAGTCACTTGTCTACATTGAAGACTTGAGCAATAAACGTGGCTTGATGCAAAACATCAACCCGCTTATCAACCTAATCGTGGTTGTCTTCATGATAGTGACTTCCCTCTTCATTTTTTCTCTTCCATACCTTACCTTAATCTGCATCATCCCAGTCATTTTGGCATTGGCCTCCAGAGTTCCCCTAAAATATCTTCTTTTCCAGAACCATCTGGATTCCAGCGTTTGCAGCAATAATCTCAATACCCATTCTTTTCATAACGCCTGGCCAAGCAATTGCCGCCGCAAACTTTAGGCTCTTTACTTTAGCCGTTACCTCCGCGGGAATTTCGAAGTTTTTGGTGTTTACCATTCGCGTATGGTTCTGCGTCGCATCCTTGACTCTTTTGGTTGTCTCCTTGGGCTTTGACAAATTGCTCAAGCTTCTGGCTTCATTGAGAATTCCCCCGGTTATTGTTCAATTGTTTAGCCTAACTTACCGGTACTTCTTTGTATCTGTGCATGAAGTGCAGAGTTTTTTAATGGCTAAAGAAGCCCGAACGTACATCCATAGGCGCACCATGAATTATCAAGCCTTGAAAGACTTCGGTGTCATCCTTGCTGCCCTGTTCATACGCACCTACGAACGCTCAGAAAGAGTTCCCTCGCAATGAAGGCACGCGGCTTCAATATAGAAAATGACCATAAATTGGCGTTGCCTTCTTTCAGATGGCTTGACGCGTTTTTTCATCATCGATAATAATAGTTTTCGCGGTAATTATTCTAACAATATAGAAGGTCAACCCATGTCAGAGCCAATTATTTCCGTAAAAAATGTGAAGTTTAGCTATCCTGCCGGAGTTAAGGCGATAAATGATGTGTCGCTTGAAATTCAGAGGGGCGAGCGGGTGGCATTGTTGGGTCCGAACGGTTCGGGTAAATCAACTCTTATTCTGCTTATTGCTGGGCTTTTGTCTCCTCAGAAAGGCGAAATCAGAGTTTTTAGCGAAGATGTCACTTCGAAATCTTTTCAGAAGTTGAGACAAAAAGTTGGGGTTGTATTCCAAGACCCTGACGATCAGCTGTTTAATCAAAGCGTCGCTGAAGATGTCGCGTACGGTCCAAGGAACTTGAGGCTTCCTAGAGGACATTATTCAGAAAAGATGCGATCACATCCTTGAAGATATTAGCATAAGCCATCTGAGAGACCGACCGCCTCACAGGTTGAGTTTTGGGGAAAAGAAAAAGGTTTCTTTGGCAACTGCCTTGGTTTTGAGGCCCGAACTGCTTCTCTTGGATGAACCTACTGCAAATTTGGATTTGGTGTCAAGGAGAGGACTTATTGATATGCTAAATGAACTTAATGCTGAGGGAACTACCATTGTGGTTTCTACGCATGATGTGGAGGCGTTGCCTGAACTTGCCGACCGGGTCCTTGTTGTCAGCCGCGGGTCGCTGCTGGGCGGTGGGGAAATGCATAAGGTTCTGCAGAATGTAGCTTTGCTTGAATCTGCGGGTCTTGAGTTGCCGTCCATTGCAAGGCTGTTTACCAAGCTTAAGGATTTAGGGTTGGTTGGTAGTTACAATTACATATGAAGAGGCGCTTAGTTTACTGCAGAAAGAGCTTAAATGATTTTTTTCGGGCATCAACAAAAGTGTAAAATCGTTTATGAGCCGTCTCCGCCGCAAAAAGTAGCCTTGCACAACAAGCTAGTCCAAGCCCCCGAAGCCCCAAAACGCCGAGCCTTTAAACCTTCGAGTCTTCAATATTGGAAAACCAAACCTAAGCAAACCCATCCTGCCGCCGAGGAAACCGCCCCGCCCATACGCGACAATAACTTCAACATAGCGTCAACATCGAAAGTCGCAACCCGCCCATCCCAAATGGGCAGCCTGCAACGCGAATCAAGCCCCAAACCCAAAAAGCAACCTGAAACACAAAAAACCAACCCAGAAAGTCTCAACTTTCACCAAAACAAAAGTCTCAACTTAAAAAAACAGGGAAAAAACCGCTGAAAACAAGGAAAACCCAAAACCTCCAGAAGAACTAATTGAAATTGTTTGTACAGGATGGTGCCAACATAACGTTATATTTGATGGTTGAGGAATTGTTATTTGCCAGTTGAGGAACACGCTCTACTAAGCATCAATTCGCATCTGTAAAAGTTCGGTGTTGTCTTAGATAACGTCAAAGAAACATTGAAAGCGGAAGCGCATGATGCAAAGCGGGGTTTTGACTCAACTGGCACCTAACCAGTTTTTTCAGACACAAGTTTACCTTTTGGCTCATTTTTGGTTCATTTTGCAGGTTTTTCCGTTTAATGTTTAAATTTGGCTACGCTTATATGTGCCGACAGTTGTATGTTGTCTTACAAGGAGATGCACCAAAGATGCCCGCTATAGAAGTTGGAAGAATATGCGTCAAGCAAGCCGGTCGAGAAAACGGCAAAAAATGCGTCGTTATCGATGTAATGGACAAAAGCTTCGTTCTAGTTACAGGACCAAAGAAGGTTACTGGCGTCAAGCGGCGACGCGTAAACATTAACCACGTCATGCCTATGCAAGAAAAAGTCGAGGTTAAACGTGGCGCGTCAGACGACGAAGTTGCCCAGGTTTTAGAGGCTGCAGGAAAACTGCAAGAAATGACGCAGACCGTTAAGGCTGCATAGTTTAAGCTTTAATATCTCTTGTTTCTTTTTCTTATCAACAACTCAGGATTGAATACTTTATGCCTACAACAACGCCGCCGTGGGAGATTAAACGGGAACTGTTAACGAAGGCTCAAGACAACACCAACCCGAAGTATGGGCATTTGCCTTCGCGAGACCAGCCCAAGAATACATCAAATATGGCACGATTAACCTTGACAAACCTGCGGGTCCCACAAGCCATGAGGTTGCGGCGTCGGTTAAAAAAATCATGAAACTAGGCAACATCGGGCGGGAGAAACATTCGACCCTAAAGTCACTGGGGTTTTACCAATCACCTTGGAGGAGGCAACTAAGGTTGTTCAGGCTTTCCTCTACAGCGGCAAAGAAGACGTTTGCGTCATGAAGCTGCATGGTAACGCGGAGGAAGCCGATATAAACGGGTTTTGTCGGAGTTTGAAGATGAGATTTATCAACGTCCGCCCCTGCGATCTTCGGTTAAACGGCAATTACGTACAAGACGCATCTACTACATTGATTACTTAGAGACTGACGCCCGCAACGTGCTCTTCATCGTCGGCTGCGAAGCAGGAACCTACATCCGCAAACTATGCTTCGACATCGGCGAAATCCTCGGCGTCGGAGCACACATGCAGGAGCTGCGCAGAACCCGCTCGGGACCATTCACGGAGAACAGCACATCAAAAGTGACTTTACACGACGTTGCCTACTGGTTTGGCGAATGGGAAAGCAAGAAAGACGAAACGTTGCACAAATTCATCGTCCCCATGGAGGAGGCGCTTTCTCTGCTTCCTAAAGTCGTTGTCCGAGACTCAGCAGTAGATGCACTGTGCCACGAGCCAACTTGACTGCTCCCGGCGTCTTGCAGCTTGAGGCTGGAATCAAGAAGGGTTCGATTTTGGCGGTGTTCACTTTGAAGGGCGAAGCGGTGGCGTTAGGCAAGGCGCTATTGCCAGCGGAAGAGATGCTGGATTTGAAACATG
>CAWGMZ010000006.1:0-152435 GCA_963823775.1 Candidatus Bathyarchaeota archaeon
AGGGATTCTTCAATGTTTTAGCGAGTTGAAAAAAGATTGCGGATCATTTATTGGAAAAGAATAGCAATACTACTGCTCTTATTCTGTCTCTTTACAGTTCCTACACTCGTTTCCGCCTCAACTCAAGGAGATGCAGCAACAGAAATTCAGTCAGGTCAAACGCAGCTTACTAACGCCTATCAGTCAGCTGTGCAAGCGGAACAAGCAGGTGCCAACATCACGGAACTAACGGTAACCCTGAATACTGCGGGTTCATTACTTTCACAAGCAGAACACGCGTATTCAACAGCAGATTTCAATGCTGCTCAAAACTTGGCAGTTCAAAGTCAAGTAAAACTAGACGGTTTCACGGCACAGGCGAACACTCTAAAAGAAAATGCCAGTCAACAAAGAACTGAAGATTTCTGGATTTACTTAGTAGCACCAATCTTGGGGTCAATCGCTGTTGTTATTATAGGATTTGCAGTTTGGTTTTCTTTAAAGAGAAAATATGCCGCTTCCGGAGAGATCGCAAATGGATCTTCAACGTTATAAAATTGTTTTCATAATCGTCGTGCTCTTAGCGGCGCTGCTGGTAGCTACTCCTGTATTGGAAAGAATCTTAGTTTACCCTTCGGCGCAATCAGCTTCATTTAGTGAACTATATCTCTTAGGTCCATCGCAAACCGCAGAAAACTACCCCTACAACATTACACTCAATGAAAACTATACAGTTTACTTAGGCGTCTCGAACCAATTAGGATCATGCGCTTACTATCAACTTGAAATCAAATTTTGCAATTTAACTCAACAAGCACCCAACAGCTTCAATGCGACTTCAAGTCCTCAACCATCTCTCTACACCATGAACCTTTTCGTTCCAAACACTGGAAGTTTACAGGTGCCGATTTCATTCTCTCTTAATTATTCCTACAATCCAGCTCTTTCTCAAGTAAATTTTAATCAATTGGTGCTTAACGGCTTACCCCTAAGTCTTCAGGGTTATTCAACGGCATGGAACTCGCACAGAAATGATTTTTACGGTAATTTGATCTTCGAACTCTGGATATATAATGGTGCCGCAGGTGCTTTTGAGTATAATGACCGTTATGTTAGCTTACTACTTAACCTGACTGCATAAACCTCTACTATAATCATAAATAAGTTTCACTTTCGGATGAAAAACATGAAGAATCGACAAATCGTTGTAATTGCATTTCTAATTGCGTTATCAATCTGCGTTTTCGCGAGTACGCAAGCCAAGGCCCAAACACCATTGATTTCTTTAGGTTCTACTGGCGGTTATGTTGATTCTACCGTTCCAGTTTCTGGTAGTGGTTTTGCTGCCAACTCGGCGTTTTCAGCTTCTTTTGCTGATTCAACGGTGCCTTTGAGCGGAACGACGACTACTGATGGATCAGGCAATATTCCGTCGGGTGTAACGTTTGCTCGTTCCTTCTTCTGCGGCTGGTGTCCAACAAGTCGTTGTACTGATTCCAGTTCAAATTCAGGGTCTGCAACATTCACGGTGACGCCTTCTATTTCTTTGAGTTCCAGTAGTGGTTCTGTGGGCGATTCCGTTACAGTTTCCGGAACGGGGTTTGCAGGAACTTCGAGTATAACCCTCGCGTTTGACGGAGTGACCCAATTTCGTCTCCAACTCCAGTTACTACGGACACATTCGGGACATTTTCAGGTGTAACATTCACCGTTCCAGTATCAAATGTGAGGTACCCACACTCTTTCCGTCACAGATACAAGCGGCAACACATTTTCTGTCTCATTTACGGTGAATCAAGGTCCTGCTACAAAGTTTGTGGTTTCTGGTTTTCCAAGTTCAGTTACAGCTGGTATTGCCGGTTCTGTCATGGTTACGGCGGAGGATCAGTATGGAAACACAGCAACTGGCTATACTGGCGCAGTCCACTTTACTTCAAGTGATAGTAAAGCTGTTTTGCCTGCGGACGCTGGCCTCACGGATGGTACTGGCTCTTTTGCTGTTACTTTTGAGACTGCGGGTTCTCAGTCGATTACTGCAACCGATACCTCAGATAACTCGGTTACTGGGTCAGAGACCGGCATAACGGTCAGTCCGGCAAGTCCAACTTTAACGTCTATGCCCCCATTAGCTGCGGTGGCTGGCACAGGGTTTACTGATTCATCAGTGCTTGCAGACACATCAGGTAGTAACGCTGGCGGAACAGTTACTTACACGCTTTACAGCGGCACTTTTCCCTCCCCGGGACTGAAGTTGGATCAAGCAGTGTTGTGACGGTGACCGGCGGTGTGGTTCCTAATTCAGCTTCTTTCACTGTCACAACAGCAGGCTCATACTACTTTACTGCAGTTTACAGTGGCGATGGCAACAACAATGGTGCCCAAAGCGGCGTCTCACTCTTCACAGCAAGTGCTAGTTCACTAAGTAAATTTGTCATAGGCGCTCCCAGTACTGCGATAGCCGGAACAGATTTCGCTCTTACGGTTACCGCTGAAGACTCTTACGGGAACACAATTACCAGCTACAGTGGCTCTGTTGGTTTAAGCGCTTCATACGGGATTATTACGCCTTCGAGCCCGCAAACTTCTGGTTGGTCGAGCGGTGTTTGGAGTAGCAGCTCGGTTACTTTGAGTGCCGCAGGATCAATTACCATTACTGCTGATGATGGCAACGGTCACTCGGGTACGACTTCTTTATCTGTGAATCCGGGTCCAGCAGCTTACTTTACAGTTACTGGTTCTATTTCTACTACTGCAGGTGACGTTTATACTGTTACGGTTACGGCGTATGATGCCGAAAACAACGTAGCTAGTGGCTACACAGGAACGGTCGCGATTACTTCAAGCGATTCGAAGGCCGTTTTGCCTTCAGATGCTGGACTCACGAGCGGTATCGGCTCTTTCATTGTTACTTTGGATACGGCTGGTACGCAATCAATAACTGCCACGGATACGGCTACTGGCTCTATTACTGGTTCGCAAGCTGGTGTAACGGTAAATCATGGCGCGTTGTCGGCTGTCATTGTTTCAGGACCAACGTCGGTTACCGCCGGCGAAGCAGTGACTTTCACAGCAACTGGTTATGATGCCGAGGGAAACAGTTTGGGCGCTGAAACTGCTTTGTGGAGCATAAGTATTGGTGCTGGTGGTTCTTGGGTTCAGAATACTGGAACTTACACTTCGCAGACTGCTGGAGCATGGACAGTGCAGGCTACTGTTTCAGGTATTGTCGGAACAGCGTCTTTGAATGTGAATCCCGGTATTCTTTCATACATCACTGTTTCGCCTTCGTCAGCAACGATTTTCGCTGGAGGTCAAATAGTATTTTCTTCAACAGCCTATGACAGCCAAGGAAATAATCTTGGTACCATAACCTCAACAACGGCTTGGAGCATCAATTCTGGCGCTGGCGGAAGTTGGGTTCAGTCAACAGGCACCTACACTTCCCAAAACGCAGGCAGTTGGACGGTCATAGCGTCATATTCAGAGAAAACTGCCTTTGCAACTTTAACAGTGAAGGCTGGAAGTGTAGATCATATTACGTGCGCGGTTAATCCGACATCTGCGACTGCCGGCTCAGTGATTACTGGTACAGCCACCGCATGGGATAGCCAAAACAACAATCTAGGAACTGTAACAGTATCTTGGAGCATCCAAAACGGTGCAAGCGGTAGTTGGTCAAGCAACATGTACACTAGCGAGTACGCTGGAACATGGACTGTTACGGCAACTTACTCTGGATTTCAAGCAACAGCGAGCTTAACGGTTACGGTTGCTTCAGCTGCGAGTTTTACAGTTTCTGGCTTTTCGAATCCAGTTATAGCCGGCACTTCCGGCGCGGTTACAGTGACTGCCTTGGATAAGTATGGCAACGTGGTTACGAATTACGCTGGCACGGTGAAGATTACTTCAACCGACGGTAAGACGCTTTTGCCTGTCAATGCTGCCCTTATTAATGGTGTTGGCTCTTTCAGCGTCACTTTAGTGACGGCAGGTTCACAATCGATAACTGCCATTGACACAAAAACATCCTCAATTACCGGTTCTGAGACCGAAATCATAGTTTTTCATGCCTCCTCCACTATTGTGACGATAACTCCTTCATCTTCCGTTACAGCTGGGGCTGCAAAGACTTTCTCTGCCATGGCTTCTGACGAGTATGGCAATGCTTGGGACGCAACTTCTTCCATTAGCTGGACAATCGCTTCTGGAGCAGGCGGTTCATGGAGCGGTAACATTTATACTTCAGCTAACGCTGGAACTTGGACTGTTACCGCTACCTACGGTTCTTCATCTTACACAACGACTTTAACCGTTAACCCGGGCGCCCTGGACCATTTTGCATTCAGTCGAATTGGCGATCAAACTGCGGGTACAAGTTTCATTATAACGATTACCGCTCAAGATGCAGAAGGAAACACTATCATAAGCTACGCAGGATCAAATTCTCTTGCAGCATCCACGGGATCAATAAATCCTACCACAAGTGGCGTGTTTCAAAATGGCGTTTGGACGGGTTCTGTAACCCTGGAAAACTTGGGCTCAAGCATAACAATCTCAACGTCTGGTGCAACTAAAACTGGAACTAGCAACACATTCACAGTGAACCCAACATCTACATCCACCCCAATACCTACCTCAACCCCCATCCCTACACTAACTCCCTCACCAACAGCTAAACCAACTCCAACACCAGAGCAATCACCAATTCCAGAGCCTACTTCAACCCCTGTAATAATCCAAACATCCACAGAAAATGGTAAAACTATAGAAATAACAATCAGCGGTAACATAACCGCCTCACAAATATCCAGCCTTTCTATCTCAACAGATCAATCAACCAGTACCACAAGCATATCCTTCACGTTAACTGGGCAGAATGGTACTGTCGGTTTCAGCGATTTAATGATTCCTAAAAGTGCAATACCCTATGGTGCTGTCCCTACAGTTTACGTTGATGGTCAACCAGCCACAAGCCAAGGTTACACCCAAGATAATCAAAACTTCTACGTATGGTATACAACCCACTTCAGCACCGACCAAGTGCAGATATTATTCAATGAACAGGCAAAATCTAATCAAATACCCGCTTCATGGTACGCTCTTATCCTTATTCCGATTCTCGCCGTTACTGCAACAGGTATACTCGTAATTGTCAAAATGAGAAAAAAACGACCGCTCGACATCAACATCACCCTATAAGCAAAACACCCAATGAATCGGTCAAAAACGTTCAAAACCTATTAATACAAAGGCAAAAGAAAACAAAGTCGGCAGCAAAAAATAAACTCTCTCCCACATGCTCATGAGGTCAGAAAAATGAAACCACAACCCAGCGTCTTAGTAACGGGAGGAGCCGGTTTCATAGGCTCACACTTAATTTCACAGCTTCTGAAAAGAAAATACTCAGTAAAAGCAATGGATAATCTTCAATCCGGAAAAATTGAGAATTTGAAAGATTTTGATGCTAACCCCAATTTCGAATTCTTCCAAGGAGACATACGCGATAAAGCAGCGCTGAAGGAAGCTTTCCACGGAGTAAACGCAGTTGTACATTTGGCAGCATTGATTGACATTACCTCTTCAATTGCCGATCCTATTTTAAACCATGAAGTAAACGTGTTGGGAACACTGAATGTTTTGCAGGAAGCGACGAAATCTAAAGTTGGGAGGTTTGTTTTTGCCTCTTCCACAGCAGTCTATGGTGACACAAGGACGTGCCAATAATGGAAGATGCGGCTGTACACCCAATTTCACCTTACGCTGCCTCAAAGCTTGCAGGCGAAGCTTACTGCAAAGCTTTCGCAGGCTGCTACGGCTTGAGCACTGTGATGCTTAGATTCTTCAACGTTTACGGACCAGAAGTGAGAAAAGTCCCTACAGTGGGGTGATTACAAAATTTCTTCAACAATCTTCGAAGGAGGAACCTCTAACCATATATGGCGACGGAGAACAAACCCGCGACTTCATCTGTATAAACGATATTGTGAACGCGTTGGTTCTCACATTGGAAGCTAAAGATGTAGATGGAGAAGTCTTTAACATCTGCACGGGAAAACCGACCAGCATCAACCAGATTGTTGAAGCTGTGCATGCAGTAACAGGACGAGCGGTACGCGTGAAACGCGCGGCCGCCCGTGCTGGAGAAATCAGGTTCAGTTACGGCGATCCGGCCAAAGCGGCAGTAAAGCTAAAGTTTACTGCCAAAGTCAGTTTGCAAGAAGGCTTGAAACTTCTACTCAAGCAGTAAGATGAGCGTTGAGATTGTCCATTGCGGTATCGGCCCAAATCTTTTGCCTTTCTGAATTTATTGGCACATCTCGGCTCTTGGACTATTCAATTTCTGGAACGAAACTTGTTCATTTAGGCTTAACAAACCCCTAACAAGAAAGCAGTGAAAGGATATGAAAAATCTTCAAATTGCATGTGTAGTGTTGGATTTGTCGTCTAGCTCGAAGCAAAAATCAACAAACTATTGGCAAAAGCTTTGTCTTCGCCAACACCTACTCCGAAAACAACTTTGCCCCAATCAACACCAGTGTATTTCGTGTTACTGTCCATCATAATCGTCGCTATTATCACCCTCTTGATAATCTTGTCACTCTGGGCCAGACGAAAACGAAAACAACAGCAAACCTAAAACTCTCAGACACCTATTTGGCAAGCCCTTCTTTGGGCTCATTTTTTCGTATTTCGAAAAACAAGAAACAGCTGAAAAAACACCAAAAATTTCATTTCGTATCAGATTATTCATTTAGTGCCGTTATCGTTCTCCGAGATCGCGGGGGTAATGAGCACCTAAAGTTAACGCTGGACCTAAACTTGCCCATTTACACGGCCTAAGCTCAAGATTCAAATTCAAGGACGCGGTGTTTTGGAGGTTAACTGTTGGGTCAATGGGACCTCAATATGTCTTTTTTACTTTTTTGGGAGAAAAAGGGACATTTCTTGAGATTTGAGACTCAACCTGCAGCAAATGCACATCCGGAACCAAAAACACCTCCAAAAAAATAAAGAAAAAAATTGCCAGATTTTCAGCGTTTTCTTTGCAAAAGAAAGATGCGCCGTGGTTAAATCCCAGTCTTCAGACGGAGAAATTCATTCATCGCGAGCGAACAAAACGCTTCAGGCAACGCAAATGGCTTGAACGAAACACAAATTGGGGAAATAATGAAAGAGGAAGCTCCAAAGTCACTCTTGCACGTGGATACGAATAATCAAAAAGAGAAAGCCGCAACCGGCTTAAAACTGCACTCGAACATAAGACTCTTAGCTGACTCTCTCTGCTCTCTCAACCGTATAACTTCGAGATCCAGCGTCAAACTTCAGCTTCGGAAATAGCGTTGCGAGCGCGAGATTTTCTTTTCGGTGAGGCAAGGCGGGCTTTAATTTTATTTTTGTCTCACCTATGCACGCGAGGCTCCAGCCCACAAACCATACTAAAGCCGCGAAGGGCAGCATAATCAATACGGCTGCTTTTGGTCTCTTCTTGTACCCAACTTTAGTGATTTTACATGCCATTCAAATCAACCTCAGTCAAAATTTACCGTTTTTTGGTTCTTGACTGTAATCGTTTTTGCTGATTCCTGAACCTCTCGCTGCGAGACGAGGCGGAAATGTATTGTTTTGGAGACGCGGCGTTTGTTGACCCAACCCATTCGTGCCAGCTGATTTAGGTAGTTGCTTTCAATCGCGCGGCATTTGCCCGTCTGATTTGATACTTGGACGGCGCTGCATTCACCTTTAGAAGACACAGCCATGTAGGTTTGTCGCAGATGGTCAGGCAAAACCATGAGTTGTGATTCAGCTACTTCTATGGGTTGGGGCTTCCACCCAGAGAAACTGTTCTCGATGTCGTATCTAGCCGTTGACGTATATTTATCATTTCTTTAAATATGCTTTCAAGGACGGATCTTCGAACCATTATTTGCTTCTCCTCTCTTCTCTCATGTTCAATCAGCCAAGCGCAAGATACATTAAAACGCATTTAAGATTTTTTGCGAACTACGCTTAGCTCTTTGCGAAGTGGACTTGGAATGATGCGAAGCTGACTTGACAAGAAAAGCAAAGGCTAACTCGCAAGCTCTTTTTGATGGCTCGACGTCTGGAGAGAATGCCGGAGGTGTTGCAAACAATAAGACCCAAAAAAAATAGCCCAAAACACAAAATTACCGAAACGTTGCCACGATCGTTTGGAATATTCAAGTAACCACAAAATCACCAAACACTTTTTTACTTCACGAAATTATGCTCATGCAATTAATAATTAGAGTTTGTTAACCGAACCCTGATATGGAAATTTGAACACTCTCCGAATGTTGTGATTCCCGTTATATTTGGAGACACTGTCAAAGTTATGATTGCTGAGATGGATTGCAGGGTGATAGCACTGTGCCTTGTTGATTCCAACTCAAAGTCAGGTATTGGCTCGCGGATGATGGATCCCAGTTACTTGCTTGTATGCTTAGCGTTAATGAACTTGAACCACCAACATTCTTAATATACACTGTTGTCGTCGCTGTTCCACCTGAAGATATTGAGCCCCACTTCAAGATTTCCCATTCGAAATGCAGGCACTGTTAGAAAACGCTTTTTTGCAGGCCTGCAGAGGCTGAGAAGTGAGAGAGCGTAACATCTGAACTTGAACTGCTGGAACTCAAGGTGAATAGCTCTTTGAATGCCACCAGTGAGTCGTTTCCAGAACCGGCTCCAGACGCATTATCTGTCGAGATGCTGTTCAATGCTTTTATATTCGGAAAGATGACGTTTCCTAAATTGGTTGAGCCCAAAAAAGGTGTTTTAAGAGTAATTTTAGGCAAATTTGCCGTCATATTGCCGTCAAGCTCCTGATAGGACAAATGGTTAAGGATGTGGCTAACAAGAGAAGAGCTGTTGCTACGACTGCCAGCCGGCAAAGAAACTCTACTTCTTGAATGTGTGATCATCAACATATATGTTTCATAAGACTGTGATTTGCAATCTAAGAAGTTTCAGTGTATACGAGATGCACACAAAAACACCAAAATTTCGAGCGACCTTACTCTTTGCACCTGAAAATTGACGTTGAAACAACATTATCAAGGATGAAAAAATTGACTTTGCTAAAGTTATTGCGATACAAGCGCATGCAAGGGCAACTCAATGCCGTTGGCGATACAAATGACTTGAACGAAACCCAAATTAGAGAAATCATGAAAGAGGGACCCCGAACAGTAATTCTTAACATCTTCTTTAATTGAAACCTTGTTGGTTGGAGACGGAGTTGGATCGATCCAATATTTTTAAGATTAATGTTTTGAATTTCAAAACGGTGCAAAAAGTAATGCCGAATGAAAACAAAAATTATTTAGACACAACCTGGCAGCCTTGTTGATAAAAATGATTTTCAAGAGTTGGATAATTAGTGGCTATTTACGTTTGATGGATCTCCAGGTAAGGTATCCAACGGCGCAGATGAGAAAGGTTGAGTCAAGCGCGTTGGGGAATGAAGGGAAATAGACCCATTGGTTGAAGAATGTCATGAATTTTAAAGCTATGCCGATTGTTCCGAAGACGAACATGACTCAGGATGCAGTTATGGACGAGCCTCTCCTGTGGTGTTATGGATTCCCTTCACATGTATCACTGTTGGACAAGTAGACAATTCCAAAATAAGTAAGTTATGAACTGTGACTATTGATTTAAAATAATCAAATACGTGGCTGTCAAGTTATTCTGGTGGCCGTTTCAATAAGAAATCCTTTCTTACTTATGGTGTACGGAAGCCTCCTTGCAGGTATGAAAGTGCCTTTTATCTTTCTAATCAGAATATCAGTATGTACTGTATCCGTAGTCCACATTGCAGTGAAGACAATTACTCCTTCCGCGAAGTGCTGAATTGCAGTTTCCGCCTTTGAATCCTGCATTCCTTCAGTGAGAAGCAACAGATGGTATTCTTCACTATTTCTGTTTTGGCGTGACATTGCCGTTAAGAGATTGATCACTTCTTTAATATCCCTTGTCAGCACGCTCAGACATTAAATCCCAGGACAATCGTGCGATGCAGTTTCATTTCCTTAATAATAGTTTCTTGTAAATCAACGTCTCCAGGAGGGTTTCAAACTTCCATTTTCCACTGACTTCCAGTGGACTTGACATCCCAGCCATAAGCTGCCATATGATCCCTTACGCTGTCTGCAGTCGAGTTTACAGTAAAGTACGTTATCCCAACCTGTTTTGCCCTTGTGTATGCTATTTGCCTGGCGAAAACCTCGTTCCCCGCACCTGGTAAACCGGTCAGGAGGAACACTTCAGGCGGTAAGCCTCCGGTTAAGAATTCATCCAGACCTGCTATTCCAGTTTTTACAAGTTTCACCCTAGGCTTCCTTCTTCTTACATTTCAACAACTTTAGTTAATACATTTTTCGATTGTTATCATGCAGTTTGCCTCGCTCCCATGAACTTCACATATATTTTGTCGTCGGGAATATACAAATTACAGATGAGGACTCTTACTTGTTCCTATTTAAGACAGCGCTCTCAAGTAAATAACAAAAATCAGAAATGGAAAAAGGAAGGAGAACAAAAAAATGAATCAACGTAAAATCCGCAAAATATAAAAGCAATCTCACCGATAATCGCAACTCTGCTATTGATAGCCATTGCAGTCGTAGCTTCACTAGTTGTCTACGCATGGGTTATGGGGTACATCGGCTACCAAACAAACAACGCAGGAAACTCTGTCGTAATTCAAAGTGTCACTTTCAATTCATCGCCCGAAACAATCAATACTATATATCTACAGAATACTGGAATTAGTACAGTTACACTGAACCCATTCATATTCGTTAACGGGCAACAAACTGCGACTACTTCAATTATGGTAGGCAGCACGGCAACCACTTCTTTACCTGGCGGAAGTACTGCAACCATTACAGCTAGTGCACTAACAAATGCGGGCGCGGTTCAATTAATCAGCGGACAAACTGTTACCGTCAAAGTAACAACCACAGGCGGAACATACAGCCAAGTAACTCAACAAGCACCTTAAACGTGAGATGCAAAACCAAACCTTTCTCTTTTTTTAAAATTAATAAGCAATTATCTTACTCGCTTGGGATGGCAAATACGATGGTATTCAATAAGGATATAGGAAAAATCTTCAATCGGAAGAAACCGAGGGGGACTTCGCCAGAAAGGAAAGACGGTGAAAACTGTGCCGTCTCTCCTGACTTGAAAGGCCAAAGCCTCGAGGTATCACGTGTTGAAGCCCAAGCGCCCATTGAGAAACTTGTGGTTTTAGACAGTTATTCACTTAATGGTTCTTTTGCTTCTGTTCAACTCACAAGGAATGCAGTTAGAGGCAACATCGTTTACACAGTGAAGGAACCTGCACTTAACACAACTGATGTTGCAAATCTTCAGCGTTTGAAAAAAATCCTAAACGAAGTATTAGAACTCAAAGTAACTGAGCTTGAGTCAAAAAAAGCAGCTGAAGAATACTTGATAAAAAAATGCAACGAAGTGTTAGATGATTACCGTTTTGACTTAGACTCTGAAACTAAAAATAAACTCTTGTATTATGTTACAAGGGACAATCTCGGCTTAGGAAAAATAGATTCCCTTATGCACGACCCTTTGATCGAGGATATTTCATGCGACGGCGTCAACGTTCCCATGTATATTTGGCATAGAAAATTCGAGTCTATCCCCACCAACATTCGATTTCAAACTGCCGAGGAACTTGACACTTACGCCTTGAGACTTGCTTATCTTTGCGGAAGCCACGTCTCAATCGCGCAGCCCATGCTGGACGCAAGTTTGCCTGATGGCAGCAGAATTAACTTAACTTATGGAAGCGAAGTTACCCGTAAAGGCTCTACCTTCACAATTAGGAAGTTCAAACTGGACCCATTCACGGTGACGGATCTTGTAAGCTTCAAAAGTTTATCACCTGAGATGGCTGCATTCTTTTGGTACGCAGTCGAAAATCGAGTTTCAATTCTTGTCGCCGGAGGCATTGCGGCAGGTAAAACGACTTTGCTAAACTGCTTAAGCATGTTCATTAAACCAGACTTGAAAGTTGTCTCAATTGAAGATACTCCTGAGCTTAATCTTCCACATGAAAACTGGATTCCCGCAACTACGAGGACTCATTTTGGTCTCTCCACGGAAAACGCGGATGTCAGCCTCTTTGATTTACTCAAAGCCTCACTTAGGCAGAGACCTGACTACATCATCGTGGGCGAGATCAGGGGAACGGAAGCATACACTCTCTTCCAAGCCGTTAGCACGGGTCACCTTGGAATGTCAACGGTTCACGCGGAATCAGTTGAGTCCTGTGTTTACCGTTTGGAGTCTGCGCCCATGAATATTCCGAGAACTCTAATCGCGGGAATAGATATTATCCTTGTTCAAAAAAGAGTTGAAATAGGCGGCAAACCCACAAGAAAAACCGTTTCAGTCTCCGAAATAGTAGGTTTAGACCCGCGTTCAGGAGAAATCCTCACAAACGAAGTCTACAAATGGAACGCTGCTGAAGACGCCTTCGATTTTACAGGCAGGAGCTACATTCTGGAGAAAATTGCTGAAAAAACAGGTGTAACCACAGAGCAAGCAATCGAAGAGATCCAAAATAGGACTAAAGTTTTGCATTGGATGGTTAAGACTAATGTGCGAGACTACAAGGATGTTTCAAACGTAATTAGAAGCTATATTGAAAACCCTAAACCGCTTCTCGAGGAGGCTATGAAGAATGAATAAGCACATGCTCACGCTGTTCTTGCAACTATCCGACTTAATGCCTAAGAACATCGCCTCTGAGTTTGAAAGTTTGCAAACCAACTTGACGAAAGCGAGCTTAAATATTTCCTTCCAAGTTTACTTGGGCTTAACAGTGTTCGCTTCAATTGTTTCAGGCATCGCAGCCTTGTCCCTTTCGTTTCTTTTATCGTCCTCAATAATGTTTTCCGCCCTGCTCGGTTTGATTGTCTTTCTCTCTTCGATTTGCGTTTGCTACGCTTACCCATCACTTAATATTTCTGCGAAAGCAAGGAAAATAGACGCGAACCTTCCGCTTACAGCAAACTTCTTAGCTGTTCTCGCCAGCTCCGGTATGCCGCCTGAACGCATTTTTCGGTCACTTGCCAAAGTGGGAGACGAATTTGGAGTAGGCTCAGAAGTACGCAGAATAATAGGCGATATAGAACTTTTAGGTTTAGACCTCAGTACAGCTTTAAAAAATGGCTCCTTTCGGTCAGCTTCAACAAAATTCGCAGCTATGCTTGACGGCGTTGTCACTACAACACATATGGGAGGAGACTTGTCTGCTTATTTACGGGAAGAATCAGAAAAATTCAAAAAAACCAGAGTTTCATCTTCGAAGAGCTATTTGGAAAGCTTAGGTGGAATAGCTGAGGTTTACGTTAGTTTGATGATTGCTCTTCCCCTGGCGTTGGTGGTTATGCTCTCAATAATGTCGTTTTTGGGAGGCGGCGCATCAATGCTGGGAAACATTGATCCACAAGTACTGCTTATGCTCGTCGCTTTCGTGGTGACGCCGGCGGGTGTAGCCATACTTGTAGTGATAGTTGACTCAATGGCTCCTCCGAGGTAACAGAAAATGCGACAGATATCAACACAAAAAAGACAGATGACTGCTGCTGTTTCAACGGTGTTAGTTTTAGTAGGCGTCATCGCATTGGCCATAATTAAGGCAAATGTCCTGGCAGTTTATTCAAACGAAATATTCCTGTTGTCTGTCCTCATAATCATCATTCCATCCGCAATACTTGACTACGAAAATCAGAAATGGATTTCAGCATTAGAGGATCAAATGCCGCTTCTAGTGCGCGGAGTTTCTGAATCCCAAGAAACAGGACTAACCCTAGTCAAGGCCCTAGAAAAAGTTGTCGATAACAAGATGATTGGGCAGCCACTTTCTGGTGAAATAAAGAAGTTGCTTGTACAAATGTCTTGGGGCGCATCTTTCGAGCAAGCTCTAACCGGATTCAAGGAACGGGTTAATTCGCCGGTAGTTAACAGATTCTGCGCTTTGGTTCTTGAGGCAAGCCGCTCAGGGGGAACAATAAAGAAAGTTTTTTCCACCACATCAAGTTTCATGGTGGAGATGAAAGACATCGACAAGGAAACAAGCGCCCAAATGAAACCGTATATAATCATAATCTACGCCTCCTTCGCAATATTCATTGTAACAGCCGTTCTTCTCGTACAATCTTTCTTAGCGCCGATGCAAGGAGCCCCACAAATCATGAGCCAAGTTAATCTGGGTAGCACAAGCGGGATGAAAGATTTCTTCTACAAGGACATGCTTATTTCCGCAATTACAGGCGGCATAATGGCTGGAAAACTCGGAGAACGTCGAGTAGCAGGCGGCTTAAAACACGCCATAATCCTGTGCATTGTTGGGTACATGGTATTCTTTGTAATGATTCAACCGACATGGATGTAAGAAAATGAGAAAACTCTTCAGGAATAAAAAGGGTATTTCACCGATAATTTCAACAATCTTGATGATACTGGTTGTTATGGTTGGCATGAGCTTGGTATTCGCTTATGTTGTCGCATACTCGGACAACTATAAAGCTGGAGTTGGCAGCTCAGTTTTGGAGTCACTATCGATAGAGGATGTGTGGGTTGACAATTCACAAACATTGCATGTGTGGGTTTACAATTCAGGAACCCAGGCGAATTTGGGAGCGACGGTAAATTTGAACGTTGCCACTATTTACGTTGATGGCTCCGCACTTAAAAATAATCAGGCCGACGCTGGTTCTAACCTTGGCACCATTAACTTCAACGAACAACCCGTTAACGCCGGTCAGCATGTACAGTTCATCGGTGAATCGGCTCAGCCTGTCGCAAAGGGAACCCATGAAATTACGATAGTGACAATGCGAGGATCAAACTTTAAAGAACAATTCGAAGTGTCCTGAGGGAGAAAAAGTTGAGAAAACTAATCAGAAACCGCAAAGGAACCGCCGAAGTGATAGGCACCATAATGTTCATAATGATACTGCTTTTTTTCTTCACAAACGTTTACCTGTGGCATGACGCAGCAACCAAAGACATGAATCAAATGTACGTGGAGAAAATGAGCGCTGGGATGTCAATAAGCTTTGATAGCAGTAACAACCAAGTAATCGTGAACTCTACCTCCTCACAGATTACACTATCTATGCTCTGGATAGATACAAACAGTGCTCACGTTTATGCTAACTTAACATCAAGCACTATCCAAGTGGCACCAGGTGATGCCAACGCTGTTTCATTCACTTTTGTTGGGGGGTCCATAAATCCTGATGGCTCTGTAACTTGTAGCCAAGGTTCACAAACTAATACCTATGAAATTCATTATTCCTTGCCGCAAAACCCTAAGTTCACAATCTTAAATACGTTAGGCGTTATTGTCTCAACTTAGGAACGGACCGTTCTCTTACTTGTGGAACGCTACTCCATGGAACATGAGAGAGCTTGAAACTTGCTAGTTTGTCCATGTAAGAGTACTGGTATAGGTCATTAACGGTTGCCCGGTGTAGCGAAACTGCAGATCCACAACTTCATATGTTCCTGGATTAAGCGAGGGAATTGTCTTAGATGTGTTTAGTGCAGTTGTATTTCCGCTCTGCATAGCACTGACTTGGATTGTACAGTTGCTTGCTTCAGTGCCTCCAACATTAACTACGTAGCAGGTAACTTGCAGAAAAGGCGCGTTTGGATCTGAACGGTTGTCGGCATATTGCATATCTATCTCGATCAGTTTCGGCGACGTTAGTTTAGCCTGAAGAACATTTATTTGGTTATTTTTGGCTCGCAAAGTGTTGTTTTGCAGTAAGTAGAGACTGACGAACCCGCCTAAAACGATTAATACAATAATCGCGACGGCTCCGAGAATGTTCCCTGCTGATGTTTTCTTCTGTGTCACAATCAATTTTCCTCTGAAAGTTGTTTGTGCACTTCAAATAAAACATTTATGAAGCATAAATCAATTGAAAGAGCTGAAAAAACCTACTTTACTTTTGAGTTCCTTTCCCTTACATATATTTTGGTGGGACGAATTATATCCAAGCCGTTGACTATCCATTCTCCCATATTTAGGCTTGCCAGCTGTTCGTCGCTGCTAAGAGAAGCGTTCTTGACGTGGGCTAAATCCTGTGGATCGATGGTTTTTCCTATGATGAAGTTTTGGATTTGAGAGAGGACTTTTCCGCCTAGCAATGTCGGATGTGATGTGACTAGAACGGTTCCCATGTCAGGTTTCGTAGAAAGGATTTCTTGGACAACTTGAGGCAAAACGTCTTCTGCATCTTCAATTACTAAAAGTATCGGCTGGATTGTTTTTTCTCGTATAGCTTTAGCTAATGTTTTTAGGAAGCGCGCGAAGTCCTCGTTTTTTTCTGTCATCGACAATTTTTCGGAGGTTACAATTGTTATTGGGCATTGATTGATTTTGCTTATGACGGCGTCTTCGCTGCCCTTCGAATCAGCGTTGATTATCTGCGTCGGGAAATCGAATGAGCAATTAAGGTCTAACTCCGCGGTGTTGCCCTTAGGATTGTATTCATTGGAAGGATCAAGGATCACTGTTCGGTGGTTAGTTTTCTCTATGAGCTCTTCAATGATAACCGCAACTGTGTATTTTTTTCCTGCTCCGTCAATCGCCGAGATAAGCGTGTGTTTGCTGATTAAGTCAGTCGCGTCAATGTAAAAGTTTATTTGTTGATCGGCGCCATTCTCCGAAGCCGCCATAATTTCTGTTTTACCTAGATTAAGTGGTTGTTTCAGAGGTTTTCCCTTGGTTCCGCGGGTGAATATATCTTCAAGGAATTTGGCGTACGGCACGTAAACTCGGCTACCGGGATTTGGCGGCGCAAGCAAACTTTGCAAGAAAATGACGTTGTCTTGACTGCTGAGATCTACGTATCCGATTATCTTGGCCGTACCTAGCATTTTGCCGACGCGTTCGCCGATTGTCGATCCCGCGACTTGCTCATAACTGGTTATTTCTTTGACTTCTGCAAGAATTTGACATGAGTTACCATGAATTGGGTGATCAAGGCAAATGATGTCTCTTTTTTCAATGCTTTCTTTGTTTTTGGGAGGACTGACAAGAAAACTGAACTGAGTGGTATTTGTGTCGTTTGTCACCAACCCGAAGTGTTCTTTTATCCGTACGCCTGAAAGTTCCATAGTCCCTCGACCTCGAATTCCAATTAATTCTATGGTTAATTTATGAAAGATTTATTCTTTGGAAAGGCATTGAATTCAAACGAAGTTTTTACGCCGAGTTTTCGTCTGTCAGCGTTAAGAAAGTCTATTACCTGACCTTGCTTCTCCATGAACTCCAAGCCTTTTCTAGTGGATTTGTAAATTTCCTTTCCATTGAACGGTATTCTTTCAAGAAGTTGAGTCTCGGAGAGAAGAGAAATGTATTGGTTAAGTTGGGTAAAACTCAGGTTGGCTCTAAACATGATGTGGGTTTTAGACGTGCCCTTCTTGGCGATACTGACAATCTCAGCCATGATGACGAGTTGGTCTCGCCTTTTGGGTTTATTTTCAACCAGAGTTAAAGTCATTTTAGGTTTCTCCTTCTAGAGTTATTCTCTATACGGGCTTGTCGGTTTTGTATAATAAGGGATGTTTCAAGTGCCTAATTATGTCGGATTTCGTAATATGGCCTCAGTTTTTCTGTTTGAGAGAAGCAACATTGTTGCTATGAAATATTCACTTGCTAGCTGATTTGCAGTGATCGAAAGCAGCGAATTTTACATGAAAAGCGCATTCTCTATGTTCTGAAATTTTATTGAACCAGTTTTGTTGACACTAATACATTAGAATAAACTTCTATCCAGCCTTAAATACGCGCCGACAAAGAAATACGAAATAAAGAAACAGTAAACGAAAGTACAAAAATTATTAAAAAATACAGGAGACGGGAGAAAATTGCGTAAAATAACTAAGATTAGACGCTCAGTTAGAGCGATTTCACCGATAATAGCAACCTTATTATTGATAGCCATAGCGGTGGTAGCTTCCCTAGTAGCCTATGCATGGATCATGGGCTACATAGGAGCAAAAACTTCCAAGGCAGGCAATGGAATACAAATTCAAAGCTTCACAACAAGCGGCAACCTAGTAGTTTATGTTCAAAACACGGGTCTAGGTACCGTTCACCTTTCGCATGATGGCAGCGTTTACGTCAACAATGTTTTATACACCATTCTTTCGGTTGACGGAAAAGACGCTTCAACCGGACAACTTGATCCAATACCGATAAGCCAAGCCCAAACTGTTGCACTTGTCATCGATTTTCAGCCGACACCTAACGAACTGTTAAACATCAAGATAGTAACTGTTGAAGGAACCACAATAACGGGATCAACAACTGCAGGCTCAGAGAGCTCAGCAACCGTAACTTTTGGTATGTCTGGACAAGGATCTAGCTCATCCATATCCCCTTCAGGCACACAAACCTACAATGCAGGCTCAATAATCCAAGTAACCGCGACTGCCGGCTCGGAAGATTCTTTTTCATATTGGAGTTCTTCGGCAAAAATCCAAATGATGAATGATCAATCATCCGAAACTCTGGCAACAATCAACGGAGACGGCACAATCACAGGGTACTTTACATCGGCAAGCAGTCCAAGACTAACCGTCACTGGCGGCGCCAGCCAAGTCGTGACAGAAAGCAAGATGTCAAGCGGCATTACGGTCACTCGTCTTCAGGATTCATCAGGTTCAATAACAGTAAACTTACACTCGTCCTCGGGGGGCGGCGCATTTTATCTGAATCCAGGAGATGCAAACTCAATCACTCAAATTTCTATAGCTAATCAAGGAGGAACTGCCACGTTCTACTATGAAGATTCCAATACAGGACAAGCCGCATTGACTTTCTCTGCAACTGGTCATTCTTCAGCCACTACTACGTTCACCATAACTGGAGCCGCTCCAACTCCAACACCCACTCCGACGCCAAGCCCAACTCCGACAGCTACGCCAGCCCCTGTTGTAACAAGCTTAAAAATCAGTCCCAGCGGCACGACATCTATCATTGCTGGCGGCTCTCAATCGTACTCAGTTCAAGCTTTTGACCAAAACGATAATAGCATGGGCGATGTCACTGTTTCCGCTTCTTTCAGCGCCAACGGCGCCCCATCTGGCAGCGGTAACACAATCTCTGAGAATTCAGCCGGTACTTACACTATAGCGGCATCTTACGATGGAGTGACATCCGACTCAGCTACCCTCCAGGTGAATCCGGGTTCTGCGACTAACTTTGTCGTCTCTGGTTTCCCCAATCCTACCACTGCTGGCGTCGCCCATAGCATAACCGTCACCGCTTATGATTCACACGGTAACATTGCTACCGGCTACGTGGGCACAATGAAGCTAACTTCAAGCGACATTCAAGCGGTACTTCCATCCGCCTATCAATTCACAAGTAGCGATGCTGGTATTCACTCTTTCATCGTCACTTTGATAACGACTGGCACTCAATCAGTAACAGCAACAGACACGGCAACAAGCTCTATCACTGGTCTCCAAACCGGGATAACTGTGAATCCATCTGCTCCATCCACATTAATAATTAATCCTACAACGACATCTATCCAAGCTGGAGGTTCCCAGACATACACCGCTGTTGTTTACGACAGCTACAATAACCCCTTGGATGTCACTTCAACTACGGTCTTTAGCGTAAATGGAGTCCCAATCCCATCTAACACAGTATCTGAAACTGCGATTGGTTCTTACACTGTAACTGCATCCTACGGCACTTTGACATCAAACTCAGCTACTCTACAAGTAACCGGCAGCGACATAGTCAGCATTCAGGTTTCACCCAGTTCACCAACGATCATCGCTGGTGGCTCTCAGGCGTTCACGGCGACGGCTTCCGACCAATACAGCAATACATGGGATGTAACCGGCCAAGTTGCTTGGAGCATAAACAGCGGAACCGGATCTGCCAATTGGGTTGGCGCAACCGTCACTGTAACTGAAGCTTCTGCAGCGGGCACACCTTGGACAGTTACCGCTACTCTCAACGATAAATCAGGCATGGCACAGCTAACGGTGAATGACGCAGCAATCACAAGCATTCAGGTTTCCCCAGGCTCTGCAACAATCGCTGCTGGTGGCTCTCAGGCATTCACGGCGACGGCTTTCGATCTGTACAGCAACACGTGGGATGTAACTACACAAGTTACTTGGACCATCAACAGCGCCCAAAACTCGTTCCAATGGAGCGCACAGTCAATCGGCACTGTTACAGTGACCCAAGAATCCGTGCCAGGCACACCGTGGACAGTTACCGCAACACTCGGCACAGCCTCGGGTATGGCGCACTTGACGGTAAATCACCTCACCGCAGTCACTGACCTTGAAGTTGCACCTGCCCAAGCGACGATGACTGCAGGTGGAACTGGAATAACATTCACAGCCACTGCTTCAGACCAATACGGTAATACATGGGATGCCTCGAGCTCAGTAACTTGGTCTGTCAACGACCCAGCTACAACTCATTGGAGCTTCGGCGGCAGCACAGGCAGTACCATCAGCATAACCGATGCATCTACAGCAAATGGTTGGACAGTTACTGCTACCGCACCCGGCGGATTCTCGGCTACAGCCCAATTGGTAGTAAATCCAGGCACTGCTACTAGTTTAACCATTACTGGATATCCAACCTCAATAAACAAAGGCCAAAGCTTCGGCGGAGTAGTCGTAACAGCCTACGATGCCTACAACAACATAGCGACTGGTTACACAGCCAAAGTCACTTTCACATCCACAGATACCGCTGCAACACTTCCAAGTGCCTACACATATTCAGCTGCAGACAGCGGAGTCCACATGTTTGCCAGCTTCACCTTAAACACAGCTGGTTCATTCACGATTTCCGTAACCGACAACAGCTCGCCACAGCTAAAGATAACGACAAACTCAATAACAGTTCTCGCTACAGGCAATCCTGGCTACGCAACATCAATAACTCCAACACAGGCGACTGCAGGCCAAAGCATAAGCTACACTTACACTGTTACTAGAAATAGCGGTGCAAACCTCGGCTACGCGACCATAAGTGTGCCCACAGGCTTCACCAGCATCTCAGTAACCTCAGTGACTGCCTCAAATAGTCAACCTTGGACATCCTCAGTCTCTGGCAATGTGATAACAATTCACGCCACGGCAAGCGGTGGTGTCCTTTCATCTGGCAACGTAGCAGTAGTCTTTACAGCAACAGCACCATTGGCAGCAGGAACCTACGGACCATTCTTATCGACAGTCTACCAAACCTACACAGGAACCGGAGGACCAGGCACACTGTCAGGCACAGACCCAACAGTAACGGTATTGCCGGCAGGAACTCAGCTAGTCTTCACAAGCACAAGCCAATCTCTAGCTGTTGGAGCGCTTTCGTCTTCATTTGCAGTTCAGTTGCAAGACGCAAACGGCAACCCGATAACTTCCAGCGTCACATTATCAATCAACTTGGCAACAAGCTCCCAAGGCGGTGAATTCTACAGCAATTCCAACGGCAACGAAAACTACGAGATTACGGGTCCAATAACAATTGCAGCTGGACACAGTGCGTCCGCAAACATATGGTACAGAGACTTAACTGCAGGCTCCTCAACATTAACCGCTTCAAGCAACGGCTTCACCTCAGCGACGATAACTTTCACGATAACAGGCAACAGTGAACCCGGATACTCCGTAAGCATGAGCAGTCCATCACAAGTTCCTGCGGGGCAGCAAGCGACGTTCACCATAACGATAACTCGGCAGTCGAGCTTCATGGACGACATATCCTACATAACCATAACTTTGCCATCTTCGTTCACTAGCACAACTATTACCACTGGTTCTCCAACCACTAACTTCGGCGGAACTTGGTCCGGTTCATATTCCAATGGCGTAATAACAATGCAATCTAGCGGCACAAGCAGTGACATGGAAGACGGAACAACCAATGCAGTAACTGTCACCTTCACGGCAACACCGACAACAACTGGCTCATACTCATTTGCGATAGCAGTCTATGGGCACTTAGCGTCTGGCACCACAGAAAGCCACGGCATGGGTCCAGGAACAAACACAGGCTCAAACCCATCAATAACCGTCTACACTCCACAGATTAGCAGCTTCACTGTTACAGCATCAGGCAGCGGAAACATAGGCTCTCAACACTCAGGCACAGCCTTCAGCATAAGCGTAACCGCATTAGATCAAGACAACAATATCATCACTGGCTTTAGCAGCTCGGTTGGCCTCTCAGTTAGCGGTGGTCCATCAATAGGTTCTAGCTCGACGGGAACAACGGGCTGGTCAAATGGAGTCTGGACGGGCTCAGTAACCTTAACTGGAACAGGATCAGGCGTCACAATCAAAGCAACCGACGGCACGGCAACCGGCACAAGCAACAGCTTCATAGTTAGCCTTACGCCTCCAAGCATAGATAAATCCGCTTCAAATGCTGGTACTGGGACCTCATTAAACATAAACTTCCCTGCGACAAGCACATCTGGAGAACTCATCGTAGTCACGGTAACTGAAACAAACGGCGAACATGTAAGTTCAATCACCCCAAGCGCTTACGGCTTTAAACAATACGCAAGTTTAACTGTTGATTCAAACGTTGTTGTTGAAGTATGGTATGGCGTATCAACAACTTCGTCTGCACAGACAATAACCATTAACTTCGCAGGTAGCACAGGCAGCTATATACACTTTTCAGCAGTTGCATGTAGCGTTATTGGAGCAAACACTGCCTCACCGTTCGATGGTTCATCAAAAACTGGAACAGGCAGCGGCACTTCAGCAAGCGTTTCAGCTTCGACAACCAGCTCCAGCGACTTAGTTATTGGGGTACTTGGATTAGACGGCGGTTCTTCAACTGCTCCCACGGCAACGGGTAGTAATACGCTAATTACATACATCGACGGCAGCGGAAAAGATACAGCAGTAGAATACCAAACCATCATGACTCCTTCCAGCGTGTCGACATCGTTCTCTTGGAGCAGCACCTACAACTGGGGCATAGTAGAATTTGCCATCAAGGCGGCATCATAACAATCGCCGTATCTCCCCTTCTTTTTTGTTTTAGCTCTTTTTAGATTTTTTTTCAATCCATCTTCAATACCCTCTGCTTAACTTGCTTCAATGCTCAAAACAAGCTCACATTTGTGAAGTGAACAACCTTTTGGCGGTTTAGTTTTAGTGTTGAATTCATCGAATTGAAGTGCCTACTTTGCAAAATGTTTCGGCTATTCAACGCTTATTTAAGAAGGCTGACGAGAATAAGACATGAAGTTCTACTGGAAATACATGCTTACCCTCAACTTTGTAGCTTTTGCTTTAAAGCTCCTTCTTTCCTTTGTGCTCGCTTGATGTACTGGTTTAGCTGTGATGTTGTATCTGATTAGTTAGGGTTTAGAGCTTTGGTAGACCTCTATTGTAGTAATTCCAAATTCTCCTTCCGTCAATGTCTATGCATAATTCATGGATTATCAAACTATCGTGGGGTCCCGAAACGAGTTAAGCAGTAAAAACGTCAATTAAGGTTGAAATTCAAAATCTCATTTCTAATATTTGCGGCAAGATTGCACGGAAACTTGAATAGGAGCGTTAAGAAAATTGAGTTGCTCCAGAACGTTTTAGGTTTTAATCTGTTACTGAAATGACGAGATTTCCGCCGTTGAAGTCGCCGCCCACGTTTACCGTTTGTATCTGCGCAACACTTTGTAAATTCATGCTTTCACTGTAAGAAGATGTGCCCGTAATTGTCACCGAGCTTGGCGTGATACTTACCTGGACAACGCCGTTGATACAGTATAGATTGCCCTGTACATAATTAGCTCCGCCCAAATTATCAACCGTAAACTGAATGTAGGTGCTGTTTATGAACTCCACTTGCCAAACATACCATTGCGTTGTTGTGTCTGTCGAATTATACGCTGAAATTTCTAATAGCTGATTTCCACTGCTTACGGTCATAGAATCGTTAAGAGTTGCTGTGTAAGGAGCCGTTTGGGCTTGATTCCATGTATCTGTTCCTGGATTTTGCATGGTTGTATAGGCGACTGTGTGCGTAATTGCCGGTTTTGGAGTTGCTGTTGGAGTAGGTGTCGGAGTGGGAGTCGGTGTTGGAGTGGGCGAGAGTGTGGGCGTTGGAGTTGGATTTTGTGTTGGTTTTGATGTGGGCGTTGGTGTCGCTGTTGGGTTTGATACTGGAATTGTAGTTGGGGTAAGGCTGGGTGACGGGGAAGGTGATGCTGTAGGTGCTTCTGAAGGGGAAGCGGAAGGAGAAGGTGAAGAAGATGTATGTGGTTTAAATGTTACGAAGGCTGCTGCAGCCCCGCTTATAGCGATGATGACTATTAAGGCGATAACTACTCGGGCTATACCTGATTTCGAACGAAGCATGAACATTTTACTTTTCAGCACCTTGCAAATGCTTTCTTTGGCCATTTGTGGCAATAAAGATAGCTTATATCTTAAGATATAAGGCTTGTTTATCCCAGATCAATAAACCCGGACACTTAAACCAAAGAGACCTTGTTTGCTGCTCAGTCGAGTAACCGAGGAACGGCTCTTGGAAATATGTCGTAAACTGGAATTATCCTTTTATTGGAAAAAATACAAAACGCTTGTGAAGTGGATGACGGTTAAATGGTGCAGCAAAATGTTTCTTTATTCGTCGTAATATGGAATTTACTTAAAACATTTGCTTTGTTCGCCGGCGGCGTCTTTTTAGTTTTGTATGGTGTCTTTCTATTTCCTCATCAAAGTTTTCTATTCTATGTTGGACAAATAATTAGCTTTGTTTCAGGGGTTTGTTTTCTCAGTTGGTTTGGCCTTTCATGCTACAGATTTTGGCGTCTATTGCAAGGCTAAAAACAAACATGCATTTCTTTTAATTTTGGCATTCAAAGCTTTTGTCTGAATAAAGCTCCCCAGGTTTTAGGCAATTAGATTGAATAAAATGAGTAAAGTTGTTCTTTCGCAATCTACGGAGTAAACTGCGTTTTCAACTTCAACCCGTTCTAAAGATAAGAATGCTGCAACGAACTTTTCATAATAAGATGAGAAATTAATGGTGATCCATTAATTCGGAATTCGCGCGCGCTGACGTTAAGTTGATTTAACAATAAAACAAAGTCTAACTCGCAAGCCAAAACGAGCGGTCTTTGTAGTGAGACAGTGCGCGAGAATTGAGATTCAGCAGCTAACATGAACTGCTCGTTAGGACTTCTCATTGAGGAGAAAATGTTATAAGCGCTGACTTAGAAAAAGAAAGCTAACTCGCTTGAAAGGAGAATGAAAAAATGAGTGAAGAAATAATATCGGCACAACCTGTCATGCCTCAAGTTACCCCAATAAAAAAATACACTGCGGAACTCATAGGAACTATGGTTCTGGTTTTGATTGGTTGCGGCAGCGCGGTTATTGCAGGCTCATTTATCGGATACTACGGCATAGCTCTTGCTTTCGGTCTTTCCGTGTTAGCTATGGTTTACGCGATCGGCAGCATTTCTGGATGCCACATAAACCCTGCAATCTCGATCGCAATGTTTGTCGCTGGAAAACTAAGCGTGAAAGACACTGTTTTCTACGTTGTTTTCCAATGCGTAGGTGCAACAATCGGCGCAGGCATTCTATACGGAATAGCGTCGGGGCTTCCAACGTTCACTATAGCTAAGGGGTTAGGGCAAAACGGCTATGGCACAGCGTCTCCCGTAGGCTACTCATTGCCAGCTGTATTCGTCGCTGAAGTGGTTTTGACTTTCATTTTCTTGCTTGTCATTTTCGGCTCAACCAGTGAAAGAGCACCTAAAGGATTCGCAGGATTAGCTATAGGCTTAACATTAACGATGATTCACTTGGTCGCAATCCCCATAGACGGCACTTCAGTTAACCCCGCAAGAAGCTTGGGTCCAGCTCTTTTCGTTGGAGGTACAGCGCTTAGTCAAGTGTGGGTCTTTTGGGTTGCACCGATAATCGGCGGAATCATAGCTGCAATTGTTTGGAAATTATTCAAATAAATCTTAAAGCAACTTCCCCTTTTTTACTTCATAAATTTTAGAGCGGCCCATAAAGGCAAAAACAACTATTAATGACGCGGAATTGGACTGCGCGTACTGCAGCAATTGACTTTGTATTGAGTTAACGGAACGGTTTTCACCTCTAGGACAATCACTTTTTTAATAGAACGTTCAGCATCCCGCTCAGCAGACATTGCGCCAATTAAAATCTCAGGTTTGGGGATAGGATTCATTAATGTTCTTTTTCTCTGTTACAAGGCGGAAATGCACTACCTTTGAGATGCGTCGTTTGTCCACCCATCCCATTCGTGAAAGCTGATTTAGATAGTTGCTTTCTATTGCCCGGCATCTCCCAGTAAGATTCGAAACTTGCACAGCATCGCACTCACCTTTAGATGCAATAATAATGTAAGTCTTTCTCAAGTGATCGGGTAGGGCGACAATTTCAGATTCAGGCACATTTACAGGCTGAGGCTTCCAGGTTAAGAACCCTTTTTCGATTTCGTCAAGCCGGTAACGTATCTGCATCATTTCTTTAAAGATTTCTACAAGTACTGATCTCCGAACCATTCCTTTTAACCCTCCCGACGCAATAAGCAAACGTTTCTTTCCGACAGAATAGACGCGCATAAATTTGCGGAGGAAATTTTCAAGCGCACTCAAAAACGAAGCATCCGCCAGTGTTTGCTTATCTCAAGAAATCGCTAACCGCACAAATGTTAAAGCGCTTGTTCTTTTAACACAAGTATAAACTTAAAACAAATCATCTATTTATTTGTATTGTTCAATATTTTGAGCAGAAGTTAAAATAGACACTTTATTTCAAAACAAAAATAAGCTAATGAAGTTACACTTAACCCGATCCACTTATGGAAATCTGAACGCTAAAGGTGGAGATTCCCGAGACGCTTGAAGACACACTCAACGTGATTATGGCAGCGACAGAATTTCCAGGTGCTAAAACTGTGCCTTGTTGGTTCCAAGTTACAGTTAATGGTCCATTAGCGCTTGTTGGGCTCCAGTTGCTTGCACTCAAGCTCAGTGTCAATGGTGTGGCACCTTGCGTATTTTTGATGTAGACCGTTTGCGTTATTGCTCCGCCAGGAGAAGGTGAACCCCAATTTATGCTCGTTAAAGGAACTGCACAGGTACTGTCTGAGTAAACCCCGATGTTAGACGAGACAGCGATTGAACCCGACGAGTTTATGTTGGTAGTCACATTAACTGCCGCATAAGTTGTCCACAGCAAAGCAATCGTAACCATAGAAAGTGTAATTATTAGCATCCACGTTTTTTTATTTTTCATTTAGTTTCCCTATATGACAAATGTGAGGACCCAGACTATGAATTTCATTGAAAATTTGTACAACACATATACACTTCGCATCAAAAAAGAAAACAAAACATAAGGAATAGATCGGATTGCACGTGAACAAAAGAGCTATTTAATTGCCGCGTGCGCTGCTATTTATAATTCAATTTCGAGCTCTGGCAGAAGTGTAGTAAAAATGACATTGTCAGTCTGATTGGTTATCGCGGGTTTTAGTTTTTCCTTTTTCGCCCCGATCCAATAAAGACTCCATCCTCTGAACCAAACAAAAACTGCGACAGGCACCACCAGCAAAGAGATTGCAGATCTTCGCTTCCGCATATTGGACGATTATTTGTATTACTTTATAACACTTTGTAATATCTGCATTTATACGTTGATTGGCTGCCGATGCACATCGAGTTGGAAAGCTGTATCAGAGACAAAAGATGAACTCTGAAAATTATGTCGAAATTAAGCCCGTTTGTAGGTACAAGAAGAAATTGGGGTTAGCTTTTAGCCGGTTCCCGATATTGTTATTGAGTTGCTGAAGCTTGTATCGCCAGTAGGTATGCTTGATGAGACGGTTACTGTAAACGTTACTGCTGCTGCGTTTGAAACGCCTGGTGAAATCGAGGAAGGTAGCGTGCTCCACGTGATCGTGACGTAGCTGGTTATTCCTGCTGGACTCCAATTGGTTAATGTGATGCTAGGCGTCATGGCTGCTCCACCGGTGTCTTCTATGTAGATGGTTTGGGTTGTGGTTCCTCCGGCTTCTATGGACCCCCAGTTTATTGTGGATACGGCGGTGGTGCAGGCGGCGTTGGAGTATACACCTACGTTCGGGCCCGCTGTGATTGTTGCCGCGGTGGAGAGGTTTTGATTGATCGTTATAGCTGCGAATGTCACGCCTGCTACCGCGATTGCGGCTATTGTTAAAACGATTACTAAGATTCTTGATGTTTTAACGGATGCCATATTTTTTGCTCCTCTTTTTTCCCTTGAATATTCAATTGTATCTTAAGACTTAATAAATATTATTCGAAACCCATGTCTCTAACATATGTGTTCTTCAAAAATACACATTAATGAAAGAGAAACCTATTAAATCAAAAAAAATAACCGCGATATGTGTACAACACAACGACGACCAATGTTTACGTAGAAAAAGCAAAAAACGCGAAACAAAACCAAACAATTAACCAAATAACGGCAAAACTCGCGTATAAGCGCATATCAGTTATCCCCTTCTCCATTCTAAACGAGTAAGTAACACATTAGCATTCATAATGTATATGAAAAGCTAAGAGGGCGAAGAGTTGAGAAAGAAAGAACTCGTTTTCTTTTCTGCCATAGTCTTAATGGGTTTCATAGACTGGTTAACAACAGTCACAGGAGTTCTCTTCTTCGGAGCCACAGAAGTCAACCCTATACTCTCCGGATTAACAAGATCAAGCATGATTCTCTTCAGCGCCGTTAAACTTTCAGCAGTTGTACTCGTTGGCTTCGCATTCTACTCAGCAACGGTCATAAGCAAACCCCATGCTAATGATTGGCGTTTGACAAAAAGGTTCCTCTATGGAGGATACTTACTGACTTTTTTAATGCTCATAGCTGTAGTTTCCAGTAATATGGTGACAATTTTCAGGATTTGATTGCGATGCATGTTTACATGTCGGGTACAAGTAAGCCACTTCGCCGTAAAGATGGAAATCGATAATACCTTTTCTAGAATAATCATTAAATAGTTCGGGTAACATCGGGTGGCCTGATAGGAAAGTAATAAAGTGATTGATAGCAATACACCCCCGACTTCAGTCGAAGAATCTTCCAAGAGCAGGGTTGAGGCTCAGAAAAAGTTGGTTGAGGAGCTTAAGGTTCAATGGAAGCTTTTATGGAGTGAGCGCTTTGAGGATAAAAAGCTGGCTGAAGGCGTTTCACTGAACGATTATTTGATTCTTCAGGTTGAAAAAGGAACTGTCATTCACGCAACCAGAGATTTTAAAGCCTTAAATTTTAAGGAGATTCTGGAAAAGAATATGGTTGAAAATCCTGATCGGTACATTCGACCAGGAACTAACATTGGCGGTTGGACAAAGTTCATCAAAAAAGAAATAACCAATCAAACTCTTCAAAAAAATGGAAAACGCACGATTTCAAACAATGCTGAAAAATCCGATAAACCTGTGTCACAGCAATCAAAAAAAGGCGGACAGCGGTTGGCTCCACTGTGTCTAATCTTAAAACTTGATCTTCACCATTTGTTGCGTTCAATCAAAATAAGTAAATTTTTACCTGCAGTAATATTCAAAAGATTTTGATCAATTTGGCGATTTTCTTCTAGCCTGCATTTTGAATTGATAAGGGGTAATTGGGCTTCTCCATCAAAAGCGGATGTAGCGAACACTTAAATCTAATTGGCGCGCGTATCAGTAAAAAAGAAATCCAAGGGAAGTTAAGGTTTCGGCGTGACGTGGGTGCTTTGACCTCGGGGCTTACTTCCTTGCAACATAACCCTATTTGGATTACGAAGTCAAACTTTAATATCTAAATAATCAAATCAATAAAAACATAACCAAAATCTTGTGAGCTCACATGCGAGAGCACAAATCTGCAACATCTATCGGCCGCAATCTCATTGGAGAACCTATGTCGGTCGCTGCTTTAAAATTCTCAGCCATTGTCCTTGCTATGCTGGTATTTTATTTCCAAGATCTCAAAATCGTCTTTACTGTCGCATTAACCAATGCATTTGAATACCAAATCCTTGCAATTCCCATCCTCTTCAGTTATCTGCTATATCTGAAAAAAGATACAATTGCGTCAGGATTTCAAAGCCGCAAAAAGGATACAAGCGGATTTCGGAAAAGCTACAACTTCGTTGCAGGAATATTATTGTGTGCAGTATCCTTACTGGCCTATTGGTATGGAATTTACACTTTTTCGTCTACAGAATATCACATGCTCACACTGCCCTTCTTCGTTGCGGGGCTGATTCTGGTATTATTTAATACTCAAACACTAAAAAAATTGGCATTTCCATTAGCCTTCCTTTTTTTCCTTACACCACCTCCTGATCAATTTATCAATGGCTTAGGTTCTTTGCTGGCAAATCTTAGTGCGGCTGCATCAAATGGCCTCGCAAACCTGTTTGGTATGCATGCAACTATATCTTCAAGCAATATAGGTCCCATCATAACGCTCTCTACGCCAAGTCAGGGGGTCTTGCTGTTTAACGTGGCGATAGAATGCTCAGGAATCTATAGTCTAATTGGCTTTGTAGTTTTTGCAGTGTTCACAACCTACATCACAAAGAGTACTATTTGGAGCAAACTATTCTTCATCATTATGGGTATCCCCCTCGTTCTCGCGCTGAATATAATTCGAATAACCATTCTCCTAGGAATCGGCGACGTTTTCGGCGAAAATCTAACGCTTATTGTTTTCCACGATGTCGCCGGCACCGTGTTAATTTTCTTTGGCGTTCTCATTATGTTATTTATCACAGACAAAGCGTTTAAAAAACCTGAACCGCTAGTCCTAACCAATTCCGGCGGGGTTCAGGAAGAACCCTGTATACTTGGCGTTCCATGCGTAACTTTGAGAGATAATGCCGAAGGGCCAGAGACGTTGGATGTTTGTGCAAACGTGTTGGCAGGCACCAGTCCTAACCGAATATTGGCAGCTGCAAAAACAATGCGGCGGAAACAAAAGAACTGGGGTATCTCTTTTTGTGATGGCAAAACAGTTCAAAAGATTATCGAGATTTTGCTAAAGGGTTAAACGTGATTTGTAAGATAACTAATCTTGCGAGATTCAAAATACGTTGATGAAAATAAATTACCGATTTATCCGAATCTTTGGGAGCTCTTAAAGCTTGAAAAGAAACATTAAAGTCTTAGTAACTGGGGGCGGGCTTTATTGGCAGTCACTTAGTCCTAACCCTTGCGCAGCTCGTGTATTTGGTCAAAATACTCGATAACTTATGCATTGGGAGAATATCGAATATTTCGTCGGGAATTTCAAGGGGTATTTGGATATTTTAAATTTTAGCTAATCTGTCTCGCAAGCTTAGAAGATCATGGAAAAACTTGGTCTTCCCGATAGATTCACTCTTCTTTGTCTATATTGGGTAAAACCTCTTATCTTACCAAAATATATGCTAGTTAAGATTTATCTGATGATTAATATGCAAAAACTGGGTGTAGCGGTAATCGGGACGGGGTTTTGGGGAAAAAACCATGCCCGTGCATACAAGGAAATCCAATCTACAAATTTGATTGCTATCTGTGACGTGGATGCTGAGCGAGCGCAGGCCATAGCCAACCAATATGGCGTAAAAGCGTACACTGACAGCCGTCAGATGCTTAAAGACAAAGAGATTGATGCGGTAAGCGTATGCACCTGGTCAACGGTTCTCGCGCAGGAAGCCCTCAAGGCTCTCGAAGCGGGAAAACATGTTTTAGTTGAGAAACCTATGGCTGCAGACTCAAAACAAGCCGAAAAACTGCAGAAAACAGCGCAAGAAAACGGTTTACATCTGACGGTTGGCTTTTTGACACGTTTTATTCCGGGGTTGCAACATATTCGGGAAGCTGTTGAGAGCAAACAAGTTGGCGATTTGGTCTGCGCAACTGCGAAAAGAGTTACACATTGGCCTGAAAGAATCGGTGATGTAGGCGTTATCAAAGACACAGCGATACATGACATCGACGTTATGCAATACCTGACAGGCGAAGACCCAATCAGTATTTTTGCCAAAACCGGGCACATGTGTCATAAACAGTTTGAGGATTACGCGCATATCATGCTTACCTATAAAGATGGCAAAAGCGCTTTTATCGAGTCAAACTGGCTTACCCCGTATAAAACGCGAACGTTGACTGTGACAGGCAGCGACGCTATAATGAAGCTTGATTATATGACACAGGAGTTGTGGATTGAAGATGCGAAGCAAACGGTTTCGCCAAGAATCGCCGGAGTTGAGCCGCTTAAGCTTGAACTGCAGCACTTTGCCCAATGTATAGTTGAAAAGAAAGAGCCTCTGGTAACTGGGGTTGACGGCATAAAAGCGTTGAAAATCGCTGAAGCCATAATGGCGTCCTCAGCAAAAAACAAGGTAGTGCAACTGCAAAAACAGTTTTAACCTTGGGTTGTCGCAAACTAAAGTTGAATGAGGTAAATCGGAAAAAGTATCTTAAAAAATGAGTTAAATTGGATGAAAACATGATTCCCATAAATCTTCCAAAAATCGGCCAAGACGAAATCGACGCAGTCGTTAAAGTCATGAAAAGCGGCATACTAACCAGTGGATTAGGTGCTGGTCCAAACGTTACCGAGTTTGAGCGAAACTTTGCTCAGTTTGCTGGCGTGAAACACGCCATCGCTGTCAACACAGGCACAGCAGCGTTCATGCTGCCTTGATGTCTGTCGGAGTCAAAGGCGGTGATGAGGTCATTTTGCCCAGTTTCACTTTCGTTGCAACCGCTGAAGCGGTTGTGTTATCTGGCGGTAAACCGATTTTTGTTGATATCGACCCACAAACATTCAACGTTTCACCACAAGCTATTGAAAAAGCAATCACAAAGAAGACCAAAGCTCTTGTTCCAGTGGACCTGTATGGTTTGCCTGCTGATATGAAGCCAATCATGGAAATTGCTCAAAAACATGGCTTGGCAATTGTTGAGGATTGCGCTCAGTCTCACGGCGCAACCTGCGAAGGTAAACCTGCGGGTGCCCTATCAGATGTCGCCTGTTGGAGTCTTTACGCAGCCAAAAATATAGGCACTGGAGAGGGCGGAGTCGTCACTAGTGATAACGATGAGCTTGCGACTACTGTCCGGATGATTCGAACGCACGGGGAAAAGGTGAAGTATCAATCGCTGATCTTAGGTACAAATTACCGCATGACCGAAATTCAGGCAGCTATCGGCATAGTGCAACTGAGAAGACTTTCAATTTTCCTCGAGGCACGTTCACATAATGCTGCTCGATTAACCAGGAACTTGGAGGCCTCAGAAAAAATAATATTGCCCCCAAAACCAAAGAATCGAAGCCCAAGTTGGTATCTCTATACCGTCAGAATTAACAATGCGAACGCGAGCAGTCGAAACAAATTGATCGAAGAGATGCATCAAAAAGGCATTGGAGCCGAAGCCTACTATCCTGTACCAGTTCACCAAATGCACTATTACAAAGAAAATTTTGGAAAGTTCAGTTTGCCTGAAACTGAAAAAGCTGCCGAGCAAGTGTTGTCCCTACCGATTCACCCAGCTGTGACAGATGAGCAGGTGGATTTCATAGCCAAAACACTCCTCGAGTTACTCTAAACAAGTAACTCATTAACTCTCTCTGGTTCTTTTGTTGACAAACAATATACTGCTCTGAAGCCAATTTCTCAAGCGGTAATCTGCCCTGGATACCGCTCGGTTGCACCTTGCCAGATTGTTGGCGGAGCAGTGCTTGTCCTTGCGTTATTCGCGATTAGAAGCAGCATAGCGAGCCCTAAATCTAGTCAGGACAAATGTTGAAAATGCAATCATTTTGGAAGATCCAGATTTATCTAAGCTGAGGCAAATGCATTCAAAAAATGGGTTTTCTCGGCAAGTTCCCAACCCTCATTGGTGAATTTCATCGTGATTACATATGATGTATATGTAGAAAAAAGGTTGCAATCTTGCTTTCGAGAACTATAACTTCCTCTTTTTGCAATGATCAGCTATGCTGATGCACTTTTTGCAGGAACTCCTTTGCCTCGGGGACCCTGTCTTGATATTTTTTTGCCTCGTCAATCCACCATCGACGCCATTTAGGGTCAAGATGCATGGTCCATTGACTGTAAGCTGCTCCAAAGCTTCGGGCTTTTTCATCAAGTTTCTGTTTAGTTTTTTGCTGTTCCGCTGTTAATTTTTGCGGTTGCTCTTCAGGCACAAGTTTGCGAGAATACCGGTAAAGATATTTCTCGTATACCTCTTTGGCAATTAGCTGTTCCTGATACGCTGCTTTGGTAATGAGAAGAAGCCCAGCGTAGGATTTGCCTATTTCCTTTTGAACTTGAAATTTAGTAACTGCTAAATAGAGCTCTGGCGGCAAACAAATTTTGATTATGTGTTCTTGAGTGTATTCCTTAGCCATTTTGGTTCCCCTATTTCTTAAATTATGCTATTCTGCCAAAAATAGTGCGGACAAGAGTGAACGTAGTGATCAATAGGTTAATGGAAGACGTGACTAGCTAGCTACCTGCAGTAAGCCAAAGATTTTTCTTTGATCGTAACCATCATAATCATTGGCAGGTTCACGACTGGTCGGATTTTTTGGACCAAAACAAGTAAATCTTCACTTGAAGCAGCATCGCGTAGATTTTTATCAGTTTGATGATTTTATTCAAATCTGCCTCTTGAATAGATAAAACGTAATCGGCGGTTTTGCCAAAAGGTTGATGTCTACCTGTTGCGAATTCTCGGAGCCTCAAATGGCGATTTTTAATGAAAGCTTTTTTTAGCTTCTCTAATTGTTTTGGTACTAAAGCTTCAAGTTTGTCTTTGACGTAATGCTCGCTCCCTAAAAGCTGCAGATCAAAACCAAGCTCAGTGAGAACCTTTGATATTTCTAAAAGATTTCCGTTTGGTTGTTGCTCAGTTATTCTGTTCATGCCTGCTTTCTCAGCAAAAGGTGAATACTTTGCCATCACGGCAATCATCTCAACATAACTTGTTCCCGCTAAAGGCAATGTTTCTCTTATCAGTTTAGCGCCTAACCCTATGCTGCGATATTTTGGGTGAATTACAACTCTGTTGATGATGCTTAGCTCCTTGTTTAGCTCTTGCAAAGTCATCTGTGGGAGAACTTTGCGTCTTCCGTAGCATCTGGGTGGAGGATAACAATATACTATTACGCCGCAAACTTCCTTGCCTCTAGTCAATCGGAATATTTTGCGTGGTACAGACAGATTGTGTCCCCGATAGTGGAAGCTGCTTAGTTGTAGCCAGTCATCTCTGGTTCCTGCTTCTACTTTCATTTCTTGAATTAGGCTGCATTCAGCTTGGCAGGTATTTGAATAATAATTGATTTCAATTTCTTTTCCAAATCGCTTATATACATAAACGCTTGGCTTCAGGTCGTCGAACAAATCATCATGTGTTGTGGCAACAATTACTGTTTTGCCTTGCTGGCGCGCAATTTTCTGTAAGTTAAAAGCGATTATTTTCGCTGTGTCGCGATCGAGGCAGGCGCAAAACTCGTCCATGAGCCACCAGCCTTTTCCTGACTCGATTACTTTCGCAAGTTTGTAACGATATTTCTGGCCATCACTTAACTGGTTGTATGTACGTAAGAACAGGAAAGCATCATTTAGCCCAACCTTGCAAAGCAACTCTAAGCCCTCCTCAACGGTGGCGCCGACGGTCTCAATTAAAGGCTTATCAACATCAACATAAACCTCTGACAAATCAACAGCTTCATCGCCCAAGTCGGCCCTAATGGCACGTAGCAGAACACTCTTTCCGCTGCCGCTGTCTCCACTGATAAGCACTATGTCGGTTGGGCTAATCTTAAGCTCGGTATCTAAAACTTGGAATTTCTGAGCTTCATCAATCCCTAGACCAAACGCTTCAGCCACAACTAGACTTCGGGGTGTCACGGCTGAATGGGTCTCGTAACTGATATCGAACCTGAACTTACCAGACGCACGATCGTAGATTCTGCGGCATTGTCTTATGGTAAAAAGTTCTTTTTTTCTTCTCAAATTTTCAGACCTCACACTTTATTTTTCGGAATTCTCAAACACAATAATTTCTTGAAACGATAATTTGGCGCTTGCTTGATTTTCTTCCTGATTTTCTATTCTACGCTTTCCTTCCAACAAAAACACCGACAACCATGCCAGTCAAACCTGCAATCGCGCTAAAGACCTCGGTGTTCCAACTGTGGAGAAAAGCCATACTGCCAATCTCGATGGCGGCCAAACAAGCAGTTATACCGATGCCGAACTTTACCATATACACCAGCGTCTCATCAGGCTCTTCAACGATAACCCGACTATTGCGCTCGGTGCGCCGTCGAGTCAAAGCATGCTTAATCGGGTCGTCCATCAACACTCAACCGCTTTTGAAGGTGCTTAAAAATCCTGGGGCGATTCAACATCCGATGGCCACCCTGCACAAAACTGTTAACCAGCTTCGAGCATTCGTCCTTTGGAATAAACTTCTGACTGATCACCAAGACCTCAGTACTCCAGCTGAGTGGAATCGCAGTATAATCCAAATCGTACAAGCCATCAGCGTAACAAAAGCAGTTCTGCCCAAGAATGATGTGCTTCGCTTTGGCACCTAACACACCAAGATAGATGCCCCAACTTTGTACAGGCACATCAATATTTGCTCCATTGCCTACGCTGAGACTTTTGCCGACCGACGCATCACACCATGACACGCTGACCAAATCCCCAATCTCCAACTTACCAAGTTGATTTTTTAAAGATTCATCAATTCGTTGCATTTTTTTAAACCATCCAAATTACTGTGAAGAATACCCCAAAAAAGGAAGGGAGAAATTGATTGCTTAATTTGCAGGCGCTGGATTTTGTGTCTGAGAAGAAACTTGCGTTTGAAAAACGTTGACGAATTTGTGCCATACCGCGATCATGGAGCCGCCGATAGTGATTAACCCGCCGCATACTGATGCTCCTAAAGCTTGATATTGAGCTGGCATTGAACTGACCGCGGTCATACCTGCAGTGCCTGCAGCAATCAAACCTGCGCTAACCTCAACAAGTGCAGTCTCAGCTTTTTGACTTAGATTTATAGAACTTGCCATTTACATTCACCTCCCTCGAAAAATGTCCGCTTCTCCAGGCCACAGCGTTTTAGCGGACCAACGTTTTCAACCTGGCAAAAAACAAGAATGAACTAAGGGATCTTTTGGGGTGCACCGAAAGACAACGGAACAGATGCGTTAACTTCCTTCATCTTTGCAGCCGCCGCCTCGTCAGCTAGATCTTCGGATGTTTTCTTTTGTCCACAAATCGCTCGTACAGATCAAGCAGCGTGTCCTGCTTGTTTTTCTCTAGGACTTCACGGAAAATCGAGAACTTGAATTTCAGCTGCTCTTTTTTATCCCATTCTTTGAGAGCGTTCACAATTATGTCCTTGGCTTTTTCGCCGATTGGAATATCCGTCAAAATTTCAATCGTTTCAGCGTTCAGGTCCTCATATTTTGTGCCGTTAGGCAACTTTGATGTAATGAAAAACCGTTTATGTTCCTCTTCTGTGAAGCTAAGGGAAAGCTGCAGATCCCGTAGAATCTTTAATGTGGATGCTGAGGCGTCTTTGGGAAGCACATTTAGCAGATTTATTCTTTCAGCTGAATTTAGTTTAACCGTAACAATTCACCTCACTTGCGAGTAATTACTCAATTAATTTTTAAGAAACTAAGTTGTAGCCGGCGCCGAAGTCGTAGAAGTTGCAGCAGACGCAGCAGCAGTTATCGCAGCGGAAATTGCCGTTGCTGGAAGAGTGACGCCAAATATCGCTGCTTGCTTTTCTATCATTGTTGGAAAATCTTCGGCTACCTGCTTTGCTCCTTGCGGCGCTGGCATCCCATTCATCAGGGTTGAACTTTGCGGAATTAGCGTTATGATGTAGCCTTCGTCCGAAGTTTCTTCTATCATAACTTTGGGCAAAACTGGAGAAGTTGTTGACATGTTATCACCTCACTTTCAATACATCAAGTTGTAACCGTAAATCATTGATTTCAAGCTTAGCCGCATCTAATTCTTCACGGAACCGATCATTTACGAGCTCTTGTTCGTCAAGCTTTAGAACAACCCTTTTCATGCTGCTTAAAACAAAACCATTCACGTTGCCCGCATGGTAAAAATTAACGATGTTTTCATCTCTACGTATAGGGTGAGACGGGTCATGCTCAGCTTTTAAAACAGACAGAGAATCCGGATCGATTATTAATTTGCCATCTGAAAGCTTCTTATTTTTCATGCCTCGCAAAACTGCAAAGTCATCTATCAAGTCGTAGCTGCCATGTGTTTGACTTGAATAGTAAAGAGTGTTGCAGATTACTCCGTTCCAGGCAGATGACCCGCCGCCGACGCCGCCAGTGTTATTTCCGCCATAAGGGTTGCAGTTGTTCGGACACCAATTTCCAGCCCCATCGAGAGTTGCGACGGTAGTGCAGGCATTGATGTTTCCGCCCGGGTTATCAATGCGGAAATAAAACATGCCGCCGTAGGCTTGATCGAGGCAGAATGCTCCGCCCGTAGAGACTATATGCGTGGAATTGAAGTAAATGTTGCCGGAAGTGTAAACGTCATAGCCAGAAACATTGAAGCTGGCGGGCAAACTTGCATTCCCAATGTTAAGGCTTGTCCCAACAATCAAAGTTGAACCTAACGCCTGAAGATAATTTGTATAAATTGCGCCGAGGTTTAAAGCGCCATAGTAAACTGTGTTGCCGTGACGGTCTGTCCATGAACCCAGACCTGAATAATTTGTCTGGCTAGTGCCAAGATAGAGCGTGTATGCGTTTATCCATTCTAAAAACGCTGTTTCCCCGCTGCCATAGTTGAAGAGCAATTCAGCTGCGAGAGATATGTCTGAGTCGAAAGAGGCGCCGCCGTAAACTTGGAACGAGTTTAAGCCGTTGCCCGTGTATTGAAATATAGTTTCTCCTGCAACCGTCATGTTGCCAGAGCCATTATCCAGAGTATTATTTCTGGAGTAAAGGTATCCGCCAGCTGCCCAACGTAGGCAGTAGCCGCCGTGATTAAGAGTGCCATCTTGAACATTTTCGTATCCGAGTTGCCATTGGTTGGACGTGTAGTTTTCAATAGTTCCCCAATAAGCACCAGCAGAGTTAATGTACATGGCGACACCCGTTTCAACGTATGAATTGAAATAATAGGTTGTAAACATTCCAGCGATAGTTAATGAAGCAACAACGGTGTGTGCGGCGTTAATGCTAAACTCTAAAGTCCCGTTTGATGCCGCAAGCATGCCTATTTGCCATTCTTGAACGCCTGCATAGTAAAAGTCGATGTATGGTGTTGCACATTTAATTCCTACTTCGCCACCAAAAGTAGTGTTTGCACCACTGGGGGCAATGCTAATTCCGTTATAGCCGGTACTGCAATCTATGACTACACCGGTGGTCCATTGAATGTGTAGATTTGGATAAGGCGCGCCCCACGCTCCAGCTTCACGATAAATACCGTAAGCAGTTGGAGACGAAGAGTACCACGTCAAACCACAAAGATTGTCACTCGGAACATAACCATTATCAAATATGGTCCAAAGTGCACCGCTCAATGTTATGTTTGCAGTGACTGTGCCGCCGTTCCAGCCCCCAGGCGAGTACGATGCCCATATAGGCGGGGCGCCAGAACCCTGACTCTGCAGAAACTGACCGCTGCTACCAACAGATGCGCTGCCGACGTTTCCTGTTGCCAAAGGGCTCTGCAACGTAAGATAGGCAGACTCGAGGCTTTTTAGGTAATCCGCAAACACGAAAACCGCGTCAACCCATAAAAACGGGTATTTATACGTGCCTAAACCAATCATCGGCGCCGAGTACGGGGAACCAACTGAAGGTGTGATCGTGGCTGTTGCGGCGGATCCGTTGGCTTGGCTAAGATATGGAATAAGATAGGTCACGTTGGCACTGCTAAAGCTCATAAACGGAGTATTCGATGGCGCCGTCTGGTAGCCTAAAACTAAAGTTAAAACGTCATTGCTTGGCGGCGGATCTACGAGCGTCAAATAAGCTGAAGACGCCAAATTCGAGTCACTGCCCGAATTCAATGTCTGCAAAGAATTCGTATTATTCGCTAAACTGCTGATGACGCCGTTAATCGAGGTTGCTTGAGTAATCAGCGCCAAAAATGCGCCTGCAGGAGTCACAACTTCCAAAGTGCTCTTCGTCAAGTTCTTAGTTATACGGTAAATCGCGTAGGATCCGCTTAAACCGAGCTTGGCGCCGTTGCTGACCGTGACCATGTCGCCGCTGTTGAGCCCTGCAGTTTGAGCGATATCTGCCTCTAGTGGGCAGCCGCTGTTGGTCTCCGCTAAACTCTGCAGATAAGCAGCAGCTAACGCATTCAAAGAGGCTTGGCTTGTTACTGAGTTGTTTGTCAAAGTAACAGTGTTATTGCCCGCCGTCACGTTGCCTGCGGTCCCGATAATCACTTGACCCGTCGGGCTGACGCCGCGGATGATTACGCCGACAATCCCGGTTTTGCTCCGGTCAATATTCACGCTACTCTGAGTGTCAACTGTTATGGCTGTCGGCGTTTGATTGCCTTTCACGGCGATATTCACGGTTGAGCCTGAATTGTAGAGGCTGTAGCCTTCACCGGGCGTAGCCGTTCCACAGAGAATATTTGCGAGGTTGGTGGCGGCTGTTAAGCAGTCTGTGCCGTTAAACGTTATAGAAACTGGAGTTGTGGGGCAGGATCCCGCGGTCATGTCGCATGCAGCGCAAATATCAACTAAGATCAGGTTTGCGGCCACATTGTTGTATCCGCCTGGCCCGTTGTTTGCATGCGACATGGTTTGGGCAACGCCAGATGAATTTACCAGTGGAACTTGGATTTTCTGCATGGCCTCAAAGGTATCGTTGTAAACGGTGCATGCTAACTGGGTAAAAGTCGCCGTGTAAGCCATCAACAAGCCGCTGAAAACAACCGTTCCAGAACCATATGTTGAACCCCAGAGAAGCCGCACCTGCTGGTTAGTCTGGACAAAAGCCAAGTTCGCGGGTATGTTGGGAATGATGAAATCAAGTTCGAGTTGTCCGTTGAGCTCATCGACGATGTGATCGATCACGGCGTTCGCTATGTTAACCCAGCTGGAACCGTTATAGTATTGAAAAGTCCAAACCATTAAAGCATCACATACGAGCCTGCATGTTTGAATACTAAAGTAAATTTCAACGCGGGAACTCCGCCATAATCTTTGGTCTGAATAAAAGTCGCTTTATCCAGCTTCCAAGTGCTGTTAAGACTGGAGCGGGGCGTTGACAAGGTGCAAATTAAACCTCGAAAGCCAAGCAGAGTCCAACGTAAGTGGCATATAGGTAAGCCATGTTCTGGCCTGAAACGTTAAGAACCCCTTCCAAAGTTAACTGCCTAATATCACTGCCAATAGAAACAAGAACTGGCTCTTGTTCAGGCATGGTAATTGTTGTATCGTCAACGGTGGGTGCTTCATCGGTTACTGTCTGGGGTGCCAAGGGCAAAGTAACTGTCGTGGATCCCTGCATTATCTGCCAGCTCATTTAAAGCACCTTATTCATCAAACCTTTCTTGTACATAGCGTCGCAAATGCCTTTGCTCACTGCGTCACGTGTTTGCTTAAGTGAAGCTGAACCTGTAACACCGCCGTTAATCGTGATGTTGGGCGAAGAAATATTCACATTGCTTGTTCCAGAACCGCCTTTAACATTAACGTTGCCACTAGACCCTGCAGACTACTGCCTAATGTGTTGGTTTTATGTGCAAGTTGGTCGCTAAGCGCGATGCTTTGCGTAACCTGTTTGTTGAATTCTTCCGCAGCTGGAGCAGCATGAGCGAAACATAAATGACTAAGTGCCGAACCTAAATCGCCAATCAGACCACTTAGCGGCTTCACAGCGTTCGCAACAGCATTAATCGCTGCTTCAAAAGCCTTCACCGGAATCAATGCGACGTCAAGGTCAGCAACTAAGAATTTCTTTGAAAAAGTTAGCCACGGGTAAAAGAATGGTTGTGTAAGCCCAGTTAAGCCCATTCCAGAGGGCGTCTCCTGCACTTTTCAAATCATTAAAAGCACTAAGAAGGGCTCCGCCGATCACGTGTCCCAAATCATTCATGACGTCGCGGAAGGGTTTGCAGTGCTCATAAGCCTCATAGAATATGGCTACTAACGCGGTAACTGCCAGCACAACGAGCATAATTGGGTTAGCATCGCAAACGGCATCGAACAATCCCATGGCACCCGTCGCTGCCTCTGTCGCACCAACCTGGATCCACTGAGCAGCTGACTGTGCATCAGTCGCCACCGTACTAGCAATCGTGCCAAGCGTTCCAGCTTCCCTCAGACTATTCAACGTCGTCATAATACCGACGACACTGGGAATAACCGTTAACGCAGACATTATCAAGGTGCTGTTATAGTTTCGCTGAGCCTCTGAAACCCGTTCCTGATCCACACTTTGCGTTTGCTCCGCCAAAGCCAGTTTATTCTGTGCATCTTGCGCCTGCAAGCTCGTGGGACCATATTCGGCAACAGCTTTATTGTATGCTTGCTGGGCTAAAGTCACGGAGTTTGCGGCTTTCTCCTCAGTCAAATTCGCCTTAGCAAGTGAAGTCTGCGCGTTCTCAATGTTATTTACGCTCATATAGAGCATTGCGCCGCTCATCGCCATCGTGTTCATCTGCATGGCATTTTTGCTAAAGCTGCTGCTTGAAGCCTCAGTTGCTTCTCCCGCCTGTTGGGTACTGACAGTAACCTGATTCATGCTTATCTGAGCTGAATCAGCCGCTTGATTGAAAGAATCCTGCATCTGAACAGTATCAGCCTGAACAGTAGTCGTCATGCTGGTGACACTGCTTGCAGTATTCTGCATGCTATCTGACACGTCGGTGCTCATAGCGTCGGAAGCTTCGCTGACATCGCTACTCATATCAGTAAAGTTGCTGCTGACTTCTTGGAAAACATCTGAAGCATCATCAGTTGCAACGATGTCTATTTCTGCAGGAGCTCCGCTCATTGGTTTTTAGCCTTCTGACAATTTTTTAAACCAAATTGCTGATTGGATTAAAAATTCCAGTTGAAAATTGGTTAAGCTTGCTGCGTATTCTAGGGTGTAGTGGTAGAGGTTGATGACGGCTGCGATGCGCTGGGCTTCGCTACTCCAGCGATCCAGTCATTGACCGCCTCACCGTTCGCGGTAAAAAACCCTCATTAAGCAAAGCCTTCTCCAGGGCACGCACCAAATCCCATGGCGCATCACGCAGATCTTTCTCTGTTAAGTCTGGGTAGCAGGGCTTCATCATCTTTAGAAGTGCCTGCAGCTCGAATTCGCGATGATCATCCTTGTAGAACTTGGCTAAGTCGCTTAGCTCATCATGGGTTAGCAATACGAATTTTACCCATCCGGCGCCAGGCACATTTGCCTCCTGCGGAACTTTACTATTTTTCAGTAGGCTTACACTGAAGTTTTTGAAACGCTCTCTTTGCTCAGCTTCATACTCGTTGAATGCGGCTTTAAGTTTCTCAAAGCCTTCACTATCAAACTTTTCTTGACTCATCAAATCACCTCACTTAATCTTACCCCATTATCATACCGTGCAAGAAAAAATCGAAAGAACACTTTCACCTAAAGTGCAAAAGTCGTATAAGGTAATTAACACTAACAAGTCTTTATGGGAAATCTGAAGAAAACCTCAGCTATCCTGATTCTAATTACTATAGTTCTTGCATTGTCAACGAGCCAACGCAACCAAAGCTCTTGGAGTAACTGCCACGGTAACGGTGGGAAAACGTCGCACGGGGCAGTGGCTTATGATTCCGCCAAGGGAGAAATATTCGTAGCCAATGAGGGAGTTGTAGCTGGGACCAGCACGATTTCGGTCATATCAGACAGCAACAACACCGCCGTAGCAACCATACCCGTAGGAGAAGAAATGCTAAGTAGAGCGGGTGACATAGCTTATGATTCGGGCAAGGGAGAAATATTCGTAGCCCTTGAAACCGCCACCGGGACCAATCCCTCCTCTTCGGTTTCGGTTATATCGGACAGCACTAACGCCGTGGTGGCAAACATAAACGTGGGAAACGATCCTGATGGAGTTGCTTATGATTCTGGCAAAGGCGAAATATTCGTAGCTAATTACTTCGACAGCACGGTTTCGGTCATATCGGACAGCAACAACACCGTTGTAGCAACCATTCCCGTGGGAAACGGACCCGATGGCGTCGCTTATGATTCTGGAAAAGGCGAAATCTTCGTTGCCAACGCGGGCTCCGGCACTGTCTCGGTTATATCGGATAGCACCCTTACGCCAATTTTAACACCTATCCCTACGGCAGCTCCAACTGCTGTTCCTTCGCCAAGCCCTGTTTCTACGTCAGCTCCAACTCCTGCTCCTACAGCAGTTCCGACTCCTTTTACGCAAGTTCCATCTCCTGCCGTGGTTGCTAACGTGCAGGTGGGAAACTCGCCCTTTGGTGTCGCTTACGATTCGGGTAAGGGCGAAATATTCGTAACCAATCTTAATGACAACTCGGTTTCGGTCATATCGGACAGCGACAACACGGTCGTAGCAACCATACCAGTTGGAGAAGGCCCCTATGGCGTTGCTTACGATTCAGGCAAGAACGAAATATTCGTAACCAATAATTACGACAACACAACCTCGGTCATATCGGACGGCAACAACATGGTAGTTGCAACCATACCCGTAGAAGCTCCCTTTGGCGTTGCTTACGATTCTGGCAAGAGCGAAATATTCGTAACCAATACTCTTTTAGAACCCTCTCTTCTCAACCCTACCACCAATTTTATTTCCAACACGGTTTCGATAATATCAGATATTTCAGACTCGTCTTCGTCTCCCACTCCAGCAACATCTGTGTCGCCAACGCCAACTGTACCAGAGTTCAGCAGTGCAGCGTTAATTTTAGTGATGATCGCAGTGATGGCTGTGACCTTGTGTGCGGTTGCATTTGGCGGTAAAAAAATCGATCCGAAATAGCCCTGATTTCAGGGTAAAATAAAAGAAAAGCACTAGAAGGTGCTTGTGGCCACGGACTGTGCTTCACCGCTAATGTCGTTCGCAATTGTGCCTTTCTGCCCGTTCTTGACACTGTAAGCTGTTAAGACAACGTTGCTTAAAGTGATTTTTGGTGTCCCTGATCCTGTGGCGGTGCCCTGTGGACCCCAAATAACCGTTACCAGTGAGCCGTTTAGAACATCTGTTAGTAGTGCTGCGTAGTTTGCTGGTACATAAAGTGCTGAAGCTTTGAAGGTGTAGGATTGGTTGCCGCTTGCTGTGAAGGCTGGCGATGGAGAGCCACCTGAAGCGCAAACGTATTCCTTAATCATTTCCGCTTTAACATCCATAGTGAAGTCAGTGAGAAAACCGATTGCCGCTCCGCCCACCTGGACAACTGCATTCCTGCTGAGAATTGGCGTAGTTGCTAAACTCATATTTTTTCACCTCGATTACAATAGTTACTTTAAAGACCACTAACCTTGCAGTAAGTCTTGGATTTGCTGCTCAATCTCCGGTACGAAATCGCGTAGATGCTGATTTGCCGAGTTAGTAAGAAATAGCTTAGCAGACATTTTTCTTGTGCCAAACTCCACATAATAGGCATAAGGCGCCATTGCTTTGACTTTAATTTGGAATTTGCTTGGCTGCTCAATTGCTAAGGTGCTTTTCAAATATCCTGTCCTAACGGGAACCAACGTGTTTGCAGTTGCCAAAATATTCTGAGCTACGTTAAGCATTCCGGCGGCAACAGCTTCTGGGTACTGCTCACAAAGACAGTTCAGGCAATTCCTTTTGGCGTCAAAATTCGCTAAGCTAACCTGAATAGAAATGCTCATGGCTTTTTCACCTGAATTCGGGCTCAAGCTATTTTTGTCACTCTATGCTCTACAAGGACCTGAGCACCGTTTTTGTAAGTCACAATCCAAGAGCTAAATTTCGTCTTAAAGTTCTGGGTTGCCGCCCTTTTTAGTTCTGCCATTCACTTCACCTGCCTATTAACTTGAAATTCTGAAGTAAACGGCGTCAACATTGATCATAACGCGGGTTACTTCAGTTGCGTTACTGTGAATCGGCTCTACGGTTACCACATAATTTGGGTCTTGCAAGTGTATAATGCGATTTACTTCAGCTTGCAAAGCTTCCAAAGTAGCTTCAGCTGTCGCTAAATCAGCTGCGTTTTGGCTTACGTTGACCACAATTATGTCGACAACAAGTTTTTCCGTGACTAGGTAACACTCGCGACTAAGCGCATCCACCTGCTTGCTAGGGCTCGCGTTATAGACAGCTATTTGTAACGATCCTTTTCCTTGGGTAACTCCGATTGCATCCATGCGAGTGGTGGGCCACAAAATATTTGCGGCAGCCATCGGATTTGACAGCGCCCAATTCTCCCGCAACAACTCCGAAACTGCCAAGGCTTGATTAGTCGACGTCTAAGCTTTCCTCCGTTTTCTGCCGAAATAGTAAAGAATCCAACCGATCACGAAAAGCGCTATTGCAACGGGAATAAGCAGAAACCAAAGTTTTCGCTTTGCCATTGCTAACGCCTCAGTCCTCTACAATGAGGAACGGTATGCCCCAGCCTTGCTTCGGCGCCTATGGCAACACTTGAAAGATTCACTATATTTCGGGTAAAACTGTCCTGGAAGCTTTGCACTGCACTTTGAAACGAGAATTTTCCAATAGTGCCTTTAGTTACGAATAAATCGCCGAGCTTGTAATCTGCCGCGCCCAAAAGCATCCCTCCGCTTGCAGCAACTAAAACCGCCATGCATGCAAGATCAAGTGCGGCTAACTGCGCAAAGGGGTAACGTGGATCCGTCGATGTCACACTGGGGACAAGGCTGCCGATGTATGTGTTTGCGTGATCAACGTAGGCTTGAACGCTATTACCTGAAACAGAAAGCCCGTAAACCAGGTAATTGCTGTTGTTATCAGGTCCGGTAGCATTTAGAAAGCCGATAACTTGTTCTAACGAAGTGAAAGCTGGATAAGTTGACGTGAAAAGTCTCCGTAAATTGGTTAATTTGAAGCCGGCTTTACGTTCCTTAACTTAAAAGATAAGGGCAAAAACGATTTGATTTTAGCTTGTTGCTAACCCTGTGATCGCGGCGATACATTGTCCGTTGACAACTATCGGAGCGTATCGGGTACTAAGAATCGGCTTCACAACTTCTTTGCTTTTCAGCAATTCGACGTCAGTTGTCAGAGGTCTCTTAACCAAGAAGTATCCGAGCGGCGCGTAAGCAGCTGAAAGGTTCTTGCCAGTTGATAAGCAAATGATGGTCCCTGCGGGAACAACGTTGCTCCAGCAAAGTTCCCATTCGCCCAGCATCTGAATCGGCTTCTGAGTTATCGGGCTAATCTCATCACGATACAAGCTGTAGTTCGGCAGGTTCTTGATGTCACGTTTCTGGAGTGGGTTGCAGACAATAGTGTCCATCATGAAGTCCGCAGCGTTGATCAAAGCTTCAGCATTGTTAAAGTCTTCCATGCCTGCAGTGTTCGCCTTAGTAAATTCCGTGCCTGTTACAGTGATTGTTTTACCGGTACCCGCAAAGCTGTTTGCGCTTGGAACAGCGGCAAGCATTACTGTCCAGCAGTCAAGTTCAATCTGATACGCTAAGCGTCTAGCCATACGTTTCAACTGTTGATTAACCACTGGCAAGTCAACGTCTTCAACGACTTCTTTGGGAATTTCCACGGCTTCCATACGCTTATATGGACTTAGAGCAGCAAATTTCATCGGGGTGTAATCAACTGGGGCAGCGGTGCCTGGAGCCACTTCACTTATGCCAACAATGTGGGACCCGTTTTCGATCGTGTAGGTCTTGGTTCGGCCATGCTTCAAAACGTCATCGGTAAGAAGCCGCTTCAAAATCAGGTTAGGCATTGTCATTTCTATGATAACTTGATTTAGCTCCGGATACTGAATACCGGCACTATCAACAAAGGTTAAAGCATCTTCGTTAAAACTCATTTTTCTTTTCTGCCTCCAAAATTCAACTATTTTTCTTTTTTTAGCTCAAAAAACTGAAGGGGATCCTCGGTTACCCGAAGATTATTTGAACCAGTGCGTTATTTGCGCCACCAACAACTACGACTCCGCGGCGATATGACAAGGCATTGATGATTGCTGCGAGACCTGAAGCTGTGATTGTTCCGGTTGTTGTGTTTGCTGTGATGGTTGCGCCCAAGGCTGCATCTGTGGTCGGTGACCAAGCTGCGACTCCTCCGCTCGCTGAAACCACTACAGCGCCAGCACTCAATGCGCCGCCTGAAGTGTTCTTGCAGCGTACTCGATGGCCAAAGACATAGACGTTGAGCAATTGATTGCCAAAAGTATCGACCGGGGGCACTGACTGGACAAAGCCGACGAAAGCTGCGTTGGCGCCTGTGCATTTACTGACTTTGTTGTCTGCTGAGACATACACTGGGTCGCCTACTGCAGGAGATGTATAGCCTGAATCTGCAAGGAAAGTCTGCTCTAGATCTGGAATTACCTTAGGACCTACACCGTCGAAACTCATGCTTTTTCTGCCTCCTCAGGATCACTATGCGTTATATCCGCGGTTAAGCTGCCCATCCGTTTCGCGGCAGCAGCTAACTCCAAACCCGCTTTCCTTAGATTGCCCTTCGATGCAAACATGTTGTTAAGTCGTTGAGCATCATCGATTCCTGGGAGCCCTGCACTTGTTGCACCCAAGCCGTTTCCCGTCTGGCCTTTCCCGTTCGGTCGAGGCTTAGGAATCGCGGCTTCAACAGCTGCTTTGATAGTAGCTTCCACTTTGGATTCCATTTTCTTTTCAGAATCCGCAATGGCAGCTTTACAGGCATCCATGATCTGCGACGTATTCTTCGTTAACTCATCTTCCAGTTGCTGATAAGTCAATTCTGTGCCCGCTTTCGGTTTTTCGCCAGGAGCTGCTGGCGTAGTTATCGGTGGCTGATTTTCACCTGAACTCATCTTATTTTTTTCTCCTATACTTTGAGTGTTAAGCCTGTTTAAGTCAGGCTGTAACTTTGCTTTCAACTCCTTCAGACCACAGGGGCACCGCGATTTGTCCGCACATTTGCAGACAGAGGCAATAAGCCCTTGACTCTGTGATTCGTCCATTGCAGCCGCAAAACCTTTCAAACGAAAATTGTTGTTCTCGTAAGCCCCTTCAGCAACGATACTGAGTTCGAGGCAGCGGGGTTTATGCACGATTTCCCAGGCGCCCGCGCAGAGGTGAATCATCTGCATGTTGGCATCTCGGGTTTTGCCCTGACATAAGCTGCAGACAATATCGTCTGAGATTACTTTTGGGCTGACCATATGGAGATATTTCTTTTCAATCTGCGTCAGTAAGACGGGATCTCCAGAAACATCAGCCTCAAAATTTACTGCGTTCCCCTTGCGCTTAGTTTTGAAGACTACGCCTTTGACGTCTTCCACGCGGTCCCCGTGGTTAATCCTGAGCTGAGCATTTTGCAGAGTTGAGCAAAAATAATCTAGATCTTGCTCCGGAACCTGCCAACGATTCTTGTTAACTGAAGAGTCGATTGCTTGGCCTTCGATGATGCCTGTTTTTCTGAGATCATCTAGGCTGGCTTGTACTTCAACATCATAATTTAATTCCATGGGCGAGAAATCACCTGTTATTTTAGTGAGTAAGACGCCCTTGCCACATCCTTAACAATAGTTGTAGGCACACCCTTGCCAAACGGCTTCTTAGGCGCTCCCTGCGTCTCAAATTCGCGGGCTTCAGGCAGTCCCATCGGCGCGGGAATTGATTGCTGTTTTAAAGCGCCATTGATCTTCTCAGGCAACCCCAACTCGGCACGCGCCTCTATATCACCCATTAACATGGCATTGTAGAGGTCGATGACACGGCTCATCTTAACATCAGTCGGAGGCTCCCAAATTGGCTTCCATTTAATTTTAGGAATTTTATCGGGGATGATCAAAGAGTCAGGGAAGTCACCGCGCAAGATCAGTGGGAAAAGCTGTATTTCATAAACGCCGCTGCGATGCTTCTGGCGCATTCGCAGGCGAGTTATGAATTCCTGCATAACAATATCTGCGGTAGCGCGATTTGCACCCTCAGGTTCACCAAGAAAAATCTTTGGCACACCAAGCTGGCTATCGCGTTGACGCTCAAGGTATTCTATCCACCATTCCGCCTTCAGATCCTTAGTTAAAGAAGACATCGGCTGAACTTCCACATCGCCTCTAATCGTCAGATCTGTTCCTTGTTCGCGCGAGGCAAGCAAACTCGACATAACACTTAATTGGGTCTCACTCCAAGGCTGAGGCTTCCCAGGAGAACCATCTCCCCCGCACTTAGCCACCATCATCGGTTTGGTGTAAACCTTCATGATTTTAGCCATGTCAGCTTGAAAGTCGTCGATCAAAGCTTGAACATGCAAGATTGATCGAAGTGAAGAGGTCCCGTAAGCATTCTCAAATTGCCAGCTGGAGACGTTATTGAGTGTTCTATAGATTTCTTCAGGGTCAAAAACTACCGGGGGATAACTCTGCAGTTGAGCATAGCCAAAAATGTTTTTGTAGCAGTCTTGACGAATCCGCATGTAAACTGGGTCGAGAGTTTTTAGCCATTCTACCCGGCTGGAATCTTCATCCATAACTGGCTCAGTATATGATGTGCCGAAAACTTGTGCATCCTTTTCTTCTGACCTCATTGTGTCAAGCAAATCATGTGACTCGATCCATTCTTCCAAGAAATCTCTAAAAATGTTAGTGCCGCCTTCCAAGACAAAGCCGTTTGAAATCTCCAAGTTAACTTTAACATCAACTGAAGCCTGAATGCGCGGAACAAAAGAATATAAGGCCTTAAATTTTGGCAGATCCTCGACTGGCGTCACTCCCCAAATACGATCCCAAAGCGATGTGTATGGGCTACTTACAAAACCGATACCAGAAGCTTTCAAACAATAATTATTAACATACTGCATTAAACTCCAGTCGCCACGCCAAGCAACAGGTACTTCACTTTCACGCTGAGAAATCGCAACCGCATTAGGTACATTACGCAGCGGATTTGGCATCGTTAACGATAAATCTTTTCGAAGCGGCATTTTTTGGGCGTCCAATTTTTCTTAACAACTTGGCAGGTGAAACGATTAAATCCCCGCTTTTTTCTCCTCAGCATTTTTTTCCACAGGTTGCTCTAGATCAGCGGTTATCTGCAGCTCATCCAAAACAACATCCTGCATCAAATCCACGCCATTAACTTTAATGTGCAATTTACCCATGCGAACATTGGCTACCTCGATCCCAAGAACCCGGACAACCTCGTCTTTAGCACTTGCAAACAACAAAATTTTTTCCATCAATCATCATCCACTTGTTCCCTTTTCCTAATCACCGCAACTCCAGGACCTGAAAGTACAATTGGCGATTGTGCAGCGGCATAACAACTCAAAGCGCAAGCCCAGAAAACATCGTCATGACTATCAACGGTATGACTAAACTGAATATGCCCAGTTTTCATTAGCTGGTATTTTTCAACATTCAGTTCAGCCGTTAGATCGACATCTTCAAGCCTTCTTGTGGGAATATATGGAATCTTCACTTCTCCATTCCGCATCTTCTCCCGCAAAATAGTAGCCATCTCCTCTTTAGAATTGACAGTAAAAGTAACGCCAATCACACTCAATATTCCACTATGAGCCATTTCCTCAACAATAAAGTTACCAACTCCAGTTGAGTCGCAGTACACGGCTCTGACATCTTTCCAGCGATCTTGCAGACTCTTAACATAGCCTATAACGCTGGCATACTCAGTGTGCAACGGAAAACGATGAACATGGACTACACGAAGAATTGCACCTTGCTTTTCAAAAACTACTACAACGCTGAAGTCCTGTTCTTTGCCAAAATCAACACCCACATAAAGCTCTCCAAACGGTTGAGCCAGAAAATCGTACAACATAAGGTTACCATCTATGCAGCTGACAATCAAGCTCTGGGTTAGCCAAGTATCAACATCCTCAATAAATTCCGCCATGTACTCGCATTGAAAACGTTCAAGTGGAATCAACGCTTTTGTTTCTTCAATTCCTTTCTGTGTTCCCAAGCCGTTGCGAATGCCATCTTCGCATGTAACTACGTACTTTTTGAAGTCTGGCGATTGGCAAAACCGATAAAAAACACTTTTTTTGCCCCAGGGTGTGCTTGAAGCAATCAAAACTCCGTCAGTCGTTTGAAGCATCGGGTAAAGAACGCTGAAGAAGACGAGCTCATCTTCTTTGAAAAACGCGCTTTCGTCACATATGATTTGGTGAGCTGTGTAGCCTCTAAGCATTTGTGGGTTGTTCGGCAAAGCGATTATGCGGCTGCCATTCTTAAAACGGATAGTTGTGCGTTGGACTCTGTCAACAAGTATCTTTTCTCTTTCTTTTGGCAAGCTAAAAAGAAAATCTTGGATACGGTCACTCACAATCATACTCTGTCTTAGCGTAGGTGCCACGATTAACGTCAATGTTTTCTGGTTAGTTAAAGCGAACCAGATGGCGCGAAGCGCGATGGAGGTTGTTTTTCCCACTTGTCTGCTCCAACGCAAGACAATCCGCTTGCTTTTGTCCCTCAAAAAATCTGCTTGGTAATCTTTAGCGCAAAAATCAAAGAAGTTGTGTGCAAAAGCAACCGGATCTTCAGGAATTACTATTTTGCTCTGACCTTTCTGGTTCTGCTCTCTTTTCTGGATCGCTAGCCTTGTTAATTTGAGCCTGCAGCTTTTCGATCTCATCTACCTGCCTCTCTAGCTCTTTTAAGTCCTCGTTAAACTGCCGCTCGTCAAACCCTTTTGTTAAGTTAGCCATCACTTCGCCCACGCGCGTTGCGATCTGAGCCCACATTTGTCGCTCCTTAGGTGTGGCCGACTTTGCTTTTTCATCATCCTTCTCAGGATTGGCAATCGACATGGCGAGGTCAAACAATTCGTCCAGTTTCTTGATCCACCGTTTTCTAAGAACCTGCGTGTTTTCTTGGACTGCATCCTCAAGCTTGAATATTCGACTTTGAACTTGCGCAACAAAATCGTGTTTTCGCCTCAATGCCTTTCCCCTCAATTATCATTGCTTAAATGCCGTTCAGCGAAGGGAAATTGCGCTAGACTTCCCCTGCCTCGTGAATCAAGTAACACCTCGCCCTTTTCAATGTCTGGGACAATGTGAATTTCCACCGGCTCATGGAGTTGTTCCATTACTTGCGATCGTGTCATCATAGAAACTATTTCTCCCATTTTCTTGTCATTGAAGCTTCCGTTAAGAATGATTTTTTGAATTTTTCTTTCCTGTATTTTGGTTGCTTTTCTTTTGTGCATAAGTATCACTAATGCCACTCTTTAGGCGGCTTTTGAGGGGCGAATGAAACTGGGCGACGCCCCCATAGGAGCGCGCGCCCGAGCGTTTCCCTGCTATCTGCTTTTTCGCCTGAAGTTACATATAACAAGAAAAGCTAAAGGAATTCTGGCGACTTCAAAAGACACTATCAATTCACAAACACGGCAAAGGATTGTGTCCTTTGCTAAAGCTGAAAAAGAATTGAACAGAAAAATGTTATTTCTCGATTAAAAATTCAAATATTCAGCATGCATAAGACTTCTTTATTGCAACCTATCGAGAAATTCAAGCCTATGTTGAAAGCGTGTATGGTTTTGTGCCGCATTCTTGTTGGATTGCCGAAGTCAAAGAACTTCATCATGTTCCCCTCGTGAGAAATCAGTCTAAACGCATCGGCAAAAAGAGAGTCAACCCGTGTCCGAAAGCAAAAATTCCCCTTGTGGAGGAAGCACTAAAACATTTTGGCGTAATTTAGCTTCTTATGCGTTAAAAATTCTGCCACACATGGGATATCTTAAGGGCAGTTTTCTCTGGATGTATATTTGCTCTACTCTGAAGGTATAGCAAAAGTAGATGTTGCATTTTGGGCAATGTGTGCCTTCTCCGACTGGTTGTTTTCCGTATGCGTCACATTGTCTAGTTAGGTCAACGGTTTGCATATTTGCCTTTGAGTCCAGAGTTTTAATAAACTACACTTTGCAACGATGGTCTTAAGCAGTGGAGGGTTTGGAAGAAATGCATATTTTTTGACCAAATAATAATCAATACTAAACATGCCCAAACAAAACCATAATTGGCTGAGACTAAGCATTCAACAAGTTGGTAGCTCCAACGTCGCCTCAAAGGCTTTTGAAAGGCATAAGACATTGAAGCGACTTTAAATTTGTTGTAGAATCTGCTTTGCCAAAGCCAAACGAATTTTGATCGGTATAGTATGTCTCAGGAGAAGATTAGGTTCTAGTTCCACCTTATGAAGTTGGACATGTTTCTCGATGGCCTCATTCATCTTTCTCAAAGCAGGTGTTATGAGGATTTCCTCATTGCATTCAGGACATTTAATTAATCCTTTTTGAATTGGGCCGAGATTTGGACCGATTACCTTTACATACATCTGTTTCAGTTTTTCATCGTTTTCTTCGAAGACTTCTCTAGTCGTAATAGCCTTCCCCTTTTTCTGAGAGCACACATTTCCTAATCTAATTCTTTTACTCTGATTTAGTATTTCATACTTAACACTACACCTTATAAAAATTTATAACATGCATGTATAGTCACGAAACCACAATTTCTCAAGCCAAATTTGCTAAATCCGATTTTGGTATAATGAATTTTTGGTTATGTTGCGGTTGCATGTAAATAATGCTATTTCAGACTAGCCACGGAACCTTCCAAGACGTTCAATTCAGGTATTTCTAACTGCAGCGACAACCATCTTTTAAGAATCAACGAGAAATTTGGGAAAGCGCCAATATACTCGATTAATTGGTTTCCCTTGATCGCGTTTGCCTGAAAAACCGCCATATCCTCTTTGTAACTGAAAGTCAAGGTTTGCGCATTCGTTGCTAATGCTTGAAAATCCTTCCACTGAGTGCACCGCAAAATCGCTAACGGCGTACTCTCAAGCTCCGGGGATGTTGCAGTTTGACCTGGCTGCTCCTTGATTGTTGAGGGAAGAGCTTCTTTTGGTTTGCTGGCTGATAGGTGGGCGATTAGGTCTGTAACTTCTTTTTGGAGGTGGGTTATTTTTTCTTCAACGTCTTCGACTTTGCTTTTTAAACCGTTTTTCGTTTCACCTATTTGTTCGGTAATTGTTGCCATCTCATGAAACGATTTGTCCAAGTGTTGTTCATGTTCTTTTAGAACGTTAATTATTAAGTCTAAGGCTTCTAAGGATTTGTCTTTCGAGTCGTTGTTATCTGACATGGCTTCCGATTTCCATGGTGAAACTAAACAAATTTGCTTTTTAAGGCGTATTTCGACAAAGAAATATTCTACTTTTCGATAGCAGGCAATCAAAGTAGCTAAAATAATTAAGAAAATGCCGAAAAAGGCAAAGAGACGGCTGGAAAAATGGGCTTAGTGAGTTTTCAACGAGCGGCTATTTGACTGATAAGAGAAAGGGTTGTTATTTCATCGAGTTCCTTTATTAGATCGTCGATGGAAAGAGAGTCGAGCAATAGAGCGAACATTGCTTTTGCGGTTATCTCATAAAGTGCTGCTTTGCCTCCTGCTCTGGTTTGTTTTTCCCCTGCTTTTCTTAGAAAGTTACCACATTCCAAGACTTTTGCTCGGGTGTTAACAGTGTGGTATCTGGTTCTCTTTAATCCTTTAACGGTGTTTACTTGTTTGGTCATTTCCCAAATTGTTTTTGGTTCATTTGTGATTAGCATTAGAAAAATGGCGCGGTTAAGTCTTAGCTTCCCGTCCTTTGAATATAATTAGTTCAACTCTTTTGCTTTTCTTTGGTAACATTTTGTTTTCCCCTCTCTCGCTGCAAACAGCGAATAGATGTAAGTTGCTAATTACATTTTTCAATGTTAAATCGGCCGTTTTATCCGAGGCAAAATCCTTCTAGCTCTAGAAACGCTCTCGGCAAAATTTTGAGAAAACATCTCCATTACAAAGTTGCTAGTTTAATTGAAAAAATAGCGAGTGCTCGCTGGCTTAGCAAGCCAATTTTCAGATCCTTTTGCGGTGCAATTTCTAAGCTCTAGAACCGTTTTAACGAGCACATTTTTGATCTTAAGAGGGATTCGCAGTGAGCTTGGGCGGGGCGTTTTATCAAATCTACTCCTTTGGCAAATACCCAGTTCATGACTTCTTGTTTGCCCTTTTTTGTCAACTGAATTACGGTTTTCTCATTCACATTGGGACCTAAAATCTTCTTATCACTACACGCTGTTGCAACCAAGTTTACTTTTTAGTTTCGAGGTTTTTATCCCTTGGTTGAAAGCTTTATGAATCAAATTTTCTTAAGAAGCCGTTTGCATTTTTCGCAGGAATTGGGGTTTGTTTTTGAGCCCTTACTCGTTCCTGACAGGTCACTTTTTTCCATTTTCGGGCACCCCTGATTTTTGCTTTTTAAGTTTCAAATTGACGGTGTCGTCTTTGATTCCCAATTCCAAGTCCAGGTCCTGTTTTAGAAAGGGTGCCATTTCATCGTTTCTTCTTAACGGGATCGGGATAAGATGCTGTTTGTACTCGTATTCTGGCTGGTTTCTCTTGTATTTTTTCCTGATTATCCGTGTTTGAATCTTAACCATGGCTCAGCTCTCCATTTTTCTGCCGTAACAGTTCGTTTAGTTTGTTTTCGAGTTTTAGCACCTTTTTCCTTTGTGCAAGCATAATGCTCATCGCCATCGGTTCAAAGATAACCGGATTGCATGCACAACTGCTTGCCGAAGCAAGATTTCTACACATATCCGCGAGGTCATCAAAAGCTGCTCTTTCTTCTTCGTTTGGCAGTGCGTTTCTGAAGTTTTTCCATCGGTATATTTCGTCTTCTAGAGCCATTCGGTAGGATGGTACGGTTTTGCCCATGCTTGCTAAGCCTCCAAGTAATCTAATTTCGTTTTCATAATCATTCACATAGGGCTGCCTCTTATCCTGAAATTCCATATAAAGAAAACTTTGAAACGACTATCTGTAGCAGTAGAGGGTGTAATGAAAGTGAAAGCGGCATCAAGCCTCTCGGCAGTACCTTTAAACCAACGTTTTTCGTAAACGCATTAAGATTACTTATGTCCTCAACTGACGAGCCCAACTCTGATAATTATACAACCGTAAGGCTACCAAAAGAACTAATTCAGGAAATAGATGATATCATAAAACGCGGGTTCAGGGGGTATAAGAGCAGGTCAGAATTCATAAAGGAAGCCATAAGAAGACGCCTAGACGAAATGCAAGCCTCGAGGCAAGTTTAAAAAGGAAAAAATCGAAACTGCACAAGGCAATAGAAAATAGGGCTATCGAGTTTGTTACTTGAAGAGATAGACGGACCCTTTAACTTGCATTCACGATTGATCAATTAGTTTTGCTGTAGTTTGTCATTTATGATTCTTACAATGTTTTGGCCTGTCTTGCCGTCTCCAAATGGGTTAATCCAGTTCCTTTGCACGGTGGACATTTTATTTGCTGCTTTAAGAATATTTTCTGGGTTGGTGCCTGCCAAAATGTTTGAGCCTACTTCCAGTGTTTCAGGTCTCTCTGTGTTGTCTCTCAGTGTGACACATGGAACTCTCAGGATGCAGGCTTCTTCTTGCACTCCTCCAGAATCGGAAAGAACGAGTTTTGCTTTGCCTTCTTAGCTGCAAAAACGCCAAGTAATCCAGCGGATCAACCAACATCAATCCAGTCGTGTCAATTCCAAACAAACCCAACTGCTTTTTTGCTCGCGGATGAATGGGATAAACCAACGGAACCCCAAACTCGCGCTGTACAAGTTGAAGCCCCCGAATCAGACTGCTAAACCGTTCTTTCTCATCGACATTTTCTTGCCTGTGAGCGGTCGCCAAAATAAATTCGTCAGCCGCAAGATTAAGATCCTTGAGAACATTAGCTTTTGAGTTTGCAATTGAAAGATTCTGCCCAACAGCATCAACAATTGTGTTCCCGACAGTAAAGACTCTTTCTCTGGCGATGCCTTCACGCAAGAGGATTTCGGTTGACTTCTGAGTCGGTGGAAACAAGAAGTCCGAGCAGTGGTCAGCTAAAATGCGGTTTATTTCTTCAGGCATCGTTCGGTCATAGCTTCGTAGTCCAGCCTCGACGTGCCCAACTTTTACGCCAAGCTTTGTTGCGGCTACGGCGCCTGCCAGGACTGTGTTCGTGTCTCCTTCAACTAGCACTATGTCGGGAACCTCGTCTTGGAGAATTTTTTCAATGCCTATAAGCATTTTTCCTGTTTGCTCACCGTGGAAGCCGGACCCTACGCCGAGGTTGTATTTTGGGTTTGGCAGTTCCAGCTGTTCAAAAAACACTTTATCCATATCGTAGCTGTAATGTTGTCCAGTATGTAAAATGAAGTAGTCTGAGCGTTTTCTTTCTAACTCCCGTATTATCGGCGAAAACTTTACTATTTCAGGTCGTGTTCCAAGAATCACTGCGGTTTTCAAATAGGGGTGCCTCAGTTTGTTCAGCATTAATTCTGCTTTGTTAATAGATGTTTCGTTTAGCGAAAGAGTTGCTTGATTTAACTAAACTGGTCTTGCTGGCTAAATTGAGCGCCGAATTCTTCTTTGCTCCTTGCACTAAAGCAAGTCTTGAGGAAGCAAGCCGACCGCGTAAGCATTGAGTGCGATGTTTTTGGTTTTCTCACTGTTGACTTCATGTAGGTTCAAGCGTAACTTCAATGGGGTTATTTTCGAGGCTTGGGCGGTCTCCCTTTAACAAGATGACTATTATTGGCGGTATGGTAATGCTTCCGTCTTTTCGCATCTTGCCAAAGAAGCTTTCCTTGACTCCCAGGGTGCCGGCAACAGTAACAGTAACTTTAAGGACTTGGTTTGTTTCCAACTTGAACTGTCCACGGATGACTCTTGGAATTCGCAAGCGACTGTCTTTGCGTAATGGTGCTTTGAAAGTTACCCGTTGGGTTAGCGGCATGTCGGTTCCCTCCTATGTTGCTGACTTTTTTAGACTTTTTTCGATTAATTTAGATTAATTTAGACCTTTATAGATGTTTTTAGATTTTTATAGATTACTGTTGCAAACGATTCAAGCTCCATTGCAAAAAAGCGACCCAAAACACAAAGAACAAATACACTGGATTTTCAGCAGCATAAATCCCTCATTTGACCACGAACGCAACTAAAAATTTGACCCGAAACTAAAACCAAGTTACCGCTATGCTGACGGTGCCTTTTTATGCGGTGCAGTCTTGAAAAAAATTGCAAGGGGAACGAGAAAAGGAAGGGTTAACTTAAAGGCAAACGCAAAAATTCAGGAAGAGAGAGGGGAGAATCAGTTCGCCTGCCTTTAAGCTAACCTTTCTTAAAGGTATGAATGCGGCTTGAATGATAAATAATGATGTGACTGTTTCTGGGCTACCACAAGTTTGCATTTTGTAACTCCAAGCGGAATGGGTGAGCTTCTGTTTGGAATCGTCTGCCCAGTGTTTTACTTCAACTGACAAATGGTTTATTGGTTGCTTTGGAGCCAGATTGGTTTTCCATCCAGCACTTCTCTTTTCTGCGGTTCTGGACACGGCAAATCTAAAGCTGAGAAAACGCTTTCTTCCGTCTCTCCCGCCAACGTAGCTTCCTCCTTCATAAGCCCCTCACTGTACTTTAGCCTGTACCCCTTTGACAGGGCGTAGCCTGCCAGCCACATGTTATGGTCAGCTGAACCCGTGCGTATGATTTCCATGATGCCGAAGTTTTGTGGGGTTGCACGGTAAAAGTCGATTTGAAAAACGCCGCCTTCAACGGGGTAGTCTATTTTTATTAGTTTTGGACCTGAGCAGATGACCTTGGGTTTTCTAAGTGTCTGAATTATCTTTTCCCAATTGGCGTCTGTTGCAGTGGCGATGAAGTCGCAGTCTCCAATCTGCTGCCTCTTTCGTCGCAAGCTACCGACAATTTCTATTCTATCACACAGAGGCATGACGGTTTCTTTAATTTGCAAGGCAACCTTTTCTGCTTTGGCGTATTCGAGCGAGGTCAACACTGCGGGCTCTTCCTCGCATGAACCGAACAGTTTAGTCTGTTTCATTTGCCCTCTCCGTGAAGTAACCATTCTATTGGATTGGATAATCTCTAGCCTTTAAAAATGAAGCGAAGAAACTGACCTATATAGAAGTGGAGGGCTGATTGAAAGTGAATTTGATTTTAATGCAGCTGTTCGTACTGCTTTTTTAGCTTGCGTATTTCAAGAGGGAAATTTACGGGTCTTTGAACCTCAAGTTTTATTCCCAGCCTTTTGCAGAGCAATTCAAGTATGGTTTCCTCAAGGATCGATGCGGCACCGAGAATTTGCCGTCTGTTAAAACCAACGATGTTGCGCAACTCGTCAGAGAACAACTCTGGGTTCTTTGAAATTTCAAGCAGCAGAACGTTTCGTTTTTCAAAGTAGGCGGCGATGACGTCTGCGTTTGTCTCCCCTAAACAGTATTTGAGCGTGTCGTAAACAGCTTTAGCCAGAAGGCTGTCGAAATCTTCGGGCACATTGGACTGACTCATTTTCTCTTCAGTTCTCTCTGCAGTCTAATATCTGACTTCCCCAAGTCAAAAACATCTTGAATCACAATACATCCAACAAGTAATTAAAGCGTTATGAATCCAAATTCCAATTGTCGCAATGCGGCAACTGCTTTTTCAACAAATGTAAAGAAGCTGAGGCGTGTTTTGGAGAATTGGAAATGGGCGACTTGGCTTCCGTTTCTGGCTTAGTCAGTCGCTTCGATGGGGGGTTAAATGTTGTTTTAGCAGGCGGGAAAGCCATTTGGATAACTCTGTTTGCAGGTAGAAAGATTTAATTATTGACGGTTTCTGTTGGTTCCATGTTTATTATAGGAGGATTGAAAAAAGAAATGCCTACTTGCCCACATTGCGGCGCCACAGTTCCTGAAGGAGCTGTCTACTGTGGCAACTGTGGAGCTACCTTAAACTCCCCCAATAATTCTAGCTCTTCCACTCAATCTCAAACTTCGCCAACATCCACCGACTGGTCAAACATGCCAAACATCGCGAGCGGCGACCTGCAAGCACGATACGAAAAAGCAATCAAACGAACCGAATATTTAAGCTACGCAGCAGCGGGTCTCGGAATAGCCATCTTCGTTCTGTTCATCGCGTTCTCTTTCCTTTAGGATAAGGGGAATGCAGGAAAAGTTTTCCGCGAGGTGAAAGATTTGGAGAACAATCTTGAAAAAACGGTAAAGCGAATAGAGCGGATAAACAGTATTCTTTGGATAGCTGTCATAGTGGAAGCAGTAACTTTAGTCCTACTTCTGTAGGGCAAGTTCCACTTTCAGAATTTTTTATTTTCACTTATCAATTAATTGGGCAAGCTATTTTGGCAATCCAAGGCTTATTACTCTAGGTATTCGCACCAGCTTTTTGGGCTTTCCCAAACCCTGACTTTTTCCAGCTTGGGTTTCTGCGGCAAGATCCTTTTCAGTTGGGTGAAATAGTATTTTGCGATGTTTTCGGATGTTGGGTTGCTGAGTTCCTCTATTTCGTTGAGGTAGGTGTGGTCAAGCTTGTCGGTTACTGTTTGTAGGGCTGCTTTTAGGACGGCGAAGTCGATGACCATTCCGTTGGCTTCGGTGTTTTCGCCTACGACGAAAAGCTCAACAGTCCATGTGTGTCCATGAAGGTTCTCGCATTTGCCGTTGCTGTCTACCACTTTGTGCGCCGCGGCGAAAGTTGTTTCAACCCTTAACCTAAACATAGCCTCATCCACCAACTAAAGAATCCCTCTCCACTCTGAACACACATTGTGGTCATGGATGGATTCAAAACTAACACATTTAACCGTGCAAAACCGCTTCGGGTACTTTTCCTTAAGCAACTGCACGCATTGCCTTGTCACGTCCTCAACGAACTTGGCGTTCTTATGCATGCTTTCAACCACCTTCTTCTCCTCAGGCCTTTTAAGCAGCGAAAACGTGGGTGAACTGAAGCTTTGGCTGCAAATCTTGAGGACATCAAGCAAATCCGTGTTCTCCGTCACGTCAATCTCCACGCTTAAGGTGCCCCTTTGGTTATGTGTTAACCCGTTGCACATTTCTTTGGAGCATGGGCAAGCTAAGGCGCCGTTAACGGTGATGCCAGCGGTTTTTTTGCCCGTTTTGGTGGAGTACCTTGCAAACATTTGAGCAATCGAGTTTTCTTTTTTGCCGCTTGGTCTTATTCTGTTAAATGGGAGTTCGCCGAAAACTTCTGTTTGGCAGTCGAAGCCATGTTTTTTGAATGCGGCTTTAGAAATCAGCACCGCCAGATTCTCTATTGATGCGGCTTCTCGGGGGGTTTCTTCAACGGTTTCGATGAATCTGCTCATGTGGACTCCGCGTAGGTGCGACGGCAAAGTGATGTAGCTGTTTATGGAGACAATGATGTTGAAGGTTCCCTCTGGTCTCTTCAACAAAACTAGCGTCCGAAGGCCTTCCACGCCGACTTTTTCAAGTTCAATCTCGTTTTCTGGTTTTTGGTTTTGAACGTCAACGACCAAATTTTTGATCCCCATTCAATTTCCCTAACCAGCATTCCGCCCCGAAATGCCTTGGTTAAACAGATTAACTGTGGAGAGAGAAACCTCGTAGCTTATTATACTTATTTAGATGGAAGTCAACTTTAGATGTTTTTTATTAGTGGGAAAGAACCGAACAATTCACCCTCCGTTAACATATAGTCTTGGAACTTTTGAGGAATTATGGTTTTGCGCGTTTCTTTTCTATTATTGTGCGTATTTCATTTTCAGCGTCGGCTACGGAATATTTGAGAGAAACATTTCTCTTTCTCAGCTCATCCAAAAAAACCCAAAGTGACACACCCGCTACCTCTGATGATTTCTCCAGGGAAGTTTTCCCTTTCACATAGCTGTCAACTGCAATCTCGATTTTTACCTCAGAAAGACCTTTATCTAATAGTTTTCTCAGGAGGGTTGATTGGTCCTCACCTGTAACCTCCTGAAGATCTCGTATTGATTTTCTGAGGCGTTTAGGCACCACTAAAGATATTCGTTCACTCAATCTTTTCACCTTCTTCCAAAAAATCTTGAATAATATCTCCTGCTATCCATCCTTGAGATCCATAGTTCTTAACGTTTTTTCTGTAGTCTTCTTTGGTAAGCGCGAAATTAAGGAGTAATTCAAACATGATTCCAAGCGTCGTTGTTGTCTCGATTCCGTAAAGACTTGCCGCCTGTCTACCTTTCTTGTCGTCAATTAACAATCTTTCCTTTTTTTCGAACGCCAGAGCTATTGCCTCGGCTTCACCTTTTCCGATTTCCTTGCCGAGTTCTTCAGCAATCTTTTTGGCTTCAAAGCTTGAAAGCTTCACAGTTTTTATCCACCCCTTATTCTCCAGTCTTTCAAGTAAAAGGGCATCGCTGAAGCCTTCAGTTTTTCCCCTCTCTATGGTCTCATATCTGACTGCTTCTGGTATTGCAATTGAGGGAAATGTTTTCATCATAAATCCCAACTTGCCCAAACGAGCCAGATGAATTAGGGGACTGGAGTTGCTGACTAGCATATTCTTCTAATATTCTTCCAATTTTATAAGTATTACGAGTTATGAAAACGTAATATTGGCTATTAAACATCGCTCGTGACAAAAGGCGCGTTCAAAACGGGAAAACCCCGACGTAGGCGCCCTCAATTTTCGCCAATGTTTATTAGTTTCATTTTGCCTAGTCGTCGCTTCGAAAATTTAGGGTGAATCATTTGCAGAAAGTAACTATAACGGCTCCAGCCCACCTGCATGCAGGCAACTTCGATTTAACAGGCGACCTGGGAAGACTCTACGGGACCGTCGGTTTTGCGATTGAGCTTCCTCTTGAAGTTGAGGTTTCCAAAGCGAAAGGCATCGAGGCTGAAGACAAGTCAGCATACAAGTTTGCCAAGCGTTTCGTTGACAAATACGGTTTAGAAGGTGCAGAAGTGAAAATCAACAAGGAAATCCCGCGTTTTGTCGGCGTCGGATTCCACACAACCCTCGCCCTCTCGATCGGCATCGCCCTGTCCAAACTCTACGACTTAGACTTGACCGTGGAGGATGTCTCTTTAATCATGGGTAGAGGAACCATCACGGCAATGGGCGTTTACGCCTTCAAAGTCGGCGGCTTCATCGTGGAAGGCGGCTTCAAAGTTGACAGCCGAACAAAAATGGTGCCCCCCCTCATATTCCACGGCGCCGTACCCAAAAACTGGTATTTCGTGGTTGCCATCCCCAACGAGTCAAGGCAGAAAATCGCGGAGATGCGGGAAAACGAAGACGAAATCTTGGGCAATCTAAAAGTTATGCCTAAAGAGTTGTCCGATGAGCTTTCACGGCTCGTTTTAGTCAAGCTCATGCCCGCCTTCGTTGAAAGGGACCTCCAATCCTTCGGGGAAGCCTTAACCGCTTTCAACTCGAAACTGGGCAAATTCTGGAGAAGCTACCAAGAAGGCACATACTGCAACCAAGTTGTCGAAGAAGGCATCAAAATCATGCTCCGCCACAGCACCCTGGCTTGCCAGACGTCCTGGGGTCCAACCCATTACTCCATCGTCAAAGGCAAACGCGCCGCAGAAAAGTTGGCGTTGGAGCTGGAGCAGTTTATGGATAAGAACGGCGGCGGAGAAATCTACGTCACCCAGGCAAGCAATCATGGAGCGGTGGTTCTGAAGGCTTAGGCATGGTTAAGGCTGTCGGGATAGATTCGGGAACAAAAACGATGGATATCTACGGCTTCGACGACCAAGACGGCAGCGTGCTGGTTGATTTTGCCCTGTCCCGAGAAGAAGTTACCCAGAACCCCAGCCTCGTAATCGACAAACTCAAAGAAATCCAGAAAACCCACGGCAAAATAGACGCCATTGCAGGGCCCGCAGGCTACGGTTTGCCGCTTCAACTGGCGAAAGACGCAAGCCTCCAAGACATCGCCTTGGCAACCTTCATAACCCCATCTGACGTTGAACGCAAACTCAAAATCGTCGGCCTCAGACAACTCATGCAACTCATGAAAAACACGCCTGACTTGAACATCTGGTTTACTCCTTCGGTGATTCAGCTGCCGACGGTTCCCGAATACAGAAAAGCCAACCGAGTCGACATGGGCACCAACGACAAGGTTCCAAGCGCCATTTTAGCCGTGAAAAACCAAGTCAGACCGCCTAAAAATCAGCTACAGCCAAACCAACCTAATCGTCGTGGAAATCGGGTACGCCTACACGTCGGCTATGGCTGTGAAAAACGGTCAAATCGTAGACGCTATGGCTGGAACCGCGGGGTTTCCCTCTTTCCTGGGCATGGGGTTCCTCGACGGCGAACTCGCCTACGGCTTAGCCAACACGGTAGACGATTTTTCGAAGCTTACCCTGTTCGCGGGTGGAGCGGCGGCGGTTGCCGGGTTCGACACGTCCAAGCCGCTTGAGGATTTTGTGGAAGGCGCAAAAACCAACATGAAACTTAGGGCTGGCTTAGATTTGATGCTTGAATCCGTGGTTAAAGACGTTGCATCCCTTTTGCCATCCGTCAAACCCCGGGAAATAGTTCTAAGCGGAAGATTCTCCAAGATTCCCCAGTTCTACGCATTGGTGCAGGAGAGGCTTGAGGGGTTCTTTGGCGAAATCGGGTCAAAAATCGATGTGGTCAAGATTGAAGGCAACGCAAAAGTCGCCAAAGGCGCCGCTGAAGGAGCCGCCATATTCGCAAACGGCATAGCCCACGGGAAATACGAGCCGATTGTCGATGTTATGAGGCTTAGGGAAAGCAGAGGCGGAATTTTTGACCATCTTTACTTGGATGAGAAAACCCGAAAGGGGCTTGAAGTCTTCAAAAAACCTTAGACGCAGTCATTTAAGCCAGTTTCTTTAGGTCTTGGGGCAGGATGTTTTTGAAGCCTCTGATTTCTTCGCCGCCCCCCGTCATGTTGAAAAGCCCGATGTCTTTGTGCGTTTGCTGCGCCAGCCACTCCAGCAGCTCTCGGCTAATCTTGAGCTTCTCCCGTTTAACCGCAAGCGATTTCACCTGCTGCTTCGAGTATTTGCCGACGACCGACCCGAAATCCATCCCCGCCAACACAATCGATTTGGCGCCCATGGCTGCCGCAAGAAAAACCGCTCTGTCCCCGTCTGTGAACCCCAAAAAATTGTAGACGTTGGGGCGTGGCTCAACCTGGGTGCTTCCGAGTGCCGAGGAGAAGTCGGGAACAAAACGTTTTAGCTGCTCGATGTTGTCGCCGTGGGCATGGATAACTATGAGTGCGCCCCGCTGTTGAGCCGACACGATGTCGCTTACTACTCCGTCTAAATCGGTTACAATCACGTCTGGAACAGCATCCGCAACATGCAGCAACGCCGATGTCGCGCCGTCAGCCACCACAGACACAAAATCATGCAGCACGCCTTCCTGCATGACCTGCTTGAGGTTATCTTCCAAAGACGGTCCTGCACCGAAAACAAGCACCCTGCGGTTTGCGATGCATCTCCTCAGCTTAGCTGGGTCAGTGGCTTTTCCAGCTAACAGTTTGCTTAGCAAGTCAGCGGCAGACTGGTCTTCTGCTTGGCTGTAACCAAACGTCTCAACAATTCTGCGGTACCACGGCCACCAATCCTTCAAACCAAACTCCACGATTATCCCCTCCTTGACTAAGAAACTGTTTTGATATACGCACCTTTATTGTTGGCGCCTACCCAAAACGCTTGCCCACCCGATTTTTTATCCAAGAAACCCCGCACTTCCGCCGAAAGTTTTTCCGCCGCACTTTTGCCCTCGACAAGCCCGTAAACTGTGGGTCCCCATGAACTTTGCCCTGCTCCAAACGCCCCGTTCTCCAACATGTATTTGATGCATTCGCCAGAGGGGGAACTGGAAAACCTGCCGCCTTGAGCTGGGGCAAAGCAGTCGCCGACTAAGTTTTGAATCTGGGTCAAGGCGCCGCCGAAGGTTGCTATGTCTTTTTCTTTTAGCGCGGGCAGAAGCGCCATTAAAATCAATCGGCTTATTTGCCCCGCCTGCCCAGGGGACATAGATGGTAAGCTTCCAAACGCATGCGCCTCTGCCTCACCCGACAACCCGACCTTAACCTGCGGAATAGCGACAACAAAGAACCAGTTTTCGGGGAAAGCTGATTGAAATACTGCTGGCGGAAGGCTGTTCCAAGATGCGCTCGGCTTGTTTTTTTGGCTTTTTACGCCGCCCTCAACCACAAAGCCGCCTTTATCAAATAGCGCGGTTCCGACGCCAGATACGGCTCCTCTTCCCAAGGCTTTGGAAAGGTCTTGTGTTGAAGCTTTTACGTCAAATAGTTTGGCGAGGGCTGCGGCGGTGGCTAAGGCAAGTTGGGTTCCTGAGCCTAACCCGACGTGCTGAGGAATAGTCTCTATGACGCTTACGGTTACTTCAGGTTTTAAGTCGTATTTTTTGAGGAAAAGCTCAACCCACGGCTTCACCAATTCAGCTTTTTCCCCCTCAACAATGAAGCAATCTGATTTTTCAGCTTCAACAACCACGTTCGGCTGGGTTATGGCAACGCCCATGCCGCCGAAGAGCCTTCCAACGTCGCCGCCTAAATCGATGAGCCCCAAATGAAGCCTAGCCGAAGCCCTAACATGTACCCTCATGACTTTAACGCCTACCCAACCTAAATTCCATAATCGCCTAATATGTAAATTGGAAGGTTACAAGTCCAAAAGGCACCATTTCCGAAGCCATCATTATACACTCAAATGCCGAAATGATGAAGATGAGTGTGCAAAAATTTCGAATTCGCCTAAAAGCCTTTTACTTGGCGTTAAATGGGCTGCGTCTACATGCTGTGTTCCCATATTTTGCCGTTATGAACCTTTTGTCGATGAAGCCACAGTTCACGCGGATCAGAGCAGACTTGCTTGCATACGGGACACTTGAATACTTGATTCTGCATTGTCAAAACCTTACCCGTAACTATCCGTTTTGCAGGTATATTAAACAATGTGACTGTATCGATACAACAGCAAGCAGGCAAGCGCTGCTGAGCTTAAAACAGAAAATGCAACCACAACCCTGCCTTTTGAAAAGAAATAGCATATTTCAGGGTTCTTGTGCGCTGCTGGATCGAAGGATTTCTGAAGCTACGCGGGATTTTAGTGAACTGTTGGTTTTTCGTGGGTTTCTATGGATGTGATGGCTCTCATTTTTAGGGGACATGTGTCTTTTTCGGTGTTTTTCTTTTGTGTTTTGCATTGTTGGTAGACGATGCAGCTTTCGCAGCATAGTGTGCTGGTTCTGGTTTGGCAATCCAAGACTAATGTTTGATCCATGATGTCCATGTTTTTTCCCTCTTTGGGCGGCTTCCCGCCATATTATATATGCATATACCAGATGAAGGCACTCCTTCAATATATAAAAGTATCGACCGCTCGCCTGTTCCCCGAGCCAAAGCTGACTCAAAATGCATTCACGCGGAAACGCGACCTCTAAAATTGAGTTTCAATCTACTGGGTTTAAGTCTCAGCTAAAACGCCGATTTGCTTCATTTTTTCAATGGCTTCCTCGCCATGAGGCGCAATTTCCAGCGCCATCGTTAGGTCTTGCCCTGCCTCATGCCCCAAATGGTCGCCGTCAGTCCATTGGCTGGAATTAGTTACATCGTAAACCTTGCCTTTGTAGGCAAAGTAAGCTGGGTTGCCGTTTTTGCCGTTAAATTTGCTTAGTTCCATCATGGTGAACTGTTGTAGTTTTTCCAAAAGTCTAAACGCTCCATCAGGGCTTTGTGTAAAAAAGCTAAATTTATAATTGCAATCAGGAGGTATAACCGTTGTGGTCAGGCTGCAAGGATGCTAAACCATTAGCTAAAGGTGTACTTTCATGTTGATGGATTATCTTTGACTGAAGTGTTTCCGCGGCTTTTTGCGCCCATTTCGCATCTTTCCAAATCGCCCTGCCCACCGCCACCAGATCAACTTTCCCCTCTTGAACCAGCGTGTCCGCAAATTTGGCGGAGCGAATCCCGCCGACGCCGATAACAGGGACCTTAACTGCCTTCTTTATTTCTGCTGCCTGCGGAACAAAGTAGCCAACGACCCGCCGAAGCTGCTTCGGCTCACTTCCACACATGCCGCCCGAAACATCAATCACATCAACCCCAGCCTGCTCCAGCCGAAGGGCAAACGCGACGGAATCTTCAATCTGGGTTCCATGAGGAGCTAAATCATCCGATCCCAGCCTGTACAGCAGCATTTTGCCGTTTAGGCGTCCACGAACTTTCGCAACAACCAGAAGGGGAAAACGCATTCTGTTCTCCAACGAGCCGCCGAACTCGTCCGTCCGCGTGTTCATCAGCGGCGAGAAAAACTGGTTAAGCAGATACCCGTGGGCGCCATGGAGCTCGACGCCGTCAAAACCCGCTTTAACAGCGCGTTCCGCCGCCAAAGCAAACTCTTCGGCAATAGCATCCATCTCGCTGATTTCTAAACCTCGAGTTTTGCCTCGCGAAGAAGGACCCGCAGGTTGGGCGCCGATGATTTTCTTGTTTGCGACGCCTCCTGCATGGGTTATCTGGATGACGGCTGGTGCGCCCACATAGTGAATGGAGGTGGCGAGCTTCTCCAAGCCGCCTATAAGTGAATCATCGTAGATGCCTAGCTGTTTTGGCCCGATCTTGCCGAACCTTGAAATGTACGAGTGCTCCACAATCGGCATACCCACCGCAGCCGAACGCCTAACATAGAAGCTTATCACCCTGTTCGTCACTTCGCCTTCAAAGGAAGCCCGACCCGACTGCATCGGAGCCATAACAATACGATTCCGCAAAGTCACGTTTTTTACAGGTAAATGATCAAGAAGACCCGGCAAGCGTTCACCACTGCAATAATGCCTTGTTCAGGAAATATAAGAACATCGTCTATCGCTAATGAAATCGCAAACGTTGCGGTCTTTTGGCTCCGTGAATCAGACTGCAAAACCAGCAAATGAAAATTCTGGTTAGACAGTTTCTTGTTTTGGCTTTGAAAAGAAGTTGATGAGGGCAATCAGTTGATCTATTTTAATTGGCTTAGTCACGTAGGTATCTGCTCCTTCGATTGATGCCTTCTCGCTTGTTTTTACCGATGGATACCCGGTGAGCATAATCTTGACGGTTTTTTCAAGTTCTTTTTTGGCTTTTTCGAGAAGATCAGTGCCCTCCATGTCGGGAAGTCGAACATCTATCAAAGCCACGTCAAAGGAATCTTTTTTTAGTTTCTCTAATGCTTGCTGACCACTTTCAGCAGTCGTTACTTCAAAGCCCCGTCGGATTAGGACCTGTGAAAAAGAACTCAAGATGTACGTATCATCATCAACTATGAGTATTTTCTTCATAAGCATTCCTGGTCGAATAGGTTCATGTTGCTTGAAGGGAGCGCTTTATTGCTATAAAGCTATGTTGGTGGCTTCCAACAATCACACTTAGGATTCTAAAGAAAAACTTGGATGTTGAGGTTCTTCCCGTCGACGACAAGTTTAGAGAATCTGCTTAGAACAGGCGTTGCACGCAAACGGTCGCGAGGCGCTGTTTTTTGTGCCTATTTGGCTCATCTAGATGTGCCTATTTGGGGCATACAATGAACCGAGGGGGTAGGCGGTGAGAGAGACAGAGCAAGCGACACCTAGGTTTCAAGAGCTTTTTCTGATGCGTTAGCGTAAACGGAGCCGAATTTGTTGATGAGATCTTTTTGGGTGTAGACGGATGCTTTTAGCTGGAAGTATTTGCCGATGCGTTCTGTTTCCACTCCGATGCCGATAACTATGACGCCTTTCCGCAGAAGGTCATCGACGGATGCCTTCAGTTGCTCGGACATGTTGGGGTATCCGTAGGGCCAGCCGTCGGACACAACGATTAGGCAGCGTTGTTCCTCGAACCGCTTCGCCAGCATTTTTCCCGCAATCGTAATCGCGTCAGGAAGGAAAGTGAGCCCTTCAAACTTGACGCCTCCGATTCGTGCCCTAGACCTCTTCGAGTAGGCTTCCGTGCTGTCTTTGAGGACATATAATCGATCATTGAAGGCAAAAAAGGTCCAAGATGTCGAGTCAATCATCAGCTCCCTCGCCGCCTCAGCCACAGCAATCGCCAAAGCCCGACCGTATTCGCCTTTGACTTGCATACTGTTGCTTGCATCGAAAACCAGCGACCACGCATAGCTCGGCTTAAGGTACTGGTCAAGCACGAACACGTCGGTTGCAGGTTTGTTGGCGGCTAACGATTGGATTACAGCGGCTAAATCCAGCTGCCCCATCTCTTGCCTTGGGTCTTCGTCAAGATAATTGAATGCTGACCGCAAAATATCCAGCAGTCGTCGGCTTGCCCCCTGCACAAGCGTTCGCGCCCGCAGGTATTGCGTGTAATCTTCCTCTGGAAAAGATACTCCGCCAAATTTGGTTTGGCCGACGTAGGGCGCGATTTTTGAAAGTATCTTTTCTTCTCTTTGTTTTTGGTAATAATCTGAGTTAAATGCCTGCAGAGATTCGGACTCTTGCTCGGGACGCCAAATCTGATCTAAACCTTCAACCGAGGGCATAACACCGCCTAAGTGAGTCAGGGCCTGCGTGAATAGCTGCGTGAAATCTTCGTTTCCTTCCCGCTCCGTGTAAATGCTGCAGCTGCCGTTGCTTTCGGTGTGCCTAAGTGATGGCGCCTCCAAGAACGGGCCAAAAGGCTCCAGCACACCTCGGATGCTCTTGACTTTTTCATCGAATAAAACGTCTAAATCAGGTTTGCCGCCTGCTACCGCTTCCAAAAACGGCTCCTTTAGCGACGCCAAATCCGCAAGAACCTGATCTACGGCTTTTATTTCTTCAGCTTCAAGGGAGCCTTTCATTAAGCCCATGTTGAGTCGGGTTAGTATGGCGGTCATGACTTTTGTTGAGGTGGTGAAGATTCTGTTGGTTGCTTTCGTTTTTTGATATGCGGCGGCGTTTGCGTAGGCGATGTCGTAGAGTCTGTCGGGGTTCTTGGTTGTGATGTAGGTGTTGACGTAGAAGTCGTTTATGATGGAGCGCGTGAATGCTTCGACAATTGAGTCTTGGCTGTTGGAGGCGACTCTTTCTTTTGCCAGCGGCTCAAGCGTGTGGGCTGTGAGGTGCAAAACCGACGCTCGAAAAAGCCGCCCCATTTTGGATTTGCCAGCGTTGGAGCCGTCAAAAGTGTAGCCGAGAAACATGAAGCCTCCGTCTTCCAGTTTCTGGACGTATGGAAGTTTTATGGTGTAGCCGAACCCGTCGTTTTCAAGAGCTGGCTGTGTTAGGGCGGGGTCTTGAAGTATCTTTACTTTGGTGTCGTCTCTCTGAAGAGAAGTAGCCCAAGCATAATCAATAAACCCCAAGGCGCGAAGGCTCCCCGCTACTGCTGCTTGTTGAAGACAGCCTCAATGATTCTGCGCACATCCGCCTGAACCTCCACGTTATCGCTGGTTAACCCAATAATGGTTTCTTCAGCCGCCGTAACCGCGGTCATGCCGTCAAAAACCAGCATCCCCCAATTAATCAAGTCGCCCAAAGAAGGTCCATACGGCAAGTCGCCTGATTTGTATTGTCTGCGCAGCTCGGCGCCTGCCTGGATGATTTTGTACGCTGTGTCCTGGTCGATTTTGGTTCTTTTCTTTAGCATGTCAACTTCATGGGGCGAGATGGTTTCGCCGACGCTCAAAAAATCAAAGTTGATCCAAACCGCCATGCGGCGTCTCATTGCAGCGTTCAGGGGCTTGGTGCCTGAGAACTCGGCGGTGGCAGGGTTCATGCTGATGATCATGTAGCCGTATTTGTGGCGTTCGATAACTTCGCTGTCTTTCTCGTTTAGAACCAAGTGACCACGAGTATCCAAAACAGGATTCAACCGGGTCGCAACATCCTGCTTCATCATGTTAGCCTCATCCAAATACATAATCCCCCCCTTACGTAACCACTGAGTCAACAAACCATCCACCCAATTCTCCTTCCCCAACCCAATAAAACGCCCAATCAAATCAAAACTGCTAGTAGATAAACCGCAGTTAACCTCCCAAATCGGCAACCCCGTCAACTCGGCAACCAAATAAACAATATGAGTCTTCCCAGTACCCGAGGGACCAATCAAACTACACTGTTTAAAATAATAAAGCGCACGAACAATGCGCTCAACATAATGCTGCCCATGATCCAAATACTCAGGAGTACCCTTAGGAATCATATCATCCAAATGAGAAAAACTAAAATTAGGATGCAAATCATACCGTTGAATAGCATACTTATCATACAACGGAGACTTAGACATCGGACGCTCCTTATCCAAAGAAACCGTAACCTTAAACTTATCCTCCTTATGTGAGGAAACCTCCTGAACCCTACTCGCCTCACCCTTTTCATGTAACCCCTGATGTCCATAACTCATAAATGATCTTCTACCACTCGTTTCGAAAACTGATACATAAGTATTGTGTATTGTGAATTGATAGTGGATATACGCATAAACCCCAAAACTCGACGAAAAAGAAACAACCTCAAAAGAACATTGAACACAGATTTCAACGCCCCTGCCCCAACCGTTGGGCTCGCCGTCGACGATGTAGTGTTCAACTACATAATCTTTTAATATTGTTATATTAAATCTCAATACAGTAGATTAATTTGCCGCTACGCCCTTAAAAAACCTCAAAACCTCTTCAAAATACACCGCAACCTTGAATTGGCATATGCCCTCCAAGGAAGTCCATCACATCCTAAGCTTACACAGGTCCTAAGGATGGGGGCGGCTCAGTGAGTAAGCGGGAGCGAAGTTGAAGTAGTCTTTGAGCTGTAAAAAAGCGTTGGGTCAATTGGCAGTTGCCTTCGAATTCAGCGCTAAAATGTGGGGGGACAGCCCACTGCTACGCTTCCTCGGTCTGCCTAAGATTCACTTGAGCTTCCTCCATCCAAAAGAATTCAAAAAAGGTTTGTTTAGTTTTTCAGTTTCTTGGCTTTTTGTCTTCGAAAGAATATGGTTGTTATGGTTGCGGCTGCCGCGAGGAAGATTGGGGCGGCGATTTTTGGAAATTCTGGAGCGGCAAGGGTTGGTGATTCATTGGTTGTTTGCTTCGGCGTTTGGTCGTTGATGATTGGGTTTGGTGTGGGCGTTGGCGATGCAGGGGTCTGAAGTTCAGAGATGACCTGTATCGAGTGATTGGTCAATATGTTGCTGAAACAGTAATCGTTGGTGTAGTTGTCGAGGGGCTTTTGGTTTCCATCTACAAGAAGTGTCTTTAGTGAGTAGTTGTTTTTTGCGATGTAGCCAATCGCCTGTGAGCCGTTGTAACTAACAATGCTTATTCCCGCGGGATAAATTACGCTGTTGCCATCCGAGGTTGCGTTGATAGTGTAGGCTGTCACATCTAAAGTTGCGGTGGCTGTTTTTCCTGAGTATGCGGCAGTCACTGTGCCCTGTCCGCCGTATTCTGCTGTGTATGTTGAGTTGTTCCAGAAGCCGCCGGCTGAGATGGGAGTAGACCATGAAGCGTCTACCGCGCCAAGAGTGTTGTTCTGGGCATCGTAAGCTGCTGCGTTGTAGGTTATTGAACTTAATCCATTTATAGAAGCTGTTGACGGCGAAATTAGAAGATGGTCGATGGTTCCTGGGTTAACCACCAATAATGTAGTGGCTGTTTTGCCCAAGTAAGTTGCTGTTACGTTCCACGTGCCAACGTACTGGCTGTTGTAGATGTTGTTTGACCATGAGCCCCCAGCCCCAGAGTCGGCAGCCCATGAAGCAGTAACTGTCCCCAAACTGTTGTTCAGACTATCAAAGGCTGTTGCGGTTCCAGTGATTGCGGATCCAGCGGTCGCTGTTGTTGGGCTAATTGTGGCGTTGAGGTGATTGAAGATGCCTGGGTTAACGGTTAAGGCTGATGTGGCGTTTTTACCTGAACATGTGCATGTGACAATCCATTGACCAGTATTTTGAGAAAGGTAAGTTCCTGTCGGTTGAACCCAGCTGCCGCCAGCCGCAGGACTTGTGCTCCAAGAAGCAGACTCGTTGAAGGATCCAAGAGGGTTGCCGTAGGCGTCATAGGCTGCTAAAGCATATTTTTGTTGTGCCCCAGCGGTGACTGTTGCCGAACTGGGCAAGATTGTCACATGGTCAAAGCCCGCTGCACTTACGGTCATTATTGTCGATGCAGAGACGCCTGTGGCAGAGTCTGTAGTTGTTATTGTGTTGGGACCTGCGGTTTTCAGGATGAATCCTGGAAAGTTGTGTTGTCCGTTGTCTTCAGGAGTGAAAGTGTATCGGTCGTTTGATGTGTAGGGTAAGATTGCTTGGCTGTCGCTTGAAGTGAAGTAAACTGAGCCATTGTATGTTGAATCAATGTTGTTGCTTGAGTCATAGGCGGCTACTATCAAGGAATCGGCACTTGTTCCTGCAGTGGTCGATTTTGGCGCTGTAATCATGAAGTGATCAAAAGCGGTTGGATAAACCGTTATTTCTGCGCTCTCAACGGTGTACGTTCCATCCGAAACCGTAATCGTTTGGGTTCCGCTTGTAAAAAATTCGAATTCGTTTGTGAAAACGCAAGTTCCACGGTAGTGTGTTGTGAATGCAAAGGGGCTGCCGTAAGTATAGGGCAGTGTGGCGTACTGGTCGGATGAGCCGAAAGAAATTGAACCGTTATACCCCGTCATTATGTTGCCGCCGGAATCGTAGGCTGTTACCGTGATAGGTCCCAGTGGGGTTCCGGCAAATGCGGAACTTGGAGCAGATATTGAAAGATCCCCTGTCACTCCTGGGTCAGTGTATGTTTCGAGAAGTCCCACGCCGTATCCATACCAGATGCTGTATTGCAAGTCGCAGGTGAAAGTAAACAGGTAATATTTTCCGTTGATGTCAACGGGAATCGTCCAAGGGTTATAGTTCGTTGAGTTATCCCAGAAAGAAAAAGAACCTATCTGCGTACCTGTAGTTGCGTTATAATACACGCCGTTGGATGTTGCTAAGTATGGGTTGTCTCCCATGAAAAAGAACCCGCATCCTTCTCGCCCAGAACAAGAAACGTTGAAGTAGGTATTTGTCCATGAATTCAAATTAGACGACTTTGCCAGATGGGGGTAAACTGTACTCCAGCTTACATTTCCGTTTGTGTCAATGAAATAAAGGTACCATTCTGAACCAATTTTATACACGACCGGGTCATACGTTGAGTTACTTGTAACTGCTGAAAGAGCAACTTGCGAGCTGCCCTGTATTATTTGCACGTTTTGCGTAGTTAAAGGGTTGAACGGCAATATTGCTTGGTAAAGCATGAGTTTGCTGTCTAAGTCGTTGCTTCCCCAGGTGACGAAGAAGTCGTGCCATGTTTTTGTGTCTTGGTCGAAAAATATGTTGCCTGCTCCATCGCAAAATATTCCTTCTTTTCCCGTGCCGCTGTCAGTTCTGTTGTAGTAAAGCATTGACACGATGTTTAATTGATTGCTTGTTAGGTTCCATGAAACTATGCCTTGAACGGTTTCTCTAATTCCGTTCCCGCCGAGGTCCACAGTGTAGTAAATGCAATTTTGGAAGAGAACAGGTTGCCCAGTGGCGTAAGTTATTGGCCGCTCATCTCTGTATGTGAGGCCGTTGGAGTAGAAAGCTGAGAAGCTTGAGATTGTTAGGGAAGTCATCGAAGAGCCAAAGCCGCTTCTCCACGTGTACTGCGTCACTGCAAATCTCATATCCCAATATATGTTATGTTCAAGCTTCGTTATTGTTGCATATTTGATTCCATGTTTTTTCGTCGGTTGTATAGTAACCCACGGCGTTCTTTCCTTGAAGAACAAGCGCCATCGTAAATGGACCGCTAACGGCGGATATGGCGGTCATAACCGTCCAAGATGCGCCGGAAACAGTTTGAATTAAAGACCATGTGTATGTGCCAGGGTTGTATTCCAAGGCAACGTAGTTTGACGGGTCTTTGTATATGTGGACACCGAATTGACCCGTTCCTGAATACGATGTTACCGACATTTTTGCGCACAGGTTGCAGACTTGAAAGGGTTCTGATTTTGAAGCCATTATGAATGCTGCGCCATTTATGGTTGCGGACCCTGTTGAGATTGCGAGCGTACCGTTGCCCAATGTCGTATAGTTTGATTCTGAATTAGTTCGAAATTTGTCTGTGTAAACTGGGAAGCCATTTCCAAGGTTGGGTAGGAAACTTGCGATCTTCGAAAAATTCATGTCTGAAGGATTGTTGTCTGGGGACACTGCAGTAACATTTTCGATTTTAAGTAATCCGTAAAAAACGCTGGGAAGCAGTATGGAAAAGGCAATAATCGTCAGTATTTTTTTCTTTTTTGCCCCTTTCAATCCTGCGACCCCCTTGAATACATAAATGCCGAATAGTTGTTTAAAAGCATAGACTTTTTTTTGCGCCTGTCCGTTTTTGAGCCCAAAAAATCACGTTGCTATTGTTGAAACCTAAAAAGAGGGTTGCGCAAGGTGAACAAAACCCGAGTGGAATAGCATATAAATATTAGGCTGAAGCGATACCATCTAATCCTTATCAGATGTTGGTTCTATGGATTGCAGACTGCAGGTTTTCAAGCTTGACTCGCCCGACGGCAACTTGGCAAAGACATATCGCTTTGCGGTAGTGGATTTTAGCAGGTCTAAGAGTTACCCAGCAAATTTTGTCTGCATGTTACCTGCCAAAGTTGATCAGGGAAAGGGAAAAATCGCAAACGTTTTCGGGACCCTTTTTGGAGACAGAAGCTTGGAGTTGGCTGTGGGTTTGTTGAATGATGCCCTCAAAAGCGAGAGCGACGCTGAAGTTAAGACGGAGATTGAACGAAGACTTAAGCTTCTTGACCCTAAGCAAGCAGGGTTAGTTGAATGTAGTTTGTGCAAAAAAACTTTCAGACCCCCCAAAATGAGAAAGTACAAACAACACTACTGCCGCGAATGCTTCCGAAAAAGATTTGCGGTGCGATAATCAGTTCCAAATAATGTGAAATAGCCACGGCGTTGGTTCCAATAACGGGTTGCTGTTGATTATTCATGAAAATTGTAAAAGGTTGGAAGCGCATTAGCAATAAAGGCGGGTTTGTTAACGAGGTTACTGGGCAAACCCTGATTGTTGCAAAGCAAGAGTTTGGGGCGCATTATCACGTGATTCTTTTCAAACAAGAGCGAACCGATGATAAACAAGGCAGCAAAATATCTCCCGAGTATTCAAGCGAAGACAAAGCTGAGACTTTTGCGATGAATTGGATGAAGAAGAATCCGAATGGAATATCTTCGTAAAAGAATAGGTTTATTGGTTTCTGTCAAAGCTTTTCTTGCTTTGGTTTGCTCAAAGATCCGCCGAAAAAATCCGGAGGAGCTTAAGCTTCTTTCTTCTTGATGGTGTCAACGTAGTTTTTCTTGCCGGTCTTCTTTCTATAGGTGCAATTGAGTCGAACTGATGATTTACATCTACGACAGTTTTTTACTAGGCCTGCTCTTAAGATACACATACTATTTTACCTCTCTAATTTGTGTTTTTTAAGAAAAGAATCAATTATTCAATTAGTGCCAATCCAAAGGATAAGAGAAACTCTTCATTGTATTGGAAAGGGTACTCTTCCTAATAAAGATTGGAAAAAAAACCTCGTTTTTGCCAAAGAAAAATGCAGATTTCTCTTTTTTCTAAAAAGAATCAGAAATTAATTTATTTCAAAGTTTTAAGCAAGAAAACTCAGTTTTCACGTGAATAACCTAATATAGGCGCTGGTCCCCTCTAATAAGATATTAGAATTCTTTAGAGGAGAAGTCAAACCTAACCGACTGCTTTTTCTCCGATTTATTCTGATTATAATGGCTAGAAGCCATATTTGGGTATGAAAAAATGGGCAAAAGAAAAATTACAAACGAAGGCAACCTCGACAGTATGGTTCTACCTTCCCCGAACGACGTTTTGGGCTTAGCTGTAAAAATGCTCGGTGCCGACCGAATCATGGTAAAATGTCAGGATGGAAACGAACGATTATGCAGGATTCAGAGGTAAGCTGAAAAGGCGTGTATGGATAAGGGAAGGCGACATCGTTTTGGTTTCTCCTTGGGACTTCCAGCGTGAAACTCGAGGGGACATTTATTGGCGATACAGGAAAAACCAGTCAGATTGGCTTAGAAACCACAACTATCTGACGATTTAGAAGGGATGCAAGATTATTCTGAAATGTACCGAATGTGGAAACACATTCCAAAGAGAACGGCTGATCGATTGCGAAGTTGTTAGCTGCCCCGTTTGCGAGGCTAATTACAAAGCAGTAGTTAAAGATGGAAAAGTGCGCTTGGTAGACTTGGTCTTTGAAGAACAAGACCTTGGCGAACTATAAGGGAACGTCGAGGTGAACGTGAATGGGTATGGAAAACAAAACTAATTTCATAATTGCCGTAAACGGCTATAAAATCGTGAAGAAGGAGAAAAACGCGGATTTTACTGATGTTACAGTTACAGATAATTTGAATAAAAAGGTGCTTTTACGGGCAATCGAGCCGTCAAGCAACGAATGTGTCGTCATCAACGATGTTAAGAACATGGCGGAGCTAATCAAACGTGACAGCTATGACTCAGCTTTTTTGATAAGCAATAAGTTTACTGAAAACGCCGTTAACGAAATGGTGAAACAGAATATTCAGCATGTCTCAGATGATTATATGCCTCCTTTCGAAATTGAAAAACTGTACAATGCAATAGTTGACTACGCAAACAATCAATGTCTTAAAAAAATGCGGAAAGATTTCGTTAGTCATGTCTGACTGCACAGAAAAGAAGACTGCTGACGTATGCAGAATAAGATCGCTTGCCAACAACGCGAAATGCCACTTTGAACAGGAACTGGTTGGTTTACTAAAGAACGACCTCAAGATTGCTTTAGCGATAACCAAAGCATAATTTCTTCAATTTGTTCCTGTTATCTATCTATTTTTGACGTAACCCTATGAAAAGGTTTAAGTCAGTAGGGAAACAATATGGTCACGTTAATTAAAACGCTATTTTTCTTAGCAAAAATTAACAGGACAAACAAGTATGTCTGAACGCGAACGCACCTCAACGGAAATAAAATGCAGCGACTGTGGCAAAACCGCCATTGTTCCATTCAAACCGACAGCAGGCAAACCAGTTTATTGCCGAGAATGCTTAGGCAAACATAGAACCCCCCGAACTGAAACGGGCGGCAAGAACGAAACTAGACCCCCAGCCCCTGAAAACGAAAAACAGGCTTGGTCTAGACGCCGAGAAAGTTGGAAATAAAAAAAATTTTTTAACCTATTAATTGAACCAATGTTCCTATCGCTTGACCTGGAACTGGTGGCGTAAACTTTACTCTAACCATGCCGTTTCTTCCATGGGTTCCAACGATTTTTCCATTATGAGTTTTTTTGCCATTTACCCAAACTACTTTTTGCCCGATGAGTCTTCCAGCCGTAGAAATAGAACTTATGCTGTTAAATTCAATTAAGCATTCTTTTGGTTGTTGAGCCCTTATTCCAATCCGATAATTAGTTATTCTACCAATAATCTTCTGAGACAAAATATTCACCAATTACCCCCATGTAGGGAACACCTGCATTTAAAGATGCTCAATTTAAAGAGAGAAAGAAATGGCTATGCGGTGAGCGAGAAAATGGGCAAGGCGACGAAAAAGAAGTTGTCTCAGCAGCTTTGCTGGTCTGGATATCAGCGTTAAATTCCAAATTCGTCGGTAGACGCGTGTGCTTAAAAATAGCTTTTCGGGTCAATTGCTGAAAGAGGATGGTTAGAAATGATGAAGTTCCCAACTTCCAATTGCAAGCTTAGTTCTTTCTGTGCGACAAAATCCGCTAACAGCTTGTATAAGTCGACGCCAAGCGTTTTTCTTTCGACGAACAAGACAAAGCCATCTTCTGCGGTGTCAAGCATTTTGACTTCTATGCCGCAGCTTGCTTGAATTTCACCTTTAAACTTCATCGCGTTAGATAAATTCAACGTTAATTCTTCTAGCCAGACATATGTTGTATGTGGCTGCATTTATGTAGGCTAGTGACTAATTGAATCTTTCGTTAAAATTTTTTGTAAACTTGCCAAAATACTGTTATATACCATAATTAATAGTATACAGTTATGTCAGAGCATAAACTTGAATGGCCCGAATCCGGCGACCTCGTCATCGCCACTATTGAAAGCGTCATGGATTACGGAGCCTACGCTAATCTAGATGAATACTCCAAACGGGGTTTTCTTCATATTTCTGAAATTTCCAGCGCCAGGGTAAGAAACGTTCGTGATTATGTTCGTGAAAAACAAAAAATGGTGCTGAAAGTTGTCCATGTGAACCTTGAGAAAGGCCACATTGATTTATCCCTGAGACGTGTTACAAAACGCGAAAGAATCGAGAAAGTAAAAGCCTGGAAAAAGGAACGCAAAGGCGAAGTGCTTCTGAAAGCGGTCGCTGAAAAAGTAGGGATGCCTGTTGAGGAGGTCTACGAAAAAGCTGGCACAATTCTGGAAGAAAGATTCGGTTTGTACGAAGGCTTTGAAGAAGTGCTCAAAGAAGGCACAGAAGTCTTGACCAAAGCTCGGGATACCTGAAGACATCGCGAAAGCTTTCGCTCAAGTTGCCGAGGAACGCATCCACATAAAGTTAGTAAAAGTCAGGGGCGTTCTGGAAGTTCGCTGCATGAAACGAAACGGCGTCGGATGCATCCGAGACGCTTTCACAACTGCAAAGAAAGCAATTAAAGCTAAAGACGCTAAAATCGAGTTTTCCGTTATCGCTGCTCCCAAATACAGCGTGGAGGTTTCAGCGGATAATTGGAAACGTGCTGAAGATTTGCTTGATGAAGTAAGCCAAGGTGTAGTAACAAACATCACTGAAGCAGGCGGGCACGGCTCCTTTAAACGAGAAAAGTAACGGTGTGAGCATGAGAGAGACCAACGATAAAATTGTATGGGGAAAAGTTGACAAAATCGGAAAAGGCACCCGAGCAAACTATGACCCTGAAAAGAAAACAATTACTTTCTGCTTCAACAGGAACCTGGAAACATCAAGCGAGCAACTGCGGAAACTTCGGGAAACCTTGATGAAAGAACTCAAAGAGTTAGGTTACGCGAGTCGCATGAAGTACAACGGCGAAGTTCTCGTTGAAAACGTTGAGCAGGAAAATGTGGCTCTCGTCACAGAAAACCACAAACTAGTGATCCGCCTCAACAATAAACAATCAGCCGAGAAACCCACCGACCCATCCGAAAAGCCAGCTTAGCCTTCACCCAAATTGTTTTCTTTTTCTTCATTTTTTGTTTCGGGTTTTAGCTCAAATGCCTTTGTGTATTTTTATTGAAAAATCTTTTAAGCGTGACCACAATATAGCATGCTGATACTATGCCATCTCTAAAAAAGAAGAATGCTAACAAAAAAGCAAAGCATGAAGCTAAAACGGGCAAGTAAGGTTTTCAACCTAATTTGCTCTTTTCCTTGAGTGCAAATAAAGGAAACTCTCAATACAGCGGTGCTCCTCTCACTGTTCTTACCAACTGGAGTTGCCGTTTCTTTTTTTTAAAAGATTGGAAAAAACTATGGGAAAAATGTGCCTTGTCGCGGAAAAACGTCGAGGCATTATTTATTTGGATAAGCCGAGTTGCTTCATGAACCCGACAACATCGTAGAATAGTCGTTCTTCAGTGATTTCGCCGTTTTTCCATGTGGCGACTGTGCAAAATTCAAGCTTCGCTGTCTTCCCCGTCGGTGGGGTAATTTTTCCGTCGGCGCCTTTCAGTGGTCCCTTCATGGTTAGAGTCCAATCGGCGACGGTGCATGTATGGTTCTCATCTGCGAACGCTATCTTGTATGGGTTGTTGACCAATCGATTGTCGAAGGTTTTGAAGAATTCGGTGGCTTCGATGTCGTGGTTGTGTCGTCCTCTTGTAGGTTCAGGTTGGGCAGGCCAGTATACGGCGACGTCTTCTCTGTGGCGTTTCTTAAATGTCTCCCAAAGTTGGCTGTCGGGTCCAGCGTTCCAGGCGTCGTCAAGGGTCTTCATCAATTCAAGATTTTCTTTAGCTCCCAAATGCTTAACCTCACCATGGTTTACCCGCTTAAGGCTAATAAATTTAAAGCCGATTTCTACTCCACGCAAGCGAATAGAAGAGAAGGGAAAACTTTAACGCAAACCCGCATCTAATGTTAAATTGAATACTTTTGGACCAACGGAAAATTCTTTTGTGCTCCATTTTTTTCTTGGTTTGTTTCCTACTTGTCGCCTACTTTAGAGCCTCCTTCGACGCAGTTAACATGAGCATTAACTTGTGGTCAGCCTCAATCAACGAAGGCGCCTTCACCTTAACAGCAAAAATCCTCTCCATCATCTTCGACACATTCGCCCTTGCGGTGATAACCTTTGTTGTAGCCCTCATCTTTTTCGTTTTGCGCCACTGGAAATATGGCGTGCTGCTACTTGGTGCGATGGCTGGGGATGCTTTGCTCGTAGGTTTATTCAAAATAGTAGTGATGTCTCCAAGACCATTAGACGGGATTATCGCAGTGACAGGTTATTCCTATCCGAGCGGGCACACAACCGGCGCCGTGGTTTTTTTCGGGATCCTAACATACTTCGTATGGAAACATCGGCGTTCGGTGAAAGTCAGGGCTTTAACAAGCGGGCTCTATGTTTCGGCAACTGCAATCGTCGGCTTTGACAGAATATACCTAAACGTTCACTGGTTTAGCGACGTCGTAGGCTCAGTTTTTCTAGGCGCATTCTGGCTGACTCTGTGCATCGTGCTTTTCAAGTTTTGGAGGAAGCAAAAACTCAACGGTTTGGCTAAAACCGAAATCAAAAATCAGACCCCCCATTAATGTGCAATATCCATGATGATTGTTGCGAAATTTTTTTTACAGCAGCTCAGCCATTTCAAACGCGATTTCATTTTCAATCTTTTGGAATTGCTTTCCTGACGGTTTTTTCAGCCTTTTTGGGGATTTTCTGGTTAGATGACTTCTTTAAGAGAAGGCTCCAGCTGCGTTAGGCGCGTTTTCAGGCACAAACTGTGTGATATCCCAATATTCCACTATTTTTTCTCCATTGAAACGGAAAAGATGAACTTGCCTTAAGCCTCCCACAGTTGGGTTGGAAGCTGAGATTTGTGTATGCACTGCAACCAGGTCGCCATCCGCAAGGACCTGCCGTATAATTAGTTTGAAATCAGCCGTTGACCCTTGAATGATTCCTTGAGAGCCTTGTTTTTGCACGGCGATCATCGCGTCTATTAGCTCCTTAATGCCGCCCCCGGTGTACGGATTGTGGGTCTTGCATTCAGGCGCAAAAAACCGCAGTCCATCCTTTGGCTTTGCTGAAGCAACTAAATTAAAAAACTCAACTGCAATATCCTTACGGACTTTATTAACGTCGTTTTTAGGTACTTCAAAAAATGTTTTGTTACTCATTTTTATACCTATAAAATGTTTAAAATCAGCAGTATTTACGCGTTGTTGAAGACATTTTTTCCAAATAGTAGCAGTATCCAATAATAGGCGCCGCTAAAAGGACCCCGTTTTTACGTCTCCGTCCCGCCACATACGTGACCACTATTTTGCCTGATGTCGAAATTTGACTTTTGAGGGCTTTAGGAGAAGCCCTTTGCTTTGCGTTTTCTGTTACGAATATACAAGATCGATGCGCTTGCTACTACAACTGCTGCCACGGCTGCACCGACCACGTACACAGCAAGGTTGTTTGTGGACGATGGGGTGAATGTGGCGACTGGCTCCTCCCACCAATTGTCAGTCGAATTCAGATTTACTGTTCCGACTCCCTGCGACATATCTTGTTGGTTGAGTCCTCCAGGAACATTGGGCACAGTAACCATCTGGTTTGCCTGCAACGAGACGGTGCTGTTACTTGTGCTGTCTTGAACCTCAACCACGCCCTCGAGTACCATCACATTAGCGGTGCCATTCTCATATGCTGTTGCAGTGAATTCAGTTCCGCGAATACCAATAACAGCGTTGGCACCAATATCAGCGTCATAAGAATCGCCGGATCCACCGATTAGGCTTTGGAGTTCTGCCCAAATCTTGCCAATTATGAGTCTAAGGTGGTGGTGGTGACCCCCAGCGTCAGTTTGAAAACCCACAGGCACAATTTGACCCGAAAGGAGGGCTGAAGCAGAATCTGAATAAGTGACATTTGTCTCCTCGCCTAATAGAATTTCACCTGCGCTTGAAAATTTGATTAATAATAGACTATCTGGTCCTGTCATGACCATGTCGCCTGGCTGTATAGTGTCAGAATGAACCAAAGGTCTCCATTCATTGCTCCCACTAGTCATTATCTCCACTGTCCCAGTCATCCCTAGAATGGTGCCGGGAATAGGAGCGGCACCTACTGGAACAGAGCTGAATGCTGCCGCTACGATGATAGCTGCCATAATTAATGCCACACTATAGCTGTAGCCCATGCTAGCCCCCCTCCGCAAAGTGTTCGCTCCAACTAAAACTTTTCAATCTTTCATTTAAAGCCTTTGCCCATGTGCCTAATGAGTCGAATCGATGCAGAGCGTGCGCCTAAGGCAAAACAAATTAAGTCGTTGGAAACTGGTTTCTTGTCATGGGTACAGCAATACTTCAGGCAAAAATTCACGCCCAGTTTATAAAATTAACGACAACAATTGGCTGAATTTGAAAATGGCGCGGGATGCGGGATTTACACCCAATTTAAATTCTACGCGAAAAGTGACAAATAAACGTTCAGCATGCCTGGTGGGATTCGTTTAAAGTGTCAAGCGAATTCTCTTATCAAGAAGCAAACACCAACCCAACTTTAAGTTTACAAGAAGGGTGAGCCGAACCGGGCTTACCACCGAAAAGGTCTGTTGCACCAATTGGAGTGGCCCTATGCTTTGTCATTGCCTACTTAGTAAGAAAAATCCCCAAAGTAAACCAAATTCTATAGGCGACCTCATGGGGGTACTTTAGAAATCTTCCTGATGATTTGAATCTTCAATTTATCAAATTCCACACGAAAAAACTCGTGAATTATCAGAATTTGGTGAACCCGCGCTGGACTGAACCATTTTCAGTTGACATAGAAAAGTAGAAAAGCCAATGCCAATATGTCTCACTCGCTGTAAATAGCATAGTCGATTGATTAATTCGTTAAAAATCCTTTAGAAGGCAATAAATCTGGTAAATCAGCAGCCGAAAAAACAAGATGATCATACATTCGTAACAGACGTTAACACTGGTCTGTCTGGTCAGGAAGCTGCATTAAGATTGCAGCAGTACGGACCAAACGAAATTCCAGAGAAAAAAATCAGCGCTTTTCGAAAATTCATAGGCTATTTTTGGGGACCAATTCCTTTGATGATAGAAATCGCCGCAGCGCTTTCAATAGTTATCCAGCACTATGACGATTTCGCTATTATCTTTACCCTACTTATCGTGAATGCAGTAGTCGGTTTTTGGCAGGAAAAGAAAGCTGACAACGCAATTGAACTTCTAAAAAAACGTCTCGCACCTAACGCCCGCGTTCTCAGAGATAGCAAATGGAGCGAAATTCCATCAAAAGAGTTAGTCCCCGGTGACGTGGTTCGCATTCGTTTAGGCGACATTGTCCCCGCAGACGTCAAGTTAATGAAAGGTGATTACCTCCTTGTGGACGAGTCAGCTCTCACTGGCGAATCGCTGCCAGTTGAAAAACACACTTCTGACATAGCATACTCGGGAGCCATAGTCAGACAGGGAGAAATGGATGCTTTAGTGGTTGCAACAGGAGTAAGTAGCTACTTTGGAAAAACAACCAAACTAGTTGCGGAAGCACGAAGTATAAGTCACTTTCAAAAAGCTGTCGTAAGAATTGGCAACTACTTGATTATTCTCGCAGCAATAATGGTATCAGCCGTCTTTATAGCCGCTCTCTTTAGGCATGCTAATCCATTACAAATCTTACAGTTCGCATTGGTTTTAGTTGTCGCTTCAATACCTGTAGCTTTACCCGCAGTCTTGACGGTCACAATGGCTGTCGGAGCGATTGCTCTTGCGAAAAAAGAAGCCATCGTTAGCAAACTGGTTTCAATTGAGGAAATGGCAGGCGTCGACTTACTATTCTCCGATAAAACAGGAACTATCACGAAGAATGAATTGACTGTCGCTGAGGCACAAGCATTTGGAAACTTCGAAATTGATGATGCCCTGCTGTATGGAACCTTAGCGTCTAGAGAGGAAAATCATGACCCTATTGACGACGCCGTAATCGCCAAAGCAAAATTAGTTCATGAAGTGGTTGATCTTCTTCCAAGGTACAGTATTGTTGAGTTTAAACCGTTTGACCCAGTATCAAAGAGAACAGAAGCCACAGTTGAGAGCAGGGATGGGGCACGTTTCAAAGTATCGAAAGGCGCTCCGCAAGTGGTTCTTTCGCTTGTTCCAAACAATCAAGAAATCGCCGATAAAGTTAACGAAGTTATAAACAAGTTTGCGAGCAAGGGACATAGAGCGCTTGGAGTCATCAAACAAAACGAAAAAAGCTACTGGCAATTTGTAGGGCTACTTGCGATTTATGATCCGCCAAGAGAGGACTCGGCAGAAACAATAAAAACAGCCCAAAAAATGGGTCTAACCGTTAAGATGGTCACTGGAGACCATATTGCGATTGCAAAAGAGATTGCTCAAGAAGTTAATCTAGGCACCAATATTGTGCCTTCATCTTTGCTTGTCGATAAGCCCGACAGTGAGGCAAAGGGTATTATTGAAGCCGCTGATGGATTCGCCCAAGTTTTCCCTGAACACAAGTATCGCATTGTGGAGTTGATGCAGGAAAAGGGCCATATCGTCGGTATGACTGGTGATGGAGTTAATGATGCTCCCGCTTTGAAAAAGGCAGATGCAGGGGTTGCCGTTGCAGGAGCCACAGATGCAGCAAAATCGGCTGCAGACGTAGTACTAACGAAGCCTGGGCTTTCTGTAATAATCGACGCCATAAAAGAGAGCCGCAAAATTTTCGAACGCATGACTAATTATGCGGTTTATCGTATAGCAGAAACTACGCGAGTGTTAATTTTCCTCTCATTAGCAATCCTTGTGTTCAACTTTTATCCTTTGACCGCCGTTATGATTGTTATCCTAGCACTGCTCAACGACATGCCTATAATGACGATTGCATATGATCATGTTAGAGTACAAGAAAAACCTGTCCGCTGGAACATGAGAGGTGTCCTAATTGTAGCTTCTCTACTTGGCACTACAGGCGTTATTTCAAGTTTTGGGCTATTCCTGATAGGATTAGACGTTTTCCATTTAAGCATTAGTACTTTGCAAACGCTTATTTTCCTCAAAATGGCTGTAGCAGGTCACCTGACCATTTATTTGGCTCGCACAGGAGTGAACCACTTTTGGAAGCGCCCGCTCCCAGCAAGTATTCTCTTTGTAACTACGGAAGTAACCCAAGTTATCGGTACCTTGTTCGCTGTTTACGGAATATTTATGGCTCCTGTTGGATGGGGCTTCGCCGCTTTTGTCTGGGGTTACGCATTGCTTAGCTTTTTGATTACGGATCAACTGAAGATTCATTTCTTCCGTTTAATGGGGCATGAAGAGGCTGTTGAAAATCATCGCCACCAACACGATGCGCCAACAATTTCTGGGTCTATTCAAGGTTGATAAGAAATTAGTATCCAATAACTCTGATCATTTCAATGCCTAACCTGCAACCAATGCATCGGTTCAAACACGTGAGAGCATGCCAATCCTCTTGCAGGGTTAGGCTATTTCAAGATCTTGGTGTAGCGTTTAATATTAAGTCATCCATTTTCTTAGGGGGCGACTTATTGCTCTTTAGACACAAAGCAGAAACACAAAAGAAGCTCTACATTGATTTAGGCGATTTGCAAGAAGAAAAAGACAATCTTACCCAATTCCTTCAATTGCACCTGAAGACTTCTGTTTCTCAAGCTGCAGACAAGTTAAAGGTGGATTCAGACAAAGTATCACTAACGGAACTAGAACATGTTGTAAACAAGTTCATTTATCATCGAGACCTTAATCTTACCCACTGGATATCGACTGAAGACACAACGGTAAAAATCAACAAATTTGACGAACATCACAAGAAAAAAGCACAGAAGAAAGAACCACCACACCAAACTGCTGCTCAAAGCTGGGGTCTCTAAACGTAGCCAAATTTTTGCTTAAACCTTGGATCTAACTTCAATACTTGAGGGATTGGTCAATCGACGGTATTCGTACAGCAATATTTCAGGCAAAAATTCATGCCCAGTTCATAAAATTAATGATAATACTTTCCAGAAATGAAGTGGCGCGGGATGTGGGATTTGAACCCACGCGGCCTTTCGACCACAGACTTAGCAGGCCTGCCCCCTACCAGGCTAGGGCAATCCCGCACAGACAACATTTTTTTTGAGCATGCTAAAGTCTGGGTTACATTGTAGATTGTGACTCTCACATATTTTTGCCTTATGTATACCAAAAACGGCAAAGCAACCTGCGACACAGGAAAAACGTTTTCTTTCCCAAGCTCAGCCTTTGCCTATGCTTCATCGACAAGTCGTAGATGTTGCATACACGCTGTCGACCGAGGTCCCATTGAGGCGACATTGCTAAGCGGTTAAGCCAATAAACTTTTGTAATATTACAGAACTTCACCCAAAAACCACCCTTAACTTGCTGCAACCAGCCCGAGCCAACAAAAGAATCCAAGCCCAAACCAAAAAAACAACCCAAAACAAGCCCCAAGCAGAACCGCCGACGTGGGGAGGGTACCCCATTTTTACATCCAAAAGTCAAGGTAAAGATGGGTTGGAGACCGAGGGAGGGGGTATAGTATTTACATCAAAAAACCAACACAAAAATGGGTTCCAAAACCCGACCAACAGGAGTCTCTACCAATTTTAATCATTTGCCAACACAAAAAGCAAACAAGGCATGGCGCCAACATGTTTACTTCTGAAAACCAACCAACCTGAACCTTGTCTCTTCCGCCGAGATTTTGATGGCAACTCCGTTTTTGACGTCAGGTTCATGTCGGCTATACAGAAGAAATTTAAGGAACGAGCAAAGAAGAAATACCTGAGCGTAATCTAAGTCATATTGAGTTTTGTGGTGCTAAGTATGGTTGAGAAACTATCAAAATCTGACGTTGCATTCATTCAGCAGCTTCCAGTCGGAAGGCTAGCAACTGTAACTAAGGAATGCGAACCTGTGGTGAGGCCGATTTGGGCTGTTTTCGACAGCGTATTCATCTACTTTGCATCTGACCCAGACATGCCCAAGCTTGAGCATATCGAGGAAAACCCTGAGGTTTCCTTGGTTTTCGACGATTACAACAGAGAAAACTGGGGGGCCGTCAAAGGAATCCGTGTTCAAGGCGAAGCAGAAATCATGTGGGAAGGCGAAGAATACCGTTACGCTCATTCTTTGCTTGAAGAGAAATATCCGCAGTACCGAACCGCCGACGGCGGCTGGAAAGAAGGCGACGTACCGATAATCAAGATTACGCCCACAAGCTACAGCAAATGGGCTGCGGGACAATTGAAAAAATAGTTATTTTCGTCCCTTAATTACGCCTATTCTGCCGACCATGAAAGGCAGCTTCAAAGCCGCCGAGATAAAGGGTGCGTTTCGGGTTTCTACAAACTCAACTTCTGCTACGCCCCAACTTTTTATCGTCGCAACCAGCTCGTCCATGTTGCCGTAGACTGGTTTGAGCAAAAATAGATCTTGGAATGCGAATTCTCCGTCCTTCTTAACGACACGTAGCGCCTCACGAATAACTTCGCGTTTATCCTTTGCATCGGCAACCTCGTGAAAGCACAAATTGCTAACAGCAGCATCAAAATACCCATCGCTAAACGGCAACCTGGTCGCGCTCGCCTTCTGAAAACTCACCCTTTCGCCCACGCCCGCAGCTTTCGCGTTTGCCTCGCAGGTGCCTTTTGAGTATTCCCATCGCTCGCCCCAAAAGTCTATTCCAGTTACCTGCGCGTCGGCAAACTTGCTTGCAAGCTTTATCGTTAATGCTCCGTTTCCGCAGCCTATGTCAACGGCTTTTCCTTTGCCGTTCCAATCCAGATTCGTAATCGTCGTTTCCCAAATTTTATTCTGAACGTTGCCGCCCCGCGGAGAAAACAAATAGCGAGCGTAGGCGAAATACAGCGCAACAGCGAGGAATATCATTGCTGGGATAACGGTAAACCAGAGCAAATATGTCGCCGCGAGAAAAAACAATCCTAAAATGCCAAAGACGTAAATCAAACGGTTCGAAACCCAATTTCCAAAGTCGGGCGCACCTCTTGCTTCTTTAGCCATCTCAGTTCACCAGCCACTTTATTTTGGGTTGGATTGCTATTTAAGATTTCAGCAAGAGAAGGCAAGCAATTTTTTTAAGACGAGTTGGGATAACGGTTGCTATGCAGAATATTGATCCCGTCTTTATTCTTCAACCAGTCATCGTAATAATAATCTGCGCCGCTCTTTTGCTTTATTGGCACCGCAGACGACGTTTTCACTGGATGGTGCTTCTGTACTCTCTTGGGGCATACTCGGTGGCCATCGCGCTCAAATACGCCGTGCAAATCCCCACCATAAACGCGGTTGAAAGCTATTTCGGCTCAGCCAGCGTCGGGTTAGGCGTGTACTACGGCTTGCAGACTGTGGTCTTCGAGGTGGGCTTGGCTTACTTTGTGGCTTGGTACGTGGTTTCCCGTGGGTTGCTTGAACGTAAAGACGCGGAAGCTTACGGGTCAGGTTTGGCTTTCTGGGAAAACGCTGGCTTACTCGGCGTACTCTCACTCATCAACCTCATCACGTATTGGAGCATACTCTCATCCAACACCCCGCTCGCCCAGACGCTATACAACCAGCTAAACGCGAATTCATCTGGGCTTTTTGCTCCTGCCTCGGAGGCGTTGCGTTCCGTTGCGTTGGGGACCCTTGAAAGAGTCTCTTCGATAATGATTCATTTCGCTTGGGGTTACCTGTGCTTCATGGCTGTGGTTCTGCGAAGGAGGCGGCTGTTTCTGATTGCGTTGCCCATGGGTTTTGTCGATTTCCTGGTTCCTTTTGCCTCAAGCATCGGAATCGCGGTTTTCGAAGCCATTGTATTCGCGTTTGCGGTTTTATCGGTTTTTGTAGCTTGGTACGCCGTTAGGCATGCTGGCGGAAGCTTGGAAAATGTCGTTTCGTTGCCGACGGTTGATTAAATGCACAAAGCTTATCCCTAACTTGCCACTAAATTGCACAAGAGAGGGGTCAGTATGTCTTTAGAGTCGGGAAGGCACTTAGGTTTAACCGCCAGCTTGATAGCAGTCGTAGTTCCAGTCGTCGTTGCTGTTTTGTACGGCATTCTCATTTTTTCAATTTTGGGTTTCATTTCCTCTGCCGCGACTGGAGGCAGCCAAACCTACGGTCTCGCTTTGTTACCCCTTGGAATCATCGCTGCGCTTATCGCCGTTGCAGTTATCGCTATCGTCGGAATAGTCATGTTTCTGCTTTCCCTGCACAGGCTAAGTCAGTACTACAATGAGCCAGGCATATTCAAGAATGCATTTTACGGTTTCATAATAAACATAGTGGGCGGAGGTATCGTTGTTGCAGTTGTTTTTGCGGTTATATTGGCATCCATATTTTCTTCTGCAAATCATGCCGTCACGGCTCTTTCCCCACTTGGGGCTATCGCGGGAATTTTGGGCGTGGCCGCAGTGGCTTTTGCAATTGCAATAGTTAGCGCTGTCCTGTACAAGCGTTCCTTCGATAAACTTGGTGAGAAATCAGGAGTCCACAGCTTCAACACCGCAGGCGACCTGTTCCTTATCGGCACAGTTTTAACGATTATTTTTGTCGGTGGCTTAATTGTTTGGATTGCTTGGATCTATTCTGCCTCAGGGTTTTATTCGCTCAAGCCCACATCGGGACAACCGTCAGTCATTTCTTATTCCGCGCCGCAGCCGCCGGCGACATTTAACATGGCTGAAAAACGGTATTGTCCTTATTGCGGAGCGCAAATCAGCGCTGATTCGCTTTACTGCCCCAACTGCGGAAGACAAATTCAACGATGAAAAGCGCCACTTGTCCCTGAATTTGTCGTCAATAACAAATTTTATATCTCGGTGCTCGCTCTTTTTTGGAGCAGAAGTTGTGATGCTTTATGGCTGTTAAAACAACACCAGCGTATATTGACTTGCTTAACCAAGCGGTTGAACGCGAGTTCCAAGTTGCTGTTCAGTATTTTCTGCAGCACGCTAAAATGGAAAAAATCATCAAGAAACAAATCCCCGAAAACATCCTCTTAGACAAAACCACCTATGACGCAGTCGGGAAGATTCTTCACGAAATCTCCGTCCAAGAAATGAAGCATGCCGCTTCAATAATGGAAAGAATTTACTATCTCGGCGGCGAAGCCACCACCAAAGCCGGAAAAGTAGTCATCGGCGACACCATCAGCGAATTCTCAAAGCTCGGCGTAAAGGCGGAGGAAGAAGCCTTGGTTTTGTACCGTAAAATCATCGATGCAGCTGGGGAAATGGGCGATTGGGAAACACGGGAAATGTTCGAAAAAATCTACGGTGAAGAAGAAGAACACCTCTTCAAATTTCAAGAGTACACCGATTTCCAAGATGAGAAAGAAGTTCCCGACCAAGTGCCTCTGTCAGAGTGGCGCAAAATCTTCACCCCCGACTACTATGAACTGCTAAATAAGGCGGTTGCAGCAGAAATCTGCGGCATAATCCAGTACACTAACCAGCATGAAAAAGCCGCTTTGCTTGAGCTCAGAATGAAGAAGACTCCCTTGGAGACGGTTCAGGGAACCAACTATCAGGGCGTCGTCAGCAAACTCCTCAAAGACATCTTCATGCAGGAAATGGCGCATCTTGAAAAAATAAGCGAACGCATCTACCTAGTCGACGGCGAAGCAGTCACGAAACCCAATCCGCTTCCAGTCGTGGGCAAAACCCCGCTTGAAATCCTGCGGCTAGACCATAAACTTGAAGCAGACACCATCGCGCTGTATCGGCAAATCATCGCCGAAGCCCTGAAACGTGGCGACACGACGACGAGAAAAATCTTCGAAGACATTGTTCTGCAAGAAGAAGACCACTACTGGACATTCGACGACTACGTAAGATAAACACATCTTCCCTCTTTTATTTAAAGAAAACTTGGGCTTTGGGTTTCCGAAAACTTAATTCCGCTCTTTACGCAACATAGATGTGGCTGAGGCGAAGTTAATGCAGAAAAAAGATTTGCCTCGTTGCGTAAACTGCGGAAATTTTATCGACGAGTGTAAATGCGTGTGCCCATATTGCGGGGAAACTGCAAAGTGCACATGCTGCATAGGCATCGATAAAGCGTCTGGCGGCGGGTAACCGCACAAAAATAAGGCAGAATTATACATGGGAATGAGCAAAAATGGTAACTGAAAGTGTAAACTGGATGGCAGGCGGCCCACAAGGCAGCGGCGTTGACTCAGCTTCCACCATATTTGGAAGAGCCTGTGGCTACGGCGGCTTGTGGGTTTTCGGCAGAAGAGAATACCACTCAAACATCAAAACCATGCACAGCTACTTCCACCAACGCGTATCCAAAGAACCAACGTTGGCCAACATCAGCGACGTGAATTTGCTTGCTGCTTTCGACGCGGAAACCATCGTTCGGCATATCGGCGAAGTCGTGAGTGAAGGCGGCATAATAGTTGATTCACGCGACATAGGCGTCAACGTCTTAACGGGTATACCTACGTTCTCCGAGGAATTCAAAAGCCAAATTCGCGATTTCCAAAAAGAAAACGGAGTCGGCGAAACCGTAAACGACTTCTTGAATTACGCTAAAAGAAAAAACATTCAGGTCTATCCTGTTCCATACATGGATTTGCTTGCACAAATCGGCAAAGCCATCAAAGTAGAAAATGTCAGCCAACTTTCAAAAATGATAAACGTTCTCACCATAGGCGTCTCATTTGCCCTATTCAAATACGACAAAAAACTTGTTGAAGACGCAATCAAAGCCACCTTCCACGAAAAAATCGTCGACATGAACATCACAGCCGTCGACTACGCCTACGATTACGCTGAAAAAAACTTCGACATAAACCATTTCAAATACAAACTCGAAAAAATCGGCGCTGCAGAGCCGAGAATTTTCTTGACGGGAAACCAAGCGGTCGCCATGGGCAAAGTGCTGGGAGGCTGCAGAGTACAAACATACTACCCAATAACACCCGCAGCGGATGAGAGCGAGTATTTGGAAGCCCATGAAATCCTGAAAACAAAGAAGGGACAAGAAGCGATTATTGTAATCCAAACCGAAGATGAAATTGCAGCTATAAATTCGGCTTCAGGCGCATGCTTAACAGGTGCAAGAGCCGCAACCAGCACTTCTGGTCCAGGTTTTTCTCTTATGGCTGAAGGCATAGGCTGGGCAGGCAACAACGAAGTGCCCGTGGTCGTCACGTATTACCAGCGGGGCGGTCCGTCAACGGGGCAGCCGACACGGCACTGCCAGCAAGACCTGCGGTTTGCTATGCATGCGGCTCACGGCGAATTCGCAAGAATAATCCTTGCTTCAGGCGACATACAGGAATGCTTCTACGACGCCGCCGAAGTTTTTAATCTTGCAGAAAAATACCAGGTGCCCGTAATCCATTTGCTCGACAAAGCGATGGCTAACTGCAGCCAAACCTACCCTGTCTTCAACTACGGAAACGTAAAGGTGAACCGCGGGTTAATCGTCGGAGAAAAAGAGCTTGAAGGCAAAGAATACAAACGCTTCAGATTTACCGAAACAGGTGTTTCCCCCAGAGCTTTTCTGGGAACAAAAAACGCCATTCAATGGTGCACCGGAGATGAGCATAATGAAAGCGGAAACATCAACGAGGAACCCATCATTCGAGCAAAAATGATGGAGAAAAGAATGAAGAAACTCGACCTGATCGACAAGGAGGTGCCGCTGGATTTGAAAGTTAACTTTTTCGGAGACAAAAACTCAGAAAACATCGTGGTCAGCTGGGGCTCACCTAAAGGAGCCATCATCGAATCGCTCAACCAGCTCAAAGAAGAAGGCTTAAGCTTAGGGTACATTCAGGTGCGTATGGTTCATCCGCTTCCCTCTGCCTACCTAAAAGAGATGCTTACGGGCAAAAAACGAATAATTGATGTCGAAGACAATTACAGCGCCCAACTCGGCGGGATAATAACGGAGTGCACAACCATCAAACCTAACTTTTACGTCCTAAAATACACGGGAAGACCAATGATGACAACCGAAGTCTATAACGCCCTAAAAATGATTTTGACAGATAAAGCCCCAGAAAGGCAGGTGCTTATGCTTGGCTCATAAACCAGCAGACTACAAAACCAACGTCTACATGGACTGGTGTCCAGGCTGCGGAGACTTCGGCATCTCAAGCGCAATGCAGATGGCGCTAGCCGACCTGAACCTTGAACCGCACAAAGTCGTTGTGGTTTCAGGGGTAGGCAACGCCGCCAAAACGCCTCACTTCATAAAAGTCAACGGCGTCCACACACTCCACGGAAGACTTCTGCCGTTCGCCATGGGCATAAAAATCGCCAACCCAGATTTGGAAGTCATCGGCGTAGGCGGAGACGGCGACGGCTTAGGCATCGGCGCAGGACATTTTGTTAACGCAGGAAGACGAAACATCGACATGACCTATCTGCTTTTCAACAACGGCGTCTACGGCTTAACAAAGGGGCAAGCTTCACCGACCCTTCCGCTGGGCGTCAAAACCAAGGGAATACCTAAACCCAACATCAACGAGGCCATCAACCCCGTGGCTTTGGCAATCACATCAGGCTATACCTTCGTCGCAAGGGGATACGCCTTTGACGTTATCCACCTGAAAAACATGATAAAACAGGGAATCCAGCATAAAGGGTTGGCGCTGGTTGAATGCCTGCAGCCTTGCCCCACCTACAACGACATAAACACTAAGGATTGGTACGCTGGCGAAGACAGAAAAGACGCCGCAGGAAAACCGCAGTCCCGACTGTACAAGCTAGAGGACGAAGGCTTCGACCCTGTTGTGCACGATTGGAACGAAGACTTCAAGAAGAAAGTTGCCGGCATGGAAAAAGCACATGAATGGGGCGACAGAATCCCAGTGGGCGTCTTCTACCAGAACCAGTTAGAATCTACCTATCAAGACCGCATAACCAAGAGAATCCCCTTCTACCTGCAGAATCCACCCGCGAAACAGCAGCTTAAAGACGAAAACGGCAATGCGTCGGTTGATTTAAGCGAGTTCATGGATGACTTAAAAACAAGCTAAAATTTTTCTTCTTCAGGAAAAGAGAGGCGGATTAGAAGCCTTCTCCCTTTCTCCTCGATCCTTCTCCTCGACTTTTCCTTAAACAAACAGTTGTCGAGAAACCATATAAGCGGTATTGCCGTGTCCGATATATGTCGGCTACGATTTACTGCGTTTTGCCTTTGGTTTCTTCGTCGCGGTAGCATTCGGCGGTGAATTTTGGGGTGCAGATGCAGTAGAACACTAAGTCTGTTTTTCCGATGTTGCTTATTCTTTGGGAGGCTTCGGGCGGAATTATGATTAGGTCTCCTGGGGTTACTTTGGTTGGTTTTATGTCGCCGACATCTACTTGGCCTTCCCCGCTGGTTATAAGGTATATTTCGTTGACGCCGACGAGGTGATGCGCTATGGTTGTGACTCCTGGTTTTACCCGAGCTTGCGCAATTGAAATCCCTTCGACGCTGTAGTTTTCGGTTATTAGGACCCGTTCTGATGTAGCTGTCTCTGTTAGGGTGTTAGCTTTTACAATTCTTGGTTTCAAATTCTGGACCTCAACTTCTTTCGGTTCTACTTGGATAAAAGGCAACTAGAGATGTATATCTATTTTTTAATTATATTCTTATCGCAAACCTTAACCTAACTATTATTTACGTAAAAAACGGCTTTTTTCCCAAAAGAGGGCTTTTTCGGTTTTTTTCTTTTGGAATTTTTTGTTTATTTTTGATGGTGTAGGCTTTCGGGTTTCACGCTATATTGCGAGATTAATGTCGAAATAACTTATATGTGCGCTAAATATAGTGTGTTGTCAATGTCGCTGGCACTACGTATATATCAAACCATGGATAATGTGAACGTATGAGATGTCCCTACTGCAACTCCGAAAACTCCAAAACATTGGAAACACGTGATTCCCCAGAAAACACCACGCGAAGACGAAGAGAATGTATCAACTGTGAAAAACGTTTCACAACTTACGAGTACGTTGAAACCGTTGAGCTTATGGTCAGAAAAAAAGATAACAGACTTGAACGATTCGACGTTAACAAGATAATCCGTGGCTTACAGAAAGCATGCGAAAAAAGGCCTGTAGCAATGAGCCAAATAAACGAGTTAGCCGAAAAGGTAAGGCAAGATTTGATGCTTAAAGATACAGAAGAAGTCGCGTCGCAGGAAATTGGCGATTTAATCATGAAGCATCTGAAGAATGTTGACCGTATAGCCTACATTCGGTTTGCGTCGGTTTACAAGCAGTTTGAAGAGCCTGAAGATTTCAGGCGGTTACTCCTTGAGGTGAAAAAACAATGAAGTTCGTATTAAAACGTGATAGTAAATTAGAACCCTTTGATCAAGAACGCATTACCCTCGCCATTTGGAAAGCTGCAAAAGCCTGTGGCGGGAGAGACAAAGAGCAAGCGAGACGGGTAAGCGACGAAGTAGTCGCGGAACTCCAAAAAACCTACGGGGACGACGGGGTGCCCACGGTTGAGGAAATTCAAGATGTCGTTGAAAAACGCTTGATTGAAAACGGTCATGCCCAAACGGCGAAAGCCTACATTTTGTACCGTAAACAGCACAGCGACATGCGTGAGTTAGCTGCGTTGCTAAGCTCTTCAGACATGGTTGACCAGTACCTTGAGGTTGAGGATTGGCGTGTTAAAGAAAACAGCAACATGAGCTATTCACTTCAGGGACTAAACAATTACTTGTCATCCACGGTAATAGCCAAATACTGGATTTCAAGAATTTACCCAGAACACATCGCTGACGCCCACTTTTCAGGCGACATGCACATCCACGACCTAGGCGTCTTAGGCGCCTACTGCGTCGGCTGGGACGTAAGCGAGTTGTTGATGGCGGGGTTCGGAGGGGTCCCAGGCAAAATTGAAAGCAAACCAGCAAAACACTTCCGTACAGCGCTGGGTCAAGTAGTGAATTTCTTCTACACGCTGCAGGGCGAAGCGGCAGGCGCGCAGGCTTTCAGCAACTTTGACACCTACCTTGCCCCATTCATAAAGTATGACCATCTTAACCAGCAAGAAGTTCAGCAGGCGCTTCAGGAATTCTTCTTCAACATGAACGTGCCGACCCGTGTGGGTTTCCAGACGCCGTTCACCAATTTGACGTTGGATTTGGTTGTTCCTGACTTCATGAAAGATGAGGCTGTGCTGTTCAACGGCAAAGTAACACAGGACACCTACGGCAGCATGACTAAGGAAATGGAGATGTTCAACTTAGCCTTCGCTGAGGTCATGCGGCAAGGCGACTCAAAAGGCAGAGTCTTCACGTTTCCAATTCCAACCTACAACATAACGAAAGACTTCAACTGGGATTCGCCTGTTGCACAAGCCATCTTTGAAGTCACCGCAAAATACGGTGTACCCTACTTCTCAAACTTCGTTAACAGCGACATGAAACCCGAGGACGTACGCAGCATGTGCTGCCGCCTACGCATAGACAACCGTGAACTGCGTAAGCGAGGAGGAGGCTTCTTCGGCGCTAACCCGTTGACAGGCAGCATAGGCGTTGTAACCCTCAACATTCCAAGAATCGGCTACCTATCCAAAGACGAGGACGAATTCTTCGAACGCCTAGAAAAACTGATGGAAACCGCTAAGGAAAGCTTAGAAATCAAACGCAAAGTCCTTGAAGCATTCACAGACAACGGCTTGTACCCGTATTCCCGCCGCTACCTGAAACATGTGAAAGAAGGCTACGGCAAATACTGGAAGAACCATTTCTCCACCATAGGCATAGTAGGCGTCAACGAAGCAATCATAAACCTACTCGGCCAAAACATCGCGTCGCGTGATGGACAAGCTTTCGCAGTTAAAATGTTAGCTTTTATGCGTAGTCGTCTGGCGGATTATCAAGAGGAAACCGAATGCATCTACAATCTTGAAGCAACCCCCGCTGAAGGCACATCTTACAGGCTTGCCCGCATCGACAAACGCCGATACAAAGACATCATATTCGCCAACCAAAAACAAGTAGTCGCTGACCACGCAGAACCATTCTACACAAACTCTTCCCAGCTGCCCGTTGACTTTGCAGGCGACCTCTTCGAAGCTTTAGACCACCAGGAAAGTTTGCAGACCCTCTACACAGGAGGCACCGTGTTTCATATTTTCCTCGGCGAAAGGCTTAGCTCATGGAAAGCCGCGGCTGAACTCATCAAGAAAGTGGCTTGGAACTCAAAGCTGCCGTACTTCACCCTAACACCGACTTTCAGCGTCTGCCCAACCCACGGATACACAAACGGCGAACACAAAACTTGCCCAACCTGCGCAGCAAACTGCGAAGTCTACTCCCGAGTAGTCGGCTACCTGCGTCCAGTTGACCAATGGAACGATGGAAAACAAGCAGAATTTGGAATGCGCAAAACCTTCGACCGATCCGCCATAGTATCCACCGCGCCCCTAACAAGTTAGAAAGGAAAAATCCCTCATGAAGTTTAGCGGAATACAGAAAACAAGCTTAGTCGATTACCCCGATAAAGTAGCCAGCGTCCTGTTCACTCCAGGCTGCAACTTGCGCTGCCCCTTCTGCCACAACTGGCGCATAGCCGTCGATCCGCAACCGCCGTTTCTGCAGGAAGCCGCCGCCTTGGAAATCTTGGAAAGCCGAAAAAAATACGTTGACGCTGTCGTAGTCACCGGGGGCGAACCGTGCATGCATAAGGAACTGCCTAAATTTCTCGCTAAACTCAAAGAACGCGGTTTCTCAGTAAAGTTGGATACGAACGGGTTTTTCCCTGACATCCTTGAAGAATGCTTGGCAAGCGTGGATTACGTGGCGATGGATGTGAAGACCTGCCGCGAAAAATACAAGCTGCTGGGAGCGCAAAACACAGATGGGCTGATGCGCACAATTGAAATCCTCAAAACGGGAAAGGTCCCGTACGAGTTTCGCACAACTGTGGTGCCGCAGATAGTTAATGCACAGGACGCCGAATGTATCGGGGAGTTGGTGAAGGGCTCAAAAACCCATGCACTCCAACAATTCATAGCGGAGGACACGCTTGACAAGAAATATCAGAAGCTCAAGCCATATACGCCTCAAACGATAGGTGAGTTTGCAGATGTAATCCGCAAATACTCCGATAACGTCCTGCTCCGAGTATGATTCGCCGTCCACAGTCATATCCTTTTTATTGAACCACGATTCTTTCGGGATTTTCGTGGACATTATGAATTTTGGCATCATCACACCCAACCCTTTAGCGAGCGACATATAGCGATAAACTAAAACAAACCACTTAAATCTGTGTACTCACATATTTCTGTGTATGGTCAACATTACAATTTCCGTTTCCGATGAGCTAAGCGAAAAAATGAAGCGCCACTCAGAAGTAAAATGGAGCGAAGTTGTCCGAAAAGCATTGACAACCTATGTCGATCGCCTGGAAATAGTTGAATGCGGGGTCGTGCCTATGAAGAAACTAGCCAAGAAACTCAAAGCCGCAGGCGTCGACACCTCAAAAATCGACTTGGAAAAAGCCATCAAATACTACGAACAAGGCAGGAAGCTAGAATGGAAGAGGTTGTCTACGACACAAACGAGCTCATAGACCTCTTTAAAAAAGGCAAATTCGACCTCGCCGGGTTTACAACTGTATTTAACCTCGTGGAGTTCCCCAAAGCCTTAGAGTTCGAAAACTTGACGCTTATTTACCCCGAATTGGAAGACTACGAAGAAAGCGTAGCGATTTCTTCAGAGTTGTTACAGAAGGGAAACCCTTTACCCGCAATCGATATTTTGGTAGCAGCCATATGTATAAGGAAAAATTTTTCCCTCTTCACCAAGGACAGCCATTTCACAGTTATTAAATCAATCAGAAAAGGTTTCAAACTGCAATTAAATAGGTAAAGCCCGCACCACTCAAATCCGCTATTGCGCTTGTAAATCGCCTAATTTATCCAGAAACCCCTCAAGACATGAAAGATTGAGTGGGGTCTTTAGGGGTCGCTGTGAGTCAGGAAGGAACGCGTAGGGTCTCAATGGGTCGTGACCTGCAAACGCATGAAACACCTGACCAAAAAAGTAATCCAAAACGGCTCTTTCTTTCAGAAATCTCTGAATCAGGTGTATAACACTTGATCATTTTAGGCTTAGACTGTGGCTTCCACAGTGGCTTTTTGGTGCCTTTGTCTTCTGACGGTTTTTTTCGTGTGTTTACGCCTGAATTGAACTTGTCGATAACCGTTAAGTTTATCTGAATCATACGCACAGACGTGCGGTCTAATAAACAGCGGTAACCATGCTCGAGGAAACTTGAAAATGTCGAAGAAATCGTTCCTGGTGGCAATTGTTGTCATCATAATTATGGCGTCAACCCTTTTCATAGCAATAAGCAGCGCATTTCTTCAAACGCCGCCGACACATCAATATAACGAAACAACAATGGCCACGCCCGGCTACGTCAAACCAGACGTTTTAATTCAAGCCGTCGACTCAGGTGCCTATCAGGCGGTAAACGCCTCCGACGGCAAAGTGATCAATTCCTCAGCGGATGCAAGCATAACGATAAACTCGCAGATTCAGGACAACAATTGCATTGCCCTCGCAGCTGGAACATATGTTTTGACAAGCACGATAACCAAGCACGCTAACAACGTCACCATTGAAGGACAGGGAAGTTCCAGTGTCATTTTTCTTTCTGCGCCAGATTTTAGCGCCTTCACACTTAGCAATGCAGCAGACTGGACAATCAAATCTTTGGCCGTAAACGCGGGCTCTGAAAATAAAAGCTCAGGGTTTTACTTGTTCAATTGCCAAAACATCACAATTGCCAACTGCGGGGTCAGCAACTCCTACTACAGCGGAATAACAACACTTCGTTCATCAAACATCGAAATAGACGGCAACACAGTTCAGAACTCAGCTGCCGGCTTCGGAATCGCAGTGTGGAATACCACCCAATCAACGATAGCCAACAACAGAGTAGATTCAACTTACTGGTCCGGAATAACCGTTTCAGACGGTTCAAACTACAACGTTATTTTTGGGAACTCGGTTTCGCGAAGTGGACAAAACGGCGCATTGGGCGACGGAATAGAAATAGGCTCAACGGAGCAATCGGCTGCAACAGTTGGAAACTTGGTTTCAAACAATACCTGCCACGACAATGTAGTAGACGGAATCTCTATAGCTCAGAGCAGTCTCACCGTGGTTTCTGGAAACGATGTTTTCAACAACGGCGCTGCTGGAATAGCGCTGGAGACAAATTCAAAGTGGACACAAGTGATAGGTAACTACGTATTCAACAACTCAGGTGTCTTCCTGCAAGGCGGCGGAATATCAGCTTCAGGCGCAGGAACCGAGCATACAACGATAAAAGGCAACGTGGTCTTCAACAACCAGCAAAACGGAATCTTCCTGCTTGAAAACTCAAGCAACTCGCTTATTAGCGGGAATCAAGTTTTCGACAACAGCCAGAAAGCCCCCAAAGTCTACGACGGGATAGCAATTTACTCTTCAAACAACAGAATCGAAAACAACACCTGCTTTGACGACCAATCAACCATAACGCAGAGATACGGAATAAACACGGCAGAAGGATTCACAAACAACACAATCGTTGGAAACGTGTTTTCAAGTCTCCAAAAAAACGCTATGCCGAATCGGCTTTTTTCGTAATTTGATAACCCGCAAAATCGTCGTTGTTTAGTCTAAGTTTTGGTTTCTCAAGATTGTATTTTTCGCCGTTTTCGCGTTGATGGTGAAGCTTTTGCAAATTGACACTTTTGGCTTGGTCATGAAATGAAAATCTAAAATAGCACTTGCCTACAAAAGAGTTCTGAGGCAGTCCTACTAAAGTTGTCGTCTGTTGGCGTGAGGCTGAATCCCGTCTGCCAGCACATTGGAATCCTGCCCTCTCTATCCATCGGGTTCCAAGTAGTCCACAGAAATGTACTGTTAATGAATCAGGTAGAAAACTATGCGTTACAGTCAAGTGTTGAATCAGCCTTTAGAATTCTTCCGCGCGATAATCAGGTACAGAGACACCTTCCAGATTCCGTTCGGCGAAGTATTTGTCTCCCTCTTCAAGTGCCTAACCTTCCTTTGGCTTAGCTATCCTATTCTGCCGCCTCTGTATGTACTATTTCCCGGCGTTCTTCAGAAGTTCAAAGACAAATTCACGTCTTCGGAGGTGATGAACTTCTATGACAGCCCACTTTACTGGTCCCATCTAATATCCGCAGAATTCTCCTTCAACAAGGTAGATTATGTCAAGCAAGTATTGGATTCGGTAAAGAAACAGCTAAGTGGAAATCAAAACCCGCATATCCTGGAAGTAGGCAGCGGAGTAGGCAGTTACACAACGCATCTCTCGAAAATCGGCAACGTGACCACCGTGGATATTTCGAGGCGTTCCCTTAGTTTGATCCATTTCCGCCTAAAACAAGTAAACAAGGTCGCATCATCGGCTGAGTTTCTCCCCTTCTACAATCCCAACTTTGACCTCGCGGTTTGCCTAGACGTCTTAGAGCACATTTCAGATCCAAGAACTGCGGTTGAAGAACTGGTAAATTCACTAAAACCCAAAACTGGCGTTTTGTTTACCAACTACGCCATCGACGTTGTTGAGGCGGATCATATAGGCAAGCTTTCTCTGAAGGAATTCGAGAATTTCTTAGAAGAAAAATTTCATGTCATGGGAAAATTGCGGTTTGAAGTTGGAAGTTTGATTTACGTTGTTACCTCAAAATAACTTACTGAAGACCGCAATTTTCACGGGCGCTTTGGAAGGTTAGGCTAATTGATCATACATTTTTTCGTATTTTTCAACTATTTTGTCCCAGTTAAATCGTTTTACCCGTTCTAAACTTTTTTCACGCAATTCTTCTACGAGCTGTTTATCTGTCGAAACCCGAATCAACGCATCTGCCAACGCTGACGGGTCATTAGGCGGGACAAGAACGGCTGAGTCACCGACTACTTCAGGAATACCGCCGACGTTTGTTGTCACGATGGGAAGCCCATAAGCCATAGCTTCTAAGTAAACTACACCGAAGCTTTCGGTTCTTGGAGAAATGCAGAGCATTTGGGAATTTTGTATGTAAAAAGGTTTAGCTGTGTCAAGTATTCGCCCTTTGAACTCGACTATTCCTTCTAATTTTAGTTCCTTCGCGAGTTTTTCCAGCTTTCTTGCATCTCGCCCCTCACCCACTATCCACAATTTCGCGTCGGAAACTTTGGAGATGACCTTTGGCATAGCTTGAAGCAGAATGTCCTGGCCTTTGTGGGCAATATCCAGACGTGCCAAGCACAAAATAACTTTGCCAAAGTTCCGTACGGGGGCTTTTGTAGGCGGCAAAGTTACTCCGTTGGGGATTACTGTTATTCTGTCTTTTTTTGCGCCTCTGAGTATAAGATGATTTTTCTCCATATTGGTGGTTGCGATTAACCGGTCGCATGACCTTAATGGGATGCTTCTTAATCCATCGAATAACGGGTAGATTTTGGCGGTTGGGTCACTGTGAGTCGTGATTACGGTTGGTTTGTTCGAAAACATTGATGCCCAAAGAGGGAAGTAGCCGTAGGCGTGTGCGTGCAGAACATCAAAATTTACTTGGTGCATTTTTGGAATCATGGTGGGCATGAATCTGCCTAATCGGTACCTCATTTTGAATGGCTCAAAAGCAGGAACTCTGTGAACAACTATGCCCTCCTTCACTTCATAATCTGGGGCATCTGGTTCTTTCTGCGTAATAACCTCCACTTCGAAGCCATCCTTCACCAGGCGCTTGTTGATTTCATGCATGTTTATTTCGACGCCGCCTATTGAAGGAAGATAATTAGGGGTTAGGTGCAGAATTCTCGTTTTAGACACCTATAAAAAACTTGAAAAGTTCTCTAATCCTGTATTTGGTAATTATTCGAACGTTTCCTCTCAGTGCCTGCTTTAGCATTTTTGAATAGTATTTCTTTTTTGCTTCTTTAGACGCCTGCAGCGCCATCTGATACGCTTTTTTGCGTTCGTCAACAGAAAATTCCGCTGTCTCGAAGACTGGTTGATCGCTGAAATGATTAAATTTGGTGTAGTCTTTCATTATCCAGTGTCCGCTTTTTTCAACGTAATCCCATAGTTGGGTGCGGGGATAAGGGAGTGCTAGGTAGAAATCGAATGTTGTGAAGCCTTGGCAAACTGCGAAGTCGACGGATTCTTTAACGGCTTCAAAAGTGTCCCCGATATTGCCAATCATGAAGAGACCGTGAACGTTGATGCCTGCATCTTTTATCATCGCGACGGCTTTTTTGATGTCGTCTACGCTTTCTCCTTTGTTGATGTTTCGAAGCATCTGCGGGTTAGCGGATTCAACTCCCAGAGCGATACCTGTGCAGCCTGCATCCTTCATTTTTTTAAGCATCTTTCCCGTTACTCGATCTGCCCTGACTCCTTGGCAGAACCACTGGATTTTGAGGGGCTGCACTTTTTCGCAAAATGACTCTATTCGGTTGTTATCTATGGTGAAGTTGTCGTCGGCAATGTAGAATTGTTTTTTGCCGTAATTGGAGATTAACCATGTTATCTCGTCCACTATGTTGTCGACGGAGCGTGCTCTCCAATGTCTGCCCCAAAGTTTTGAGATTGCGCAAAATGAACAGTTAAAGGGGCAACCTCTGCTTGTGAGCAAGACGTGTTGAGCGTACCTTTTCATTGGAAAAAGATCCCAGGCTGGAAACGGCACGGAATCTATGTTCTCAATGAGCTCTGCGGGCTCGTTGATTACTGTGGCTCCCTCTGGGTTACGGTAGATTAACCCGTGAATTGCAGCCAATTGGTCAGCTGAGAGGCTTCCCATTTCTATTAAGCGTGCGAGCTCTAAGAGGCTATTTTCGCCTTCACCGTAGACTGCAAAATCTGCGTCAGAGGCTTTCTCCAGCGTTTCTTTCAGGGCTATTCCAACATGTGGACCGCCAAGGACAATTTTGGTATCTGCGTGCTTTCCCCTAATTTTTTGGGCTATCTTTAACGCGTTTTCGTAAGTGGCGCTGGTTGCGCTGATACCGACTAGATCGAACCGTTGATCGATGAAGCAGTCAACCTCCCTTTTGTTTGAGACAGCAACATCGAGAACGCGAACTTCGAATCCGTTATTTCGCAGAACGCTCGCTAAATATCCCAACCCCAACGACGGAAACGGAGCTGTCAACTTCTTTTCGCCTGGGTCAATTAAACCGACTTTCATTTCTTTTCACCCGCTGGGCTATTTTTCGTTAGGACAAAAAATCTGTGGAAAGGATTTTCAAATACCCTAAACGTCTTCTTAACCGAAAAGCCTGAGCCATTTATCACTTTTAGTATCATGCCTAAAGTGACGTTGCTTTTTCCGATTTCCCAATAATGATGACCCTCCCAGACAAGCCTCCTGTTAATCAGCCTGGGCACGGAAATTGTTGGCGACTGGAGACGGTTTATGCTAAAACCGACATGCCATGAATCATCAGGTAAACTTAAAACTGCAGCTTTTCTGGTGACCCTGTTTATTTCAAGCAAAGCAGGACGGAGGCTCCTGTACGGCAGGTGCTCCAAAACTTCAAAACACAAACACGCCTCAAACTGGTCATCTCCAAAAGGCATATTTGTTACTGAACCTACAAAGTCTGGTTTTAAATCCTTACACACATCTAAAGTAACTATTGATGACCCGAAATTTTTCAGGTATCTTGACACGAACCCGTTGCCGACTCCAATTTCAAGAGTGCTCCGTGAACGCAGCTTTAATGCCTCGTTTATTTGATGCCAGTAACTGCTGAATCTTTGTTTGGAATCGTAATCGAATGTACGGTAAATACTCATAATCAGTCCAAATCCTGTTTTGGTTTTTTTTAAACTCGGCGCTGTGATGACGCAAAAAAAGTGTTTTGCCGAGTGTTCGAGCATGCTGCATTTTTTAAATTGGGTTAGAAACGTAGTAGATGTCTATTTCATGGGTTGATCGACCGTAGAAAACCGCGAGGCGTATTCCGTTGCTTGTGATGTAATTCAAGGCTGATTTGTCGACTAAATATGTCCATCTTGGCGAAGTTATGAAGTAATGTATGTTTTGCCCTTGGAGAGAGCCCAGAGTAGAATGTTCCTCCATCTTTACGAGTTGATAGCTGTTGAGCAAGAACTGGTACGTGTACTGGGGACACCAGATTTTTTCGCCGTTAGGGATATTTGCCTGCACCCAATTAATCGATTGACTCACCGCGTTGTCATTGCTTCCATCGACAAACACCCAAACCGTCATGTTGTAGCCGATTACGATGAGAAGCAGCAGCAGGGCTGCAAGAACCACTTTTCTGCTATGGATAATTGTTCCAGACGCAAGTTTCGCTATGGCGTAACCTGCAGTGACCGCAGCGGGAACCGTAATGTAGATTATGAACTGTGAGTTGTGGGCTCCGATGGCGCCGAAGAAAATGGCTGAGCCGATAAACCATGAGGACAACAATATGTTGAATTTGCTTCTGTCTTTAACTATGAAGTAAACTGACGCGACGGCGGCGACTCCGATTAAAATGTAAGTTATTAGGTAAATGTTCGCGGTTGAAATGAAATCCGACATGAAAGACGGGTAGTTTGGGTTTGTGTAGCCTTGGTCTCTTACAATCCACAGTGCCCTATCTATGAGGTTAAGATTAGTTGTCAGAAAAACTGAGGAATTTACCGAGAGAGCCCAGGCGACATAGCCTAAATACATTAAAAGACCAGTCACTAAGAAGACCAGTGTGCCTTTGACGTTGACTCCTCTTTTTGCAACAAACCGCGTAAGCACAAACCAAACAGCTACCACTGCAATAAGAAAGACCGCCACCTCTTTGGTGAGCAACGCTAAACCGAAAAATACTCCGCCAAGAACATAGTTTTTTAAACCCGCTTTGGAGTCTGCCCTTGCAAAAAGAAAAATCGCCATTATAGCAAAAAGCATTACCAATGTTTCTAAGATGCCGATTCTACTGTACTTTAACGCGTAGGGTTCCAGCATCAAAACAAATGCGGTGGCTAACCCGATCTTGATGTTGCTTACTTTCGATACCCAGATGAACACCGCTGCAACGGCCAAAGAAGCATAAAAGCAAGAAGTCAACCTGGCAGCGAATACATTTGCCAAAGTTACCCCGTGTATTCCAGCAGACTGAAAAACGACGCTCTGCAAAATAAAGTACAGCGGTGGGTGAATAAACCAGGGTTGTCCAGAAACTACCAGGTGCCCGTACTGAGGCAGCGTTATAGCCATGTTCGTGTATAGGACTTCGTCCCCGAAAATGTCCGGCGTTAAAGATATGCGCCAAGCTCTTATCAAGAAGGCAACCACGAACAAAAGTACAGCAATTGAAAGCTGGATTCGATATTTATTCGCGAACGAAGACAAAGTTTTTGGCTTATCGCCTGTTTGCTTACTAGCTTCATTTTGCAATTTGTAATTCCTCTTTCAGATAATTCTTATGATTGAGCTCTAAGTTGATTCGTTGGGCTGCGTTTAGCAGCTTAGGATTCACACCCTTTGCTTCGAGGAATCCAACAAAAGCCTCCAAATCCTTAGGCAGACAAGACCCATCAAACGGCTTGCCCCCGTAAACGCCATATTTCCCAATGCGTGGATCCTCAGCTACCGCCCGACTCACTAAATCTGGGTCTAACCCGAGCGTTACGCAGATTCCGTAGATTTCGTTGAAAAACGAGATTTTGCTCGACAAGAAAGCGTTGGACACATATTTTATCATTTCAGCCGTGTCAAAATTCATCCTAAATATCGGCGCGTTGAGCGGCGCGTAAAGTTTTTCAAGTAAATTGCCTGACCGCCTGTCATATTCACCTATAACTATCCTGTTTGGGTGCAGAAAATCGTTCAATGCTGTTTTTTCCCGTAGAAACTCTGGATTCATGCAAAGCCCAAAATCCGCCCCCATCTTTTGCCTGCAATAGCGGTCTAAAAGAGGAATAACTACCGTCCGCGTTGTACCCGGCAGCACCGTGCTTCTCACCACCACAACTTGGTATTTCGACGCAAAATCGAGTGCCTTCGCAACCTCAACGACTTTGTTTTTCAAACAAGTACAATCCATCTGGCCCTGCACCGTAGGGGTTGGAATACACAGGAATAGAGCATCGCAGTCGCAGGTTGCCTGCTGAATCTCCGTGGTAACCTCAAACCCGAGTTTTCGCAGCGGATCCAATTTTTCTTTTTTTATGTCGTGAAATATGACGTCGTTTCCAAGCTTAGATAAGCCCACGCCGGTTGCTTGACCCACCACGCCTGAGCCGACAATGGCGACTTTCATTTTCGGAAGTTCCCCTGAAGTTTTTTAGTTGATTTAGCTATTGTCCAGATGGTGTGTTGTTTGTTGAAGAAGATGTCGAAGAGTGCTAAGGCGTTGGCTACGGCTTCGATTAGGATGACGGCAAACAGTTTTATTGTGTCTTTAGGATGCTCTTTTATTTCTTCCTTGATGATGTGGAGGCTTTTTGTGGGGTCTTGGACAAGCATGTTTTCGATTGTTTTAGGGTACTCTTTTGTGAGTTCCCTCACACGCAAATGGCCATAAATTACTCTTCTTCTTTGGCAAATGTAATCGGAAATGCTTGTCGGCGCTTTAATGAAAACTTTGGCTTGATCACAGAACTTAACCAGGTAGCCTTGCAGAGAGGCTTTAACCGCGATGTAGGCATCGTCATTCACCACGTTGAGCGGTATGCTATCCACGATTCCTTTCCTTAGAACCATAAATTCGCCTGAAGCGTGGTTGTTCAAGTTCAGGTCGTTGAGGTAATGTAGGGTGTTATTGTGCAGGCGCCACATTAGATGGCTCAAATAGCCGGAAAAACCCGTCTCAAGATTCGTCGGAACTGGGCTGCCGCTGACTACACCTATGTTGGAGTTTTCAGAAATTTTCTTAATCATTAAAGGCAACGCGAAAGCCGCAGGGACCACGTCGGCTGGGATCAAAAAAATAAATTTTCCCTTTGATTTTTCAAGAATGCGGTTCACCGCAGACGCCTTTCCGAGACGTTTTTGCTCTATCACCAATTTTACGCGTGAATCAATTTCCGAAAACCGCCTCACAACCATCGGCGTGGAATCTGTGCAGCCAGAGCAGACAACGATTATTTCGCTGTCGTTTTCGAGTTGCTGCTGGGTTAGAAGGTTGCTTAGCAAACGTCCGATGTTCTGTTGCTCATTGTAAGCGCAGATGCCTACGCTGATATTGGTTAAAAAAGAGCCTCCCAAAATTTGACTTGAAAAATCATGGTTCACGGTGTCTGCGTGCCTTGGGCTGTTCTTTCTACAGTCAAACGCTAACTATTCGGCAGACAAATAAGAATCATTTGGCGGACAGATGAAGCTATTGTATAGGCGTATGCCTACAACATCAGGCAAAAATAATTTCGCACCACATCAAGTCATCCAACGTGGCTTAGGAAACGCGGTTGCGAACAATTTTTAAGGCAGATTTCTATGGTTCCTTCTTTAGATCGCGGGTAACTTATCAAAAGTGTAATAAAGGTTATCAACCGAGCTAGCCATGTCCTGAAGGAGGAAAAATCACCAGATGAAGCTAATATACGTTGCAATAGACGGAATGGGCGATTTACCAATCAAAACGTTAGGCGACAAAACGCCGCTTGAAGCCGCTGAGACCCCGAATATGGATGCGCTTGCAGCAGGCGGCAAAACAGGCTTGATGTATACGGTGAGGAAGGGTGTTGCGCCTGAGAGTGATGTGGCTGTTATTTCGCTTTTGGGTTATGACCCGTTCAAGTACAGCACTGGACGAGGCGTTATCGAGGTGGCTGGAGCGGGCCTAAAAATGGAGGATGGCGATTTGGCTTTAAGATGCAACTTTGCCACGTTGGGTAAAGGAAAAAACATCCTTGACCGCCGCGTCGCAAGAAGCCTAAGCACAGAAGAAGCCACCGAGCTGACCAAAGCCGCCAACGAGCAGGTTACGCTGGAATCTTACCCTGCGACTTTCGAGTTTAAGAATACGTTGGGTCACCGGGCTGTTCTGCTTATAAAAAGCAAAGCGAAGCCTCTTTCAAGCAGCATAACGAACAGCGACCCCGCCTACATAATAGTTAACGGCATCGGCGTTGCGCAGACAAATGTTGAAATGGTTCTGAAAACCTGCGAGCCCACAGACAAAACGGAAGCCGCAAAAGTCTCCGCTGCGCTCGTTAACGAGTTCATCGAAAAAACCCACGCTTTATGGGACAAACATCCTTTGAACGTGAAACGTGCCGCGGAGGGCAAGCTTAAAGCAAACGTCGTTTTAACCCGAGACGCTGGGCATCTGCTTCCGAAATTCTTCAACATCGACAAGCATTACCACCTCAAATTCGCTGCCTTGGCTGATATGCATGCGGAAAGAGGCATTGCCGAGTTGGCTGGCATGGATTCGACGCTGCTTCCGCCGCCTTCGGGCAACCTGCAGAAAGACTGCGCAATAAGAGTCAAAGCACTAACAGAGGTTCTTCCAAAATATGACTGCTTCTACATTCACCTCAAAGGTCCAGATGAACCGGGGCATGACGGCAACTGCCTTTTGAAGACCCAGATTATCGCAGCCATCGACAAGTACTTCTTCGGTCCGCTGCTGAAGCAGATTTCCTTAAAAGACAACCTTATCTGCATAACCGCAGACCACGCCACGCCCTGCGAGCTAAAAGTGCACAGCGACACACCCGTGCCCGTGTTGATTTCAGGCGGCAAACTGGGCGACGGCAAAACATTGAAGTTCTCCGAGAAAGAATGCGCAAAAGGAAGCTTAGGCACACTTGACCGCGGATGCGAATTGTTACCGAAGCTGATGGAGCTAATAAAAAAGTAGCATGGACTGGCTTTCGCCAATTTTTCTTTTGATTCATCAAGGTTTGAGAAGTTAACTTGCTTCCTCTACGGCTGTTAAAAACGGGTGTTCTCGGCAATTTTCCGATGCCTGCTGGCGGAGGCTAAAAACGGGTACGTGGGTTGTTGGGGTTTGAACCATTTGCCTTAATAAAGTGGCTTCTCTGGAATAGGTGCATAGGCGAAGAAGAATGGCTTACACGCGTGAAGGAAAAGAAATCTTTGAAGTCACCTACCCGATTGACGCTATCTGGCAAGCAATCCCAAAGGCAATCCAAAAGCTTGAGTGGAAAGTGGAAGAAGCAGACTTAGCCACGCATCACGTTAAAGTAAAAACTAGAGGTGCCTTCCTATCTTACGGGTCAGATTTGCTGATTGATTTGACCGCAGTTGATGAAAAAACCACCAAGTTGTCTATTTCCGCAGAAACCCCAGTAACCACGATTACTGCTATGGCTGATTTCGGCAGGACAAATGAACGCATCAACGTCTTCATCGCCACAATAGGCAAAATAATGAGCGGCTAAACGCTCTTTTTACTCAAGTATTTGTGACCGCTTAAAGGCGTACCACGCAATCAGCAGAAAGACAACAATGTACACAAATGCTACCGCTATCGAGCGCAAAACAATCAGCGAAATTGGCTCAGTGTAGAGCAATGTTGGCGGTCCCGGGGGTTGCTTAAAACGTTTGTATGAGTAAATAGCACGTTTGCGTTCGGGAAAATTATGGCTTTAGCCATGTTGGCTCCGATGTTATCTGTTCCGGTTGCGACGGCTGTTACAGTGTTGATTGTGACATTCGCTATGGTGGTGTTATGTCCAGCAGTAACATTCATGGTTCCACTTGCCCCGGTGCCCGGCAAATAGTTCAAGCCTCTTATTACTCCAGCATCCGCGGAGAATGCCCCAACGACACTTACTCCCAAAAATAACGCAATAAACAAGCCTAACGCAGTCAAAAGTGCCAGTAACGAACTTTTTGAGATGCAGCCTGCAGCCAAAACCACAGCTACCCAAATAAATGTGCTAATTATGTCGCCTACCAGAGCAAGGGGCACTAGGTAAAGGTTGTTTTGTGGTCCATAAACCAAAATGCCTCCGATGGTGGAATAGCTAAAAATCACCACGTAAGACGCCAAAATAACGATGAAGGTGGCGAATAGTTTTCCGAAGAAAACCATTGTGCGAGACACTGGCTTAGTTAGCAGGGAGACAATTGTGCCACTTTCGTACTCTCCTGAAATGCTGTTCATTGCGGTTACTATTCCAAAAAGGAAGAAAACGAAGGAGCCTCCACTGAACGTTGCGGCGAAGTATGGGTTATGCCCTACATTAAGAAATGCAGGCAACGCTAAGTCTACGGTCGCAATCACAAATGCGATTATCAATGCAGCGACGAATTTTTTCTTGCGTATGTTCCAAAGCATTTCGTATCTTACAATTGCCCAGAAACGGGTGAGCCAGCTTGGGTGCGTTCGAGCGGGGCTTGGTGTTGTTGTCATTGGGGTTTTCCTCCTTGGTCGTTGGTAACCAGTTGAATAAAGACGTCTTCTAAATTCGAGCTTTTTTGGCTCATGCCCACAATTACTCCGCCGGCTCCCGTAACTTCTCTGGAGACCTGTGCTCGAACATCGTCTCGAGTCTTGACTTGAACAATCAGGGTGTTAGCGGTTTTCCATGTGCCTGTGACAAAAGTCAGCTTTTTTACTGCAGCAATAACTTCATTCGTTAAGTCAACCAATTCAATATGCATCATTGGTGATTCCGCAATCATACCTGAAACGTTCTGCAGAGTATCTGAAGCCAACATTGACCCCTTATTGACAATTGTGACGTGGTCACAGATTTGCTCAACCTCAAAAAGCAAATGGGAAGAAAGAAAAACCGTTATGCCTTCTTTAGAAATGGTTTTAACGAGTTCCCGGACTTCAACCATGCCGACGGGGTCTAAACCGATGCTTGGTTCATCCAAAATAACCAGTTCGGGACTGTTTAGAAGGGCTTGTGCGATTCCGATGCGTTGCTGCATTCCTTTGCTGTATTTTCCGATAAGGTCGTTTTCTCTGCCTTTCAAACCGACTATGTCTATCAGTTTTGGGATTTGTTCTGCTCTTTGCTGGGTTGTCATGCCGAACATTCGTCCGTATATGTCAAGCAGCTCCGCGCCTTTGAGATGCTTTGGATATTTAGGCAACTCAGACATGTAACCGATGCCTAACCGTGAGTCAGCGTCGTCAACATGCACCTGTTGACCCAAAACTTTGACAGAACCAGAAGTAGGTTTCAGTAAACCGACAAGGATTTTGATGGTGGTGGTTTTTCCCGCGCCGTTTGGACCCAAAAAACCGTGAATGGTGTTCTTTTCCACTTTTAGGTTCAGTTTGTTTACGGCTGTTAGGGAACCGAAGCATTTTGTTAGGTCGCTGGTTTCTATTGCGTAGTCCAACGCAGGCGCTTCCTTGCTGGGTGTCTTAGTGGACGTTTAGATATAAGCTTTAACTTGGCGGGCGCTTGTTTGACGGTGGGCACCGAAGATTATAAAACTTCTTTCGTCCCATAGCCTGCTAGGTTAACGGTGACTCGTATCCGCAGCAAGCGCCCACAAATCAGCTACAAAGGCAGAACCATTGGCATCCTTGCATTGACAGGTGCGCAGCTTCTAATCGGAACCATACATCTGCTCATCGGATTAGCTCTTCTCGCCATCGAAATAGTAAACCGCCAAGGAAGCCTAGCATACGACATCTACACAATCGCATTCGGCAGCCTAATTGTGTATTTCGCAGTTTTCATTTGGCGAAGAAAAAAAGCGGGGCGAATCGGCACCTACGCGGTTTTGCTCTTTGTCATCGTCGCGGATTCGTTGACTGTTCTGGGGTTGCCCAGCATTCCGGGGATTCCATCGTTTGCCGCACCCACCGAAATAGCCTACAGCCTAGTGGTGATAGCTTACCTTTCGCTGCCGCATGTACGCAAAAAGTTTTTGGCTTAACTCATACTTTTGGCGCTGGCTTCATCCAGTCGTGGGCGTAAATTTCTGCTTCGCCGCTTTCGATGCCAGCCAAAATTCGCTGTGCCACATACTCGGGTGTGTCCGCTCGGCTGAAGGCTTCCTTTGCTCCAGCGGATTCTTCCTGCCCAAGCAAAGACGGGTCCTTGATGGTATTTTTCTCAAAGTCCGTCAACGTGATGAATGGGTAAACAACGGTTACAACGATTTCGTCGTCGGCAAGCTCCGCCCTAGCTGTGAGGCTTAAGTGAGCCAACGCCTTCTTCAACCCCGAGTAGGGCCCGTTGTTTGGCAGAATCATGTGCGGTTCCCGAACTAACATTGATTATTGCTCCGCCGCCCTGTTTACGCATGACTGGGATGGCTTCCTTCATCGCCGCCAACGGACCAACAACGTCCAAATCAAAGATGCGCTGGAAAACTTCAAGGTCAGTGTTTTCAACTGGCGTGTCGTAGCCCTGACCTGCATTGTTCACCAAAATGTCGATTCTTCCAAAATGCGCCGCAACCTTTCTTATCATGCTATTGACATCTTCTGCCTTGGACATGTCGGCGGGGAATGCGGCTGCTTTGGGGAGTTCCTTGGCTAGTTTTTCAAGTTTTTCTTTGGAGCGGGCGACGAGTGCCAGTTTGGCTCCTTTGCTGGATAGCAGTTTTGCCGTGGCTAACCCGATGCCGCCTGATGCGCCTGTGACGACTGCGACTTTGCCTTTGACGTCCATGAAAACCAGCCTACTTGATGCGTTTAAAAACCTGAGCTGTTACTACGGTGAATTTCCAGGGTTGAATGTTGATGGCTGAAGGAGCAAAGGTTGCTGCTTCCAGAATCGTTTCGACCGCCGACTCGGGGACTGGTTTGTCTTCGTAACTGCGGATTGCCAGCCTAGATTTAATCGCGTCCAAAACAGGGTTCTTAACCATAAGAATTCGCCATCTACTGGGAACCTTGCCGATTTATAAAAAGGGTTCTGCCCAACCCGAGCGCGAGAGTCTACGCCGCTTTTTGTTGGAGCGTGCCTAAGTAAGCGGGTAGGCTTTCGATGCATTGGATTTCCCTGCCCACCAACGCCTGCAATTCATGCCAGAACCTTGTGTCAACCTTTATTTTAGCCCGCTCCAAATCACGCTTCAAACGCAGCGTTCCCTCTTTACCTCGTCTGTCAAAATCAAGAAAAAGAATGACCGCGTCGGCGCCGAGTTTTTCTATTTCTGCGGTTGCTTCAAGAAACGATTTGCCGCCTGTCTTCACCGTCACAATTGTCCCGGTAACGCCTAAATCCTGCAGGGCTTGAGCGTCTTTTTTGCCTTCCACAACTATCGGCTTGCCCTTCGCCGCGTCCTCCGCCAGCTTAGCTATGAGGGTTTCGAGTTTTTCCTGTTTCTCCTTAAGCCTTGTCGACAACGCTTCTACCTTGTAATCTTGGCTTGCCGCACGGTCTCCAAGCAGTCGCTGGCTTCCTTGTTGTTTGCAAAATAGCGCCGCACTGGCTCTAGCACCTCGGCGAGTTCCGTTGCAACCCCGTTTTTGAGGTCCATCGGATGCAGTTTGCCCTCTGAATATGCTGTTTCAAGCTCTTGGAAACTTTGGAACTCGACGTTTCCCCCGAATTTGGCTGGACGCTCAATTTTGAAGATGGGTTTTTCACGGAAAATGATGTACTTGCAAATGTCCATGATTGGGTTGAACTTGATGGTTTTTTCGGGGCAGAAGGCTTTCGCCATCTTCTGCTTAATTTCCTCGGGGGAGTCGTAGATGAAGATGCATGTTTGCGGTTTGCTCTTAGACATCTTTGCCGAAGCAACAGCTTCTCTTTCCTGCCCTTCAGGAATCGGCCAAATCTTAGGTTTTTCCAAACCTTGAAGCAGGTGGTGGTGGATGCAGACGGGTTTCCAGCAGCCGATTTTTTCTCCGATTTCTCTGGCAACCATGTTGGCTTTGCGTTGGTCCATGCCTAGCTGGCAGATTTTTACTTTCAGCTGAAAAATGTCTGCGACTTGCATAGGCGTGTACAGGTAGTCTGAGACGTAGTGGGCTTCTGCTTCTTGTCTTCCCGCAATCTCCAGTGTGCGTGTTGTTCTGGCGATGGTGAGGTTTTTGGCGATTATGACTGTTTTTGCCCAGTAATCAATGTCTTTGTAGAGTTCGTCGGAGTAGATGAACTCCACTTTGTCGCCTGGGACGCCTAGGCTGAGCCAGGAATGCCTGAAGAGGTCCGCGGCTTTACGGATAAGCGTCAAATCCCCGCCCAGTTTGTTGTTGAGCCACGCGTGCCACGTGGACAAGTAAGCCTTGAAGTGGACGCCTGCCTCAGCGAAATCCTTCATCTTGTACGCGCAGATAACGCCTGTTCCCAGATGCGCCAAACCCGACGGCTCCCAACCATTGTAGGCTACGGGGTGCTCTTCGGTTTCCAAAAGTAGGCGCAAATCCTCTGGAGTAACGACTTCTTCTGTGGGCGGGCGGCAGATAAGCTCAAGTTTCTTCTCTAAATCCAAATCATTCACAGCTCAATTTGACATAGCTAATAGAGATTGGGAATTTAAGAATTTACTTAAGTCAACAAAATTTCTTGGAAAACTATTTTAATGCATTTCGTAAGCCATTGTAGTTTAGTTGGTCGCCCTGTGAAAATCGAGTATGACCGAAAAGCGGATATATTTTACATCAGGTTAGGGGATTCAAAGATTGTTGAAACTCAAATGACGGTTGAAGATTTTTATGTGGATATGGACAACGGCGATAATTTGGTGGGAATAGAAATTTGGAATGCATCAAAAAACGTTATCAAGCCGATTTCTGAAGGCATAGCTAAAGAAGTTAAGTTAAAACTGTCAAAATCCAAGAATTAGGCGTTTTGTGGGTTTCGATTATTGTTTCTTCTTCGCTGGGGGTACATTGTTAGGACTATGTCTCTTAGGGCGTCTGATTGCCGCAACATGGCGTACCAAAAAAAAATTGCTAACGCGGAATAGTTTGAAAAAAGAAAAAAAAGAAAGATTGGGTTTTTTTGCTTAGTTTCGGTAGGTTTGATTCGGTTTTTGCTGTTTGCCGTTTCTCTTGTAGACTATCAATGCTGCGAAACATGTCGTCAACGCAATCGACGCTGCTAGTGGGTATTCGGGTAAGGCGAAGTCGTTTCCGTGGGTTACGGCGACTGGTGTCCCTGAAAGTGCGCTTGCCGGTATCGTGCCTGTAATTGTGCTGGTTGCAAAATCAAAGTGTTCGTCATCTGCCGCAGCCCATCCTGCGCCGTTCCAGTAGAGTATTTGCATGTCGCTTGTGAACGATGGATCCGTTAAGCTCACCGTAACGAAGACGTCGCTGCCGAATGTTCCTCCAGCCGTCTTGAGGACCTGAACGTCAAAGAAGGTTGTGCCTACGCCGAGGGCACCTGTTAACCCAGCGGGCGAAGACATCCCGTAGTTTTGTGTCGTCACTGTAACTTGGCTGCCGTCGCTAAGGCTCGAGCCGCTTACCGTCACGCTTACGCCGGTTTGGTCTGTTTGGTCAACGGTGGCTGAGTTGCCTGAAACCGTGGTGGTTGTCTGCGCTGTTCCCGGCTGAAGTATGGTGAGGGTTGTTTGGGCAGAGTTGATTCCGTCCGAAGCTGTGACTGTTTTGTCGCCGAGTGAAATTCCGTTTGGAATTACGTAGTTGACGGAGAATGAGCCGTCTGAAGCGGCAGTGGTTGTTGACACTTCGCCTAAGCCTGCGACTGAGATGTGGATGTCTGCGTTGGGTTCAAAGTTGCTTCCTGTAATTTGTACTGTGTTGCCTTGGGAACTGCTGGGCGGCGTTACTGTGGTTGACGGTTGAACAGTCACAGTCACCGTGAATGTTGCTTGAGCGGTGTTGGTTCCGTCGGAGGCTTCGACTTGATAGTTGCCTGTTGTCAGCCCGCTTGGAATCGTGTATTGGGTTGAGATGGTTCCGTCTGAGGCAGATGTGACTGTGGTGAATTCCTGTCCGCCGAACGACAAATGCACTGTTGCACCTGCAGGGAATTGAGTTCCCGAAATCCCCATAATGGTTCCTGCTGGTCCGCTGGTTGGGCCTAAGTTGATTTGCGGTGGGGGTGTCACTGTGAAGGGTGCTTGGGCACTTTTGGCGCCGTCAGAGACTGACACGTAGTAGTTGCCGCTTGCTGTTCCCGTGGGAACAGTGATTTGGGCGTTTGAGAATGAGCCGTCGGAAGCTGCGGTGGTTGTGGTGAGTTCTTGTGCGTTGAAGTAAACGTGGAGAGTTGCTCCTGCGGCAAAGTTGTTTCCTGAGACGGTGATTGAGGTTCCTGTTTGTCCCGATGTTGGGTCCAGCTGAGATGCGTGGCTGTTTTGGGTGTGGATACTGCGATGCCGCCGAGGTTAACGATTTGGCTGTCTCCGATTCGGCTGGAGTCGCCTACTCCGCCGTCTGTAAGTTTGAGGGTTACGGTGTTTCCGTTGATGCTTTGAATCGGCACTTGCACCCAACCTTGACCCGTCGTGTACATCCAGTATTGTGCGTTAGCAGGAACAGTTGACGGCAGTGTAATGCTCAATGTGTCTACTAGACCCCAGTTCAAGTAAGTGAAGGGCGGCGTTCCACCAATGGTGTAGCTGAACAAGCCATCTGGGAAAGTCAAACCCGAAGGCAGACCCGTCTGTGGCAGAGTGCTCGGCAAGACCGCGGTTAAGTCATTAACTTGTCCTACGTTTGGAGTGAACGAGGCTGTTCCGGTTCCTGTAGCCGTTTGAACCTGTGCAGTCTGCAATGGGATAATGTCTGTCCAGGTTTCGGCGTTGGCCAATGGAAAATACGCTACAGTTTGCATAAATGATCCTAATGCACCTGGGTCCTGGTATCCTTGGGCGGTGAAATTCATGGCAACGGGCAATTGGGAAACTAAGAAGTAATGGTTACTTCGCCGTTGGCGTCAGTGGTGTAGACTTGGGTTACTGGGCCATTGTTCGGTGCAAAACTAATTTGCGCGTTCGGTACTGGGACTCCTTCAGGATAATTAGGGTCATTGGATAAGAAGTTCCCAATGTGGAAGACTACTGAGAACTCGTAGCTGGGCGGGAAAATCAGCAGTCCCCGTAGATTTGTGAAAGGTTAAAGTCGCTGCCGTCATAGTTGGCCCAGTAGGTTTGGCAGTACGTTGCCGTAGCCTGTCGCAGTAACGGTAAGGTAGATGGGCATGTTGCCTGCGTATTGCGGAATGTAGTAGGCTGTTGTTATGAATTGGCCGTTGGCATCGGTGGTTAACGTCTGGGTTGGCTGGGTGCCGCCGAAATCTAAGGTAACTGTTGCGCCTGCAATCGGCGTGGGTATTACTTCCCAATTGGTCAATGTAGAGCCATCTTCTATAGTGCCGCTGATTTGGAAGGTTGGCGGAGGCACGCTCTGCAGTTGGATGTTGGTTGTCAAGTCTGTTTCGCCGTTGAGGTTATCGACCGTGACTGTTTGGGAGACGTATCCTGGGGCTGAAACCTGCACTGTCAGGGGAAAATCAGACAAATATGGATAGCATTCCATGTTGCCATAAACGGTTTGACTTTGGGAAAACGTGGCTGAGCTGACGCTGACATCGGCGCCTTGAATCGGGTTGCCGTTTGCATCGTTTACATATACGTTGTAGTCGCATTGCTGGTTTCCGCCGTTCCAGACGTGGATTCCTTGAGCATACTTGGTCGATGCCTTGGTCAAAGACGCCGTTGTTGTTTAGGTCTAAGACTATGTCGTATGTTCCCATGTTTGCCGAGGTAGGCCACCACAAACCGTAGGTGTATGTTCCGTCGCTTAGCGATGTTTGATCTGGGTATCCAGTGACGTCACTTAAAAGGTCGCCGTCGTTCCAGCTCTGCTGATGAGGCGCAATATAGAACGTTGCTTGCTGACCTTGTCCGCCCGTTACAGTGGCGCATATCAAATTGTTAGGTTGGAAGATGCTTTGGGCATTTCCTGACGAGTCAGATGCATAAATTGAACCAACTGACGGAACCATTTCGATGTCGATGTCGTTCTCAAGAGAGCCGCCTGCGGGAACATTAACCAAGTATGTTGTGGTGCAGTATCCTGGGGCTGTAGCCGTTAGTTTCACTGGGGTTTGAGATGGGAAATAGGTCAATTCGAAGAAGCTTCTTCCTGTAGCGTGGGAGATTGTTATAGGCGAGTCGTATGTGCCTTGAGCGCTGTTCCAAAACTGTGCCGTCACGGTTGCAGATGTTAACTCGCTGTAGGGGAAGTTTGCCTGATAAACTGACCCGTAAATGGTGTATTGCTGTTCCATCGCTGGGTTAACTGCGTCGGCGATCATTGCCCAGTCGGCAGATAAGGGGTCGCTAACATCTTGGTAGAATATGCCGTTTGTGAAGGTGCCGCCAGAGCCCCATTGGAGCACCTGGCAAATCTGGGATTCGCATAAAACGTCCCTTAAAGTGGACAGAACGCCGTTGACATATTGATCATAATATTTGTCCCCGATGTAGTTCACGTTAACCATACTGAGTCCCACCGCCTGCGGCAAATACGCTCCCTTGTATTCCGAGAATTAAGTCGTTGGGGGTCGTAGCGGAAGTGGTAACGGTGGGTGACGCAGATTGTCCCGTATTAACTGTCGGGTTGCCGTCAAATGGATCAGTTGGGTTTGCCCCTCTTATGCTGAACGCGAAAACAGCGGCTTTGTTGTTGACGTCTGCAACGTTAAAGTTTATTGTGATTTTTATTTGGCCAGCTTGAGGCATCACTGCATACCAAGTATCCAAGTTTTCGCTGCCCGAAGCATAAGTCACCTGTTGCCTTAGTGTCCAAGTCAAAGTCTGGATTTGAGGTTATGCCTGTGATTGCTTGGGTGCTTGGCAAGACGGCAGCTAAATAAATCAGTTCATTTGGCGTCGTTGTTGAGAGTGAAAGCAAAATTGAGTTGTCACCCCAAGTCCAACCTCCTGAGCTTTTATCCAAAACGGGGTTTGCAAGCTGCATGTAAAAGTCTCTTGTTATTGGCTGGTCAAAAGATGTGGGTATGTCCATGGCAAATTGTTTATCGTAGTTTTGGGCTGTAGCTTCTACGGATATTGGTGGATTGTCGGTTGAAAATGTCGTAGTATAGAAGCCGTTGCTGTCGACGGTGGGGTCGACCGAGGACCCATCGGCGAAGTTTACGATGATGCCGGCGTTGGGAATCGGTGAGCCAGTATCATGGTCGTATACGGTGCCTTGAATGGTCTGTGTCGTCGGCGGAGTAGCTGCTTTAACACTTGTAGCAGTTAACATGAATAACGTCGAGCTTATCAGCAAAAACGTCAAACAAGCGATTGCTACCCTATTAAATCTATGTTTTATCGTAATTTGTAGCCTCTCCTTTCCTGATAAAATTAAAGAAAGATTTCGGACCTCTGGGTATTTAAAATGTATGGACAAGTTAGCGCTAATTTCTATTGTCGCCACATGTTAAAGCGCGAAACCTCCGGAAAACGCTTACCTAACCGATGGGAAACTGTTTCGGCTGACACATGTATTAATTATTGGGTCGGGTTTAACGCGAATTAAATCTGAATTATTTTTACGGGCTGTTTGTCTCCCATGTAACCTAACGCTTAACCGCATAGCTGGGCGTTGCCTTTTGCTTAGCTAAGTTCTCTCGGCATGGGATGTTAGTTTTCGCCCGCGCCTCACCTGTTCCATAATTGGGTAGAACCCTGTCGTCATGGGTGCAAGATTTGTGTTTCTTGCGTACCTCTGTTGAGTCCGTCGTTATGGGTGCTCGATTTTGGTGAGGCAAAGAAATAGCGTTGACGTGTTGGTTAAACGTTGCTGTGGGGCTGGCTGAGTTTTCGAAGATTCGAAGGCACCCGTGGCTGTGATGCAGCTCATCTGGTTAGCCCTGGTTTGATTCCTGCAAACCTTATATTTCAACAGAGCAGACTTAGCTCCAAGGGTCGGTTTTCTCAGCACATACGGGGGTAGGGGCAGTATGCGGCTAATGAAAAGCGGTTTCAACTTCAGGTTAGCCTTCTTCGTCTTCGCCGTCGGCTACCTTAGCATCCTTGTTGGGTTTTTAATTCTGAATCTTTCAAACATGCCTATCCAATGGGACGAAGCAGCCCATCTTGACAACGGACTCTTCCTCAAACTTGGAATGTACCATCACTTCTCAAGCAACCTGTTCTATCCTCCGCTCTATGACGGCCTAACCTTTCTATCCTACAGTGTTTTCGGCGTAAGCGCGGTTTCCGCCAGAATAGTTGACGCAGTCTTCTCTGTCTTGCTTCTGTGGGTGGTTTTTGAGTTCACCAACAAAGCATACGACGGCAAAACCGCCCTGCTCGCCTCGATTTTCCTAAGCGTGATGCCCGGCTACTTCTATGCTTCCCACGTCGCCATGCTAGACATCGCGTTAACGTTCTTTTTTGCGCTTTCAATTTTCTTCTTTTACCTTTGGCTGCAAACCAAAAGAGACAGGCTGCTGGTTTTCACGGCAATAGCCCTAATCCTCGGCTTTTTAATCAAATACCAAATTGTCGTCGCCGCACTCGTAATCCTAATCGGCATCCTGTTTTTCTGCAGAAGCCAACTAAAAAGACCATTTTCAAGAAAACGCAACATCGCAATAACCGCAGCTCTATTGGCGGCGGCATCTTACCTAGCCTTCAGCTTTCAATCCTACCTGCAAATGTGGCTAAACGTGGTCGGCATGACAACCACGGGAAACCACTCGGTAACCCCGCTTTATTATCTATTCGAAATGAACAGCATCTACCCAACCATTCACCCAATTTCGCTTCTCATGTATGTCCTGGGTTTTCTCGGCTTAGGCGCATTTGCTCTAAGACGGCAAAAAGCTGACAAAGTCCTCTTGATTTGGTTTTTCACTGTTTTGGTTTTCTACACTTTAGTCAGCAACAAAAATTGGCGGTACGTTCTTCCGTTGTTCCCCGTGTTGGCGGTTTCAGCGGCGATTCTGATTACAGTCGCCTACACCAAGCTGCGAAGCCTCAACCGAAAAACATTGACCAAAATCGGAGCCTCACTGTTGATTGCCTTAACGTGTCAATCCCTGTATTTTAGCGTGAATGACGCGGTTTATTGGACGAACTCTGAGCGGGCGCCTTTCGAGTTGGAGCAAGCCGTTAAATATGCGGTGGCGCATGGCGGCGCGAACCAGTCGATAACGGTTCTTTGCCCCGACAACTACTTCAGCAAAGGCATCGTGGACTTTTACCTTCTCAAAGACGGCGAACCCCAAATCCACGTGTACACTTATCCTTGGTCAAGAATTATTGACCCATCTTTCAACGTCACGGTCTTGATTTGCCGATGCAAAGAATACAACGTGAGTTTCCTGTTCACAACAGAATTCGGCGGCAACCACCTGGACTACTTCAACGGAACAACCACGCTAATGGACATCTACGCCCAACTGTACAACTCAAACAACTTCACGCACGTCACGCCTGAGCAAACTTTCGGGTACTCACCCAGACGCATCTACATACTAAACTTCACAGGATAAACAAAAGTTTTTGCACAAAACAAAACTGTTGCCTCATCTCAGAGAAGACTCGCTGGCATGTATCTGCCTATTCACCTTTTTCTTGCGCATAACGGAGGTGGCTACGGCAGCTACTACGATTATTAGAACTACCGCCACAATCACTAACACAACAGACAGACTCATGAAACCGCCCAGAGCAACACTGGTTGAACCCTGCTTCCACCATTGATCCACCGAAGCAGAGTTGAATGTTGACACGTAAGACTGTAGTTGCGACTCGGTGAAGCCGCCAACCTGCGCCCGCGGAAGCGTCAAAACCTGATTCGTCTGCACAGTCACGGTGTTGTTTGTCGCGGGATCCATAAAGATGACTGGGCCACCCAAAACTTGGATTTGGGTGGTTCCGTTGGAGAAAACATTCACGATGTACTCTGTGTTTTGGCCTGCAACTGCACCCTGAGGCACAACTATCAGATGCGACACGGTTTCTTTGACGTAGGCGACGCCGTTAGGTATGACGAATGCCCCGCCTTCGATGAATAAGCCAATCGCCGCGGCTTGCCCGAGAGGTTCACTGAAAACCAAAATTGCAAGCGCAACGTCGAGCGGTACGGTGTACTTCATCTCGTTTAGCTGCTCTGCGCCGTTTGGAAAGATGGTTCCGCCTGAGACTTGCGGGTAAATCATGTAGGTGATTCCGTTGTCTGGGGCGGGTTCAGAAGTTAATCCTACCCAGCCGCCGTCGCTGTTCGCTCCGAGGTACACGGTTCCGCCCTGGTTGGGCGTTTCAAAAGCCACAATTCCGTTGTTGCCTGTTGCGATTTCGGTTCCGCTGACAGTTTGTCCAGTTGAAAGAGGGGTGTTTCCGCTTGCTGTAGGTGTCCATGCCTGTCCTTTTATTGATGCAATGTTGCCATAGTATCGGCTGTTTAAAGGCTCATTCGTCGAAGTAGGGGTGGTTGTCGGGTTTAGGGTTGGACCCGCAGTTGCTGAGCTTGTTTGCGTGACTACTATGCCGTTTTGGTCGGTTGTTTCGGCGGTTCCGCTTAACGTGGCGGTAATTATGCTTGTGGTGAATGTACCCGTCAGCTGCTCCGAAGTCAATTGGCTTCCTGTCTCGTCAGCCGTGAAACTGGAGCTTGAAACGGTTCCCGAAAAATCAATTTCGCCCGCAACAGGAGGAGCCCCTGTAGTGCCAGGGTACTCTTGACTGTACGCGGGGTCAACTGCCCAACTTATCGGGTTCAGGTACAAAGCTATGGTTATTTGGCTGCCGTCTTGAGAAATATCCATCGCGAACGTTCCTGTCACGTCGGCTTGGCGGATACCAGTGCCGAAAGCATCCATTTCATAGTAAGTTCCGTTTGATGAACTTCGCCACGTTCCACTCAGGTCCCTTGCGGGGCTAATTGAAGCATGCAGAGGCGCCACCGCAAACGAAAGCAAAACAACAAGACAAATAGCTAAAGCCGCTATTTTCGCGGTTCCAAGAAATTTCTGAATAAATTTCAAATTTCGCATTTTCCCCATCTCAAAGAGTTGACCATCGGATTAACTATTTTCTGTTCAAAGGGCATATAAAAACTTATGAATTCAGCCTACATCTTTCAGAAAAAACGCTGGGAGGACTGGTTTAGTGCAATCGTCTCTGATTTTCTGTTTCACGGCGTTTTCCCGTAAAAGTTATAGGTTGAATGGGTAACCAACGCTTGGATGGCAATGCCTCGCAAATGGCAAGTAAGTCTCATAGTAGCCCTATCTTATACTGTTAGCCCTCGCGCTAGTGTCTGCTTGGCCTACGAATAGTCCAAGCGGCAAATCAAATCCAAAACCCAACCCAGCCAACCCAGCGAACGCATAATCGTTCGACATGCGCCAAATCCGCCGACTTCAACATCTACAACACCAACGGCACCGACACCATCAATCAACGGCAACTCAACAACGCTCTACGCCAGCACAAAACAGACGTGTACAGCGACATCGTTTCATACACCACCGTAACCGCGCAGAAAAACCTTGTTCTGCAAGCCTCAGCCGCAGCCAACGTCAAAAGCCTCTCAAACACGGGCGAGGATCAATTTGCTGTTTTCGCCGCAGACGACACACCAAATACAAAGGCGACGAATTCGGCTTTGTCCTTCCCGAAACAGGGACACATGGTACGCCTATATTCAGTCGCCGCAGCTTCCTGGCTTTTTCTATTTGGACCCCTGTGCTTACGCTGGATTCGCGGCGGAGCGCTCAGTTTTGAGGCAGTTTACTCTCAATCTGGTTCGACGTGCCACGTCGATTTTTATGTGAACGGCAAACTTGTCTGGGAAACTTATTACCCTAATGTTTCAAGCCAAAGTTTCCACATGGCACTGTGCTCCCATAAAGTAAGCGGCGAAGACATGGATACCAGCCAAAACATGATAACGGTTCAAGCCGCGTCTTTCACACGGAAAACAGCCCGTCCAACAGCTTTCTTGCTGGTTTAGTGTAGCCCACTGGTTAGCACGCTTTTTGTTTTTTAATCGGTGAATTGCAAAACGTTGGGGATTAGCGGGTAAAGATTTAAGTGGGACAGTTATGCTTTATGTGCAAGGTGCAATTTAATGCCAACTCACGGAAGTTTATCGAAAGCTGGAAAAGTAAGGTCTCAAACGCCGAAAATCGAAGCGAAGCCAAAAACGTCGCCCAGCCCAAAAAACCGCAACAGACGCAACTACGAGAAACGCACGGTTATGCAACGCAAGGCAGGCCAAAACTGGGTCTAGGCCAGAAGTTTTTTCTTTGCTTTTTGAAAACAGATAAAAGAAAAGAGATTGTTAGTTAGAGTGATTGTAAATGACAACGACGTAGCAGAAATCTCTGATGAACTAAAGAGAATAGAAAACGACCTCGATGCGTTGAAGATTCTGGTTTTGAAGTCCCGCAATAAGCCTAGAAAAATAGCAAAGCTTGAAGGTTCACTAAGCATAGAAATAACTGAAGAGGACATTGAAGAAGCGAAAAAATCGCTTTTCAAATTCAGTGACTAAATATACTCACCGATACAGTTTGATAAGAATTCAATAATTTACAGAAAAATGTTTTCCAGCCTAATTTTCTTAAGCCGTTAGTGTAGTTTATTTATCTGTTGACTTAACCATATTTTGGTTCCCTTGACTTCGACGGATAAAGCCTCTGCCCTGCGGGAAATCATAGACGCCCTAATGGAGATGCCGCAGGCAACCCGCGACGACTTAAACCGCCTCAAAATGAAGGCAGCAGGCAAATACAAGCTTTTAGAGGTGCCGTCGAACTCCGAGTTAATCAGCGTTCTGACGCCCCGGGAAACTAAGCGGCTTCTGCCAATTCTGCGCAGAAAAACAACCCGAACCATCTCAGGCGTCACCGTCGTCGCAACCATGACTAAGCCTTACCCGTGTCCGCAGCCTGAACCATGCGCTTACTGCCCAGGGGGGCCTTCGCAGGGAAGCCCGCAGAGCTACACGGGGCATGAGCCAGCGGCGATGCGGGGCGCCCAAAACAACTTCGACCCGTACCTGCAGGTCACAAGCCGCATCGAGCAGCTCACCGCGATCGGGCATAAAGTGGATAAAGTCGAGTTAATCATCATGGGCGGCACGTTCCCAGCTACGCCTCAGGAGTACCAGACCTGGTTTATCCAACGCTGCCTTGACGCGATAACGGGGAAAGCCTCCGCCAGCTTGGAAGAAGCCAAAGCCAACGCTGAAACCAGCGACGTGCGCAACGTAGGCATAACTGTGGAGACGCGTCCTGACTGGGCAAAACAAAGCCACATCGACGCCATGCTGGATATGGGCGTTACCCGAATCGAGCTTGGCGTGCAGAACCCCGACGACAGCATCTACCGTCTGGTCGGCAGAACCCACACCGTAGCCGACGTGGAGGAGGCAACACGCATCGCGAAGGATGCGGGGCTCAAAATCGTTTACCACATGATGCCTGGAATGCCCGGCTCCAACCGCGAAAAAGACCTTGCCGCATTCAAACGCGTCTTCACCGACCCCGCCTTCAAACCAGACATGATAAAAATTTACCCATGCCTCTGCATCGCAGGCACAAAAGCCTACGAATGGTACCAAAAAGGCACCTACACCCCGTACACGACTGAGCAAGCCGCAGAACTCGTCGCCGAAATCAAACAGTTCATTCCGCCCTGGATACGGGTCATGCGGGTGCAGCGGGACATTCCGTCGCATTTGATTTTGGCAGGCGTCAAAAAAAGCAACCTGCGCCAACTCGCCACGGAGCGGCTGCTGCAGGAAGGCGGCAGATGCCAATGTATCCGTTGCCGAGAAGTGGGGCACCGATTGGCAGTTGACAACGTCGCGCCAGATTTAGAAAAAATCCAAATCCGCAGCTTCTGCTACGACGCCTCAGAAGGCAAAGAAGTTTTCATTTCCGCGGAAGACTGGGAAAACAACGTGTTGCTTGGCTATTTGCGTCTGCGTGTTCCTTCCGCGAAGGCTCACCGCCCCGAAATCACCGCCGTCCCATCCGCGATTGTTCGGGAACTTCACGTTTACGGACCCTTGGTGCCTGTTGGGAAACATTCGGCGGGCGCGTGGCAGCATAAAGGTTTTGGCGCTGAATTGCTTGGGGAAGCCGAACGCATGGCAAAGGTGGATTTTGGTCTCAAAAAGCTTTTAGTCATCAGTGCGTTAGGAACAAGAAGGTACTACATGCGTTTCGGGTACGAGCGCGATGGAGTTTACGTTTCCAAAAAATTGGTGAAATGATGAGTCAACTTGAAGATTCAGGTTATCAGGGCGCAGCGTTGGATGCGCTGAAGAAGGCAGAGTGCGAAGTCGGCGACATAATTCGGGTCACCAGCAAAGGCAAAACCTACGAAGGCATCCTAATCCCCCGCGCGGAACTAGGCGACTGCACCGTGGTCATCATCAAAATCAAAAGCGGCTACAACATCGGCATCCGCGTCACAGCCGACGTGAAAATCGAAAAGGTCGGGAAAGGCACCAAACCCGCGTTTGCTTCGCCGCCCCTGCCCAAGCAGAACCCAGCCCTGCCTCACGTCGTCATCATGAGCACAGGCGGAACAATCGCCAGCCGCGTCGACTACCGAACAGGCGCCGTGCGCTCAGCGATTTCAGCCAGCGACCTCTACGGCGTCGTCCCCGAACTCTCCGACGTCGCAAAGGTGGACACAGAAATCGTCTTCAGCCTCTACAGCGAAAACATAACCCCGCAGCACTGGACGGAACTCGCCCAGAAACCGTCGCTGCAACGCATCGAAGCAGGCGTGGACGGCGTAGTTATCGCGCATGGAACAGACACCATGGCTTACACTTCCGCAGCGCTGAGTTTCGCGTTGCAGAATCTGCCTGTCCCAGTTATCGTTGTGGGCGCTCAGCGTAGCAGTGACCGACCAAGCAGCGACGCAGCAACAAACCTCATCGGCGCCGTAAAAGCCGCAGGGGAAGCGCCCTTCGCCGAAGTCGGCTTAGCCATGCATGAAACCGTCTCTGACATCAGCACATTGTTCACCGCGGCACAAAAGTCCGCAAATGCCACACAAGCCGACGAGACACCTTCAAATCCATCAACGGATTCCCAATCGCCACGCGTCAAAGACCTGCAAGTAACCATGCTGGCAGACAAATACCAGCGCCGCGACCCGAAACGAAAGCTGGTTTTGAAGCCGAACTTCTGCGACAAAGTTGCATTAGTCAAGTTTTATCCTGGGCTTGACCCACGCCGTCATCGACTGGTACGTTGACAAAGGCGTCAAAGGCATCTTGCTGGAAGGCTCAGGCTTGGGGCACGTAAGCAAATTCTGTTTTGACAGCATCAAAAATGCTGTGGCGAAAGGCGTCGTGGTCGCGTTGGCTTCCCAGTGCATCTGGGGACGCGTAAACATGAACGTGTACGACACAGGCAGAGACCTGCTCTCGTTCGGCGTCATCCCCACCGACGACATGTTCCCAGAAACCGCGCTTGTCAAACTCATGTGGGCTCTGGGGCAAACCAGCGACCCCAAAGAAGCCGCCAAACTGCTCAAAACCAACGTTGCAGGGGAATTTTCGCCCAGAACGCTTCCCCAAGACGAAATCAAAGAAGGAGGCGCCATAAAATGGCCAGTTGACTACGCAAAAGTCGGCTTAAAAGTCGGGCTCAGAAATCCACCAGCAACTCAACGCCAAAACCAAACTGTTCTGCAGCTGCCCCCCTGAACTCTTCAAAGAAGCGCCCGAAATCACTTTTCTGCGTCGTCTGCGTCCAACCCAAAGCGAGCTTGGGCAAGTTGACCCAGCAGCCTACTTCGAATTCCAAAAAGGCGTCAAAATCCTCTACGAAGCCAACAAAACCAGCTCATGCCTCGTCGAGATGGATGAGGAGCCGCCGCACCCAATCAACTTGGAAGCCGTAGAAATCGTTTTGACGCTTTCGCTTATGATGAACGCGGCGCCCGTGGACGAAGTTCATGTCATGCGCAAAACCGTCATCGACGGCTCCAACACCACGGGTTTCCAACGTACCTGCACCATTGCCTCGGACGGCTGGATTAAAGTGGGCGAAAAAGTCATCCCGATTCAGGCGCTGTTCCTTGAGGAGGATGCCGCCCGCAAGACGGGAACGATGGATGAAGGCAAAACCATCCGCTACCGCATCGACCGCCTGGGCATTCCGCTTATCGAAATCGCCACTGGACCCGTCATCTATTCGCCTATGGAAGCGCAGGAAGTCGCGTTAGCCATCGGGAGGATGCTTCGGGACACGGGCAAAGTGATGCGTGGCTTAGGCACGATTCGCCAAGACGTCAACGTTTCCTTGCCAAACGGCGCCTTAATCGAAATCAAAGGCGTCCAGGAACTCGAATTAATCTCAACAGTGATTGAATATGAGGTTCAGCCGCCAACTGGGCTCATCGAAGTCAAAGAGGAACTTGCCAAGACGCGGCGTAAAAACCGAAGCACTCAAAGCCGACTTGGTTGACGTCACCAGTCGATCTTTAAGGAAACAAAAAGCAAAGTCATCCGCAAAGCCGTCGACAAAAACCAAAAAGTCATGGCCGTCAAGCTGCCCTGCTTCGCAGGCTTGCTCAAACGCGAGCTTATGCCCGATTTCCGGGTTGGAACCGAACTGTCGGACTGCGCCAAATTCTGGGGCAGAGTCGGCGGCATCTTCCACAGCGACGAAATGCCAAACTACGGCATCACAGCTGAAGAGGTGGAAGCGGTTAGCAAAGCAGTTTGCGCTGGCGAAGGGGACGCCTTTGTTTTCGTGGCAGACACCGCCGAAAACATCGTTGACGCCCTCAAAGCCGTTGTTGAGCGGGCACAGGAACTTGTTACGGGTGTTCCAGCGAGACACGCACCGCGAAAGATGACGGCACAACACGTTACATGCGTCCCCGCCCAGGCGCCGCAAGAATGTACCCTGAAACCGACATCCCGCCGCAGCCAATAACCGAGGGGCTTACTTGAGAAAATCCGCAGCAACCTGCCCGAACCAGCAGAAAAGAAAGTCGCCCGCATCACCAAACAGTACGGGCTCAACGAAAAGTTGGCGAAGCAACTTGCCGACTCCGAATACAACTTCCTCTTCGAAGACATCGCGCAAAAATAGCGGAGTTCAAGCTTCCACAGCCGCGGCGTTTCTGACTGAAACCTTGAAGGCTCTAAAACGCGAAGGCATCCAAATCGAAGCCGTCACCGAAGAGCAAATCAAAGCCATCTTCCAAGCCGTCGGCTCAGGCAGAACTCGCCAAAGAAGCCCTCCCAGACGTCTTCAGCTGGCTCGCTAAGAACGAAGGCAAAACCGTGCAGGACGCAATCGCGGCTTTGGGTTTGAAAATGTTTACGGAAGCCGATTTGGCGCCGATCGTCGACCGCGTGGTTGCAGCCAACAAGGCGCAGGTCGAAAAGCTGGGCAAAGGCGCTTTCGGGATGCTTATGGGCGCGGTGATGAAGGAGGTTCGAGGAAAAGCCAACCCCGAACTTAGTCGCCAAACTACTGCGAGAACGCGTCAATTAGCCCTCTTTCGGGCTTGTCAAGAAACCTGAACTAAACCTGTGCGGCTTAGTTTAGAAACCATGGCAAAAGACTTTTAGCGCCAGCCCTTCCAAGCCAAAGTTGTGGTGGCTTTTCTTGTGGTTTTGGCTGGCATTGTGATTTATCTGAAAAAGAAATCTCGCTCTACCAGCGTTAAGGTGGAGAGTTAATCAAATCTTTTGGGTGGATTCTCTGGATTAGTTGAACCTTGTCGTAGTCCTTGTCTTCGCTTATTATCAGCGGTATTTTGTTTTCAAGCATTGTGGCAACGTTTATTGCGTCTTTGGGGCCTTTGAGCGGCGTCGTCTCGATGATTTCAAGTGCTTGCTCAAAAATTGGCTGTGTCAGTTCGTACTTCTTTATCTTGCTCATTTTTAGAAGATCCGAGACGGCGTCAAGAGCAGTTAAGCTATTGGTTAGTTTTGAGAGAACATAGAGAGTTTCTTCAAGGGTTTCTAGGCTTGTAGCTGCGTGAGTTTCGCCCTTAGCGCATTGCGACAATATGGCTAGGCATTCGTTATGAAATTGAGCATTTTTGTCTTTTGCGTGGACGAGTGTTGTAGAGTCAAGAAAATACTTTGGGGAAGTCAACGGCTAGAACGTCCGCTCTTTCTGAAGTAGTCTTTCATGCGTTCTCTATCTTCGAATTCTTTGAGCTCCTCGGCTGACATTCCTATTGAAACATTTTTTGTTGACTCAATGAAATGCTCAAGAGGGTCTTGGCTCGTTTTGTGGAAATGGATGCCCAGTTCCTTGTCTTTTAAGATTATGACGGCTTCGTCTCCAGCGTCGACTTGGCAGGCTTCCCGGAGCTCTTTAGGCAGCACCAGTCTACCTTGCTTCCCAACCTTTACCCTATAAATCGATGCCACAATAAATCATCTGTGCCACAACATAAAATAAATGGCACTAATAAAATTATTGGGCACGGATTCAAATTGCCCTGTTATTTTTTCAAGCTAAACTTCTACAAAACCCAAATAACTCACAGATGCCACGAAAGTCAAGAAACCTTGACTAAGCCTTTGCCTCCCCAGTCAAGAATCCTTGACGAAAACGGTTTAATAGCTTGATGGGGTGATGGGAACCAAGTTTCATACGTTAGGATGAGTTGGGGGCAAAGCAGCATGAAATCCAAGGTGGGTAGCGTAGTTCTGGTTATTCTTGCAGTATCCTGTGTTTGGTCGACCGCCCTGGGTGCTCTGGTTTTGGGCGATGCAGGAGTTTTGGTTAGTCCAACAATCGCGGCTTCGCAAGGCAGGATGGATCAGGGGCAATTTATGAATTTGACTTCTTCTGTCCCCGTGGGTGGGGTCGCTCCGTACAGTTACCAGTGGCTCAGCCAGCCGCCTGGCTTCAACGATTTTTCACCGATCAACGGTGGGACATCTTCAACTTGTTCTCTCGGTTCTGCGGGGGCTGCTTTGGGCGGTTGGAATTTCGAACTGCAAACCACCGACGCAGCGGGTTCAACCGTTACTTCAAACGTGGTTGCCCTCATCGTGAATTCTGCACTTGTGGCTCCTGACATATACGTGTCGCCGATGTCAAGTTATGTCCAATGGTACCCCACATTGGGCGAGATGGATCAAGGGCAAACTGCAGACGTTTACACTCACACTTTAATCCCCAGCGGCACGCGGCCCGTTGCATTTCAATGGCTAATCGAGGCTCCTGGCGCCTCCTCTTATTCCCCAATTTCGGGAGCCACGTCGAATAGCTACTGGTTTGCTCCGACATCCTCCTCTGCAACAGGTGACTGGAGCTTTCAGATTCAGGAGTCTGACTCTGCAGGAGTCACCGTTACATCAAACGCGGTTACAGTGACAGTTAACCTGCCACAGCCGTCGCCGACGCCTTTTCCAGCACAAACCCTCTCGCAGTGGCCTATGATGGTTGGCAATGTGACTGTGGGAAATGAACCCTACACCGAAGCTTACGATTCAGGCAAGGCAGAAATGTTTGTCGTGAACAGCGGCGACGACTCGGTTTCAGTCATATCAGACAAAAACAACACCGTAATCGCTACTATTCCAGTAATGCCCTTCCCCGCAGGCATAGCTTACGACCCAAGCAAAGGAGAAGTGTTCGTGGCTAACTCGGGCTGGAACACGGTTTCAGTCATATCAGACGCCTCCAACACGGTAGTTGCGAACATCACCGTCGGGGACACCTCCACAACGAAATTTGTGACTGGGCCAACGGGCATAGCTTACGATTCAGCGAAAGGCTGGCTCTATGTAGCCACCTCCTATGAAGAAAACGAGGTCTCAGTGATTTCAGACAGCAGCAACACCGTTATCGCTACGATTCAAGTTGGGAACTTCCCAAGCTGGGTAGCCTACGACTCAGGCAAAGGCGAAATCTTCGTCACGAACTCCTATGACAACACAACCTCCGTGATTTCCGACGCCACCAACAAAGTCATCGCAACCATCCCAGTAGGGTGGACGCCCAAGCGGCTTGCCTACGATTCTGCGATGGGTGAAATTTTCGTCTGCAACTCCGCAGGCAACACACTTTCAGTCATCTCAGACGCGAACAACACGGTGACTGCAACTATCCCTGTCGGCTTAAGCCCTGCTGATGTCGCATTCGATTCTGCGAAAAACGAAATATTCGTAACTAACTCGGGGTCAAACTCCGTCTCAGTCATCGCCGACCGCAACAACACCGTGGTTTCAAGCGTAGCCGCTGGAAAAGAGCCTCAGGGAATCGCTTACGATCAAGGAAAAGGCGAGCTCTTCGTGACCAACTACTGGTACCTTTCATCTGTCATGTTTTTCTCGATTTCAAAGTCGGTTCTGATTTTTTCGGATGCTCCTCCTCTATCCGCCCCACACCTTGCGTTAACTTCAGACACCGTGACCAAAGGGCAAAACTCAATTTCGATTTCAGCTTCAGTAGACACAGGCATCTCTCCCTACACTTACCAATGGTTCGTTGAAGACCCAAACGCGACAGCGTACTCAGCTATCAACAACGCCACCGAGGCAACGTACAAATTCACCGCAACAGCCTCCACAATGGTCGGCAACTGGGCTTTTATTCTGCAGGTTACTGACGCCACAGGAACAGCCGTAAACTCCACCGCAACCACTGTAATGGTCGACCCAGCTGCGTCTCAGAGCTTAATGAGCTCAAACTTGACATTGACGGCAGTTGCCTTAGTGGGGGCAGCGGTAGTCATAGGGGCAGTTGCCGTCGCGCTAAAGAAACACAAATCTTCAAACGCAAACTTGTAACGACCGCCCGAACTTGTCTCCAAACTGCTCTGGCAGGATTCTTGGCAACGCTTTTTCCTTTTGAGGTTGCCGTTTTGCCGTAAACGTGCAGCAAATCCTAAAAAGGCTAGACCGCGATATAGCGTAAAGAGGCTAAATCTGCAATGAAGCGCATTGAAGCTAAAATCAAAACTCCCTTCGGCGAAGTCATCATTGAAGGCGAGAACCCGCAGGAAATCCTCGACATGCTCGGACTTATTCCCGAAAACTTTGTGGAGAAGCTATCCGATTTTGTTTCTGACAGGTTGACGCCGTCTGGGGCGCAGCTTAAAGGCATCATCGAATCCACAACCGAAGGACCCGTCATCGTAACGCGGGAAAACCTGACCCATTACGAAGCCGTCGGCTTAGTTCTGTACGCCTCCACGGAACGGAAAAACACGGCGGCTCAAATCCAGAAGCTTTTGGAGTCCAGCGGAATTAAAAGCATGGTTCCCGCGCGGCTTAACGAGATGACTAAGCGTGGGCAAATTTTCAAGCCTGACCCCAACAAACCCGATTTTAAATTGACGATTCAGGGCGAGAAATGGGTGGAAGATGAGGTTCTCACCAAGCTTCGAGGCAAGATGGCTTGAGCGAGAAACCCGAGAAAATCCAGGTTCAAATCAAATACAAAGAGTTGGCGCAGACTTTTTCAGCTGAGCCGCAGGAGGCTTGGCTTTTGCTGAGCCAGTTTTTTAAGGAGTTTATTCCCAGCTTTGCGATTGCACAGAAGCTTTGGTTAAACATTGACCTTCGGCAGCTTGCTTTGGATTTGGATGGTTTGGTGGCGTTTTCCGCAGACGGAGCAAGTTTGATGGCGCCCAAAAACAAGCTGACCGATAACGAGGCAATTTCGATTTGGCTCACGGCTCAGTTTCTTGGGCACGAACTTGGCATGCTGGGCAGTGACGCAGTTTCGAAAGAGGAGTTGCAGGTTAAGCTGGGTAAAAGCGGCAAAATCGTTAGTACGCGGCTGGGTGAGTTGGTGAAGAATGGGTTGGTGGCGAAGACGGCTGATGACAAGTTCAGGGTAACTGCGTACGGCATCGTGCAGGCTCAAAAGGAAGTTGCTCCGAGGGTTCGGTCAAAGGTACCCGTTTGATTTTGGCTCAGAAACGCTTGGCTTGCCTGCTACTCTATTAGGCACCGCTAGATGAACCAACTATGATTTTCGGTTGAAAATAACCTTTCCCGCACAATCCGCGCCGCCATTTTTCCAAAGAATTGAGTTCAAAAACCAAAAAACAACCCAAACCAAGCCCGAAGCAGAACCGCTGACAAAGGGAGGGTACCCCATCGTTACCTCAAAATTCCAATGTAAAGATGAACTATGTTGGTCGAGGTTGATTGTAGCCCGTAGGGGAGAGGGGGTCTAGTATTTACAACCAAAAACCAACGCAAATACTAGCCATGTTGCCTTTGCCTTTTTGCAGACCCAGCCCACGCAAATCTTTTATTTGCATTCCATTCAATATGGACTGGGGGTAAGCGTTTGGTTGAGGATGCTGTGATTGAGGTCGGGCACATAACTCATTTCTTTTCGAAAATCGGCGTCGGCATCGTGGAGTTGACCTTGCCGTTGGCTGTCGGAGACCGCATTCTAATCAAAGGTCCGCTAACTGATTTCGAGCAAACGGTGGATTCGATGCAGATGGAGCATAAAGCCGTTGAGCGGGCGAAAGGCGGAGACAGCGTCGGGTTAAAGCTGGTGCAGGCAGCCAAAGAAAGAGACACAGTCTACAAGAAACTCTAAGCTGTGCCGCGTGTTAGGAGGCGTCGGTTGAGGTATCGATGATGCGTTTGATTTCTGCGTTAAGCGCGTCGGGCAAACCCAGAATGCCGACATCCATAAAGCCCCTAATTATCAGCGAAACAGCTTGGTCCCGCGTCAGTCGCCTGGTCATGAGGTAAGTTATTTCTTTTTCACTGATTTTTCCCACAGCAGCCTCATGCGTTATCTCAACACCCTTCTTCCTCGCGATAAGTTCAGGAATCGACTGCATAAAAGACTCGTCGTCCATCAGCAAGCCACGGCACTCCAAGTGTCCCTTGCAGTCGCCGCTGTCGCCCTCTATCATGCCGCGGATAATCATTTTGGAGCCTTCCCGAGCTATGGCGCGGCTCACCATCTCCGCCTTGCTCCCTCTACCGCTTAAAACGGCTTTTGAGCCGATGTCCAGCAGAGAGTTCCTGTGCCCGTAGAGTATGCTGTTGAAGCTGACGCGTGAGTCTTCGCCTGTGCAGTAGCCTACGGGGTACATTTGTATGTCGCGTACGGGTCGCATGCAGACGTAGTTGGAGATGAAGGTTGCTCGGTCGCCGATTTGGGCGCCGCTTCGGGGGCGGACCAGGGTGTTTTCGCTCCACTGGTGAATCATCGTGAAGTTGAGCATCGCGTCTTTTTTGACGTAGATCTCCGAAATTCCCAGGTGAGAAGCCTGCGGAACTGAGGAGTGTTGAACGCAACTGGTGATTATGTGGGATTTTGAGCCTTCTTCAGCGATGATTATGTTGTGGACGCGTTGCTCAAGGTTCTTCTGCGTTATCATGAGGCATGACTGCAGCGGGAACGTTAATTCGGCGCCTGGAAGGATGCGTATGAAGTAGCCGCCGCTGTAGTCTTCCGCCACCTTTCGGGTAAACTCGTCTTTGTCTTTGCTCACAGTCTTCCACATGTAATCTTCTAGCCAAGAATACTTTTTCAGCGCTGCCTTGATGTCCAAAAGCTCCAGTTTGCCTTCGTAAGCTTCGTTGACGGTTGCAGCGACGGTTTCTTGGTTCAGATGGAAAAAGGTGCCTGCTCGGTTTTGCTCGTTTTCTTCAAGACCTGCTTTCTGGGCTTCTTCCAGAATCTTATGCGGAACCTTGGTTAATTCACTCTCTTGACTCACTTACCCATCCCTCACGCGGTCTTTTCCTGCAAGCTACACATTGCTCGTACCCTATTCTCTTTATGTCTTCATAGATGCTCATCGGATCAATGAAACAGTGGAATTGCCCTTCAAGCAAAATGCATCCGTACGTTGCTTTAATGTACTCTAAAATATCTCCTTTATGAGTGATAATCAACGAAGAACCGCCTGAAGCCTTAACGTATCGTTCGATTTCAGTCGCGATCAAAGCCAGGCTCTCCACATCCACGCCTGAATCAGGCTCATCGAGAAGCAGCAGCTTAGGCTTCATAAACATCAATTGCAGAATCTCGGAGCGTTTTCTTTCTCCGCCGCTGAAGCCAACGTTGATGTCGCGTTTTAGAAAGCTGGTCAGCTTGAACGCCTCAATTTCCTTTGTCTCTTCGGCGCTGAACTCATCCGTTATGGCTTTGCCAAGGCACAGTTTTAGGAGGTCTTCCAGTTTGACGCCTGTCACTTCCGGCGGGTTCTGGAAACTAACAACAATCCCCAGCCGTGCTCTTTCATCAACCCCTGTACGGGTGATGTCTTGACCTCGGAAAAGAATCTGCCCAGAAACAATTTCGTAGCCGGGCAACCCCATGAGGGCGCTTATGAGCGTTGTTTTTCCGGAGCCGTTCGGTCCGAAGAGAATGTGGCTTGTGGCTTCTTTTAGGCTGAAACTTACGTTTTTTATGATAAGTTTGTCTTCAACCTTTACCGATAAGTCCTTTACCTCAAGCATGTCCATGATTACCCCACAAGAGCGAATCAGAAAAATAAACCTTACCCACCAAACACAGACGACCTTTTCTTCACGCCGCAAACCCTCGGGTTTCGGAGGTCACGCCTTGAAGCTGCCTAAGGAATTATTTCGCTGCCGTTGTACTTGACATAATCAAAATCTTTCAGACTTATCCTGCCATTATCGATTAACCGCTGAATCCTCGGCTCCACAGCCTGCACAGCCGCCACAAGCTCCGCGACCGTGTGGCAAACTTTGCCGTACTGCTCGTCGCTCCAGCGTTTGGTGATGTTGGCGTAGAGGCATCTTCCCCCGCAGACACCCAGAATTTTGCAGCCAACGCATGGCGGCTGATCAACAAATATTTTCTTAAGCTTCAGCGGGTCAGCGTCAGCGATGTTGCCTAAATAATATTTTTTCATTCCCCACATGGTTGGGCAAGGAATAATGTTGCCGTCGGTTTGAATGGCGTAGTTTATCCATCCGCCTCCGCAACGCATTAAGGCGTTTTTTTCCTTGTTCAGCAAAGATTCCGCGATGCCCAGCAGAGGATAGAGTTTTAAAACAACGCCATTCTGCTCCATCTTGTCAACCCAAAAATCAGCGAGCTTTTTTTACTCCCGGAATGTAGCTTGTTTTTGTCCACTCTTCAAAACCGCGTCTCGCATAATCGTTGCCCCAAAACCCAGCGTTCAACTGCCAATGCACTGAGGAGAAAGAAAACTGGTCGTTGCTGAGGAGGAATCGGATTTGTTTGTAGATGTCCGTTTTTTCCATGATGGTCATCCTCGCAATCAATTCTCCCGAAAAACCGTTTTGCTTGAGCCGTTTGAGGTTGTCCACGACTTTGCAGAAGGTGCCTTGTCCCCGATAATAATCCGTTAACGCTTCTTCGCCATCGATCGAAACCAGAATGGTATGGAAACGGTTGAGGTACTTTGGCTCCAACTTGTCAAGCAGCAAACCGTTTGTCTGCATCATAAACCGCTTTGGTTTTACGGCATCCATTATTTGCTTGATTTTGTCGGCGCAAATAAGAGGTTCTCCACCGTAAAAGGTTACTGTGCAATCGGGGTCTTTTCTGCAGAACCTATCCAGCGTGCCCACGTCGTAGCTGATTTTTCGGGGCAGGTCATAATTCACTTCTATGCCGTCGCCGAAGTCCTCGTCAAAATCATCCATAGATTCGCCGAAGCAGTATTTGCATTGCAGGTTGCATTCGGAGGTGAGGATCACGTGGAAGAACATGCTTTAAGCCATAAATGGATACTTGCTTAATAGTATTTTTCCGCAAGTTGCTTCTGTTTCTCGTAGGGATCAATGTTGTCTTTAAGATTTACTTCGAATTCTAATTTGTTTTCCCTGGGCTTGTTGGGGAAAAATTTTTTGCTTTTTTCATCTTCACGCTTCACCTTTTGCATGGCTTTCTCGGCGTAACTCTTCAGGTCTCTGTCCTTCATGGTTTTCTCGGGCAGAGTTTCAGGCGCATAAACCAGAGGCAAGACCGCGATGAAAAGGAAAAAGGCTAGAAACGAAAATAATCCACTTCCGCCTGTAGCGGGATTGTCCAAAATAAAATTAGCCATGGCCGTTCCGGAAGTAAGCGCCAGAAACTTCGAAACAAAAAAGGGTGTTACGCCGATAGCATAATATTTTGCGCTCCTTTGGCTTTGGCTTAAATCCCCCCATATTACCACTATAAAGATTGATAACAGAAAACCCCAAGAAATCCCGTTTATTACACCTGCGACGTAGTTTGCCAATACATCTTTAGGGAAAAGACCCAAGATTGCTGAATCAATGCCTAGTAAGATGAAACCGCTGATGGCAATTCTTTTCCGTCCTATGATGTCTAGGAGAAATCCTCCGATTACTGCGAAAGCTGCGAGCATTACGCTTTGAACCAAGGAGATACCCACATAGGCGCTTCCCAAGATTTGTTGTTGAGCTGTTCCGTATAGGAAGTTCACTAAAGAAAACATCACCCATGGAATAAGATAAAAGATGAAGGACCGTTGTGTCAACATGTACTTGTAAGTTGGTATTTGTTTTTGATCCGTCGTTATTAGTTTCGTTGTCCGCATGGGGTAAAAGACTAAAATGCTCACAGACCGCCACAGAACCAAAATCAGGCAGACTATCAATGCGCTAGAAGGCATAAACCCCGTAGCAAGGAAGGCACCTATGCCTGTGGCAAGCATAATTACCCCACTTAACTTCCCGCGGTTCTCAATCGGCAGGCTTTCTGTGAAGTATTCCATACAAGCAGGCATCCCTAATCCAAGAGATACCCCTAGCAAGACAACGATGAATCCCAAAACCACCATTGAACTTGTGCCAACGGCAAAGAGACTAAGTGAAGAGAACGTGCCAATTATCATCCAACCCAGCAAAAATCTGTTTGTTTCAAACTTTTTAGTTAAAGAGCTTCCAATTATGGCAGAAAAAATGATTCCGGAAAAATGCAAAGCCCATATGAGGATAGCATCAGAGTTAGTCAGGATGCCATTGGTCACTTGTTGTGAAAGAAAATTCTGCAGAAAAATTATTATTGTTGAATACCAAACGAGCGGATTGACGACTAGCATAATGCCTCTGAAAGTGTTGATTGTGCCGCTTCTCAGCCGATGGTCGCTTGGCAGCTTTAACATTCGTCTGTGCCGTTGGACTCTAAAGAAACGACATCGGCAAATAAGCGTTAAGTAGTCAAAATTCATATTACAAATACAGTCAACCAAGCGCTTTCTCCACAAATCTTATATGTATTTGTGTTCAACTGTTGTACAGAAGGAATAAAGGAGAAAGAAGTGACATGAAAGCTAAACATCCAGTACCTATTAGAGCCGGCACATGGGCATAAACTCGATTTTCTATCGAAGAACTGTCTATTAACTGCGGTTCTTCACTATTTCTTATATATCTTCCAAGAAAGCCCTCAGGATTAATTCTAATTCTCTAGTAGATTTTTGAAGTCCACTTAGATGAACAATTTTTTGCTCCATTATCGCATGCATTTCAGCCATGAACTTCCGAGTCTGCTGTGAATCCAACGCAATATCCAAAATCTCCTCCGTATTCTCGTCAGTTGCGGGTTCGTCAAGCAGGCTGATTATTTTCTTTTTTTCTTCAGCGTTTTGGAAAGCCAAAAGGATCGGAAGAGGCAGACACTCGTTTTTTGCTCTGTTTCGAAGCTCCGCGGTTTCAAAAACATCAATGATGTCGTCTCTAACACAGCTAAGAATGCCAAGGGTTTCGCCAAAATCACTTAGTATCTTGATTTGCTCGGAAGACCCCGCACCTAGGATTGCCCCTATTTCGCAGGTTGCCCGCGCCACGGCGTCCTTCATTTTTATGACTTCAAAATACTCCGTCCAAGTCAAGTCTTTGTTCCCTCGGAGGCTTGCCTCTTTTGCCTCGGCGCTGCTTATGTTGAAAAAAGCTTGATTTACGCATTCAAGGATTGCCACTCTTTTGCCCGCTTCTAGTTCTCTAACGGCATCATGCATCATGCTCAACCCTATAAACAGAAGTGCATCTCCAGCGAGTACGGCAATATCTCTGCCGAATTTCCCCAAAACCGTCAGCCTAGTGCCCTTGGCGGCTGATTGGTCAATTATGTCATCGTGAACGTCGGCGCCCCCAGCCAACAACACGAACGCAGCTCCCACAGCCACCGTTTCTTTCGGGTTCCCGCCCACAGCTTCGCATGCAAGCGACATAAGCCCCGGATGCAGATAATCAAACCAGACCTCTCCCAAAAAATAGTTCAGAGCTTCACCCAACGGAGCAAACGCAATTTTTTGCTGCGAAAATTCTTGCCGCGCCATCTTGAGCGCCTCTTGCCCAAGTTCTTTGAGCAAAGCGTTGGCACGCAACATCATTTTTTCAGGAATAGCCATTTGAGGTCAACGCTTACTAATGGCGTGTTTGGATATTTGGATTTTTAGGTAAGCTCTCATTGACGAAAAATTGACAATGACGGTTAAAGATGGTGGTGAAGGTTCGCGCAGGCGGTTGGGATTAACTTCGTTTGGATTCCACGCAAAAGACTTGGTGGAACAAGAAAAGTGAGGTAACGGGCTTTTTTAGGGAAGCATTTTTTCTCTTCTAATAAGCCTGCTTGACAGAAGCAGCAACGCAGCTGACAGGGCTGCAGCTAAAGTGCAAAGTAACATGTAAATTATCAGTTCTGGGCTGAATCCGAGGAAAGAAAGGTAAAAGGTGGGAAATATGAATGGGACGCCAAGTGCCATGCCGAGAGGAGTGTTAGCGCCCACTCGTTGCTTCTGCAAAGAGCTAAAAGCCATCATAGCAACAGTGACCAACGAAACCACGGAAAAACCCATAAACGCCGTCAAAAACAGCATCAACAGATCCAAAGCAAAAACCGCCATTAACCCTGCAATGGCACCTGCAATCAGAATCGCGGCGGCTTCGCCTGTGAAGAGGATTAATGCAAGGAGGAGAGCGGCTTTTAGGTATTGCTTGAAGATGTCGCCTTGATTCCAACCGAGAGAAAGCAAATACTCCAACACACCGTTGTTCTTATCATAAACGTAAAGAAGTGTGACGGGTGTCGCAAAAATTAGGAGCCCAAGAGACATAAACGAGACGGGAAGGAAAAAGACCGCTGCACTGGAGCTTCCCGCAAGAAGAGATAAGGCAAATATCACAAAAATCCCGAGGCCTGCAAGAGCCATCCCCATTCCCATCATTATTTTGCTTAGGTTAAGGCTACGCTTAACAAAAACCAACGTACTGTTCATTCCTCATGCCTCCCCGAGTTTTGATTGCTGGGCGATTCAAAGAGTTCCTGCAGCGGATTATCTAGTTGGCGCATTTCAGTGACTAAAACGCCTTTTTCAACCAGTTTTTTGAGGGCTAGTCCCGCTTCTTCAGGGCTGAGACGCTCAAGACATAGTAGTCGCCCTCGCGTTTGGCATCAACAAATTTTGTTATGTCCGTTTGGGTTTTGATGCCTACACGGTAATTCTTGGGCTTGATGTTTGAGATTCTATCAAACGTTGAAACCGAGCCATCCTTGATAAGGATCAAGTAAGTGCCGATGTCGGTGGCTTCATAAAGATTATGAGAAGAGTACAGAATCATTTTGTCCTTGCTTAGCTTCAGGATTAGGTCTCGGATTTCCTTTGAAACAATGGGGTCCAAGTTCGCAGTAGGTTCATCAAGGAGATACAGGTCTCTTTCGCACAGAAACACTTTTGCAAGCGACGCCCTTTTCTTTTGTCCCTGAGAAAGATCCGAAAATTTTTTGTCTCTTAGTTGGCTAAGGTCCAGCAATTCAATTGCCTTGTCTGGGTCTCCGCCCTCCATGTTGGAGTAGAATTTTAGTGCCTGATAAACCGTCATTTCTTCAGGCATCGCGTTCTGCGAGAAAAAACTCAGTCTCCTCCTTGCTTCACGAGAGCTAGTTACGTTTTGTCCGTCAAGAAGGATTTCGCCGCTAAATGGCTCCAGAATCCCTGCGATTGTTCTAAACAAGGTGGTCTTGCCCACGCCGTTCGGACCCAAAACAACGTAAATCGACGGCTCCTGCAGCTTGAAGCTGACATCATGCAGCACGATTTGTCCGTTGTACCCAGAAACGACGTTATTCAACTCTAAAGCATGCAAAACGATTTACCGCCGACACCTTAATGGCTTTCACATAATGGCTGAATAACCTAATTAGCCTTGTTCAGCTTCAAGTCTCAAGTTTGGTGCAGAGGGTGGGATTTGAACCCTGTAATCATTGGTGAAGTCGCCCGCAAGTTTCCCCTTTTTTCAATTGACGTTTTACTTATTTTTCATCCCAAAAATTAATTAATTGAACAAGGGGTAAGCCAATTGCTAAGGAGAATTAACCATGTCATTAGCCGAATGGCTACTCAGCATCATAGTGATTTTACTAATTTTTGTTCTTGCTCTTGCTGTATACAATCAATATCGCTTGAGAAAAGAAAAGAAGTTGATTAAGCCTATTGGAAAGATTGTCAAAGTCAACGAAAAAGGTCTACATCTGTATGCTGAAGGCGAGAAATCTAGCCGACCCACATTGCTAATAATGGCTGGTTCAGGTGTGCCCGCTCCAAGTCTGGAATACAAAGTTCTATACTCAAAACTCTCTAGCAAATTCAGAGTAGCAGTCCCCGAAAAAGCTGGTTACGGCTATTCAGAGATAACAAATAACTCCCGAGATGTTGAAACTCTGGTTAGCGAAACACGAACTGCATTGCATTTGGCTGGTGAAACTCCACCTTACGTTCTTATGCCACATTCTTACTCTGGAATTGAAGCGCTGTATTGGGCTCAAAAGTATCCTCAAGAAATCTCTGCTATTGTTGGCTTAGACATGGCTGTACCCGAGGCATGTCTCAGCATAAAATGGACGATACCAAAGTTTGAGATTAAACTTTTTGACATTATGAGAAAAGTTGGACTGTTCAGAATACCTTTCATGAAGGTGAGTAAATACACTGGGCTATCGAAGCAAGAAGAAAAACAATACTATTACTTAGCATATTCCAAAGTCTTCAACCGAAACATATACTCCGAAGTCGTAGACGTCACAGACAGTGCTAGAAAAGTGAACGAGAAGGAGATGCCTCAAGTGCCAATGTTACTCTTTGTAACTGATGGACACGGAACAGGAGTTGAGTGGAGATCAATGCAGCATCGACTCGCTGAAAAAGTATTGCATTCGGAAGTTATTGATTTAGCTTGTGAACACAGACTTCACTACTATGTTTCTCCACTCATCGCTGAAAAAACGAGCGAACTCATAGAGAGAATAACTAACTAGTTGGGTCTTAGTTCATACTCTTATCAGTACGTTATTGCATTGCTTGAGGATTCAACAGCTATCGAAATTGGGAAGTTGACTTTCCACCCCATTTGCTAAATCTGCTCAGAGTTACACATTAACAATTCTTAAGGTGTTAAATCTACACAATTAACACTTGAAAAGTGCATTTTGGTGCAGGGGGTGGGATTTGAACCCACGAACCTCTGAAGGATAGGCTCCTGAAGCCTACGCCTTTGACCATGCTCGGCGACCCCTGCATATGACGGTGAATTAAAGCTTCTTCTTAGCAATAAATAGGTTTTTCTCAGCGCTGTCATAAGCTGGTGCAAGCTGCTGTTTAGGTTCGGGTTTTACGACTTCGCCGATGCTTCTGTTGTTTGATTCTTTAAATGATGAATTTTACTCCATCTATTTTTCTGAAATGTTGGTCACTAGTCACAATCTGGGCTCCGCGATCGGTTGCTGTGGCGGCAACAATGGCGTCTGCCATCGCTATTTCCTTTTTGATGCTGACATCCGCGGCTTTCAATGACAATGAACTTGTCAGTTCCACGACCGTTGTTAGTGACATTTGAGCGTATGCTTCCAAGGCTTTTTCTTCGCCTTTTACTGATTTGATTTTCTTGTATACTTCGTAGATAACGATTGTTGGTGTTACAATCTCTTCCTTGTTGGCGTTCTCGATTATGGCTGCATACTTGTCGGCAAGGGGGCCTTCCCCAAAATATTCTATCCAGCCGCAGGAGTCAACCAGAATCAAAATCGGTCCTCTTCTTCCCGCAGGTTTTCCGTTGTTACTCCTTTAACGAATCCTCTCATTTTCTTTAGAGGTTTTTCAGGTATCAAATGGACGACTCCGTCTTTCTCGATGACTATTATCTTTTGGCCAGGCTTTAGGTTCATTTTTTGTCTAACTTCTTGAGGAATAACGACTTGAAATTTCGAAGAAACTGTCACTACAGACAAAGACTAACCCCGTTTAACAAAACACCTATCGATATAAAAATCTTCTTACGCGCAATGAAAGCACTCCCGTTACCGCCTTTCTGATGCTTAAAGTAGAAACTTCAGATGGGCCGGGGCAGGGATTTGAACCCTGGCAAAAGGCTCCACAGGCCTCTAGGCTACCAAGCTACCTCACCCCGGCCGCTCTTCTTTGTTTTTCCTGTGCCTCTTTTTCTGCTTGGGTGAATCATTTACGTTTTCTGTGGCATATTAACTTGTCTTTTTGCATGCGGGGTTTGCGGGTTCGATGCAGCCTTCTTCAGACGTGCAAAGGGGCTTTTGGGGGCGTTTTTGTGGGAGTTGGGAAAATGGGCGTGAATGGATTCATTTTTTTGAGAGGGGGCAATCAGCCGTTTCCATTTTTCTGAATTGGAGCGGAAACATCGTTAAGCTTTAATTAAGCTCTAAATCAAAAAATCGGCAAGAACCAAGCTCCAATCAAAACCTGAAGAAGAGGGAGGGTACCCCATCTTTACATCAAATTCCCAAGGTAAAGATGGTTCAGCGACCGACGGGAGGGGGTCTAGTATTTGTGACAAAAAACCAACACAAATATGGGTTGCAACCTCACCCGCTGGGGGCTGGCTTTTTTCCCGAAATGGTTCTTTGAGTTCGCAAACTTTTAATGTTCCGTCGGTGCATAGGTGCTGAATGATTCATTATGGTTAGGTTGAAATGCAAGAAATGCGGAAGCGTCTTTGAAGTCAGCAATGCGTCAGCGTTTGCTCAGGGCGCCTTGTTGCATGTGGGACCCTACCACTTGATTCAGTGCCCTGCATGCGGCAAAAGAAGCCTGATGAACACGTACTCTTCAGTAAAGGATCCGATCACTTGGCCTGCGGAGGAAGCCCAGAAACAGCCCGCCCAGCCAGAGCTCACTGAAGAAGAACAGGAGAAAAAACGCATCGAAGAATCCAAATACGAAAAACCCTAATCTCCTTTAGCAGCTGGACAGCACCGAGCATGATTGACACAGAGAACCTAACACGGAAATTCGGCGACTTCACCGCCGTCAACAACGTTTCTCTTCACGTCGACGAAGGCGAAGTTTTCGGCTTCTTGGGTCCCAACGGCGCAGGCAAAACCACCACCATCCGCATGCTCTGCTGCCTCATCGGCAAAACCAGCGGGCAAGCACGCATCGGCAACTTTTCAGTAGACAACGAGAAAGACTGCCTCGAAATCAGGAAAACAATCGGTTTATTGCCTGAAAACGTCGGTTTATACGAGAGTTTAAGCGCTTATCGGAACTTGGATTTTTATGGGAAACTGTATGAGGTTCCCGCGCAGAAGAGGCAAGAAAACATCGAGCGGCTTCTTCGGCTTCTCGGCATCTGGGACCGCCGCGAAGACTTGGTAGGTGCCTTTAGCAAGGGGACAAAACAGAAAATAGCGATTGCTCGGGCGCTAATTCATGAGCCCAAAGTGCTTTTTTTGGATGAGCCGACGGCGAACCTTGATCCTGAAGCTGCCAAAACGGTAAGAGACTTCATTTTGGAACTTAAGAAGGAAAAAAGAACCATTTTTATTAACACTCATAATTTGGATGAGGCAGAACGGCTCTGTGACCGAATCGGTATCCTTAAGACCCGGTTGGTGGCTGTTGATTCGCCTAAAAACCTGGAGCGCAGCCTCTACAGCCGCAGAACCATTGTGCATCTGGAAAGCATGAGTGACGCCGTGTTGGCTGCGGTTAAGTCGCTTGGCATGGTTAAGAATGTGCGGGTTAGCGATAACAAGTTGGTTTTGGATATTGATGATCCTGAAAAGTTTAATCCGGCAGTTGTCCGAGCCATAGTGGGTGCAGGCGGCAACATCCAGTACGTTACCGAGTTGCGTACCACGCTTGAGGATGTCTATTTGAAGTTAATCAGGGAGGCTTCGGCGCAATGAGGTTTTGGAAATCGTGGATTGTAACCCAGAAGGACCTAAGCGTCATCAGAAAAAACAAGTATGTGTTTTACTCGCTAATTGCGATACCGGCGATACTAGGCATAGTTCTTCCCGTAACTTTTGTCTTTACATTAAACGCGGAACTTGTAGCGCTTCCCCGTGACCAATTCATGGCTGCTGCCAATCAACTCATAAACGTCTCAGCAACATACCTCATCATTATTTCAGCCGTTCTACCGTCAATTATCGCTGCCTACAGCTTTGTTGGAGAAAAGATTGAGAAAAGCCTTGAACCCCTATTGGCGACTCCGACCACAGACGGCGAGTTGCTGTTTGGTAAGAGTTTGGCGTCTTTTATTCCATGTGTCGGAGTTACTTTTCTTGCGGCAGCCATCTCAGCTTCGATTCTGGATGCTTGGTCATACATTCGATTAGGCTTATTCCTGGTGCCGAACCTGTTTTGGGTTTTAGCCGTTGTAGTTATTACTCCTTTAGCCTGCGTTATGAGTGTTGAAGTGAACGTGATTGTGTCTTCGCGGGTTAATGACATTCGGGCGGCGCAGCAGGTTGGCGGTTTAGTTGTGCTGCCTATAATTGGGTTGCTGGTTCTTGTCATTGTAGGGGCTCAAGTGTCGACGTTAATTGGGATTCTCGTAGCCGTTTTGCTAGTGATCGTTGATGTCACCCTGTTCTATTTGAGTAAAGAAACTTTTCAACGAGAGGAAATATTGACAAAATGGAAATAACTCGTCAACTCCAGACATAAAGCCCCGCGAACTGACATTGGCTGCGTAAATTCTTCTATGCAGGTTGGGCAGCGGCTGGGTGTAGGCGTAGGTCTATTACGGTTGTTCCCGCGAATTTGTCGAAGTACCTCATGAAGGCGGTGTTTTTTATTCGCCACCCCAGAAGCAAATCAAAAGGCAAGATCGGCAAGACTTTCCCAAAGTTCCTGATGGCGGCGTGGTCATAGGACATTTTTTTTCCGTCTGTTCTGACAACTTTTAATCCCGTGATGCGTTTGCCGATGCTTTGACCGTTGAAGCCTTCGAGCAAAGTGGAGTAAAGCCAAAGTAGACCCACCGTGATGAAGAGTACTGTGCTGAATGTTGCGCTTGCAATGTTTGCCATGGATACGACCTCGGGAAGAATGATGATGGTCATTGTGATGGCCAAGATTATTGCGAAGTCAATTAGGAAGGCTGAAACTCTTTTTTTGAAGGAAGCAAGGGCAAGTTGGCTTTCTTTTCTTTGTATGTCTGCGACTTCAGCCCATCCTTCAATGTCATGTACGATTCTGACGGCGTTTTCTCCAGCGTCGGCTTAGCCTGTATTTGCCTGAAGGTGTCTGCTCGATGAAGGCTTCCAAGGAGCGGAGGTGAAAACTGAGTTTTCCCGTGTCGACCTTTAGCAGGTTGAGCAGTTCGGTGAATGATGCTTCTCCTTTTTCGCTAAGGTTAAGTAGTATTTCTCTTCGTAGAGGATGCGAAAGGATCGAAAGTATCTTGGAAACGCTTTCTTGTTCTACAGCCATGTTACAAAACCATATGTCACATGTACGATTGGCAATTTTGGCGTACAAATCATACTCATGCAGTTACTTCCATATAAGTCCAACCCAAAAAGAACCCATATTTCTGATGGAAAAAAGAAGCTTGAACTGGTTTCGCAGGGTTTTATGTGGTTTTAGGGGGTATTTTTTTGTTGCGACTTTGCCGTAGGGATAAGTTGAGACTTTTTTCTGGCTGGTTTCCCAGTTGCTTTTTGGGTTCTGTGTTTGAAACACATGTAGATTTGGTCGTGTCTGCCCATGCTGCTATGTAGCGCATTGTCGGATGCGACTTTCCCGCATTTTTCCATGTTGACTCAACATAGCTGGGATGGGCAGCATTGTCGGATATTGGTGAATCCGCTTCCATGAAGATTTTGGGTTCCGCTTGGAAAAATTAAGTTTCCCAGCAATATGACGGCGCCAGACAGGTTGAAAAATGGGCTTCGGGTCAGGATTAAGCTCAGCTTTGGTCGCGTCGGGCAGTGTTTTATGTTGCGGGATGGGCAGGTTGCGACTTTCCATGTTGACGCAGCATAGACAGCACTGTAGCGTATGGGCGCGGAAAATTCGGCTGCAGAAACAATGCGACTTCTCCAAAA
>CAWGMZ010000007.1:0-18913 GCA_963823775.1 Candidatus Bathyarchaeota archaeon
GCGAAGGCGTCATAGCCAAGAACTGGAAGTACGAAGCAAAAATCGCCTCCGTAACTTAACCACATCTTTCCTTTCTTTAAAGTTGTTTTCTGTTTTAGTTTGATGCCTAGCTTTAAATCTAATCACGCATTTTAGCCAAGAGTGAACCTATATGGCTGCGCAGCAAGCATCAATAGACCGCTTCTTAGCATCTGCAGCGGAAGCCTCCAAACCCATATTGGAAGCAGCCAAAAAAGACGGCTTCATCCACGTCTTCTCACATTTAGACGCCGACGGAATTGCAGCGGCAGGCGTCATGGCGAAAACCCTGTTCAGGCTAAACGCCAAGTTCAGAATCAGAATCACTCAGCAACTGGATGAAAAAATCATCCAGGAAATAGTCGCTGACAAACCGCAACTTGTGATTTTTACAGATTTCGGCAGCGGCTACCTTGACATGCTAAACGAGAAGATTCCCACCTTCAAAACCTTAATCCTTGATCATCACCAAGCAAACGGCTCATCCAGCAACCCAAACTTTGTTCAGGTTAACCCGCATATGTTCGGGATCGACGGAGCCTCAGACGTAAGCGGCTCAGGCGTCGCCTACTTCGTTTCCAAAGCAGTTAACCCAGCCAACGTAGATTTAGCGCCTGTGGCTTTAGTCGGCGCGTTGGGCGACATGCAAGACAAATATGACCAGAGAAAACTTGGAAGCCTCAACGAAATAATTGTTGACGACGCGGTTGCGGCTGGCTTGGTGAAAGTTGAGAGGGACTTGACTTTTTTCGGCAGAGAAACCCGTCCAATCTACAAGATGCTGGCAACCACAACAAACCCGTTTATTCCAGGCTTAAGCGGGGAAGAAGACAAGGCGTTGGCGTTTCTGGCAAGCCTAAATATTCCCCTTACCAAAGAAGGCAAACCGCGGGCTCTAAGCGACTTAAACGACGAGGAAAGAAAACGGCTGTGTTCAGCGTTGGCGGATCATTTGTTGTCTAAGGGCTTGCACATGGATGTTGAGAACCTCATCGGCTACATTTACGTTTTAACCAAAGAAGAACCCAACACGCCTTTGCGTGACGCAAGAGAATTCGCAGTCGTGTTAAATTCGACGGGACGCATGGATAAGCCAAGCCTGGGCATAGCCATATGCATGGGCGACCGCAAAGCGGCTCTTGAAGAATCTAACAAGATACTTGACGACTACCGCAAAAACATCAACAAGTACCTTGGCTGGATAGGAGAAAAACCTGAACGCATGCGTGAACTCGACAACATATACGTCATCTACGGCGAAAGCTTCATCAACGAAAAAATCATCGGCACCGTATCATCCATCATCGTGTCGAGCCTCATGAACAACGAAAAACCCTTAATCGCGTTTGCCAACGTTGAAAAAGAAAACGCCGCCAAGTTTTCAGGCAGAACAACCGAAGCAGCGATTCGAAAAGGCGTAAACCTCGGCGAAGTCATGCGGCTATCTTCAGAAGCCCACGGCGGCAAAGGCGGAGGACACAACATCGCCGCAGGAGCCCAGGTTCCGATTGATGAAATTAACGGGTTCATTAAAGATTTTAACGTATTAATCGGCAAACAGTTGAAGGGAGAAAAAGTTGGAAGCAACGATATCGCTTGAGTACGCTGACCAGAAGCAAGCCCAAGCAGTTGCCAACGCTGTTTCGCCCGACAATTTTAGGGTGCCGCCTAAACTTTGCGTGAAAACCACGCTGGAAAAGAACAAAGTGGTGACGGTTATCCGATGTGAAAGCACGCTTGCCACATTTACAGCTACGATTGACGACTTGCTTTTCTGTGCATCCACCGCTGAGCGGGCGTTGGCAGCAGTTAAAAAGATTTAGCGGCAGCGTGAAGAGGTATTATTCTGGTTTTCATGCTCAAGTTCTAAATATAACCTGCCTTACTGTAAAGTAAATAAATAAGCTAACACAACATTAAACAAACTTCCACTTGGGTGAATTTAATTGAAAAGAACAAATGCAGTATTGATGATTATTGTTTCGTTGTTACTAGTTTTCGTGCCAGTTGCCATGTCTGGCTCGGTTTCCGCCCAAACCTCAGGTTACACCATCACGCAGGTTAACCACCAGGTTCAAATACTCTATAGCGGGCAAGTCGTCATCCAAGACACCTTTTACGTTTCTGGGCAAGTAGCCGACGGCTTCACTATCGGGGTGCCTGCGCAGTACAGCGCGGACGTCCTCAGCGCCGTAGCATATGATTCAAGTCACGTTTACCAAGTTAACTTGGGAGTACAGTTAGGCAACCAATACGGATTTTACGGTGCAGAAGTAAACTTTAACGGGCAAACACCCAGCGTTTTCACGGTCGCATTTGTTCTGTCCAACGTCGTTACAGAAGTCAACACGGGCGCATACGTCCTTAATTTCCCAGCTTACCCGGGTCTAACTCAAACCGTTGGAAGCTGCAACGTCACCTTAACTTTTCCAGGCACTGCAACAAGCGTTTACATCACAAAAACGGATGGAACTGTGAGTACACAGAATTATGTTACGTCGAACCTGCCAGCCTACACTTCCTCCGTTGGTTCGGCAGAAATTCAGTTTTCTAACCAAACCATACAGATGGCATTCGTTACTAATCTGGACCGCCAGATAACCGTTGACCCAACAGGCAAAGTGTCCGCTTCAGACACATACCGAATCGTTAACAACTCCACCGTATCCATGCAGTCTTTTGTCTTAGATTTACCCAGCAACTCGAAAGGCGTCACGATAAAAGATGAAACGGGCACCGCATTAACAGTCGCGGGCAGCACAAAAATCTACGGCGCTTTGGCGGAGAACTTCACGCTTATCACACTGATTGGAAGCGGTCAAGCAACCACGATAACAGCCAGCTACAATTTGCCGAGCGCAACCATCAAAGGTTCAGAATACAGCCTTAACAACTTCATGCTTTTCCCATACTTCAACTACTACGTCGAAAAAGCAAGCTTCACACTTAACCCGCCGCAGGGAGCAAAAATCACAACTCCGCAGTTATCGTCTATCGGTGTGTCCAGCACCCTTACAAGAAGCGCCTTCCAAGACACCCTTGTCCTGACAGGAAACGGAATAACCTTCCTCAACTACGTCATGCCCCAAAGCAACATCATCCAATTCTCCTACACCTACAACCCAATCTGGGTCTCCTTCATGCCTACCTTCTGGCTTTCACTCGTAGCCGTCATCGGATGCGTAGGCGCCGTAGTCTACCAGAAACGCAAACCAAGCGAAAGACAACCCTCTTCATTCAGAAAAATAAAAGCAACAACTCCAAAACCCACTGCAGAAGCAACGACCCAACAGCCAGCTGGGCAACAAGCACCTATCGCCGAGCCGAGAAACGTGTCTACTTCGGGTCAACGTCCAACAGGAGTTAACGTTAGAGAATTCACCGAGTACTATGAAGACAAGAAACGGTTGCATGCTGAAATCAGGTCTTTAGATATGAAGGCCCAGAAAGGAAAGATTCCAAGACGCCAATACAAAGTTCAACGCGGAGCCATAGAGACAAGGCTAGAAACAATCTCAAGAAACACAGCCAAAACAAAGGAAACCCTGCGAAACTCAGGCGGCATCTACTCAGACCTAATCAAGCAACTTGACTCCGCCGAAGAAGACTTAGCCGAAGCTGAAGAAGACATCAAGAACCTGGAAGATCAACAGAGCAGAGGCGAAATCTCAATAGAAGCCTACAAAAAAGACATCGGAGACTACCAGAAACACAGAGACAAAGCCGAATCGACATTGAATGGAATACTGCTCAGATTACGTGAAAAAACACGTTAAAACACCTAAAACCTTTTATTTTACACACGAGCTTTTCAAGAAAATTAGAGGTAGACAAAAATGGTAAAAATAGTTGTTGACCCTAAATGCACCGGATGCGAAACATGCGTAAACACTTGCCCAGTCGGCGTCTACGAAATCAAAAACGGCAAATCAACTCCAACAAAAGTAAGCGAATGTTTGGTTTGCAGAGCATGTGAAGCCCAGTGCCCTGAAGGCGCAATTCAAGTAATTGAGTAAATCTAAACACTCAAACCACTTACGTGTGTAACTCTCAAACAACGGAAAATGAGAGATTAATCCCTTCTTTTAGTTAATTTTTGTTTTTTCGTCAAAAAACGCAAACGATTAGTTTTTTGCCCCTGCGTCTCTCGCAGTTCAGTCTTCAATGTTCCATAAAAACCTGATAACTTTTGAAATCTGCTCCACTGTCGCGCGGTCGCTTTTCTGCTCTTCTTCTATGTTCTTGAGGGGAATTGAGGTTACCATGAAAGAAGCTAGTGGCTGCATTTGTTATAACAATTATGTTGGCGTCTACTTCGAACTTCGAAGTAACCCAAAAAAAGACTTTTGCAATTTGACATTTTCATGCCTATTTCCGAAGATAATCAGTTCTGAATCATGGCAAACCCCCAAATCTTGATGATCTAAGAGTAAATTTGCTGATTTCGCAGGTAAGAGTTATATCTTAAAAAGGGTGAGTAATGCGGTTATGGCAGACAAAGTCCATTGTGCACACATACTCGTCAAAACGGAGACAGAAGCCAAAAACATCAAAGCGCGGCTCGATAAAGGAGAAAAATTCGGTGCCCTAGCCAAAAACGTTTCCACTATGCCCATCTGCGAAGAATGGTGGAGACCTTGGCACTTTCACAAGGGGCAAAATGGTCAAGGAATTTGAAAAAGCCGCCTTTGCGCTTGAGAAGGGGAAGATTTCTGAGCCTGTTAAGACGCAGTTTGGGTATCACATAATTAAACGGGTTGAATAATCGCTTCTCTTGGTCGGAGTGTTTTTCTGAGCGGTTCACACCGTTGGTTATCGTTGTTGGGGCAGTTTTGTTGAAGGTTAAGTTGCGTTTTTTTGGCTTTCTTTTTGCGTGTTTTCAGGTTTAAAAGATATATCTTTTTCAGACACATTTATATGGTTATAAACACCAATCCGCCTTAAACGTAAGTGAGAAAAAGCATGGTAACAGTAAGAGACCCCGTATGCGGCATGGATGTTGACACAGAAACCGCCCTCAGCGCCAAAATAGGAGACCGAACCTACTATTTCTGCAGCCAACAATGCCTCGACGTCTACACCGCTCCAGAACGCGAACTCAAGGCAATGCAGCGTCGAGTAGCATTCACCTTAACTGGAGCCATCGCAGCCCTCGCCCTCAAAGTGATAGTGCTATTTGGCTTAATCACCACAATAATGTATTTTGACGTTGCCGGGCAACTGCGAGTCTACGACGTAGCCGTGTTTATTGTATCGACGCCCATAGTTTGGGTCGCGGGTTATCGGATCTACAAGGGCGCGTTTCAGTCGCTTCGAAACCGCAACATAAACATGGATGTGCTGGTAACTGTCGGAGTTCTGGCAGGCTGGATTTACGGAGTAATAAACGTCTTCATCTTTCCGACAGCTGCGCAGCCGGGTTCAAGCTACATGGAAATAGCCATCGGAATCTTGGCTTTCGTGCTGCTGGGAAGATACATCGAAGAGCTAATTCGACGCCGCAGCGCAGCCTCAATACGAAAACTGCTCGAACTTCAGCCAACCATGGCGAGGGTAATCAGGGATGGGAAAGAATCCGACATCTCGATTGATCAAGTGCTGGTCGGCGACACAATTATCGTTAAGCCCGGCGAAAAAATCCCGATGGACGGCAAGGTAACTGCAGGGTACTCGTCGGTTGATGAGAAACTGCTCACAGGCGAAAGCATCCCTGTTGAGAAAACTGTCGGAAGTGAAGTTGTCGGCGCAACAATCAACAAAACGGGGGTCCTGACAATTGTGGCGACACGTGTCGGAGACGAAACTGCCCTTGGACAAATTGTTCATCTTGTAGAAGAAGCGCAGGCTTCAAGCGCTCCCGTTCAAAGGTTCGCTGACCGTATTGTCAGATGGTTTGTTCCCATAATCTTGTCAGCCGCAGCCCTTTCGTTTACCTACTGGTTCATCACAACCGGCAACTTTGCAACAGCTTTCCTTGTGCTGTTGGCGGTGATATTGATTTCTTGCCCATGTGCCTTGGGAATAGCTACTCCGACAGCTCTTCTTGCAGGCGTCGGAAAAGGCGCAGAATACGGTGTTCTGCTCCGCAGCGGCGAATACGTTGAGAAAGCAAGAAAACTGACCACCGTCATATTCGACAAGACTGGGACGCTGACTAAGGGCGAGCCCAGCGTAACCGACATCAAAACCTACAATGGATTCAGCGAACAATCGGTGCTTGAGTATGCCGGGTCAGCTGAGAAAGGTTCTGAGCACCCGTTGGCGGAAGCGATACTTTTGAAGGCTGAATCCGACAAAGTACGCCTTGGCACTGCCGACAATTTTGAGGCGTTGCCCGGCAGAGGCGTGCAGTGCGCTGTCGGAGGCAAGAAGGTTCTTCTTGGAAACCGCAAGTTAATGCAGGAGCAAAACGTATCCGTCACCGAGCAGGAAGCGGACTTGGCGTTGCTGGAGACGCAGGGGAAAACCGTCATGATATTGGCGGTTGACGGCAAAAGTGTCGGATTGATCGCCGCCATGGACACCCTTAAGGAGAGCGCAGTCGAAGCAGTCGAGCAGTTGAAAGCTCTGAATTTGGAAGTTGCAATCTTAACGGGCGACAACGAGAGAACAGCTAAAGCCATAGCCCAACAGCTAAAAATAGATCAGGTTATCGCCAACGTTTTGCCGTGGCAGAAAGCCGACGTCATCAAGAAATTGCAGGCGCAAGGCAAAGTGGTGGCTATGGTCGGTGACGGGATAAACGATGCTCCCGCATTAGCAACTGCCGACATCGGCATCGCAATCGGCAGCGGAACCGACATTGCCAAAGAAACAGGCGGCATAGTGCTCATAAGAGACGACCTTCGGGACGTAGCCTTAGGAATCGAACTCAGCAAAAAAACCATGCGCAAAATCGACACGAACCTGTTCTGGGCTTTCGCCTACAACTCAATCATGATTCCAGTTGCCGCCGCAGGCTTGCTAAACCCGATGTATGCCGCTGGAGCAATGGCGATAAGCAGCTTAACCGTGGTCAGCAACTCGGCGCTGCTGAAGTTTGCTAAATTTAAATCAAAGAAAGACAATGACTAAACTGGGATGTTTGGAGGTGAAGAAAGACATGGTTAAAGATCCAATCTGCGGCATGATGGTTGACGAGAAAAAAGCCAAATACAAATCCGACTACAAAGGCAAAACCTACTTTTTCTGCGCACCCACATGCAAAGCAACCTTCGACAAAAACCCCGCAAAATACGCTGGCGCATAAAAAGCAAAACTGCGGGCTTCAAGTTGGCTAAACTTAAATCCAAGTAAGTTAACGAGTAACATGGATAGGTGGAGGTGAATTTTTATGGCTAAAGATCCAGTTTGCGGAATGGTGGTTGACGAGAAAAACGCCAAGTTAAAATGCGACTACAACGGCAAAACATTCTACTTCTGTGCGGCTTCCTGCAAAATGAAATTCGAAAAGGACCCGTCGAAATTCGCTGGCGCTTCCGCGAAAGCTAAAGCGTAGCGAGGATATTCGCTGGCTTTGAGTTTCTTTTTTGTTTCGGTTTCTTTCTTTTTCTATTGGTTTTTAGCTTGCCTTGCGGTCTTTTAGAGGGCGCCTAAGAGGACGTGTTCGGCGAAGAGGTCTTCGTTGAATGCTCCTACAAACTCTATTTTTTCGTTAATGATGATTTTGGGGACGCCTATCACGTTGTACTTCATGGATAAGTCGGGGAATTCGCCGCTGTCGATGACGTCTGCCTTTATCAGTTCACATTCGACCGCCAATTTGTGTGCGACGGCTGCGGCTGCGGGGCAGTGGGGACAGGTTAAGCTTACGAAGACTTGGATATGAACTGGGTTTTTGATGTCTTCAAGAATCGACTTTGGTCTTGTCGGACAAGTCGGTTGTTCCCTTTGAAACGGTAATCACTGCCTCAATAAGTGTTTGCAGCTCGTACCCGTACGGTATCCCGTAGATTCTCACGCCGTAGTCTTTCTTGCCGATAATCGCCAACGCAGGTATCTTGTCGATTCCAAGCTCTTTGGCTCGGGCTGCGTTAGCCACAAAATCAAGAACCTCCAACGATATCTTATCGCTAAGCGGCGGCAACTCCTGCACTAACGCTCTTGTTTGCGAGCAATATTGGCATTCCATTTCCTGTGTGAACATGACGATTTTGACTGGGTCAACCAGTTTCTGGCTGAAGTCGGCTTTAAGCAACTCTTTCTTGTCGTCTGGGATTAAACTCAAAAGCTAAACCTCCAAAATCAATGGGCAAATCCAATATTAAACAGCTTATTCAGGCATATATTGATTTTTGAATTTCCAAGGTCAAAAGCGGCTAGCCACATCTTCCCGGGCTGAGGGCGCGCATGAAAGGCAAACGCAATCCATATAAACAAAGGCTACAATCAAACCTTGATTTTTACTCGCCTTAATTGGAGATGCAAGTTTGACAACGAAAATGTATGGAAACGCCAAACTGGTTGAGGGCTTCCAAATCATGCTTGACGATGGAGAATCCCACAGCACCATCGTAGATCTTGCCCCTGACCTTGGAACAGGGCTGGGACCCAGCTCTCTTGAGCTCTGCGTAATGAGCCACGCTGGATGTTACGCAACAATCTTTGCGTTGACGGCGAAGAAAATGCGTTTGGTGCTCAAAGGGCTCAACGTTAAGGTTGAAGCGGTGAAGTCGGCTGAAACCGGAACCATCAGCGACGAAACCTTCGACATAAGCATCAAGATGGATGCGCCGCAGGACAGGGTTGAGAGGCTGCATAAGCTCACGCTTGAAACATGCCCGGTCGGCTTACTTTTCGAGAAGGCAGGAGTCAAAATAACCTACAAGCTAAACGTTGCAAAGGAGTAAAGAAAATGTCAAATGTTGTTTTAAAGGAAGGAATAAATTGGGTGGGAGTCGTTGACTGGAACATCCGCGATTTCCACGGGTACACCACTAACCGAGGCACCAGCTATAACGCCTACTTAATCAGGGACGAAAAAATTGCGCTCATCGACACCGTAAAACACAGCTTCGCCGACGAATTAGCTCGCAACATCACGGATTTGGTTGACCCCCAGAAAATCAGCTACATCATCGTTAACCACGTCGAAATGGACCACTCAGGCAGCTTGCCTGAAATCGCCAAGCTCTGCAAAAACGCCAAAATCTTGGCTAGCCAACGGGGAAAAGAAGCCCTGATTGACCATTACGGAGCCGAGTTTAGCCGCGTTGAAGTTGTCAAGACAGGGGACGAACTTAAACTGGGCAAGCGCACGCTGCGTTTTCTCGAGACGCCGATGCTGCATTGGCCAGACAGCATGTTCACTTACATGGTGGAAGATAAAATCCTGTTTTCAAACGACGCTTTCGGCGAGCACTATGCGACGTCGGAGCGCTTCGACGACGAAGTGAACCAGCAGGAGCTCATGGAAGAAGCCAAGACATATTACGCCAACATTTTGACGCCTTTTGCGCCTTTGATCATTCGCAAGGTTCAGGAGGTCGTGCAGATGGGCATTCCCATAGAAATTATTGCGCCTGACCACGGCGTTATATGGCGGAAAAACCCCTCTAAAATCATAGATGCTTATCTTAAGTGGAGTTCTTTTGTGTCGGCCAAGAAAGTCATAGTTGTTTTTGATACGATGTGGGGAAGCACCGACAAGATGGCTCGAGCTATAGAAGAAGGCGTAGCCAGCGAAGGCGTCGAAGTCAAGGTTCTTAAGCTCCGCGCCACCGACAACACCGACATCGTAACCGAAATCCTCGACGCAAAAGCTGTCGTTGTAGGTTCGCCGACTCTTAACAGCCAGATGTTCCCAACGGTCAGCTACTTCCTAACGTACATTACTGGGTTGAAACCCAGAGGCAAACTGTGGAGTTTCTTCGGCTCTTACGGGTGGGGAGGCGGCGCAGTCCGCGGCATGGTTGAAATGGCGAAGAAGGCAGGGTTTGACGTTTACGAACCCAGCATCGAAGTCAAATATGTCCCAGACGAAGAAGACTACAAGAAATGCTTCGAATTCGGAGTGCAAATCGCCCAGAAAATCAAAGCCTAAAAGCCAATTTTTTCTCTTTTTTTCGCGAAATAGCCATAATCCCAAGTTTATTCTTCGGGGATTCCTAAACCCTATGCTCGCCTGACAATAAATAAAAAAAATGAAAAATAAACTTCGGCTTATTTTATTGGGATGAATTTTTCTTTCAGCGTACCGCAAATCGGGCAGGTATCGGGTGCGTTGCCTTCAAAGGTGTTTCCGCAGACGGGGCATACCCAGTAATCTGCATGTGCTGGCTGCGTCTTGGTTTTCAGGGCGTCAAGAGCTTTCTGGTACATGGCTGCGTGGATTTGCTCAACCTGGTTTGCGTAGTTGAAGCTGACTTCAGCTTTTTTGTTTCCTTCTTTTTTGGCTTCGGCGATGAATTCTGGGTACATTTTTTTGAATTCGTAGGTTTCGCCGCTGACTGCTGTGCCGAGGTTGTCGCTGGTTGATTTTATCTGCCCCATAACTTTGAGGTGGTTGAGTGCATGCACTGTTTCGGCTTCCGCCGCTGCCCTGAAAAGTTTGGCGACTTGCGGGAAGCCTTCTTCGTCTGCTTTCTTGGCGAAGGCGAGGTACATTCGGTTAGCTTGGGATTCGCCTGCAAATGCATCCTTAAGGTTTTGATCGGTTTTAGTCATAAAAATCACTGCAAATACTAAACAAAAAGAAGGTAATAAATTTAAGCCATTCCGGTTTTGCCCCAGTTTCGTTTAAGGTAAAGTATATTAGTAGTTTACTCCTTTGGTTTGGTTTGATTTTTGGTGAATTTTATGGAGAAAATAAAATCATTTACCTTACCAAAACTGCCCTACGACTACAACGCGTTGGAACCTTACATTTCAGAGACACAGCTTAAGCTTCACCATGACAAGCACCATCAAGCCTACGTGAACGGCGCAAACGCGGACTTCGAAAAACTCGACAAGGCACGCAAAGAAAACAGCGAAGTCGACATGAAAGCCCTACTCAAAGACTTATCCTTCAACGTCGGCGGACACCTTCTGCACACGACTTTCTGGGATAACATGGCGCCCGCTGGAAAAGGCGGCGGAGGACTACCCGTAGGCGCATTAGCCGACGCACTAAACAAGGAATTCGGAAGCTTCGACCAATTCAAAAAAGAATTCACAAAAGCCGCAGCAACCACCGAAGGTTCAGGATGGGCTGCCCTGGCGGTTCACCCATGCGTCGATAGACCGCTGATAATGCAGATTGAGAAACACAACGTCAACGTTTACCCCACCTTCAGGATTCTGATGGTTCTGGACGTTTGGGAGCACGCATACTACCTTGACTACAAGAATGAGCGACCCAAATTCATCGAAGCCTTCTGGAACGTCGTCAACTGGGACAGAGTAAACAAAAACCTAAGCCTCCAAAAATAAACACACAAACAGGTTTTCCGCCTTTTTTGCGGATTCCCCAATTCTTTCATTTTCTCAACCAAAGCTGAAGAAGCGTTAGTTTCCGCTTTCTAAGCTTTTGAGCAGGTCTTTTTGCCTTTTGCTGTAGACGGTTGATAACCCTTTTTGTAGGTAAATGGATATGGCGGCTATGCTTTTTGTAGGCTCGTCCCGCATTTTGATGGAGTATACGTAGACAAGTTTGGTGCCTACTTCATCTTTGGAAATCTGCCCCGTAGTCAGCCTCAACGCGAGAGCCACGGCGTCGTTGATTGAGCTGCCGGCAGCGACGATACGGATTTTTTCAAATTTTGCAAGCCTCAAAAGACTAATAGTGAGCAGCCGCTCGATAGTTGCCGCTCTGCTTACGCTTACGGTTTGCCCCTCAACGTCTTCAAATCCTTTTTCCTCTTGCTCTGCCGCTTGGGCGTAATCGCCAATTTGCTTTTGCCCCAGATGAACAGAGAGGGCGACTGTTTTGCCGAGTTTTGGCGCTTCCAGATTTCCGATGTAGATGTCTTCAACGTAGACTTTGGCGATTTCAGACGCCATGTTCACGGCTGAACAAGCCAGAAAAATCCCTTCGCCTACCCCGACAACGTCGACTTCGCCTGATTCCATTATGCAGGAAATTATTTCTTCAACTACGTCGGTGGTTTTTGCTGAGGCGTCGGCTGGCAGAACCGCGATGACTTTGCCTTTGGATTCGTTACTCATAACGGTGCACTAGGCACTATTTGGCGCGTTTGCTAATATAATACTTGCCACAACCAAAACAAACAGGGGCGCCGTTTAATGCGGCGTAATTTTTATGGCTTGCAGCGGGGCACTGCATTTCGCAGGCAAGGCACTGTATGCAGTCGTTTTCTCGTGGCGGGGTCGGATTTTTTTTCTGAAAGCGGGTGCCCAGGCGATTCAGCCCAATCATACAGCGAAACGGGGCAAACATCGATGCATACGCCGTCTCCAACGCAGCTATCCCAATCCACCGCGCTTGTGGTTCCGTGAATTCCCAGTCGTTGAGGAGCATTTACTGGTCCCCAAACTTTGTGTCCGTTATGTTCGCCGACAACTTGGCGTTTTGTTTGAAAATCGGATTCAATAGGCAAAAATTTCACCAATAAAAAGCATAAAAGCGCCAAATATTAGGGTTTCTCCGCCTTGGTTTTGCATAAAACCTTTTTTGGTCGGTTGCCCATTATGTTTCAGTTGGTGTTTATGGTTCAATATTCTTTGCCTGCTGGGCATGAGATACGCCTCTTTAGAGGAGAGAAAACAGTTTTACACTTCAGAATTTGACTTGCAAAAGGCGGGGCAATGGTTCGGCAGCCAACAGGGCAGGGTCAAGTTTGCAGTCATCATCGGCAGGCACACAAAAATTTATCCTGAAAAATACCGCGAAGATGCTTCCACAACGATAATTGTCGACGAGTATTCAAGCTTAGAGGATGTCCGCCAGCAAATCCTAGAGTTTTTGCCCGAGGCAGTTTACTACGACCGAAACGTCTACGACCAGGGCGGCGCCAAAACGGGTCAGGAACTCGCCTTTGACCTTGACCCAGAAAACATCACGTGCCCAATCCACGGCAGCTTGGCGGACAAAATGAAGAGGCAGCAGGGTTTGAGCTTCTGCGAGTTTGGAGTTGCAGATGGTTCAGCAGGAAGCCGTGGGGCTTTTGGATTTTCTTTCCGACCGCTTCTCAGAGGTTCGGGCTGTTTATTCAGGCAGAGGCTTTCATCTTCATGTTTTGGATTCGCATGCCTATGGGTTAAGCCCTGCGGAAAGGCTTGAGTGGGCGCAGCAGGTGAAGAAGGCAGGCTTTCACATTGACGAGTGGGTTACCTCTGGAGAAATGCGTCTCATACGGCTACCCTACAGCCTAAACGGGTTAGTGTCCAGAATCGTGTTGCCACTAACAAAAGAAGAGCTAAAGAGCTTCGACGCTGTCCACGACCAGAAAGCTCTGCCAAAGTTTCTAAGCCAAAAAGCTATTTCTTAACTTCTTTAGCTTTTTTCTCTTTTTTGGCGTAGTAGGCTTTCTTTTTCTTTTCTTCTTCTGCCTTTGTCAATTTCGCTGGTTTTGCTGTTTTTGCCATGAAAACCCTCAATCATGTTAAACATAACTCGCATAAAAGCTTTCACAGCCTCGCTGAGCAGACTTTAGTTTTCAGACGTCGAGCGGTGAACAGAAAAAGACAACTATCACGAAACTCAAGCTGTTCACAAGGCAGAGCAGCCGGGGTCGCGTTCATTAGAGGGCTTTTTTGTTTTGAAAGATTTATTTGATTCCGCGTTAAATTCTATGTAGCTTGAGGTTCTGTTTATGGAGCAGTTTGACGTTATCGTTATCGGTTCAGGTTCTGGAATGCTTGTTGCTTCAGCCGCCGTTGACTTAGGGGTTAGGGTGGCGCTGGTTGAGAATGGAAAAATGGGTGGAACATGCATAAACGTCGGCTGCGTCCCATCCAAAATGCTGATTTACCCCTCAGACGTCATAGCCGCCATCCACGGGGCAGCGAGCACTCGGCATCCACGCATCAGTGCAGTCGGTGGATTTTGGCAACATCATGGCTAGGATGCATGCGTTGGTTGACGAGGACTCGGGGCACCAAGCACTAGCCGTGGAAGCCACGCCAAACCTTGTTTGGCTCAAGGAAACCGCAGAGTTCATCTCCGACTACACGTTGCAGGTTGGTCAACGCACGATTACAGCCCCAAAAATCTTCATCGTTTCTGGAGCCCGCCACGGGTTGCCGCTGATTAAAGGAATAGATAAAATTGGGTACTTGACAAGCGATACGGTTCTGCAACTGCAAAAGCCGCCTTCGAGTCTGGTGATTGTGGGCGGAGGCTACATCGGCATGGAGTACGGTCACTTCTTCTCAGGAATCGGCACAAAAACAACAATCCTTCAAAGACCCAGCCGTGTGCTGCCTGATGAAGAACCCGAAATCAGCGCCCTACTTTTGAAAGAGATGCGGCAACGAATGGAAATATACACGGGCTTTGAGGTTTTGGAAGCCAGACAAGAAGGCCAAACTAAAACGCTTGTTGCACGAAACCGCGCGGACGGAAGCCAACGCGAATTCAGCGCAGAAGCCGTGCTCATCGCCACGGGCAGGGTTTCTAACGCTGACGTTTTGAAGCCTGAAAAGACAGGTGTGCAGCTTGACGAACACAACTTCATCAAAGTCAACGAGTACCTTGAAACCAACAAGCCAGAAGATTTGGGCTTTCGGCGACGCCATAGGCAAGCAAATGTTCAAGCATGTAGCCAACTTCGAAGCGGGAGTAGCTTGGCACAACTCCATCCACGACCACAAAGTCCCGATGGATTTCTCGGCGGCGCCCCACGCGGTCTTCACGCACCCGCAAGTTGCCTCCGTCGGCTTAAAAGAAGCGGAAGCCAAACAGCTGCACCCCAAAATCGACGTTGGAACCGCACTTTACCGGGATACGGCGATGGGTGCCGCAATGGGTTTTCCTGAAGGCTTCGTAAAAGTAATTGTTGACGCTGAAAACGGCAAAATCCTCGGCGGACACATCATCGGCCCTGAAGCGGCCATTCTGATTCAGGAAATCGTTAACGCGATGGTTTCGGAAACGGGAAGTTTCGCGCCTATCGCCCAAGGCATGCATATTCACCCTGCCCTCTCAGAGGTTGTTCAGAACGCTTTTGGCAACCTCAAGCCAGCCTAAGCTTCAGCCAAAACCTCTCGGGTAAACGGGAAACGCGTCTATTTGGCTCATCTAGATGTGCCTATTTGGATCCTATAGAAAACCGTAGAGGGGGCTGGGCACGAAAAAAGAAAACTGTGCGGCGCACTAAACCGAGGGGCAATAATTTTCAGCTGATGATGGAACATTTTTTTTCAGAAACAGCAAACTCCAGCGTTTCTTGAAGACGGCTGATGCGGCAATGGGTTTTGAGTTCGAGGTTAATATAAAAAGTTATATGCCGCCGCCTGCAACTGTTTCTAGGAGTTGTTTTGACATGAATGTTTCTAAGGTTGCTGGTAAGAACAATAAGCACAAGGTTTTCCTCTACGCTTTAAGCACGTGTGTCTGGTGCAAAATGACAAAGCAATACCTAGCCGACAACAGCATCGAATTCGAGTACGTTGACGTTGACTTAGCCGACGAGGGAGACAAACAGAAAATCCACCAAAAAATCCAAAGCAAAGGCGGAATGCTCAGCTACCCCACCACAATTGTGGATGACAAGGTTTTGATTACGGGTTTCCGCAAAGACAAACTCAAAGAGGCGCTTGAAATTTGACCAGCCTCGAGGAAGTCCGCAGAAGAGCCGAAGCCGACGCTAAAACCTACGGGTACTTCCTTACGCCTCAACCCGATTTGCTGCAGGGCTTTCTTGAAGGTTTAAAAACGAACGAAGACCGCTACGGCTATCCGCTTTGTCCATGCAGGTTAACCTCAGGCAACTTCGAATTCGACCGCGACATCATCTGCCCCTGCGACTACCGTGACCCCGACGTCGCACAATACGGCGCATGCTACTGCCGACTCTACGTCAACAAACAAGTCTACGAAAGCCAAAACCTACCCGAAGTCCCCGAGCGAAGACCCCCAGAGAAAATGGCAAGAGCCTACGCATCCCAAACAGCTCCAGCCAAACAAGCCGCCCCCGCAAACCAAGAGAAACCTCCGACAGCCACGCCCCAAACGGCGAAAACTCAGCCGACCGTCAAAAAGAAGCTTTGGTACTGCAAACAATGCGGCTACGTAGTTTACCGCGAGGACCCGCCATACGTCTGCCCGATATGCAAAGCCAAAAAGGAAATGTTCGCCGAAATAGAAAGCTCAGTTGAATTCAAAGGCTAAGCTTGCTTCTGGATTTCTATCTCGATTTTTTTCCAATCTTCTTTTATTCCACGCAGCGATGTTACCGCGCCAATTATTGTTCCATTCATGATTTTCTCCACGAACTCGTTTAAGGGTATTTCTTTGCCGTCAACTTTCAGTTTTAAACTCAACCGTTTACACCTCCCTATGCTAAGTAAATTGAAAGTAAAAAACCTGCGTGAAAGCGAGCTTAGATTCTTGGGGAGGACGGCTTTATGGTTACTCTGAGTTTGGTTAGGTTTTCTTTTATCTCTGCTTTAACGCCCATGGCTGAGAAGTACTCTTCAAGGAAGACCCTGATGAAATCCTTCGACATCTCAGAAACCAAGACAAGCGTGTAGTCGTTTGGCGCGTTTCTTGTGAGGCGGTAAAAGTTGCAGACTTCAAGGCGGGTTAGCATTTCTTCGGGGGAGCGGACTTTTGCTTTTAGCTGTTCCCAATGAGCTCGGGCGAGTTCTCTGTGTTCGCTCCAGAACTTTTCTTTTTCAGGCGAGGAACCAATTAGGCTTAGGAACATGAGCCAGTGGTCAACGTCGAGAATTATGTGTTCCCCGCCGAGAAGCATATCCATGTAGCCGTGGATTTTTTTCTTAACTGCGGGGTCTTCGAGAGCCATGTTTTCGTTGTAGAATTTTAGGGCGCGTCGCATGATTTCGCTCTGTGAGACTTCTGATTCTTTGCTTATTTTTTCGAGCAGGTCGGCTGTGGTTTTGTCGAAGGCGACTGTTACTCTTGTCGGGTTAACCATGCATGCCACTTCAGTGAATTACGTATTTTCAGATTATTAGAAATTATATAAACATTGCGCTATGATAATCGACAGTTACTCGCCAAATTTGAAGAATAACAACAGATTTCTAAACAAATGTTAAACCCGTCAGATGTTTTGGTGGTCAAAAATCTTTTATTGCCGCCCCATTAACCTCATATTGCCGACTCCCGCCTTTTCTGAGAGGAACCAAAAATGAAAAAACCCGAAATCTACCTTGAACCAAAAGCCCGCGTAGCAAAAATAATCGAGTTACTTGAAAAGCAATATCCCGACGCAAAAACCGCTCTCAACTTCGCCAACCCCCTGGAAATGCTAGTCTCCACCATGCTTTCTGCCCAAACAACCGACGCACAAGTCAACAAAGTAACCCAAAGCCTATTCAAAAAATACCACACACCCGAAGACTACGCAAACGCCGACATAAAAGAGCTAGAACAAGACATACATTCAACAGGCTTCTACCACAACAAAGCCAGAAACCTCCAAAACTGCTGCCGAATGCTTGTGGAGAAATTCCATTCTCAGGTGCCGAAAACGATGGAGGAGCTGCTCGAGTTGCCTGGCGTGGCAAGAAAAACCGCCAACATCGTGTTAAACAACTCGTTTGGCATAGTGGCGGGAGTAGCCGTTGACACACACGTCCATAGGCTTTCACAGCGGCTTGGCTTAACCGAAAACGACGACGCTGCAAAAATAGAGCAGGACCTAATGCAAATCACGCCGAAAGAAAAATGGATGAAACTAACTGACCTGCTGATTTTCCATGGGCGACAAGTCTGCACTGCAAAAAAACCCAAATGCGACGTATGCGTTCTGAATAAGATTTGTCCATGCGCTTTCGAATTCGGCTAAAAAACATTACCCATTTATACGCCTTTATATTTCCTAGAATTTAGGACCTGAATTTTATGGATACAGAAATAAAAGTCGGAGACATGGCGCCTGATTTTACTCTTCCGACACTGACAAGAAGCCAAGAAGCCTCAAGGATTTTTTGGGGCGAAAAGTCGTTTTGGCTTTTTTCGTCGGAGCCTTCACGTCAACATGCACAAAAGAGATGTGTGAGTTCCGTGATTCGATGGCTCGACTAACTGACCTTGAAGCGCAGGTTGTAGGAATCAGCGTCAATGACCCTTTTAGCAACAAAGCTTTCGCCGAGAAAAATAGGCTGCCCTTCCCAGTGTTGAGCGATTACAGCCGCGAAACCGTCAAAAAATACGGTTTAGAACTCGAAGACTACGCGGGACTCAAAGGGTACACGGTTGCGAAACGCTCCATTTTCATTTTGGACAAGGGCGGTGTGGTGCGGTACGTTTGGGTTTCGGAGGACCCGTCGGTTGAGCCTAACTATCAGGAAATTCAGAAGGCTCTGGAAGAAATCATGTAGAGGCAGGCTTCTTCTTCATAAGCACGGTGTAGAAGAACCGAACTTGCCCATCGCCCTCCAACGAAGCATAATGCCTTATCTGCTGTATCTCAAATCGGTCTGAGAATAAATCGTGGATTTGCCGTCTGGTAAAATGATTCCAGCTTGGGCCGTTTCGGTAGCTAAAGCAGGTAAGCATGTAGACTCCGTCTTCGCGAAGAACCCGATGTACGCCATCAATGAATTTGTGCCGCTCCTCAACCTCCACGTGATGGAAACAGCCCATGTCAAAAACAAAATCAAAAGCTCCATCCCTGAAGGCTAAGTCAACGAAACTTTCATTCACAAAGCCTACGGTAGCCTTCGCATCCCTTGCTTTTTGCTTGGCGATTCCTATGGCTGTTATGGAAATATCGATGCCTGTCACTTCAAAACCGTTCTGGGCAAGGTAGATAGGGTTGGT
>CAWGMZ010000008.1:0-27985 GCA_963823775.1 Candidatus Bathyarchaeota archaeon
ATGGAGTCAGGCTTAATGCTTAAGAAAATGCTTTCTTTCATCGGCGCATACAAGCTGTATGAAAAATGGCTTTGGCAGCAGGTGAAAGGCGGAGTAAGGCCTGAGCACGTCGCCATAATTTTGGATGGAAATAGGCGGTGGGCAAACGGGCAGGAACCTGACCCTATGCTTATGCAGGATAAGTGGGGGCATCGGCAAGGCGCCGATACAGTTGAGTTGCTTTTAGATTGGACACATCTGCTTGACGTTAAATACGTGACGTTGTACACGTTTTCCACGGAGAATTTTTCCCGCAAATCCGAGGAAGTGGAAAAGATTATGCAGATTGCCGAGGAAAGATTCCGCAAACTGCTCAAAGACGAACGCATACACCGCGACAAAGTCCACGTAAAAATCATCGGCAGAGTTAACCTTCTGCCCAAGGGTTTGCAGGAAGCCATTGCGGATATTGAGAAAGCCACCGCGGATTACGATAGGTACTTCTGGAATTTTGCTTTTGCCTACGGCGGCAGAGCGGAAATTGTGGATGCAGCTAAAACCATCGCGCAGAAAGTTAAGGATGGCGAATTGGAGATAACTGACGTTACAGAGGACACGTTCGGTAAGTACCTGTACACTTCGCACATGGATAAGCAGGACCCAGACATGATTATCCGCACTTCAGGCGAAGAACGGTTAAGCGGGTTTCTGCTTTGGCAAGCAGCGTACAGCGAACTTCTCTTTTTAGATGTATATTGGCCAGACTTCCGCTTAATCGACCTGCTAAGAGCCATCCGCACGTTCCAGCTTCGAAAACGCCGATTCGGCTCATAACCAAAAACCGCAACCGCCCATTTCTAAATGAAAACTATGTTGTTTGGCTATTTGGCAAAAGACATTGCGGCTTTTTCGGTTTCAATTAAAAAAGGGAAATCTTCAAAAAAACGAAGATTCAGTTAAAGTTTTTAGCTGTTTTCGGCTGTTGGTGGTGGAGGCGGCGGAGGCAGCGGGGTCTCGGTTCCTTGTCTTTTTCTAAGCAGCATCAAAGCGGCAACTGCAACGACAACAACGACTACCACGACGATTATGGGCAAAGTTGGAAAAGGCGATGATGAACCGCCGCCGGCTCCGGGAGTAGGAGTCGTTGATTGCGTGTTCGAGGAGCTTCCTGCTGGGATTGCGTCAATCACGTAGGCTGCTGAAGTAATCTCACTTGAGAGGGCAGCTGAATTGTCAACGGGGGTGGCAACGTAATGCACTGCACCTTTAGGCGAAATAGTTGCGCCCGGTCCAGGCAGAAAACTCGTCCAATTCAAGGCGACCACTTGGTCTGCGCTGTTATAGAACGTTGTGACCACCCATAGATACTGAATGGTTTGAGAGCTGTTGTTTTGGATTGTTCCAACTTCGGTGTAGGGGTTGCCCACGAGTGCTGTCGGTGTATCAACGAAGCCCAGACCTCCAGGTGGAGGGGAGCCGTCTAGGACGCTTACGACTGTAACGTCGACGGTGGCAACCTGAGAGGACCAGCTGTTGGAAGAGGCGAAGTCGATTATGAATGGAACTTTCTCTTGCGGAGGGGTTTCAAAACTGAATACTGTGCCCGAGGCAGGAGTCGAAGCGGTGCCAAGCGTGGTTCCGTTGGCATCCAACGCGGTGGCGCTTAAAGTGACGTTCTGTACGAAGCCTGACCCGACGTTTTTCACTTCGCCGACGACGACCAAATCGCCTGCTTTCGACGCCAAAGTCCCAGCTGAAGCAGCAACATAGAAGCTTTTTGACACAACTGTGACTTCATTAACATTTGCTTTCGCGTTGGGAAGGACAAAGGCTGGAATCGCAGCCACGATTAAAACTGCAAGTAAGATAAAGGTGAGCATTTTTTTCAAGTTAGCCAACTCCAAGTAAGTATTAAATTCCTCATCAATAGCTATTAAAAGTTTGCCATATTTTCTACCAAACACCCAGTCTGTCAATTACTTTAATCCCAAGGCTTTTGACGCAGAATTTCGATGCGGCTTTGGGTGCGTTTGCGGCGAAGAGGAAATAATGGATATTTGTATGGCGACATGTGCTGGTTGAGGTGCAAAATTAAAATAAAACCCTTTGTCTTTGCTGAAGGCTAAGCATAATGCAGTGGGCTAAGATGAACAGCAAAATTGACCAGCATAAGGCTCCGGCGACGATGTCTACTCAGCACCCTGACAACGCCGCCATTCCTGAATGGAGCACAGAAGAGGTTATCAACGGGACGGCAGAGGTGTATGAAGCCTTTTACTCTTACAGTACGTTGGGTTGCCAAGAAGTGATGTGGGATTCAGAGGGCAAAGACACAGACACACGGGTCGTTCGCAAGCTTCTGCAGAAACATTGGGATTATTTTTCTGCCCACACCATCGGCGAAGACGTCTACCTAACCTACAGGATACCTAACCCGAAAATCGAGGGCGCCGAACGAAAATTCTTCATGGAAACCCTCCAAAACATCCCCGTCGCCTACGACGTCGCCTCCTTAATGTACAAGCGTCCAGTTACCCCCATCTTCGAGGTCATACTGCCTTTCACAACCGACGCCCAAGAACTCATCATGCTGCTAAACTACTACAAAAAAGCCATAATCGCCGACGAAGAACTGACCCTTTACGAATCCACAAAAACCAAAGATTGGCTAGGTTCCTTTCACCCAAAAACAATAAAGGTAATTCCGCTGGTTGAAGACTTCGACAGCATACTGCACGTTGACAACGTAATATTGCCTTACTTGAACTCGGTTAAGCCTGCGCGTCAAAGGGTTTTCCTCGCAAGATCCGACCCCGCCTTAAACTATGGGTTGCTTTGCGCCGTTTTGTTGACTAAAATAGCCTTAAGCAAACTCAAGCAAGTAGAAAAACAGCAAGAAATCTCCATAGAACCTATATTGGGTGTAGGCTCAAAACCGTTTCGGGGGCATCTTTCTCCAGAAAACGTCGACAACTTCTTGGAAGAATACCGCGGTGTGTCAACTGTAACTGTGCAGTCAGCTTTCAGGTATGATTATCCGCTTGGGCAGGTTAAGGACGGCATCGATTGCCTCAACCAGCGGCTTCCAAACGGCGAACCAGAAACCGTCACCCCCGACGAAGAACAAGCTCTTCTGGGCGTTCTATCGAAATGCAGGCAGGAGTATGAGAGCCAAATCGAGTTGATGGCGCCATTCATAAACACGGTTTCAGCGTATGTTCCGCAGAGAAGAGCAAGAAAACTCCACATCGGGCTTTTCGGCTACAGCAGAAGCGTCGCGGGAGTAAGCTTGCCGCGGGCAATCTCTTTCTCAGCGTCCCTATACAGCGTCGGGTTGCCGCCTGAATTCATCGGTTTAAGAGCGCTCAACCAGTTAAGCGACAAAGAAACCCAGCTTCTAAAGAAGTACTACGTGAAGATGGAGACTGACCTCAAACTTATCGGCGAATATGTTTCTTGGGAAAACATAAGCATGCTTCTGGAGATGGCGAACCAATTGGCGAAGCGAGCCAACATGAGCGAGGGAACCGTTAGAAAAGCCCTCCAGAACAGCCTCGAAGACCTGAAAACGGTTGAATCGGAACTAGGCATTAAGCTTGGACCAAAAAGCGTCAGCGGACGTAAACACGAGAACTTCACAAACAACTTCTTGCTCTGCTACCTGCACAAAGAAGACGCCGACGCAAAAAAAAGGGCTGCTTGAAGCGGCAAAAATCCGAAAATGCCTCGGCTAACTCTCCAAACACACCCAAAACCCGTTTTTTTTAGCCATTTGGGGAAACATTTATTTTTTGCTCGGCTCCTAAACGCCTAAACGTAATGCTTCGGGTGCGCGTTTGAATTTCAAAAGAAAAATTGTGGTTGTTGCCACCTGCCTTGTCATCGCTGTTGTGGCTGTGACGTTATTTATCGTTGTTAACCAGCCGAGCCCAAGCATGGTGGCTTATAAGGCGCAAGCCCAAAAAATATTCAACAATGCCTATGGCGCTTGGGAGCAGATACGGAATTATTCGCTTCCCAGAGTCGACCTTGTGGTTGTGACGAAGCAGTGGGCGATTGATACTTGGGGCAAAGGCTACGCTCAACAGAACGTTGCTGCAATTACTATAGAGCAAAACATCTATCAGGGGCTGTTTTTGATTCCGCAGAACCGCAGCCTCTACCAAGCCGACGTTGATTGGGCGGGGAACTATGTGGCGGCAACTTGGGAAGGCAAAATTTACGTTGTAAAAGAAAACTTTGACCCATGGAACCTGCCGAGCTCCGAAGCCACGTTTGTGCATGAATTAACCCATATTTGGCAATCAAATCTTCCTTCGCCGACCACATTTGACCAGGACAAAGCACACACCGCCCTCATAGAAGGCGACGCCTCCTTCATGGCTGACACCTATACAAACCTAACCAAAACAGGAGCAATCAGCACCGACGTAACTTCAACGCCAGGTTTCCCAGCCTACATCATAACCCTCTCTGACCTTCACCCCGACACCCTGTCAAACTTGGATTATTTCCCCTACACCCAAGGCGGCATATTCATCAACGCCCTGCATCAAAACGGCGGCTTCGCCACAGTCAACCGTGCCTACACCGCAGGATACGTTCCAAGCACCACAGCGCAGATACTTAACCCCGAAGAATACTTCGAAAACGTCACCGCCAAACCTGTTAGCCTACCCGCTCCGTCAGGCGGCAACTGGACCCAAATGCAGACAAGCTACGGACAAAACTACAACACCTACGGCGAATACTTCATCGAAGACCTCCTAGGAAACTGGGTTACATCGAGCCAAGCCCAAATCATTTCTGCAGGCTGGATAGGCGACAACTTTACTTATTACCAAAACGGCAGCGACAACAGCACCTACCTTTTCGTCTGGAACATAGAATGGAGCAGCAGCAGTGTGGCTAATGCTTTTCTGACGGCTTTCCAAACCATTGCAAAAGACAATCAAGCCATCAGCGAAGGCGGCAACCAATGGTTCAGCAACGCACGGCACCTATCAATAACCCTCAATGCAACTGAAAACTCAACGTTCATCGCGTGCTCAACCATCCAAGCGGCAACGCAACCATCCTACTTTACGTAGCACCAAAAACTTCTCAAAAGCTCAAGCGGATAAGCGGCGTTTTCTAATAGTCAAAGTTACTCCGCCAATGGTGAGCCCGACTGCAATGACCGTAACAACTGCGTACATTTCGATTGAACCCGTGTTGTTGGCTTTGTTTGTTTTCTTGTGGATTGGAGTGAATGGAGGCGGCTTGTAGCTGCCTACGGCGTGGCTTGAAACTGGCATGCTGGGCATGTTGGGCACAAGCGAATTGTCGTTCCAGTAAATCACGTTCTTGTACCCCGCCGACTCGACCGTTCCGTTAATGGCTGGGTAAACTATGTCCAGTTTAGAGCCGAGCATCTGCAGAAAAGAGACTACACACATGCTGATGTCGGCAACAAAGGTAAGAGACGCTGTGCCGTTCCAATTGGCATTCCACAACCCGAAGATTGTGTCGTTGGGGCTGCGAAAACCAAAGCCGAAATCTTGCGGAAGAACATAAGCCGAACGGTCGCTTGTTTGACTCGTCGTTCTCGGGTTTGCCTGAGTGTACTGCCAAAACAGTTTCATGGCGTCAAGCTGTTTGGAATCCAAGACGTTTTGTGTCCAGTTGGCGTTCGTGTCGAACACGACGATGTATTTCGCGTCGTTTTGGTAAGCCAGCACCATGTCATTGTAAAGATCCGTGCTGTTTTCCATGTACGGGTACTCGGTAGATGACCAAGTTATCATGACTCCCCAGTTCTGGTTGAATTCGGTGGCTGCTCCCCTGCATAGAGCCATACTTAACTGTCGACTGTAGTTTTCACTTCCACTGTTAACGCCGAACTCAGCAAAAACCGTGTTGTACCCAGCTTGGTAATCGTACCAGTACAACCCGTAATCCGACGTGAAAAGCTGGTACTCGTTTGGATAGTCGAAATTGCGGGTTATTCCCAACTGTGAACCGCGAACCCACGCATTCAAAGTTCGAACGTAGTTGTCCGCTGCGTCAGTGAAGTTGTTCGCGGAAGTCAACACGGGGTACGCCGCTTGGTCAAGGGTTTTTCCTCCGGGCTCGTCAAAATAGTAGATTCCCATAAATTTGCTGCCAAAATCCGCCGTGGCGTTTTCAAGCCATCCCTTGGAGGGGTAACTAAGGTCGTCGCTGTACACTATGAAGTTTAAGCCTTTGTCGAAGGCATACTGGCTAACGATGCTAAGTCTTGTTTCATTGTAGATTCCGCCGCCGTAAAAGTTGGTCCCTATCTTCTCAGCACATCCGATAATGAAGAAATTCGTGTAGGAACTAATGTTATCAATCAACTGTTCAGTTACCGGGATGCTTGCGAACGCGACATCCACGCCAAAATAAAAGGGCGGCGACGCCTGCGCGGGTTGACCCTTCGCAGCCAAGTTGCAATTTATGAATAAAGGCAAAACCAGCAAGATAACAAGCAAAATCGACGATTGCTTAAATCTCATGTTGACATACATGAAATTCAATAGCCTAATAAGACTTTTCCATAATAATACCCATCGAAAAAATCAGGAAAAAAAGCAGTTTTTCAGTTACCACAGAAAACAGAACTTTTTTTATCGGATGGAATGTGGAAAGCTTTTTACCGCAAGACATGCTAAACATCTTGTCTCAGTCTGGAGGAAGAAAAACAATGGGTTGGGACAGTGAACATTTCAAACCGAACAATAATATTTTTCTGAACGAAAAGAAAACAGATGAAAAATTGGGTCCGAACAACAAGTTTGTCCGTTGCGCTGAATGCAACGAAGTTCTCGGCGTTGCGTCACGGACGCTTTATGAAATTGAAGGAAAAAACTACTGCTCAGAATGTTATTCTCGAAAGATGACCAATTTAGCGGTTGAAAGAGACCATTTTGACTTAAAACAGGGAAATGAGGAGCCGCAAACAAACAAAAATGAAGAGCAAGCGCTTAAACCGCGAATGGCTTAAAATCAGACTCACTTCGCAACAAGCAAAGTTTCTTTTTTCGTAAACCTGCTTACTGCCAAGCACCGCAAGAAATCCTTGCTTTATCCCTCAGCAACTGGCTCTTGCGTTGCAGCTTTCTTTATCCTGCCTCCGATTACCCACCATCAAAACGCCGATTGTCGTTACGGTTAAGGCTAACCGCTTGTTCTGCAAAGAAAATCAGCCCAAAAAACCGAGCAAATGCCCAAAATGAGTTAATGCAAAAGCAATAATTAACTGTTGACCTCAACCGTCAAAGGGAGGCAGCGAAAAATGCTACCGTCGATCAACGATATCTAACGCTTCGGGGCCAGTACCGATTAGAACAACTGGCACCCCAGTTTTGGCTTCGACCTCTTTTACGAAATCCTTAGCTTCCTTGGGCAAATCGCTGTATTTTTTGGCGCCTTTGCATGTTGGGAAAAGCACATCTAGCTTAGTTAATGACGCTTGTGTTGCGCCGTTTATTTTCGCCGTTTTCTTTGCCAATTCAAAGTCGAAGGGCGCTGAACGTCGGTCTCTTCCTGTCCCAGCCGCGGTTTCAAACCAGCCTCTTTTCTGTGCTTCCTCTTTTGAAATTTCCCCTGGCAACGGTCCGCCCCCGACACGGGTAATGAAGGATTTGTACACGATTAACACGTTATCAACTCGCGTGGGTCCGACTCCCGACTCCGACGCGATAGCTGAAGCACCAGTATCTCTTCCTGTAACGTAAGGGTAGCCGCCGCCCAAGAACAGCGAAAGCATGAATCCCTGTGTTCCTTCCAAAAGGACGCTTTTGCCAGCGTCTAAACCGTCGTTGACTTCTTGAACTTCGTCGGCAAGGTATGGTTTCAACTCGGGCATGTCTTTGGCGAGTTTGGCTGTGCGACGTACACGCTCTTCGATGGCGGGTCCAACGCCCCTTCCAGTGGTGCCGATGCCTTTGTTAACGGCGCTTGCCTTGTCCTGAAGGCAGTGTTTTTCCTCAATTATCGAGGCACTTTGGTCAATACCGATTCTGCCCTGAACACCTGTCATTTCAACCTCGCTGAAAAAAGTCTTGACATCGACGTTTGCCCCAGCTGCAATTAAAAGGCGGGTTTTTGGGTTAATAAAAGCCGCTGGAACCATGTGGAGGGCGTATTTTTTTCCTTCAAACCAAACCGTGTGTGCTGCGTTGACGGAGCCTGTTCTGACGCAGAAATCAAGGTTGTCTTTAAGCGCTAAGTAGGATATTATTTTTCCTTTGCCTTCGTCTCCCCAGAAGGCGCCGACAATTACGGTGCAAGGCATGGGTATTCACGGTTGACAAGTCATCGCAAGCATATTTAAACTTGTAGGGGTGGCGGTGACCCGGTTTACTTTGGCAGTTTCTTGTCTTCCGTCATGAGCTGCGCCAAACGGTAGGTCACGTAAGCCGAAAAACTGCGGATTCCCTTTTTTATGGCGTAGTCTTCTTTGACTTTAAGCCATTCGCTAAAAAAGTAATCATAGACCTCCGCCTTTACAGTGATGCTTTTGTAGCCTTTTTTCGGCGTTTAACGTTCCCCTCTCAAACATAGTTAGCGAACGTACGTTAATATAAGCTTTTAATAATATTCAAGATTCACCGTTAATTATATATTTCATGGTACTGTAAAGTACGGAAGGAGATAGGGAGCTTGCCGAGAAAAGGATACAAATGCATAACAGTTACGGACAAAGTCCATGAAGACATCAGAAAGCGAGCCGCGGAAACAGACCGCACAATGAGGGAATACGTCGAATACCTGCTTGCCAAGGATAAAGCTTCAAAAGAAGGACAATGATTTTTGCCCATAAGAATTCTTCAAAGCAACAGCCGAGTAGCCGAAGTGCAGTTTTTCTGCGACAACTGCGGCAAACTGGTAAGAACAAGCCTCATGTCGGTCGAAGAAGTCAAAGCCGAAAACGGCAAAACCGTATTCTGCTGCCAATGCAAAACACATTAAACAGTGGAACCCAATTTTCAAAAACGCCTCTTATCCGCCTCATCATCGATCCTCTCAAGCAGCCTAATAACTCGTTTACCCTTAACTGATTTTTCAACTTCCGTTATGGTTTCTCTGGATTGGCAGATGTCGTCAAGGATGATTCCTTTTTCCTCATCCAAAATGACCGGGTACACTCGGCAACCCGCGGGCCTGTCGGCGTAAACGATGCATTGACGGTTTTTGGGGTCGTAGAACACGCAGTAGCCTTTGCTGTTTCTTAGTTGAACATAGCCTTCTCGGTCGACTTTGGCGAAGAAATCTTTTTTGAATCCGCGGTTTACTAAGCGTTCGACGTCTTTTTTGCAGAGAAGCATCTCGGTTTCTGTGCAGCAGACACCGCAGTTTGAGCAACGCATAGGTTTGAATTATTGTTCGGCTATTTCTTCTTTTATCCCTTTAACGGTGTTTCAGGCGGCTTTCTGCATCAGATTTGCGTTTATAAGCTCCGCCCAAGCGACGTGCCTTAGGGGGATTCGCATGGTTTTGCGTTTTCCAGATGCTGCATATTCGACCTGGTTGTTTTTTCCTGAAATCTTGTGGATTCCAGTTAACTGCACGTTCACTATGACTGCGCCGTCTTTCAGGTGCAGGTTGACGTTTCTGCCAAGAAACGATTTGGCGCTGTTAGCGCTAAAGCTCTCCAAGCCATTCACCACTCAGTTTCTTGGTCAGCAATCTTGTTCCAGCATTGCTGGCATATCGGCAGTTTTTCGCCTTTTAACTCGATGTAGAGTTTGATGTTTTCGCTTTTGCAATCGTCTTTCCACGGGTTCTTACAATGCTCCATTTTTTTAGCCTCTAAACCCGTCTTTTGGCGTCAAATCCTTTTAAGGAAACTGCTCAGCCGACTGTTTGGGGCAGGGGAGGGGTGAGTGAAAGTGAAACTTTAAACGTTTAGGCGTCAGTGGTAAAATGAGCGCTATGCCGCTTCTAAACAACCCCTTCCTGTTATTCGCCACCATCAGCCTAACCATCCAAGCCATCGTTCTGTTTCTGCTGCTTTACGGCAACTGGCTACGGCGCAGAACAAAATTTGTGCAGCACGCCCGCGTCATGACCGCAGCTCTAGTTCTGCATCTAACCATGATAGCAACCTTCATGGTTCCCGCCCTACTCTTAGCATTAATCCCCGTTTTCATCATCCCACACCTCACCGACGCAACCTCAATCCTCACCCTAATCCATGTCCCGCTTGGCACCGTCGCCGTTTTGCTCGGCGTCTGGCTTGTTCTTTCTTGGCGCCGCACCAGCCTAGAAGCGTGCTTTACAAGAAAAAAACTTATGCTGGCAACCATCGCGGTGTGGCTTGCCGCTTTGGCCGTTGGATTTGTTCTCTACGGCATTCTTTACTGGTCTGCCTTGATGAGTTAGAGGTCGATTATCTGCGGCTTAATTGCTTTGCGCGTTATCTGCAGCAGCCCAACCGAGGGTTTGCTAAGAAAAGACGCTGGGTCAGTTGGGCTTCCAGGGTTAATAAAGAGAACTTCTCCTTCCCACTTAATCCTTGGACTATGCGTGTGACCATAAACCAACACGTTAAACCCGTTTTCCTCCGCGATGTAACGCATCTTGTCCGAGCCGTTCAAAGCATCCGGGTCATGCATCACGCCGATTTTCCAGTCAAAAATCTTCAGCGAGTTGAGGGTGGGCAGGGATTCGTTGGCTTGGGGGCTGTCCATGTTTCCGTGAACTGCCAGAACTGGCGCGGATTGCTCCAACTCGTCGATGACTGATAACTCTACTAGGTCGCCTGCGTGGATGATGAAATCGACGTTTTGGAAGATGTCGAAAACTTTTTGGGGAACTTTCGCCGCCCTTTTCGGTACGTGCGTGTCTGAGATTAAGCCGATGGTTTTGGTCGGTTCAAAGTTTTTTTCGCCTAAGTTGGTTAATGTTTGGGTGCTGGTCATTAGTGGTTGTACACCGAGCTTGCGCTCTGCAGATGCTAGAATGGTTGATGTGAGTATAAAAAATTTTAGTGCCTAAGTTCTTTGCGATTTTTGTGCTGGGTACCTTACCTCGACCATTTATTTGCTTGCCTTACTTTAGCAGCAAACAATAAGTTGCCTCTGCCATGTTTGGGTCTGCTGGACGTTTCTTTTTAGAAACGAGGAAAATACTTCATCATCAACAAGGAGGCATCCTGAAAAGATTATTAAAAACTTAAGCAGCATAAAGCAAACAATTTTGACAAGCTATTTGGTTCATCTAGATGTGCCTATTTGGATCATCTAGAAAACCGTCGGGGGTCTGGGTACGAAAAAATAAAATGCGGAAGGGCAAAGTCCGGTCCGTTGAGGCAAATTAATTTCCCATACGGAAAAAGCCGTTTTTGAGTGAGTGACATTTGACTACAACAAATCTTTATGATAACCAGCCTACTTCTATGCTCGAAAAACTGACGGCGCCAAAAAATTTGGTGGTGCCTGCCTAGCTCATGAATCTCTTCACTGTTTCGTAGAGCACGCTTGTTCCGTAGACCAGGTTTTTTATGGTTATGCGTTCGTCTATGCCATGCATTCGTTTTTCCAGTTGGTCGTTAGGTTCGTCGGGTATCATAGGTTGGAACCCGTAGCAGATGCTTCCAAGTTCCCTGAAGTAACGCGAGTCGGTGCCGCCAGTGGTCATGGTCGGCGTTACTCCGCAGCCAGGCTCAAACTCCCGCAGAACACCTGCGATGGTGCTGAAAAGTTCCGTATCCATAGTTGATTCGGAGCCGCCGTGAGCCTGAATAAACTCGAAAGTCAGCTTATCCAACCCAACATCCTTAAGCAGACCCTTGATTAAAACGACGGTTTCGTCGATGCTTTGCCCCGGAAGAATTCTACAGTCAAACACAGCCTCACAGTCTGAAGGAATAATGTTCTCTTTAACTCCCCCGCGAATCATGGTGGGTGCAATGGTCATTTTGGTTCTTGGCCTAATTTCCTCTGCCAACGCGCTGTCCTTTTTCGCTAGCTGGTCCAGAATCTGTTCGCTTTGGTTTGGGTTGGCGAGCAAATGGGTGAATGTTTGCTGTAGCTCTTTGTCTTGTTTTCCCATTTCAGCGAGGAACGTTTTCAGCGTGGGAACGTAAATGGTCGGCGGCTTGTAATTCGCCAGTTTGTCAATGACTTTGTTGATGCGTAAAATAGCGTTGTCCGCTGTGTTAGGCATAGAGCCATGTCCCGGTGTTCCCTTCGCTTTTACTCTTAGCCAAAGGATGCCTTTCTCCGCGGTCTGCACCGGAAATACGTAGCCGTTTTTTGATGGAAAAGCTAAACCGCCCCCTTCGTTGATTACGTAGGGGCATAGGACTTTTTCTTTATGGTTTTTTAGAAGAACGCCTGCTCCCTCTTCCCCGCCCTGCTCTTCGTCTGGAGTTCCCGCCAAAACAACGTCGCCTCTGAGCTTGACATGGTTTTTGTTGAGAAGCTTCATTACCATGATTTCGAGGGCTGTCATGGATTTCATGTCGTAGGCGCCTCTGCCGTAGACGTAGCCGTCTTTAACTGTGCCAGCAAACGGGTCAACGGTCCATTCTTGGCTGTTGGCTGCAACCACGTCAAGGTGCGAAAGCAAGAGTAGACTGGGTTTTTCTCCTGTCCCTTTGAGCCGTGCAATTACGCTGCTTCTTCCTGGCGTGGTTTCGATGACTTCAGCGTTTAAGCCTTCTTTTCCGAGGTATTGGGCTATGTAGTTTGCCGCTGCCGATTCGTTGCCTGGAGGGTTGGTTGTGTTTATCCGTATTAGGTTGCAGAGGAGTTCTGTGACTTCTTGTTCAACATCGTTTAGGATTTGGGGTGACATGGACTTGGGCTCCTGTATAGGTTGTTCTATACTTGCTTTTTCTTTTAAAAGTATTTGTTTGTGATTTTTATTGCTTAATTATAATTGAACCAACAATTGAACTGCTTATCTGTTCTACCTTCAACTTTTCGCATAATTTTTGTCAAGATTTATATATGATAACAAAAACCTCATGAATGGTAAAAGTTGGTTGCAATGAAAGAACTGAAACCTATAGATTACAAAATACTTTTCGAATTAATGAAGGACTCGCATAGAAGCGATAGGCAATTAGCCAAGTCCTTAGGTGTCTCTCAACCTACAGTTACTCGAAGAAGAGCCATGCTTGAAGACAACTTCATCGAAGGATACACAGTTATCCCGAAATTCGGGCAAATAGGGTTTGAAATAGCAGCCTTCACTTTTCTAAAAAGTAAACTCAAACTAAAAACAGGCGACGAAAAAACCGAAGCCTTACAAAAAATGAAAGATTGGTACCTCAAACAACCCAGCGTAATTTTGGTTTTGGACGGCAGAGGAATGGGTTGGGATGCAGTCTGCATTTCGCTTCATGAAGACTTCTCGAATTTTGCCGAATTCATAAGAGCTCACGATTCAGAATTATCCGACTGGGTAGTTGAAAGCCAAACTTTCCACGCTGACTTAAAAACGGGAATCGTAATCAAACCGTTCCACCTTAAATACCTAACAACACCAAAGTAGGTCAAAGGCAAAAAACGCCTTCCTCTTTGTGGACTGGCGCCTCTGCATTTTTAGCGAATTCTATTTTTTAAAAACAACAGTGTTCAAACAGGAGCTCTTCCCCTTCAGCATATTAACTGCTAACAAATCAGAAATCTCGCAGAAGCCAGCGCAAGCATGGGGTTTATCTTCTATTTGTTTTCTTAAGCAACCGCTTTTTGGGAAGCTTCGGTTTCTTTGCTCTTGAAACATCAACAGCCAAACAAATCAACCTGAATCATAATTGTTGCTGATTGGATTTAAGTTTTGGCATAATTTGCTTTCCGCATGCAGATTTGGCTTAGCGGTTTTATCTCAATGTTGGTGGTGGAGGGCTTTCTTGTGTGTTGGCTACCAGTGCCATCCCGTCATCGAGGAGAAAGGAGAAGGCTTCGAAAACGGAAAAACTTTTTGGCTTAGGTGGTATAGCCTTCAACCTTGATTAGCCCTCCATCACTGACAGAAACTTAGTTGCAGAAAAAATATATAAGGTTTAAGAATTGAGAATTCAGATTCAGCCTATTGCCAAGACGCCTTCAAGGATGCTTCTTTCCTGGATACCCATTTCCTTGGAAAGCCACGCTTTTAAGATTTGAGAGAACTGTGGAAGCGTGCCGCTGTAAGTGATTATCCTGTTTCCTTTGAGAGCGTCAGCCTGAAACATTTTTTCTTCTTCTTTGTAGGTGAACGACAGGGTTTGAGCTTGGAACGCCAAATTTTGGAAGTCTTCCCATTGCTTGCACCTCAAAACTACTGAGGGTCCCCCCTGCTGTGTCGGCGCCGCCAAAGCTGCTGGTGTGGTTTCCTGAGTTTCTTTCGGCATTGGTATAGGTAATGCTTCTCTTGGTGCGACGCCTGAGATGTAGCTCATCATGCCTGAGACCTCTTTTTGTAAGCTGGTTATTTTTTCTTCCACTTTTTCTACTTTGCCGCCGAGGTCGCCGGTATCTCCAAGCTGCTCCGTCACCGTTGCCAACTCACTGATCAATTTATCCAGGTCTTTTTCATGTTCCTTGAGAACGTTTACGACGAAATCTAACGCCTCTAAGGAGTCGTCCTTTGATTGTGGATTCTTAGCCAATTTACTTATCCCCCACTTGTCTGAACTCCATATTGATGGAATACGTAGATAAAGCTAGCGAATCTTCAAGTAATATCGCAGTAGAGTCATATCCATACGTATTGTTAATTATCTTTTCTAATATCTGACGGCTCCAACGTCATCGGCTGCCGAGTTTTCCGAAGGCGCAACAGGCTTCTCTTCCGCCACGAAGGCAAGCGCCGAAAGCTGCTTCAGATGCTCCTTGAAAATCTGCCTGCAATCATCAATGACCTCCTGTTTCTCGCCCTCAACGCCGAGGCTGCCTTTCAGTGCTTCGGCATCAACTTTGAAGTTAACCTTCGCCAAACTTTGCAGCGACGCTTCAAGCTCGCCGATTTCTCGCGTGTTGTTTTTGTCGCCTACGAACCTGCCCAAAAGGAGGTCGTTTAGCATTATGTAGGCTGAAACCAGGGTTTTGGCTGTCTGGAAATTCAGCGGGTTTTCTTTGATGTCTTCTTCGGGTTTCAAAGCTTCAAAGTACCCGTATGTTACCTTCAAAATGTCCAGTGCCTCTTTAGCTGCCTCACGCGGCATCTGCATCTTCGCAGCTGAACCAATTTTTGTGTAATCCAAACTTAAGGGAGGAAGCGTTTGTCCCTTGAAATCCAGTTTATCGCCAAATCCGCCCGCGTATGTTTCGATTTGCACCCAGTTTATCCTTTTGTTTTGTAAGTCTATGAGCAGGTTGAATGCTTGATCAACGATGTTGACTGATTTGTCGATCACCGACAGCAACTCATCTTTTTGCAGAGCTTTTTTCTTCTCGATTTCTGCCTGCTGCCGCTCAAGAATTTTCTGTTTCTCATCAAGTGCCCCGTTGATTTGGTCAATCAGTGGTTTGAATGAGACCGTTTTTTCTTCAGTGTAAAAAGATTCTGAGGTGCCTTTCCATGTTAATGTTAATTTGTTATCTCCACCTTCGATTTTTTCGACTTCAGGTACGGGTATCTCGCGGATTACAACCGATTTTTTCCTGAAAAAACCCTTAGCCGCTGAAAACTTAATTATTTCTTCAGAAACCTCGTATTTTATTACCTTAAGGCTCTTCGTTTTTCCTTTAGGCTTCTTCTCAGGTTTCTGTTGCACTTGCTCCTGAACTTTGGGTTCTGGTTGAGCCGCAGGTTCCTGCACGGGCGGATTCTGCTGTTGAACCTGCTTAGGTTCAGGCTGAGACGGGGCTTCCTGCACGGGTTGTTGGATTTCCGTTTGCAGTTGCGGCGGTTCTATTTGAGGCTGAACTGTTTGTTGAGGCGTCTCGGTGGGCTGGAGGTTTTCCTGCTGTGGTTCAACAGTTTCCTGTTGAGTCGGCGCCTCTTCGACGGGTTGGGCGTTGAGTTGCAGTTGGTCCTTTAGAGCGGTGAATGTTTCTGTCTCTTCTTTGGAGTAGAACCACTCCTCGGCTCCGTTCACCGTCAATCCGAGTCGGTTTCCCTCGCTTTCGACATGTTCAATCGCGACAACGGGAATTTCACGTGCAAGGACCCATTTTTTCTTGCCGAACCCTTTCGCCACGAAGAACTTTACTTTGCCGTCGGAAAGCTCGTATTTTCCTACTTGGAGCCCCTTCGCTTTGGCTTTGTTTTTCTCCTTCGTTGGCTCGTTTGCCTGTTCCTGCTGCTGCTCGGCAGCTGGCGCTTCCTGCGGTTTCTTGCCCATAAACTTCATATCAGGTCTCATTTCTAATGGGTTTTTCAATTTATAAATTAATGCATCAAACACCGCAAAAAGACCGTATGCGTGGCTCGGAAGCGGGGGTTAGGCAGGCTTAAGCTGTTTTGCTTTTGCCTGGATTTGAAAAAGAGATTGATTTGGTGCGATAACCGGGATTTGAACCCGGGTCCTAGACTTGGCAAGCCTATGTACTAACCAAGCTGTACTATTATCGCATATATCGTCTTGCGCCGTGTTGCAGTTTAGACTCTTCTGGTATTTATGTGCTTTTTGGTTTTGCAAATCATGTTCTATCGTTGCCGCTGAAAATACTTGTTTTTTGTAGTGGTTTTGGTGATTTTCTCTGTCTTGCCAGTTTACAAAAGGAAAAGAGACGAGTTAAAAAAACCAGAAAGTTTGCTCTTTGCAGGCTGCCTAATCAGCCGAAGCAGCGAGCCTTCCCAAAAGGGTGGCTTTAAAGCCAAAGTGATGGTTTTTGGCGGGCATCTGGCACGTCGGCATCTATGTCTGAAGCTCGTTGCAGAACCTGTTTGGTTAGCTCCATGCAGATCGTCGGAGTTTTTAGGTGCGGCGCTGTCATGTCCATGTTTGGTTGCTTTTTATGTGTGCTTACATGGTGATTTATGGCTTCAATCATTTCGCCTAAGGTTGGAACCATGGGGATTTTTTCGCCGCAATCTGGGCACCTTATGTATTTGATTTGGGTTTGTTCGGTAACGTTTTCTTGGGATTTTTCGTTATTTTCTAAGTTAGTTGTCATACTGCTACGCCTTGTCCGCTATGTGGCTAGCTAAGGGTTTAAGCGCTCATAACATGCTTGTATGGTGGAGCAGATTATCTTTGCTGCTTTTTTCAGATTCAGGTTTGTTCCGTTTGCGTTTTTTGGTGTATCTTGAGTCGGGAATCACGCTACTTTGCATGTTTTATGCTAAAAATTACAATACGCAAAACCCGCCGTTTCTTCGGCGCAATTTTTTATAGATTTACTACCCCTTGGACGGATCCGCAGTTGGCGCAGAAAATAACCAAAACGTCTTTCCTTGAGCCATCTGCAGCGACATTTAATTTGTAGCTTCCAAACTCGGAAACATTAGCCTGACACTTAGCACAAACTGGACTTGTCAAAAAAGATTCCTCTGCAGGTTAACCAAAGACAAATTAGTTATTTATTTCTTGTCGTAGAACACCAATTAACTGTGGCGAAAAACTGAAAAAGCCAACTCTCCGCAACTATTGTGTGTAGGTGTAATAGGTGCTGGAGAACTTGCTGTTGGGCAGGTACTGCAGTACCCATTCGCCTTTTTCTTCCCGTTTGGGTCTGCCACGCCACTCAGCCTGTAAAGTCTGTCCAGACGCGATACTTGACTTGCGCTGCTTTGCCGGATCGTTTGGGTCAAATATCGTCAGGGTTTCGAGTTCTTCAAGTTCATCGTTTTCTTTTCTTTTGCAAACCTTAAACTGGGTTTCTTCATTTTTCCAGATGATGTCGTGTTCCCAATTGTTGTAGATTTGGATGCGAATTGGCTCTGGAGGTTCAGCCCAATCCATGAAGGTGATGTCGGGTGTTCTCTTTAGCCCTTCGATGTAGTCGGTTTGGTCTTTTGACAGCGGGATAAGCTTTCTTTCGTACCCTGGAAGCCTGAATGCAAGTCGATTTCGTTTGTGAGCACTCGGCTTAAAGTTGTCAGCGACCGTTTAACGTATGTTCCCATATCTCTTTTCAGCATCATGGATATGCTTCCGGTGATCATGCGTGTCACTTCGGGGTCTGTTTTGCAGAAATCCCGGAAATCCTTCAACTTTCTTCCCTGCACGGACTGTGCAAGATACACGCATTGCATCTGGCTTAGCAACATGTCTCTTCGGATAAAGCCATAGAGACTTTCCGCAACCAACTCCCATGATTGGCTAGTTAGCCGAAACATCTGTCCCTGCTTCGATTTGAAATCCTGTTCAACCTTGAAGAGTTCGCCCAAAAAATAGAGAAGGTCGGAGACGCCTCGGTTGAAATCCTCGTGGGCTGCATCTGACGCGGTCGTTCCACCGTTCGCTGCGTAGTTGAATCCTTCGCATGAAATCAAGGTGTCGTTGACTGTTGTGAGTATCATCGCGAAGTTGGGGTAGTTCTCCACGGAATATTTCAGGTGCTCTTCCTGTCTGTTAGCCATCCGCTCTTTCTTGTACTTCCATTGCTCTAACGCGGCGTTAACGACTGCTGAGACGATTGCGCTGACGCCTATAACTTCGGCAACTTGAAACCAAAAGGACATAATTCTTATTTCGTGAGTCTAAGAATATAAGTTTTGAGCAAAGATAGACTTTGAAGTTAAAGATGCAGGCAAGAAGCTTAACGCTTCGCTGTGCTGTAGCATAATCGCCACGTTTTTATCTATGTAAATGAAACCTAGTATTTGACAGCTTATGGCAGACATTATTACTGTGAAGAATCTTGTTGAAGTTTATTCTGACGGCACAAAAGCCGTCGACGACATCACCTTCAACGTGCAGGAAGGAGAATTCTTCGGTTTTCTCGGACCAAACGGCGCAGGAAAAAGCACCACCATCAAAATTCTCACAACGCTCCTAAGAAAAACAGCGGGCAACGTCACGGTTGCAGGCTACGACCTTGATAAGAACGCAGCGGCTATCCGCAGAGTAATCGGGGTTCAAAGCCAAGAAACAACCGTTGACGGCGACTTAACTGGCCGAGAGAACATTACGCTTCAAGGCCATTTCCACGAGATGGACAGCGCCGAAATCAAAAAACGGGTGAACGAGCTTGTCAGCTTAGTAGGTTTAGAAGCGGCGGCGGATAGACGCGCCAGAAACTACTCGGGCGGCATGAAGAAACGCCTCGACTTAGCCACTGCTCTGGTTCATAAACCTAAACTTTTGTTTTTGGATGAGCCTACAACTGGTTTGGATCCTCAGTCGCGTTCAACTATTTGGAGTTATCTGGAGAGGCTAAACAAGGAAGAAGACATAACCATCTTTTTAACGACCCAGTATCTGGAAGAAGCCGACAAACTATGCAAGCGGCTAGCCATAATTGACACAGGCAAAATAGTTGCAAGCGGCTCACCAATTGAGCTAAAACGTGAAATCGGCGCGGATTCTATTCGAATTGCGCTTGAAAACTGCCAAAGAGACAATGGCAAAGCAAAAGAACTCGTCCAAACTATGACGGGGGTCAATCAAATAATAGATTCCGAAGAATGCCTCACGGTTTACGCGAAAAATGCTGGTTTGCTGATTGCCGATATTGTGCGCGCCTTGGACAGCAGCGACATTCGTATTGCGTCAGTAACGTTTTCTTCGCCGTCTTTAGATGACGTTTTCATGAAGCACACGGGCAAAAGAATCCGCACTGAAGAATTAGTTAAGGCGCCAAGCGCGATGTGGGGCGGCGCACGGAGGTAGAAAAAAATGACTTTACTTTCTGACACCAGATACATATTCATAAGGTACATGACAAAACTTGTTCGAACACCCATCCTGCTTTTCTTCTCTCTCTTCCAACCAATCCTGTTCCTCGTACTATTCACACAGCTGCTAGGCAAACTTTCCAATTTTCCAGGAGTATTACCGGCTGGCGTGGCTTATCTTGAGTTTGCGGCTGCTGGAATTGTGATGCAAAACGCTTTTGGAAGCGCACTCCAATCAGGAAACTCGATAGTGGCAGACATAGACTCTGGATATTTGCAGAAAATGCTGGTAACCCCAGTGAGCCGCCCCGCGATTCTGCTCGGCAGATTAGCCAGTGACGCGTTTAGGGTGGTTGTGCAGACCGCCATAATTCTCGGGTTAGGGTACGCGCTGGGTGTGGCTGAAAACAAGCCTTTTTACGTGACCACAGGTGTTGTCGGAATTTTGCTTATCTTTTTTACGCTTGCCTTCTTTGGGCTTGCATGGTCAGGAATTTCTTTGGCGCTGGGTATGAAGACGAGGAGTTCTGAAACGGTTTTCGCGATTGGAGGCGTCATCACTTTTCCGCTGCTGTTTCTAAGTCCAGCATTGTTTCCGCTTAGTTTCCTGCCTCAATGGGTGCAAACAGTCTCAATGTTTAACCCTGTAAGCTACTGCGTTACCGCCACTCGTGCATTGATGATTAACGGGTACCAATGGAGCACGATTTTGCCTGCTTGGGGCGTAATCGGCTTAGTCGCCGTCATCACCATGAGCGCAACTCTGTATCAGTTCAGAAAAGTCGTCAGCTAAGGGTAAACGTGGGCGTCCACGTCTGCCGCCGCTGGCAACCCCTATTTTTCGCTTTTCTTCATTATTCTATGTTTATCTCCCAAAAATTCGCCCTAAACAGGATTTTGATGGCTAAGCTTGAGGAAGCCTTCTATAAACTATAGCGTTGAAGCTCCAGCCACAATAGGCTATAGGTGGCAACTCCAAAAATATATATTCTAACACAAAAATATGGTGAGAACAGGCGTTTAAAGAAACAGCTAATATATCTGGAGAATGCATTAACTTGCGCTTTGCGCGAGACAGACGTGAAAATTTGGGAGCTGGACTGTGCTTAGCAAACTGTGGAACACACTAAACAAATGGTCCTCTAAAAAACCCTTAAAGTACTCCCTCTACATTTCGGCGGTCGCCGTGTTTTTCGCGTTAATTCTTATTCCGCCCATCCTCGGCATTTTAATTAAGATTCCGACGGTTCAAAACATCATAAACCAACCAGCCTTGATGAACGTCGCCCTAACCGCCATAAGGAACTCCTTCATCATCGGCTTAATTGTCGCCGCATTGGACCTGCTCGCCGGCATCCCGCTTGCTTGGCTTATAACCCGCAGCAAATCAAGGTGGCTAAGCGTTCTGGACACTTTCGCCGACATACCCTTCATCGTGCCAACCGCCGCTTTGGGTTACTCTCTTCTGCTTTTCTGGAGCTATGCCTGGCGGACCAATATCGACTCTTTTCGGCGGACCAATAATTTCTACGGGTTGGCTTCTGGTTATGCTTCTGCATTTTACTTTTTCCTTCCCAGTGGTCGTGCGCGTCATAGTTGGGGCAATGCTTGATTACAAGATGGAGTACGAACGAGCCTCGCGAACGCTTGGTGCTCCCCCATTGACCGCTTCGCGAACAGTCACTTTCCCAATCATAAAACCGTCCCTGATAGCTGCGTACCTGCTTGCATTTGCCCGCTCGCTTTCCGAAACAGGCGCCACCTTCATCGTGGCAGGAGCCTTCGTCAACGGACCCGTTTTCCTGCAGGAATTAAGCAACCAATTCAAAAAAGGCCAAATTCCCCAAGCAACCTACCAAGGCGCCACCGTCTTCACAAGCCTGATTCTTATTTCGGTTTCATTGACTATTTTCGGTTTGATACGGATTTTAAGTCCAAAAATAAAGTTGCCTTTCGGACATGGCTTGCCCGTTTTGGAAAAGAAACTAAGCTACAAGAAGACGGCTTGGACGCGTAATGGCTTGGCATTGTTTGTTTTCTTAGTTGTTGTGTTGGTTCCTTCGCTGTTTGTTGCGTTGCCTGCTTTCCAAGCAGTGGCTTCGGGAACTCCCATAATCCAGGCGTTGACGGGTGCGGGCGTTTGGACCAGCTTCTGGCAAAGCCTGGTGCTGTCATACGGTTTAGCGGGAATAGTAACAGTTCTCGGCATCATCCTGGGGATACCGATGGCTATTCTGATTTCCCGTCACACTTTCGGAAAAACAGTCTCAGGCATCCTTGACACGTTGATCAATGTGCCGATAATTGTGCCGTCGATTGCTCTTGGGGTTTCGTTAAAGTTCTTCTGGCAAGGTCTTCCAGGGATGCCTGCGTTTCTGCTTCTGGTTTTCGCCCACTTAGCCATCACGTACCCGTACTTTGTCAGGTCAATGGGGGCGGCTATGGAGCGAATCAGCGTCGACATGGAGGAAGCAGCAAAAACCTTGGGCGCCAAACCCTTCACTGTCTTCCGCTCAATCGTGCTGCCGCTCACAAAATATTCGATTCTTTCTGGCGCAATCATCGTTTTCGCCCGAAGCGTCAGCGAAACAGGCGCAACCCTGGCTGTAACCTCAAACCTTGTAACCGCACCAGTCCTAATCGTTAACTGGGTTAACGCTGTTCGAGGTGTCGCTTCGCCGATTCCAGGCGTCACCGCTCTCACCGTGGGTTTAGCCTGCGGCATTCTGATTCTTTTCAGCTTCATCATACTGCTTGTTCTGAGGCTTATAACCCGAAAAGGAAAGACTTAGCATGGTAACCAATAAGAACATAGAAAAATCTAAATTTAGGAGAGCCAAGTTATGCCTGATGTCAGAATCGTAAACGTAACCAAAAAATACGGGAAAATCGCTGCTTTAGACAACATTAGCTTAACCATACGTGACCAAGAATATTTTTCGCTTCTTGGGCCAAGCGGATGCGGAAAAACCACGTTGCTGCGGCTCATCGCGGGGCTAATTGAACCTGACAGCGGCGAAATCTACATCGGCGACCGACGCGTCGACAAAGACCCGCCTGAAGACCGCGACATCGGATTCGTATTCCAAACCTTCGCCCTGTTCCCACACATGACAGCATGGGGCAACGTCCTCTACGGACCCAAAGTCAAAAACTACGACGCACAGGAAGCCGACACAATCGGACACGAAGTTCTCGAACTGGTCAAACTTGACGAACGGCTAAGCGCCTACCCCAGCGAACTCAGCGGAGGCATGATGCAGAGAATAGCCGTTGCACGCGCCCTAGCTGCAGGCGCCAAAACCCTGCTTCTGGACGAACCCTTGGGGCAGCTGGACGCCAAAGTAAGAAACGAAATCCGCTACGAAATCAGGCGGATGGCTAAAGACCTCAAATTAACCGCAATCCACGTTACCCACGACCAGGCAGAAGCCATGTCGATTTCAGACAGAATAGCCGTGATGAAGAAAGGGAAAATTGTTCAGATTGGCTCGCCGCAGGAGCTTTACATGTACCCCAACAGCCTGTTTGTTGCCCACTTCATCGGCGAATCTAACCTGTTGGAAGGCTACATCAGCCAGACGGACGGCTGGTGCGAAATCGAATTGCGAGACGGACTCAAAGTTAAAGCCAAAAAATCAGGCATAAAAGACGGCGAACGAATCGTCCTAGCAATTAGGCCTGAAACCTGCGAAATGAAAGCTGGAAAAATCGCGTCTGAAGGCGGGTTAGCTGGAAAAATCGAGAAAGTCACCTTCGAAGGAACGGTGGTACGATACGAAATCCGCCTTGACAACGGCGACCGCCTCGTCATAAACCGTCCTTCGCTGGCGGAGAGTTGGTTCGCGGTCGGAGACGACGTAACCATAACGTACCCGCTTGAAAAAGCGCACCTGTTCCCGTATCCTGAAGCGGGCTTGAGCGAAGAAATCAAAGTCTGATTTATCATCCGAGGGTTTTAGAAGTGGAGCATTGGTCTGGAGGGGCACTTAGGAATCTGGATTTGAGGCTATGTTCAGGGTCACGACGGCTCGAATAAGAGTTTTGAAAGCCTCCTCGTTAACCTCGTCGCCTTCGTGGAAGTCGATGGCGCGTCTTGCGTTGCCCTCAAGACAAGAATTGAAGATGCCTGAGGGGTCATCCAACGAGGCGCCCTTGGGAAACGTCAACTTCACGGCGTTCTTGTAAACCTCGCCCGTGCATATCAACCCGCCGTGAGACCAAACCGCGACGCCCAGCGGATTAGTCGGCTTAATCCACTTTACCTCCTCGACGACTTCAGGGTCTGCTTGCTTTATCAAACCACGAAGACGAGAAAGCATCTCCCCGCGCCAGTCGCCCAGCTCCTTGATTCTCGCATCTATTAGTTGAGATGCAGATTCGACGGCTGGGGAACCACTCTTTTTCATAGCCTTTTCCTCTTGATTTTAGGCTCGCATATGTGTAATCTGTATCAGGTTGCCACAGTTGTCGTCGAACACTGCGATGCTGGAAGGCGTGCCAGGAAGATCCATCGGCTGCACGGTAAACTTTACACCGAGCTTCTTGAGCCGTTCATACTCACTTTGGAGGTCATCCACAAAGAATGCTGCCGCCCGAATGCCCTGCTTGAAAAGAGCCTCCTGATATGCCTTTGCCGCTGGATTTTCGTTTGGCTCAAGAACCAACTGAGTGCCGTCTGGGTCTTCTGGGGCAACAACAGTTAGCCACCTGTATTTCCCAGCTGTAACATCAGCCTTTTTCACGAAACCAAGAACCTCAGTGTAGAACTTTAGTGCTTTGCCCTGATCATTAACATACACGCTAGTTAATTTAATCCTCACAAAAACCACCAGTTATGGTTAATCATTTCAAAATTAATAATCTTTGCGCCGACGAAGCAGTTTGACTTGTTTTTAAAAGAAGATATGGTCGGGAGAGCAGGATTTGAACCTGCGACGGCTCGGTATCTGTGGCCTGCACAGGCTAACTTAGGCCCACCATGGGTAGACCTCTACAGCGTCTCCACCAGCTAAACAAGTTAGCCGATTCGAGAGCTCTGCCAGGCTGAGCTACCTCCCGACTAAGACCAAAAGGATAATGGCTAAGCCATTTATGTTTTTTGGAGCCACCCACCAAATTCGCGAGAGCAACTCCCTTCAAAGTAGTTTTTCCAGCCGCGCTTTGCTTAAAATCAGTTTTGGGTTTCTGCCCAATCCTTGCAAAGCATTTTGGCTTGCTCCAGCACGGTTAAGGTTGCTTTTTCCTGCTTGTCGGCGGGTAACCATATTTTTTGAGTACATGCTTAACCATCACCCGCAGTTTCGCCTGTACGCTTTCCCGCAGGGTCCAGTCGATGCTTACGTTGCTGTGGACGGTTTTGACGAGTTCTCTGGCGATGGTTTTGAGGGTTTCGTCTGCCATGGCTTCTTTGACGCCTGGGTGATTTGCCAAGGCATCGTAAAACGCTACTTCATCCTCGGTTAGGTTTAGCTTTGCGCCCCTGTTTTGTTCTTCTCGCATTTTCCTTGCCAAATCGATGAGTTGCTGGATGACCTGCGCGGTTTCTATGCTTTTGTTTGTATATGCTTTGATCGCTTTGTCAAGGAGTTCTTCGAAGCTGCGGGCTTGGATAAGGTTCTTTTTTTGTCGGAAACGGATTTCGTCAGCGAGTAGGCGTTTGAGGGTTTCGAATGCGAGGTTTTTCTGTGGCATGTCTTTGACTTCGGCTAGGAATTCGTCGTCAAGGATGCTTATGTTTGGTTTTTTGAGTCCTGCCGCAGCGAAAACATCGATGACGCGGTCAGACACGATGGCTTTGCTAAGGATTTGTTTGATTGCTGTGTCCATGTCTTCGGTTTTCTGCTGCTCCTTTGTATCTGTGTTTTTGACTAGGGCTGCTCTCACAGCTTGGAAAAAGCCCACGTCATCCCTAATCGTCAGCGCCTCGGGTTTGGGAACTGCCAAAGCGAAGGCGTAGAGAAGGCTTGTGACTTCTTTGAGGTAACGTTCTTTGCCTTTTTCAAACTTGAGAACTTGCTCTTGAGCCTCCATAGATTATACCCATGCGTTCTTTAGGCTCGGCGGTGAAGAAACGTTTGTAGTCGAAGCCTTGGAAAAACGCCTTGGTTGTTTCATACCGTTCCAGCATCATGGCGACAGCTTGCTCCTGCGGGATGCCTGTGAGTTTCTGGTCGCTTGCCGAGTAATCATGCAACGCTTGCTTAAGCTCAGTGGCTATACCAATGTAGTCAACGATTAAGCCGCCTGTCTTATGCTTTGCCGAAAACCCTGTTTACGCGGGCGATGGCTTGCATAAGCGTGTGCCCCTTCATAGGCTTATCAAGGTACATTGTGTTAAGGCTTGGAGCGTCAAATCCCGTCAGCCACATATCCCGAACAATGGCAATTTTGAGTGGGTCGGATGGGTCTTTCATGCGGTCGCCCAGTTCATGCCTGCGCTGCTTGTTGCGGATGTGTTCTTGCCATTCTGCGCCGTCGGCGGCTGAGCCAGTCATGATAACTTTGATTGTGCCTTTCTTGTCGTCGCTGCTGTACCATTCAGGTCTTAAATTGACTATTTCGTTGTGCAGGTCAATGCAGATTCTTCTGCTCATGCATACAATCATGGCTTTGCCGTCCAATGTGCTAAGACGTTTTTCCCAGTGATCAACGATGTCTTTTGCTATGCGTTTGATTCTGTCAGGGCACCTACGACTTTTTCAAGCCGTGACCATTTGCTTTTGAGGTATTCTTTGCCTTCGACTTCTTCGCCCTCAGTGACTTCCTCAAACTCTTCATCATGGAGGGTCGTTCTTCAGGTTTAAGCTCAACTTTGGCTAGGCGGCTTTCATAGATAAATTCGCACAGTTGAGCCGTCTTCGACGGATTGTTTAACATCGTAGACGTCGATGTATTTGCCAAAAACGGCAGGCGTGCTACGGTCAGCCTGCTCAATAGGGGTTCCAGTGAAAGCGATAAACGAGGCGTTTGGCAGGGCATCTCGCAGGTATTTTGCGTAGCCATATTTGAGGTCGACTTTGTCAGGTTCTTTGGCACTTTAAGCCCAAAACCATATTGGCTGCTGTGTGCTTCGTCGGCGATGACAATGATGTTTTTTCGCTCAGAAAGACAGGGGTAATCTTTGCTTTTGCCTTCTGGGAAAAACTTTTGGATGGTTGTGAAGATGATGCCGCCTGAAGCTGACCTGCAAGAAGCTCTTTGAGTTTTTCCCGTGTTGTGGCTTGTTCTGGTTTTTGCCTGAGAAGTTCGTGGCATCTGGCTGAAGGTTCCAAAGAGCTGGTCGTCCAAATCGTTGCGGTCAGTTAAAACAACTACCGTGGGGTTTTCCAGCTTTGAGCTCAAGCACCATTTTGCCAGTGTAAAAAACCATCGTTAGGCTTTTGCCTGAACCCTGCGTATGCCAAACAATCCCTGCTTTCCTGTCAGCTTTCGGTTGCTTTAACGGTTGAAGCAAGGGCTTTTTGCACTGCATTGTACTGTTGATACTGGGCGATTTTCTTGCGTGATTTTTACGCTGCAGTCTTTCTTGTCTTTTTCAGCTTCATAAACAACAAAATTCCTAATCAAATCCAGTAGCACTTGGGGCTTGAGCATGCCCTTTATGAGAATATCAATTTGCGGGGTGGTTGTTGGTTGTTTTTTGCCGTCGATGGTTTTCCATGGCAAGAAGCGTTCTCTTGGATGTTGGGTTCCTGCTTTAGCCTATGATCCGTCACTGATGACTAAAACTTCGTTAAACCGGAAGATCGAGGGAATTTCTTGCTTGATAAGTTCCAAGCTGTTTATAGGCTGAGTCAAATCGTGGCATTTTCATCCGCAGGATTCTTAAGCTCAATAAGCACAAGGGTAACCCATTAACAAATAGGATAATGTCTGGGCGTCGGTTACTGCGTTCCTCAATAATTGTAAACTGGTTAACTGCCAAAAACTCGTTATTAGCCACATTTTGGAAGTCGAAAAGCCAAACTAACTCGTCTTTGACGGTGCCATCTGCACTTTTGTACTGAACATTCACGCCGTCAGTTACCAACTTATGGAAAAATTGATTGTTTTCAATTGGCTCTTGGCTCTCTGTTCGTAAAACCTCTTAACAGCTTCCTCAATAGCGCGCGTCAGGAATAGCCCTGTTAATTCGCCTAAGGCATCCCGTAACCTGCCAACAAGCACAACCTCCCCATACTTACGCTCAGCGGCAACACCACCCTCAGAAATATCAGGACCATAAACAACACTATAGCCAAGGTCACCAAGCATACAAAGACAAACATACTCAACCTCA
>CAWGMZ010000009.1:0-19368 GCA_963823775.1 Candidatus Bathyarchaeota archaeon
GGCTGTGACTGTTACGCTGAAAGACGTGCCTGCGGTCGCTGAAGCTGGGACGGTAATGGCGAACTGGTCAAGTTCCGGGTTCGGGTTGGCGGAAGGCGTAGGTGAAGCTGTAGGACCAGATGACGGTGTAGGCGATGATGTCGGTGGCGGTGTCGGAGTTGGAGTTGAGCTGGCAATGGTCAAAGTTGTGCTTGCAGGTGAGTAGCCTGAGGCTGAAGCTGTTAAAGTTGCCGAGACAACACTTGAATCTTTGTAGTAGAAGCTGACTGTGCTTGAGCCGCTGCCTGTCGCTATGGACGTAATCTGGGTTGTGCCGCCTGCATCGGAGTAGAAGGCGCCGCTTGAAGAGGTCGATGTCAACGCGACGTTTATGCCGCCGCTTGTTACGGGGTTCCCTGAACCGTCTTGGCACTGCACAGTAATCACTGAAGACACTGCGTTAACAAGTATGCTTTGTCCCGCGCCCGCGGTTAACATGAGCCTTGGGGTTGTGGTTGAGACGAAGTTGGCTGTTATTGTGCCTGCACCGTTGATTTGCGCGGTGGTTGAAGCGGTGGTTGGGCTGTTGATTTGTATGCTTCCTGTGAATGTCCATGATGAAAACTGGTATCCGCTGTTAGCAGTGGCGACGATGCCTAGGATTGTGCCTGTCGTTATCGACTGGGATCCTGACGGGTTCACGGTGCCTCCGGTGCCTGCAGCGAGAACAATTGTGACGCTGGTGGGTTGTGTACCCGATGAGCCTGAACCGTTTGAGCCAGAGCTGGTGGCGGAGCCGCTTGAAGTGCCAGTTACCTGCGTGGATGTTCCTTCGACAGTGACTATCTTGATTTTGTCGCCCGGGTTAAAGGGGCAATTTACGACAAGTGCAGCAGTTTGACCCGCACCTATCGGGATTAATGCTCCCGTGGCAACATCTTGCCCGTTAGCTCTAAGAATGCCCTGAAGCACGTTGTTGACGTATACGCTGCCATCCTGTTTGAGATGAACTGTGCCTTGGCCCGTGTTTTGAACGTAAACAACCAAGTTTCCTCCGGTAGTGTAGCTTTGTATCTGAATGGCGTTGCCCGTTTTTGTTGTGCTTCCGCCTAGGTAGCCAAGTATCCAGGCATAAACCACCAGGGAAGCCACCACGGCTATTGCAATCATCAATAAGACAGCGATAATCGGCGAGATAGCTCGAATAGAACGTTTAATCTTAGTTATTTTTCGCAAAATTTATTTCTCCACTAAATTTTTTTGAAAATACGCTGAAAAGTTAGCGCTTCTTTACTTTCTTCAATCAAACTTGCAAGCGCCTGATATTTAAGAGTGTATAGAACAAAATTCCACAAAAACTAAAAAAGATGGAAATAAAGTTGCTACGAGGCTGTTTTTAAACAAAAAAAGGAAAGAATTGTGGAAGATTATGTGCCTTTGATCGCGTCGACGACTATTGCCCAGCTGTTCGATGAACCCAATGTGTAGCTTACTGAGAGGTTTGTTTGCGTTGTGGTTACTGCCTTGTATTCAGCGGCTGTTTCTGGATCGTTTGCTGTAACAGAGCCTATGGATGTGTATCCTGAGCCTGCTGTCAATGTTATTCCTGTGCCGTGACTGCCGACTGCGCCGATGATGAAGTCGTTAGCGTTGGTTGTGGTGATGGTTTGGCTTGCTGAGGTTCCTGTGCCAGTGCTCGTACGCGAAGTAGTTGTGTCGAACGGTGAAGCAGTGTTTGCTCCGCTGACAGCGAAAGCTTCCGCAACCGAGGTTTGACCGCCGCAGTTGATGGTGATTGTTACTGAGCCGGCTGTAGCTTTGACTGCCCAGAAGGTCTGTAGAGTTCGAGAACCGCTAATGGCAACGGATGCTCTTGAGGTCCAAGTTAAGCCAGTTGCTGAAAGGCTTGCTGTCGCATAGTTTCCAGTTGAAACTGAGACGTAGATTAGGTCGTTGGCGTTTGTTGTGGTTAACGAAACGGTATAGGAGGTGCCTGATGCATAAGTTCCAGTGGCTGATGTGTCGAGAGTTGGTGCAACGTGTGCCGTCGAAGTGAACGTGGCTGTGACTGTGCTTGCTGCCGTGACCGTCATGGTTGTAGATGCCGTGGTTGAGCTGACGAAGGTTGCTGACCCCGTTGGGCTTGCGCTCCATGCAGAGAATGCGTATCCTGTGCCTGCCGTTGCTGTGATGGCTTGTCCGGCTACGCCTGCGTCATACCATGCAGTGGAAGGAACAGTTCCTGAGCCGGTTGGGCTTGCAACAAAGGTAACTTGGTACTGTGTTTTGAAGTTGGCTGCTACGGTTGCTGCTGCGTTTGGAACAGTGTAGGTGTGTGATTGTGCCAGGCCGTCGCTCCAGCTTGTGAAGGCGTACTGTATGCCGGTTCCGCCTGAAACGGTTGAAGCTGCAGCGATTGTGTGGGTTGTGCCAGGTGCCCAATTGAAGATTTGCGGTGTAGTCATTGGATTTTGGCTGTTGTCAACTGTTATGTAGCCTGTTCCCGTCGGGCTTGAAGTTATGGTGATGGCTACTGTGTTCTGTGCGAAAGTAGCTGTTATTGTGCCTGCAGCGTTGATTGTTGCAGTGGTGGAAGCGAGATTCGCGTTGGCAAATGTTACGGATGTTGATGGGGTTGCGCTCCACGAGGTGAAAGTGTATCCGTTTGCTGCAGTTGCGCCGATTGTTACTGGTGAGCCGCCGACAGTGTATGTTTGAGTTCCGCTTGGAGATGTGGTTGATGAGCCGCCGCCGCTTGTAGCAAAAGTAACTGAAACTTGTTGGGCATTCTGTGTGAATGTGGCTGTTATGGCGCCTGCGCCGTTAATGGTTGCGGTAGTCGATGCCGAAGCTGAGTTGGTGAATGTAATTGAGCCTGATGGGTTTGCGCTCCAGGATGAGAATGAGTAGCCTGTGGCTGGTGAAGCCGTGATTGAGACTTGTTGACCGGAATTGTAGCTTTGAGAGCCAGATGGGGAAACCGTTGAGGAGCCTCCGCCGCCGCTTGTTGCAAATGAAACTGTGTAGCCGCCTGAACCAGTTGAGCCTGAGCCGCTGCCTGTTCCTTGGCCTGTGACTTGCGCAAATGTTCCGCCGCCTGAAACGACTTTAATCGTAATCTGTTGGCCTGCTGTCCACGTGAGAGATGTAGCGCTTAAATCTGCGATGAGTGTGGTTGTGCCTCCTGGCGCGATGGTTTTGCTTGCGTCAATTGGAACCCCCATATTGTCGATGTATACGCTGCCGCTTTGTGCAAGCTGCACGGATCCTTGCCCAACGTTCTGAACGTAAATCAGAACGTGTTGGTTGTCTGCTCCTTGAGCATAGCTTTGTATTTGGAGGGCTTGTCCCGACTTCGCTGTGTTGCTGCCTATGTAACCCATGACCCACGCGTAAACCACAAGAGAAGCTACGACCGCGATAGCTATCATTAGTAGAACTGCGATTATAGGTGAAATTGCTCGAATAGAACGTCTAATTTTAGTTATTTTTCGCAAAAAAAGTTTTCTCCTTTTCTATTTTGAGAGAGAGTAATCGCTAAAATGCTTCTCTCCAGTTGGAGCATAGTTAACTCCAAGCGGTATATAAGAATGGGTGGAGCATTGTTCCACAGCCCAAAATGCAGGATTAGCCGTTATTTCGCGGGGAAAACAGCGGCAGTTGGCTTCCGATAGGTTAAAATCTACCGCTAAGTTAACTAGTTAGCGATTAATTTTGAGGAGTTACCGCTATCATGGATCTAGCGGATGTACGTATAAAAGAACATTTTGGATTAGTCACAAACGACACAAACACCACCCAATTCAGTTTCTTAGTTAGCCCCCCAAAAAACCGTGAAACCATCGAAAAACACGACATAGTCTGCTTTAACCACCCCAAATACGGTGAAGCATGCCAAGTGCTTGCCGAAGTTAAAGAAATAACCAGCTACGAAGAAGTCGCGGGGTCAACTATAGGCGAACGGGCAGGTAAAATGTTAGCCATGGCAAAAGTGATTGGTTACTTTGACCTGCGAAGTGACATTCGACCCCTCTGCAAACTTCTTGCGCCGCCAAACCCAGGCAGCCGCGTCCACATGCCGTACGCATCGTTTCTGGAGAACGTGTTGAATCGGGGAACAGACGGCAAACCCTACGCTCAACCCGTTTTTCTGGGGAAAACGGAAATCGTTGGAGCTTCACAGCAGACAAATGACGTTCAAGTCAACTTTTACTTGGAGGCTGCTGACCTTACCAGCAAAAACACACTTATCTGCGCCATAGAGGGAGCAGGCAAAACCTATCTTGCAAACACAATCCTTGGAGAAATCGCCCAAAAAGGAAACCACCCAATCGTAGTTCTCGATCCAAACAACGAATATTCAAAGATGGAACCAAATTCAAACCCGGAACAAGGCAAACATCTACATTTTCACTCCGCAACAGCCAACTCAAAGACACCGCCAGATTCGGTCATGAACCAAATTCGAAGCGGCCAAATCACTGTGTTGACAGCCGAAAACTTGACGCTTAACGAAAAAAGCTCCTACTACGCAAACATCCTAAATCTCTTAGCAGAAAGCAGACGAGCAAACAGCCTGAGACCATTTCTTTTGGTGGTTGAAGACGCAGAGAATCTTCCCATAGCAACGCTTGAAGAGTTGCTTTGCTCCAGAGTAGCAACAATCCTTATCACGTCTCACCCAGCGATGCTCGGCGGCAAAATCCTTTCTAAAATAAGCAACCAAATTGTCGGAAGAACCATTGACCCTGAGGACCTGGCTTTTCTTAAGAACGCATCTGAAGGCGGCGAAGACCAGCTGTCAAGTCTACGCGTCGGCGAATGGGTAATCAACGGCTTAAACATAATGCGTCCTCTAAAAATTCACGCTGGGAAACTTTCATCAAACCAAACAATTAGCCAGGAGGTGAAATGAATATGGCTCAACCAAAAAAGAAGACCTCAAATATCACAAACATCCTTGCAGTCGCATGCACCGTTTCATTGATCTTCTTAAGTGCCTCACTGATTTTTTACTCTCAACAAACCAGCAACGTAATCGACAAAAACAACCAGATAAGCAGCCTCCAAGAAAAATTGTCGGCAACCAAACCTAACCTCATAAGCATCAATGTACAGTACACCGATAACCGTTCTGACACAAGCAAACCTTTCCTGCAGGTTTCAGGCTACGTAGTTAACGTTGGAAACGCCGACGCAAAGAACTGCACTATCCACGTCACAGCTTACCGAGACGGCAACGTAACTGCCTTAGACACTTCCGCAAGCATCCCATCGCTTGACGCAGGCGCATACGAAACAATCAACGTTCAGTTCCCATACACGGGAGAACCAATAGGATTCTACAACAGTTACCTAACATGGACAAACTAGGCAACTGCCTTTTCCCATTTCCAAACTTAGCTTTTTTAACCTAAACTTTATGCTCCGAGTTCTCGCAAACATTTATCAGAAGCAGCAGACCCGCCGTCGAATCCGACAAAATCCTTCGGAAGGCTGGTGCCCGTGGGCAATCGCTAGTTATTTGGCGGCCCGTAAAGATGTGAGTCGCGTTTTGTTTGGACCAGAGAAATCTTTCTTCAACCGGGAATGTGCGTACTTCGGGCTGGGGCTGCGGCAAAAAAGCGGAAAACTTATCGAGTCTAGTATTTCCCAAGAATAAGTATTTATTTTTGTTCAGGAATCCCGATTCGCTTTTTTCATTTTCCTAAAAACTAAGGGAAAACAAACTTTGCCAATTAGCAAATTGGGAAAAGCCAATTCAGAGCAAAATCTTTCGAACTTGCACTTAAGCCGATTGGAAAATGGTTGATTCAGTAACGCCAAGAGTGTTTACGGCAGTACAAGTTATGGATTGCCCAGACGCTGGCTGATAATCAATTTGCGCGCCCCCGGTTACTTGTTGGGCAACAACTTCCCCGGTAGGGTTAGAGCCGCCTCCTACAAACGTAAGCGTAAAGGTTTCGCCCGCAGCCACGTTTATACTTCCCAAGTCGGCATACAAATGCTGCCCGTTTGCGGTATTCTCGTCTATCCAGAACCGTGATAAGCTGATGCTTGAGCCGCCGTTGGCTGTAAGCGTGATAGTGTTCGGATCGGTTTGCTGGATTTTAAAAGTGGAATTTATTTCTTTGAGATAAAGTTGGTTTGCATTCTTAGTTGCAGTGTCGTGCCAGAGGTAAACGTTCGAGAAGAAGAATAACAGTATCATAACGAACATTATTGTGCCTATCACTTCGGCTGTTCCGCTGCGATTTTTAATAAACCGTCTCATTCATTTTCCACCTTGCTAAGTGCTAACGTAGTGTACTGAAGCTTCAAAGTGCGAACCTCTTTCAGTTATAATCTTAAAATCATAAGTATTCGAGCTAACGAAGTTTCCATTGAAAAATTGGCCTTCAATAGTCACATGACTGCCCGCTTTAACTTGAATGCCGTTAAAATCCATTGTACCCACCAAGGGGTTGTTGAGCGCGGTGCCGTTGACGTAAATTGCGGCGATTGTTATGACTACGCCGGAGTCGGTTCCCAAATTCACCTGAGTTCCCGTGTTGTACACCGTTATGTTCACGGTGTTGGAAAGGACGTTTCCAGGAGGATTAATCCAAACATCTTCAATTGTCATGGACTCCAAAATTGAGCTTCCTGAACCAGCCTTGTAACCGTCAGCGTAGAAAACAACAGAGGAAAAAACGACGGTCATCCCTACCATCACAACCATAATCATCAAAATTGTTGAAATAACGGGTGAGAGACCTTTTTTGTTTCGAAGCAGTTTAGCCATGTTTTCACATCCATGTCGGCGGAATCGAAAGAAAGAAAATAACGTAGCCTACGATTCCAAGAATTATTGCGTGTTTTAACCCGGCGGCAACTCTTCGCTCAGCAAGCTTACCAGCAACCAAGCCTCCGGTGACTGCTGAAACAATCATGTCCTTGTAGAAGAAATCTTTTAATCCGCCTATGGAACCAACGGAGCCTTGGCCAAGGATTTGCTGTTGCCCCTGCACTGGAGCAAAGAAGGACTGCACCAGAAGGATAGCCACGACCAAAAATATTGCGAAAGCCGTGTAGATGACGATTATGTAGGGTTTCATCTGGGCGCTTGTTTCTTTATCCATATCCTTCATTTCCTCCATGAAACCAGAGGTCTCCGTGAAAACCTTCTTGATTGTGCCTCCTGAACGGCTTGCCTCAAGCACCAAAGCGCAAAACCTGTTGACAATCGGCGAGTTAATTCGGTTTTTGAAGTTGATGAGGGCTTGCTCGAAAGATGCGCCCCAAGCCATCTGAACCGTCAATTTCTTAACTTCGTCGGAGAGTGGGTGTCCAATCATTTTGTTTTCCACGATTTTTTCCAGCGACTTAATCAATGTTAACCCAGTTTCTTGAGATTCCGCAATTCCACGCACAAGCTGCGGCATCTGGTCTTCTATCGCCGACATCCAACGTTGATTTTCAAAATCCATTACAGCCGCGGGAACAATAACGATGAACAACGCGATAAGAAACACTTCGTTAGCGAAACTCGATAAAGCATTGAAATCGGCGAAGGCGAGGACGGCAACGACTAAAATGACTAGTACAGCGGAAATGGCTACGGTCATTTGCCTTGTTTTCTTAGATATTTGACGCATTTTTTTGTTCACCTGGGAGGACTGATCGAATCAACTATCAACAGGATTATGCCTACGCCCGCAGGTGTTATGACGTAAACCAGAAGGGTAAGCAAGATTTGCGGGCTGATGCCGCCAAGCATCGTGGCGCCGCCGCCTAAAAACGACATTACAGTGAGCATGACAACCAGCGACAGGGGAAGAGCAATCATGAAGCTAACATACACCTCAGCCATGCCTGCTAAACTCTCTAAGTAGCCTTTCATCGAGGAAACTCTTGCCTTCTTGTATTTCTCGCCCGCTTCCCGCAAATAGGCAGCCTAAGTCGCCGCCGACATGCGTAGTAGTCGTGATACCGTCAAGCATCCCCGCGAACTTGCTCGACGCCGAACGCAACGCCCCATTCTTTAGAGCTTCGTTAAGGTCCAACCCTAACACTTCAATGTCACCGATGATTCGGCGAACCTCTTGCCCTAAACCAAACTCATCGCCCACATTAGCCAAGGAACGAAAAATTCTTTCAGGCGGCATCCCGGAGCTGGCAAGAACAGCCATAAAATTTGCTGTAAGAGGAAGACACGCGTCTATTCTTCTTGCTTTGGAAGAAATCCCCAGCATAGGATACGTGTAGGAAATGCCGAATGCGCAAACAAAAGATAGGATCCCGATCAAAAGCGCAAGAACAACGTTAAATGAAATCAGAAGCGCAACAGAAAAAACTGCGACGCCTGAAACGATGGAGGCGAAAGCCATTAGTCCAACGTAGGCTTGGAAAGTGATTTTTAAGCTGGCTTTACCTAGACTGACTTGTAGTGAGCTAAATTTAGAAACCATGCTTTTTGGGACAACGTCGAACATTTTCAGCGACAAGTTCAGCAATGCCTTATTCATTCTTGGTGACCTCTTTTAAGATGGGCTCGGGTTTTTCAAGGTAGTTCCGCACGATGTTTGAGACCTCTTTGTAGTTGCGCGTGTTATTTTTGACCAGCCAACGAATCACTTCAGCCCTGCGACCGATTTCCTCCATTGCTTCTTCAGGAGTCTTACCTATTTTCTCAGCAATCTTCTCCAAAATGTAGCTTCGACCCGTAAAATCGAAAGTATCAGTCGTCGGATTCCACCTGTAAACTTCATTTGTCAAAATTTCTCCCGACCGCGGATCTAACCCCACAATTTCTGAAGTTGAAACGGTTTTTCTAACGGGTTTACCGTTTAATTCTACTCTTTTTTGAACAAGAATAATGTCTATTCCAGCGATAAGCGTCCGCGGAATATTCATAGGCGCCGATTCCAGTCGATAAACCGCTGACTCCACGGATTCAGCGTGAACAGTAGACATTCCAAGGTGACCAGTGCTTACGGCTTGGAAAAGAGTGTAAGCTTCTGCCCCTCTGATTTCGCCTACAATGATGTAGTCGGGTCTTTGCCTCAGCGCCGCCTTGAGCAAATCAAAAAGCGTCACGTCCGCGTTTTCAGTTGAAAGCCCAAAATGAGTCCTTGTTGCAGCAGGAATCCAGTTTTGATGCGGAAGGTTCAGCTCAGGAGTATCTTCGATTGAGACAACTTTCAAGTCAGGCTTAATGAACATGCTCATGCAATTCAACAGGGTAGTTTTGCCTGCAGCTATTCCGCCAGCCACCAAAATGGAAACACGGTTCTCCACAGCGTACCAGAAGAACGCAGCCATCTCAGCTGACAAAGTGTTGAAAGCCACAAGGTCGGTTACGGTGAATGGGTCAAGCTTGAATTTTCTGATGGTGAATGTTGAGCCTTTGCGGGTAACTTCGCTTCCGTAGGTTAAGTTGATTCGGCTGCCGTCAGGCAAACTGGCATCCAGCATCGGCTGCGCGATTGAAACGTGGCTTCCGCATAGGTAAGCCAGCCTTAGGGCGTAAGTGTCTAGTTCCTCGGCGGTTTCAAAACGGATGTTAGTTGGGATAGATTCGAATTTTCTGTGCCAGATGTACATGGGAACGTTGACGCCGTCGCATGAAATGTCCTCGATCAAGGGGTCATGCATAAGCGAGTCAATTTTGCCAAAGCCAAGATTGTCCCTTACGATGTAGTAGAGCAGTTTGCTTCGGATTTCTGGGGCTAACTCGAATTTGTAGTCGTCAAATATCTTCTTGCTCATGTCAACCAGGTATTCGGCAGCGGCCTGCTTCGACTTGAGCTCCTTAGGCTTAAACTCCAACACTTCGTTCAGAATAAGTTTCAGCCGCTCCAGATTTGCAAGGTCCACTTTATCCAGCGCGGGTTCCTCAACGGCATAGTTGACGTTGCCTCTTGACATGTCCCGCGTGACCTGTGCATAAGCGTAAGGTGCGTTGAGCGCGTAGCTCTCCAGCAAAGCAACATCGTTTGGAGTGCCCTCCGCTTTGGATTCAGCTTCAGACGCGTTTTGATTTGAATCGTCAACCGAACCCGCCAAAGCTAAGTCTTCGATAACTGTGCTTGCCGTAATGGCAATGGGTTTTTTTCGGTTAAACAGTTTTCCTATCTGTTTGTTGAACACCGTGAATATATCCATCCTAAGTTTTTACACTAAAAAAATAAAAAAGAAAGAGAGGCAAAAAGAACGCAAAAGTTCAGCTGTGTGTTTAAGGTGCTTGCTGTGTTATTTGGCTGTATGTTCCGCCTTGGGTGGTTACTTTGATGGTGACTGTTTGTCCGCTTACCAATGAAGGTCCAGATGCTGATGTTATTATCGCGGTACTTCCTGCAGCTAACGAAGTCGTCGGAGAAGTGGCGCTGCCGTCTTGTACACCATTAATGTACAGACACTGCGCCGGAACAATAGTAACTGTATTCGTACCAACATTTTGCAAATATACAGTTGCAACTTTTTCACTAGTCGCTGTGCCCGCAAATGTTACGCTTTGAACCTGCACTGCGCTGCCGGTGTTACTCGTTTGGAAGCCTATGTATCCCATAACCCACGCGTAAACGACAAGAGAAGCCACGACCGCAATAGCTATCAAAAGTAGAGTTGCAATTATAGGCGAAATGGCCTTTCGGTTTTTACAAATTTTTCTAAAAAACATGTTAGAAAGCTCTCCTTTCTTAAGAGAACTCTCGGTTGCTTGCTTATTAAGCGGTATGCAACAATCTTCTATGAAACATTCTTCCACCTTAATTCTTATAAGACAAGCAACGACACATTTCTTAGAAGAGTTAGCGCTGACAGCCACCAAACACCCAAAGGATTTGGGTAAAAAAGCTAGCGCCAAAACTACGTTTATTTAACCAATCTAAACATTAAAGGAAAGCCAAATTATGAAGCTTATTAAAACCGGAATCGCAGGCTTAGACGAATTCTTGACTGGAGGGTTGCCCCCAAAAATCCTGCTTTTAGTCGGCTTGCCAGGGTCAGGAAACGAAATCTTCGCGAGGCAAATAGCGTTCTGCAGAGCGAAAGAAGCCAACGTAACCTACTTCACCGTCCACTCAACCCCAGAAGGCGTAAAAGAAGATATGGGCCTCTACAACTGGGACATCTCACCGCTTGAAGCCTCGGGAAACTGGAAATTTCAAACCTTAGCCAAAACAAGCAACCTGGCAGAAACAGTAATTGAAGAAATGCAGCAGAAAAGAACAGTCATCATCGACTCCTTCTCCGAAGTCCTGCTAACACGCAAGATCGAGGAACTGGTAGGTCTCTTAGGCTCCATGTCCCGCGAAAACAGAAACAGCGACCAATACCACCTGCTCCTCTTAACCGAAGGAATGCAAGACCAAAAATCCGAAACCGCAATGCAGCATTTCGCCGAAGGCGTAATAATATTCAACACTGCATGGACAACAGATAACACGCAGCGGGACATTTTAATTAAAAAAATGAAAGGCACCATCGTGCCCCCACGAAGACTGCCCTACTCAATCGGCAAACGCGGCTTCCTCATAGAAACTGCAACCAGAATCACCTAAAAAACGACTTTTCTCAAATTTTCACCAATTGCAGTAGAAAAAGTAGGGTAAAATTCTAGCACAGAAAGTTTAAGAACTACATCAAGCTTACTAGCGTATAGATATTTTCCAAGCGGTGAATCGCTTGAATAAACCTTTGATTTTTGAATCTCGAAGAAACCATTTTCAGGTTTTATCGGATATTCTTGAGTTGTGTAGGATGCCTCAGGCAAAAACCTGCATTTTACGCAGCACGAACACAAGTTTTAAGCTGCTTGAGATGTACCTGCTGCAACTGCAAACATCTGGGCTTTTAGAGCTGCAAGAAAAGACAAGAAAATATACAACAACAAATGAAGGACAAAGATTCATTGAAACATGGGTTTACCTAAAAACGATGGTGTACCCCCAAGCCGTTCCTGTGCTGACACACAACAAGAAACGCACTGTCTACAACCACTTAACCGCCATACCCATAAGAGCACCCATCACCTAAAAGCCGCCAACGCCGAAAACGTACCTGACAATGGACATACGTGAATCGGATTTTAAATTCTACTGGATTCCTTTTAGCGCCAGCCACAGGTAGATTCCAAGAGCAGGCATTTTGAAGCTTATTCATTTTTTATCATTCCTTTAATTATGCGAGGGAACTCCTCGACGTTCCAGTGGGGATGGGTTTTTCCAAATAGACTTTTTTCAGGTTCGGAGTTCCAAAGGTGGGTGGTTTTGGTTTTTGTTGATTTGTTTTGGTGTTCAACAGAAACAAGTATAGTTTATTAATACATAATATACTTAAGCAACTTACCGTGAAAAAATAACAACAAAACCCCAAGCAAACGCACACTCACTGTGCCGCCACAACCAAATGGCAAATCAAAAAAATTAACAGTGAAAGAAAAATGTTGAAAAAAACAAAATCCGCAACAATAGCACTCATAATTACAGTTTCATTAATCATGATAATGGGCCAAAACAGCGGCTACGCCTCAACAAACGCCCCCGCCGCCCTAAAAATCTACGTCGGACCCACAAGCGTGCCCGCAGACAACAACTCCTACACCTGCATCTACGTTCAACTTCTGGATTCCAGCCAACACCCAACAAGGGCACTGCAGGACACGGTCATAGGCTTATCGTCTTCTAACACCAACATAGGAACAGTCAAGCCGTCAATCACGATACCTGCAAGCGCAACATACGCGTCGACAAGCTTCCAAACAACTTTCAGCCCAGGATCATCAACCATAGCGGCGACGGCAAGCGGCTTCGCAACTGTGCAGGCAGCAGTGACCACCATTGGACCCATCCCGGCAAAAGTCGCCGTCTACGGGTACCCATCGAGTCTGCCAGCTGACGGCAACACCTACAACTGCATACTGGTTCAGCTGCAGGATTCAAGCGGCGCCCCCGCGAAAGCTCCCAAACAAGGAGTCCAAGTAACCCTTTCATGCTCCGACACCACAGACGTTGGATCTGTCGCTTCAAACGTCACGATCACAGGAAGGAGGAACCTACGCAACCGCCAGCTTCACCACAGTGAATGGTACGAGCAAGATTTGGAGCGCTTCGATAAGCGGTGTCGCCCAAGGATACACGTCCGTACCATTAACCATAACAACCACGCCAGTCGGCACGAACCCGAGCGTACTCAAAATCTTTAGCGGACCCGCACAGGTCCCTGCGGACAAAAGCGATTATCAGACCGTTGCTCTCGAACTGCAGAATGCGGCAGGCTATGTCTGTGAACTTTCGTCTGACACAAGTGTTTCTTTATCGTCATCCGACCAGACCATAGCCCAGATTAACTCGCAGATAACCATTCCAGCAGGCCAAGTCTACGGGTTGGCGGATTTAACTACAACTTACAAGCCAGGCACCACAACCATAACCGCCGCAGCCAACAACGTCAACTCAGGAACACTAACACTAACATCGAAGGGCTTTACGCCTTCAAAACTGGCGGTTTTCTGCGTTCCAGCAAGTTTACCTTCAGACAACGGATCATACAGCGCAATCCAGGTTCAGCTCCAAGATTCAAACGGGAACCCAGCGAAGGATCCGACCTCGGATGTGACTGTAAGCCTGTTTTCGTCGCAGCCAACCGTTGGCACCGTCATTTCAACGTTGACTATTCCGTTTGGGCAGTCGCAAGCCGCGGGAGACATCACAGTAACTAACTCGCCTGGAACAACCTCAATCACCGCGCAGGCATCAAGCTACACCACCGGGCAAGCAACGATGACTACCTACGTCATAGATTTCTTGCCGCTACAGTTAACCCTCACACCGGACTCCGCAAGCCTCGACAACGGACAACAAACAAAAATAACCGTGTACGTAACCGCCAATGACGCCCCAATATTAGGCTCCACAGTACATTTCACGTCAGACAACGGAGGAACCTTCACAACAACCAAAGAACAAGGAAACGGCTACTACACCACAAACTTCACATCCACCAGCTTCACAAAAGCAACAACCTGCACAATCACAGCCGCCGCCTCAAAAACGGGATACGCAAACTCCCAAGCCACAACGCAGATAACGGTTCAGCCGCCCGATTCCAACTCAACTTCAAACTCCGCCGCCTCGAACTCAACTCAAACCTCAACCTCAGCGTCAACAGCCAACTTGAAAATACAGCTGCATCTCCAAGATAGCCAAGGCAACCCGCTGTCTGAGGCGAATCTAACGTCGATAGTTCAACCAGCCGGAGTGGCACCGCTCTTCGGCGTCACAAACGCAACAGGCTACGTCGTTTTCCAGAACGTCCCCACGGGAAACTACACGTTTAGGATAGTCAAAGAAGGATACTACAACACAAGCCAACGCATCAACCTCAAAGAGACGCCGATAGCGTTGACGTTGACGCTTACAAGCCTCACCAACGCCTCAAAATCAGCCGGCAGCGGCGGCAGCTCCCTACCCACCATACTAATTGCCGCAGTCATCGCGGTTGTCGCCGTAGTTGCAGTGGTCTTGGTTGTTAAACGCAGAGGATCAAAAGCTCCCGAAGCGCCAAATTCACAATATTAGCCAACCAATTTTTTCTCCGTTTGCCAGAATCTTTTCTGCCCCGACTGCTTGCTCCAGGTCTAAACAAGGTTATATTGGTCCTGACAAGATTAAATCCACATGAAAGAATCGGTGCAAACCAAATCCGCTGACCCAAATCATACGCATGACATAAAGAAAACCCATGTCTTGTTCGTTGAATATGACGATGTTAACTTCTCAAAGCTTAGTCAAAGACACCAAGTATTTCGGGGAAGGCAACTCCAAAGAACGGGTTTTAGAGTACGATTTCGAATACTGTCTGGGATGCGGGTTAAGGTTGCTTGACGGCAAACCCATAATGACCCGAGACATCTTGGAAGACGAATTGGAAAAATTGGTGCGGCAAGCAAAAAACGGCAAATACGTCAGCGCAAAGGAAACAACCATTCAGCATTCAGATTTCGAAACGTTTGAGCGGCTCATCAAAAGCGCTTTAGAATTTGGGAAACTGCAAGAAAACAAAACATAGGCAACTTCAAACCTGCCCCGCTGTTTAGGAGCTTCACCATAAAACTAAAATCGCCCCAAAAAGATTATGGTTAATGGTGCTCAAATGCTTTTTTTAGTCAAGTCAAATAAAGCATATGCCGCATTTTCCCTTTCAGTATTTTTGTTTGGTCTATTGTTTGTAGTTCGATTCGTGATGTGCCGGCGGCGAATGCGGCTCCCAGCCTATCCGTGAGTCCCACAAGCGGACCAGCCGGCACAACCGTGTATATTTCCGGTTCAGGATTCACCGCAAACGGCCAAATCCACACCGACCTATGGAACGGAGAAAGCGCATACAATTTCGAAGCAGACTCAAACGGAAAACTAGACACAACAGTCACTGTTCCCCAAGTTCAGCGGGAGTTTACGGGTTTACAGTAACCGATGAGACCACAGGAAGCACGACACAAACCCAATTCACAGTAACCCAGTCATCAACATCACCACCCCACACGCCAAGCTCCTCCACCACAACAACTCCAATTTCAACCCCCACAACCCAGAAATCCAACCGCTCTTCGCCATACTAACCCTGATAACAGCAGGATCAATCGCAGCCGTTTTAACGCTTAGAAAACGCAAAACAGCAACGTAAATTTACGTTGCCCCATTTTTTTTATAATTCATCCTCAAACGGTCGGACAACATTTTCACACTTGTTGAATTCCCCTATTTAGCAGTATTTCATTCGAATGCAAGTCCAGTAGGACACGCTTATTTTTGATGGCAGCCCAACATGCAAAAAAAGGTCGGGCGCCAGAGCCGCAGGCGAGCAGGCTTTTGTCGGTAGCCTTATTTGGCGGATGCTGCTTTTCTCGGTATTATGATTTTGCCTCGGAGCTTCTACGAGGGTAGATGTGTTAGCCGTAGCAAAGACCTTGCTTGGAAAATTTCTTGTGCATGAACATCCGAAGGCATGACTTCAGGCAGGATTGTTGAGACTGAGGCTTACTGCGGCCCTGAGGATCTTGCTGCTCACAGCGCCCGAGGTCGACGTACGGCAAGAGTCGAGGTTATGTACGGGGAAAAAGGCCACGCTTACATTTACTTCATTTATGGGATGTACTGGTGCTTTAACGTCACGGCTGGAGCAACCCCCGGCAAACCTGAAGCCGTCCTTGTAAGAGCACTTGAACCCGTCGAAGGCACAGAGTTGATGACCAGGCGGCGAGGCACACACAGCGTCACCAACTTATCCAACGGTCCAGGCAAACTCTGCATGGCAATGTCGCTTACCGGGGCACAGACCAAAGCTGACTTGACCAAACCGCCCCTGTTCATAACCGACGCCTCGTCTGTTCCCCACGAGTGTATTGTGGCTACGACCCGCATCGGTGTTGATTATGCCGGCGAATGGAAAAATCAGCCATGGCGATTCTACATCAAAAACAACAGTTTTGTTTCAACATGGAAAAAGGGCTTCGCAGACTTGACGGGTTTCCCCTTTTGTGGAAGATTTATACGTCAGTGGTCACATCTTAATTAGTGGGAAAGAATTCACTGGTGGGAAAAATGGAAGAGGTAACTCCAAAAATAGATGAAAAAGGCAGGATAATAATCCCAAAGGCTATCAGAAAAAAAGCCAAGCTAAAGTCGGGAACATATGTCAACGTAAAAACGAAAGATCACCTAATAATAATTGAAGCATCAGAGCCAGTAGCAGAGAAGTATTTTGGAATCTTCCAAGTCTCCAAATGGCGAGAAAGATTAAGACGAGTTCGTAACCGAGGCAACCAAAAAATGGTGGATCCAGCAAGGTACATAGACGTAAACATTTTCGTTTACTGGCTGGGAAACCATCCTGATTATGCCCAGACAGCCAAAAACTGGATTCAAAAAATTGAAAAAGCAAAGCGAGGCAAATACTTCACGTCCAGCCTGACACTGTACGAAGCAACGGTCATTTTAGCTGGGCTAACGGGAAAAAACCTCAAGGACAAGGACTTCATAAGGCAAGTCATAACATCGATTACGGCGCTCAAGCAATTAACGATTGAACCCCTCAAATCCGAAGACTACCAAAAGGCGGCTCAAATTATGGAAACGTGGAGGCTCGATTATGAAGATGCATTGCATTTGGCGGTAGCGCAAAGAGTGGGAGCCGAAGAAATAGTGTCAAACGACAAAGACTTTGACAGAACGGAAATAAAAAGAACAATGTAAGATTTAGCTGCTCCAAAAATCAAAAATGGTGAGGTGCCCGTTTTTGAATCGGAGTCTTTGGAGCCCAAGTCTACAGGTTTAGAGTAATAGCGTAGAATTTTTTGACTATATAATCGGCAATCTGGTGATGCCACTTACGTTGTTGAAGTGCTCATCAAAAGAGTATATCTCTGTAACGCCGTTTTGACGCATCATATCTACAGCTAATGCGTCGTTGGGTTCCAGTTTCAAGTCATCACCTATGGCGACCGCCGCAAAATACTCTTCCCTGGAAACATCCTTTATGATAATGTTGTCCAGCATAAACAGGTCGAGAATCGTCTTTGTCAGCAACTCTTTGGTCATGCCATTTTTTAAAATGTTAACTATTTCCGAGATGTGAACAACAGTTGTTAGGACTTGTTCTTTGCCAGCTGAAATGTTAGCTATGATGTTTTTTGATTCTTCCTTTATGGCTTCTTCTTTTTCTGTTAGCGTTCTTTTGGGTTTGTAGTATGCGTAGATGAAGATGTTTGCATCCAGAAACCTCATGGATGTTCCCCGTAGAATTTCTTTTCAATTCGGTCCAGTCGCCGATTGATTTAACGCCTAAGTCAACTTTGTCGAAGCACACGGTTAAATCAGCGCGACGTTTAGGAATCAGCTTCAAATAGCCTTTCCGCTTGATGACATAAATTTCTCTGCTTTCGCTGAGCTCAGATTCACGCCAATCGGCAGGCAGGATAAAACGCCCCTGCTCATCCACTTTTTTGAGCCCCACACCAGATTCCAATGATTTTCACCACAAAATAGAGAGACCCATCCTAAAAAAGTTTTCACAGCAAGTTTCAAATTGAATGACAAATGGAGGCCTGCCCGGATTTGACTATTCTTTCTTTTTTAGTTTTGCTGCTTCTTTGATTGCTTGAACGTACACTTCTTCTTTTAGCCTGAAGCCTGCCTCCATCAACTCGTCAAGGGCCTGCAAAAACCCATCAAACCCAATTCTGCCTTGCTTAAGAGCCAAAAGCAAAACGAAAATGGTTCCCCGAGGCGTTAAGCCAAGCAATCGCGCTGCAGAACGAGCCGACACTTCATCAATGAGCACTATCTCCAAGTTCAGCTGCTTCGCAAGCGACAAAGCCTCTCCCTCGCCCCTGTCCAACTCTATAGGCATCTCGAAAGGGTCAGCAGCAACAACTTTAAGCCAGCCTTGCGCAACCGCATTCTCAACGGCATAAGCATCTTTTCGTCCAAGCGATTTCCCTTTTTCAACTACCTAGATCCACACTTCTTTTGGAATCAGGATTTCTCCAAAGAGCACTTTCAAAAGGTCAAGTTTACCGATTTTAGCCAGATAAATCAGAGGGGTTGAGTTGGAGACGGCGCCGGGCACTAGGAAGCCTTCCGTAAGCCTTTCAAATCTTCCTTAAACTCCGCCAGCGTATAAGGAACATGGATTTCTCTTCTTTTTGCCTCATCTATCATTTCCCAAACCGACAAGCTGCATTTCCTAGCAGCCTGCCAAAGCGTTATTTTGCCTTCTTCATATTCCTGTAAGCTCTTTTCAATTAGCCAGTCCTTCGCTGCTTTCGTAAGGAACCTTCTTATGACGGTGGATCTGTCCATTCCTTCCTCTTTGGAAACCTCATCTATGATTTTGGCGAGGTCATTTTCAACTCTGGTTGTTAAGGTTGTGGGCATATCTTAACCTGTATTAAAATGATGCAAATAAATACTTAAGGATTCCCACAGAAAAAAGGAACCACCAAAAAAGTTTGTTGGTGGGGCTGCCCGGATTTGAACCGGAGTCTATAGAGCCCAAGTCTACAAGCCTAGATATTAACTCTATATCAAATATTACTTCTAGTGGATTCGTATATTTAGACAATTTTGAAATGTATAATCCTTTAGGATTAAGTTATCCTTTACAATACTCGAGTAACACATTTCCTCTAAGTATATCTAATACTGAATTTATAGGATATAATAATGGAATTCTTTCATCTGGAGTAATATCTCTATCTAATATTAATTCCCGTGGTCCAGGAAGTGGAGTCTTTGTACACTCAAATCAGGTATTAATAGACAATTCAAATATTTAAATTATGGTACTGGAGTTCAGACTAGTTATATTCAATCTACTGATGTTAGAATGTCTGATAATAATATTTCG
>CAWGMZ010000010.1:0-11985 GCA_963823775.1 Candidatus Bathyarchaeota archaeon
TTTCCGACGGACGGACGGGGGACGGTCGGACGGTCGGAGAGGCGGGACGAAAGCTCACGGCGCCACGCTTGCTTCAGTCGCCGGAATGGTCACCGACAGGACGCCAGCGGTTAGAGCACTACAGTCCCGACTTCTCCGAGGCCTCGATTAACTGACGTACAATCTCCCAGGCCTCTTTGTTCAACGTTGCGTCAGAGAGACCGCCATTTGAGACATGAGGCAGCTCCGGTCACTGTGATGGTGAGCGGGGCTGCTGCGTCTGGTGGCAAAGCGGAGTCACTCTGCGTACAGTGTCGTCGGGGTGCCGGGCATGATGTGGCGACACGGGGAATTGGCGATGCGAGGGGGATTCATGCGGGTGCTACGCGTGAAGATCGGGCTGGCTGCGTTCCTGATAGCACTGGTGATGCCAGCCGTGGCCCAGGCAGCGTCGGTCTACGTTTCGACCGCCAACGACTCAACGGGCAACGGCTGACTTGGGGAGCCCGTACGCGACCGTTCAGAACGCTGTGAACATGGCGGCGTCAGGGGACGTTGTGAGCGTCGGTCCTGGCACTTTCAACGGCGACATCACGATGAGGGACGGCGTGTCACTGGCCGGCGCAGGGTCGACAGGGACAACGCTGTCAGGGACAGGCACATGGCCAGTGGTCACGGCCAACGGCATCGGCTCGAGCACGACCATCTCTGGCTTTGCGATCACAGGAGGTGGAGGGACGACGGGAAGCGGCATCTACTGCTCCGGTTCCTCGATCGCGATCACAACAACTTCATTGCTGGCAACAACGGCGGCGTTCGCTGCCTTTCGCACTCGTCACCAACTATCGCCGGCAACGTGATAGTTGAGAACACCTGGCGCGGCATCGACTGCGATCACTCGTCACCGAGCGTCATCGGAAACACCAGTAGCAGGCAATGCCGCTGCCATTGTTCCTGCTGATGGTGTTTCCGATGATTGAACCTAAAGTTCTGCGGAAATCAGCCACTCACAAAATCAAAGAGGTCGAGTCGCTGGGCTGCACTTCCAGAGGGGCGCCATGATCACGTTGATGACCAGCTTCCCATTCGGTTGTTAAGCGGACAAAGCATTGGGACGAGGAGTCGCTGAAGGAAGGCGGTTCAGCGAAGAAATCGAAAATTTCGGTCTCAAGCAGCTGGGAAGAAAAACCACATAGTCACGATTTGATGTTTGTCGAGTCGCCTAAGTTCTTTGAAATTCCCAGAACCATCCTAAACGTGGCTACTTCTTGCACAGCGACCTCAAAGAAGCGGAATAGTGGGCATAAAACCAGGATTGACAAAGAACTTCAAGATGTCAACGTTCATGCTGAAAGAAGAAGACCTGAAAAAAGTCGTTGACGCATTCAAAGAAATCCATAGCAAATACAGGCGTCTAAAACAACCGTATTTAGAAAAAGTAGCTCCTAAGTTTTTTCTTTGTGCCATCTTACGCCTTGAGCCGTATCCTCAAACACTATGCCCATCGATTTCAGCTCGTGCTCTTATAGCATCGGCTTCTTTCCAGTTCTTCGCCTTCCGCGCCGCCTCCCGCTTCTGCACCAAAACTTCAACGTCAGTCGGCAAGGCTTCTTCAACCTCCACTCTGCCGATAACACCTAAAACCTCGTCTAAGCCCATCATCAAGCCGCCGACATCCGCCGCCTCTTGCTTGCTTACTTTGCCGTCGTCGAGCAGATTGTTTATTTCCCGCACGAAATCGAACAGCGACGCTATGGCGGTGCCGATGTCAAGGTCGTCATCCATCGAGCCGCCGAAGCATGCCTCCAGTTTCTCAGATAGGGACGGCGACTTTTCCTTTGCTGTCTCCGTGCCCTCGACTTCATGCAGCCGCCGAACAAAGTTGCGGAGCCTGCCTACTGCGCTTTTTGCTGATTCTAAGGCTTCAAAAGTAAAGTTGAATTGCTGCCGATAATGAACCGACATCAGCAGGAACCGTATTGCAGCTGGGTCGCATTCTTTCGCAAGCAGGTCGCGCAGGGTGTAGTAGTTGCCGAAGCTTTTGGACATTTTTTTGCCTTCCACAAGCAGATGCTCGTTGTGCAGCCAGTAGTTGACGAATTTTTTGCCCGTCGCCGCCTCGCTCTGCGCAATCTCGTTCTCATGATGCGGGAACATATTGTCGACGCCGCCGCAGTGAATGTCGAAGGTTTCGCCCAGATACCGCATGGACATTGCCGAGCACTCGATATGCCAGCCTGGTCTGCCCTTGCCCAACTCCGTTTCCCAGAAAACATCGCCGTCCTGCGGGCGTCCAAGCTTTCCACAATGCGAAATCCTGCGCTTCTTCTTTGGCGTATTCGTCTTGGCTGACTCTTGCGCCTGCTTTAAGCTCGGCGGCTTTGATTTTTGAGAGTTTGCCGTAGTCTGGGAAATTGGTGATGCAGAAGTAGATTGAGTCGTCTTCGCCTCGGTACGCGTAGCCTTTCGCCATCAGCGTCTTGATTAGGGTGACCATTTCCGCGATGTGGTCGGTGGCTCTTGGGTAAACGTCGGCTGGCAGAATGTTTAAGGTTTTGAGGTCTTCGAAGAAGGCTTTAACATAAAAATCGGTGAATTGCCGAAGCGGCAGACCCTGCTTTTGGCTGCCTTTGATGGTTTTGTCATCGATGTCCGTGAGGTTCATCACATGGGTAACCTTGAACCCCCGATGCAGAAGCCAGCGTTTTAGCAAATCTTCAAAGAGGAAGGCGCGGAAGTTGCCGATGTGCGCGTAAGCGTAAACTGTGGGGCCGCAGGTGTAGATTTTGACTTTGTCTCTTTCCAGTGGCTTGAACGGTTCTTTTCTGCGGGTTAAGGTGTTAAAAAGAGCTATTTTGGTTTGCTCGGTCATTTTTGCACGGAAAATAAGAGCTGAAAAAATTATTTAAGGATTTAGCAACGTTTATAACATCGTTATACTTTGGGTTAGATGTGCACTGCAACGGAAACAACGAAGCGAAAACTGGCAAAACCAAAAAAACCGAGCCCTCAGCATTTTTATGAGGGACACAGCCCTAGAATTCTATTTGCCGGGGTAGCCGAAGGGTTCAGGCGGCAGCCTGCAGAGCTGCTTTATGTGGGTTCAATTCCCACCCCTGGCTCCAAAACCGAAATTTCCTGCAGTTTTCAAATAAATGCAGGATATCGCAACGTATGCCAAAAAAACGCTTCAGGCATCGGATCCGAATAGCGACTTTTGCGAAAACCATTAACCTTCAAATTTCCATCCAAAAAGACAGCTATTTCTTTTTTGATAGCACAAAGAATCCGAATTCGCCGAGAAGGTTCGGCAGAAAACGCACTTGCTTCTTGCCCGATTTGAAGAAGGCGTATTCGATTTGGATGTTTTTGTTTTTGCAGTAATCCCGAAAGTCGTTTAGGCTGAGAAAATGCAGGTTCGGCGTGTTGTACCATTGATAGGGGAGCGCTGCGGTGACGGGGACGCGTCCTTGGAAGAAGATTTTGGCTCGGGCTTTGTAGTGGGCGAAGTTGGGGATGCCGACGATGGTTTTTTTGCCTACTCGCAGGGCTTCTTGGAGGGCGAAATCGGGTTTTTTTACTTGCTGCAAGGTCTGGTTTAAGATGACGTAGTCGAATGAGCCATCAGTGTACTCAGAGAGTCCCGTGTCGATGTCCTGTTGGAAAACGCTGAGCCCTTCGGCGACACATCGCAAAATGGCCTGTTCGTTGAGTTCGATGCCTTGGGCACGCACATGCCGTTCCCGTATCAGGTACCGTAGGAGTTCGCCGTCTCCGCAGCCCAAATCCAGCACGGATGCACCGTCAGAAATCCAGTTGGCGAAGGCTTTGTACTCGATTCTGTCAGCGGGTTGCGTCATCGTTGTTGTTGCTCCTTGCCTTTGTTGTGGACGCGGTTTAGGAAGTTACTTATCAGGTGTGCTTCTTGCTGGGTTTCCAGTAAGAAGGCGTCGTGCCCGTAAGTTGAGCCCAGTTCGCAGTAGCTTGCATCCACTCCAGCCAATTTGCATGCCCTAACAATCTCCTGCGACTGATACGCGGGGTAAAGCCAATCGGATTTGAAGGCGAGGACAAGCACTTTTGCCTGCAGCCCCCGAAAGATGTCTCCGAGGCTGTGCCCATTTAAGATGTTGAAGTAGTCTATGGCTTTGGTTAAGTAGAGGTAGCTGTTCGCGTCAAACCGTTTAACGAAGCTGTCGCCGCGGTCTGCGCAGGTAACCTTCAACCTCAAAATCTGCGCCAAACTTGCGAGGAGCCTTCTCTGACCTGAATTTTCGTCCGAACTTCTCCGCCATCGAAGCATCACTCATGTAGGTTATGTGCCCAATCATTCTTGCGATAGCTAAGCCCTCGGCGGGGATGCTGCCGCCGTAATAGTTGCCGCCTCGCCAGTTGGGATCCGCCATGACGGCTTGCCTGCCGACTTCGTTGAAAGCTATCTGCTGAGGCGTATGTTTGAGCGCCGTCGCAATCGGGATGGCTGCTCGGATTCTCTTGGGGTAAGATGTCATCCACTGCAGAACCTGCATGCCGCCCATCGAGCCGCCGACCACCGCCAAAAGCTTCTCAATGCCTAAATGGTCGATGAGGCGCCGTTGCGCTTTAACCATGTCGCCCACAGTGACCAGCGGGAAGCTGATGCCGTAGGGTTTGCCCGTTTGAGGGTTGATTGAAGAGGGTCCCGTGGAGCCCCTGCAGCCGCCCAAGAACGTTGCTGCATAACGACGAAGTACTTGTCGGTGTCAATGCCTAAGCCTTCGCCTATCAGGTTGCCCCACCAGCCGCCAGGTCCCGCTGCGTGAGCGTCGCCGGTGAGCGCGTGCAAAACGAGGATGGCGTTGGATTTTTCTTTGTTGAGTGTGCCAAAAGTTTCGTAAGCAAGAGTTACGGGACTAAGCTTTTCGCCTGACTCCAACGTAAACTCGTCGGGTGCGTACACAAAAGTGAAGCTGCACTGGGTCTGGGTGTTTTCGGGGGTTTTTGTTGTGATGAGTTGTTTTGCCTCCATAAAATAAAAAAATGGGTTGGGTGGTTACGGTTCGGCTGAGGCTTTCAAGGCTTGGTCTAAGTCTTCGATGATGTCTTGCGGGTCTTCGATGCCTACTGAGAGCCGAATGTAGTCTTGCGTGACTCCTGTTGCCGCTTGCTCCTGAGCTGTCAGTTGTTGATGTGTCGTCGAGGCGGGGTGAATGATTAAGCTTTTTGTGTCCCCGATGTTTGCCAGATGCGAGAACAGTTTGACGGATTCGATTAGGCGTTTGCCGTTTTTTAAGCCGCCTTTTATGCCGAAACCAACTAAGCCGCCGTAGCTGCCCTTGAAGTATTTCTCTGCAAGTTTATGGCTCGGGTGGTTTTCCAGTCCAGGGTAGTTTACCCAGTTAACTAAAGGATGCTTCTGCAGGAACTCGGCGACTTTTTTTGCGTTTTCGGAATGTTTTCTTTGTCTTAGCGGCAGCGTTTCCAGTCCCTCGATGAACAGGAACGCGTTGAATGGGCTCAAGCTTGGTCCGATGTCCCGTAGTAGTTGCACTCTTGCTTTGAAGATGAAGGCGACGTTGCCTAAGGCCTGGAAAGTTGCCGAAGGCATCCCAGTACTTTATGCCGTGGTAAGATGGGTCTGGCTCGGTGAATTCTGGGAACTTGCCGTTGTTCCAACTGAATTTGCCGCTGTCAACAATTACGCCGCCGATGCTTGAGCCGTGTCCGCCGATGTATTTTGTGGCTGAAAGCACCGTTATGTCTGCGCCGTATTCGATGGGGGCGACCAAGCCGACGCCGACTGTGTTATCGACGACGAATGGGATTCCTGCCTCATGGGCGATTTTTGCGATTGCTTCGAAGTCGGGTACGTCGAGTTTGGGGTTGCCGAGGGTTTCAGCGTAGATGGCGCGGGTTTTGCTGGTTAGGGCTTTTTGGAATTCTTCGGGTTTGCTGGAGTCGACGAATTTTACTTTTCTGCCGAGCTTTGGGAAGGTGTAGTGGAAGAGTTCGTAGGTGCCGCCGTAGAGGTTGTTGGCGGAAACTATTTCGTCGCCTACCTGCGTGACCGTTAATAGCGCAAGTGAGATGGCTGCTTGCCCCGACGCCGTGGCTAATGCGCCTGTTCCGCCTTCGATTGCCGCTACACGTTTTTCGAAAACGTCGACGGTTGGGTTCCCTATGCGGGTGTAAATGTTTCCTAATTCTTTTAACGCGAAAAGGTTTGCTGCGTGCTCGGTGCTTTTGAAGACGTATGAGGCTGTTTGGTAGATGGGGACTGCTCTTGCGCCTGTTGCCGGGTCGGGCGTTTCTTGTCCGGCGTGGACGGCAATTGTGTCTATTTTTCTTTTGGTCATGTTTGTTGCCTCTTGTTTTGTTGATGAATAAATAAAATAACGGTGTTATAGGTGTTTTTGCGTTTTTTATTCCAAAAAGAATAATTAGCCCAGCAAAAGCCTATACACCCATGCTTCCAGCCTTAACAGACATCGCTAAAAAAAGACGCCAACTCGGTCTCAAACAGGCTGAATTCGCAAAGATGGCAGGCGTCAGCCAATCCCTCATCGCAAAGCTGGAAGCGGGAAAAATCGACTCCTCCTACACCAAAGTAAAAACAATCTTCGAAACCTTGGAGCGGCTGGAATCGAAATCCAAACTTCAAGCTGGCAAAATGTTCCAAACCGAAGTCATCAGCGTCCAACGAAATGACCCCGTCGCCAAAGTTGTAGAGTTAATGAAGACTCACGGGTACTCGCAGCTGCCTGTTTTTGAAGGAAAGCATTCAGTGGGCAGCATTTCGGAGAAGACGATTTTGCGTCAAATTTTGGATGGAAAAGATTTAGCTCAGATTTCCCAGATTGCGACGGGGGAAATTATGGAGGAGGCGTTTCCGCAGGTGGGTGAGGATGCGCCGTTGAGTTTGATTTCTGATCTTTTGCAGGTTTATTCTGCTGTGTTGATTTCCCGCAGAGGCAGAGTTGTGGGCATTATTACTAAGGCTGACTTGCTTAGGATGATTTAGCTGTTGGGAAAACAATTTTATAAGTATAAGCGTGTTATAGTTTGAGGCAAATGAATCCCAGATGCGAAGCCATCGGAAAATATGTTGTTCCCCTTTTCAGGTCACTTGTTGCAAAAGAACTCATCAACACCTATAACCTCACGCAGGTTGAAGCGGCGCATCGGCTGGGAACAACTCAGGCAGCTATAAGCCAATACATTAATTCGAAGAGGGCTATTCGGGGGATGGAGCAGTTCGATGATATTGTTCCGAGGATTCAGGCGATGGCGAGTGAGACGGCTAAGCGTCTTGCTAATAAGGAGATTACGTCGGATGAGGTGACTGTGGATTTTTGTAAGCTTTGCGTTTCTTTTTGCTGTAAGCCGTGAGGGCGTTTGGTTTTGGTCTGGGTACCGTAAAGGTTTTTAGTTTATTTGCCCCACTATAACGGTGTTATAAAAATGGAGTGAATGCGACGTGAAAATAAACAACAACGTCTTAGAAACAATAGGCAAAACCCCACTCATACGACTAAACAAATTAACCGAAGGCACAAACGCAACCGTCCTCGGCAAACTCGAATCCAGAAACCCAGGCGGAAGCGTCAAAGACCGCATATGCCAAAGCATGATAGCTGAAGCAGAAAAACAAGGCCTAATCAAACAAGGCACAACAATCATCGAACCCACAAGCGGCAACACAGGCATCGGCCTCGCCATGGTAGCAGCCGTCAAAGGCTACAAACTAATCCTAACCATGCCCGAAACCATGAGCATAGAACGACGCAGCCTGCTCAAAGCCTACGGCGCACAACTCATCCTTACGCCGGGGGCGGAAGGCATAGGCGGCGCCATCAAAAAAGCCGAAGAAATAGCCTCGCAGACACCCGGCAGTTTCGTGCCACAGCAATTCAAAAACTTGGCGAACCCCAAAATCCACAGGGAAACCACTGGTCCAGAAATCTGGGAAGACACCGACGGCGAAGTCGACATCCTCGTTGCTGGAGTGGGCACAGGCGGAACCATAACGGGAATCGCCCAGTACATTAAGCCGCTCAAGCCCGCGTTCAAGGCGGTGGCTGTGGAACCAGCAGGTTCACCAGTGCTCAGCGGCGGGCAGAAGGGACCACACAAAATCCAGGGAATAGGTGCAGGCTTCAAACCTGACGTGCTTAAACTTGATTTGGTGGATGAAATATTCAAAGTGACGGATGACGACGCACTTAAGACGGCGAGGCAGCTGGCGCAGAAAGAAGGCTTGCTTGTCGGCATATCTTCTGGTGCAGCAACGTTTGCGGCGCTTGAAATCGCTAAGCGAACGGAAAACAAAGGCAAACTCGTCGTCGTCATTTTGCCAGACACAGGCGAACGCTACCTAAGCACAATCCTGTTCCAAGAACCACCGCCATCCTCAACCGCCAACATTTAGCGCCCAAGGCAAGCCGTTTCTCTTATATTCACCTTTTTATCTTATGAACGCAAGGTCAGGAAAACATGGTAACCAAAACTGAAAAGCCACTCATTAAAGGTAATGGGCAAGCAAGCGGAAGCGAGGAAGTTGACGCGTGGAATCCCGATCGAGTGATGGATGCGCTTATGAGCAATAATGTCAAGGTTGAGCGGGATTGGGTTGAGAAAGGCTTGCCGAAACTAGTGGATGAAATGGTTGCCAACTACGAGCGGTTCGGCGGCATGGATCACCTCACCGGGCGAGACCTTCCTTCAGTAGACGTGGTTGTTGAGGTGCTGGATGATTTGTTCACGATTCTTTTTCCTGGTTATCTCGGCAAGGAAGAAATCACTAAAGCCAACATCAGGTACCATCTGGGCACCAAATTGAATTCAGTTTATACCCGACTCACAGGCGAAGTCGAGAAAAGCCTCAAGTACATCTGCAGAAAAACAGGGACCTGTCCCCAGGACGTGTGCCAATCACGCGCACACATAGTTGTTAAGGAGCTTCTTGAAAAGCTGCCTGAAATAAGGTCTATGTTAAGCGGAGATATTCAATCTGCTTTCGCGGGTGACCCGGCGGCAGTGAGCACGGATGAAGTAATCTTAAGCTACCCGTGTGTGCTGGCGATTACAGCTTACAGGATAGCGCATGTGCTTTACCTTGACGGCATCCCGTTGATTCCCAGAATAATGAGCGAGCACATTCACTCCATAACTGGCATCGACATCCACCCAGGCGCATCCATCGGCAAAAACTTCTTCATCGACCACGGCACAGGCGTCGTCATCGGCGAAACCACCGAAATCGGCGACAACGTCAAACTCTACCAAGGCGTAACATTGGGTGCGTTAAGTTTCCCCAAAGACGAGAGCGGCAACATCATCAAGGGACGCAAAAGGCACCCTACCATCGGCAACAACGTAGTCATATACAGCGGAGCAACCATTCTTGGGGCAGGCGCGGTAATCGGCGACGACGTCGTAATCGGCGGAAACGTATGGATAACATCTCCAGTTGCTTCGGGAACAACCATAACCATCACGGCGCCTCATCAGAACTACAAAGAAAACCATGACAAAACCGTTCAAACTTGAGCAGCCAAGGCTTCATCTATTCCGCTCAATTAGGGATTAGTCAAGGAACGTTGACTAACTCAAGTCAAGAAACCTTTACGAATAATCTTTTATTGCCGCTATTTCTTAATGCTCAGTCATGGGAACTGTAGGAAAAAGTTTGGCGATAATTCTGATTCTAACAGTGTCTCTCTCAGCTGTAGGTCTATTGATGATTAAACCCGCAATTGCTCAGTCAGCATTGACGCCAACCGCACCACAGTTCACCGTAAGTTACGACGACCTTTCCTATGATGTTGCACCAACAACCACGACGGACCCGTTTACAGGGCAGCAGACGACAAGCGACAACGGTTACCATGTTGATAATAAAACACTAGTCTTCACTATTTTGAACCAACGTTTCACACCCTATAACGATTCAAGCGGCAACGAAATCAACATGTACTATAATTTTAGGGTAAAAGGGCATTACGGTGACCAATGGAATTACTATCCCTATGGACTTAACGGTGCTGTCCACCTGGCTTTATGGTCGATTTGACATGGGCGCTTTGCCTTCTTTCGAATTTCCAGCTTCAAACTCCGCTTACACAACTGTGTACATTAGTCTTTACAGTTTCTTTGATGAGACAACTGTTTCGACAAGGCAGTCAGCTTGATGTTCAAGCGCAAGCCTTAGTGGGGCAAGTGAATATTGTCTACACTGGATTAATCGCTGGGGACGGATAACAATTTCACAGGGGAATCAAGCGGTTGGAGCAACACACAAATGATTACTGTTGCTGATGGGACAACAACCACTTCGATACCTGACTCTCCCTCACAAAATACAACCGCATCACAAACACCTGCTCCTTCACTTACCACGTCATCTACCCCAACCCCTGCAATTCCCGAGTTTCCAACATTAACAATTTTTGCATTGTTCTTATCAGTCTCCTTAATAGCTTTCAGGTTTAGGAGACGAAATGTACCTGTTTTGAATTAGAGTGTCTCTTGCTCATTGCGGCTGCGTTTCGGGCTTGAACACCCTTATATAAAAGGCTGAGAAAGATTTTATGTGCAGTCTGAGCCTAGGTGGCCGAGTCGCATAAGCAATCGCCTGCAGAGCGATTTTACAAGGGTTCAATTCCCTTCCTAGGCTCCATATTCCTTTTCCCAAACTTTGGGTGGCTTGCGGGTTCTGTTTTTTGCATTTTCAGGGTTTGATTGGCTTAGGGGACTTGATAGTGTTTATATTACTTTGGCTTGATTAAATAAAACCGAAGAGTGAAAACCGATGCAAGCCTGGCCTAAAGAATACAATTTCCTTGAAATCGAACGTAAATGGCAGCAGAAAATGGGATGAAACAGGCATTTTCCGCTACGACTGGAACGACACCAAGCGGGTTCCATTCAGCATAGATACGCCTCCGCCTTACCCTTCGGGCGAGCTGCATATGGGAAACGTCCTGAACTGGACATATTTTGACATGGTTGCCCGCTACAAGCGGATGCAGGGATTCAACGTGTTGTTTCCGCAGGGCTGGGATTGCCACGGTTTAGGAATAGAAATCCAAGTTGAAAAACAAAATAACATTCGCAAAAGGGATTTGCCTACAGACAAGTTCCGTGAGATGTGCATTGCGCTTGTCGAGAAGTACATTGCCATGATGAAGGAAGGCATCCTTCGGCTGGGCTGCAGCATCGATTGGACCACCGAGTACCGCACAATGGACCCTGACTATTGGCGCCGCACACAACTCAGCTTTATTTTGCTCCACAAAAAAGGCTTCATGTATCAGGGCACGCACCCCGTGAATTGGTGTCCCCACGACGAAACCGCCATAGCCGACGCAGAAGTTGACTACATCAAAAAAGAAGGCACCCTGCATTACATCCGATTTCCAAGTTGCGGAAACGAAGGATTTCTTGATGATTGCTACTTCACGACCCGAATTCATTCCCGCCTGCGTCGCCATCGAAGTAAACCCCAAAGACGAACGATACTGCAAGTACATCGGCAAAACAATCATAGTTCCCATGGTAAACCGCCCCGTCACAGTAATAGCTGACGAATGCGTAGACCCCGCTTTCGGCACGGGCGTTGTCATGATTTGCACCTACGGCGACAAAGAAGACGTCAAAACCGTCCTCAAAAACAAACTCCCAGTCATCACCCTGCTCACAGAAAACGGACGCATCACCGAAAACGGCGGCAAATACGCAGGCTTATACATTAATCAGGCACGCGCCGCCATCGTTAAAGATTTGACGGACGCTGGTTTGCTGGAGAAAACCGAAAAAATCAGCCAGGAAGTCGGCGTCTGCGACCGATGCAAAGCCCAAGTAGAAATCCTGGAGCGCAAACAATGGTTTATGGAAACACGCAAACTCACAGAAGCCGTCGAAAAAACCGCGAACGAAATCGTTTGGTACCCTGACTTCATGAAAAACAGGCTAGTGGATTGGGCGAAATCGAAGAAATACGTAGCTTACCAAGAAGCGGCAACCGCA
>CAWGMZ010000011.1:0-49337 GCA_963823775.1 Candidatus Bathyarchaeota archaeon
CAAGACGAATCACAAAACACCGTCACAACCTACACAGGAACAGTACACTTCACATCATCCGACAGCCAAGCAATTCTACCCAGCGATTCAACCCTAAACTCAGGCACAAAAACCTTCACCGTCACATTAAAGACCGCAGGTTCAGAAACAATCACCGCCTCAGACGGCACCGTAACCAACATCAGCCCACTTATAACGGTAAATGCAGCCCCCGCATCCAAACTGGTCTACACAGCAGGCATCAGCCAATCGATAAGCGCCAGCGAGGTTTCAAAGGTAGTTACCGTGCAAAGACAAGATTCAGTTGGCAACCCAACAACTACAGGAGCAATCACAGTCAACTTGGCATCTTCTTCCGGCAACGGACGATTCTACAACAATGCACAAGGCACAGGAACCGCGATAACTTCAGTCAGCATCGCAAGCGGTTCAAGCTCAGCAAGCTTCTACTACAAGGACAGCAGCAGCGGCACCCCAACACTTACAGCTTCATCCTCAGGACTAACTTCAGCAACCACCCAATTCACAATCAACAGCAACCAACTCGCCTTCACAGCAGGCACCACTCAAAACTTGCCTACAAACAAGGTATCCGCAGCAATCACCGTTCAAAGCCAAAGTTCAAGCGGCAGCTCACATAATCCAGGAAGTGCCCTAACAGTAACGTTGACTTCAAGTTCGCCATCTGGGACATTCTACTCTGACTCCGCTGGGACACATGCAATAACAACGGTAACAATCAGCACAACTTCGCCTTATTCTGCAACCTTCTACTACGAGGACACTTCTCAAGGAGCACCCACAATCACGGCATCCGTTACAGGATACACTCCAGCCACCACCGTATTCACCGTGACAGGCTCAGCTACCCAACTCAAATTCACAGCGGGAACAAGCCAATCACTCTTTGTAAGCCAGGTTTCATCGGTGATAACTGTGGCTCAACAGGATTCAAGCGGACGCGGCGTAAACGCAGGCTCACCCCTAACAATAACGTTGACAGCAACCTCCTCAACCGGCAAATTCTACAACAACGCAGCAGGCACAGGAACCCCAATAACTTCAGTCAGCATCGCAAGCGGCTCTAGCTCTGCAAGCTTCTACTACCAAGATTCAGCTGCAGGCTCGTCAACCATCACGGCGGCATTCACAGGTCTCACCTCAGCAACAACAACATTCACCATCACTCCCAACCAAGTACCCGACGGCGGATTCGACACAACCACACCATGGGTTTCAAGCACTTCAGGCTACGCACAAAGCCACGTAACAGACGACAACGCACCAGCCCTATCAGGAGCATACGCCGAAATAGACACAACAATTTCAGGCATAGGAACAGTCGCGGCATCTTTGACAAACACCTTTAGCCCCACCATCGCCCTCAGCTCGATACCTAACGCTGCAGGCTCACTTTCAATGTACATCTACAACAACGGAAACGGCGGAGTAAGCTCAATTGCAGGATACTACAGCTTCCAGATAACGCTGACTGCAAGCAACGGCCAACAACTGATTTACTGGTGGGGAAGCAGTCCAGCAACAGCGCCAACCAGCACCTCAACCGTGAAAGTCATCAACATGGGAACCGTACAAGGCACCTTCACAACGGGACAATGGATACAATTCAGCAGAAACCTACCCGCTGACTGGACAGGACAAGGGCTTTCATCATCTGCCAGCCTCACAAGCATCATACTGCAAGGCAACGGCTACCTAACAGGACGCAGCCAATACGGACAAGAAATCTTCATCGACAACGTACAAATACAGTAAGCTTCGGCAACCAAGCCGAAATCTTCTTTTTCTTTTTTTTGTTTTCCCTCGCACAAACAAACAAATTTTTCTTCAGGGCACCCCCTTTAATTTTGTTGCGCGTCGCGCTCAGGCTTCGAAAACGCAGTCGCTGGCGTGTTTTGCGGAAGGTTGATTACTTAAATTAAGCATTAGAGGCTAACACAACCCTACTACGATAAACACATGGGAAATTTCACTATGAATCACACCAAAGAGGAACAGGACCTGAAAGAGAAGTCCAAAACGGACCGTGATTTTTTAAGAATCCTCGCCGTCCTGCTCTCAGCCGTCTTTGTCGCGGCAGTTGCCGTCCTTGAACTCACCAACGACATCATTCCAGGCGCCGAATTCGCAGTCTTGGTTCTTTTAGTCTACGCGGCTTACAGCAAGAAGATTTGGCTGTTCGTGAAAGACTGGGTGCCTTTTCTTCTGGTATTTGTGTCTTATGAAACCTTCAACGGTCTCGTGGGATTGGTCTCTAAATTCCACGTTAACTATGGACCATACAACCTTGACATGGCAATCTTCGCTGGAAACAACCCGAACCTGGCTCTGCAACATTACTTAGCCACGCCTGCCCTAAATTTCACAGGCGCCTTCTTCTACACAATATACTTCTTTGTCCCAACAGCCTTCGGTTTCATAGTCTGGCTAAGATACCACAGAGACTTCTGGAAATACACCGCGTCGCTATTTGTGGTGACATACACTTCCTTAGCTACCTTCCTCGCTTACCCAGTGGCGCCGCCATGGCTCAACACCGCCTTAACAAGCCACGGTCTCACCCGCATACTCTCCTCCTCAGTAGACAAAAGCCTAGGAGTACCCGCTTACAAAACCCTCTACGATTTCTTGGGACCCAACCTTTACGCTGCCTTTCCGAGTCTTCACTCCGCGTTGCCTTGGCTTGTTTTTCTTTTCGCTTTTAGGTTTTGGAAGTGGAAGTCTCTTCCGGTTTTGGCGATTCCAGTTGGGACTTGGTTTAGTGCGATTTACCTTGGCGAACACTACTTCACCGACATCTTAGGCGGAATCCTCTACGCCACCGTAGCATTCGTGGTCGCGGTCAAGTTTTTGCCTCTTCTGTCGCAAAGACTCAAAACATCGGGGCGTTTTCACCTCAAACAATAGGCACTAAGTTTGTTAAAGAAAATCTATTGCACTTCCGCTAACGCATTTGCCTCTTCACATGGCTCTTGAATCCTGCCTCTACCCCGCAAAACAGATGGGTTATTGCGAATGTGTTAAGGATTGTTATGCCGCTGGCATGGCTTTTTCATTTAGCTCTGAATTGGCACCTCGGCTGAAATGAAAACCCCCGATAAAATGGCACCTGCGAATCGGATGGACTCTTTTTAGCCGAGATTCTGCCCTTTTTCTTATGACGCAACCAAAAATTGTAGGAATCATGCTGAGCGCAAGAATTGGCGCCGGGAGGGGGATTTGAACCCCCGCGGCCCCGAGAGGCCACAAGCTGCTTGGTGCCTGCCATTGGCAAACATCTCCAGGCTTGCTCCCTGCCTGGCTAGGATACCCCGGCAACGAAAATCAACTGCGTTTTCGCTGATTCGTAATCTTTCTCTGACTTTAGCGCAATTTAAAGCTTTATCAAATTTTGCCATGCATCTCAGCTATAGGTTTTTCTTCTTCGGTCTTGGTTGAATTTATAAGTTTTCTGGGCGAGATTTTTCAGGGTCATTTTCTGTTTTTCCTATTAAATGTTGTTGCGTATTCGGATTTGGAATACTAAAATGTGTAAAGATAATATATGTGGTTACGCACTAGGATTAACGGTAAATGTTTTGCCCAGTTCAAATGACCTTAGAAGAAGGATTGTCCGCAATTTCCTAGACATTCTGATCCTTCAACAAATCAGGAAAGGCATGATGAGCGGCTACGACGTTATGGCTTATCTGCAAAAGCAATTCGGGGTTTCTTTAAGCTCGGGCACCGTTTATGGGATTCTGTATTCTATGGAGAGGCAAAATTTGATCGAAGGCTTCTTGATCGCTAACAAGCGGGTTTACAGAATGACTGAAAATCGTGAAACCTCAAAACTTTTGAAGGCGTATCAGCCAATCAAAAATCTTCTTAATAGCACATCCGTTACGGTTAAATATTAGGTAATTTGCTCGTCTGGCGATTAGGTAAATTTTTGGTGAAAACGGCAATTTTCGCCTGTTGGATGCGTAGGAATTTTCGTTTTTTGAAGTGTAAAAGATGTTCGGATTCAGAAGCCTTCATACTACCTTTGAGTCTTTGCGCGGATTCTGTTTAAGTAAACAAAAAGGTGGAAAAAATGACAAACATGTATGAAATCGGGTTAACGATGGAAAAAATCCTTGCGAAGCTCGAAGCCATTGATGCTAAGGTAAACGGTTTGCCTCCTGTTCAAATTCAAGTCTCCAGCAGATTTCTACCTAGTTTTGTTGCCTTAACAAAACTTGGCTATGGAACTGCAAGCCAACTGAGCCGCGTAACTGGAAGAGCCCGGGCTGTTGAAAGCAAAAACCTAAACGAAATGCATGCTATGGGTCTACTTGTCAAGAAAAGAGATGGCAAAAGCCAACTGTTCTATCCTAAACAACCAAACGTTTTTTCAGCTCCCCAAAAATAAAACTGGAAAATCTGCAGTTCTAAGTTTGTAAAACACACGGTTAACGGGGGCGAGGTATATGGTTACGGTGAATCGACAAGTTGGTAAGGTAAAGAAGTTTCAAGATTGGATTCAGCTTTGGGATTTAATCGAAGTCCAATTTACCGCCCTGCCTGAGTGGGCTCAGGACGCCATCTTCGGGGAAACAAGCGACGTAATTCAGAACAGGGTAGTTGTATTAACCAGCACGCCAAGAGCTGTTGCCGCCTAAAAGCGGAACAAGAAGCTTTTTTCTAAAATCGACGAGTTTTCTTTCAGGGAAGCCTTGAATGCTATGGGTTATTATATTTTTTTGCGTTCAGTAATATCGTCAAAAACCGTCACCACAAGTCCTTTGCTTGGGCAGATCGCCGAGACGGTGAACCACTTCTGCAGCGAGTTTGAAAAATTCTCGAATATTGTAGGCTCAAGGGTTAAAGCAACTTTTCCTAAGACATCCAGCAGTCTTCATTTTTGCTTCCAAATCAAAATTGCATTTTCGCATTTTTCCTCAAGGTCTGTGGACCTGTTTGCCGAAACATAAACCCCCCTTGAACGGCTGTTAAGCAAAAGAAACTGTGAAACCAACATGATGTAATCCTGGTCTATTCCTGTTTGGAATAATGTAACTCAATTCGGCTGCATCAAAACCGACAGGTCGTCAGTTACCTGCATTTTTTCCCTTCCGTTTGGTGCTTATGTTCCGAAGACAGAAGAATCATTGCTGCAGCGGCTTGCTGAAACTCGTTGCTTGAACCGATTTTCCCAAAGAGCTTTTCAAGTATAAGCGCTTCAATGGTTTTGCTCCCGTTTCCAAATTGGGTTCTGAGGGCTAAAATAAACTCGTTAAATTTTTGAGGAATTTCCTCTTTCTTTATAGAACAGTTTCTGGCAACTTCAAAGTACACAATTTCCCGGACACTTTCACCCAGTTCCTTTAAGGCTTCATCAACGGCTTGAAAAATAACAGCATCAAAATTCCCAACCTGCTTTTTCCCGCCTCTTTCCACCATTTGAGTCATAACCTACAATCTCCTTATTTTTCAATGGTGCACGGGGTGGATATGCTGATTCCTTCCGGCGTAATGTAAAAGTCGTGGCAGTTGTAGCGACTGGTTTGCTCCACGCATCTTCGGTATGTAGAGTCTTCGCTTAATCCTGAAACGGTCAAGAGTTGACTCCAGAATAATTAGGCCGTCGGCGACGAACTCTTCAAAACCCATGCCGATCTCATTGTTGTTCCAGGGAATCTCGCCAAGCAACAACGTGGTGCAGTCGGCTTCTTCCAGGATTTTTTTCATGATCGAAACAAAACTTCTAGCTTCTTCCTTAGTTTTAATGTACGCCGTCATTGAGGTGAGGCTGTCAATAACGAGCCTTTTAGCCTCCAAAGTCTTAACGGCAGACATTATCATATCTAAATTAGCCGCAACACTTCTTTCGCTTGCCGCCTCTACAAGGTCCAAAATACCTATTTTCTGATCCTTCTCCAACATCGCAAGATCCCAATTAAACTTCAACATGTCCCGCCTAATCTTGCTTGCACTCTCAACAAACGTTACGTAAACACCCTTCTCACCGCACGCTTTTACGCCGTTGAACAGAAACTGGGTTGCAAGGGTTGTTTTTCCAGCGCCAGGTTGACCAGCAACCAAGATTACGTCGCCTCGGTTAAAACCCCCCTCGATTATTTTGTCCAACGAAGCAATGCCCGAAGGAATCTTACTTTGATTCAAAATCATTATTGTCACTTCAAAACAGAAATATTGCAAAACAACAGGGTTAGAAACCCCTGATATTTCTATGTTCCAAACCCGATATAAACCGCTGTTGGTGCCGCTAGAGCCAACACCAAAAACAATAAGTAAAAAAGTTGGCAAGCCCTAACTGAATAATTGAGGAGGCTTCTGCTTTTAGAGACGATAACGTCGACACATTGATTGGTCTAGGCTTGAATGGTTCACAGGCACGTGTCTACTTGACCCTGCTCACAACCGGAACCGCTTCAGTTAGGGAAATATCAAAAGCCTCCAATATTTCCAGACCAGAAGCCTACCGAGCCATCATGCGCCTCGAACAAGTAGGGTTGATTGAAAGAGTCATAGTTATTCCGACAAAATACAAGCCGCTGCCCATCTACGACGCACTCTCAATCCTCATGGGGCGAAAAGACCAAGAAAGCATAGAATTAGAAATCAAAGCCGCAAAACTATGCGAAAACTACCCGCAAAACCATTCTGCGAAACCTGCAAGCAACCAAAACCAACAGTACATCATGATTCCTGAGGGCGAACCGCTATCAATTAAGCTCAGAAAAATCTTCGAAAACGCTCAAGAAAAAGTCTGCATCCAATTTCCCCAGAAAATTCTTCTTCCGCTGTTGCTAAACGATGAAACCGTTGAAAAAGCCGTAAAAAGAAACGTTGAAGTGAAAGTTCTTACAGAAAATCCCGAGGCTAAACTGCCAAAATCCATCCTGGACCTAACTCGAAAACATCCGTTCGAGATAAGGTACAATGCCGACCCGTCTTTTGTGGCCTTTGCCATCTGCGACCGCAAAGAAGCACTGCTGCCAATCACTTCAAGCAAGATGAGCACCGAATCACCCGCCGTTTGGTCCAGTAACCCCAATTTCATCGAGTTCGCCCAGCAATATTTTGACACTGAATGGTTCGCAGCCTCAAAGCAGCCTGCACAATTCGACACGCCTCTTTTCCGAAGTGATAGGCGGCTTTTCCTACAACCAAATCACCCCATCATCAGGCGACAACCCAACAAGTTACATAATGCTCAAGGCAAACAGCACTTTCCTCAAAATATTCAACTTAACTGAAAGAAACCTGGGCAAAAAAACCCAGCAGCCCTTCCCAGCCGCAGAAAAAGAACCCGCGCTAACTCAGGCCTTGGAGCAAATTGCAAGCGGCCAAATGGCGCGGTGGGAACACGGCTTGCGTTACTTTGACCGTCAATATTCTCTCTTGGCATTCAGCCCCAGAAAAGGATACTTTATCTTGGTCGTTAAGGAATCGCCCGAAAAAGGGACCTGACACTTCCACCCCAACCTTCGCTTAAGCCCAGACATTGGCGCCTTCGTTTTTGTAGCGGTTAAACTCTTGAGAAAGAAATTTTTGTGGTGCCCTCTCGCGACCTAATTAACAGAAACAAATCAATTTTGGCTAAAGCATCTTGCAGACTTTGCAACGATTAAATTCTAAAGAAAATGCTTTTTGCCATTTTTTCCGCTTTGACCTCGCTGGTTAATCCTCGCGAGCCTCGCTTGGTCGATTTGAGACTTCTTACTATGGATGGGCATTGGGTGAAACGGGTTTTTTGGCTTTCAAGCTGAAAGGCTTTGCCGCTTTTTCTGGACAGCTATTTGGGAACGAGGATAAACCATATATACGGTATGTAGTGTATGACAAGTAATCACCGTTTGTCTGCCAAAGGAGGGCTAACTTGATGGTGCCGCAAAAACAACGAACATACCATTTAACAATCAAAAAACCATGGATGCAAAGACCCGATGTTTTTTCGACCCTGACTGAAAAGAACGAAGCTGCAACCTCCAAAGCGCTCAGCCATTTGCCCCAAAAGAAAGAGAGGCTGATTTCCAAATGATTGACCCTCAAACCAAGAATCAAGCCTTATCAAAAAACATCCTGCTCATCGGGGTAAAAACAGGAGAGTGCGACATGTGCAAAGCAACAAAAAAAGTCCTCCTGCTAAAATATGGCTTCACACTTTGCGAAGACTGCTTCAACATCTGTACGAGCATTTTGCAAGAAATACAAACAGCAACTCAAGCGCAAGAGGCCAAGGCGAAGCTTTCAGGCAAAAAATCGGAAGCCGCTGGTCCAAAGGAAAGAAAACCGAAACGAACACGCTTGTTCCCGAAGCTGCGCCTCTCCAACTCCAAAGGACACGGGGCTTGAAGCATGACGTTTTTCAACAAATTTCATCAAAAAACTGGCTGCGACAAGAAATCGCCTCTAAAAGAATTTGCCTCAAACGATGTTTCAAGCGTTTTGCGCCATGGCGGACGGACATTTCTTCTGAGACTGAAAAAACAGTCGATTCGAAAAAACAACTCGTGGTTCCGTGTTTTGAGCCTAGAAAATCGGCGTTTCATCGATGCTGTGATTCAAACCCTTGAAAGAATACGCAGTTCTCTTTTGCTGGGACTTTTGAAGCCGCTGACTGAAAGGTTGCTGCAGGCTATAGGCGGAACTCGGGGATTAGTGGGTGAATTGGCTTATGGGATGCAGAACTTTGGGCGTCCTTTAGCTCAAAGAATAAGCAAAATCGCCACTCAATGGGGAAACAAATTTGCCTCGAAGTGGGCAAATGACGAAGACTTCATGCGGTACGTAACCGTGCTGGAGCTGAATAGCAATGCTTTTTTCCGGGTAGGGATGAAACGATGAAGCAAAAATATTTCGCAAAGCAGTCAGTTTTTCGCGGTTTTCTGAGTCGAGGGCACGGTGTGAAAGGGTTGAACGGCGTAAATTTCTCCTTTATACTCCTTAACTCTCACGTGATGAGACCCCACAAAACCAAAAGCAAAAGCTTTCCCTCGTCCAGAAATGCCGCGGAATCTCAATTGAAAAAGGAAACAACGATCGGCTAATTGTCAGGTTTGCTTTGCTTCTTTTCCACCTCCACCAGGAGGGGAATTGTTAGCATAGCAGCCGAGGTTAACCCAATGTGGTCATTATTTTCCCGCGGATTCAGTCAGGAAGGGTTCGGCGGGTTTTCTTGAGTTCTTTTTTGACGTTTGCGGATTCTGATTTGTAGTTTTCAGTTTCTTTGTATGGAGGCATTGTTTTTGGGTAAGAATCGTGATCGGCTAAATATTACAGCGTGCATTTTGGTGGTTGCCAATTTTGGTGCATCCAAGACTCATATTATGAAGAAGGCAAATTTGAGCTTTAAACTGCTTGAAAAGTACCTGCATTCCGTGGTTAGTTCAGGTTTGCTTCGCCTCGAAGGCTCCAAATACGTGTTAACCGAGAACGGCCGGATGTTTCTTAAACGGTATGCAGATTATCACATGCGTTACATGGCGGCAGAAAGGGATCTTGAAAATCTCAGTTTTGAACGGGAAAAACTTTGTCGTTTATGCGAAGCCCCTCAGTTGCTTGAGCCAATTGCAACTGCGCAGCGAGTGAGGTAGGTAGCAAAATGCTGGGAAGTAACAAGATGCCGTCAACAAGTGAGTTGGAGCCCGCGGATAATGCCTCAGGCCAAGCTGTTCCTTCGATGCAGGTAATTATTGCTGCTTTAAACGAGGAACAAGGGATACGTTCAACTTTGGCAGAGCTTAAGCAGCATTTGGGTTTAGCGAAGATCCTGGTGATTGATGGAAGAAGCGTTGATCAAACGGTTGCGGTGGCTAAAGCTTTCGGCGTCGAAATCATTTTCCAAGACGGCAAAGGCAAAGGCGACGCGTTCGCCAAAGGCATAGCAAACATGGATCCCGACGTTGACTACATCGTTGTCACCGACGCTGACCACACCTACCCCGCCGAATACATTCCCCAGATGATCCAAATCTTGCAGAGAAATCCAAACGTCGGAATGGTTTGCGGAAACAGATTTAATGAAAACTTGGATCCGCACGCTCTGCGTGACGTTTTCTACTTTGGAAATCGATTCATCGCTTTCACACACAATTTTTTCAACGGTGTACACTTATCCGATCCCTTGACGGGACTACGGGTTGTACGCACAGAAATCCTCAAAGACTGGAAAGTCAAGTCCAAAGGCTTCGACATAGAAGTCGAACTCAACCACCGATGCGAACGCAAAGGCTTCAGCATAGCTGAAATCCCAATTATATACCGCGAAAGAATCGGCGAGAAAAAACTGGGAATAAAACACGGCGCGGAAATTCTAAAACGCATAATGCTAGAAACCACCTACTAACCAAGAATTTAACACACCCGCAAGAAATTTTAAAACAAAACATTTTCGGTGAACAACATTGATTTTGAAAACCAATCTTTCCATAGTTTTCCGGTGGACCAGCATAATTGCTGTAATCGGAGCTTTCTACTGGCAAGACCTAACCGCCATTTTTTCCTCAGCGTGGCACAGCTCTGAATTAAGCTACCTTTTGGTTGTCCCAATTCTCGCCCTATATGTTTGCTACCGCAAAAGAAAAATGGTTAACGCCGCCGCCCGATTTGAGTCTCAGAAGAGTAGTTTGTCAAGCAACAGTTTTCCATTAGTAATCGGAATCTTGCTTTGCGCAACAGCTGTTTTTCTTTACTTCTACGCCGCGACAACTTTTTCACCACTCGAATACCAAATCATCACATTACCCGTGTTCGCATCGGGTTTAATCCTGATTTTCTTTAATTTCGCCACTCTGCGAGAACTCGCGTTCCCATTAGCCTTTCTCCTGTTTCTGACCCCTCCCAGCTCGGCAGTCCTATACAGCTTAAGCTCCCTTCTTTCCGATGTTTCCGCCCATGCTTCAGCAGTAATAGTTAATGCTTTTGGAATGCACTCCACCGTCGCTTACTTCAGCGGCAACCCCAACATCATCATGACTAAAGGCGCCGTGACAGTCGCCTCCTTTGTCGTGGATTTCACATGCTCCGGAATCAACGGGTTAGTAACCTTCGCCGTTTTCACGGTGTTTCTCGCATATCTTGTCCGCGACAAACTTTGGAAAAAAATCTCGATAGTCGCCATCGGATTCCCATTAATCTATTCCATGAACATCCTAAGAATTTCGTCAGTGCTCGCAGTAGGATTCAATTACGGAACCGCAACCGCCGAATCAATATTTCACACATTCAGCGGTTTGATCCTGACCTTTATCGGAGCCCTAATATTGGCGTTAATCGCGCAAAAAGCGTTGAAAGCCAACTTTTACAGACCTCCTTTATCCGCGGCTGAGACTTGCGCAAATTCACAAATTCGTAGCGCTGATTTATGTGTATTCTGCGAGCAGCTCCTCAAGAAAGCCAAATCAAAAATTACTCGCTCAGACTTGGAGAAGACGGCTGCAATAGCTTTGATTGTTGTTACGTTGATGGCTGTGCAAGCGCCCATTTATGCTCTGGCTAGGACCCAAACAAACCTTTTAGAGCAGGTTCATCAGGGACAGACGCCTTCAACCAATATACTTCCGCAAATCAACAATTACGTGCTGAACTTCAGCTTTGAAGACAAAGCGTTCGAAGCCGAAAACCAAGAGGACAGCTACCGTAACCTACTGCTATACGCCAAATAACAGCTCGCAGTACCCGGTTTGGGTCGTTCTAGAGGTAGCTTCAAGCGTCGACATGATGCATAACTGGGAAACCTGCCTGATATCATATCCACTTAGCCAAGGACAGCCGACCCAAGTAACCCAACTAAATCTGTACAACGCTCCGATCATGCAAAACCCACCGATAACCGCGAGAGTTTTTGATTTTAAATGGACCGAATACAACGTCACCCAAACAGTTCTTTACTGGCGCGAAAGCCTCATTTTCGCCTCAAATTCCTCAGTTGAACAAAAAAACGTGCAAATCAACCTAAGCATCTACCCAAACAGCACAGACCAAATTTCCCAAGCTCAAACCCAACTCATTGCTGTCGCAAAAAACGTCGATTCCTATTGGGAACCCATAAAAAACTGGACCCCCATAGCGCTTTTGCTCTCGCAAGACGCCGATAAACTTGCCGTCTTAACCACAATAGGAATAGTCGCTGCAATTTCCATCTTCTACATTGCTAAATTTAGGAATAGAACCCTCAAAATTTCCTATTCTAAATTGCCGGAAAAAGACAAGAAAATCTTAACAGCCCTATACGTGACAGAAAAACGGCGAACTGCCGTCACCGCCGGGAACATCGCGGCTACATTGATCAAGATAGATCAACAAATCGGGAACGCTGAACTTGCTGCTAGGCTTCAAGTGTTGGCCGGTTTAGGGCTTGTTTCTCATCGTATTCAAAACCTTCATGATGAACCCCTTTTAGTTTGGAAATTGAAGCTAAAAATCTAAGAAGCCATGAATCATTTCTGAATTCTTGTAGAACATCGAAAAAGATTTTCCATCCCAACTTATTAACGAACGCTAACTTACGGTAAACAAGAAGGCCCTAATAATGAAAAAACAACAAATACTATTTTTCGTCACCCTCGGCTTACTAGTTCTTTTAGTTTCTGTGGCAAGCATCGCCCAAGTTAAAGCGGCACCCGATCCTCCTAAAACAGGCTACAAAGTAATCGTAACCATGAGCGTTACAGACGTACACGGCAACCCAGTGCAAGACATGTCAAACCTTCCCTTATCTACAACGGTCTACATTTGGGGAAGCTACGCTGAAACTCCCGGAAACGCACCTGGAAACATCGAAGTAACAGTGAGTTACTCATCTACAGCCGCCCCGTACCATTGGTCTGCTCCAGTGGTTCTGCTTCCCTTGACGCCTGAGACCAGTCCGTTTGGCACCGCAGGAAACGAAGTTTACTTGACTGATTACCAAGTCCAATTACCTGGCTACTACCTGTTTGTACTAGTAGGAAACAGCACAAACAACGTCAATAACTCCATAACAGACACAGTCTCCGTTACCGCTGGACCGGTGCTTTCAGAGCCCGCAACACTAGGTGCTTTAGCGCTTTGCTTTGTCGCCGTCGGCACAGTTCTGGTTCGAAAGAAAAGGCCATCGAACCAATAAACCCTTTTTTATTATCTTAATTTTCCCCTCTGCAATTACTAAGGCTACAGAAATTTACCTGCCAGGCTTCAAATCTAACGTTCAAAAAGTCCTTTTCAAACGCTTCAAATCATAAAAGATTGGTCGTGGCAACAATAAAAAACAACCGAATCAAACTGCATCTGCCACTTTGTTCATCTTCTTTGTGCTTACCTCTTGCCTCTGCAATCAACAAAATGTTTACGCCCAAAACAATCAAGTAACTTCAAGCATGCAGCAAGCCAGCAACGCCGTCTTACAGGCATTTAACGCTACCTTGGATTCGGAGAAAGCTGGAGGCAACGTCTCAAGCCTATTAACGCAGCTCAACATGGCATCTTCGCTTTTAACAGAGGCTGAAACCGCCTACAACGCTGGAAAAGATGATGCTGGGGCGGCAAAGGTGGAGCAAGCCTGCCAAATCGCTCAATCTGTACAGACTCAAGCGTCAAGTTTGAAAAGCTCAAGCATGACCGAATCCAACAGAAGCTTCTTGTTTACCGCTGCAACTTCAGGCGCAGGTTCAGCAATCACAATTTTTGCGCTGCTGCTTCTTTGGAGAAAAGTCAAAGCGGTACATTCTAAAAGCGTTCTCAAATCGAAGCCCCAGGTGTACGACGATGAAGCTTAAGCACTACAAGATATCATTCATCGCGGTAGGGCTTATTGCGACAATGATTTTCGCTTCCGCCGCCTTAGGCAGAATCGTAACGGTTCCAGAAGCTCCACAATTCAGCGAAATATACCTTCTTGGCCAAGGCGACAAGGCTTCAAACATCCCGTTCAACATCACAGAAAGCCAAGAGTACAGCGTTTTTCTAGGCATCGGCAACCACATGGCCACGTCACAGTATTATGTGGTAGATTTCATACTAAGAAACCAAACACAGTCTTTCCCGGACCAAACAGCGGGAACGCCAAGCAATCTCCCAACAATCTACCAGTACCCTGTTTTTGTCGAAAAAGGGCAAAGGTGGCAGGCCCCCATTACTTTTTCAGTTTCAAGTTTCTCATCAGCGATCAGCGGATCTTCGCTTCGCAGCATAACTTTTGGCAACTCCACGGTAAACGTCAACATCGACGCCCAGTGGGACGCCAAAAACATGGGATTCTACTACCAAATACTGTTTGAGCTGTGGACTCTAAACCCGAACACAGCTGCCGCCCAGTACCAAAACAGGTACGTTTACCTCTGGATGAACGTAACCGCCACCACGTAAACGTCGCCAAAGCCTCCCTCGCTCGGAAAAGAAAATTCTTTGCACTGGTAGAAAAAATAATGGCAAATTTTCTGAAGAAAAACAATCTATCCGCTACAGGAGGCGCCGGTTTCACAGTTCCCTCCATGGTCGATGAGCTTCTCGCCAAGGAATCAATTGATCGTTCTGAAGAAATTTCCCAGTTGAAAAGAGGAACAGCTATGAAAATTTCGGTTGTTATCTCAGCTTACTGCCTTGAGAGAGCAAACAGCGTTTTAGATTGTATTGAGTCATTGCAGGAGCAGACAGTTCAGCCTTCCGAGGTCCTTTTGGTTTTAGACCCAGATCCAGTATTGGTTGATTCTTACAGAAGCTTGGTTCCCGATCATGTGAAGATAGTTGTAAGTCAAAAATTCGGTTTGTCAAATGCGAGAAATGCAGGCATCGAAAATTCGGATGGGGACATTGTTGCTTTCATAGATGACGATGCCTTCCCAAAGAGTGACTGGATCGAAAAATTATCCAAAAACTATTCCGATCCTTATGTGATGTCTGTAGGCGGATTTATCCAGCCGTCATGGCAAGAAAACGAAGTGCGTCCTTCCTGGTTTCCAGAGGAGCTTGATTGGGTAATCGGTTGTTCCTACAAAGGCTCCCCCGAAGTTAGAAGCCTCGTGCGAAACGCCATAGGCTGCAACATGTCTTTTCGGAAAACCGTGTTTGAAAAAGTCGGCGGGTTCAACACTAATTTAGGCAGATTGGGCGATGTTTTGCTGTCGGGTGAAGAAGCTGAGTTTTCGCTTAAAGTGAAAATGAAAATTCCCGATTCAAAGATAATATTCGATCCGCAAGCCATAGTTTACCACAAGGTTTCTTCAGCTCGACTAACCGTGCAATACGTAATGCGGCGCTCATACAGGGAAGGGTCTTCGAAGGCCCTGATTTCGGAGATGGCTTCTATGAGAGAAAAAAGTTTGACTTCCGAAAGTGATTATCTGCGTTTCATACTCACAAACTCAATTCCCTCCAAACTACTAAAAATATACAAGATATCCGAGTTTTCCCAGCTGCTTTCACTATTAGCATCAACAATTTCCGTTTTAACGGGCTATTTCATCACTGAAGCAAGCTTGCTAAAAATCGCCGTCCCGAAAGTCAGCCGAATAACCAAACCTGTGGATCAGAAAACCGTAGATGAGGAAATAGAAAATGAATGCATCCAGTAATCGCCCCAAAAATCTGCGTGCCCAATCAAATACAGTGAGCATAGTGAAATCCACTTACTTGTCATTGCAGGAAAATCTTCCCCGAGCAATCGAGCTTGCAGGCGGCATAACGCTTTCGGGTCAAAACAAAGTGGTTTTGAAGATTAACCTGTGTGATGCACGTACCCCCGACACCGGAGCCATAACTCACCCGCTCTTTTTGGATGCCGTTCTAGAATATTTGAGGGCGCAGGTGGGAAAAATGGATATCTACGTTGTGGAAAGTGATGGACGCGTCGTCATAGCTGATTTGTTCGTTAAATGGTTCGGTTTGCTTCCTGTAATCCAGAAATGGGATGCTAAGTGGCTGAACCTATGCAAAGACGAAGCGACCATGAAGCAAGTTCCCGGTTTCAGCTACCAGTTACCTGTTCCAAAAATATTCGAAAACTCCTACTTCATAACATTGCCAAAATTAAAAACCAACATCTTAACAACCATGACCTGCTGCCTAAAAAACCAGTTCGGATGCAACCCGATGCTGGATAAACAGCAGTTTCATCCTCACCTTGACCAAGCCATAGTTGCCGAAAATTTGGCGGTCGGGGTGCCAAGTTTCTGCATAGTTGACGGGATAGTGGGCGTCGGCGGCATTTGGGGGCCTTCTTTTGGTCCACCCATCCACTCTGAGCTAATAATTGCGGGAAAAGACGAGGTTGCCGTAGATTGCGTATGCGCCAAAATCATGGGTTTTAATCCTCGGCGTGTGGGTCACATTAAATTGGCTATTAAGAAGGGTCTTGGAAACCCCTCCTGTACGGTTGTCGGGGAAAAACTCGTTGATGTTAAGCAGGATTTTCAATGGAGCGGTTTTCAAGCGATGCTGTTTAAACAGGCTCAGCGCTTCCAAGCTAAAGAGTTCAAGCGAACGAGGCATGGGGCGTAACTTGTGAAAGTCTGCATTGTTGGCTGCGGCGCCGTTGCAAGACGGATGCATATTCCCGTTTTCCAGTCGCTCCCAGACGTAGAAGTCGTAAGCGTCGTTGACAATTACGAGGAACTAGCCAAAGACGTATCTCACGTGAGTTTGGCATACGCAAAATATTATAGCTGATTACAAGAAAGCATTGAACGCCGACGAAGTTGATTTAGTAAGCATCTGCACGCCCAGCTTTACCCACGCCGACATCATCACTTACGCTGCTAAACTTGGAAAGAGTATTTTGGTTGAAAAACCCTTAGCCGTGGATTTGGAAGAGGGCAAACGGGCACTTGAAGCCGTGAAAGCTAACGGCGTGCCGTTTTCCGTGGTTTTTAATTATCGCAGCGTCGGAGTTGCCCAGCCTTGTTCATGAAGAACTGCAGCAAAACAAGATTGGACGGCTCGTCTCGACAGTCGGTACTGCTCACACCCCGTTTCCTTCATCGTGGACAAGCGGCCGTTGGCTGTACCATGAAGGCGGAGCTTTAGACGATTTTGGACCCCACCTAATCGACATGTTGCTGTGGCTGAACTCTTCGCCTCTTGAATCGGTATCCGCGCAAGGAGGAGACTTCACCGGAGGCTTCGATTTCATAAGCCATATTCAAGTGGCAATGAAATTCAAGGATACTTCCTTGGCGGTTGCAGACATATCATGGCTAAACGATTCCTTCCTGTTTAATCTGGACGTTCATGGAACTGCAGGTAGAATTGTTTGTGACGTTAGAAACAGCCGATGGTACGAGACTCATGGGCAGGTTACTTCGCCTTTGGATGAGTTAACTCGCACCGCACGGGATTCCTTAACAATGATAAAGTCAATCGGCACAGGAGCTTACTTTAGAGGAGCCATCCTTCACCACTCGCACGTCATAGGCGACTTCGTTAAATCGATTCAAACCAAAACTCCCCCGCCAGTTTCGGGAGAAGAAGCGCTCTTAGTCACAGCGGTATCTGCAGCAGCAAAAAGAAGCCTAAAAACACATGCCACAGTTTTTATGGACGAATTTTTGTCAAGTGTCTGAGATTTGTCCATCGGAAACAAATTTGATTTGTCGCCAACTGCTCAAAAAACCAGATTATCTTTAAAAGGTTGAAATCTTAATGACGAACGGCAATTTCATTCATTTAAAATTCAAACAAATTGATTACCGATTGCACGACGGGATTGGATTGATTAAAGAGCAGGGTCTGCGGGCGTTTGGCAGCAAGGCTTCGGCTTGGTTTTTCTGGGAAATAATCGGAATTTCTGGTCTCTATTCGCTGTTTTTGAACGGATTGTCTCGCACACTAAAGAAGGGCGCGTTAGACATAAGTAACGTCGATGAAGCAATAAATTTCGCATACTCTTACAAATATCTTGGATTAAACATTCGCCCCATGCAAATCAAGTCTGAACTAAGAAAACTGCTAACAATTGTCGAAGCGCTCAAACCCAGTCGAGTGCTGGAAATCGGCACTTCGTATGGCGGAGTGCTCTTTCTTCTAAGCCAAATCTCCAACTCTGATGCCATGGTTATGAGTATCGATTTGCCCGGCGGACGATTCGGAGGCGGCTACCCCAACTGGAAAGTCAACTTCTATAAATCCTTCAAGAAAACTCAACAAAGCCTCCATTTACTCAGGGAGGATTCCCATTCTTCTGAGACTTTAAATCATGTAAAAAACATATTGAAAGATGAAAGGCTTGATTTCTGCTTCATAGACGGCGACCACACCTACGAGGGCGTGAAGAAAGATTTTGAAATGTATTCACAAATTGTCAAACCCGACGGGGTTATAGCTTTCCATGACATCGCTTTGCCGCCTGAAACAGGCTCGGGGGTAAGCCGATTCTGGAATGAAGTCAAAAAAAGCCACAGGCATCTTGAACTTATCGAAGCCTCCAGAAAACCCTTGGAATTGGTATTCTTTTCTGTCAACTGAATGTCGGGGGCGACATTGTGATTCGCAAATCGACGTAGAAGTGCTGTAAATAGTCAAGACAAATCTTCGAACGAATTTTCCAACATAAATCGAATTAATTGAGGGCTGAAGAGTTGAATAAGTTTTTGCAAAGAATTGCGCGGGAAACAGATAGAAACCTTTCTAAAAAACTCTCAGCTTTTAGCTCGTATCGGATTCTTAGGGCGACCTTTCTTCGTTTGATGACTTCAAAGGATTTTAACGCATCTGAAAATGCCCTAAAAAATCTTGAGACTGCCACGCAAATACTTGATTCTTTAGGCATTCTTTTTTGGATTGATTCGGGAACTTGTCTCGGTGCGATACGGGAACTCATAAAGGATGATTATGACATTGACCTTGGAGTTTTTTGAAAAAGACATTCCTCGCACTAAAGAAATAATATGCCGATTTGTTGCTGAAGGATTTAAAGTTGAAGGAATCAAGTGAGACCATCGAAATGGTAAGGGTTTCCAAATCGCTTTTAATAGAAAGAACGTGAAACTCGATATTTTCGCTTACTACGAGAAAAACAAGTACATGTGGATGGGTTCCTTTGCTCCCTCAGGCGAGATGATTCCTCATGTATTCAGTAAGTCACTGTTCCAGAATCTGAAGGAAATCGAGTTCCTCAGTTTGAAGGTAAAAACTTCCAATCCACCTGAACAATACTTGAAAAGAGAAGCATATGGCGATTGGCAGGTGCCTAGAAAGAACTGGTGCTATTTTACCGACCCCCCTTGCATCAAATCCGATTTTCTCAATGACGAGTGATATTGTAGACAATGTCTGTCATTTCGATTTCGTCTTTAGCCGTATGCAATGATGTGAAACCGCCATTTTAATTGAAAATTCTTGAGGTTCACTCCTAAAATGAACAAAACTGACCGCAAAATAAAAGCTGTCATTCTCGCCGCGGGAAGAGGCAGCCGATGAAATCGCTAACAGACGACCTGCCCAAAGCACTGGTAAAAGTGAATGGCACCCCCTTCATAATAAATCAGTTAGATGCACTAGCAATCCATAAGGAAATAGACGAAGTCTTCATTATAGTTGGCTACAGACAAGAAACCTTGAAAGCACTTCATAAGTGACAGCTACAAAGGGATGAACATAAAATATGTTCTTAATGACCGCTGGGAAACTACCAACAACATTTATTCGCTGTATGGGCTAGCGCTGAAAAAAATTAACAGCGATTTCATATTGCTTGAGAGCGACATCTTTTTCGGGCCACATTTACTTGACGTTTTTTTCGAAAATCGAGGCCAAACGTCGTTTTATTAGCAAAGTATAAGCCGTTTATGTCTGGAACTGTAGCCGAACTCAACAGCGACGGCACATCAATTCGACGGCTAATTCCCAAGCGCGATCAAGACAACAATTTCAATTACATTGACAAATATAAAACAGTCAACGTCTATTTTTTCAAACGAGACTTTTTCAAGAAAAATTTCAAACCCGTCATAAACATGTATGTGAGGGCAAACGAAAAAGAGTATTGGGAACTTGTTCTCGGAGCTCTTATATACCTAAAAATTCCAAACATCGTTCCCTACATCATACCTGACGATGAAAAATGGTTTGAAGTCGACGACAAAAGCGACCTAGAAGTGGCAAGTAAACTGTTTTCTACATCAAGGATGGCTTAAGATAATGTTCCAAAGCATTCACGCGAACTGGCATCGATGTTAATCAAGTAAAGGTTGTTGAAAACTATATGATTGACTTCATCAAACGTCACTTTTTCTAGTTTAATATGCACTGCATTGACGTTGCTGGCAATAGCTCTGTGGCTACTATTCGCAATTCGAGCAGAAAATATGTTACTAATGACATGACAAATCTGGGGCTATTCGCGATTTTGCCCTGGCCGCTCTTGGTGGCTTGCTCCTTAGTAGTTGCCTCTTTACTTCTTAACTTTAAGATATGTCAAAGAAAACCGCAATCTTCTATTGATTGCCGAAACCATCGCGTTTGTTTTCTTCCTAAACCTGACACCGGCAATCGTTGAAGGAACCGCACGGTTCACAGCCAACTACGACAACTACAGAGCCGTCGACTACATAACGCAAACCGGAACGATTAATCCCAGCCAAAACTGGATACTCAATTGGCCAGACTTCAGCATCCTTCTGAGCGTGTTTGCCCAAATCACCACCATTCCCAGCCAATTCATTCTGTTAACTTACCCCACTGTCTTCAATCTTCTGCTGTTCCCCGCCCTCTACATGTCCTCTTCAAAACAATGAGTAACAACTCAGCCGCAGCTTGGGTTAGCACATGGTTCATCTTTCTGGGCAACTGGATCGGACAAGACTACTTCAGCATGCAAAGCCTCGCCTTCCTAATTGCTATCATCATAATTTTTCTTTTGTTCAAAACCATGAACCAGAAAGTGCATGGTCGCCAATACGGCGTTTTGTTTTTTATGCTTTTCTTCTACATTGTAGCCAGTCACTTTCTAACCTCTCTGGCGATAATTTGTGTCCTGCTTGTTTTCTACTTGACAAGGCAAGTAACCAGGCCAATGCTGCTCACCTCCGCCATCTGCTTGGTCGCCGCATGGACAATTTTTGACGCCCGCACCTACGCCTCATTCAACTTGGCGAAGATGATTGGGCAAGCCTTCGATTTCTCATTGATTTTCCAAAAAAACTTAACCAGCAGACTTACCACCGGAAGCTCAAGTCACCTCTTAGCCTCCGACATCCGGGTCCTTTACTCAATTGCAATAATCGCGTTCGCCCTGGCAGGCATCGCCGTTACATGGCGCAGCAAAACCTTTGGAAAAACTGAAAAAAGAACCCTCGCGTTGCTGTTTGGCTTCGGATTGTTGACGTTCACCTTCGTTTACGGCGGCGAACTGTTTTTGCGCTTGTACATGTTTAGCCTAATTCCGTTTGCCTACTTTGCCGCTAAGGCTCTTTTAGGTCACAGGAAGATTTTTCTGGTCGGCGTCTTGTTTTTTGTGATTGCAGCCCCCTCACTCTTTGTAATCGCAACCTACGGCAACGAAACCATGGATTACGTTCCAGCAAGCGAGTTAACCGGCATCAACTTCCTCTTTAGCACAACTACGAATGGTCATGTTATCGGTGGATTAGCGGGCACGGCTGAATTTCGAGATTCAACATATCGAGGCAACTATACGTTGGGAAGCTTCTTGAGTTATGAAACTTATAACACGACGAGCCAAATTTGGGAGAACCCCCGAGACATGTACCAAAACAGGTACGTCTGCATCTCCTACGACACAACCGCAACTTTCTCCTTCTTCTACAGCGACCTAACCTACATAACCCAAATTCAAGCCAACATAACTCAATGCCCCCTGTACGACATGCTATACTCGAATCCATCCTTCGAAGTATACAGTTCAGCACCACTGAGCTAACCATCAACGCAGACCTGAAATGCAAAAAATTGGCAAGCAGTTTTTGACGTAAACAAAGCCCCGCCAAAAAGCCATTCCTTTCTCCAGCGTCTCAAAATCAATTACAATTCCGAACTGAATTTCAGTTTTCCAAGAAAAACAAAAACATGTACGTGACGAAAATGCAAAATCGAAAATTAAACCAAAAGAAAATATCCGTATTTGCCTTGGCAGCCACAGGCATAACATCCCTAACCCTCTCCGCCCTCTACGTTTCCTCTTACCTGGCAATTTTAGGCGTAACCATAGTTTTCTGGGGCGCCCTACTTCTCTACATAGCCCCCGCCAAACATGTTCCAGCCGCGTTTCTCACCGCTTCCACCAACACAAGCATGAGCAACATAGAACGAATCCTTAGCGAACTAAAATACACACAAAAAGCCATCTACCTGCCACCAAAAAACCTGCAAGACATAGAATCCTCGCTCGCCTTCATCCCTAAAGAACCAAACCAAGCATTGCCGGCAACTGCGGAAACAACAAAAAACGGGTTCCTAAGCGAAAACCTCGACGGCTTATTCCTCACACCGCCCGGATGCAACCTGTCAAAAATATATGAGGAAAAAATCGGTTTCTCATTCAATCTTGTGAATCCCAAAGACATGCAAAGGCTCCTTTCAAAAGCCCTAACGGACGATTTGGAAATAATCGAAGACCTTGAAATCGCAGTTCAAGACCGAGACATCACCATAGAGCTGAAAGGAAGCATTTTCGATAAAGACTGCCAAGAAGCCCAAAAGTACCCGTTAGCCCACGCCGCCGTAGGCTGCCTTCTAACCAGTTCCCTTGCATGTGCCCTCGCCAAAGCCTCAGGCAAACCCGTAACGATAGATCAAGACGAGCGAAGTGACGGCGGCAAATCCGCAAAAATCCGATTCAAAATACTGGAGGACTAACCGATGCTGCTTCCTCCCCTGCTGTTTGACGACGTAAGTCTGCTGGTCGCCGTAGGTTCCATACTTGTGCTGATAACCACTGAACTATCCTCGCCTTACTACGGTCACACCCCCCTGATGATAAATCGGCAAAAACTAAAAAACGCAGGCTACTTTCTCGCCGCAATATTCGCAATTTTCATGGTAATCAGACTGGTAATTATAGTCACATCATAAAACAAAAACAGGCTAGACAAATGAGCAAAAAACAACAAACATCCTCAAACGAACTGCACGAATTCATAATGAAAACCATAGTCAAAGAAAAACCAGAAACCACCGAGGAACTCTCAAGCATCATCTCGCAAAAGTACCCCTCGACCCCGGAAGAAAATAAAAATGCACTTGAGAAGCTTGAAGCAGACGACAAAATTCAATTCACAAAAAAAATGTCCACTCAGCCGACAAAATTGAATAAGTCAACTTTTTTGCACACGGCGCTCTGGTTCTGGCTGATCATCGCAATAAGTATAGCTACCGTCATAGCGGTCTTTGCCATCCCCCAAGACGCCTACCCGTTAACTTATCTGCGGCAGGTCTTAGGTACGGTTTTTGTGCTATTTCTACCCGGGTTAGTCTTCGTAAAAACGCTTTTTCCAACCAATCTTCCAATTGCAACCTCATCCGAAAATCTGGACGCACTCGAGCGCATCACCCTCAGCTTTGGACTCAGCATAACCTTAGTAGCAATGACTGGGCTGGCCCTCAATTACACTCCCTGGGGCATACGGCTAACCCCAATAGCCTTAAGCTTGCTTGCCTTCACACTCATTTTTGGCATAGTAGCCCTTTCACGGGAGTACCAAGCAAAAATAGCCGTCAAATAAAAAATAGCCAAAATGGCAAAAAGAAAATTTGAAAAAGGCAAACCGAAAGCTTTGGTTGATTCGGGTTTTGCCTTTGGGATTGCGGAGGCTACGGCATCATCTTGTAGAATGCTGGTCTTGGTGTTCCGTTGGCTGTGGCGCACAGGTTAAAGCCTTTTCCTAATACTCCCGGTGTCTGGTTGTAACCTTTCGGCGCTACGTCTCCTTCCCAGAACCATGCTATCCACCCTTGCACTGGAAGAGTCTTAAAGAGAGCTACTGACGTCGTGACGGCGCTTGTTTGTGTTGCGTCAGAGTCGCTGCTGTAGCCGAATTCTGCTATCCAGACCTGTTTGCTTCTTGCAACGCACCCTTGAATGTTTGAGGTTGTCATGGATATCCAGCTGTTTTGGGCTTGCGTGTAGACGGGGATGTATGGGTCGAAGCTGATGAAGCTAAGTGCGCTGAAGATTCTTGTGTCCCAGTTCCAGTCGCTGGTGAACATGTTTTTGGTTGATACTGTTCCAGCGGCGTTCTGAGTTGCTTGCATGTTGATGAATTTTACAGTTGTCGGTCTGGTGTCGTAGGTTTTCACGATGTTTGAAAGGTTGCCTATCAAGGTGACAAAGTTTTGTTCTTGTGTTTGTCCGTTGCTTGTTACGAAGTCGTGTTCCGATGGGGTTCTGCCCCAATACCACGGTTCATTCAGTACCGACCAAGCGAAAATTCCTGCGGTGCCAGCTAAGTACTGAATTGTGTGGGTAAACATGGCGATGAAACCAGCTCTTACCGTGTCATTTCGGACAATGGCTAACCCATCACTTTGCCCAGTAACAGGATCCATAGCGTAGGATGGTGTACACCATACGCTGTCAGAACCCCACAGAGTATGAATATCCACTAACACTTTGATTCCATGCTGGTTAGCGACAGTTATCACATGCTTAACGTTGGCTAGAAAGTTGTTGTCGTAGTTTCCTTTAGTCGGCTCAAGCCGGTACCAAAAAAGAGGCAGGCTAATTACTTTTACGCCGCTGTTACTGAACAAAGTAAAATCCCGGTTCAAAACTGTGTCGTTAGTTAATTGAGGGGAATATTCGTAGTAAAGCGACAAGTAATTTACCCCGACGCTGAAAGTCGATGTCTGAGCATTCGCAACTTGGGCGCTGCCGACATGGGTTTTCGCGGTTGGAAACGCAAAACAACTGGGAACCAATATGAAAGCCAAGATTAAGACCAAAAAAATATTTTTCTTCAATTTTTTCGCTTCCACCAATGGGTTACAGCCATCTTCAGTAATGATAAACGATATGCGCTATGTGAGCTACACCAAAACAGATTAGAAAAAGCGTTTCTAAAAACTGACAAAAATTCTAATGCATCGCCTTAGTTATTTTAAGCCAGAATTAGAGATGGACGCTTCGCCAATTTGTGAAACTCGTAATCATGATTGGTCAATCAAGCCGAAAACCAACGCCCGCCGAAATAAACAAGCCTTTTGGCTGCCCTAATACTGAAAAAGCGTTTCTTGTGCTCCCAAATTGGTGCTGTCTATTGTGAGTGGAGCCATCCTCGTCCGCCTTTTTTAGCCTGTTGCATTTCCCGTTTTTTGGGAATTTGGTCGGTAAGGCGTTTATCCGTCGGCTGTTTTTTATTGGTGATTTCGGTTTTTATGAATTTATGCCATCCGCCGACTTTGGCGTCTGGTTGTATGTATCGGTCGGGGTTCTCAATCATGTGCTCTTCAAGAATTTCCCTGAAAGCCAGTACCTTGAAGTTTCTTGTGGCTTGAATGATTGTGCCGCGTTCAACCAGTAAAGACTGATAATCTTTCACGGATATGTCTTCAGCTCGAACTCGGTCGTTGAAGCATTCACTCCACAGTAGCTTCCACTCAACTTTAAGTTGGTCAACCAGTTCTTTCTGAACTTTGACCTTCTCCACATAACTATCCGCAAGCGGCTTAACCGACAAATCGCTAGCCAACTACAATTTACCCTTCTTGACTGAACCTCACCAAATAGATATTTAAAATTTATTCTGAATCCCAACTAGCATTTTCCAACGGCTGAGCAAAAAATAGGAAACTGTTTTCTGCTTGTTTATTCGGGTTCGGATTCAAATTAAATCTTAAAAGCAAATGGTTCCCATAAAACAATTCTGAGCGGGGTGATATCTTGGTTGAAGTCGACAAAAAACGATTCGAATTAACAATAGCGACGTGTTATTTCAAGGGGATGGACCTGCTAATAACCGATGGCTTATACGAGAGTCAAGAGGAAATCGTCAAGGACGCATTAAGACGGCTTTTTGTACACTACGAAATAAGCATGGTGACCGAGGATACAGTGAAAAATTAACGTGCGCTCCAAAATCTTTCTCGGGTTCCCTACATATTTCAAGAATTTTCATGGATAAATCATCATTTCGTTTAATAGCCTGAATCGCTTCGGCAGAGAACTTCAGGTTTCAAGGGTTCGGAAAACCGCGGCTCTTTTTCAAGTTATCGACGGCAACTATCGTCTGCACCATCATTTTTCCTAGATGCCTCGCTGAATCCATGCCTTCTTGATCTTTTGTGACTTCTCCTTTTTCTCGGGCAATAGCAAACACTCTGCCGCCGCTGGGGATTACCATTCCAACGGCTGTCATAAACGTGAGCATCTGGTTGCAGGTGCTTGAAACTCCTGAGCGGCGAGCTACGGCGATTACGCCGCCGACTTTTTCTGCGAAATCTTTTCTTCCTCTAGCCAACGCCATGAACCCTATGCGGTCGATGAAGGTTTTGGTTTGTGCGGTGACGCCTTGGAAGTAGGATGGGCTGGCCATTATGACTCCGTCGGCTTTCAGAATCTCTTGGTAGAGGAGCTCGGCGTTGTCTTCGTTGACGCATTTTTTGGTGGTGAAGCATGTCATGCAGCCTGTGCATGGCGAAAGATTGTGGTCGCATATTCGGATCAATTTTACTTCTGCGCCTTTGGCTTTTGCAGCCTCCAACGTCTCCTGAAGAATCAAATCCGTGTTGCCTCCGACTCTGGGACTACCGCTAAACCCAACGATATACACGATTCAGCCTCAAACCCTCTTCTGCAAACCCATCTAATTAACATTTACTGCACAGCACTATCAGTACCGTGAGACATCCGCCCATATTCGACAATAACTTCAACATGCAGTCAACATCGAAAGTCGCATCCGCCCATCCCAAATGGGCAGCCCACAACGCAAATTAAACCCTAAACAAAAAAAGCAACCCAAAACGCAACTTGCCACCCGCGAAAGTCTCAACTTTCACCAAAACAAAAGTCTCAACTTAAAAAAAAATACCCCGAAACAACATGAAAGAACGAAAAACCAACGTTTTTTCACGAATGGTTTTTCCCGGTTTTCTTAGTAACTGTTTTTGGCTGGACAAAGTTTTTATTAGCGTTTGGAACTTAAACCTTCCGCGTTAAGATAGAGGATTTCGAAATGACCTTTCAAAAAGCAGATTTCGTAATAATCGATTATTCAGCAAAGGTTAAGGAAACAAACGAAGTTTTCGACACCACACATGAAGATGTCGCTAAAAAAGAGCACCTTCACAAAGAAGGCGAAATATACGAGCCTAAACTGGTAGTGGTAGGCGAAGGCTGGGTGCTTAAAGCCTTAGATGACAGCCTAACAACCATGGAGCTAAACACACCCGCAACCGTCGAAATCTCACCTGACAAAGGATTCGGGCAACGAGACCCCGAAAAAGTCAAGCGCGTACCTTTGCGGAACCTGTTAGCAAAAGAAATCAACCCAGTCATAGGCGCACGCATAGAATACCAAGGCAAAATGGCAAGCGTCCGCGCAATCGGTGCAGGAAGAGTACTTCTAGACTACAACCCTCCACTAGCAGGAAAAACATTGATTTACGACGTAGTAGTCAGCAAAAAAATCGAGACCGACGAAGAAAAAATCGGGGCACTCATCCACCGCAGAATACCCTAGCCGAAGAAAACAAATTCAAAATAACCATCCAAGACAAAACCTTAACAATCGACATGCCAGAAGTAGCCTTCTACATTGAAGGAATACAAATCGCAAAACGCGGCATCGCAATCGACATCCAGAAATTTTTACCTGACCTCGCCGAAACAAGATTCGTTGAAGCCTTCAAAGCTGAACCCAAAGTCCCATTGGAAACACAGCCAGCCCCAACAACCCCGGAGCCGACACCCGCCGCAGAGCCAGAAACTAAAGCTGCCGCAGACAAAGAAACTGCATAAACCAATTCCCTTTTTCAAGACTTCACTTTTTCGCCATTGCGTAGCTGCGACTTGGCTTTGAAGCTGTTTCGACTTTCAAGGCAAGCACATTCGGAACTCAGGCGATTAGTCGATTATTCCTGTTGCCTTCGCTGTTTTCTCGCATGCTTCCAAACTTAAGTTCAGCTTCTGAAGGATGGTGTAGCGTTCAGGTCTGATTCTTGCGGCTAACTCCAAAGCTTTTACCACGTCGGCGTCGGATACACCCAGCTCTTTGGCGGTTGTCGGCGCACCTATCAATTTGAGGCTGCTTTTGATTCGCTGCCAATTTGCCCGGTAAAGATAAGCCGTCAGAATTGATCCTACCCCGCATTGTTCGCCATGCATGGCATGATGCGAATTTACCATGTCTAGTGCATGGCTAAAGAGGTGCTCTCCTCCGCTGCATGGACGGCTGCTTCCCGCGATGCTCATAGCGACTCCGCAGCTAATCAAAGCCTCCAGAAGCACCCGTAGACCTTCATCTTCATGGTTCACGATTAGTTTTGCGTTCTGGCTCACAAGTTTCGCGCTCATTAAAGCCAAACTTGCAGCGTACTCGCCGTAATACTCGTCATGCACCAAATGCGCCAGCTTCCAGTCTTTGACGGCGGTATACTTGGCAATTACGTCTCCGCAGCCGCTTATAACAAAACGCCATGGCGCTTTGGCTATGACTTCCGTATCGGCAATAATCGCTAATGGTGCTTGCGCCAGCACTGAATACGGCTTATCGGAACCCTTAATGGATGCTAAAGGACTTGCGATGCCGTCATGAGAAACAGTGGTGGGTACGCTGATGAACGGTATGTTTTGGCTTCTGGAACTCACTTTGGCAGCGTCTATTATGGTTCCTCCGCCTACGCCGAAAAGAACCTGCGGCTTTAGGTCTTTTATTTGATTTTCAACGTCAGCAATATCTTTTGTAGTCATTGTTTTGACGAGAAGAAAATCAACAGATAAGCCTGATTCAGCGAGGAAATCAGAAACTGTTTTGCCAGCCAGCTCATAGCATACAGCGTCAGACATCACCAACGCTTTTCCCTTGAGTTGTAAACGTTTCGTTACTTCGGGAATCCGCTGCAAAGTTCCTTTTCCAACGATGACTTCGCGTGGAAGCTGCATGTAATGGTAATTTAAAGTCAAACGCACCACTGTTAACTTGCATGGTTATTTGTTTGCAAGGGTTTAAAACTTTGGGAAACTCAGGAAAAAACATGCCCATTAAATGAATAGATAGAACCTATTTCAGGGGCAGTCTTTCTGAAACTTTGAACTGGCTATATTTCCTATTGTTTTTTTTGTCGTGTTTGATAAATTAGTAAACAATAAAAATCTCTGCGCGAAAATCTAAACATATGTGATTACCCGTAAGTAGACACAACCAAAAGTAGGCGTGGTTTTTGACGGGTTCTCGAAGGAAACAACCTGTTTGGTCAGCTGAATCTGTAGGTAACTATTGCCGCACTTTTACTTCGATTTGCTCAGCCGTTGAGTGTTTGCTGTATACGAAATGCTTAATTTTGTAATCCCTGTCTGTTTTGTCGCTGAATTTTGAGCATTCTTTTTTGTCGATGTTGAGGATACATGAGCAATGTACCTTGAAATCCAGTTTAGAGCAGGATGTGGCGGAACCAAACGTCAAAGAATAATGCATCGGCTTCTCCTTTGTCATCGCAACTATTTCTGAGCTGAAGTTTCGGGTTTCCCTGGCAAACTCATTTATGTCGCATTTCTCAGGAACCAAGATTTCTATTTTGACAGAGCCAAATCTGCAACCTAAACAAACGTTACACCTATCCTCCATCTCTCTGCACCCATTCTGCCAAGTTAGCGCTTAAGCGGAAATAACGCTTCTTATGAAGGCTAATTCTCTTGTTTTGCAAAGAAGCGTTCGCAAGTCTAGGAAGCGTGCTTGGCAAAACTTGTCAAGTTTGCTTCGCCTCGATTTTTTCCTGTTTTTTTTGTTGCGACTTTTGTTTTGGTGAAAGTTGCGACTTTCGCGCGGTGGCAAATTGCGTTTTGGGTTGCTTTTTTGGTTTAGGTTTGAATGCGTCTTAGATGTATTGTCGGATGCGACTTTGGGATGGGCGAAATGCGACTTTGCTATGTTGACTCAACATAGGCTGCATTGTCGCGTATGGGCGCTGCGACTTTCCCGGCAGCGGTTTCGGCGTTTTTTCCCTTTTCGGATTGGTCGCGGCGTCTAAACCCGCCTTTGCCATGCAGCTTACAAGAGACGGCGAACAAAAAAAAACTACCCGTCCAAGTCAAAAACCGAACTTAGAGCCGCGGCGAAACCCACATCCAAACCCAACCAACACAACCACCCAACCCAAACGTTACAGTTAAAAACCCCAACAACCTGCAACGGAGCTGGATGGGAAATGAGGTTGGAAGAAATGCCGCAAAAAAAGATTCCATAGCTGTTTTGCCCGCTGCCACCTCTAAACGAGGTCTAAGCAAAAAATCATTTATCCCCTGTTTGGGGCTTGCTTGAATTTTCGCCTCTGTTTTTTTCCACGGGGAGCGCGCAGCTCAGTTTGTGCCTCATTAAGTTTCATCGCGGCTTTCTGAGTTTCTTCCGAGTAACGTTTCACTTCCTTAACTTCATGTGTCGGCTGCTTTTTCTCCGGCTCACTGGATTTATTTTCTTTTTCACTCATTTTCTTCACCTCGTCTTGGCAGGTTTTGTTTCTCTGTCTTCGCTATAGTCTCGGTCTTCATGGAGTTCCTCTTCAGCCTCATCTTCGCTTTCCTCTTCGGTCTCAATTGCTTCTTCGCCTTCTGCCGCTGCATTGTCTTCAGCTTCACCTTTCGGCGGATAAGTTTTATCTAACCAAACCTCAAACTGCCTCTTGCTGTCAGAAACAGAAAAAGCCCAATCACACAATCCACCAATGACCTTGCCAACATCAATTTCATGGTCGTCAGCTAAACGTTTCAAAAACGCTTCCCAATCAGCAGGTAAAGACACCGAAAAAACACCCATAGAAAAACAAATCTCCACCACTTTGTAAGTGCCAAGTCATATTTAAGTGCAACAGAACGTTCTTTCATTGTACCTTTAACAGCTGCAAACGTCAAGCGACTTCTTTGGAGATTTTTCCAGAACCTATTCTAAATGTTCGCGTTCAACCTCATCTAAAAGTGCAGAGTCCTCAGTTGCGAGGAGGCTACCCTTTAGGGCGATGTGCTCGCTATCGAGGTGTTTTTGCTTTTCCCTTTTTCCTCAAAATGTAGCAATAGTTTTTCTATCTTTAACAAGGTTGAAATAGGGATTTGCTGACTCTGGTTTACTGCTTGGGCGAGTAGCTCAGTACGGATAGAGCACCAGCCTCCTAAGTTGGGGGTCGAGGGTTCAAATCCCTCCCCGCCCGCCAAAAGCCAATTTTGGCAATTCTGCCACTAATTAAGCTCCTTTATCGTTTTTGGTTCTCGTCTTTGGTCAACGGTTACGAATTTTGAAGAAGAACGTATTTTGAACCCTCGCTTCATGTTGCGAAGAGTTTACTCTTGCTTCGTTCAAGCTCTCGGATGCTTTCAAGTAAAGTATATTTTATCTTGCCCTGGTTTTCGGAAAAGCCAATCATAACTTTGCTGATAGCAGATTTTTTAAGTAACCTTGGATTTGTTTTTTACTAAGGCAGTCGATTGGTAATGAGAAAAGCTATTGTTTTAGTAACCGTCCTTCTTGCTCTATCAAGCTTGGTATTAATTCCACTGACAAGCGCTGTAGCAGATTCTTGGAGTGAAAAAGCACCCATGCCATTTGGTTCATATTTCCTCGGAGCGGCAACTGTAAATGGTAAGATTTATGCAATCGGAGGCTCTTTTAGCAGTTCTGGTTTTAACACAACTCAAGAGTACAATCCTTCAACTGACACTTGGGTTGCCAAAGCCCCTGTACCAACTCGATTACCAAACAGAACCGACTTGTCCATTCAATCTGCAGGGATAGTAGCTTGTCAAAGCAAGGTTTACGTGATTGGAGGAATTGAAGACATGGGTGTCTTTTCAGACACCAATAGAGTTTATGACCCCTCAACAGATAGTTGGGCGATTAAGAGCCCTTTGCCTAGAGTAACGAACGAAGCCGCTGCTGCTTCGCTTGGTGGCAAAATCTACATAATAGCCGGAATAGGAAATGGGTTATTCAGTTCCTCGATCTATAATTATACGGAAATTTATGACCCCTCAACTAATTCTTGGAGCAATGGAGATTCAATTCCTGTACCCGTTCGTGATGCTGCTTGCGCCATAGCCAACAGCAAAATATACGTTATAGGTGGGCAGACAAACAGTACTTTTGCATGCAACTTAGTTCAGATCTATGATCCTAAAAATGATACTTGGTCCTTCGGACAACCTATTCCCACGGGGGTATCCGATGCCGGTGCGGCTTCAACGTCAGGTAATTCAGCACCAGTTAAAATTTACGTAATTGGTGGCAGCAATCAGCCAAATGTTGGTCTCAGTATCACACAAGTCTATGACCCAACGTCGAATACTTGGACTGAGGGGGCTTCTATGCCTACTGCCAGATTCGGCTTGGCGATCGCGACTGTAAATGACGCTCTATACGCCATAGGGGGTTACCAAATAACGGGCACCAGCTCAGATACATACGGAAATAACGAGGAGTATTTGCCTCTTGGTTATGGTACCGTTCCTGAACTACCAATTTGGGGAGTTATCGCAGTATTCCTCGCGGCGAGCACATTGGTAACATCGGTAATCAGAAGGAAGAAGTTCATTCTCGGATAATGGCACCTTTGCCATAAGGATTCACGTTAGGAACGAACATATCATCGCTGACATATTCGCCGTAAGAAACATTTCCAGTAACTCATCTAGGACTCCAATCGGTAACTTCGCAGTCAAGCCATCGCAATTTTCTCAAAGATAAGGAAATGTTTGATTAGTGATAAGGCAAAAAGAGTGATTAAACTGACCCCTCGCAAAGTCAAAGCCCGAGGGTTCAAACGAGGGCTCAACGCTATCCCCGCCCGCCATTTTCTAAAATCAACAGAAAAAGATTTGTACTGATGCCGCAGAACTCATATTTGGTGTCGACAATTATTAAGCGGGTTAATTTGGGCGGCGTATGTTTGGCAGTTGATGAGCGTGGCGATGCCTCAGCTGAGCCTGTTGTTTTCGTTCATGGGAGCGCCAGTGACTTCCGAACATGGGAGGCTCAGATGAATTCTTTTGCAGAGAAGTATCATGTTTTTGCTTACAGCCGCCGTTCGCATTTCCCCAACCCGTATGTGCCCTATCCGGAAGATTACTCAATTAAGGTGGAAGCCCAAGATTTAGTGTCTTTAATTTACAGTTTAGCGGTCAAACCCGTGCATTTAGTAGGCTGGTCGTATGGCGCCTTCATCGCCGCTGTGGCTGCGAAAGATGATGCGCACCTCGTTCGCTCGCTGGTCCTCGCAGAACCGCCCATAATGTCTTTTCTCAAAGCAAACCCTGCAGCTGAGCCTCTGTACCTAGATTACTTGGCAACGGCACAGGCTGTTAAGGGTGCGCTTGCCTCAGGAAACGATGTGCGAGCAGTTCAACTATTTATTGACGGTGTCAGCGGAAAAGGAGTTTTTGATCATACTCCGCCCGGACAGCAAAAAAGGATGCTTCAAAACGCCAGAACTCTCTATGAGTTAACCTCGGCAGAACGTGACCCATTCAGCAGGGACGACGCTGAGGCAGTTGATACGCCCACGCTTTTGCTGAACGGCGAAAGAAGCGCAGTGTTTCTGCAGAAAATCGTTCAAGAACTCGCTGGCTGCCTGCCCCAAAACGAACACGTTACCATAGCCACGGCAGGTCACCCAATGCATAGCCAGAATCCGCTGGCTTACAATAAGGCTGTTCTGGGCTTCTTTGATGCCCATTAAAGGCAAAGCACAGGCTTCCTAAGTTGAGGGTCGAGGGTTTAGGCAAGCCTATTCTCGGCACATACAGAACAAATCCCTCCCCGCCCGCCACGGCCCGAAGGCATGGCCTCTTTTTGAATCTTCAGCTGGGCGACACGCTCAAATAGTGCTTGAATGACCCAAACGGCGAGTGCATAGCAACGCCAGAAAGGCAAAATGGCTCCAAAAACCGCTTGAAACTCCGTTAAGCCCCATAAACCCTGGTTTTGACAATAGGGTTAATTCTGTTTGACTTAAAAATAAAAACGTCTATATTGCAAAAAAGCAGATAAACTGAATGCGGGAAGAGGAAAGACTTTAAACTCAACCAAAAGTACGCACGGCGAAGGAGAGAAAAGCAATTGGCGTCATTAAAGTGGACAATCGTAGACAAAGATGGAAGCCTCTTTTCAAGGGGAAAACACGATTATTACGCAATTCTTGTCCGAGGAATCCCCGAAGAAAATCCAAAAGACTGCATTGTTGAACTCTACGTAACAGATAACGAAATGACGATTTTTGAGATTAAGGTCAGCGCAGTTAACGAAAAAATCGAGCTATTATCACGGTCAATCGTTTCGGAAAACTTGGCGTCACCTGTGACCCGAATAGGCCAAGCTGTTGAAGAAATGAAAGAAACCGCTGAAAGAAGAGAGAACGAGGATTCCAACTCTTCAATCTCCAGCGACTATACCCTGCGATAAATCAAGGGACACTAGTATTGTCTTTGTACCAGGGGATTCGTTTCGTTCCTTTTTGGGTGCCTTAGAATTTGTTCCTGACATCCTCAATAGGACAGCTATCCTTTCTCCGACTAACGTGTTTTCTTCACAGGCACATGCTCTAATGCAAGCGGTTAAATGAAATAATCGAGCACTTGCTTAGGTTGTAATTACACGTAACTAAAAATTCAAAAATCGGTCTTTTTGGAAAAATAGGGGTGGCAACTAAGGAATTTTCCGAAGAAGCTGGAACTATGAAGCGCAGCGGAATAGAGCTTTCGATGGTTCTGGTAAGTCTTTGTTACTTGAGTAGACTTCTTCTCGATGTGAAAAATTGCCGCCTAAACTATATCTCGTTGTAGAGCTCGCAGGTCGGGCACTTTAACACAACATTCTTGAATTTTCCTTCGACGATATTCTCCCCTATCTTTGCTCCACAATTACCACATAGATAAGTAGTATCGCCACCCTTGCTTTTTATTACTGGCAACGTTTTAGATGCAAAAACGGTTGCTCCCTTTTTCGGTTCGGGTATAGTTTTTAATTTTCTTTCCATTTTATCCACTTACTTCTGTTTTACTGGTTTGACTTGAATTATAAGTTTATTGCTTTCCGCCCTTTTTCGATTATATGTTTCGAATCAATTACAGAAGAAAAAAGGTTTTCGAGTGAAATCTCTTTCAGGGCGTAGGATCAAATCCTTTCCCGGTCCGCCACCTCTTTCCTGGGGTTAGAGCAATTCGACCGGGTAGCCTTTTGTTTGGAGTTTATTGTATTGGGTTGTTTGATCTGCTGTTATGCACACGGCTTTTCTTCGTTCTGCCATAGCCACAGGCAGGGCGTCATAAAAGGTGACTTTTCCTTCGTAAGCTATTTCAACCGTTCTAGTCGCTACGGCTTCGTTTAAATGCATGATGTTTAGGTGAAGACCCAACAGACTGGTTAAGGCTTCTCTTAGTTTTTCCGTGTCATAATCAGGTTTGTATCTTAAGGCGTTGGCAACTTCAGCGATTAGTACTTCTGAAACAGTTAGCTCCAATGAACCCTGTATGTATAGGTCCCTGAGTTTTAATGCCTCGTCTGTCTTGGTTTCTGTGCTGAACCATTTAACCACAACTGAAGAGTCAAGAACTACTTCTCGGCGTCTCTCCATCTACGTATCTCCTTAGTGCCATCCCATTTTATTTTGCTTTCAACCCTTAGTTTGTCAATTGACGCTGCAGCGCACTGTATCTCTTCTCTGCGTGCTGCTTCTTCGAAGGCTTTCCTTGCAACCTCGCTCCAGTTGATGTCTTTGCAGCGTTGCATGCGGTCCTTTAGTTCTTCGGGAACTCTCACTGTAACGTTACTCATGCACATCACCCACACACATGTTTATTGTAAATACAAGAAAGCACTGTTTACCGTAAATACCTTTCTGTATCGAAGGTCTTTCTCAACTCTCAACAACGCTAAAGCACCAGCCTCCTAAGTCAACCAACCGCAAACGTAATAAGGGATTAAGCCAACAGGAGAGCGGTTGAACATTTATGCCGCAGTTTCCCGCTAACCCCACTCGAATTGACCCCTACAAGAAATTCAAGTTTCTGATAAAATGGGACAACAAAATAGTTGCAGGCGTCTCAAAGATGAGCCCGCTCAAACGAACCACCGACGTCATTACTTACCGTGACGGCGGAGACGCAAGCGTAGAACGCAAGTCCCCAGGTAAAACTCATTATGCACCAATCGTTTTGGAACGCGGAGTAACTCAGGACCCCGAGTTTGAAGGCTGGGCTAACTTGGTATTCAACAAGAACTCGGGTTCAATGTCGCTTAAGAATTTCCGCAAAAACATAACCATTGAATTGCTCAACGAAGCCGGTGTTCCATGCATGGCGTATAAGGTGTTTCGCTGCTGGGTCTCCGAATTTGTTGCTTTGCCGGAGTTGAATGCAAGCGAAAACGCAGTTGCAATTCAAAGCATAACCCTTGAGCATGAAGGCTGGGAAAGAGACCAAGACTTAGCAGAACCTATAGAAACCTAAACGCACGAGAAGATGCAACTTGCCAAGCCTTAACCGCGGAACATTTATTCTGCTGGCGCCAAACGCTACGGACGCCAACATTTCTTCAAGCAACGTCTTCTTTGTTTTTCAATATAACCCCGAGACGCTAATCCACATAGTTAATCAGGGTACGCCTCCGTCAGATTCACCGTTGGGCGTAGCAAATGAGCAGCCCGGTGTTCCCCCTGAACTTTTTAACTTAACTTTTGAGCTTGACAGCTTGGATGTTGATCCTCCAGCGCAAAACCAGAACTCTGGCTTTGGGCTTCACCCGGCTTTGGCGATGTTGGAGCTTATGATGGAGCCTCAGGTGGTTGGAACCAAAACATACATGCCTATTGTTGTGTTCAAGTGGGGTGCAAATCGTTCGGTGGCAGTTCGAATTGTCACTATGAATGTGGAGGAAAAAGCGTTTGATGAGATACTAAACCCAGTTAGGGCTACTGTTAGTTTAAGTCTTCAGGTGCTTGCGCAACGGGACGTTAACGGCAATCTGGGAGCCCGCGGCGTCTATGCGAGTCACCAAAACATGAGGTCAAGCTTAGTTAGCGCCTATATGCTTCAGACTGGTCAAGGCTCCATAGCAGGCGCAAGCGGCGTTTCGGGCAGTTCAAGTTCAGTTGGAGCTGGCTCAAGCCTCAAAGGCGCAACAAAATAGGCGCCCACAGCAAAAAATTAAGCGAAACCAATCGTAAAGGGGAGGGTTCAAATCTCCGCCGCGCAGCCTTGATTTGTTTGTTAATTGTGGTTAGCTTATTAGTCGTCTTGTTTGGGTTTGGGGTTCCCGATTAAGAAGGGTTGCTGTTCGCCGTGTAGAGTGATTTGTCTGCTATGTACCGTCCACGTGTAGCCTAAAGCAGTGAGGATCTTTTGGATTCTGTGTTTTTCTTCTTCGAATGTTTGGGCGGCTTTGCCTGTTCGACTGTGAACTTCGATTACCAGCTGCGGCTTGTATTTTTGGATGGTTTCTTTGGCGCCTTCCAAAATGGGGGTTTCGTAGCCTTCGGTGTCTATTTTTATGACTCCAACGTTGGGCAGATGCAGGCTGTCGAGTTTGCGGACAGCTATGTCTATGGTTCCTCCGCCGGGCAAACTTACTTCTTCATCTAGCATTCCGCCCTTGTCGAAAGCGGCGAACCCGAGGCGTCCGACCCTGTCGGCGTCGCTTAAGGCGTACATGAAGGGGTGAAGGTTGGGGTATTTGGCGGCTTTGTCTTTTAGCTGCGAGAAAGCTTTTGGTCCTGGCTCGAAGGCGTAGACTTCGAATCCTCTTTTTGCAACGTAAAAAGCCCAGCATCCGACGTTTGCGCCAACGTCGACGAAGGATTTGCCCTGTGGAGGTAGCATGTATGGGGCGAGGAAGTTTTCGCTTCCCATGTCTTCGCTTGTTTCGTCGCCTGATTTGTTGAAGAAGTCGTAGACGGCGGCGGGCAAGGGGATTCTTCGTCGGTTTACTATGCGTAGAATAAGCATGATGTTTGCGCGGAAGTCCAGCTTGTTGAAGGCTATGTCGTCGATTTGGATTTTTGCTTTCTTGAGGTATTCAGCCATGGTTTAAAGAAAGATTGGCAGAAATATATATCGTGTGCGGTGTCGCTGACGAAACTGTCGGGGCAGCTGGGTGCGTGCTATTTTTTGCGGTAGTTTTTGATGGGCGTGAGTGGGATGGTGTAGGTTTCCATGACTCCCTCTACTAAACGTATTCTGTCTCCGACAAAATGCAGTGCATTCTCGTTCGTGTCTGCTTGAAACAGAACTGCGAAGTCCCATCTGCCGAACACTTGATAAGCTTCCTCAAGCGTTACACCTTCAATCGGGTTTTCGCTGAACTCCATCAGGGGCTCATACAGTTTCGCCGCCATGTTAGGGCTAATCCTAATCATAGCCAAATACTTCTGCGCTTTTCCCAAACAAGTCACCTACCAGCAAACTGTTAGGCACGTTAAAAAATATTATCCTTCGCCGAAGCGCCGAAACTGCCGTGGATTTTCAGTGAGTGTGGGTTTCTGGTTTCTTTAATGTCAAAGTTTAGCAGTAACTTTTATTTGCTTAATCTTTAATGTGAAAGGTGTAACTGGGTAATTTGGTCTGTGCCTCGATAGCTCAGCCCAGTAGAGCGGCTGCCTTGTAAGCAGCAGGCCGCGGGAGCAAGGCCCGCTCGAGGCTCCAAAAACTTTCTTTTTTAATCTTCGGTTTCTGCTTCGTCGCCTTTGGCTTCAAGTTTTGCTTTGATTTCTTTAGGGTCCAAAATCAAAAGCTTGTACTTGCGTGCTTGTGTGGAGACGATTTCGTTTTCGAAGAGTTTTTTCAGGGAACGGAAGACTTTCTTGGTTGTTTCGCCTGATTTGTCTGTTAGTTCTTGCAGGCTTAGTTCTTTTCCTTCGGCTCTTAGTGTGGCTACGACTTTTTCGTCGACTTTGTTGAGTTTAACCATCGTTGTTTCCTCTTGTGTTTTGTTGTTGTTATGTGCTTGTTTAGCTTTTCAATTTTACGGTTTGTCAATGTAGAAAGTAGCGGTGGACCGCTGCGGTTTGACGTCTAGACTCCGCCTGTCTCTTCAAGTCCTACGCTCTTACCCGCATCCCCTTGAGCGCATGACGTCCAAACTTAGGTTGCTCTCTCCCGAGCCTAGCCGGGTTCGCCTGGTAGGCAATGAAGCAGCTCCCCTACGGAAACTGCCCATTGACCGCCAGCCCCAAAGGACGGATAGTCAATGTTTCGGGAATGAAGATCCAGGCGGCCTTTTACGCCTCACCCGCAGGTGTCAGCCCGTCATATAGAGGATTTACGGTTTCAATGGACCCCTAACCCACCGCCTAAGATCCACCGCCGCAGATAGAAAGTTAAATCAAACTATAAAACCTTAGCCAGTAAGAAAAATAAAACAGTTAACTGATGTGTTATGGTGCATTTTTGGGTCACTTGTGTCTGCCATGCTACAACAACATAGTCTTTTATGGTGTTTAGTTTTTATATATTTGGCTCTAAAGGAGAAATAGCTTTTGAAATTCTGCAGTTTTAAATCGGATTCTTCTCGTTGCTTGATCATTTTTGCCGTTATTGCCTTGCTTCTTTTACCCTCAGTTACCCTTTTCCAGGTTGCTTCTGCTAACCCAACCCCGACAGCACACCCGTCAATAAGCGTTGTAAAAATGGTTTCTGCAGATAACGTTACTTGGCTGGACGCGAACAGTCCGCCTGGCTTAAACGTTTCTGTTGGAACAAATGTTTACTTCAGGTTTAAAGTCAACAACACTGGAAACGTTGCTCTATCCTGCATCACGTTAAAAGACAGCCAATACGCGATACCGACCCTTGGTTTACCCAAAACTTTGGCTCCTAACGCAACTTTCACCTATTATTTAGGTCCCAAAACTGCGCAGCCATATCAACATTGTGACACCGCCACAGCCTCCGGCAAATACAACAACAAAGCGTACTGCGCTACCGACAAAGCATATTACTACGGCACACCCATCCCTAACCCGTCACTGCAAATAATCAAATATGTTTCTAGCAACGGCATGAAATGGTATGACGAAAACACTGCACCGGGCTTAATTGTTTTGGTTGGACAAAATGTAACGTACAAATGTGTAATTAAAAACACTGGAAATGTGGCGCTCATTAACGTAACCCTTGAAGATGACCCCGTTTTGCCATCCACGCAAGTTGCCTTAACTCTTGCACCATGCGCAACTTTCACATACGTCATTCCTCCGTCAGCGGCGTTATTTGGGCAGAACCATGATAACGCTACAGCATCAGCCATCTACAATGACGTCACCTACAACGCCAGCGACACCGCCTACTATTACGGGTCACTTTGCACCTACACCGCATGTGAATACAGCAACAACGGAGCAGCAGCTAATCTACTGAAAACCTATTTTAACACAACTTTCCCGAATGGACTCGAAATCGGCTACTACGCCAACGTAACGGGATACGGCTACAACTGGACTGATGTGAACAGTTTAAAGCAGGTTCTCAAATCCACGGGACCAAGCGGAGTAATCACAGTCGACATACTTAATCCACGGAACCTTACCTATGGCGGAGGCAAATTAGCAGTTCAGGCAGCCACACTAGCATTGAACATTGCCTTCGGCGAGCAAGCTTTAAAATGCATGCCCCCTGGACTTGCAACGTTGATTTACAACAAAACTGGAGATGCATTGAACGGAAAAACCGTTTCTCAAATATTGGCGATTGCAAACGACGTTTTAGGCGGTCAACCCTTGCCTTCAGGATACACATTTGATTCCTTAGCTTGCTTACTTGCAAACATAAACGGAGCTTACGATAATTGTGCTCCTTCAAGTTGGGCAAGAACATACCTTGAAATGCAGCCGACTTAAACGAGAAGCAACTCTCCTTCTTTTTTTGGAAAATGAGAAGTTAAGCGGGTGTTTGTCCATTTTTGTGTTGGTTTCTCGTCAACAAAAACAGTACCCCTCTCTATCGGGCGGCTTTTCCATTTTTACTTTGTTTTTTTGATGTAAATACTAGACCCCCTCCCCTCATAGGGTCGCAAACCCATCGTTACCTTGATTTTCTGACGTAAAGATGAGGTACCCTTCCGTCGTCGGAGGTTTTGCTTGGGGTTTGTTTTGGGTTGCTTTTTTGGTTTAGAGTGCAATTTAAGCTCTGGTCAAAAGTGTTTTCCAAGTATTAAACAAAGAATCCGTTTATTTTTTAAGTATTAAACCGCATTCATACCTGCCCCGGCATCTGCCAACGAAATTCCGCTCAAAGCGAGGATTGTTTTGGTTGGCTTTTGGTTTGGATTGAAGACTTGGTGAGTAGGGCGGCGTTTTTCTGCAAAAAATTGCCAAAGACAAACCTATCTATACCCAAAAACCGCCTGTCCCCCTTCCGCAAAGCAGAAAACTTCAAGCGCCATATTAGAAACAATGCTTCAACCTGCTTGAACCCGTCCAGAAAGGTTTCTATATCTGCAAAGATTGGGTGATAATACAAGGTTGCGTTTCTTACGAAAAAATCTTTAGGCGCAAAAACCATCGTTCCCACAACACCCGTCTGGGTTGTGGGCACCTACGATAAAGCGGGGAAACCAAACGTTATGACCGCCGCATGGGGCGGAGTCTGCTGCAGCCAACCGCCATGCATCTACGTGTCCCTGAGAAAAGCAACCTATACCTACGGCAACATTGTAGAGCGCAAAGCCTTCACCGTGAGCATTCCGTCGGAGAAATACGCCAAGGAAGCTGATTTTTTCGGAATGGCTTCGGGGAAAACTGAGGATAAGTTCGCGGCAACGGGGCTTACTGCGGCGAAAAGCGACGTTGTCGATGCTCCCTTCGTGGAGGAGTTTCCTTTGGTTTTAGAGTGTAAGGTCATCAAGGTTGTTGAGATTGGGCTTCACACCGAGTTTATAGGTGAAGTCGTGGATGTCAAAGCTGACTCTGACGTGCTTAACCAGCAGGGTCTTCCCGACATTGAAAAAGTTAAACCGATCCTATGGAATCCCGCGGGCATGACGTATCACCGAGTTGGAGCCCCCATCGGTCAAGCGTTCTCAATGGGAAAAAGCGGTAAGCGCCAAAACTTAAGCGGCACTTAGTTCTACTGTTGGAACATAATGTTCCAAAAGAGGAACGCATCTCATGAGCTAGTAGTCCACTTTGTGGATAGGTGCCTTAACTGTAGATACTCATTTTAGACATACTGCAAAATAGTGAACGGGAAACGACAATTTGAAAACCATCACCATATCATACGCTGTATTGCTCTTGCTCTTGGCTTCCCTACTCGCAGGAAGTTTGCCGCAGCAAACCGCCAGCCTGGGACAGGTCAGCGGCTCCCCCATGCTAAGCGGCGTTTTAGCGCATCAGATGTCACCCGCGCAAGCTCAACTGCTTGCAAACTCCAACATCAGCTGGGTCAGCGGCGACGTAACCTTCAACCCCTCAGACATCAGCCAATGGAGCCAAATCTACAGCTTAGCCCAGCAGAACCACCTGTCCTTAATGGGCATTTTAGACCAGCACCTCATGAACTACAGCAACACCTTCACCCTTGCCGACTGGAGCAACGCAGTAAATCAGGCAGTGGCGGCGTTTGGCGGCTTCGTCAAAACATGGGAAATATGGAATGAACCCAACTACAGTGACAGCGCATTGGGCTATTATAATGGGTCAGCTCAAGCCTACGTCGCCATGCTTCAAACAGCCTACAGCGACATAAAAGCCGCCGCATCCAGCGACACAGTAATAGGTTTAGGCGGCATGCCCCTGTACGACTCCGAAAACCAAACCGTCAACATTTACACGCAGCAGGCTTTCGCTTGGGCAACGCAGGTTGTGCAGCTCGGCGCAATGAACTATTGCGACGCCGTAGCCGTCCACGCCTACCCGTACGGGCAGTACCTCGCCGCGCTTGCCGGCTCATCATTCTCCTACTACACCCAGCAATATCAGCAGCTCTGCGGTAAACCCATCTGGGTAACAGAAGTGGGAACAGAATCCTTCAGCACAACATGGCAAGCCTCGGAAACCGCGCAGTCCCAGTTTCTTTCGCAAAGCTACTCTCTTTTCCAAGGCTTAGGCGTCAAGGCATACATGTGGTATGAACTCTGCGACAACTACACAGCCATCCCCAACTCCAACTTCGGACTCTTCAGCAACAACGGGAACCAGAAACAGGCGTTCGACACATTTGCCGCCGTAGCCAACGGCTCACCGACCCCAACCGCAATGCCGACAGCGATCCCAACGACAACCCCCTCAATAGCCCCAACGTCGTCACTGTCTCTGAGCCAAACGCCTAAAGCAACCGCCCTTACGCAAACTCCTTCAACGAAGCCGACGTCAATTCCCGAAGAAAACTCAACTGCTGCCTTGATCATTGGATTAGGAATAGCGGTTGCTGCCGCAATATCGGTCAAAGTAAAGAAATTTGGCCACGAAAAAAATTAGTTTCCGTTGATTAAACGTGGTCATCCAGTTTCGTTTTTATCTTGTGTTCTTCCAATCTGGCTTATTTAGTGCCATTATCGATTTCTTTTTTTAATTCTTCTAGCAGCGGTTTAGAGTTTGCCAAATCAACTTTAGACGTATCCCATACAATCTGCAAATCAACGCCGTGGTATTCATGGATTAGCTTGTCTCTCATTCCAGTCATTCTTTTCCAGGCAATCTCGGGATGCTCGCGTTTCACATTTGCAGGAATGTTTTTGGCTGCTTCGCCGATGATTGCAAAGTTCCTGATGACTGCATCTATTGTTTTTATATCTTTTGAAAACTGCTCGAACGTTAGTCCCTCTAAATACTGATCGATTTTTGCTATGGCTTCCAAAATATCTTGAACGTAAAGTCGAGGATCTTTATCACGCATAGGTTGTCTCTCGCAGGACACGGTCCTTAATGAAAGGTTTCAACGCATTCTTAGTGACTAGATCAACTTTAACGCCCAGTTTCTTTGTCAAAAATTCTTCAAGCTCCAAAAACTTGAAAAAACCAATGTGAGCATCTTGCCTAAACGTTACCAGGACGTCGACGTCGCTTTTTTTGGTTTGTTCACCACGGGTGTAAGAACCGAAAACTCCTATGGTTTCCACTCCAAACCGGTCTTTGAGCGTGGGTTTTAACGTTTCTAACGTTGCCGTTATTGCCCTAAGCGATTTCATTGGCGGAATTATTAGCCCTCTCAAAAATAACATCTCAAACTGACCTAATAACTTTTAACAAAAAATCGGCTTGGGAAAACAATTTTGAAGCCTGTTTTTATGCGTTTTTGCTCTTAGGAATCTTTTTATGGGGAGCGCGAGCTAGTTTTTTTAGTGGTTTTTTGGTCAACGTCAATCGGGGAGCCAGCGGCGTTTCTGTAAACAGGTCGGCTTTCACAGTTTTGTCGCTGGTTGTTTTCCTCGACAACCTCGGCTTCGCCGTTGTCTTACCCTACCTGTACTTCTACATATTGGCGTTGGGCGGCTCAGCTTTCCTGTACGGCGTCGTTTTGGCTTCCTACAGCCTCATGTCTTTTATCTTCACGCCAATCGTTGCCCGCCTAAGCGACCGCTATGGCAGAAGAAAAATCCTCATCGCCGCGTTGGGCGTCGCCAGCCTGAGCTACTTCATCTTCGGCTTAGCAAACCTGGTCTGGCTGCTGTTTTTGGGCAGGATGCTTTCGGGAACCACAGGCGCAACCGTCCCCGTGGCACAAGCCTACGTCGCCGACGTAACAACCCCCAGCCAGCGGCTCAAGTACCTCGGCATCATCAGCGCCGCAGCAGGCGTGGCTTTCATTTTGGGTCCAGCAATCGGCGGCGTTCTAAGCGCCCTCTTCGGATACGCCGTGCCATCCTTCCTCGTATCAGCCCTGGCTTTTTCAAACATGATTTTAGCCTATTTCCTGCTGCCTGAACCCGCAAGCTTCAACCTCAAACGTTCCGCCCTGCCTTTCTCTGCGCTGCTTGGCGTCTTGCGGCGGCGAAAAATCGCGTCGTTGCTGACGATTTATTTTTTGTTTTTTGTGGCTTTTGTTTTTTTGCAGGCGGTTCTGTCGCCATGGCTTAAGGCTGTGTTCGGTTTTGGTTCATTTCAGACTGGGCTGATTTTCTTCTTTTTCGGAGGCGTCAGCGCCGTGGCGCAGGGGGTGCTTTTGCCCGTGCTTAACAAGCGTTTGAGTCAGCCTGCTTTGACGTTGCTGGGTGTTGGGGTTTTGACAGTTGGGCTTTTTGCTTTCGCTCCGTTTCTTGGACTCGCCTACGCTTTGGCGGTTGCCGCAGTCATTGCTTTCGGCTTCGGCGTCGAATTCGTTACCCTCAACACTCTGATTTCCATCAACACCCCTAAAGAAGCGCAGGGCGGAGCGTTGGGCGTTGCGTGGGCAATAGCTGGGTTAGCACAACGGTTACGCCTGTTTTAGCTACAGCCGCGTATTATTTGGGCACGGAAGTTGGCTTTGTCGGGTTGGTTTTTGTTGTTTCGGGAGCGGTTTCGGCGGCGACGATTCCTTTGATTTTGGCTTTCAGAAAACTGCCGTAACCTAAGCTGCGTTCTTTTAGACTTGGCGTTTAAGCTTTGTTATTAAGCTTTTTTTCCTGTTTTTTCTGGACTTTATGGGTATTCTGTTTTTGGGTTCGAGTTTTCAGGGTGGAATTAGGCAGTTTTCTTGATAAGTCTGGTTTAGCTTCTGGGGTGTTTTTGAGTTTTCCCGCTCGATTAGTTTTAAATGGTTTCGCCAACAAAGGTCAATTCTCTGATGTGACGACATGTCAGAAACAAATGCGAGTGATGAACAGGCAGATTCCGCGGCTGTCGCTGCGAAACTCAAAACCGCAATGGCGTACAGGACCGCCCGCAAATACGAGAGCGCGTTGAGGTCGATTGACGAAGCCCTATCCATGCAACCCGCCTCTGAGGTGGCTTGGCTCACCAAAGGCGTCGTTTTAGCCGAGTTGGGACGAATGCAGCGAGTCGCTGGCTTGCTACGACAAGTTAATCGCTCTTAGACGCTTCTTCTTCCGTGGCGTATCGGCTGAAGGGCGCAACATTTGAGATGCAGGGATCCTACGCCAAAGCCTCCGAATGCTTCCTGAAAGCCACTGAGCTGGAGCCAGACAACGTGGGTTTGCGTTTGAATTTGGCGAATAGTTTCAAGAGGCAGAAAAAGTTTGAGGATGCGTTGAAGTGTTATCGGCAGATTCTTGAGCGTGAACCCCAGAACCCCGTATTCAATTACTTTGTCGGAATCGCCTTGGGCGACATGGGCAACTACGCGGCGGCACTGGCTTTCTTCGACAACGCGCTAAGCCTCAAACCCGACTACAACGAAGCCGCGTTGGGAAAAGGATTCGTTCTAACAAAGCTGGGTAGGGCAGACGAAGCCAAAGCCTGCACAGAAAAACTGTTAGGCACAGAAAAAGACGCAGCCGCCCCAAAAGAAGCCAACGCCAAAGACGCTGACTACGCTTCGCTTAACGATTCATGCAGGCAGGATTATGCGGCGTCCCAAAGAAAGTTCAAAGACGCCTTTTCCCCACCCCAATAATTCGCAAACCGCCCAGCTCGGCGAGGTCACTCGATTTTTGCGGTAATCCACACGAACATGGGTCCGATTACGTTTATGGTTTTTTTGTTTGAACGCAGGTATCTTCTGACGGCGTCGTCGATTTCCATGTTCACGTCGGTGAGGCTTCGAATCATTTTGGCTTCCACCACGACTTCTTTTTCGCCTTTGGCGGCTGCTTGCTCTATGTCGTAGGCTGCCTTGTTTGCCAAACCAAGCATGTAGCTATGCGGGGTTTTCAGGGCGTCGTCAGGGACTTTTTTGGGCATTGCACCTATGATGTTTGAATCCTTAACCACAATCGGGTTCAGAGCCGCGGGACCCAGAAGACGCTTGTTCTCTTCGTTTTTGACGATTTTCACCGTCAGTTTCTTGCCCATGAAGCTTCCCTCAAACGCCGTCACCTTCGCTGGCGTGGGATCGTCAGCGTGTTTGGCTGCTGTTTCGTAGATGGCGTTGGCTAAGTTTTTGCCTTCAGCCGATTTGGGGGCGTCGATTAGCCTCAGGGAGTTGGCGACTTCTTGGGAGGTGAACACTTTGGTCTGGTACAAGTATGGATAAACAACTTTTCGAATGTCGTTTTCGCCAGACAAAATCATAAGCATCCGCTCCAGCCCGAAGCCGAAGTTCCACACGGGATGCGCAATCTTGTATTTGCTCAGCGGAACGGGGCTGTAGAATCCTGCGTCTCCGATTTCCAGCATTTTCTCCATGCGCGGATGCTTCACGAAAATCTCGTACTCCGTCTGGGGAGCGTAGTACTTGGATGTGGCGGTTTTTCTGGTGAAGCTAACTTGGCTAAACCCAAGCTTCGCAAATATTTGCCTAACAACCTCCAGCCCGTCTTCCACGCTGAACTCATCCGCCAAAATAACGATGGACGCGGTTTGCGAATCGTAGAGGTGCGTTGCGTCAAGCTTCTGCTCCCGACGGTATTTGGGTCCTATCGAGAAAAGCTGGATGGGCAAGGGCTCGCGGTTTTGGTATTCAGATAGGACTCCGAACCAACCTGCCGTGGTGTGGCTTCGAAGCGTCATGCTAAGCGGCAGCGGCTTTAGGTCTTTGAGTTCCTTGAAAACATCATTAAGTAGACTTGTCGCCTGTTCCTCCTTAATCTTTAGCTCGTTAACCATCAGTTCGACTAGGTTGTCCGAGTCGATTTTGCCTTTTTTGTATTTTCGGAAGATAGCTTTGAGTTTGTCAAACGCGGCGAAGTCGGGAACTACCTTTTTGATTTCTTCCATCCGCTTCTCGCTGATGCCTATGTCAGGTCGGTCTAAACCAGCCAAAAAGAAAATGCGGTCCAAAATGACGGGTGCCTCGGGTCCATATTGCTGGTAGACTTCGCCTTTCTCGATGAGGACAGGCACGATGGCTTCGGTGAATCCGATGTCTAAGAGCGTGTTTCTGACCTTGGAGATGAGGCTCATGAGGTCATGTTCTTTTCGTTTGTTCTGCAGGGTAAAGTAGTGTCCTTCCTGCTTTAGCAGCTTCGCTGTTTCCAGCCAAGTCTTCTCGTAATCCAATTCAGAATCTTTCTTGATTTTGTGAACATTAAATTTTACCAAACAAATATCCCAACTTTAAAGTCAAGCAAGTTAGAGGCGTTTCCTCTAACACCTAAAACATGAATAGAGATAATTATAAAAGCATTCCTGACAAGCTAGCTAATGATGGTTCTTATGAGCGAATCGCTTGACACTTCTAAACTCAAGAATCTAACCCGCGAACGAGAAGGCTTCATCAACATCGACCCCCTGCAGACAGGCGGCAAACTCTACCCCGAAACCAAGGTTGCCCTGCAGAATTGGGGCGACGGCTACTCAGTTTGCGACTTCTGCGGCGGAAGACTTGACGAAATAAAAAACCCGCCCATCTACGACTTCGTCTACACGATGCTTCCCAAATTCCTCGACATCGACGTTGCCCGCGTCACCAACGGCGCACGGGAAAGCATCGACATCGTTATGCATTCCATGTGCAACGCAGGCGACACAGTGGTAATCGATAAGAACGCGCATTACACGACCTACGTGGCTGCGCAACGCAACAACCTAAACATCAAGGAGGTTCTTAACGGTGGCTACCCCGAATTCAAGATTGACCCCGAAAAATACGGCGCAGCTATCGAGGAAGTCAAGCAAACCACGGGCAAACTTCCCGCCTTGACGGTGCTCACTTACCCAGACGGCAGCTACGGCAACATCGTAGAAGCGAAGCGGGTAGCTGAAATCTCCCATCAATATGGAATCCCATTTCTAGTCAACGGCGCCTACGCAGTTGGCAGGATGCCTGTTTCAGCGCGGGAACTGGGCTGCGATTTTCTTGTCGGCTCGGGACACAAAAGCATGGCGGCATGCGGACCAATCGGCGTTTTGGGGCTCAAGAGCGAGTTTGAACCTAAAGTTCTTCGGAAATCAGCCACTCACAAAATCAAGGAGGTTGAGCTTCTTGGCTGCACTTCGCGGGGGGCGCCGTTGATTACTTTGATGACCAGCTTCCCGATGGTGGTTGAACGCATAAGGCATTGGGATGCGGAAGTTGCGAAGGCAAGGTGGTTCAGCCAAGAAATGAAAACCTCGGGCTCAAACAGCTGGGAGAAAAACCACACCGCCACGACCTCATGTTTATCGAATCCCTGAAGTTCTTCGAATATCGCAGAAGCATCCTAAACGAGGCTACTTTTTGCATAGCGACC
>CAWGMZ010000012.1:0-9816 GCA_963823775.1 Candidatus Bathyarchaeota archaeon
GTCGTATTCTTCGCGTGTTTTGAAGGTTTTGTTGTCTTGGTCGCAGATGTATTTGCCATCATCAGTCATCCTTGGCTCCATGTTTGGACGTGCAGTTCGAGACAAACCATTCACCTCCCATAGAGAACAAAACAGGGAAGCGCAAAAACTCTTAAGAATATGTGATTGTAACACGGCAATAACGCCAGCTTTTATCTTGCCGCCCCATCTGCCAATTCTGAAAAAACTTGCCTTGTGGCTTTGCCGTGCAGTCACATAACTTTATTTTATTTCTCAGGGTACGGCTATCATGAGGATTTTTCTTGACAGAACAAACGGGCCAAAGCTACGCGATGCAACACCCTCTCGAGGCAAAAGCACAGAAAAAATACGTTTACCTCTTCCAGGAAGGCAACGGCAAGGATAAGAAACTGCTAGGCGGGAAGGGCACTGGGCTCTGCGAGATGACGCAGATTGGGTTGCCTGTGCCCCCTGGATTCGTTATAACGACTGAAACATGCCTCGAATACTTTGCGGGCGGCTTTAAACTTCCCGTTGGATTAACCGAGCAGATTCTGGCGGCGACAGCTGAAGTGGAAGAAGCCATGAACCTGTGCTTTGGCGACCCAGATAAGCCTCTTCTTGTTTCGGTTCGCAGCGGCGCCGCGATTTCGATGCCTGGAATGATGGACACCATACTTAATCTGGGAATAAACGACAGCACTGTGCAGGGGCTCATAAAACGCAGCGGCAATGAACGGTTCGGTTGGGATTCCTATCGCCGTTTCATCTCGCTTTTCGGCACTATAGTTCTGAACATAAGCGACGAGCAGTTTCATTTGGCAATGGAGAAACTCAAGGAACAACGAAAATCCTCGGATGACGCTGACTTGACGGCGGAGGACTTCAAAGAGCTAGTAAATACGTACAAGCAAATCATCGTAGATAACACTGGCAAACCTATTCCGCAGGATGTTTATGAGCAGCTTTTTATGGCTGTGGAAGCGGTTTTTGCGTCTTGGAACGGAAGAAGAGCCGTTGATTACCGTCGAGAATTCAAAATCACTCCGAAAGTCGCCAACGGCACGGCGGCTAACGTGCAAACGATGGTTTTCGGCAACTTGGGCAACTGCTCAGCTACAGGCGTCGCCTTCACAAGGGACCCTGGCACAGGCGAAAACGTGCTTTTCGGCGACTACCTTGACCGCGCGCAGGGCGAGGACATTGTAGCGGGAATCCGAACGCCAAAACCCATCTACGATATGAGCAAGACGATGCCTGACATGTATCGGGAGTTGCAGAAGGTGCGGGAGACTTTGGAGCGTCATTTTAAGGAGCCGCAGGACATGGAGTTCACGATTGAAGAAAACAAGCTTTACATGCTGCAGACGCGCAACGCCAAAATGAACGCCGCAGCAAATATGAAAGTCAGCGTTGACATGGTTAACGAAGGCTTAATTGATAAGGAGCAGGCGTTGCTTAGGCTTGACCCCTCGCAGTTAACGCAGCTAATGTACAGCCAGATTGACCCGAACAACACTGTTCACCCCGTGGCGGTTGGTCTTGGTGCGTCTCCGGGCGCTGCCTGCGGCGAAGTGGTTTTTGACGCGGACGAGGCGGAACGGCAAGCAAAAGCGGGAAAACGGGTTATTCTGCTTAGGGAACAGACAAAGCCCGAGGACATCCACGGCTTTTTCGCTGCACAGGGAATTTTAACGTCGGTCGGAGGCAAAACCAGCCACGCCGCCGTAGTAGCCCGAGGCATGGGTAAACCCTGCGTTTCTGGAGCAGCCGACATAAAAATCAACCACACCGAAGGCGTCGCACACGTTGGCGGGTCACGAATCGTGGCGGGCACCGTGGTCACGATTGACGGGAGCTCAGGTAAGGTTTGGCTTGGCGAGATTCCGATGGTTGAACCGGAAATATCAGAAAACATGGATACAGTTCTTAGCTGGGCAGACCAATATCGCAGACTTGGGGTGCGCGCTAACGCTGACACACCGATGGACACTGAGAAGGCGCTGCGGTTTGGCGCTGAAGGTGTGGGACTATGCCGCACCGAACGCATGTTCAACGCAGCAGACCGAATCGGGCTGTTCCAAAACATGATTTTGGCAGATAATTCTGAGGAACGTTTCGTCGCTCTGCAGCGTCTCTTGCCATTGCAGAAGCAGGATTTCAAAGAGATTCTTCGAGTGATGCAGGGTTACCCAGTGACTATTCGGCTGCTTGATCCGCCGCTGCATGAGTTTTTGCCTTCAGAGGAGACAGTTGAACGGCAAATTAACATGTTGGAGAAGTGTCAAGAAGCTTTAGGTAACGTGTGCAGGCTGCCGCAGATGCTTCGCGACATCGACCCAGCCCTTCAAAACACACTGATAGAAGACGACCACATGCTGTCGAACCTATCCGAACTCCAAACGTCCGAACTGACAAAGAAAATGGAGTTGCTCCAGAAGCTTCGTGTGTTGCGGGAAGTGAACCCGATGCTTGGCCACCGAGGAGTCCGCCTGGGAATTACCTACCCAGAGATTTATGAAATGCAGGTTGAAGCGATCCTTCTGGCTGCGGGCGAACTCATCAAAGAAACCGTTCCTGTAAAGGTTGAAATCATGATTCCGCAGGTCTGCACAAGCCAAGAACTTAAACGGGTTGAAGCCATGATTCGAAATGTTGAACGCAAAGTCAAAGACCGCTTAGGCATAAACATCCCCTACAGCGTCGGCACGATGATTGAGGTTGTACGTGCATGTATGCGTGCTGGAAAACTGGCTGAGACGGCGGAGTTCTTCAGTTTCGGCACTAACGATTTGACCCAAGCGACTTTTAGTTTTTCGAGGGAAGACGCTGAAAACAAGTTTCTGCCATTCTACAATGAACACAGGATTCTGCAGGATAATCCTTTTGAGATTTTAGACGTTAAAGGCGTCGGACGGCTGATGTACATCACGGTTGAGTGGGGACGCAGGACTCGCCCTGACCTCAAAATAGGCATCTGCGGCGAACATGGAGGAGAACCCACGTCAATCGAGTTTTGCCACAGAATAAACCTCGACTACGTCAGTTGCTCGCCATACAGGGTTCCAGTGGCTCGGCTAGCAACGGCGCAAGCCAGCCTCAAGGAAAAAAGAGGCATCATAAAGCCGTTCCATTAAAACTGACTTCTCTTTGATGACTGACGATTTTCGGGAACTATTCTGTAATTCTGCGTTCGAAATTTGTGAGAAATAAAAAACAACGTGTTCAATAGTCTAAGAGGAAACGTATGCGGTCCTTAAACGCTGATGATGTCTGCGGCTAATTTGCGTTGCTCGAGGTTTGAGCTGTTCTGTGACTCCATTTACCGCTGCAATATGCCCTGTAGTCGCAGGCGACGCATGTGCCTTTTATCCCGAGTTCACAAGAATCATTAACTTCAATTTCTCGCAACTTTGTCCCTCTCACCAACACTGACATCATGAATAGTAATATAAGCTGAATTTCTAAAACGAAAATATATCGAAAACCGTAATATCGGTTTTCTCCTCTTAAGACGTGGACTATTCTTTCAAGGATTCATCTTCTTTAGCGTTGAAGGCATGCTTCTTTTCAGGCGAAACCTTCAACCCATGATATTCATACATGATTCGCAAAGCGTCGCGGATAGCCTCGTTGCGGCTGTTGTAGACGCCTTTTTCAATTAACATGTTCAGCAGGTCAAGGTACCGTTTCGTAAGCCGAATAGTAATGCGTTCACGTTTGTTGCTATCTGACACCTTTAGGTCACCATTCATGCACTTATTTGTCTATGTTTAGATTCTGGAACCTCGCTATAAGGACATGGCAGATAAACTTTACCCATTTGTCAGCCGAAAATTCAGGCGCAAAACCACAAAACCAAACTAGCCTAAAGTACATTGCCCAGCAAGAACGCGAAAACCGCTTCCGCGCGCCAGAACCGTAACGTTCCCAAAGGTCTCTTCGAAGGCAGCGGGCAATGTCTTCAAACCGATTTTGGAACGAATAACCATCTGGAAACTTCCCTTATCAGCGAGAACCTGAGGCGCACCTTGCACAATGGCTTTCACCGTCTCCATCCCCGCGCTCACGGGAGGATTCGACAAGACACACTTAAACACCTGCCCTTCGACGGGTGCATAGAATTGCCCGTGACGCACCTCAGCATTCCAAACTTTGTTTGACTCAATATTTTTTCTTGTTAGGCGAACAGCCCTTATGTTCACGTCCGTCATCACCACATGCAGTTTAGGGTTAAGCTTAGCAGCAACAATGCCGACTGGACCATAACCGCAGCCGATGTCGAGAACGCAGCCTTCCTGCGGCAGCACCATCGATTCAATAAGCAACCTTGTGCCCAAGTCAATTCGTTTCTTCGAAAAAACGCTGGAAGCAGTCAAAAACTCGAAGTTTCTTCCGCAGAGACAGGCTCGAACAAGCCCGAACCGCTCCTCAGACTTGGGTTCGCCGGAAAAATAATGTTCTGGGCTATGGTTTTTCGGGTTCATGCTTCGACCCTGTCTTCCAAACCTTCGGGTAAGTGCCCCGCTCCATCAACACTCGCTCCAACTCGACGACGGCGCCATGTTTCAAATCCAGCATCTCCTCCGCTGGCAAAAGCGCCTTGCCTAACGCCACCGCTTCGCCCTTCAGGGTGAACACTGCCAAAATCGAACCCTTCTTGATTCCAGCCTCAAGCTGCAATACGCCGGGGGCAGTTAAGTTGGCTCCGTGGCATAGTGCGTCTACTGCTGAGTCTCGGACAACAACTTTAGGCAGCAGAGAAAGCGCCTCTTCCATGGGGATGATGAATTTGTGCAGAATCGTTTCGTCTTTCTTGCTTTCCCATTCGCCAAACCAGTAAGCAACGTCGTGTAAAGTTACTTTTGACGTGCTGTTCTCCGTGAATGGTCCCGAGCGGGTTCTGCGTAGCTCCTGCATGTGTGCTCCGACTCCGAGGATTTCGCCGATGTCGAAGCATAGTTTGCGGATGTATGTTCCTGCTTCGCAGCCGACGATGAAGAGCACGTTGCGGGCGTCGGTTTCTAAGTAGTCAATGTAGTAGATGCGTCTCGTACGCAATTGCCGTTTAACCGAAGATCGCAGCGGCGGACGCTGATAAATCTCATCTTCGAACTCCGACAAAACCCGTTTAATATCGGCTTCCTCCGCGTTACCATGCAGCTTCATGACGCAAACGTATTCTTTGCCGCTGTAGAGGAAAGCCTGAACAACCTTAGTTGCCTCCTCCAAAGTGATTGGTAAAACCCCAGTTACTTTAGGGTCTAATGTGCCTCCGTGCCCGATGTTGCCTAGTTTCATGATTCTTTTAACCCACGCCGCAACTTCATGGCTTGTGGGACCCGCAGGTTTGTCAAGGTTAATCGTGCCATATTTGAGGTATTCTTGGGCGGGTCTCTGTGAAGGCAAATGCCCATATTTCGGGTTGGTGTTGTCTTGAGCCTTCGTTAACAGTTCCCGTTTAATCTCCCACGGCGGCGTCGTTCTAGGCATAAAGTGTTCAATCCTGAGTTGTTGATAAGAAAAAGAAACAAGAGATATTAAAGCTTAAACTATGCAGCCTTAACGGTCTGCGTCATTTCTTGCAGTTTTCCTGCTGCCTCTAAAACCTGGGCAACTTCGTCGTCTGAGGCGCCACGTTTAACCTCGACTTTTTCCTGCATAGGCATGACGTGGTTAATGTTTACGCGTCGCCGCTTGACGCCAGTAACCTTCTTTGGTCCTGTAACTAGAACGAAGCTTTTGTCCATTACATCGATAACGACGCATTTTTTGCCGTTTTCTCGACCGGCTTGCTTGACGCATATTCTTCCAACTTCTATAGCGGGCATCTTTGGTGCATCTCCTTGTAAGACAACATACAACTGTCGGCACATATAAGCGTAGCCAAATTTAAACATTAAACGAAAAAACCTGCAAAATGAAGCAAAAATGAGCCAAAAGGTAAACCTGTGTCTGAAAAAACTGGTTAGGTGCCAGTTGAGTCAAAACCCCGCTTTGCATCATGCGCTTCCGCTTTCAATGTTTCTTTGACGTTATCTAAGACAACACCGAACTTTTACAGATGCGAATTGATGTTTAGTAGAGCGTGTTCCTCAACTGGCAAATAACAATTCCTCAACCATCAAATATAACGTTATGTTGGCACCATCCTGCACAAACAATTTCAATTAGTTCTTCTGGAGGTTTTGGGTTTTCCTTGTTTTCAGCGGTTTTTTCCCTGTTTTTTTAAGTTGAGACTTTTGTTTTGGTGAAAGTTGAGACTTTCTGGGTTGGTTTTTTGTGTTTCAGGTTGCTTTTTGGGTTTGGGGCTTGATTCGCGTTGCAGGCTGCCCATTTGGGATGGGCGGGTTGCGACTTTCGATGTTGACGCTATGTTGAAGTTATTGTCGCGTATGGGCGCTGCGGTTTCCTCGGCGGCAGGATGGGTTTGCTTAGGTTTGGTTTTCCAATATTGAAGACTCGAAGGTTTAAAGGCTCGGCGTTTTGGGGCTTCGGGGGCTTGGACGACGCTTGTTGTGCAAGGCTACTTTTTGCGGCGGAGACGGCTCATAAACGATTTTACACTTTTGTTGATGCCCGAAAAAAATCATTTAAGCTCTTTCTGCAGTAAACTAAGCGCCTCTTCATATGTAATTGGAACCTCACCAACCAACCCTAAATCCTTAAGCTTGGTAAACAGCCTTGCAATGGACGGCAACTCAAGACCCGCAGATTCAAGCAAAGCTACATTCTGCAGAACCTTATGCATTTCCCCACCGCCCAGCAGCGACCCGCGGCTGACAACAAGGACCCGGTCGGCAAGTTCAGGCAACGCCTCCACATCATGCGTAGAAACCACAATGGTAGTTCCCTCAGCATTAAGTTCATTTAGCATATCAATAAGTCCTCTCCTTGACACCAAATCCAAATTTGCAGTAGGTTCATCCAAGAGAAGCAGTTCGGGCCTCAAAACCAAGGCAGTTGCCAAAGAAACCTTTTTCTTTTCCCCAAAACTCAACCTGTGAGGCGGTCGGTCTCTCAGATGGCTTATGCTAATATCTTCAAGGATGTGATCGCATCTTTTCTGAATAACGTCCTCAGGAAGCCTCAAGTTCCTTGGACCGTACGCGACATCTTCAGCGACGCTTTGATTAAACAGCTGATCGTCAGGGTCTTGGAATACAACCCCAACTTTTTGTCTCAACTTCTGAAAAGATTTCGAAGTGACATCTTCGCTAAAAACTCTGATTTCGCCTTTCTGAGGAGACAAAAGCCCAGCAATAAGCAGAATAAGAGTTGATTTACCCGAACCGTTCGGACCCAACAATGCCACCCGCTCGCCCCTCTGAATTTCAAGCGACACATCATTTATCGCCTTAACTCCGGCAGGATAGCTAAACTTCACATTTTTTACGGAAATAATTGGCTCTGACATGGGTTGACCTTCTATATTGTTAGAATAATTACCGCGAAAACTATTATTATCGATGATGCAAAAAACGCGTCAAGCCATCTGAAAGAAGGCAACGCCAATTTATGGTCATTTTCTATATTGAAGCCGCGTGCCTTCATTGCTAGGTAAACTCTTTCTGAGCGTTCGTAGGTGCGTATGAACAGGGCAGCAAGGATGACACCGAAGTCTTTCAAGGCTTGATAATTCATGGTGCGCCTATGGATGTACGTTCGGGCTTCTTTAGCCATTAAAAAACTCTGCACTTCATGCACAGATACAAAGAAGTACCGGTAAGTTAGGCTAAACAATTGAACAATAACCGGGGGAATTCTCAATGAAGCCAGAAGCTTGAGCAATTTGTCAAAGCCCAAGGAGACAACCAAAAGAGTCAAGGATGCGACGCAGAACCATACGCGAATGGTAAACACCAAAAACTTCGAAATTCCCGCGGAGGTAACGGCTAAAGTAAAGAGCCTAAAGTTTGCGGCGGCAATTGCTTGGCCAGGCGTTATGAAAAGAATGGGTATTGAGATTATTGCTGCAAACGCTGGAATCCAGATGGTTCTGGAAAGAAGATATTTTAGGGGAACTCTGGAGGCCAATGCCAAAATGACTGGGATGATGCAGATTAAGGCTAGGTATGGAAGAGAAAAAATGAAGAGGGAAGTCACTATCATGAAGACAACCACGATTAGGTTGATAAGCGGGTTGATGTTTTGCATCAAGCCACGTTTATTGCTCAAGTCTTCAATGTAGACAAGTGACTCCGAACCATCGACTATGTCCCGTAGGGACTGGGGAACTTTCATGTTGTTTGGCTCTTTTTTCTATGCACGATTTTGGCAACTGCCAGTCCGAGACAGAATAGCCCCAATGTTCCAAACACACCGACAATGAGTGCACCCCAAGTGTTCTCTAACCCAGGGATGTTATAGTCTGCGAACGGCGCGTGGTATACAGGCTTTTCGTCGGCGCCTAACTTTCCGGCTTGCTTATCCAATGTTTCGAACGAAAAGGACAAAACGAAGACGCCAACTAAAACGAAAATCATAGCTATTGCAAGGATCAGAATCATCGTTCTCTTAGTTGTTATTGGCAAAGTTTTTCACCTCACTCCTTAACCGCTTTCGTTTGTTCAGTTGCTTGCTTGTCTCCATCGTCTAGGTCTTCCTTGTTTTGGAGTTGAGGAATTCGTTTGAGGATGGGGCTTTGCAGTAATAAATCGGGCCGCAGTTTTAGCAGCGTTCCAACCAGTATAGCTGTGATTATGCCTTCTCCGACACCAATAATTGAATGGTTCATTGCCATTGCGGGGACTGCCACGTTGATTCCGTACTGGAAGACTGGCTGTGAAAGACCCAGTTCGGTTCCTGCCGCGACAGCTGCGAGTAAATCACCTGTGAACGCCGACACAAAAATTACCGCGTATAACTTGTTTCCTTTTACTCCGACTAACTTGTATAGCAACAGAAAGATTGCGCAGGGAACGAGCACGCCGATTATCCCCATGTTTAAAACGTTTGCTCCAAGAGTTGTTAGTCCACCGTCGCCGAACAACAATGCCTGCAAAACTAGGATTACGGTTATGCCGATGCCGCCTGCAAAGGGTCCAAGAATTAAACCCATGGAGGCGCCGCCGAGCAGGTGGGCTGTGGTTCCGCCGACGACAGGCCAGTTCATCATCATTGCCGCAAAGAAAAGCGCGGTGAGTAGGCCCATTATTGGGACTTGTTTTTCGGTTAGTTTTACTTTTTTGAGGCATATTGCCCAGAATATTATTGTTATGATAAATGCTGGGATGAAGACTGTTGGAGTTAAGTAGCCGTCGGGTATGTGCATGTTTTTTGCTCCTCTCTCGGTAACACCATTTTATAAAATCGTGTTACTTAAATAAAAGTGTTACTATTTTACAAAAAGGTGTTACTCAATTAAGGTGCACAAAATGGGTACAAACAACCAACCCCCAGAAAAAAGAAGCCCGTTCACAAAAAGAGAAGTAGAACGCATGTTCGAAGGAATCAACGACCAAATCGCCATAACAATAGCCACCGCAAAATTCAATTATTCAACGTGCAAAATCGACCAAAACACCCTCACACTAACCCTCGCTTACATAGACGACACCGAAAAGCTAGCTAATGTGCTGAAAAACCGCATAAGGCTACTAATAGATGCAACAAGGTAAAAGCCCAAACCTCCGCCCAACTGTGATGCAAAAAACTTAAAGTGTACAGTGCCGTGTCTATGGGGTGCTGGTGCCGGGGTATCCGAGCCAGGTCTAAATAGGTGGCCAGATAAACAATTTTACACCTAAGATAGGGAGGAGGACTTAAAATCCTCTGGCTAAGGTTTTCGTGGGTTCAAGTCCCACCCCCGGCACC
>CAWGMZ010000013.1:0-24914 GCA_963823775.1 Candidatus Bathyarchaeota archaeon
ACTGTCAACCTTGTCAGTTACGTTTTGAACACGGGTTTTCAGATTTGCGGTTGCGCCGCTGGCTAAGTCGGCTTTGAAAGCGTCGACTTCAGCTGTCAACGCGGTTACTCCATCTAAGAGTTTGTTGTCGAAGGCTATCATGTTGTCAAGGTTGTCTTCGCGTACTTTTACGGCGTCAAAAAATCCGCTGTATCCGTAGGAGGCGTGGTTGACTTTTTCGACGACACGATCCATCTTGGCGACGAGCCGATCTATGTCTGTTAAGACATCGAAGTAGCGGCGGTCAGCAAGCTTCTGCTCAATGTCTTTGATGTCGGATCTTTCAATCTGGAGTTTCATGTACAGGTGATTCCTGATTAGCCTATCGCTTTCGCGACGTATCTCTTTCTCTTTGTAGCCGCGGAAACCTGGAACAAAAGCAGCTATCCGCTCGGGAAGGTTCATTTGCCCTTTAACCTTGGATAAAGTATCGTTATTATCGCTCATTTACAAATCTCCGCCTTTTTTAGTATTGGTTGATAATAAGGAGTCTCTTTTAAAGTTTGTTAGAATGGAAAGATGAAAAATTGATATGGGAAAGAGAGGTTTTAGGTCGTCGGCGCCTTCAAAGGTTCATTTAGGTGTTCCCGTTTCAAGATTTCCCTCGCCACGATTACGCCTGAAGCCGAAGCTTGAATTAGCCCGCGTGTGACGCCTGCGCCGTCGCCGATGGTGAACATGTTTTGGATTTTGCTTTCCAAAGAGTTGCTGAGTTGCAGATGGGAAGAGTAAAACTTGACTTCTATGCCGTAGAGCAATGTGTCTCGTGAGTGGATTCCAGGGGCGATGACGTCTAAGGCTTGAAGCATCTCGCGGATGTCAACCAGGTAACGGTACGGCAAAACGAAGCTTAAGTCGCCTGGAGTCGCGTTTTTCAAAGTTGGAGTAACCACACTACGCGCTAACCGTTCAGGTGTCGAGCGGCGCCCAACAGCTAAATCGCCCAGGCGCTGAACCATTACGCCTCCGCTTAGAAGGTTTGATAGCCTGGCGACGTATTTGCCGTAAGCGATAGGTTCTTTGAAAGGCTCTGTGAACTGGGTGCTGACGAGGATGGCGAAGTTTGTGTTGTCGGTTTTTCTTTCAGCGTAGCTTCCGCCGTTAACCGTTAGAACGCCGTCGTAGGATTCCGTGGTGACTTCGCCGTAGGGTGAAACACAGAAAGTGCGGACTTGGTCATCAAACTGCCGCGAATAGTAAACAAGCTTCGGCTCATAAAGCGTCTTAGTGAGGTTCTCCATAACCGAAGCCAAAACTTCAACGCGCACGCCAATGTCAACCGGGTTGTTCACGGTTTTTAGTCCGCGGACTTGAGCTTCAGTTTGAAGCCATTCTGCGCCGCTTCTGCCGGGGGCAATTATCACGTATTTGCCGTAGATTTTTTCGCCGCCGACCGTTTCCACTCCTTGGATTAGGTGGTTTTCGGTGATGAGTGCTTTGACGTCGGTTTTGGGGTGGAAAGTGATTTTGCTGTTGAGTTCTTTTCGCATTCGATGCAGGGTTTCGCTGCATTTGTCCGTGCCCATGTGACGGACCTCTTGCTTGATAAGTTTCAATCCCGCAAGGGAGGCTGAACGTTCGATTTCATCGACTTTTTCGTTGTCGCCGCCGTACACTTTGTCGCTTGCCCCAAACTTCAGGTAGACGCTGTCAACATGCTTCACCAGCGACTGAAGCTCCTTGGTTGAGACGTACTGGTTTAGCCAACCGCCAACTTCAGTGGACAGAGTAAGTTTTCCGTCACTGAAAGCGCCTGCTCCGCCCCATCCTGAAAGCACCGAACAAGGTTCACAATGCACACATTCGAACCCTCGGCTGGACGGACACTTGCGTTTATCAATGTCTGGTCCCCTGTCAATTATGAGGACGTTCAAGTTTGTTTTTTCGGTAAGTTCTAACGCTGAAAAGATGCCTGCTGGCCCCGCACCCACAATTATTACGTCATATTTCATTGGCGCAATCCTCCCTGAACCCAAATTGAAATGTAACAAGTAAGATATATCTGTTGGCGCAAACTGCCAGAAGGGCGGGAAACGATGGTTTTGCTCTGTGTTAGGCTCTTTTGGGGATATATCTAAATAACATTTATTATTGCAGGGCATTGCTTATGACTTAGCGAAGAAAATGCCTGACGACGAACAATCCGAAAACAACATGAACGAGCTAATCAGCGACTTCTCCCGCTTCTACATACTCACCATACTCTACGAGGGACCAGCACATGGATACAGCATCATCAGCCGATTCAAAAAAAGAGTCAAAAAAGACGTCAGCCCAAGCCTAGTTTACCCATTCCTTCAGCAGCTGGAAGAGAAAGGCCTAGTCACCCGCACGGTAAAGCCCGTGGGCGAGAAGGAAAGAAAGATTTTCGAGTTAACCGACGCAGGAAGAGAACTGTGCACGGAGCTTTTCAAACGCTTCGCCGACCTGGTCTCAATCGCCATTGAACCAAGCCTCTACGTCTGTGCCCACTGCGGATGCAAAGTCTACGAAGGCGGCTACCGAGAAGTCATAGAAGGCAGGGAAACAGCGTTCTGCTGCATCCACTGCGCAATGGCTTACAAAGAAACGAAGAAACGCATGAAGCAGAAAAGCTAATTTGGGAAACCTGGCAAGCAAAAATGCATCATAATTGACTGCAATGACAGGATTGTTTGAGACACGTTTAATCTTTTGCAGACGCTTAATTTTTGCGAACCCAGAAAGTAAACCGGGCAGAAACCAATCAAACCCAAATCCAGCTGAGCGCAGCAGTTGATGTGGTAAGTAGTCACAATAAGGCTTAAGTAAAGAAGCGCCTTAGAGCAATGGAGCGTATGCTTTAGAGAGATTGGGGAAGTGTTTGTGAAGGTTAAAGCTTGGAAACTCTTGGGATTATTATTCGTTGTGATTTTTGTTTTTTCAGCTACGCACGCGGTCTGCATGATTGGGGTAACCGGTACGATAACCGTGGGAACCAATCCTGGGGACGTAGTTTACGATTCGGGTAAGGGAGAAATATTTGTCGCTAACCAGGGAGAAAAAACCGTCTCGGTCATATCGGAGAGCACAAACGCAGTCGTCGCAACGGTAAACGTAGGGGTTTCCCCTCTATTCTTAGCTTATGATTCTCTTAAAGGCGAAGTGTTTGTGACGAATTTGGAAAATACAGCGGTCTCAGTTATATCGGATAAGACAAATACGGTGGTGGCAACTGTGCCTGTTGGAATCTACTGTTATTTCTTGGCCTATGATTCCGTCAAAGGTGAAATATTTGTAAGCAACTCCGCTAACTCGGCGGTCTCAGTAATATCGGACAACTCCAATAGCGTAGTCACAAACGTAACTGTGGGAACCCAGCCGAAGGGTTTAGTTTACGACTCCGACAAAGGCGAGATATTCGTAGCAAATTATTTTTCAGACACTATCTCAATCATATCAGACAGCGACAACAAAGTGGTTGCCACCGTGCAAATGGATGCGAATTCTGCTGATTCAGGTTTAGAAACTACAAATTCGGTTGTCACGGACGTGCCATTAAATACAAATTCTCCTAATCTGGCGTCATATTGCATCGATCCGATGCTTGCAAATGTTACGGCGCCAACACGTCCCACTGCTTTAGCTTATGATTCGGGTGTAGGCGAAATATTCGTAGCCAACGGTGACGGCACGGTTTCGGTAATATCAGACAAAAGCGACTCCGTTGTTGCAAAAACGCCAGTGGGAGCTTACCCCGGTTCCTTAGCATATGACCCTGCCCACAATGAAGTATTCGTAGCCAATTATGAGTCAAACGACGTCGTAGCCATTTCGGATAGCAATAACACTGTGGTGGCAACTGTGCTTTTAGGCCAATATCCAGGGGGAGTTGCGTATGGCGCAGTTAAAGGCGAAATCTTCGTTGCCATCGGCGGCGTCAACACTGTTTCGGTTCTTTCAGACTCAAGCACATCCACTTCGTCCAGCCCAACTGCCTCCGCTACTCATGGCCCAAACACACACTTGTCAGGTTTTGGCGCAGTTGACTGGCTCATAGTTGGCATCGTCATAATCATAATATTACTCCTGATACTCGTTGGGTTTAGTCGCCGAAAGAAAAAAGCCTAAACAAACTTAGACGACATAAAGTCACGGATGCAGCCACTACTCCTTTTTTGATTACCCGTAATAATTCTTGAACTAAAAAAGAAAGTAACCGAGTACGTGCCAAAACGAGTGAAAGAAAACTGCAATTGAAGGCGAGTTCCAGCGCGGATTGGGTTGCTTGACGCTTAGAATTGCTAATCGTGTTCTCTTCATGAAAAGAAAATGATCCCAATTACACGGGATTAGTCTTTTATGGCTTCGATGAAGCTCATTACGTTCCAGAGCTTTACCCGCGTGTATGGTGGCATGTTGGGGTCTTGCAAAATCTCATCCAGCATTGAAACCGCGTTTGAAGCCCGCACAGCCACCGTGTATTCGCCGCTTTGCAGGGCGTTCATCGCGTCTTTTGCTGAGCGTCGGATGTTGCGTGGCGTGGTGCTGTCTTCTGAAACCTCTGCAAGCACCGTTAGCGCCTGTTGAATTTTGCCTTCATATTCCTCAGCTTTCTTTTTACGAACCATAATGAACTCCCCACTGATTTCTCCCAGTAAATCAAGTTATATAAGTATTGATACGTATTTACTTTGGGGTTCATATTGCCAGAAAACAAAGAAAACAGCACACCCATCAAACGCATGGCGGACCTACTGACAAGAGGCGCAACTTTAACCGACTTGTCATGTCCCGTTTGCTCGTCCCCGCTTTTCAGGCTGCAGGACGGCACACTTTGGTGCGCAAAAGACGAGAAAAAAGTCATAATCGTAAAAGAAGGCGAGGAACCGCCAGCCGCGCCCTCCACGCCACCGACGGGCACCGCTTACGACACGCTTGAATCCACGTTGCTTGCCAAAGTCAAGGATTTGCAGGGAAAAATCGAAAAAACCCAGGACGTAGATGAACTCCAAAAACTGACCAGTGCCCTATCCCAGCTGCTGGATAGCCTTGACAAAATCGGGAAAATGAAAGCGAAGTAGGAATATTTGACGCTTGGCGTATTTGACAATTTTCCCCCAAACATCCAATTTGTGCAGAGCTTCACCTCAACTGTCCCAAGCCGACAGCTTCAAGAAAAGCTCATGCAAACGCTCTACGAAGTGAACAAGAAAGAATTTAGTTTTGAAGAAGTTGGAAACCCCACGATTCCAGGTTGCAGAATCATTTTTGAGTTCGGTTTAGCTGACGCCGACTGCTTCAACTACATTGACCTGGAAGAAGTAAAGAAAGCATCGGGTATGCTTGCGAATCAGTCTTTGGAGAACATGGATTTCTTCTGCGCCATCCGCTACTACAAAGACAAAGGAACCAAAAAGACACCCTTAAAATTCGATTACTATTTCATCAGAACCATTTATAACCGAAGCATTTTTGAAATCCAGATATACCATAAAAAGGGGCTCAGGTACGTGCCGCCGGAAGATTTGGCGCTTTTCATATTCAAAAAATTGAACGGCGCCTCAAAAGTGAAGGTGCTGAAAAAGCAGGCAGGCACATAGCTTCTATTTAGAAACGGCGGATTCTACAGCCGAAAGTTATATTAACTAATTTTCAATGCAAAAACAGGAGAAAAACCCCAACCGCAGAAAAAAGAGGCAAGCTTGTTGATCTCTATCGAAGTCCAATCTCTGAGAAAAAACTACGGAAGCCTAAAAGCCGTAGACGGCACCTCATTCAACGTTAACACGGGAGAAGTTTTTGCCCTCTTGGGCCCAAACGGCGCAGGCAAAACCACCACGATAGAGATTTTGGAGGGCTTGCGTGAGAGAGACGGCGGCGACGTGAAGGTTCTCGGTTTTGACCCTTGGAAAAACGGTTACGAACTTCACAAGAGAATCGGCGTTATTCCCCAAGAGTTCAACTTTATCGAGAAGATCAACCCAAGAGAAGCCATCATTTACTACGCCGACCTCTTCAACATAAAAGTGGACCCAGACGAAATACTAAAGGAGGTTCTGCTTGAAGAATCAGCAAAAACCAATTTTGACAGCCTCTCAGGCGGGCAAAAACAAAAAATGGGTCTGGCGCTTTCGCTTGTGAACACGCCTGAACTGCTGTTTTTGGATGAACCAACCACTGGACTTGACCCCAACGCCAGAAGAGCAATCTGGGACGTCATCCGAGGGTTGAAAGCCAAGGGAAAAACAATCATTTTAACAACCCACTACCTCGACGAGGCACAGCAGCTGTCCGACCGAGTAGCCATCATGGACCACGGAAGAATTGTGGCGATGGGAACAAGCGACGAAATCATCGCCGAGCACGGCTCAGGTGAAAGGCTTGAAATCCGCGGCAGCGAAGAGTTAGCCAAATACATCAAGGCAAACACCGAGCTGCACGTTGACTACGACAGCGCTCGAGGAGTAGTCAGCATCCCGATCAAGCAGAAAATTGATGCTCTTGCGGCTTTGGCGGCTGCGGAGCAGTCAAAAATGGATTGGAGCGACATCCAAACGCGCCGAGACAGCTTAGACGACGTCTTCGTTAAGCTTGTCAGCCGAAAACTGAGCGAGCACGGCGAAATACTAGATGAACATCAACATAGCGAGGGAATGAAAGATGTCTAGTGGAAAAAGAATACTGGCTGACTTCAAAGTTTTCAGCCGCGGATACTTACGGAACAGGTTCGGGCTTTTCTTCGGCTTGATATTCCCAGTTATCTTAATCCTGATTTTCGGCGCCATCTTTTCAGGCAGCGGTACGGGAACAATCAGCGTCTACGCCCAAAACAACGACAATGGACCAGTTTCAACCCAGTTCCTCACGGCGCTGAATAGTTCGGGGACGATTACAGTTCATACGGTGAACACTTCTGAGGATTTTTCAAAATACCTTGCCGCGCATTCGGCATCTGACGGCATCGTGATTCCGGCGGGTTTCTCCGCGGATTATGCGACGGGGCAACCTGTCAACGTGACGGTTTTCGGGAACCCTACGTCTAGCTCAAGCGGAATTGTCAGTGGAACCGTCGGCGGATACGCGAACTATTTTAATCTGCAACGGTTTAACGGCACCGCAGTAATAGGTTTAATGTCGGCGACTGTGAATACTCATCAGACAAAATACATCGACTTTTTGGTTCCAGGCTTGATCGGTTTCGCCATTCTTGTAAGCCCCATGTTCAGCCTTGTCAACATTTCCTCGGATTACAAGAAAACCAAGCTTTTCAAGCAGCTTTCGTTGACGCCTCTGACAAAGTTTGAGTGGTTGGCTTCTAAGATTCTTTGGTACATTGTTTTGACTGTTATAAGTTTCGTGTTGATGGTGGTTGTGGGAATTGTTGTGTACGGCGCAAGCATCACCCTGACGCCTTGGCTCATACCTTTCCTGCTAATCGGACCCACGCTCTTCGCCTCGCTCGGTATGCTTGTCGGGACAGTTACCAAGAACCCTGAGACAGCAGGCGTCATAGGCAACGTAGTGACGTTTCCAATGATGTTTCTCTCAGGCACGTTTTTCCCAATCAGCATCATGCCGCATTACCTGCAAACCATCGCTCACGTGCTGCCACTGTTCTACATCATCGAAGGCTTAAACAACGTAATGGTCTACGCAAACTATTCAGGGGCATTAATTGATCTGGCAGTTGTCGGAGCCATAACAGTAGTCATATTTGCGGCTGCCGTTAAACTCTTCAAATGGAGAGAGGACTAGGCCAAAAACCGCCTTTCACCCAATTTTTAGGCAATCGCCAGGGTCGGTTTCGCCGTCGGTTGAGGTTTTTGGGTTCTACCGAAGGCTATTTCAAATGGGTTCCAAGGAAGCCTTGAACTTTAGAAAACAATGCATCCGCCACTTCGTTTTTGGTTCTGTCACCGTCAATCAAGATGAGCTCACCCTTCTTCACAAAGCTCAGGTAGACCTCGCGGACGGTTCGCTGAATCTCTAGCGTTTCCATCACGGATTTTTTTCTCTGCAAACGCTCCAGCACCCGCTCAGGCGACACATCGATAAAAACCGCGTAATCGGGTTTGAGCGCGTACGAATTGATTCTTTTTATCCAGCCCAGATTCAGTCCCGCGCTGCCCTGATAGGCATAGGACGAGTAAAGATATCGGTCGCAAACTACGATTTTGCCTTCGGCTAACGCAGGCTTAATTTCGTTTTCAACGTGCTCGACTCTGTCGGCGGCGAAAAGTAGGGCTTCTGTGGGGGTCGGCAAACGTTTCTTTTCGTAGAGGCAGCTTTGCCGTATGAAGGTTCCTGTTTTGCCTTGGCTTGGCTCCGCCGTGTAGACCGCCCGATATTTTTGGTTGAGCCGCTCCGTTAGGATTTGTGCCTGCGTAGTTTTTCCGCTTCCGTCTAATCCTTCAACGCAGATGAATATGCCTTTGTCACTCATTTTCTGTCCCAGCCAGTCAGCGTTAACATTATAGGGAGATAAATAAATATAACTTGGTTATGGAGGCTTGCTTGTGCCTAAGGCGTATTGGGGCGAAATAAAGGATCCCGTGCACGGGTACGTGTACATTTCTGAGGAAGAAAAAAGCGTCATCGACTCCTACCCGATGCAGCGGCTTAGGCGTCTGCGGCAGCTGGCAGGCTCCGAGTACGTTTACCCCGGCGCGAACCATACGCGGTTTGAGCACTGCGTCGGCGTGATGTATCTGGCAGGCAAAGCTTTAGAAAACCCAAACATCTCCAGCCTCCTCAGCGAAGACGAAGTGGACATGTGTAGAATCGCCGCATTGCTTCATGACGCGGGGCACGGACCTTTCTCGCATGTTTTTGAGCAGCTTCTGATTAGGGATTTGGAGAAAACGCATGAGGACATCACTTCCTGGATTGTTGAGAAAAGCGAGGTAGGCGACAAACTGTCAAAAATGGGCTACAACCCCCACGAGGTAGCTGGCTTAGCCGTCGGCAAAATGCATAAGCCTGGCAGGGCATTTTTGGACCAGATAATCAGCAGCGCCGTGGACGTGGATAAGCAGGACTTCATCGTTAGGGACACTTACCACACGGGCGCGGAGTACGGCTTCATCGACGTTTACCGCCTCATCCACGCACTGGACGTCTTAGGCGAAAACCTAGCCGTGGAGCTTGGCGCCCTCTCCGCGTTGGAAGCCTTCATGATAGCGCGCATTGAATCGTTCAAAAGCATCTATTTCCACCGTGTCGGCAGGGCAGCGCAGATTATGCTGGCAACCGCGATGGAAAAAGCCAACAGCGAACTCGGGTTGACGGCGTTTAAGACTCCAGAGGAGTACATGGCGTTGGACGACTACACGGTCTGGTCTGCCTTGAAAAAATGCAAGGCTTCTGCGGACATAATCGGCGACCTTGAAAGACGCAAAATGCTAAAATGCGCCTACGAACGAACCTTCTACGAAAAAGATACCATGATAAGCAACATTTTCGGACGCGAATCCTACCGCCGCCAAATGCAAAGCGAAATCGCTAAAGAAGCAGGAGTCAACATCGAATCAGTCATAATCGACGTGCCCACGGTTCCCTCCGTTCCCTACCACCACGCTGTACTCACGGAATCCATGGAAATTCCAGTGTTCACAAAAAACCAAGCGGGCGAAAAAACCATGCAGCGGCTAAGCGAAATGTCAAAGATTTTCGAAACCCTCCAAGGATTCATGAATATACTGCGGGTCTACACCGACGTTGCTGACCGCGAGGCAGTGGAGAAGGCAACGGCTAAAATCTTAGGCAAAATTCCGTCTGCCGCCAAAATTTCGTTTTAGCATTTTTGCTGCATCTTTTCTTAAATACTAGTTGATGCTAAGAAGAAAAGCAGACAGCCGATTTGTTTGAGGAAGGTTATGCGATGTCAAGTAGCCCCGACAAGAAAATCATCAGCGTAAGAATCAAAGGAAAACCCGAAGCGAAAACTGAGCCATCCCTGCTTTTCAGCCCCGCCGACGTCCGACGTTACGTCACCGAATTCGTTGCTTCATGGATAAGAGGAGACATAGTAATCCGTTTCCCAACAGCGACGGAACTAGCCAAACAGAATCCGCTAAGCATCGCGTTTCCAACGGATCCCTCAGTGAACGCGGAACTCAAAATCAAGGAGCACTACGTCGACCAGCTCTCCATCATATCGGGAATCAAACCTGCATCTGCCGAGGAGCAGGAAAAAGCAGTCGCCGACGTCTTCAAAATGCTGCTCATGTTTCGCAGCGCAAACCGAATTGAGGGAAAAATCATCTCAAACGACGTGGAAAAAAGAATCCAAGAACTCGAAAAAACCGTAAAAAACCAAACCAAACTTGTCGACCAGATAACAGGATTTTTGTTTAAGCCTAAGGCAGCATCCAAAAAACCGCAAGCCAGCTGAAGCCGATTCTGGAAGGGTAAGGTTTATTCGAGGGAAAAAGCATTCTGCTTGATGCTTCTTAGCATATGCGCTCCGGTAGTATAGTCCGGTCAAGTATGCCGGCCTTTCGAGTCGGCGACCCGGGTCCAAATCCCGGCCGGAGCACCAACTTTGCCTTTTAAGAAAACAAAGCTGAAACGATTACCCAACGCGTCTGGCTGATTATTCGACTTTGTGACCTGTATGCGGGGCGGTGTGGGTTTTCTCTGGGCTTCCATGAACGTTTTCCATGTGCCTGTCGAGTTCAGTGTGGGTTTTGAAGGGTTTTCCACATATTTCACAGACAAGGCGGCTTGGCTGCAAACTGCTGACGGGTTCTTCATCCATGGGTGACGCTCGGGGCTGATGAGACTGAGGTTTAGTTTGTTTAGGTTGTGCCATAAAAAATCTCCATCTTAAGAAATGGCGAAGGTTTCACTTATAGTTTCGGTTAAACCGCCGCTTCCTCGGTTTTTTTGGGTTTTGTTTTTCCAAGAATCAGAATCATCGATTTGACCCAGCCGTCGTGCACTTGCTTGTTTGGGAAGCCAAGGACCAACTTTGCAAGCGTCCCCAGGTACAACGCAGTGAAAAGCTCAGCTAAGACTTTTGCATCGACGTCGGTTCTGATGGCGCCCTGCTTCTTTTTTTCTTCCACGAAAACTTCTACGGATTCGATGTCTTTTTGGTAGTCTTCGAAGAGGATTTGCCTGATTTGGGGGTCGTGGGAAGATAGGGCGACTACTTCAAAGTGTGTGTGAAAGTTGCCTTTGAACTGCTCGGTTATTCGGGTGTAGACTTCTTCCAGTGCGGCTTCCAAATTGTCAAACTTGCAGGTTTGGGACAGTATGTCTCGTAGCGCTTGGTGGCCTTGGAGGCTGATTTCTTTTAGCAGGTCTTCTTTGCTTCCGAAATACGAGTACAGTGCGCCTTTGCTTACCCCTACTTCTTTGGCGACGTCGTCCATGGTTGCGTCGTGGTAGCCTTTTTTGGCGAACACTGCGCGGGCGGCTTTCACGATTTTGGCTTTTGCTTCTTCTCTGTATTCGGGGACTACTTTAGGCATATTGACCGAGGTATGATATTTGCGTTGGACTTTAAAAGTTTGCCGACGATAAGTATATTAATTGACTGATAGTCGCTATTTTCTAAAAAAGGCGCTTCAAATGGAACCAAACCCCACAACCCCAACCTCAACAAAAAGCCGCTTCAGCTACCCCACAAAAGTTCTCCTAACCGTAACCTCAGTCGCACTTCTAGTTAACTACGTTGAAACCATGGTTATCCCAGGCATCCCAACCATCCAAAACCACTTCTCAACCACAAACACAATCGCCTCATGGATAACCTCCGCATTCCTAATCGTTGGAGCCGCGGTTTCGCCGCTTTTCGGAAAACTCGGCGACATCTACGGCAAGAAAAAAATTTTCCTAACCGTTTTGCTGTTCTACATTGCGGGGGTGGGAATTGCTGGGTTTTCGACAAGCATTTACATGTTGATTGCTTCGAGAGCTATCCAAGGGGTAGGCTTCGCCGTTGTTCCATTGGGTTTAGCGATTATCACGGATATTTTCCCCAAGGAACGTGTAGCTACTGCGCAGGGAATTATCAGCGGAACCTTCGCGATTGGAGCCGCCGCAGGCTTAATCATAGGCGCCTACATCGTTGAGGACCTAAGTTGGGAATGGGCTTTCCACACAGCGTTCATCCTAAGCATCGTATTGTTCTTTATAGTCGCCGTCATGCTCAAGAAAGACGTGCCCGGCGTGAAAAGCAAAGTAGACGTTACTGGTGCAACAATGCTTATGGCAGGCATAGTTCTTGTACTGCTTTACCTAACAGAAGCCCCCACGTTGGGTTGGCTATCGCTGGAAAACATTGCTTTCCTAATTCCAGGCTTAATCTTAACCGTCGCCTTCTTCGTATTTGAAAACACCCGCACCAGCCCGCTCATCCATCTTGGACTGCTAAAAATCAGGAACGTTCTTGTGGCAAACTTGGTCGGAATATTCTCCAGCATGGGAATGTTTCTGCTGTTCTTCGCCGTCATCTACTACGCCCAGTACCCCAAGCCCTACGGGTTAGGACTAGACATCATTACTACGGGTTTGACGCTTGCCCCAGCGACGCTTGTGATGCTCATTGTGGGACCCGTAATGGGCAAACTCGTGACTAGAATCGGACCCAAACCAATACTTACCCTGGGAGCATCAGTGAGCATCGTTGGTTTGTTGCTGTTCATGTTCTTTAGGGGAACCACAATGGAGTTAACCGTGGATGTTGCAGTCAGCCTCATCGGACTCGTCTCCCTCATCATCCCAATCGTTAACATGATTTCGGTTTCAGTGCCCAGAGAAAACACAGCGGTCGGCTTAGGCATGAACACCATGCTCAGAAACCTTGGAGGAGCAATAGGGCCAGTCCTTGCAACAACAATAATCTCCACCTACTACACCACTCTAAAGCTGCCCGTGCCGCCATACACGTTAAAGTTCGGGGACAAAACCGCCTTCAACACGATCTTCGCCATAGGCATAGCATTAATGGCCGTCATAATAGTGCTCAGCCTAGTAATCAAAAACTACACCTTCGCCAAAAACAGCAACCAAAACAAAAATCCAAAGTAAAAAAACACGTTTCGGGTTAATTTTTTTTTCTTGTTATTTTGCCATCAAGCAAGCTTCGCGCGGTCTGTACTCTAAGAGTTTGCTAAAAAAAAAAATAAAAAGTGGGTTTAAGCTGGCGGCAACTGTTTTCCACAATGAGGGCAAAATGTTGCGTCCAACGCTACGGGCGCGCCGCAGTTGGAGCAGTAACGTGCTGCTTGCATGGGTGGAGCTGTCGGTGGCGGAGCAGGTGAGGTCGGCGGCGAAGTGTAGGCGTATTGTTGCGGTTGCGTTGTTTGGGTTTTCATTGAGAAGAACGCGATTGTTGCAATTATCCAAGCGACCAGAATTATTAGGAGTCCGATGAAGAAGACTATTGTCAGTATTGCTCCGACAAATAGAAGCATGCCGGCGGTTTCAAACATGTGTTCGCCTGATTTTTGTGCAAGCGAAGTGAAGGCTCTTCGCAAATACATTGCGGCTACAACGTAAAAGACGAAGACAACAACTGCTAACCCGAAAAGTGCGAGCAGACCGAACCCGAGTCCGAAGACGCCGAACGCCCCGCTGATGAAGAATAGGGGCACTGCTGCTGCGACGGCAATTAATGCGATGAAGGCGAAGATGCAACCCCAAAGAGCGTTTTGGTAGATGCTTGGGTCTTTGTAGTAGTTCGACATCCCCTTCATGCCGATTAAAACAAGAATAATGCCAACGATACTAACGAACGGAAAGATAAGCAAAATCGAACCGATGCCAGCTAAAGTTTTATCCGATTCTAAACTGCTCATTTTAATTCACCTATAAAGGCAAATCCTATCTATCGCCGTTTTAAGATAAAGCTTTCGATACACCTCTAACTGGCTCAGCAGCTGAGCACTGCATTTTTAACCGAGGATTCACACTGAGAAATTAAGGCGAATAATAAGTTGATGAATAACAGTTTAAACTCGCTATACAAACAGCTTTTAGAGAAAACGGAAGACCTTGCGGTGCTTGGAACTGCTGAAGGCTTAATTCACTGGGACATGGAAACCATGATGCCTCCCGGCGCAGTCGAGCAAAGAAGCATGCAGCTGTCCCTTTTAACTCGCATTCACCATCAGATGAGCACCGACCCAAAAATCGGGAAACTGCTCGCAGCCATACAGACGAATCCCCAGTATGAATCGATGGGGCAAGCTGAAAAACGCAACGTTTACCTAATCAACAAAAGCTACCTGGAACAGACAAGCCTGCCCGAGAAGTTGGTGGCTGAAATTGCCAAGCAAGAAGCAATAACGGTGAACGTTTGGAAGAAAGCTAAAGCCCAAAAGAATTTCGCAGCGTTTAAGCCGAGTTTGCAAAAGCTTTTTGATTTAGAAATGGAAGCGGCAGAAATCCTCATGAAAGTGAAGCAAACCAAAACCCCCTATGAAGCCCTCATCGACAATTTTGAATCCAAAATGACGGCGAAAACGATTACGTCGACGTTTAACCAGCTTCAGGTCGGCTTAAAGCAGCTGATAAGCAAGATTCAATCCAGCCAAAGCCAACCTGACACGGCGATGCTTTGCCAGCCTGTTCCAGTTGAGAGCCAACGGCAAATCGCGCAGCTTCTCACGCAAACTTTAGGCTACGATACTTGTTCTCCTGAAGCCCGCGGAAGAATAGATGAAACCGAGCATCCGTTCACTGAAGGATACTACGATGATGTCCGCATAACCACGCATTACCACCTGAACAATTTTTCAAGCTCAATCTTCTCGGTTCTGCATGAGAGCGGGCACGCGAGGTATGAGCAGAACCTTAACCCGAAATGGAAGTATCAGCCAATTGGCTCCGCCTGCTCCTTCGGCATACATGAATCGCAATCGCGTTTCTACGAAAACGTAATTGGCCGCTCCAAAGAATTCTGGACAGGCATTATGCCTAAACTCAAAAAAGCAGCGCCGACCCTCGCAAACCTGGAGGTAGACAAGTTTGTGAAGGCAATCAACAAGGTTGAGCTGTCGAAAATACGCATTGAAGCTGATGAAGTCACCTACAACCTGCATATCATTGTGCGCTTCGAAATTGAAAGGGATCTTTTCGCGGGCAAAATCAAAGTCAACGAGTTACCCGAGGTTTGGAACCAGAAGTACGCTGACTATCTGGGCGTAAAAATTCGGGATGACTCCGAAGGGGTAATGCAGGACACGCATTGGGCAAGCGGATTGTACGGGTATTTCCCAAGCTACGCGCTGGGCAACCTCTACAGCGGGCAGATGGTTGCGGCAATCAGCAAAGATTTGCCAGATTGGCGAAGTCAACTAGCAGTTGGGAAATTGGATGAGCCTAACGAGTGGCTGAAAAAACATGTTCATAGTCAAAGCAACATCTGCGAACCCGAGGAACTCATAAAGAAGGCGACGGGTAGAAACCTGAATTCTGAGGCTTTCATGTCTTACCTAAACGAGAAATACGGTGCAATCTACGGTTTTTAAGCCGTTGGCGCTGGAGCGGGCGAGGGAGCTGGCGACTTAGTGAATTCCTTGTATATGTATATGACGAGGTAAGCCATGATTGCGCCGATGGACAAGTAGAGACCTGTGTATCCGACGATTGCGTTGTAGATGTTTGCGCCCACTACGAATAGCACAAACCCAAGAAGGAAAGCGGCTAAACACGCATAGTCAGTCCATGACATCAGGTTGCCTCGCAGGATGCAACAGATAAAACTTCAAGGTATATAGATTTAACGCTGAAACCTTCGCAGCCAAAGGGAAACGGCGCTGCCCCTGAAAGCAAAAAGCTCAGGCGACAAGAAACCGCTAAAATAACCCCGACAACCCCCAAATTTTTTCGAAGTCTCCGACATTTTTATATATAAGGTAATACAATGGAGAGCCCTGAGGGTAAATTAAATGTCGGGAGCAGATGTTAAAAAGCCAGAAACTCGGGAAGAACTTGTTAAAGTGTTGACTGAAGCAGCCAAAAAAGAGGTTGGAACCAAAAGTAAGCCGACAAAACCGACAGTAGTCGGAACGGCGAAGGAAATGGAGATTCACAGAGACACACTTTATAGTTGGCTAAAGGAGTTTAATGTCGATTTCAAAGAAATCGTCGACCGTATACCGACAGCCGTTGCAGATGCCCCAGACGAAGCTTCTGGCAGCGTTTACTTAATCGGCGAATCGTTAGTCGGAGAAGGGAACGAAGTAGCCCACATCGACCTTTTAATCGGCAACAAAGACGGCCCAGTAGGCCACGCATTCGCCAACGGCATGACCAACTTATCAGCAGGTCACACACCGCTCCTCGCAGTCATAAGACCCAATTTGCCGCCTAAACCCCACACACTAATCGTCCCCAAAGTAACCGTCAAAAACATGGCGGACACAGGAAAAATTTTCGGACCCGCGCAAGCGGCAGTCGCCAAAGCCATCGCGGACTCCACGGAAGAAGGCATCATCCCCCGCGAGCACCTTGACGACTGGGTCATAATCTGCAGCGTCTTCATCCATCCTCAAGCAACCGATTACAGACGGATTTACCAGTACAATTACGGCGCAACAAAAATGGCGCTTCAACGAGCACTCAAAAATTACCCGTCGTACGAAAAGATCATCTACGAAAAGGACCGTTCAAAACACCCAATCATGGGATTCAAAGTGCCGCGGCTGTGGAGACCACCATACCTGCAAATTGCACTTGACGCACCCTCGCTTGAAGGCGCAAAGAAAGTTCTTGAACAGCTGCCGGGAAGCGACAGAATCATCATTGAAGCAGGAACCCCACTGATTAAACGCTACGGCACAAAAGTTATCAATGAACTACGGCAAGCAGCCAAAGACAAATTCATAATAGCAGACCTCAAGACGCTTGATGTCGGCAAAGTTGAAGTAGACATCGCGTACGAAGACACCGCAGACGCAGTTGTCGCAGCAGGCTTAGGTCCAGCAGAAACTCTTGACGCCACCGTCAGCGAAGCAAGACGCATGGGAATCTACTCAGTCATCGACATGCTAAACGTAGACGACGTATTAGCGAAACTAAAATCAATCAAAGACATGCCAGACATCGTAATCCTGCACAGAGGCATCGACATGGAAAACGGCAGAACCTGCGGGTTAGAACGCATAAAACTGATTCGGCAGGCTTTCCCAAACAAGAAACTCTTAATCGCAGTTGCAGGCGGCATCGTGCCAGAAACAGCCAAAGAAGCACTGGAGCAGGGCGCAGACATCCTCATCGTCGGCAGATACGTCACCCAAAGCAAAGACGTCGAACGCGCCGTACGGGACTTCCTTGAATTGACGCCAGCCATGCGCGAAGACATCGACCTCTACCGAGTACACACAGAATAAACCCCTGAGCATAAAGCTCAAACAATTTTTTCTTTTATTTATTTTTCAATGCGCTTGCTAGAGAAGGAAGCTTGGCGGCGAGCGTACCTGTCGCCTGAAGAGGTCAATGATTTTGCAAGCTATGCACTTTCGCCTGTAGTTTTATTTTTACTTGAGTGGGTTAAGTACTTAAGTGAGTTAAGTTCACCGAAGAAGACAAGTCTACTGGATCGCGGACCCAATGCTTCGAAAACTTTCGGCGACTTCAAAAAAATGTAAGGGACGTTCTGATTTCTTTAGCTGACGCGTGACATGCGCATTCAAATCGAACATTTTGAAGTCAAAACAGAAAAAATCGGGATTTGGTTTGCGTGAGTTTTGGAATATTCCAAAACAGTTAAGCAGAAACCCCACATTTTCCCTCCCACCCAAACGCAAACCTGCAAGGAAACAAACCCAAATCAAAAAAACAAACCAAAACAAGTCCATCAAAACCAGCCTACCCTAAGAAGGGGTCTAGTATTTGTGACCAAAAACCACCACAAAAATGGATCGAAAACTTGATTATCGGAACAGTCTCAAAGCGAAAAAGGCAACTAAGAAAACGACGGCTGTAATGATGAACATTGGAACGTAGTTGAGGTGGAACGCTAGGTAGGGTCCAAGGAAGGCGCCAAACGCTGCGCCTAAGCTGACCATTCCGTCGAAGAGCCCGGCTTTTCCCTGCGGAATAACCTCCATCGAGAGAGAAATCATCATGATGTAGTACATGGCGTAGGCGAACCCGATGAAAACCAGCAGAATACCCGTCATGATTGCAGGCTCGAAAGAAAACAAGATTACCCCGACAAGCGAAAAAATAAGTACGCTGCGAAGAAGCACAAACCGAGGCATCTGTTTTCTTATATCCATTAAATGGGCTTGGCGGCCAACCAGGAAGTAACCTGTTGTTCCCCCAACCGAATTCAAAATATAAGCGACGTAAACCCAACTTGTCGACAAATGCAAACCATCCCTGAGGAAGATAGGCAGGGGCGTGAAGAAGAGGCTGGTTGCAAGGGCAAACAAAACTATCGCCAACGCGAACCCGGCGAAACTTGTCTCCTTAAGTGAACCATCCCACCGCAACCCATCCATCAACTCTGCCTGAACCCTCAAACCCGCGGTTAGCAAAATCCATCTTTCTCTCGATGCCCACCAGACGCCGCTCAAAAATCAACAACGGGTCAGCAATCAAAAGCACCGCCAGAACCAACGCCACCACGCTAAGCCCGCTGCAAAGATAAAGAGTGTAGGTTGACAGGGCTGAGAAGCTAAGTGAAGAGGCGAACAGAATTATCCCCATTGCTAAGCCCACGATGGTGCCGATTTCGGTGATGCCTTCATAGAAGCCGAAGGTTCTCTCCCAGTTGCTTCGGCTATAATGCTCGGTGACAAGCACGTTTTTTGGCGATTCATGCGCGACATGAAGCATCTGCATAGCCACGTACAAGCCGACGAAGGCAATCAGGTTCTGCGCAAAAGGAAGCGTCATGAGGAAAAGAATCATGGCTATTGAAGAGAACGAAAGAAGAATGAAGATTTTGTAGTGACGGGTAGCATCGCAGAGATACCCCCAAAGAAACGAGGCGGGGATGGAGCAGAAAATCGCGATCGAAGTCATAACGCCCAAAGCAAGAAGCGGCCCGCCTAAGATGCTGGTGTTCTTAAACGCTACGACATAGAGCGGTATGAAAACAGTTAACAATCCAAAAGCCATGTCATGGAAGAAGAACCCTGACCGCCACATAGCCAAGAGAGCACTCCTAAGTTGCATTAAAGCTTTTGCGTACCATGCGCAGAGTTGCTTAAAAAACCGACATAATTATGTTTTCCTCATAAATGCTTAATAGAGAGATACCCCAAATTCATACTCCGCTGGAGAGTAAAATCAGCAAATGGCAAAATTCAAGATAATAGTTTCAGATCCCGAGGCAGGAACATCAAAAGTTGTAGAGCTAGAAGAAGCAAGGGCAGCACCCTTCATCGGCAGAAGAGTCGGAGAAACCATAGACGGCTCAATAGTTGACCTGCCAGCTCACAAAGTCCTAATAACAGGCGGCTCAGACAAAGACGGCGTCCCAATAAGAGGAAACGTCCACGGCGGAGTCCGAAGACGAGTAGTCCTCAGCGGCGGAGCAGGCTTCATACCGGAGAAAAAAGGAGAAAGAAAACGCAAAACAGTCCGCGGCAGCACAATAACCGACGAAATCGCCCAAATCAACATGAAAATCGTTGAAAAACCAGGCGCAAAAGCCCCCGAAGCCAAGCCAAAGCAACCCGCAAAATAAGCGGCAGTTCAGTAGACTGCATGCTTAAACCTTATAAACTTCCATAGTTCTTTCTTAATTCATTAGATTTATTTAGAGAAGAGAAAAACATGAGTGAAACGACAAAAGCCCTGCCTAAACAGCCAGAAGTCAACGTTGGCACAATAGGCCACGTAGACCACGGCAAAACAACTTTGGTACAAGCGTTAACAGGCACATGGGCTTCCAGACACAGCGAAGAACTCAAAAGAGGCATCACCATCAAACTCGGCTACGCAGACATGCCAATCTACAAATGCCCCAAATGCCCAGCCCCCAACAACTACACCCACAAACCCTACTGCGAACAATGCAATTCACCCGCGGAATTTGTCCGAGCCATAAGCTTTGTCGACGCACCCGGACACGAAGCCTTGATGGCCACCATGCTCAGCGGCGCAGCAATAATGGACGGCGCAATCCTCGTGATTGCAGCTGACGAACCCTGCCCTCAACCACAGACCCGTGAGCATCTTGCAGCGGCGGAAGTCAGCGGAATCAAAAACCTAATTATCGTACAGAACAAAATTGACATAGTAGACCAGAAAAGGGCGTTGGAAAGCTACAATGAAATCAAAAACTTCATCAAAGGAACCGTCGCTGAAAAAGCACCCATCATCCCAATTTCAGCTCAAAGAGGCATAAACATCGACGTACTGCTAAACGCCATCGAAACAATCATTCCCACGCCTAAAAGAGACCAAACCAAACCGCCGCTCATGTACATCATCCGCTCCTTCGACGTTAACAAGCCTGGAACAACCATCGACGGCTTAGAAGGCGGCATCATAGGCGGAACAATAGCTCAAGGAAAATTCGCTGTTGGAGAAGAAATAGAAATCCGCCCAGGAATCAGCGTTGAACGGGAAGGCAAAACCTTCTACGAACCACTCGTCAGCGAAATCGTCAGCCTGCATGCGGGTGAACAAAGCGTGAAGGAAGCTACGTGCGGAGGGCTGGTCGGGGTAGGAACTTTGCTTGATCCATCTTACTCAAAAGCAGACGGCTTAACAGGAAGCATCGCGGGAAAAGTCGGATTGCTTCCGCCGACGCTAACAGAGCTCACTTTGGAAACCCATGTGTTGGAGCGGGCTGTGGGGACAAAAGAGCTTCTTAAAGTGGAGAAATTCAATCCTGACGAGACCCTTCTGCTTCACATCGGGTCTGCGGTGAACGTGGGCAAAATCCTCTCCATAAAACAAAACGTGATAAAAGTAAAGCTGACCAGGCCAATCTGTGCGTTGCCGGGTTCAAGAGTTGCGATAAGCCGAAAAATCACCTCGCGTTGGAGACTTATTGGACACGGCTTAATAGTTGCGAAGTAGACGCTTAGTCTACAGGTTTTATTATTCCTTTTTTCTTGAGGAAATCGCGGCTCTTTTGCAGCACATCTTTAGAGTTCTTGAAACTTAACTTCTCCAAAGCCTGCGCGTAATCAAGCCAAATATAACCTACATGCTCAAAAGACAATTCCACCTTGTCGGTGAAAGCCTCCATAACAAAGAAAACAACCTCTTTATGGACAGTTAAACCCTGACGCCTATAGAAGTAAGCAATAGCCTCCCTAAAGCCATCAATGAACTGCGCCTCAGTTATGCTTGTTTCTTCCTGCAGTTCACGCACAACCGTCTGTTTCTCAGTTTCGTTAGCTTCCATGTTGCCTTTAACGAAGTCCCAATGGCCAGCTGCATAATTCAAAAGAAGATATTTGGCGGCATCATCTTTTTTTATGAACACTACTGCGCCACAAGATTTCTCGCGAAGCATGCATTCACCTAACCGATGGTCAAATCATATGTTCAAGGTATTTAAGGTAATGGTTAATTCAGGCTCCACATAAACACGCGACCCCAGAGCTAATTGAACACAATGTTTTAAGCAGGCAAAAAACAATCTTTTCACCTGTTGGGAGCCGCGCGTCATTTGTCAAAGTCCGCCTAAACCAAAAGAGCCGTTAAAAGTTATTTTAGATTCAAACGCGTTTTTTGTCCCGTTAGAATTGAAAATAGACATCTTCGAAGAAACCAAACGCCTGCTAAACAGAAACGTCGAATTTGTCCTGCTCTCGTCTGTGAAAGCTGAGCTTGAGTTGCTTGCCGCCAAGGACTCGCCTAAAACCCGCCGAGAAGCCGCTTACGCTTTGAAGCTTGCCGAGAAATGCAGGTATGTTGCGGTTGAAAACTCTGAGGAATTGTCGATGGACGATGTTATTGTTAAAGTTTCTAAAGCGTGGGGTTCTCCTGTGTTTACCAATGATAGGCAGCTGCGGAAGAGGCTAAAAGATATAAGTGTGCCAGTGATTTATGTGAGACAAAAATCGCGCCTAGATATTGACGGATTGATATAAAACTATGTTTAAGCTCATAACTCTTCAGGACACTATCCGCATTCCTCCAGAAACCTTCGGCAACCCCTTGGAAAAGGTAGGCCGTGAACAGGTAAAACAGAAGTATGAAGGCGTCGTCGACGAGGAACTGGGATACGTCATCGCCGTCACAAGCATCGAAGTGAGCCCTATAGGAAAAATAATTCCAGGCGACGGAGCAACCTACCACAAAGTATCATTCTCCCTGCTAACATTCTACCCAGTCATCCAAGAAATCGTGGAAGGCGACGTAGTGGAAATCGCAGATTTCGGAGCTTTCCTACGCATAGGACCCGTAGATGCTCTGCTGCACGTTTCCCAACTCATGGATGACTACATCTCCTACGACGAAAAACAGGGAGTCCTGCTGGGAAAAGAAAGCAAACGCAAACTAACCTCAGGCGACCAAGTACGAGTACGAATAACCGCGGTTTCTCTTGGACGCGCTGGAAGCTCAGGAAAAATCGGTGTAACAGCCAGACAACCATTCCTAGGCAAGCTTGACTGGTTAAAAGAACCCCTTGGGCTGCCTGCGGAAAAGAAACCAGCTGAACCCAAAGAAAAAGCGGATTAATGGGAGTGATTGGAATGAGTGAGAAAGCTTGCGCTAACTGCCATTTTATAACCAAAGAAAACGTCTGCCCAAAATGCAGGTCTACAAGTTTTAGCGAGGATTACAGCGGCTTAGTTGTCATGTTTGACCCGGAAACCTCAGCCATCGCCAAAGCCATGAACATCAAAGAAAAAGGCAGATACGCCCTAAAAGTACGTTAAGCATTTTTGCAGTTGCAAAGATTTAACCTAAAGAACCCTGATTTCTTCGGGTACAAGGTTGAAACGATGACCGTAGAGTACAAAATAACGCCTGAGCTCCGTATTGCACTTAAAGAACCATTCGGCACCCTTATCGAAGGCACTTTTAACGAAACCATGGAAAAAATGAAGGAGTTAGTCGAGGAGCAGAAGCCGCCAAAAATAATTTCTGTCGGAGACGTAGTTTCCCTCAACCTTCATGAACACAACATCCACCCGCAACTCACAATCATCGACAACAAATCGCTAAGAAACCAAGCCATGCCGGAAAAAGCGAAGGTCGAAAAAACTGTTTATGTCGCTAATCCTCAGGGAACCATAACCAAGGAAGCCGCCAAAGCAATCAAGACCGCATTAGATGGAAACGAGCATACCCACATCGTTGTCGACGGCGAAGAAGACTTACTTGCCCTAATCGCCGTTTTGTACGCGCCAGAAAACGCATTTGTCGTTTATGGGCAGCCTTACAGGGGCATCGTTGTGGTCAAGGCTACGTCGGAGAAGAAAGCTGAGGTTGAAAAACTCTTAAAATCCATGGAAGTCTTAGAAAAGCTAAATAGGAAGAAAACTGTTTGAACTAACCGCTTCAAGTGAACATTTATGCAGATAAAAGTAGAAACAACCAAGGATAACCCGCTTCTGAAGCGAAAAGAAGTAGGCTTCACCATAATTCAAGGTCCCAAAGAGAAGACTCCGCCAAGGCTCCAAGTCAAAACAGCCCTAGCCATGGAGATGAGAATCGCGGACGACGTAGTCTTCATCAAGAGGATGCATACAAAAACCGGGACAAACATCACAGTTGGAGACGCAAACGTTTACCAAAAAGCTGAACAGGCTAAACTCGTTGAGCCCGAATACATCCGCAAACGCAACAGTCCACCTGAGAAACCCAAAGAAGAGGCGACAGCATAATGTCCAAGAAAGCGCCAGTAGCAAAGAAAGAAGAAGCGCCAAAAACGGCAGCACCCGCAGCAGCGCCAGAATCAAGCGCGCCAGCCCCAGCAAAAAAAGCTGAGAAAGGAAAGCGGGAAAAGAAGCATAAAGAGGAAAAAGGCGTCAAAGCCATGTACAAAGTTGAAGGCGACAAAATCTCCCGTGCACGCCCAACATGCGAACGGTGCGGACCAGGATACTTCATGGCAGACCACCATGACAGATACACATGCGGTCACTGCGGCTTCACACGCTACAAGCAGAAATAAGCAGTTTTAAATCCTGCAGGGACATTTAGGTTCCTTCTGATGACCCACAATGCTTAGAGTAAACGTTGTCATAACAAGCATTTCAGCAGAACGCTTCTGGGACATGAGAAAACCCATCCCGCCCATCCAGATAAACACCAACATCAACGTGGTCGGCATGGAAAAGAAGCAGGACGAATCCTTAGAAGTCCCGTTTGTTCTCTCCATCACTTTTAACCCATCCATCGCCCAGATGAGCCTCAAAGGCATCGCTTACGTTGCAGGAGAAAAAGATGAAGTTGGCAAGGTACTCAAGGACTATGAGCAAAAGAAGCCTCCGGCACAAATAGTAATCCAATCAATCTCAAACGTAGTCTTCATCGAATCAGTGCTCATATCAAGAATACTAAACATTCCACCGCCGATTCCACTACCGCAGATAGCTGAAACAGGAAAACCGCCAACCTCCAAGCCAGAAGGAAGAGACTACAGCCAATAGCAGTTCGGGCTGTTAATTTTTTATTTTTTCGCTCACGTCTAACCCCCATATTGAAGCCATGTTGTAGTTTAGGGTTGTTTACACAGTTCACTCTTGAAAAAATGAAAGGGTGGCTAGATTTTATCAGGAAGTTACGCATACATTATGTATGATTCGAAATGGCGCGACAGATTTCAGTCTCAAACGAAGTCTACGAACTACTCCTAAAACGAAAAGGCAAAAAAAGCTTCTCCCAAATCATAAAAGAATGCCTCACCTCAACTGAAAAGAAAACCAACATAATGAAATTCGCCGGAATCATGAAAGACGAAAAAGAAAAACTTGAACAACTAAAAATGCAAATTGCCGCTGAAAGAGAAGCTAATTACGGCAGATCATTTGAAG
>CAWGMZ010000014.1:0-17135 GCA_963823775.1 Candidatus Bathyarchaeota archaeon
CTCTAGCTTTAATAATTTTCTGACCTTGCCCCCGTTTGTCTGTTTTGTGTTTTTTCGTCGGAGACCCCGATATGAGGGCAAACCATATACGGATTCCATATACACTTTCCATATACAAGGTGAAAGCACTTTGCCAAGACCCGTCAGAACATTCCGATTCGACCTAAAAATCTATACAGAATTCAAAGAATTATCATCCAAAAACGGCTACACCGTAACCGCCGCCCTAGAAAAATTCATGACAGACGCAGTTAGTCATGGATTAGTTTTCCCTTCCGCAAAATCCGAAGCCGAAGTGGCTGAAGCACGGGTGATGTTGGCGTGGCTCAAAGAAGGCAAATACTGGGTAAACCTCGGCGAAAAAGAGGAAACAAGCACCAGAGGACGCCTACTGCAGCTCCTGCCAAAAATCGAAGACGCCGATTTGAGAAAAGACATTGAAGAAACATTAAAAAACAGGTCATAGCCTCTTTCAACAAAGCCCAGACTATCTTTGAGCGTATCTTTTTTTGCCATCCATCGACGGAATCGAAGGAAAAGGCAAATAAGCGCCGAGCGGTTTCCAATTGATAGAGGTTTTACTGTTTATGTACGATGGATACGTGTTTTTCTGCGATAAATCTTCCCTTCAGCAGTGTCTAAGCAACAAACGTTATACTTGCGTTGGCGAAAAAGCCAAGCCTGAAGAACTTAAGTCTGGGTCAGTTGTTTTTCTCTACAACTCGGACGATAAGAGTTTGCTTGGGCCCTTCACAACTTTGGAGGAAGGTGACGAGTTGGATGCGGGTACATGGGTGGAGAATGAAGAGCACCAATACCCCTACGACGACATCAAAGTAACATGGGAAGAACTGCACACCATCCAAAACGCGCCAGAAGAACTCCCCTTCCTAAACGACCCCAAAACATGCAAACTTTCAAATGGGCAAACACAGCGGGCTTTGGATTTGCTTAAGCAGGGTCAGCCCTACATTCTTGATAAAAACCGTTAGTGCAGGCTTAGGCTTAGCGGTCGCCGAATTTCTTTGCGTCCAAGCCGACGACTTTGTGGCAGTTGAGGCAGCGAGTGAAAGTCAACTCGAACCCGTTAAGTATGTCGAAGCATCGCTCAGTGTAAAGTTCCTGCTCCTTATGGCTACAATTAAGCTGGCTTGTATCAACCAGCGTCTCTTCATCCATTCTCCTTCTCCAATCTAGCATACCCAAAAAAACTAATAACTTTTTTGGAAACCCAACCAAAGAAAAAACCGCGCCCGATTAATGCCGCGCCTAAACCTAAGAAAAACATCGGAAAAATGTGAAGCATTAAATATCATTATCTTGCATGCATTAGTGACATCTCTTGGAGAAGCAAAGCGTGAAAGAAAAAGGCCCCGTATTCATTGTACCGTGGCGATGCACCTTCCGATGCGACAGCAGCTGCGTCCACTGCACATCCGCAGGCAAACCCGCGGTTCAAAACGAACTTGCAACCGCAGACGCATTAAAAATTGTCGATCAAGCCGCCGATTTCGGAGCCACCTTTTTCGGAGTCACAGGCGGGCAACCGTTTCTGCGAAAAGACCTTTTCCAAGTCATCGCCCACGCCAAAGAAGCAGGCTTGAACGCCAGCATCATAACCGACGGACGCCTAATGGACAAAGAAGCCGTCGAAAACATCATCAAATATCAAGTTAAAATTTCAGTCAGCATCGATGGCGCAGAAAAAACCAACGACGCCATCCGTGGACAGGGAGCATACGCCGCCGCGGTTTCAGCAACAAAAAAATTTTCAGAGCAGAAACTGCTAAATTGCCTCGTCTACACCTTCGCGAACGCTGACCCAATCACAAACGCAAACGTCGACGATATGCGTCACGTGCTTGAATTAGCCCGCAAATATGACGCGCGTTGGGTGGTTTTCCACGGGTTTATTCCATACAGCAAAGACAAAAAAGCGCTTTTGGCTGATTTGACGCCGGAGCAGTACGAGTGGGTATGCAATCAGCTCTACGACTTAACCGTGGAGTATCAGGGGAACCCTGGAATTAACGTTTACATTCCTTTCTATGCGCGAGTGGCGAAGCAGCGTGGTATGCCTGACTTTGAGAAGTGGTACAGCAGCTTCTTTTTGGGCAGATGCTTCTTCGGCAAATTCTTCAGTGTCGCAGAAAACGGCGACGCCATACCATGCAGCTACAACGACGCGTATCGGCTTGGCAACATAAAAGACAAGTCGCTCAAGCAAATTTGGGATGACATGCAAACCAGCGAGTTCTTCGCCAAAGTAAAGGATAAAAGCAAAATCAAAGGGAAATGTGGCGTCTGCGAATACAAGGACATCTGCGGCGGATGCCGTTCAGCGGCGCTTTACTACACAGGCGACATTATGGGTTCAGATTTGCGTTGTGCATACGTGCCGCAGGTTTTAACGCGTGAAAAGGCTGTGTTTGAGTCTTGATTCGGCAAAACCGTTTGTAATAGAGTTTTAAACGAGAATTTAAGGGCTGATGCGGTTTTCTTTGTGTACTGTATTTGTGTTGAACAGGAATGCGAATTTGCGTAGTAAGTCGTAATATTTATCAGATTGTAAATGTAAAAACCTTTAAACCTTGAAGTTCGCAAGGATTTAAAAGGCAACCAAGCGTAAATAAGGGAAATCAGGAAGAGAGACAGCAATGGGTGTATACAAACTGGGGCTCAGTGTAAACTCTGGAAAAATAAGGAAACTGGCAAAACCAGCAGTCCTAACTTTATGCGCATTACTTATCATCAGCGCCTTGTCGGTTCTAGCTTTTAATGGAGCCCAAGGCGCATCAACGACGCTTTCATTGCACACGTCGGGAAATCAGATTCTTGACTCAAACAACAGCCCAGTCTACCTACGGGGAGTAGGCATGGCTGGGATGGCTCCAGACATGATTTTCTGGGGAACAGGCGGCGGCGACAGCTGGAGCGACCAGTGGCAATCAGCCTCTTCAGCCTCTGTAACGCAGACGTTTGCAGAGATGCAATCAGTCTGGCACGTCAACATGATACGCGTCTTCATCTACCCCGAATGGTGGATGACAAACAACGTTGTTCCAGCCACCGCGTCAGGCCAAGGATACAGCAGCACCGCAGTCAGCACACAAACCTACCTCCAAACCTTGGCAAGCGTAGCAGAACAATACGGAATCTACATCGACATAGTGCCCTACCAACTCACCTGCTACAAAGGCTCCTTCAGCTCCGACACATACATCACCACAAACATGGCGGGGTCACAGGGACTACCCATGTCAGGAAACTGGGACAGCGCAGCAACCAGCTACCTCGCAAGCACAGGCCTAACGGAACAAGCGTTCTGGACAACCTACTGGACATCAATGGCCAACGGACTCAAAGCATACCCAAACGTCATCTTCGAAGCATGGAACGAACCCGCAGGAGGCTCAGCCAACACCATACCATCAGGCTACCTAAGCTACCTAACAACAATGTATAGCGCAGTCAGAGCAACAGGAGCAACAAACCTAATCATGATGCAGTGGCAACCCGGATGGGAACCCAACGCAGGACTAAACCTAAGCTGGGCATCACAAATCAACACAGCCCTCGGAGGAAACCCAACCAACATGGTTTACACTACGCATCTTTATTATTACTCGCCGTCTGACGATTCGCCGTTTTGGGATTCGAGCGGTTCAGGTTCAAGCGGAGTCCCGATGACTGTCTGCACAGCTTGAAACCCAACTTCAGGGTCTTGAAACGGGCATGGGTATCAGTGCGCCGCTGGTGATCAATGAGGAAGGCTCATGCCTATCATCTTCTGGCAACTCACAGAACGACTACACATGGTTCGGCAACCTGCTGCAAGCCCAAAACGCATTGGGAATCGGCGCAGGAGCCTACTACTGGCTTAGCAGCAGCGGACTAGGCGGAACATACGACGGAGAATATTTGCTGTCGAGCGGTTACGCGGCAGCGAACATGGGGCAAGACTACATTAACGCTTACACAGGAACCACAACGACCCCTTCGCCCCCGCCTACCTCTACACCAACGCCGACACCCACCCCAACTTCCACACCCACACCCACTCCAACTCCAACGCCACCTCCGACTCAGACTTTGCCTTTCACAGACAACTTCGCAAACCTCAACGCGTGGACCATCGTTGACGGCACCTGGACACTGATGAGCGGCGGCGTTCAAGGCAGCGGATCCTCAGAAGCCCTGATGTACGCGGGCTCAACTTCGTGGACAAACTACCAAGTCACCGCGCCAATCACCATATCCGCCGGAGGAGAAGCAAGCATTGTTTTCAGGTACAGCAGCTCAAGCAGTTTCTACTGGGCAGGCCTCGGATGCTGGGGAACCCAATACAGCATCAGCAAAATGGTAGGACGGAACCTGTACAGAACTGGCAAGTTCAGGAACCGCTTCAACCAACGCAGCGGGAACCTACAATCTTGAAGTTTCCGCGCAGGGAAACACACTTTCCTTCTACGTTAACAACGTCCTGCAATTAACAGCGTCAGATTCGTCTTTGGCTTCAGGAGCCGTAGCGTTCAGAACGTACGGAACCACTATGCAGATTGGAAACGTAGCTGTTTCCTCGGGCGTCTCTTCAACTCCCACACCGACACCGACCCCAACGCCTTCGCCGACACCAACTCCAACACCCACGCCCACGCCAACTCCCACTCCGACTCCTACTCCCACTCCAACCCCAACACCGACTCCAACACCAACCCCCACTCCTACGCCGACCCCAACACCCTACTCCGACACCAACTCCAACACCAAAGCCAGACCCAACCGCATCACCCACACCTACGCCACCCCAACCCCGACACCCTCATCGACTCCAAAAGCATCAGCAACACCCAAACCAACCGCAACCCCAACTCCAACTCCCAAGCCAACCCCAACACCTACGCCTACGCCCACACCAGCGCCAATAAAGCATCATAGAGGACACAGCGCAACCTTGACGATATCATTGCCTTCAGCGCCGATTTCGTTCATCTTCAAGCTCTTTTCTTTTCTTTAAAGAGCTAAATCCACGATTTTTTCAAACGTAATTTAATGTCAGATTTTGCAAGAAAAAACGTGCACAAAGGATGCGCTGAGTTAAGAAGATATTTTTGAAGACGCCAAGAAAAACAAAATCAACGTTGACGGCCTAAACAAGCTAGGTTAGTAGGAGTGGCGTGCACCCAAAAAAATTAAGGAAGAGAGAGGGGGTAAAGGGAATCATCTGGATGCACGTCACACGTTTAGGAACTTCTCGTGTAGTGTCGGAAAAGGGCGCCGTAAGTTCTTCTTGACTTGTTGTAGTTGGCTTGTGCTTTGGTTTTTGGGAAAAGCTGTTTTTGTGTGTCTTTGCTTGTGATGAAGACGGATCCGCCGTTTTTCAGGTGCTGCTTTACTTGGCAGAAAGTCTACTTGGTCAGCTTCCTGAACTTCAACGTCGTTGCTTGAATCGTTGTCCAGCAGAAGGACTTGAAACATCGGGGTCTTGGTTTTTTTGTTTTCGATAGAAGTTTTCAAAGAACTTTTCCCTTCCCACTATTAGAGAATAAATATTATTTGATTCGATAAATTCTTAAAGCTATGTGACTGTAAAGCGACTACTACAAAGTGCCGTCACACGGGGTTACCGATGCAGAATGAACCCAGCCACACGCTTATCCGCCAAAGTCGAAACAACCAAATCAGGCATCGCCCCTTCAAGCTCCACCCGCAGAGTAGACGCCAGTAAGAACCGCAACGCAGCCCATACCAGCTGATTTAGCCGCCTTAACCCCGAACAAAGAATCCTCCACAACAACGCACCGTTTCGGCTTTGCCCCAAGCTTAGCCGCGGTTTTCAGGAAGATTTCCGGGTCAGGTTTAGAATGCGAAATCGACTCAGCCGTGAGAACCACCCCAAAGTATTTCTCCAGGTCTTTGGCTTTCAGCAGGTGGCTGATGACCGAGTAGTTGTTCATCGACGCTAAACCCACCTGAATTTTGCCATGCAACGCGTCAAGAAGCTCTCTGGCTCCGGGAAACAGCGCCACTTGGTCGGCGAGTTCGATTTCAAGTTTGCTTTTACGCGCAACAAGACGCGCAACGGTTTCTTCGTCAAAAGGAGTTTTGGCTGCCATCAGAATGTCTCTGAAAGTGTCCGCCGCGCCGATGCCGATTCGCCGCTCAATATACTCATCACTCACCTTGCAGCCGATTTCGCCAAGAGCCTTCTGAAACGAAACCACGATAACCCGACGAGTATCACCTAAGGTGCCGTCCCAATCAAAAATAGCTGCTTCAAACATGGCGGCTCAGGCTAGTTTAGGTTCAGTTTTTCTCGGATTTCCTGGCTTTTTTTGGTGGCTTCCTCTATGGCGCGTATCATTGCAGGTCGGATTTGGCTTTGCTCAATCTGGTAGATGGCTTCAATCGTTGTTCCGCCAGGCGTGGTGGTCATGTCTTTGATTTTTGAAGGCTCCTCATTTAGATCCAAAACGAGTTTACCTGCTCCCATGACGGTTTGGGCTGCCGCTTTTAAGGCGATGTTGCGGGGTAACCCCACTTTCAAGCCAGCGTAGGTTAATGCCTCAACGATGATTGACATGTAGCCTGGACCGCTTCCGCTAACCGCGGTGATTGCATCCAGATACTTCTCGTCAAGTTCGTCGCATATGCCGAACATGTTAAGCAAAGTTTTAACTTTCTCCTTGTCCTGCGCGGTAACGTTGGGTTCGCAGCAGTAAGCCGTGTAGGCAGCCTGCACCAAGGCGCCGAGGTTAGGCATTATCCTGACGATTCGGGCTTCAGGCGCATTCTTCCGCAGAAACTTTAGCGGCACCGTGGCAGCCACAGAAACCAGCAGTTTATCTTTAATCTCTGTGTTAATTTCTTTGAGAACCTTCGCGACGTCTCCGGGTTTAACAATGATGAAAACGATGTCGGCGTCTGCAGCGGCTTTTTTGTTGTCGGTTGAAGTTTTTACGCCGAGGCTTTCAAATTCCTTGAGTCTTTCCAGCGCGATGTCAACAGCCGTTAACTTGCCTTTGTAGCCGCCTTTCACTAAGCTTTTGATTATGGCGCCGCCCATCATTCCTGAGCCGATTACCGCGATTTTATCGTTCATTAGTTTTCACTGCTATTTAGGGACGGGGACTTTGCTCTTAAACTTTTTTTTGCTGACAAACGGTTGAGTCAATTTGAATTGTCAGGTTATGCCTTGTTTGGGTAAGAGTCAGGTAAGGAAGGCCTAGCTTTTCTGCATTAAAGACTTTAACAACCCATTAATTGCGGATGCTGGCGCATCTGTCCTTAAACCGCGTGGGTTAAAATGGGTTGGAACAGCCTGAAAACCAGCGTTTCGCAACGCCTCGGCGAAGGCTTGCACCGACGGGGAAGGCAGACCGAGTTTTTGGCTTAGCTTGTCAAGCACGTAGTACGTTATGGGGGCTGAAGCTTCTTGTTTGGTTAAGGAAAGAAGCTTTGAGATTCTTGCGTTACCTTTGAAGGCGACCCGCTGGTTTTCGTTGGTCATCAATTCAATGAATTTTTGGTCAAAGAGGCTTCCAAGCCAAAGTGGACCAGCATAATCCATTTTTGAGCCGCATTCGGGACACGTCAGGTTGCCGAACGGTTGACGGGTGGTTTCTCGGTGTAGGCAGTGGAAACAATGCAGAATGTACCCGAGGGTTTTGACGCTTTCATCGCCCCTCTCCGCGCCGTATGAGATTTGGGCGTAGAGGCGGATGTAGTGTTCGCTGCTGTGGCTGAAAACCACGTGAATTCCAATGTCATGCTTAGCCGCCAACGTCGCGGTGCAGCCTGCCAAGAGCCGAACGGCAAGTTCATGGCAGTATTCGGTGCGCAGGGGTTTTCCGCCGTATTTTCGTATGCAGGCTTTCTGGTGTACCCCGCACAGCGGCGCCAAATCGGTGGCTGTAGAAGCCAATAAACCGTGATTCCGAAGCGCCCTTAGGGCTGAACCTAAAAAGGGGGCGGGTGTGCCGAAGGGGTCGATGTCAACGATGTCAAAACGTTTCTTAGGCGACGCGTTGCAGCTTAGGGTGCAGTTTGCGTCCCTATGCTTGACTGTAATCACTTTTTCTAAGTCGTTTAGCCGCACGTTGTGTTCTGCGACTTTAAATGCCCGCATGTTGATGTCGCCGATTAAAACTCGGTTTACGCCATCAACCTCCGTGGCGAAGCGGATGCCTCGGATTCCTTGGCTGGTCAAGGGTTCGCAGATGCTGATTTCTCTGCCGACCATACGTTGATACGCTTGGAACGCCAGAACTGAGAGGTCACGGTTGAACTCCATAACTGGGTTGTAGAAAACAGGCGCTTTAGAAGGCGCATAATCCGACGGGCACACAGCGTAGGCTTCAAGTTTAGGCACTAAAACCTGCACTTTGCCTTCCCTGATTACTTCGCTTGGAAAATCAGGTGTATAGACGCTGTCTGCCATGTGGTTGGTTCCCAGCTGGATTTGCTTATGAAAAGAATTTTATCGGCATATTAGACTTCTGGTTAGTGTGGTGCGAAACGGTTGCAGAAGCGGGTTTTGCTTATAACTGGTGCGCCGGGCGTTGGCAAAACGACGGTGCTTGCTAAAGGCGACGGAAGCTCTTAGAGCGCAGGGGGTTTCGGTCGGCGGCATGATTAGCCGTGAAGCAAGAGAAGGCAATGTGCGGGTAGGCTTCGAAATCATCGACTTAACCAGCGGCAAACACGGGTGGCTAGCCCACGTTGACCAAAAGGTGGGTCCCAGAGTCGGCAAATACCACGTTAACATTGGAGACCTCGAAAACATTGGTGCAAAAGCCATTGTGGAAGCCGCTGAAAAATGCGCGGTCGTGGCGATTGACGAAATTGGTCCCATGGAGCTTTATTCGCAAAAGTTCAAGCAGGCTGTAGAGCAGGCGCTGCTGAGCGAAAAAATGGTGATAGCGGTTGTGCATGCGAAAGCCAGAGACGAACTGGTAAGTCGGGTAAAACAAAGGAAGGATGCAGCGGTCTTTACGGTGGGGTTGTCTAACAGGGATAGCCTGCCAAGAGAGCTAAACGAAAGAGTATTAGGCACCTAGCATACTTCTTACGCGTTTTCTAAATCGGCAATACCTGTTCAACTTGCTTTCGGCAGTCATAGCACCTTTTTTCCAAACTGCCTTCCGCAGGCTTAAACAAAACACCGCATTCGACACAAAGTTGCATTGCCCTCACCTTAGATTCAACTCGCCATGTTAAGGCAAGAAACTTCTAAGGCAAGTACAGCGACAAGCAACATTACGTTTATTGCTAATGTGAACTACACGAGCACAAAAGCGAAAACTCCGCATAAGGTTGCGCTCTGCCGATGAAATTGGAAAACTTTAGGTTTAGAACGGAACATGAGAGCGCGGAGTAAGCGGAGATGTGGCTCTGCGAGCTCAGCAGGTTACGTGTATGAGTGCTACAAATTTTCTTTGCTCTTTCGCTATTTCGCCGATTGCTTGGGGCGTCGGCAAGATTGCTGCGTTGTATTTTTTGAGAATCTCAAGGGCTTTGGGCGTTATGGGCAGGGCGGCTTCGTGTCCCGTGCCAATGTATAGGGCTTCGAATTGTTCGGTGGGTAGGAATTCGAGTTCGCGTTCAGACAGGGGTGTATGTCCGTAGTCTGGTTTTAGGTCTTTGGATTTCTTTTTTTCTCTTTTCGTGATTGACCCGTTGGAATGGATAACGATGTCTTTTTCGTATTTTTCCCCGTTGACCTTTATCCAGCCAAACTTTGATTTCACAGATTCGATTTTCATGGTTTAACCCCAATTAGCATTGTCGCAATCTTATTTTGGTTTTTTGTCAGGCGCTTTGTTGCTTTTTGGGTTAGCCGTTAGGTTTTGTTTTTTTGGGTTTAGCTGGTTCATCCCAGTACTTGTCGAATTCGTCGGGTGACATGATGTCTAAAGTTTGCAGTTGCTGGCTGAAAGCGTCGAGGGCGCAGCGGTTGTTGAGGTGCGCATGGTAAACTTCGATGAGAAGGTTAATTGCCATCGATTTTGAAATGGGTTTTTTAGCCATGAAAGACAATTCTTCAGCTGCTTTAGCTAAATCGTCGTTGATTTTATCAGGCAAATTAAGGGTTTTCATACAGTCGCCTACAGGTTCTTTGCTACTTGCTCCGCATCCTTTTTAATCTTCGCCAAATCCTCCACCGTCGGCTTCCCACGAATGTCACCGAGCTTACCCAAGGTGCTGTTATCTAATTTTCCATGATACTCGCCTACAATGTACCATTCGGCGACCACGGTAAAGCCGAAATGCTCAAAATACTGACGCATCGTCTTCCCAGCAGGCGTCGCCTCATCAATCCCGGTGTGGGGTCCCGAGTAAGTGACGAAAACCAACGCGTTCTTGCAGGGAACTTTTGGGGCGCAAGGCTTGATTTTTCCTTGGCTACGGTAAAGGTTCAACTTAGCCTTCAACATGTCCGCTATCGGCTGGGCAGGCTGCCACTGAATCGAAGGCGAACCGACACATACCAAGTCGTAACTGTAAAAATCCAACTTATCGGCTTCTTTGGGCTTCTTTAGCTCAACGCGAAAACCTGCTGCCTCCAAACCGACCTGGATTGCGTAGGCAACTTTCTGGGTGTTCCCCGTATCCGACCAATAAACTATTAACGCCGACTTCAAACTTGACACGCTCTGTGCCCATTACTGAACGGCAAGTGTGTTTTAGATTTATCGGTGTTATTTCGGGGCATGATTAACCCTATTTTGCGTTAGTTTATCACTTAGATTTTGATGTGTCAAAAATAAATCTTCGCAGAAGGCAAAGAACAGATGAGAGGTAGCTTTTTAAGTGCTTAGGACTTGACTGATTTTCCGCAGTAGGGACAGAATTGTGGGTTTCCGTCGGGAAGTGTCTTTTCGCAGTTATGGCAGATGAGGGTTGTGTTAACCGATTTAGTTATTTCCTTGTTATAGCTCTTGATTTTGCGGTTGGGTTTATATGGGTTGTATCCGCAAAAAATACAAATGTCGGGGTAGTCTTTTGGTAGAGCGTTCTTACAGTTGGGGCAAATGGCTGATGCGAGTAGTTCTTTAGGAATTGCGGTAAATTTCCTGTAATAGTCCTTGCGCAGATTATTGTAGTGCCGTGTTAAAATGATTCCGAATGCGAAAATCACGCCACTCAATATCATAAGCAAAAACGAAATTCCGCTCAAAAACACAAGTTTCGAATCAATTATAGTGTTCCCGTCCTCAATATGCGAGCTAAACGCGGAAAATCCAACACCTAACATAAAAAAAACAAATATTCCAACAATCATGTAGGCAAAGTTTGACATCTTTTTCAAATTTTTTGTTGCCACATTGATTTTCTCTGACAAATAAGCATCGTTTGATTCTTCAGGCAACCCCATCAACCCCAGTATTATTCTAAGCAGTGTGGATTTAAGATTTATCGTTTAAGCGTTTAATTTTTGAATCTTTTTTAGGTTGAAAAGTGTTGTGTCCACAAACAATCGAAAAGCCAAAGCCTAGCGAATCAATTTGACTGATTGCCATAATTGAGTAAAGCAATTTAAGAAGCAGATTCAAAACCGCATATATGTATAAATATCGTGTTAGCTTTAGGGTAGCGTGGTTTTGGTGACATATTTGCGTATAGGCTTCTTCGTTTATGAGTATCCGCCGCAGACGGTTGGCGGCTTAGGCACCTACGCCGAAAACATCGCCCACGAATACGTCGACATCGGGCATGACGTTTCAGTCTTCACACTCAACAACAACGGTTTGAAAACAAGGGAAATTTTGCGAGGCGTAGAAGTGCATCGTCCCCAAATCGCCGACGCAAGCAACATCTGGCCCTTCTTCGTAGTTGACGACCTCAAAAAATGGGGAACCAACATCAAACTCTTCAACGACATCTTCATCTACAACATCCTAAGCGCCACCAAATTCATAAACGGCTTAATCAAAAAAGAAAAATACAATTTCGACGTCGTCTGCGTCCACGACTGGCTCAGCAGCATCTCAGGCTTAGTAATCAAGAACGAAACCCACATACCCGTGGTTTTCCATGTGCACAGCACTGAGTGGGGAAGAAGCGGCGGCGGAGGCTCCGAAGTTGTTTCCCATTTGGAGCGTGCAATGGCGCAAAACGCAGACAAAATAATAACTGTCAGCTACGCGATGCAGGATGACCTTGTGAAGCATGGGTGGTCGGCTTCTAAAATTAGCGTTGTCTGGAACGGGGTTGACCCTGAAATGTACAATCCAGCGCATGTGCGAAAGGAGGAGGTCAGATGAAATCAGGGCTAAATATGGCATTCCTGACGGCTGGAACATGCTGCTTTTTGTCGGAAGGCTAACTTGGGTGAAAGGTGTCCACAACATTCTGCAGGCGATGCCTCTGGTTTTGAAAGAGAACCCGAACACTAAACTTGTCATTTTAGGCAAGGGCGAGGAGCAGGCAGACATCACAGAAACGGCGGAACGCCTAAAGATTCAGGACAAAATCGTTTACCGATTCGACTTCGTGCCCGAACAGGAGCGGATTCTGCATTACGCGGCTTCAGACGTCTGCATTTTCCCCTCAACCTACGAGCCTTTCGGCATTGTGAGTTTGGAGGCGATGTCGATGGAGAAACCCGTGGTGGTAGGCGCAAGAGGCGTAGTCGGCTTCAAGGAGCAAGTGGTGAACAGCGGACCCGACCAAAACGGAGTGCACATTAACGGGGAAGACCCAGCGGACATCGCGTGGGGAATAAACGAAACACTGCGCGACCCCGAACGCGCCCGCAACTGGGGCGAAAATGGCAGACGCAGAGTACTGGAATACTTTACTTGGCGAAAAGTCGCTGAAGAAACCAGCAAAATCTACGAGTCACTAATATAAAACCAAAAGAAAAGGGAAAGAAAAGATTAGGCTAAGTTGCCAGCATATCAGCGACTTCAAGCAACCTCAAATCAATCGGCTTCCGATCCCTCGCCGCTTTCTCCAGCTCGAAACCCACGATCTCGCCGTCTTGCAGACCAACCGCCATGTTGCCTTTTCCCTCGCAGATTAAATCAACCGCTTTCTCAGCAAACAAACTCGCCAGCAGCCTGCTGCGTGCAGTTGGGCTTCCGCCTCGCTGGGCATACCCGAGAATGGACAGCCGCACTTCAGCTTCTGTGTGCTGCTGCATTTCCAGGGCAAGCTTGCTTGAGTTTCCGCAGCCTTCCGCCGCCACGATAATTCCCGCGCGTTTGCCTTTTTTGGCGTTGTCCTCCATCATCTTAACTATTTCGGCAAGGGTCAACGGGCGCTCGGGAATCAGAATGACTTCCGCACCCACGCAGATGCCTACTTCCAACGCTAAGAAGCCTCTTTTGCGCCCCATCACTTCAACAATAAATACCCGCTCATGAGAAATCGCCGTGTCCCTGATTTTGTCGATGGCGCCCACAGCCGTATTCACTGCCGTGTCAAAGCCGATTGTTTCTTCTGTTCCGTAAACGTCGTTGTCAATCGTGGCGGGGATTCCAACCATCAACGCATCGGTTTCTCTGCTCAGGTCCATTGCGCCTCGGAATGATCCGTCGCCGCCGATAACAACCAAACCGTCTACATTGTTAATCGACAGTGTTTCTGCGCCTTTCTCGACGCCGCCTTCTTCCTCGAAGCCTCCGCAACGCAAAGTGTGAAGTATGGTTCCGCCCAACTGAATTATTCCGCCGACGCTTCTGGGAGTCAGCTTCCTACATGAATTCGAAAGCAATCCATCCCAGCCCCGCTCGAAACCTATAACTTGGAAGCCCTTCGCGTGGGCAACACGTGTTACCGCTCGGATGGCAGCGTTCATTCCTGGAGCGTCGCCGCCTGAAGTTACAACGCCAATTGTCTTCGCCAAACCCATCAAATCTCCTTAAAGCACACAGTTTCCTGCTACAAACAACCTAACCATTTCTTACGTAGGAATTAAAACGTTTAGAATCGCAGATATTGAGTGGGTTTTTTGCTGTGTTGTTTTGGGTTGGTTTGGCTGTGTTTTTTAGAAATAAATAAGTTGAGACTTTTGTTTTGGTGAAAGTTGAGACTTTCGCGGGTGGCTTTGGTTTTGGGTTGTTTTTTGCTTTGGGGCTTGGGGCTGTTTGAGTGTTGTTCGTGTACATGGGCGCCTTGCGACTTGCCATGTTGACTCAACATAGCGGCATTGTCGAACACGGGCGGATTTCCTTGCTTGGTTGGCTGAGGGCTTATTAGCCCAAGAAGCAAATAGAGCCTACTGTTTAAGGGAGCGGGTGCTACGGCTAAAACATCAAGCAAAAACGGAGTCGGCTCCAACGGGGCAAACCTCGGTTTTGAACAGAAACTGTGGATGGCAGCCGACAAACTCCGAAACAACATGGACGCCGCCGAATACAAACACGTAGTTTTAGGGCTTATTTTCCTAAAATACATCTCCGACGGCTTTTTGGAAGTTTACAATGAATTGAAAAATGACCCGGAAAAGCTGGCGGACGCTGAAGACATAGATGAGTACAAAGCCCGAAACGTCTTTTGGGTTCCACCCGAAGCCCGCTGGGACTACCTGCAGAAAAACGCCAAGCAACCCACCATCGGCACAATCGTTGACGACGCCATGGACGCCATCGAACGAGACAACCCCCCGCTCAAAGGTGTGCTGCCGAAAAGCTACGGCAGAGAAAACCTCGACAAACAACGCCTCGGCGAACTCATCGATTTAGTTGGCACCATAGGGCTCGGCGACAGGGAAAGCCGAAGCAAAGACATCCTAGGCAAAGTTTACGAGTATTTTTTGGGGCAGTTTGCGGATGCGGAGGGCAAGAAAGGCGGGCAATTCTATACGCCGAAAAGCATCGTGCAATTGCTCGTAGCTATGATTGAACCGTTTAAGGGAAGGGTTTTTGACCCCTGCTGCGGCAGCGGCGGCATGTTTGTGCAAAGCGAAAAATTCGTAGAAGCCCACGCGACAGACTACCCATGCCAAATAAGCCTTCTGAACGTATGAAGCGAGAGGACCTAAGCATTTACGGGCAAGAATCCAACGCGACCACTTGGCGACTATGCAAGATGAATTTGGCAATCAGAGGCATAGACGGAAAATTTGTAAAATGGAACAGCCAAGGCAGTTTCATGTGCGATGCACATCCCGACCTGAAAGCTGACTTTATCCTTGCCAACCCGCCGTTTAACGATTCAGACTGGAAAGGCGAAATGCTCCGAGAAGACATCCGCTGGAAATACGGCACTCCACCAGTTGGAAACGCAAACTTCGCTTGGGTACAGCACTTCATTCATCACCTAGCTCCTTATGGCACTGCAGGCTTCGTACTCGCCAACGGCTCCATGAGCAGCAATACCTCAAACGAAGGGGAAATACGCAAAAACATAATCGAAGCGGACCTCGTAGACTGCATGGTAGCCCTACCCAGCCAACTATTCTACAACACCATGATACCCGCCTGCCTATGGTTCATAGCCCGAGACAAAATAAACCACAAATTCAGAGACCGCAGAAGAGAAACCCTCTTCATAGACGCCAGAAAACTCGGAACCATGACAGACAGAAGACATCGCCAACTAACCGATGAAGACATCAAAAAAATCTCCGACACCTACCACGCATGGAGAGGCGAACCTATAAACGGACAAAAAGTCGAGTACCAAGATATTGCTGGATTCTGCAAAGCCGTAAAACTTGAAGAAATAAGAAAACAAGGACACATACTAACACCAGGACGATATGTGGCGCAGAGGAAGAAGAAGAAGACGAAGAAGAATTTGAAGAGAAAATGAATCGATTGGTAGCAAAATTGAAATTGCAAATGGTTGAAGCCAACAAAATTGACAAACAAATTACAGTAATTTAGATAACATAGGCTATGATAGCGATGGAAAAGCCTGAACGCAACTTAACACATTTCGGTTCGTTACCTGAGGATTGGACTGTCGGCAAACGAGAAGATTTCTTGGACTGGATTACATATGGGTTTACGTGTCCAATGCCGACTTCACAAACAGGTCCATTGATGGTTACTGCAAAAGACCTCGATGGCAACCGAATAAACATTGAAAGTGCAAGAAAAACAACGAAAAAAGCCTTTGATGAAAATTTGACGGGCAAAAGCAGACCTAAAATTAATGACATCTTGCTATCAAAAGATGGGACATTAGGAAGAGTTGCAGTTGTTGGGAAGGAAGAAGTTTGTATCAATCAGTCTGTTGCTTTGCTGAGACCAAACAAGCTAATCCTCTCAAGTTTTTTGTATTATTTGTTGTTAAATCCGTATTACCAGAAACAAATGGACAGATTCTGATGGTACGGTAATTAAGCATATTTACATTACCCGCGTAAATCTAATGAAAATTGCTGTTCCAGCACTTCAAGAACAGCGAGAAATTGTCGGCATTCTTTCAAATCTTGATTCAAAAATTCGAACTTAATAAAGACATAAATAAGACTCTTGAGGCTATGGGCAAGCTGAATTAAGCGTTGGTTTGTTGATTTTGAGTTTCCCAACCAAGAAGGCAAACCTTACCAGTCAACAGGCGGAAAAATGGTTTATTCTGAAAGGATAAGTAAAGAAATTCCAGATGGTTGGTATGTTGATTCAATAGGTAATATAGCAAAAATAATTCTGGTGCATCTCCTGACCTATCCAAAATTTCTTACGATCGGAAGGGATGCCATGGGTAAAAATATCTGATGCCACATCTAGTTCATCAAAATACCTAATGAAAACAAGTCAGTACATCAAATTAGAAGGTGTTCCTAACAGCCGAACGGTCGAACGAGGCACTCTTATTCTATCTAATAGTGCTAGTCTACGGATTACCGAAGATAATGGAGTTAACTGCTTGTGTGCATGACGGCTGGCTAATTTTCGGGGACTATAAAAATATCACAAAAGAATTTCTATACTACTATTTACAGAAGGAAAGAGAGAGCATAGTGCTCTTAAGTAATGGCAGTGTGTTCAACAACCTTAAAACTGATATTTTGAAGGATTATCCCATTATCATTCCACCATCTAATCAATTAGGCAAAATTTCAGATTTTTTCATAACCCTTGATAGAAAAATCCTTTGCATCATGAAAGAGATAACCCTTCTCGAAAGTATTAGAGATAACTTGCTCCCTAAACTTATGTCTGGAAAAATAAGAGTAC
>CAWGMZ010000015.1:0-3811 GCA_963823775.1 Candidatus Bathyarchaeota archaeon
ATCTTCTGGCAACTGCGTCTGCAATTTTCAATTCAATCGGGAACGAAAAGGACCTGTGTTTCCATCGGTATTTCTCAATTTTGTTCATCATTGTGTAAGCTGTTTTGAAGGCGAAGTCGCGTTCTTTTATTCTTTCTTGTGGGAAAAAGGCAAGTCGGCTGACGGCTGAAATCGTGTGTAGTTTTGCTACTTGTTTTTTGGTGTGCCATGGGGGGTCGTAATGGAAGACGTGGATGCTTCCCCATTCCTCAAGCGATCTGAGGCGGCGCAAAACCCGAAGGCAAAACATCGGATAGTGGGCTTGGGAACGGGGTGTAGACGAATATGCCGTAGTGCTGGGTTTTCGGGTTTGACTTCGGACATTTTATCCATCAAGTCAAAGGTTTGGTTCAGGTCTTGGTCTGTTTCGCCGGGCAAGCCGCTCATCCACGACACGTAGGGCTCGATGCTGGGCGCCCAATCTCTGAGGTTTGCGACGGATTGGAGCATTTGGTCTGCCGTGACGTCTTTGCAGATGAGTTCTTGCAGCCGTGGGGAGCCTGATTCGCCTCCGAAGTCAAGTTCGACGCAGCCAGCCCGCTCCAAAAGCTCGAGGAATTCTTTGTTGTAGGTGGATAGGTAGTCGAATCGGCAGTTAGCCCGCCACTTAACAGGAAGTTTCCGCTCCAAAATGCCTTGGCAGATTTCGCTAACCCGCTGTTGATCCACGAAGACGTTGTCGTCGATGGGGTCGATTATTTTGACGTTTGGAAACTTTTTCAGGATGTATTCTATTTCGTCGAGGACACGCCCTGCAGTTTTTGCCCGCCACCTTTTCTTGTTGAATTGGGTGTTGTAGCAGAAGCCGCATCTGTGGGGGCAGCCTCGGCTGGTTTGGATGTGGAATCTGCCTGCTTTCACGGAGGGGTACCGCTGCATCTCGAGCAGGTTGTAGGGCAATTCGATGGGGATTTGGTTTAGGTCGATTACGTCGCCGTCTGGGTTGGTTTTGACTGTGGCTGCCGATGCGGTAGGTTATGCCAGCGACGCCCTCAAGCGGCTGACCTGAGGCGAATGCGTTGGCTAAGTCTTTGATGATGAGTTCGCCTTCTCCGCGGACAACGACGTCGACGAGGCGGTGGCTGGCGGTTTGCTCGGGCAGAAGCGTCGGATGCACGCCGCCCCAGACCAGCGGAACCGAGGGATTTTGGTTTTTCACGTTCTGGGCGAATTCCAGCGCGTACTTGATTTGCAGGCCAGTCATGCAGCTTACGCCGACGAAGAGGGGGTCGCCGATTTCTATGCCGCGGTAATCCTGCAGGCGCATATCCAAAATCCGCACGCCAAAGCCTTCTTGCTGCAACGCGGCGGCGATGTGGAGGAGGGCAAGGGGAAGTTGGGGGTCGGGCGCCTTGTATTTGCCGGGGAAAACAAGCAGGACATCTTTTTCTTTGCCGCCTAAAAGCGTTGTTGCCAAGTGTAGAGGACTGTGTCTGGTGTGGGTCTGTCACTGAAAAATCCTCATTAGGACAAAGGGGGAAATGCGCTTTTAACCTTTCTTGAAAGCTGCCGTGGGTGTATGATAGGTGGGTGCGCTCTGTTAACGCTGCGCTTCATCGAAAACCACAAAAAACCACACAGAAACAAACCTGCCGACGAGAAAAAGCCTCCGAGCACATAAGCCGTCTATATCCGACAATACGCGACAATGCCGCCTATGTTGAGTCAACATACAAAGTCGCATTTCGCCCATCCCAAAGTCGCAACGAAAAAGCAGAAGCCAAGCCTAAACCCAAAAAGCAACCCAAAACACAAAGACCCACGCGCGAAAGTCGCAACTTTCACCAAAACAAAAGTCGCAACTTAAAAAAACACCGCAAAAACCGCCATGAAACTCCGCAAACCACAAACGGTATACAAAAACATCAACAAAACAAACAAAAACCAAGAACAGCAAACCACAACAGGTCTACACAAAAGAAAAAATCGAATAAAACAAAAGAAAGAAAAAAAATTCTTACTTCAGCGGCACATACATCGAAGAACGCGAAGCGCCGATACCTGGAGTTCCATGCCTAACCGGCTTGTTGGTTACTGCGAACTCGCCTAGGTAGTGACCGATCATTTCCGGCTTCATTTCGACCGCGACGAATTCTTTGCCGTTGTGGATCTGGATTTTGACTCCAACCATTTCAGGCAGAATAATCAGGTCTCGAACGTGAGTTTTAAGGTTAACTTCTTTGCCCTGTTTCTGTGCTTCTTTAGCGCTACGCAGCTTCTCTAGCAGTATGCGTTGTTCAGCGGTTAGGCCGCGTTGAAGGCTTCTTCGCTGCCTTGAGGGAAGCAGATTGATGAATTCATCCATAGACATCCCTGTCAAACTGACCAAGCTGTGCCCGCGGTAACTAAATTCTTTCGGCATTTTTCATCTTCACCTTAAACTCTTTCTAAACGCTATAAACCTTCTGCCCGAATCTAGCGAATCGCACGCTTCTTCTTTTGTCCAGGTCCTCTAGCAGCTATCAAACCGACTTTCTGCCCTGGAGGAGCTCCATGCGAAGTTGTAGTGCATCTGCGAGAACTACGTTTGCTGCTTCCATAGGGGTGAACTGCCGGAACCATTTTGCGATCCGCTAGTTCGCGGGTACTTGTGACCCTTAGCTTTCATCCAATGAAACATCTCGCCTGCTTTGAGGAAAGGTTTCTCAATTCTTCCAGAAGCAGAAACTACACCGACTGTTGCTAAGCAGTAATCGTTAACGTATCTTGTTCTTCCAGAAGGCAGACGTATCATTGTGCCTTGCGGAGTGTGACCGACTACGGTTGCGTAAGCGCCTGAAGACTTTGCCATTTTGCCGCCGTCTCCGGGTCGAAGCTCTATGCCGCAGACGATGGTTCCTTCAGGTATCTTTCCCAGCGAAACGATGTTGCCTATTTCGGCAGGCGCTTTTCCGCCGTAGGTGATTTGCTGCCCAGTAAAGACGCCTTCAGGGACAATCGTGTAGAAGGATAATCCATTCGCAAATTTAATGAGTGAGAGAGGTGAGCCTCGGCCTGGATCATGCATTAGCTCTTGAACTGTGCCGCATAATGAGGCATCGAATGATTCTTTAGGCGTTATTGCGGGGTATTTTGCTGGAGCAACACGTTTATGAGTTGAAGCTCGCCAGTTTCTGCCGCCGCGACCGCGTCTCTGAACACGTATACGTTTTCCCATAAGTCATGCATCCAATTAGTTTATAGTATTCCCAGTTTGATTGCGACGTCTGAAGCCTTGAATTCGGGGGTCAGCTTCACGAAGGCTTTTTTGACGCCTTGCGGGGTGATCAGCAAGTTTACTTTGTTTACTTTAACTTCGTAAAGTTCTTCAACGGCTTTTTTTATGTCGCTTTTTCCTGCTTTTAAATTTACGACAAAGAGCAGTTTGTTATCTTTCTCAACCATCACGCTTGCGGATTCCGTCATTAACGGGTAACGGATTACATCATTGTTGTCCATTATTCAGTTTCCCCTTTGCTGTAGAGTTTATCTAAACTTTCGATTGCGCCGTTTGTCCACACCGTTAACCGCCCTGGATGGGTCCCTGGCGCCAACATTTCAGTATTAAGATTATTAACTGTGGTTACTTGGACTCCTGGAACATTGCTGGCGGCGTTGCCTAACGTTTTGTTGTCAACCACCACAATTAGCGGTCCAACGGCTTGCTTCATTTTTCTGCCCCTGTGCTTGCCTTTGCCTGCGCGGATTTTTCGGCTGTTTCGAACCCGGGTAATGTCGCTTAGGACGCCGAGTTTTGTTAGGGCTTCTTCAACTTCTTTAGCTTTCGTTAAGC
>CAWGMZ010000016.1:0-33595 GCA_963823775.1 Candidatus Bathyarchaeota archaeon
TTCGCTTAGTTGTTTTTGGCAGAACGGGGGAAAAGAATTGATGCTCTGGCTCGAATTATCTTTCTTGTTTCAATCGTCACATGCGACTTGGCAATTAGGCGTTCCAGCTCCACTTTGCTTTCCTCGAGTTTTTCCGCGAATTCAGCTTCAGAAATTCTTCCTTCTGAACGCAACCGATGCATCTCTTCGATGTAGGAGGATAAACGGGCGAATTCGTCGTCAAGCTCAGTTTGCGTGAAGGCTTCCACCTGCGGCATCACTCTTTTAGCGTAGCGCAAAAGCAGAGGCACCTGAACCATTATTGAGATAAAAGCAACTCCGAACACCATCGTGTCTATCGTATGCAGGTCCGCCACCGAAACGACTGCGGAGGCAGGTAGATTGTTGCCGCCAACGCAATTGAAAGGGCACCTCTGACGCCGCCAAGCATGGCAACGTTGCTCCAGACCCCCGTCATTTTCCCACTTATCTTTCGGTAAAACGCAAGTATCGGGTAGACAGTGAACGCTCTTGACGCGGTAACCGCCAAGAAAGCCGCTAAAATGAGGAGGACCGACTGGGGGAAAGTAACGATGTTTGCTTCGAAGCCGATGAGAAGGAAAGCCACCGAGTTGCCTATGAAGGCGGCGATTTGCCAAAAGATTTCAACTGCTTCCCTTGTCGCGGGCTCCATCGCAGTCCACAAGGGGGAAATCGCCTAAGTACAACCCGGGAGAGCTCACCGCACTATTCCCCTCGACGAGGCTTGACGCCGGATGCAAGCTGCGGGGGCCTCACCCATAGAAACAACTGCTATGGTCAATACAATGGTTTCGGCAACTCATATTTTCAATCAGGCTGGGGAGGATTTCTCCTGCAAAAGCCGAGACGCTAGGCCGAATGAGGAACGGCTGGGTGCCTAGGGGAAGTGAGAACGTCGCGAGGGAGCCAGGACGTTTCATTTTTGAAGCCCGATGGTTGAGAGTATGATGGTGAAGACGATGATGGCGGTGGCGTCGCTGAAGGTTGCTTCAGTGTCCAGAAGAGTTGCCAGCTTGGATGGAACTTTCACGTGCCGAAAAGTTTCCAGGACAGTCACGACGTCAGTTGGCGCAATGAGGGCAGCGAATAGAAACGACATGTAAATTGATGAGCCTACAACTTGCCATAAAATCAATCCTGTGACGACAGTGGCGATGAGAACGCCGATTGTTGCGAGTGCAAGAGACGGTTTTATCACGCTCGCAGGTCTTTGCCGCGGATATGGATCATGGCTTCGAATATGAGCGTGAAACGATGAGGCCCACTAGAGACCGCCTCCCCCACCTTTGATTAATATGTCATAGATCGATCGGATCTGTGAAATTGCGTTTTGCATTGGAGCAGATATCGGGCTTCCTTGAAGCGCCAGCAACCCGACAATCAGTGTGATTAGAACGCCTGTTAGAACCAGAACCAAAGTGTAGGGTGCCTTGACTTTTATTGAGTAAGCGCTGCTATGAAAGTCAAAAGTAAGAATGCGGATAGGACCAGCTCTATGCTTGCCATTAAATGCCCTCACCACAACGCTAAGCAGTTTATGGGTTAAGTCTTTTTAGTCGGGGGCTTAATCAAGCTCTCGCTTCATCAATACATTCTAAGAGTATTTTAGTTTTTTTTCACGTCGCAAAGTTAAATAGCTGGATTCGTAAGGTACCAATTTGCGTCTGCCGGCAATGTTAGATATCAAGCTATCCGGGAGAGTGCCGAACTTGTAAAAAACAACTTGGCAAAACGCGGCAACCCCGAATGCCTCCAAATGACTCGACGACTTGATTGGCTTGGATAGGGAGTGGCGCTTAACCTCACCAAACTCAACGATATACGCCACGAACGAAAACAAGTAACCATCGAAATCGCTAAACTCAAAAAAGCAGGCAAAGAAGCCGACGATGAAGTCCATAGTGCCAAGATGTTGATGAAAAAATCGGGATCATCGAAAAGCAGGTGCACAACAAAGAGGAGAAAACCCGTGATTATCTGCTGCGGTTTCCGAAACTGCTTGATGACACTGTGCCGTTCGGTAAAGACGACAAAGATAACGTGCAGGTTAAAACTTGCGGAACAATCCCAATTTTCGCGTTCCTAATAAAAAACCATATCGATTTGGCTTTGGCTTCAGACCAAATTGACATGGAGAAGCAGGCAAATCTCGGGAGCCCGATTTTTCTACCTCAAAAACCAAGTTGCGAGGCTGGATATGGCGTTGATGAGCCTTGCCATCGAAGGTTAACGAATAAGGGTTTTTCGGCGATTGTTCCGCCTTGTTTGATGACTCGTGAAGCATACGAGGGCGTGACGTCGATGGCGATTTTGCCGAAGTGCTCTACAAAGTGGAGGGCGAAGACCTGTATTTGATTGCTACTTCTGAGCATCCGATGGCAGCAATGTACATGAACGAGGTGTAAAAGAACAGGACATGCCCATAGCTGGCTGGAAGAAGCAGCTGCTTTAGGAAGGAAGCGGGCGCCCACGGCAAAGACACAAGAGGCATCTTCCGCACCCACCAATTAACAAAATTGAGCAGTTCATCTTTTGCAAACCAGAAGATTCAGCCAAGCTTCATGAGGAGCTGCTTTTGAACGCTGAGGAGCTGCTTCAAAAGCTAGAGTTGCCGTACCGTGTCGTGAATGTTTGTACAGGCGACATTGGGACGGTTGCAGCCAAAAAATACGACATTGAAGCGTGGATGCCGGCACAAAACGGATACCGAGAAGTCGTTAGCTTGCAGCAACTGCACCGATTACCAAGCAAGACGCCTTGGAATAAAGTACAGGGAGAAAGAAGGCGCGGCGCCGAAAGGGTTTGTCCACACCTTGAATTCCACGGCGGTTGCCACAGGCAGAACCATAGTGGCGTTGCTGGAGAACAATCAGCAGGCAGACGGCACAATAAATATTCCAGTTGCCCTGCGTAAGTACATGGGTGACAGAGAGAAAATTGACAGGAAACGGTAAACCTTTTAATATTTCTATGAGAATGTTGACTGCGCGTTCGGAGAAATAGATTTGTCTTCAAAAACGAGACATGTAAAAGATAAGTGGCGTGGAAAAGCATGGTACATGGTCGTTGCACCTTCCTTCTTTGGCAACGTTGAGTTAGGCTCCATCCCAGCTGAAGAACCACAAAAGCTGATCGGTAGAGTCGTTGAAGCCACACTGTACGATATTACAGCGGATTTTTCGCATCACTATTTAAAAATGTTCTTCCAAGTTAACGAGATCGACGCGAAAACCGCAAAGACACTTTTCAAAGGTCATGAGTACTCGCGGGATTACCTTCGCAGCTTAGTTAGAAGAAGAACAACCAAAGTTGACTCACTGATCAACCTAACGACAAAAGACGGGTACAAACTTAGAATCGCCGTTTCAGCGCTGACACTTTCAAGAATAAAAACCTCACAGGAAAAGATAATACGCAAAATAATGGATAAAACAATCCATGAAAAAGCAGCCGCGCTCTCGCTTGACCAGTTCGTCCAAGAAATGGTCCTCGGAAAGATTGCATCAGACATCTACAACCAAGCAAAAGAAGTTGCGCCTCTAAGACACGTCGGCATAAGAAAATCTAAACTTTTAGCTGCACCTGCAAACGTGCCGTTGCCAAAAGAAGAAGCGGCAGCGCCCGAAGCAGAAGCACCTGAAGTAGAAGAAGAAGCTGAAGCATAGCTACCCTTCTTTTCAAAGCCCCTTCTTAGGGCAAAATTTTTTAGAAACATCATTCTAGAAACTTTCAAACCAACACTAGGAAGCATTGTACTTGTCGGCTAAAGCAGGAGTCCACCAGAAAGGAAGCTTCACCGTCCAAGACGCCATCGACAACATCAAAAAAGACCCCGACTACCCTAAAGCGGGTGCAATAGGGCTTTTCATCGGGGTGGTGCGAGGCGACACCGTTGAAGGGCAAAAGGTCGAGAAGCTGCATCTTGAAGCTTACGAAGAAAAAGCCGACGAAGTTCTCGGAAAAATATGCGATGACTTAACCCAAAAACCCGGCATAATCAACGTTCAAATTCACCATTTACTTGGCGAATTCAACGTTGGGGACGACTTAGTTTACGTCGCCGTCGCGGGCTCCCATCGACCAGAAGTGTTCACGGTTCTGCGAGAAGCCGTCGAGAGATACAAAAGCGAAGCGCCAATCTTCAAAAAAGAACGCGTAACCAACAAAAAAGGCGCCGCCGACGAATACTGGGTTTCAGAGAAACATAACCATTAGTTTTGGCGTTGTAAGTTTATGATTATGGCTTTAGCTGGCGGGGTTGGAGCAGCAAGGTTTCTAACTGGCTTAACTAAACTTGTTAAAGAAGAAGATTTGTCGGTTATTGTCAACACAGGCGACGACATGGAGATGTTCGGCTTGCACATTTCGCCAGACATCGACATCGTTTCCTACACTTTAGCAGGCATCGTTGACGAGGAGAAGGGTTGGGGAATCAGGGGCGACACTTTCCAATGCCTAGAAACCCTCAGAAAAATAGGTTTAGAAACATGGTTCAGCATAGGCGACAGGGATTTCGCCACCCACATTTTCAGGACAGATTTGCTACGCCAAGGATTCACCCTTTCCAAGGTTACCAAAGAAATAAGCCGACGCTTAGGAGTCAAAGCCAACGTTTTGCCGATGACGGATGACAAGTTTGAGACCTGGATAAAAATCGAGAACGACTTGATCCATTTTGAAGAGTATTTTGTGAAGAGACAAGCCAAAGACAACGTTTTAGGCGTCGAGTTCGTTGGCTCCGCCCAAGCCAAAGCCGCCCCAGAAGCCGTCGACGCAATCCTAAACGCCGAGCTAGTTGTGGTTTGCCCCAGTAACCCAATAGTCAGCATAGGCAGCATATTGGCGGTTGACGGCGTCAGAGCGGCGTTGAGAAAGACAGATGCCAAAATCGTCGGGGTCAGCCCCATAGTTGACGGAGCGCCGATTAAGGGTCCCGCCGACAAGTTGATGCATGGGTTAGGCTTTGAGGTTTCAGCGTTTTCCGTTGCGAAGCTTTACGCGGATTTTCTTGACGCCTTCGTAATTGACTCCAAAGACACCGATGAAAAGAGTCGGATTGAGAAGCTCGGGATCGATGTAAAGGTGACGGACACCGTGATGAAGGGCCTGGAAGACAAGGTTAGATTGGCTAAAACCGTTCTAGAGTGCTGATTTTTCTATATAGAATAAGTTGCTCTCTATATACTATTTGGGCAGTGCAAATAAGGCAAAAAGCCGAAGGTTTCTTTGGAAGTCCATGCAGAAGAAAAAAGCGAAAAAACAGCGTTCGAACCAAGAAATTCCATGGTACTTCAACCATGTCTAAACATGGAGAAACAAGAGGGGATTTGAGGGGAAAAATATGAAGGGAAAAACAAATAGCGAAAAGCAAGCGAAGACCAAAAACGCCGATCTTACCGAGTGGCTCCTGGCAATTGATGCGTGCTTTCCATAGGACAACCGCAAGTTGAAGGACACAAAAACATGCATCTTAAAACGTTAACCTTACGGGTAGAGCGGGATATATGATAAGGGTTATATCTGCTATCTGTTTCAATAATTAAGCGGTGTTGAGCGTGGAAAGAAAAAGCTACGATTGGTTTGAACAGCGTCGCAAAACTAGAGGATTAGAGCTTGCGCATGACCAGATTACAAAGGCGTTCGATACGGTAACGTGGCTGCATAAGGCAACAAAGAGCTTTTCAGAGAAGAATTTTAAGGAAGCCCAAAAATACATTGACAACCTCTACAAGACCGAAGAAGGAGTAGACTCTCTTCGAACAGACGTTTTCATGGAGCTATCCAAGGGAGCGGCTCTGGTCGCAGATTACCGTGAAGACCTGCTGCATTTGGTTAAGCGGCTAGACACGTTGGCTGACCACACCAAAGACGCCGCGCGGTGCCTTGAGATGCTTTCAGGCGCAGACATTCCGCAGGAGCTAAGCGACAAAACCGTGGTTATGACGGGAAAGCTCGTGGACACAGCTCAGACCCTGAGAAGCAGCATCGAGAAAATTTCGTCTAACCCAACAGAAGCCATTAACGAAGCAAAAAAAGTCGGCGAAATCGAGCACGCCATCGACGTTGAATACCTCAAATGCAAAAGCCTGTTCGTGAAGTACGGCGTCAACATAAACGTCGGAGCCATGGTCATATTCGATGACCTCATAGAATTCATCGAGCAAGCCGCAGACATGTGCGCAGACACCGCAGACTACATCCTGGTACTCTCAAGCAGAGAATAAACACAAAAATCTCTTAACTTTTTAGTTTCTATTTTTTCATCTCATCAGCGGCTATGCTGGAAGAACCCGTTTTGGAGCAGATAAAAGCAAAAAGTTGGCGGGCCCGCTGGGATTTGAACCCAGGATTCCCGGCTCCGCAGGCCGATGCCTTGTCCGTACTAGACTACGAGCCCAGATTTTTTGTGCCTATAAAAGAGGCAGAATAGTAAATACTTTGCTTAAACTTAAAAATAGTGGTAACGTCAGACGAGTTACTTTGTTTTCTTCGGAAAAACAATCGTAAACTGCGTTCCTTCGCCAAGTTTGCTTTCAAAACCCACAGACCCGCCCTGCGCTTCAATCAGTCGCTTAACAACGGCTAACCCGAAGCCTTGACCTTTGGATTTGGTTGTCATCAGCGGCTGGAAAAGTTTCGGTTTTACCTCGTCGGGGATGCCTACGCCCGTATCTGAAATAGTTACGTTTACGCAGTTGTTGTCGTGGAATGCTTTGATTGTAAGTTTGCCGCCGTCAGGCATCGCTTGGATGGCGTTTGTCACCAGGTTTACCAGGATACGTTTGAGAAAAGTGGAGTCTGCGTCAACCCGCACTTTGTTTTCGAATTGCTGAACTACTGAGATGTTGCTTGGCACCACGACGGTTGAGAGCAACTGAGGAATGGCAACCTCCAGGTCAACGTCGCCCAATTCAGGTTTAAGGGGTCTAGCGAAATCTTGCAAATCAGAAATAATTTTGCCTATGTAGTCCGCCTGCTCCTGTATGGCGCATAGACTTTCTTGGACACTTGTTTTGTGTAGACTTTCAGGCAAAGCATCCATTTCCTGCTTCAGCAAAAACAGTTCCCCGGTAATTGTTTGAAGAGGGTTACGGATGTCGTGTCCAATCATACCGGCGGTTTGACCAATCGCAGCTAAGCGTTCGGCGTTCTGAAGCTGCTTTGTTCGTTCGGCAACGGTTAACTCAAGATCTTTCGCGTAGCCTTCAAGTTTCTGTTCAATTTGTTTGCGTTCAGTTATGTCCTGTTCGATTCCGACTATTCTTGCGGGTTTGCCGTCTTCACCTATTTCCCTTACCATACGCTGGGAATGGATGGTTCTGATTGAGCCGTCACGTCTGACGACGCGGTAATCAAAATCTGATTTGGAAAGCAGTCTCGCGTTGAAGAGAAGTTGCTCCATCTTTTGGTTGATTTTTTCTCGATCATCAGGATAAATATGAGTGATGTACTCGGCGGTGTTAGGACCGTACTTTTGAGGTTTCATTCCGAAAATTTGAAACAGCTCGTCGGACCAAATTGCCTTGTCCAATTTAACGTAGTATTCCCAGCTGCCTACATGTGCAATCTGCTGCGCCATTTTTAGTCTGTCTTCGCTTTCCTGAAGCGCATCTTGCGTCTTGACGCGTTCAGTTACATCGTCGAAGATGGTGACTGCCCCCTTAGGGTTCCCGTCATCATCGTAAAGAGGCTTCGCACTCACATCAAGAACAAAATGTTTCCCGCTGCGGCTCTCGATAACTTCAGGCGCATTAAGAATCGTCTCTTCATTAAACAGGGCTTTATAGGTGTAAAGTTGATCGGTCGGGCAGGGTTTGCCGTCTAACAGGTAAATTTTCAAAGCCGCGGCATGCTCGCTTAGCTTCAAACCGCATGGGTCAACGCCGAACAGTTCAATAGCCCTTTTATTCGCAAAAGTTACGATTCCGTCAGGTTTCTCCAAAACCATTACAGCCGACGGAATATTATCTAAAATGTCACGCAGCCTCTTTGCTTCCAAAGGTAAAGCGCAGGAGACAGAGATAGTGCTTAAAATTTCGTCTTCTTCAAGAGGTTCTTGCTCACTGTTTTGTTTTGGTTTCATAATCCGTAGGTCCCGTTCAACCTTGGGGAAACCTAGACAACTGCTAACTACTATTATGGCTACATAACAGTTAAGTCTTTTGGGTTTCTACTGTGGCTGACTAATGGTTACTATAAAGATGCATAAAAAGCCCCTTAAAAACACCAGTACTCACGAAACAAGCAAAAGATGGGTCGTCCGTTCCTTTGGCGATGTTAAACTAGGCAGATTTTTTACATTGTGCTTTGACAAGAAAAAAATCCGTGTGGAAAAACGGGTTTCGCTATCAGTTTTTGTCAACGGCTCTCTTTAGAGCGGCAATAACGTTCTGTTTCCCCATGGCAAGCACGTAAGGACCTAAACGGGGACCCTGCGGTGCACCCATCAAAATCTGGTACAGCGTCCTAAAGAAGCTGCCAGGTTGGACACTGTTGTTTTTTGCTGCGTTGAAGATGGCGTTTTGGATTTTGTCTGGTTCCTCTTCGGTTTCGAGTTTGACGATTAACTCTGTGACAGCTGCCTTCTCTTCGGGTTTGAGGGCAACGTCGGTTTCTTTGATTTCTTCGAAGTCCCCAATCCAATTCAAAGCATATCCGACACGCTGCTTTAGGTTTGCGTCTAATGCTTGGCCTTTCGGGATGTAACCGTAGCTTTGAAGTTTCTCAGCCACGTAATCTTCCATGCATTCTTTAGGCGCCATTTTAACTAGGAACGCCATCAAATTATAAGGCACATGAACACTGGGCTTTGACGGCGGCTTGGCAACGTAGCAGTACTCAAACAGCCCCCTGAGCCTCACCGCTTCTTTTTCACCTGCCTGTTTCTTGCCAAAGTAAACCTCTTCAAGATAGTCAAGCTCATTCATGTACGCAGGAATATCCGACACATCCAAGCTTCGGGTGCCGACAAACCTCTTCAGCATAAGCAGAAGCAGCGACTGCGGGGAACCGTAGTTGAACCAGACTTGAGGCGTGAAAACGTTGCCTGCTGACTTGGAGATTTTTTTTCCGCCCTTATCAAGAAACATCTCGTACCTCGCATGCGAAGGCGGTTCAAAGCAGAGGACTTCACGGCATATTCGATCGTTGATTTTCACCGAGTCCGCGATGTCTTTGCCGAAGGCTTCAAACCGTATATCTAACGCTTTCCAGCGTGCTGCGAATTCGCCTTTCCAAGTTAGTTTTCCTTCGCCTTTAGCTACGTCTGCGTCGCCTTCGTGCCCGCATCCTTGGATGAGTCTGCCGCGGATTTCTAAGCCTTCGCATTTGTAGTGGACTTTGTCGGTTTTCGGGTCAAACGAGTAGGCGCGTGTTGTGTAGATGCGTCCGCATTTTTCGCAAACTGCAAAGAAGGGCAAAACTTCGGTGTACGTGTCTTGTCCAACTTCTTCTTTTACTATTTGTCCTACCTGTTTGGCGTTGGTAAGGATGGTTCTGATTTCGTTTAGAAGCAAGCCTTTCTCGTAGACTTCTTTAGCGGAGTAGTAGCGGTAGTCCATTCCGCATTTATCTAAGGATTCTAGAAGAAGGGAACTCATGTGTTTGCCGTAGCTTTCATGGCAGCCGAACGGGTCAGGAATGCTTGAAACAGGGTAACCGAGATACTTCTCTAAATCCTTTGATAACCCGACGGGAACCTTACGCAAACCGTCTTTGTCGTCGCAGTAAGCAACCAACTCGGAGTTGAAGCCTAAATTTTGCAGGGCAAGCGTGACGGTGTAGGAGCGTGCGGCGTCGCCTAGGCTGCCGATGTGTGGGAACCCTGAGGCGCCAAGACCCATCTCTGTGCGGAGTTTACTCATTTCTCTGCCGAGTTCACGTTCGCGGTCGATGACTTTCTTTGCCATCATGTCGTACCATGTGCCGCGTCCGATAAGTTGTTCAGTCATAACGTTGAGCCTTCTGCCAATGTGACTGTGCAGAGAGATAGAAAAATGTTTAGAGCCGAAAAACGGCTTAAGGAGTTTTTCGCCGCATGGCTGACGCGATGGCTATGGCGCCTAACGCAAGCAGCAACAGGGCTACCGTGTAAATCCAGCTGTAGCTCCACAGGAACCAAGCGCCGCCTACCGCCATTAGAAGCACACCCATCTGAACTGTGCTGTAGGGTGAACGCTCGTATTTCTGCGGGTTCATGGCTCGCATGCCTGCGAGAACCAGAATCCAGACCCCGAACAACACGAGGATAAGCTGGAGAATGTGTCCCCAGTCATGAGTTACGTTTGCGGGGTAAAGCAGTATGGCGACAACTACTATAATGAAGAAAACGCCGATGGTTAGCAGTTGCCGCCTACTTTCAGACATTTTGTTGCCATCCTACGAAATTGTTGCGCCGCATTCGGGGCAGAATTTGGATCCTGCCGGTATCGAGTGTCCGCATTTGGGACATTTGATTGTGGCTTGGGATGGCGGGGTTAGTGAGGTTCCGCATTCTGGACAGAACTTTGATGTTGCTGGAACATGTGCGCCGCATTTGGGGCATATCACGAGGGCTGCTGTGGGTGCTTGCGCTTGGACTTGTCCTGCTGAATTCATGATTTGCGGTATAAGCACCATGCCTGTTCCTAAGCCTGCGCCGCCGCCACCGCCTCCTTGACCAAGAGACGCTGCTGCGCTCTTCACGGTTTCCATGCGTAAAACAGTGTCGGCTGGGGTGCTGCCGGTTTTAAGCCAGAAGAGTCGTTCACGGTACTCTGGGGTTGTGTCGATGCCTTCGAATCGTAGGTCTGTTAGTTCGATGCCTAAGCGTTTGAAGTAGTCTGAAACTGAGTTCTTGACAATGATCGAAGTTTCCTGAAGTCGGGTGAACACAGTGACTAGGTCGTAGTGTGAGAGTTCCGCGATTATCTTTTCGTTTAAGAAACCCCGCAGGAAGTCGTTGACGCCGTTTGTTGTGTAAGAGGCTCTGTCCGCCCACAACCTCGTTGACAAACAATGTGGCATCTTCGATTTTGAAGAGGAATTGCCCGAACACTTTGAGCGGAGCCAACTCCGTGGTCTGCGCGCTTGTGCCCCATTTGCCATTGAAAACTTTAGTCGCGATGTAGAGGACCATTGCTTTGAACGGTTTGTTACCGCCAAATCCTGCTATACGCGTCAGCAATCCGGTGAGCAACGGCAAATTGAGGGTTGTCAACGTGTGCCTGCCTGCGCCGAAAACATCGTAGGCTTTGCCGTCTCTGAAGAACACAGCCATTTCGTATTCATGCACGATTAGCTGGGCTCCCCACGTTATGTCTTCAACTGGGTACTTGTAGATTATTTGGTCTGCTCCAGCATTTGTCCACTCTATAACTTGCGGCATTTTAGCTCACTCCCATAATTACTTCGTTACGTTGATCAAATGTGTTCTCGAAACTGTCAACTTTGTCAGTTACGTTTTGAACACGGGTTTTCAGATTTGCGGTTGCGCCGCTGGCTAAGTCGGCTTTGAAAGCGTCAATTTCCGTTGTCAACGCGATTACTCCATCTAGGAGTTTATTGTCGAAGGCTATCATGTTGTCAAGGTTGTCTTCGCGTACTTTTACGGCGTCAAAAAATCCGCTGTATCCGTAGGAGGCATGGTTGACTTTTTCGACGACACGATCCATCTTGGCGACGTAGCCGATCTATGTCTGTTAAGACATCGAAGTAGCGGCGGTCCGCCAGCTTCTGCTCAAAGACATTGAGCAGAAGCTGGCTGACCGCCGCTACTTCGATGTCTTAACAGACATAGATCGGCTCGTCGCCAAGATGGATCGTGTCGTCGAAAAAGTCAACCACGCCTCCTACGGATACAGCGGATTTTTTGACGCCGTAAAAGTACGCGAAGAAAACCTCGACAACATGATAGCCTTCGACAACAAACTCCTAGACGGCGTAACCGCGTTGACGACTGAAGTTGACGCTTTCAAAGCCGACTTAGCCAGCGGCGCAACCGCAAATCTGAAAACCCATGTTCAAACCGTAACTGACAAGGTTGATAGTTTAGAGAACACGTTTGATCAACGTAACGAAGTAATTATAGGAGTGAGCTAAAATGCCGCAAGTAATAGAGTGGACAAATGCTGGAGCCAGACCAAATAATCTACAAGTACCCAGATGAAGACATAACTTGGGGAGCCCAGCTAATCGTGCATGAATACGAAATGGCTGTGTTCTTCAGAGACGGCAAAGCCTACGATATTTTCGGCGCAGGCAGGCACACGTTGACAACCCTCAATTTGCCGTTGCTTCACCGGTTGCTGACGCGTATAGCAGGATTTGGCGGTAACAAACCGTTCAAAGCAATGGTCATCTACATCGCGACTAAAGTTTTCAATGGCAAATGGGGCACAAGCGCGCAGACCACGGAGTTGGCTCCGCTCAAAGTTTTCGGGCAATTCCTCTTCAAAATCGAAGATGCAACACTGTTTGTGAACGAGGTTGTGGGCGGACAGAGCCTGTTTTGACACAAACGAGACGTTAACGACTTCCTGCGAGGCTTCCTGAATGAAAAGATAATCGCGGAACTGTCACACTATGACCTAGTCACTGTATTCACCCGACTCCAGGAAACTTCGATCATTGTCAAGAACTCAGTTACAGACTACTTCAAACGCTTAGGCATCGAACTGACCGACCTACGATTCGAAGGCATAGACACAACCCCAGAGTACCGTGAAAGACTATTCTGGCTCAAAACCGGCAGCACCCCAGCCGACACTGTCCTACGCATGGAAACCGTGAAGAGCGCAGCAGCGTCTCTTGGTCAAGGAGGCGGTGGCGGCGGCGCAGGCCTGGCACAGGCATGGTGCTTATACCGCAAATCATGAATTCGGCAGGTCAAGTTCAAGCACAAGCACCCACAGCGGCCCTCGTGATATGCCCCAAATGCGGCGCCATGTCCCAGCAACATCAAAGTTCTGTCCCGAATGCGGAACCTCACTAACCCCGCCATCCCGAGCCACAATCAACTGCCCCAAATGCGGACACTCGATACCGGCAGGCTCCAAATTCTGTCCCGAATGCGGCGCAACGATTTCGTAGGAAGGCAACAACAATGTCTGAAAGTAGGCGACAACTGCTAACCATCGGCGTTTTTCTTCATCATCGTAGTTGTCGCCATACTGCTTTACCCGCAAACGTAACTCATGACTGGGGACACATTTTCCAGCTAATCCTCGTGTTGTTCGGGGTCTGGATTCTGGTTCTCGCAGGCATGCGAGCCATGGAACCCGCAGAGATACTGAGCGTGCACCCTTCAGCACGCTGCAAATGGGTGTGCTTCTAATGGCAGTAGGCGGCGCTTGGTTTCTGTGGAGCTACGGGCTGGATTTGGCACGGTAGCCCTGTTGCTGCTTGCGGTAGGCGCGATAGCTATCGCGTCAGCCATGCGGCGAAAAACTCCTTAAGCCGTTTTTCGGCTCTAAACATTTTTATTATCTCTCTGCACAGTCAATTTGGCAGAAGGCCCAACATTATGACTGAACAAACTTATCGGACACAGCCACATGGTACGACATGATGGCGAAGAAAATCATCGACCGCGAACGTGGAAGCACCGGCAGAGACATGAGTAAACTCCGCACAGAAATCGGTTCTTGGCGCCTCAGGGTTCCCAGCCGCATTGGCAGCCTAGGCAACACCGCACGCTCCTACACCGTCACGCTTGCCCTGCAAGAATTTAGGCTTCGACTCCTGAGTTGGTTGCTTACTGAGACGACAAAGACGGTTTGCGTTTCTAAGGTTCCCTTCGGGTTATCAAAGGATTTAAAGAAGTATCTCGAGTTACCCTGTTTCAGAGAATTCCTGACCCATTTGTCTGCTAAGTGAAAACTACGGCAAACACATGAGTTCCCTTCTTCTATAATCCTTAGAGAAATGCGGAATGGACTACCACTACTACTCCGCTAAAAGAAGTCTACGAGAAAGGCTTGCTTCTAAACGAAATCAGAACCATCCTTACCAACGCCAAACAGGTAGGACAAATAGTGAAAGAAGAAGTTGGACAAGACACGCTACACCGAAGTTTTGCCCTTCTTCGCAGTTTGCGAAAAATGCGGACGCATCTACACAACACGCGCCTACTCGTTTGACCCGAAAACCGATAAAGTCCACTACAAATGTGAAGGCTTAGAAATCCGCGGCAGACTCATCCAAGGATGCGGGCACGAAGGCGATGCAGACGTAGCTAAAGGCGAAGGAAAACTAACTTGGAAAGGCGAATTTGCAGCTCGCTGGAAAGCGTTAGATATACGGTTTGAAGCCTTACGGCAAAGACATCGCGGACTCGGTGAAAATCAACAATCGAATATGCCGTGAAGTCCTCTGATTTGAACCGCCCTCCCATGCGAGGTACAAGATGTTTCTTGATAAGGGCGGAAAGAAAATTTCCAAGTGAGCAGGCAACGTTTTCACGCCTCAAGTTTGGTTCAACTATGGTTCCCCGCAGTCGCTGCTTCTGCTTATGCTGAAGAGGTTTGTCGGCACCCGAAGCTTGGATGTGTCGGATATTCCTGCGTACATGAATGAGCTTGACTATCTTGAAGAGGTTTACTTTGGCAAGAAACAGGCAGGTGAAAAAGAAGCGGTGAGGCTCAGAGGGCTGTTTGAGTACTGCTACGTTGCCAAGCCGCCGGCAAAGCCCAGTGTTCATGTGCCTTATAATTTGATGGCGTTCCTAGTTAAAATGGCGCCTAAAGAATGCATGGAAGATTACGTGGCTGAGAAACTTCAAAGCTACGGTTACATCCCGAAAGGCCAAGCATTAGACGCAAACCTAAAGCAGCGTGTCGGATATGCTTTGAATTGGATTGGGGACTTCGAAGAAATCAAAGAAACCGACGTTGCCCTCAAACCCGAAGAGAAGGCAGCTGTCACAGAGTTAATCGTCAAACTCGAAACCGAAGAGGAACCAGACAAAATCCAAAACGCCATCTTCAACGCAGCAAAAAACAACAGTGTCCAACCTGGCAGCTTCTTTAGGACGCTGTACCAGATTTTGATGGGTGCACCGCAGGGTCCCCGTTTAGGTCCTACGTGCTTGCCATGGGGAAACAGAACGTTATTGCCGCTCTAAAGAGAGCCGTTGACAAAAACTGATAGCGAAACCCGTTTTTCCACACGGATTTTTTTCTTGTCAAAGCACAATGTAAAAAATCTGCCTAGTTTAACATCGCCAAAGGAACGGACGACCCATCTTTTGCTTGTTTCGTGAGTACTGGTGTTTTTAAGGGACTTTTTATGCATCTTTATAGTAACCATTAGTCAGCCACAGTAGAAACCCAAAAGACTTAACTGTTATGTAGCCATAATAGTAGTTAGCAGTTGTCTAGGTTTCCCCAAGGTTGAACGGGACCTACGGATTATGAAACCAAAACAAAACAGTGAGCAAGAACCTCTTGAAGAAGACGAAATTTTAAGCACTATCTCTGTCTCCTGCGCTTTACCTTTGGAAGCAAAGAGGCTGCGTGACATTTTAGATAATATTCCGTCGGCTGTAATGGTTTTGGAGAAACCTGACGGAATCGTAACTTTTGCGAATAAAAGGGCTATTGAACTGTTCGGCGTTAACCCATGCGGTTTGAAGCTAAGCGAGCATGCCGCGGCTTTGAAAATTTACCTGTTAGACGGCAAACCCTGCCCGACCGATCAACTTTACACCTATAAAGCCCTGTTTAATGAAGAGACGATTCTTAATGCGCCTGAAGTTATCGAGAGCCGCAGCGGGAAACATTTTGTTCTTGATGTGAGTGCGAAGCCTCTTTACGATGATGACGGGAACCCTAATGGGGCAGTCACCATCTTCGACGATGTAACTGAACGCGTCAAGACGCAAGATGCGCTTCAGGAAAGCGAAGACAGACTAAAAATGGCGCAGCAGATTGCACATGTAGGCAGCTGGGAATACTACGTTAAATTGGACAAGGCAATTTGGTCCGACGAGCTGTTTCAAATTTTCGGAATGAAACCTCAAAAGTACGGTCCTAACACCGCCGAGTACATCACTCATATTTATCCTGATGATCGAGAAAAAATCAACCAAAAGATGGAGCAACTTCTCTTCAACGCGAGACTGCTTTCCAAATCAGATTTTGATTACCGCGTCGTCAGACGTGACGGCTCAATCAGAACCATCCATTCCCAGCGTATGGTAAGGGAAATAGGTGAAGACGGCAAACCCGCAAGAATAGTCGGAATCGAACAGGACATAACTGAACGCAAACAAATTGAACAGAAACTTGAAGGCTACGCGAAAGATCTTGAGTTAACCGTTGCCGAACGAACAAAGCAGCTTCAGAACGCCGAACGCTTAGCTGCGATTGGTCAAACCGCCGGTATGATTGGACACGACATCCGTAACCCTCTTCAAACAATTACCGGGGAACTGTTTTTGCTGAAGCAGGAAATGGATGCTTTGCCTGAAAGTCTACACAAAACAAGTGTCCAAGAAAGTCTATGCGCCATACAGGAGCAGGCGGACTACATAGGCAAAATTATTTCTGATTTGCAAGATTTCGCTAGACCCCTTAAACCTGAATTGGGCGACGTTGACCTGGAGGTTGCCATTCCTCAGTTGCTCTCAACCGTCGTGGTGCCAAGCAACATCTCAGTAGTTCAGCAATTCGAAAACAAAGTGCGGGTTGACGCAGACTCCACTTTTCTCAAACGTATCCTGGTAAACCTGGTGACAAACGCCATCCAAGCGATGCCTGACGGCGGCAAACTTACAATCAAAGCATTCCACGACAACAACTGCGTAAACGTAACTATTTCAGATACGGGCGTAGGCATCCCCGACGAGGTAAAACCGAAACTTTTCCAGCCGCTGATGACAACCAAATCCAAAGGTCAAGGCTTCGGGTTAGCCGTTGTTAAGCGACTGATTGAAGCGCAGGGCGGGTCCGTGGGTTTTGAAAGCAAACTTGGCGAAGGAACCCAGTTTACGATTGTTTTTCCGAAAAAAACAAAGTAACTCGTCTGACGTTACCACTATTTTTAAGTTTAAGCAAAGTATTTACTATTCTGCCCTCTTTTATAGGCGCAAAAAATCTGGGCTCGTAGTCTAGTACGGACAAGGCATCGGCCTGCGGAGCCGGGAATCCTGGGTTCAAATCCCAGCGGGCCCGCCAACTTTTTGCTTTTATCTGCTCCAAAACGGGTTCTTCCAGCATAGCCGCTGATGAGATGAAAAAATAGAAACTAAAAAGTTAAGAGATTTTTGTGGTTTATTCTCTGCTTGAGAGTACCAGGATGTAGTCTGCGGTGTCTGCGCACATGTCTGCGGCTTGCTCGATGAATTCTATGAGGTCATCGAATATGACCATGGCTCCGACGTTTATGTTGACGCCGTACTTCACGAACAGGCTTTTGCATTTGAGGTATTCAACGTCGATGGCGTGCTCGATTTCGCCGACTTTTTTTGCTTCGTTAATGGCTTCTGTTGGGTTAGACGAAATTTTCTCGATGCTGCTTCTCAGGGTCTGAGCTGTGTCCACGAGCTTTCCCGTCATAACCACGGTTTTGTCGCTTAGCTCCTGCGGAATGTCTGCGCCTGAAAGCATCTCAAGGCACCGCGCGGCGTCTTTGGTGTGGTCAGCCAACGTGTCCAGCCGCTTAACCAAATGCAGCAGGTCTTCACGGTAATCTGCGACCAGAGCCGCTCCCTTGGATAGCTCCATGAAAACGTCTGTTCGAAGAGAGTCTACTCCTTCTTCGGTCTTGTAGAGGTTGTCAATGTATTTTTGGGCTTCCTTAAAATTCTTCTCTGAAAAGCTCTTTGTTGCCTTATGCAGCCACGTTACCGTATCGAACGCCTTTGTAATCTGGTCATGCGCAAGCTCTAATCCTCTAGTTTTGCGACGCTGTTCAAACCAATCGTAGCTTTTTCTTTCCACGCTCAACACCGCTTAATTATTGAAACAGATGCAGATATAACCCTTATCATATATCCCGCTCTACCCGTAAGGTTAACGTTTTAAGATGCATGTTTTTGTGTCCTTCACCTGCGGTTGACCTATGGAAAGCACGCATCAATTGCCAGGAGCCACTCGGTAAGATCGGCGTTTTTGGTATTCGCTTGCTTTTCGCTATTTGTTTTTCCCTTCATATTTTTCCCCTCAAATCCCCTCTTGTTTCTCCATGTTTAGACATGGTTGAAGTACCATGGAATTTCTTGGTTCGAACGCTCTTTTTTCGCTTTTTTCTTCTGCATGGACTTCCAAAGAAACCTTCAGCTTTTTGCCTTATTTGCGCTGCCCAAATAGTATATAGAGAGAAACTTATTCTATATAGAAAAATCAGCTTTCCAGAACGGTCTTCGCCAACCGAACCTTGTCTTCCAGTCCCTTCATCACCGTATCCGTCACCTTTACATCGATCCCGAGCTTCTCAATTGGACCTTTTTCATCGGTGTCTTTGGAGTCAATTACGAAGGCGTCAAGAAAATCCTCGTAAAGCTTCGCAACGGAAAACGCTGAAACCTCAAAGCCTAACCCATGCATCAACTTGTCGGCGGGACCCTTAATCGGCGCTCCGTCAACTATTGGGCTGACCCCGACGATTTTGGCATCTGTCTTTCTCAACGCCGCTCTGACGCCGTCAACCGCCAATATGCTGCCTATGCTGACTATTGGGTTACTGGGGCAAACCACAACAAGCTCGGCGTTTAGGATTGCGTCGACGGCTTCTGAGGAGGCTTTAGCTTGGGCGGAGCCAACGAACTCGACGCCTAAAACGTCGTCTTTGGCTTGTCTCTTCACAAAATACTCTTCAAAATGGATAAAGTCGTTCTCGATTTTTATCCAGGTCTCAAATTTGTCATCCGTCATCGGCAAAACGTTGGCTTTGACTTCTAAGCGTCGGCTTACTTCTTTGGTAACCTTGGACAGGGTGAATCCTTGGCGTAGCAAATCTGTCCTGAAAATGTGGGTGGCGAAATCCCTGTCGCCTATGCTGAACCATGTTTCTAAACCTATTTTTCTGAGGGTTTCGAGGCATTGGAAAGTGTCGCCCCTGATTCCCCAACCCTTCTCCTCGTCAACGATGCCTGCTAAAGTGTAGGAAACGATGTCGATGTCTGGCGAAATGTGCAAGCCGAACATCTCCATGTCGTCGCCTGTATTGACAACAACCGACAAATCCTCCTCTTTAACAAGTTTAGTTAAGCCAGTTAGAAACCTTGCTGCTCCAACCCCGCCAGCTAAAGCCGTAATCATAAACTCACAACGCCAAAACTAATGGTTATGTTTCTCTGAAACCCAGTATTCGTCGGCGGCGCCTTTTTTGTTGGTTACGCGTTCTTTTTTGAAGATTGGCGCTTCGCTTTTGTATCTCTCGACGGCTTCTCGCAGAACCGTGAACACTTCTGGTCGATGGGAGCCCGCGACGGCGACGTAAACTAAGTCGTCCCCAACGTTGAATTCGCCAAGTAAATGGTGAATTTGAACGTTGATTATGCCGGGTTTTTGGGTTAAGTCATCGCATATTTTTCCGAGAACTTCGTCGGCTTTTTCTTCGTAAGCTTCAAGATGCAGCTTCTCGACCTTTTGCCCTTCAACGGTGTCGCCTCGCACCACCCCGATGAAAAGCCCTATTGCACCCGCTTTTGGGTAGTCGGGGTCTTTTTTGATGTTGTCGATGGCGTCTTGGGCGGTGAAGCTTCCTTTCTGGTGGACTCCTGCTTTAGCCGACAAGTACAATGCTCCCTAGTGTTAGTTTGAAGGTTTCTAGAATGATGTTTCTAAAGAATTTTGCCCTAAGAAGGGGCTTTGAAAAGAAGGGTGCTATGCTTCAGCTTCTTCTTCTACTTCAGGTGCTTCTGCTTCGGGCTCTGCCGCTTCTTCTTTTGGCAACGGCACGTTTGCTGGTGCAGCTAAAAGTTTAGATTTCCTTATGCCGACGTGTCTTAGAGGCGCAACTTCTTTTGCTTGGTTGTAGATGTCTGATGCAATCTTTCCGAGGACCATTTCTTGGACGAACTGGTCAAGGGAGAGCGCGGCTGCTTTTTCATGGATTGTTTTATCCATTATTTTGCGTATTATCTTTTCCTGTGAGGTTTTTATTCTTGACAGTGTCAGCGCTGAAACGGCGATTCTAAGTTTGTACCCGTCTTTTGTGGTTAGGTTGATGAGTGAGTCAACTTTGGTTGTTCTTCTTCTAACTAAGCTGCGAAGGTAATCCCGCGAGTACTCATGACCTTTGAAAAGTGTCTTTGCGGTTTTCGCGTCGATCTCGTTAACTTGGAAGAACATTTTTAAATAGTGATGCGAAAAATCCGCTGTAATATCGTACAGTGTGGCTTCAACGACTCTACCGATCAGCTTTTGTGGTTCTTCAGCTGGGATGGAGCCTAACTCAACGTTGCCAAAGAAGGAAGGTGCAACGACCATGTACCATGCTTTTCCACGCCACTTATCTTTTACATGTCTCGTTTTTGAAGACAAATCTATTTCTCCGAACGCGCAGTCAACATTCTCATAGAAATATTAAAAGGTTTACCGTTTCCTGTCAATTTTCTCTCTGTCACCCATGTACTTACGCAGGGCAACTGGAATATTTATTGTGCCGTCTGCCTGCTGATTGTTCTCCAGCAACGCCACTATGGTTCTGCCTGTGGCAACCGCCGTGGAATTCAAGGTGTGGACAAACCCTTTCGGCGCCGCGCCTTCTTTCTCCCTGTACTTTATTCCAAGGCGTCTTGCTTGGTAATCGGTGCAGTTGCTGCAGCTAACGACTTCTCGGTATCCGTTTTGCGCCGGCATCCACGCTTCAATGTCGTATTTTTTGGCTGCAACCGTCCCAATATCGCCTGTACAAACATTCACAACACGGTACGGCAACTCTAGCTTTTGAAGCAGCTCCTCAGCGTTCAAAAGCAGCTCCTCATGAAGCTTGGCTGAATCTTCTGGTTTGCAAAATATGAACTGCTCAATTTTGTTGAATTGGTGCGTGCGGAAGATGCCTCTTGTGTCTTTGCCGTGGGCGCCCGCTTCCTTCCTAAAGCAGCTGCTTATTCCAGCGAGCTTTATGGGCATGTCCTGTTCTTTTAGCACCTCGTTCATGTACATTGCTGCCATCGGATGCTCAGAAGTAGCAATCAAATACAGGTCTTCGCCCTCCACTTTGTAGAGCACTTCGGCAAAATCCCCCATCGACGTCACGCCCTCGTATGCTTCACGAGTCATCAAACAAGGCGGAACAATCGCCGAAAAACCCTTATTCGTCAGCATTTCGATGGCAAGACTCATCAAAGCCATATCCAGCCTCGCAACCTGGTTCTTGAGGTAGAAGAATCGGGCTCCCGAGATTTTTCCTGCCCTCTCCATGTCAATTTGGTCTAAAGCCAAAGCCAAATCAATGTGGTTTTTTATTGGGAAACTAAAAGTTGGGATTGTTCCCCAAGTTTTAACCTGCACGTTATCTTTGTCGTCTTTCCCGAACGGCACCGTGTCATCAAGCAGATTCGGCAACCGAAGCAAGTAATCGCGGGTTTTCTCCTCTTGTTGTGCAACCTCTTTTTCGATGATCCCGATTTTTTCATCAACATCCTGCGCACTGTGGACTTGGTCGTCGGCTTCTTTGCCTGCTTTTTTCAGCTTCGCGATTTCGATGGTTACTTGTTTTCGTTCGTGGCGCATGTCGTTGAGTTTGGTGAGGTTCAGCCGCCACTCCCTATCCAAGCCAATCAAGTCGTCGAGCATTTGGAGGCATTCGGGGTTGCCGCGTTTTGCCAAGTTGTTTTTTACAAGTTCGGGGTTCTCCCGGATAAGCTTGATATCTAACATTGCCGTCACACGCAAATTGGTACCTTAAGGAATTCAGCTATTTAACTTTGCGACGTGAAAAAAATCTAAAAAGGAATCTTAGAATGTAGTGATTGAAGCGAGAGCTTGATTAAGCCCCCGACGATAAAAAGAACTTAACCCATAAATTGCTTAGCGCTGTGGTGAGGGCATTTAATGGCAAGCATAGAGCTGGTCCTATCCGCATTCTTGCTTTTGACTTTCATAGCGGCGCTTATCTCAATAAAAGTCAAGGCACCCTACACTTTGGTTCTGGTTCTAACAGGCGTTCTAATCACAGTAATCGTAGGCTTGCTGGCGCTTCAAGGAAGCCCGATATCTGCTCCTATGCAAAACGCAATTTCGCAGATCCGATCGATCTATGACCTGTTAATCAAAGGTGGGGGCGGCGGTCTCTACGTGGGCCTCATCGTTCCCCCGCTCATATTCGAAGCCATGATCCATATCCGCGGAAGCGACCTAAGAAGCGTAATAAAACCGTCCCTTGCACTTGGCAACAATCGGCGTTCTCATCGCCACTGTCGTCACAGGATTGATTTTATGGCAAGTCGTAGGCTTATCAATTTACGTGTCGTTTCTATTCGCTGCCCTCATTGCGCCAACTGACGTGGTGACTGTTCTGGAGGTTTTTCGGCACGTGAAAGTTCCATCCAAGCTGGCGACTCTTCTGGACACTGAAGCAACTTTCAACGACGCAACCGCCATCATAGTCTTCACCATCATACTCTCAACCATCGGGCTTCAAAAAATAAACGTCCTCGGCTCCCTCACGAACTTCGCTTTTACCCTCGGCGCCGGCGTCCTAATCGGGCTGGGCGTTGCTTTTGCAGGAGAAATCCTCTCAAGCCTGATTGAAGATAGAGTTGCCGAAACCATCTTGACCATAGCGGTTGTTTATGGGTCCTACGCGTTTGCATCCGGCATCGGCGCGTCGGGGTTAATTGCGGTGGCTGTTGCGGGATTGTACTTTGGCAATTTCACGATTCGAACCGCGATGGAGCCCGCGACAAGGGAAGCTGTTGAAATCTTTTGGCAAATCGCCGCCTTCATAGGCAACTCAGTGGCTTTCCTTCTCATCGGCTTCGAAGCAAACATCGTTACTTTCCCCCAGTCTATCCTCCTTATTTTAGCGGCTTTCTTGGCGGTAACCGCGTCAAGAGCATTCACTGTCTACCCGATACTTGCGTTTTACCGAAAGATAAGTGGGAAAATGACTGGGGTTTGGAGCAACGTTGCCATGCTTGGCGGCGTCAGGGGCGCCCTTTCAATTGCGCTTGCTGCAACGATTACCGCCTCAGCAGTCGTTTCGGTGGCGGACCTGCATACGATTGACACGATGGTGTTCGGAGTTGCTTTTATCTCAATAATGGTTCAGGTGCCTCTGCTTTTCCGTTACGCTAAAAGAGTGATGCCGCAGGTGGAAGCCTTCACGCAAACCGAGCTTGACGACGAATTCGCCCGTTTATCCTCCTACATCGAAGAGATGCATAGGTTGGGTCGGAAGGAAGAATTTCAGAAGCTGAATTCGCGGAGAAACTGGAGGAAAGCAAATTGGAGCTGGAGCGCCTAATTGCCAAGTCGCATGTGACGATTGAAACAAGAAAGATAATTCGAGCCAGAGCATCAATTCTTTTCCCGCGTTTGCCAAAAACAACTAAGCGAAAACAAAAAACAGCAGCCAAAAAGAAAACCGATTCTCCGCCCGAATCAGAGGATGCTGCGTAGGCTCAAGTGAGCGGTTAAACTTTTAAGTTTAATTTCGAAGAAGAATCAAAAAATAGAAGAAGGGTAGATTTGGTTTCCTTGTTTTTGGGTGTTTACTTTTTGCTTAGGGTTATCTCCATCGTGGAAACCATTCTGGATTTGCTTTCTCCCTCTCGTGGCGGCATCTCTACTGTTCCTATCGCGATTTTTGCGACTTTGAGGTCTTTGACGAATCGGTTTCTTGTTATTTCGGCGACGTCGACTGCGGTGGTTATGGCTTGGCCTCGTGCTTTCAAGGTTATTTCACTTAGGTTGCTTTGTGAGAGACTTGTTATGATTGCTAGAACATAGCTCATTGGAGGTTTATTTCCTACAAAGATAACATCTGCGTTTTCAGTCATTTCATTTTACTCCTTATTGTGGTTGCTCATGTAACGCTCGGTACTTGCGTTTGCTTGGTACGAAACGTTGACTCCAACTAACATGGTTCTATCTTATAAGACCATTGAATAGAATGGTTTACACCCCAAAAACAAAGCAACATCAAACAGTAACAGCGGCAAAACGGGAAAGGCTTTTCTACAGCCGACCCATAATGAGCTTTAACACCCTAAACAAGCCGTGAGTAACCTATTGCTGACTAAACTAAAGAAAAAGGTTCAGGAAATGCTGACGTCGGAGGCAAAAGCCGCTCACAGAATAGGTTTAACTCCTAACAAAGTAAGCCTCATCGGCTTCATTCTCGCTTTCGCCTCAGCCGTAGCCTACGGCTTAGCACCAAACCACCCGTGGCTTTTGCTGCTGGCGACGCTTTTTCTTCTGGCTTCGGGATTTTGCGACACTCTTGACGGAATCATAGCGAGGACGTTTCAGCAAGTAACCGTTTTCGGAGGCTTCTTCGATTCGGTTCTGGACAGGTACGCGGACGCAATAGTCTTCGCTGCAATAATAATCGCTGGGTTATGTAATTCTGCTTGGGGCTCATTTTGGGGTCCCATGTGGGCTTTGGCGGCTCTGGCGGGTTCTTTGCTGGTAAGTTACACTCGTGCAAGAGCTGAAGCTGTCGGATTAAAAATGGAGTCGGTTGGTCTCGCTGAACGGGCAGAACGCATGCTTATTTTAGCCGCCTTCAGTGTGGCAGCGTTTTTCTGGTTGCCTGCGTTTGGTTACGGAGTAGCCATCTTGGCGGTGCTTTCAAACTTTACAGTTATACAAAGAGCCTTGTATGTGTACAAGGAGTTAAAGAAAAAAACAGTTTAGTTTCTTAGTATCTTCTTCGGGGCGCTCGTGAGTGACGTTCGCTTTCGGCTCGTACGTTAACTATTCCACGGTGGACGGCGCACGATATGCAGTAGTATTTTGTGTCTACCCATGAAGCTAGAAATGTGCCTTTTTGCCGAAGTTCCTTAGCTAACTGAGGTTCAACAAACGATACGCGGCGAGTAGATCTCTTTGCCTTGTCCCGCGGCACCTGTGCCCCGCAGTTTGCGCATTGTACAAGGCTACCGCTTCCTTTGCTTCCTTTTGATCTTCCTCGGCTTTTTCGTTTAGATGGCAATTATTTTTAACCTCTTTCCTCTATTTTTCACATTATGGTCTAAACTATCTTATATATCTGCTCTTAACTTTAGAAGCGAAGCCACGTTTGCGTCTCGACTTATCAACGGAACAATTCTTCCCTGAGGCGACGTCATCAACGTTGTAACACCGGGACCATGCCCAGCGGTGACACAATTCGAATGAATCACCACACCCACTGAAACGGCGCCTTGACGGTAAATCCTCCCAAACGAATGATCCGCGTCAACGATAGCTACCAAGTCGCCAAGCCTCAAACTTTCCAACTCGTACTGGTCAACAACCGCTTTATCAAACAGTTGAATGTCGTAGTCTCCCGAGTTAACTTGGTTTGCGCCTAAACCTGAACCCATGACGGCGGCTGGAACAACGTGTGTGACTGGCACCAGAAGCTTGTCTTCTTTGGGCTGCGGATTCCATGCTGCAAGCAACGCGGGGTCCATGTTGAAGATTTTGATTTCTGGAAAATCAAGCAGCTTCAAACCTGTCCCGAAGGCTTTCACCAGAACCCTGTCTCCAAGCACAAGCTTATCCAAAATTCCTGAGGGAAAATCAACCAGCACATGCTCAATTCCACCGTGCTTTCCCGTGATAACTCCCTTGGCGCCTTTGCCGTCGCCGTTGACGACTGTAGCTTCATTTCCTATGCATGACAGCACGTTGAAAGCGGTGTTTGCTGCCTGCCCCGACCGCGCGTCGTTTTCCTTGTTTTCGACGCTGACGCCTGGTTCCACGTGGTCAGCTTCCCAACCGCACGCTGGGTCGCCGACTCTTAGATTGTAGGTTATGCCGCCTACGCCTGGCAGCACAAGCGGTTGCCCCGTTGCCGTGACGGTGTAGACTGACCTGATGGTTGGGCTAGCTATTTCGCCCATTACCGAGATTTTGATGAGTTTTTCAGCGTTGGTATTCAGCATATAAATAGTTCCCCATTGGGCACTAGTGTCCTATCCGCAGAAGTGGCTAATAAAACTTCACAGGTCACGCGTTTTTGAGCTGAAGCAAATTCTTAAATTATGCGTCTCTTTATTGTTGCATTGGAAGTTAAGCCTCCTAAATTGTCGGAAGTGAAGTTTCGATGTCTGAAATTGGATTAAGGACAAAAATGCTTAGTTCGAGACGTTATGAGCAGCCCAGTTATCACGATGAATGAAGATGCAGCTTCGAACCTTGCCGCCGCCGCAATGGACCAAAACGATTTAGGATGCGTAATCGTCATAAACAAATCTGGACAATCAATCGGGATAATTACGGAGCGAGATTTGGTTGTCAGGGTTCTGTCCAAGAACCTTAAGCCTGACACGGTGAAAGTAAAAGAAATCATGACCACCCCCCTAGTTAACATTGAGCCCGAAGCCACAATCAGCGAAGCCGCGAGGCGGATGAATCGGCTGGATATCAGAAGGCTAGGCGTCATCTACAAAGGCAACCTTGTCGGCATCATCACCGCCAAAGACGTGTTAGGCGTCATGCCTGAGCTGATAGAGATTATTCAGGAAAGGTCCCGTATCGAAGGCGAAGACCGCGCCGAAGAAGAAGGCGAAGAGGTTCCGCTCTCAGGATACTGCGACCGCTGCAACGTTTACTCCGACACTCTCAAAGAGCGCAACGGACAAAACATCTGCGACGAATGCCGCATAGAACTCGACCAAGAAAAGTAACCCAAAGCGTGTTTTAGCTCAGTTTCATTTTTGCACGGATGTTTTTAAAGAATTTTTATTGTCCCGTCGAACCTTGGGTCTGCGCGCCCAGAGCATGTTGAAACACCGCTACCCCATAAAGCAGCAGACTTTTCACTGCACTCAGCCGTTTTCGGGGCACACACGCAACGCCGCCGATTAAACCATACAGCGACAGGGCGGTCATGGTTAGGAAGGTTGATTTCGAGTAAACAGTGAGCCTTAGGATAAGCAGGAACAGTTTTGAAAACGCGTCATCTGACTTCTTTGGAAAAACAATCATGCCCCTTTTCAATGCACACTATCTTGACAATAGAAAAGTTAAGGGTTTTGCCTTCAAACTCTTTTTCGGCTGTACCGTCAAAGTGTATCGTCTTTCCGTAGATGCTTCACCCTCCTATCGGGTAGCTTTGCACAACACAAAACAATCCAAACCTCAAAAAAGCGTAAACAACGTTTTTTCAAAGCAAACAACTTTGCAAAATCCAGCCGAGATAAGCTTTTAACCAAACCATCCGCTATTCAATAAACCGTGAACCAACGTGATTGTTGATTCTGTCCTAACAAACGCCAAAGCATACCTGAACGGGCAAGTTGTCGATTGCAGCATAGCAGTTGAAGAAGGCAAAATCTTCAAAATCGGCAAAGAAACCCAAATGCCCACCGCAGACCAAAAAACCAACCTCAAAGGACACCTTGTCCTCCCAGGCTTAATCGATGAGCATGTGCATCTGCGTGACGAAGGGAAAGCGTACAAGGAAGATTTCCTGTCGGGAACCTCCGCCGCGGCCGCAGGAGGATTCACCACTGTTCTGGATATGCCTAACAACGAACCCGTCACGATGAGCGTTGACTCCTTAAGGACTCGCATGGAGTTGGCTCAGAGAAGGATTCTGGTTGATGTCGGTTTTTACTGTGAATTTCCAAGTAAGCTTGCGCAAGTTCAGGACATAGTTTCTGAAGGCGCAGTCGGCTTCAAACTTTTTATGGGCAGCCAAATAGGCGGATTAAATATTGACGACGACCAAGATTTGCAGGCGGTTTTCAGGGAGGTTGCGCCGTTGGGTGTACCCGTGGCTTTGCATGCTGAAGACAAAGCTCTGCTGACAGCTAACGAAAACAAACTTAAGCAAGCCAAAAAAGTTGGTGTTTCTGCTTTTCAAAGTGCACATTCGGAGGCGGTTGAAGCAAAAGCCATCGAACGCTTGCTCAAACTAAGCGCGTCCACTGAGGTTCGGCTGCATTTCTGTCACGTTTCAACAAAAGAAGGCTTAAACGCCATTGCAGAAGCAAAAAAAGCAGGCAGAAAAGTAACCTGCGAAGTTACCCCCAACCACCTTTTGCTGTCAACTGCCGATTTGGAGCGTTCTGGACAAATGTTGATTATGGCGCCCCCGGTTCGCGGCGCGGACCAAGTTGAGGCTTTGTGGGCTGGGTTGGAGGCAGGTTCGGTTGATTCTTTGGGTTCAGACCATGCGCCCCACACTTTAGAGGAGAAGGTTGCTAGCAGCGTTTGGGAAGTTAAAGTTGGAGTTCCAGGGTTAGAAACCACTTTGCCCCTAATCATGACCGCAGTTGCGAAGAACCGTTTGTCTTTGAGTCGGGCCATGTCGCTTTTGGCGGAGAAACCTGCCGAAATCTTCGGTTTAGCCGACCGCGGAGCTTTGGAGCAGGGGAAAAACGCGGATTTAACCGTGATAGATTACAACTGCAAATTCAAGATTGACGCCTCAAAATTCAAGTCTAAAGCCAAGTTTTCCCCTTACGACGGCTGGGAAGTGCAGGGCAAACTTGAAAAAACGTTTGTCGGAGGCAACTTGGTTTTTGACGAAGGCGAAATCGTTGCTAAGGCGGGCAGCGGCTCTCTTGTTCGGAGAGGCAACATGTGAAGTTTTTAGCTGACGGCATGCTGGGAAAACTTGCACGTTGGCTACGAATGCTAGGACAAGACGTAACCTACAACGTCAAGTTGAACGACAATGAGCTTTTGGACTTAGCCAAGAAGGAAAGCCGAGTTTTGCTCACCCGGGATTTGGAGCTTTACAGACACGCCGCCGCCTCGGGAACAGAGGCTTTTTTTGCCGAAGCCAAATCGGAATCTGAACAGCTGGCGGAAATCGCGCAAAGATACAGGTTGCCGTTGGCGGTTGATATGGAAAAATCCTTTTGCCCCATCTGCAACACCCCGCTTGTGGCTACTCCGAAGGAGCAGCTTTTAAGCGAATTGCAGAAGAACACTTTTGCTTATTACGAGAAATTCTGGAAGTGCCCCAACTGCGGGCAAATCTACTGGCAGGGCGCCCACTGGAAACAAATCAACAGCACCCTGTGCGAGGCACAAATAAAACTTGAAAAACTAAAAGAAAAAGGTTGAGCTAAGTTAGCCATTTCAACGGTATATCTTGGTAGGTTCCGTCTGGCAACGTCCGCCTAATAGTTATCGGCAGAACTGAAGCCTCAAGTTCTTTCAACGCTATGTCTATGGGGTTAGTATTTTCACTTGCATCCACCAAAATCGGTGCTCCCATCGAGATTTGAAGAGCTCTAGCTCCAACTATTCTTGCCTTCTCGAAGCGAGTTATTTTTGGTGGTCCAACAACTATTTTTTGTTCTGACGTATTTAATACTCTCCAGCGCCTGGATATCCGCCCATGCCACCCATTCCTCCCATGCCGCCGCCCATTCCGCCAGGAGGCATCGGTGGACCCTTCATTTTGCCTGAAGCGATGACGTCGTCGATTTTGAGTATCATGGATGCGGCTTCGTTTGCAGATTTAATTATTTGTTTTTTAACTGAGAGCGGTTCGAAAATGTTTACTTTTGACATGTCCATTACTTTTCCTTGCAAGACCTCGATGCCTGCCCATGTTTCTCCTTTGTCATGCCTGGTTCTTAGCTCTACAAGTATGTCAATTGGGTCTAAGCCTGCGTTTTCAGCCAGCGTTACAGGTATGGATTCGAGGGCTTCTGCGAAAACTCTAACTGCAAGCTGTTCTCTGCCCGTAATCGATTCAGCATACTTGCGCAGCACGCTTGCCATCTCCATCTCAGGAGCCCCTCCTCCAGCAACTATCTTTGGCTCCTGGATTAGGTCTCTGACAACGCAGAGGGCATCATGGATTGAGCGTTCTGCCTCAGCGGTCATGCGTTGCGTCGCGCCCCTGATTAGTATGGTTACTGCTTTTGGGTTCTTGCAGCCTTCAATGAAAGTCATTTTGTCGTCGGCGATTTTGCGTTCCTCAACTAAAGCTGCGTATCCAAGGTCAGATGGTGAAATGCCGTCGAGGCTTGAAACTACGTTGCCGCCTGCTGCCCTTGCGAGCTTTTCCATGTCGGATTTCTTGGCTCTTCTAATTGCGATTATTCCTTTTCTTGAAAGGAAATGCTGAACCATGTCATCTATGCCTTTCTGGCAAACAACTACGTTTGCTCCTGAAGCCACGATTTTGTTTGTCATGTCGCTTAGCATTTTTTCTTCTTCTTTGAGGAAGGCTTCAATCATGTCTGGGCTTTCAATGTTTATTTTGGAGTCTAACTCGGTTTTCTCAATCTCTAAAGAAACATCCACGAGCAGAATTTTTGCTTTCTCTAAGCGTTTAGGCATGCCTGACTGAACGATTTCTTTGTCTAAAACTATGCCGTTGATGAGTGATGTGTCTTTGAGTGATTCGCCTGTTTTCTTCTCAACCTTCACGTCGTCAACGTCGGCTTTGTATACGCCGTCTTGTTTTTCGGCGACTGCAAGCATCGCTTTAACGGCTATGTCGGCTAAGTAATCTTTGTATTCAGAGACGATTTTGCTTCCCATCGACGTTGTGGCGGCTTTTATAAGAAATTCCTGCGATTTCAAATCGACTGGCAAAGCTATTTTCTCAAGGGTTTTAAGTGCTTTGTCAGCTGCCTTCCTGTAACCGTCAATTATCACTGTTGGGTGAACGTTTTTGTCGAGTAGTTCTTCTGCTCTGCTGAGAAGTTCGCCTGCTAATATGACTGCGGATGTTGTTCCGTCGCCTGCTTCATTGTCCTGTGTCTTAGCAACTTCAACAAGCATTTTGGCGGCTGGATGCTGAACGTCCATTTCATCTAAAATGGTGCGGCCGTCGCTTGTTATCGTGGTGTCTCCAAAGTTGTCAACTAACATTTTATCCATGCCTTTCGGACCTAAAGCGCTCCTAACGCTTTCAGCCACAACTTTAGCGGCAGTAATGTTTCCGTGCTGAGCTTCCCGTCCACGGGACCTCTTCGAGCCCTCTTTCATAACTAGAACAGGTACTCCGCCCGCTTGCGTTGGAAAAGATGACAAATCAAATAAACCTCACTTAATGCGACACAACCAAATGTTACTAGCCATATAAGTTTTTCTAGGCGGGGTATGCCGATTAAAGCCTAGCCGAGGCGTTTTTGCATCAATTTGCCATTTTTCGGGGTTTTCTTTTTTCTTTTTAGCCGTGGCTTAGTAGACCGCCACTTTAGCTATTCCCGGAATCTTCAAGACCTCAGGAATTAGTTCACCCGGAATCTTTTTCTCAACTATGAGCGTAAGTTTAGGCTCTGGCGAAAGTTCGGGGTCATCTACTATTGCTTGCCTTATGCTGAGTCCTGCCCTGTTTAGAATCATGGCGGCGTTTGACAGGATTCCCGCAGACCTTGCGTTAACGGGCGTTATCTCCAAAACCCCAAGGTTAAGGTGTTTGGCTATTTCTTTGAGTGAGTGCCCCGCGGGGCGTATTTCTTCGAAGATCAGTTTGAGTTCGGGGTCTGCTTCTATTGTGCGGAGTGTTTCGTTGACTGTTCGTCGGTCTACTGCTGCGGCTCTGGCTACGCGGACTGGGGGGATTTCGATTTGGTTTAGCCATATTTTTTCTTCTTGGACGCTTAAGCCGTTTTCTATTAGGACGCGTGCGACTTTGAGGCGTTCGGGGTACTCTTCCAGTTGGGTTTTTATCATGTTCCACATTTTGTTTCGCTTGTGTATGTTTTTGTTCGTTTGGGTATAAATGTGTTGTTTGCCGTTGCCTTTTAAATGTACATAAGTGTACACAAAAGTTTTAAATAAAACTTAAACGTACACTTCTCTGCTCTAGAATTTAGAGGACGAAAAAAACATGCCAACGCCAATGAAAAAAATCTTCCTAAAAGAAGAAGACATCCCAAAAAAATGGTACAACATAGTCCCCGACTTGCCCAAGCCGCTTCCACCCTTCATTGATCCAGCCACGAAGCAGCCTGGCGTCGGAATTGTCCCACGAATTTTCCCAAAAGAAATCATAGGACAAGAAATAAGCCAAGAACGATGGATAGACATTCCTGACGAGGTCCGAGAAGTCTACCGTATCTGGCGTCCCTCACCGCTTTTCAGAGCTCTTAACTTGGAAAAAGCTTTGAAGACACCAGCCAAAATCTACTACAAGTACGAAGGCGTCAGCCCAGCGGGAAGCCACAAACCCAACACCGCTGTGCCCCAAGCGTATTACAACATGAAGGAAGGCACCGAACGCTTGTCAACTGAAACGGGCGCTGGGCAGTGGGGTTCAGCTTTGGCGTTTGCCGCCATGATGTTTGGGCTTAAAGCCACCGTTTACATGGTGCGAGCAAGCTACGACCAGAAGCCATATCGAAAGATGATGATGAAGGCTTTCGGCGCAGAATGCATTCCAAGCCCCAGCAACAAAACTGAGGCGGGACGAAAGATTCTTGCTGAAGATCCTGAGAGCAAAGGCAGCCTCGGCATAGCCATCAGTGAGGCGGTTGAGGATGCGCTTGTTAACGAAGAAAGAAACTAACTACGCTATCGGCAGCGTCTTTAACCATGTGTGCCTTCACCAGACGGTTGAAGGCTTAGAAGCTAAGAAGCAGCTTGAGATGGTTGATGACTACCCAGACGTGGTTTACGGCTGCATAGGCGGAGGCAGCAGCTTCAACGGGCTAATGTGGCCTTTCTACTATGACCAAGTTACGAAGAAGGCGCCTAAAGAAACCAAGTTCATCGCAACCGAAGCCACAGCCTGCCCCAAAGTCACCAAGGGACAGTACCAGTATGACCACGGCGACACCGCAAAACTAACCCCGCTCGTGCCCATGCACACCATCGGACACGACTTCATGCCAGCACCCATACACGCAGGCGGACTACGCTACCACGGCATCTCCCCAGTCATCAGCGAACTTGTCCAGCAGAAAAAGATGACCACAGAAGCATTCAACCAAATCGAGGTCTTTGACGCAGCCAAAATTTTCCTTCGAACGGAAGGCATAATTCCAGCGCCTGAGCCGTCACACGCAATCAAAGGCGTCGTTGACGAAGCATTGCGATGCAAGAAGACAGGTGAAGCAAAAACCATCCTGTTCGTGCTCTGCGGACACGGCTACTTCGACATGGCAGCATACGACGAATACTTCAGCGGCAACCTGCAAGCCTACGAGTACCCAGCCCAAAAAGTCGACGAATCCATGGCGAAACTCCACAAGCTATACCCGTGGCTAGATGAAGTCAACAAGAAATACATAAGCTGCGAAACAATCTAAACCCAATTTTTTCCTTTTTTGTTTTTGCCCCGTTTTCGGCGGTTTTTTCTGTCACAAATACCAGGCAGCCTCCATCCATCGTTTCTGAAGGATTCTTGCTTGGGTTTTGGAGGCAAATAAAAAAGACCCGCGTTCTGCTTTTTTCTTTTTTCGTTCCGCCTACCCCTACGGTTTTCTAGATGATCCAAATAGGGACATCTAGATGAGCCAAATAGACGCAAAAAAGCGACATTTTCTTTTTATCCCAGCAACCCAATACCACCT
>CAWGMZ010000017.1:0-59845 GCA_963823775.1 Candidatus Bathyarchaeota archaeon
CGGAATCGGACGCGTCCCGCCTTCCACAAGCCACTCGAAATCAACGGTCTAAATCATCACCGTTGCCCTGATAATAAAGGCGTTTCTGCGTTATGTCAAGGATAACTTCAGCCGACTTTTCTTAACTCCATTTTACTCCCCACCGATGAGGTTTGCTGGCACTTCTGCTGGCACTTTTTGAGACTTTTTGAGAGGGGGTGAATGGGCAAGCTTAAAGATACCGGCAGAACACGGACGGCAAAGGTCAGACTCAAATGGGGCCGGCCATGCTGCCGGACGAGGATGGAGCGGGCAGCAATAATCTGGCGGCTGAATCAATATGGTTCAGCCGCCTTTTGTACTGCTCCAAACGTCCAAGCCCGTTCATAGGGGGTCCTGCGGTGCCCTCTGAAGACTAATCTCATGGTCCGCCCTTGCTTCACCGTCTTTACCGCTCCTACACTGCGTTTGCTATCGTTCCCTTCCGTGACCGCAGCGACAGTGTCGCCGCCAGTCATCAAGTCGAGATTCTTCTACAAGCCCACTGACAAATCTATATTTTGGAGTGGAAGGCTGGAGATGTTTTGCTCGGCCCAAACCGCAGCTTTGGCATTAAGCGGACTCTTCAGATTGTAACTTTGGAAGCAAATCATTTGTCCGATATGCACCACCATTTGAGTGAGGGACTGTCCCGCACTCCAATGATCACCGATACAGATTTTTTGTGGATCAATGTTAGGATGAAATACGGGCGTGATCATGCGGCAAAACGAAGGGCGGCGAGGATAATCCAAAGGGAGAAACACCTCTGCCTTATGCTCGGAAACGGGCGTTGCCCCATCCGGACCAGCGGGGGCGACTCCCTGAACGGTAAAGGAAAATGTATATTTTTCCGGTGGCGTCCCTTCCATCTTAATGACCTGGATGTCGGGGTGGTCTGTAAACAGCCGCACCACCTGGTTGTAATCGGCTTGCAATCTCCGATTCGGGAGTTCATAAAGAAATAATGGTGTAAATATCAAGAACCTCGCGTGACAGCATAAATAATGGACACAAGAATCATGAGCACGGTTTGGCCCAATCCGACAACAATACCAATTTTACAGAGTGCTGGATAAAGTGAAGGCAACGCATCCACATCTGACCGATGTGTAGCAAACCAAATGAGTCCCCACAAACCGCCTATAGGAGCTAAACATGGAATTACGGATAGGACGAAAATCCAGACAACGGTTTGACGGATTTGCGGAAGTGAGTTTCCCTTTCAGTTCGCTGGTTAAAAGCGTCGTCTTCTGGTTGAGCCGAAGTGAAGGTTGCTCCACAGAAACGGCACCGGGTTGCTGCCGCGAGAATTTCGCGTCCGCATGAGGGACATGGCTTGTTTTCCTGTCCCCAAAAAGAGACGGGGATTTCCACTGAACTGCGCTGATCAACGTGCGGTGCCTCGGAGCAACCATATACCGCACAACCTTTATTCTCTTGCCAGCAATCTGCATGGTAAGATGCGCCGCAAGTTGAGCAAGTGGCAGATTCCTCATCGGCTCCCAGTGCAGATAGACAAATGCCGCAGAATTTTGGATTGTTCCACTTTTTTAGCAGGACTAGCGGTTACGCCCTGTCTGCCCCATTGTTGGCAAGCGGGACAAGCTGCACTGGAACCAATCGCGTCATCGGTAACGGTGAATTCCTGGCCACAACTGGAACATACTAATTTTGCCATAACAATGACAGATTAACCCCTCCAACGTTGGAAGGTAAAAATTCTGTGAACCCCCTGGTACCGGGGCCCGCTTCATCAGGGTACGTGTAGACGGCTGCCGCCATGGAGAAACGGCACCTGTCCGCCACTTCCCAGGATGCCTCAATGAGCTCAGGGGATTTGCCGTAAAGGCTGGCAAACGATGAGGGGGGCTTGAGCGCATGCTCGTCATTCGGATGAACTCTGTTCCTGCTTCCCGCAAGGTGGTCCCGTTCCTGATGCCGCCCAGGGTCGTCCTGAAGCCTTAACTTCGAAACGTGGGTAGAGAACCTCGGCGGCCGCGACGAGAGGGAGAGAGAATCGGGCGGCAGCAGCACGTGTAGCGCTCTCCCGCGCCCCGTCATCAACCCACCTGTGGCGCGCCACAACGGCGTAGAGCCGATATCACCGAACGCCTCGGTAGGCTCATCACCATTTTTTGGTATTCCAGAATATGATGGCCCGGTTTGGCGCGTGGAACCGCAGCAAAGAGACAAGCGCCTCTTTTTTCCTGTTATGGGCAACATCGATATATGTCTGCTCAATGTCCTCGATGGTCACCTGATCTTTATTGATCTCGATGAGCTGAGGGTCTTTTTGGAATTCGTGCGTCAGCTTTAAAATGGCGGGGGGCATTGTCGCGGAAAAGAGCACGGTCTGCCTGTTTTCCGGCGTATCCTTCAGTATCGTTTCAATGTCCTCTTTAAAGCCCATATTGAGCATCTCGTCGGCCTCATCGAGAACGATCATTTTTATATTGTTAAGCCTTATGGTTTTACGGCGCATGTGATCCATCACCCGGCCCGGCGTCCCAATGACGATATTGGCGCGCCGCAAGCGGATGCACTGCTTGTCAATAGCGGCGCCTCCGTAAATTTCAACGGGTCTGATCCCGGTTTTAAAGCAGCGCGACCTTTCGGATTTCATCGGCTCCCTGCTGCGCCAGCTCTCTTGTAGGGCAGAGGATGAGCACCTGAATGGTTGCTTTTTCCTCGTGGGTGTCAACCCTCTCAATCGCGGGAATCGCAAACGCGATGGTTTTTCCCGTGCCGGTCTGCGAGCGCGCGATCACGTCCACGCCTGTTCTGATGAGCGGTATGGCCTCGGACTGGACTGGAGTGTGCAAAGTCAAAACCCATTTCGGCGATGGCTCTTTCGACTTTCGGAGTCAGGTTGAGCTTTGTGAAAACGGTATTTTTGTCATGGCTTTCCTCAATTCTGAATTAAGTAAAAAAACGAGACACAATGCCTCGTTTCGCGCTGACGTCTCTGCAATCACTGTTATAATCTATCACCTCGCGCTATATGATGTCAATTATATCACAGAGCATGATGGTTTTATACGCCATATAGAAATCGCTGTATATTGCCATACACCGATCAGGTAACCGAACCGGGTGTATCATCCGCCCTTGTGTTATCCGGCTACGCGGGCGCGTTGTCGTAGGACTGCAAGGCCGCGACGAGGCAGTCGGCAACGCCGTTGATGCCCAGCATCAGGGTTGTCAGGACCGCGCCTCGGACCTCTTCACGGGTCGCTCCCGCTTTCTTGGCAAACGCCGCGTGTCCCGCCACTGAACCGACCGCGCCGCGGCTGGCCTGCATGGCGATGTAGATCAGCTGGAACGTTTTCTCGTCAAGTCCGCTCTTGGCCTGAAGCGTGTCCGGCGAAATCTACGAACGCCTGCATTGTTTCGGGGGATTCCTTACCCCACACCTCAAAAAAGTTGGGTTCCGCCATAATGGTGATTCCTCCTGTTGTGTAAATTATTATAATAAGTCTATCACAGCGCAAATAATAAAACAATCCTTACCGTTTGATGGCGGTCTTCAGTTTGTTGATCCCGGTCCAGGATAAATAACCATTTGTTGCTTGTCGTTGCGGAAAATTGTATAATGGTGATAAATTAAAACTTATCGGGAGGTAATCACAATGAATCAGTACGATGTCGACGTTCTCGTCATTGGCGGAGGCTGCGCGGGCGTCGCGGCGGGATTGCCGCGGCGCGCAGGGGGCTGCGGACGCTGCTCATGGAGAACATGACAGCCTGGGCGGTATAATGACCAACGGTTATGTCACCGGACCCGCCGGTATCATCGAGGGGCTCTGCAAGGAGCTGCTGACCGGCTCAACAAGCAGGGGTTCCTCGACGACACGCCGCATACGCCGGCTGTCGACCCGGAGCGCTGCAAATTCGAGATGGAGACAATGCTCCTGCAGGCCGGCTGCCGCATTCTTTACGGTATGCACGCCGTTGACGTCGTCATGGACGGCGCGAATATCAAAAGCGTGCGTGTGCTACTCCAAATCGGGGCGGTGTGAGATCCGCGCCGCTTCTTTCATCGACGCGTCGGGCGACGGCGATATCGCCGCGGCAGCAGGCGTCCCCTTCGATGTCGGCAACGCGGAGTACATGGGCCTCAACTTGGCGCACACGATGGGCATCCGCATGGCCAACGTCAACCTGGCAAAATACCGCGAGGCGAACAAGCAGTGGTCGGAGAACAATCACGACCCGAAGAAATGGGCTGGCCTGCGCCATGATGGACAAGGCTGTCAAACGGCGAACTGCCGTATCCGCTTTTCCCGGGCGGGCTCATTTATCAGGTCCCCGGCACACCGGACGAGTGCGCGGACGTGACCTTCAATGTCGCGCACAGCTACTACAACCACAATCTCGAGGTCGAGGACCTCTCGCGCCAGATTGTCGAGCAGCACCAGCAGAATCTGGCTCGACAGGTTTACCGCAAATATGTCCCCGGGTTCGAGAACTGCCCGCTGTCCGGGCTCGGCTCGCTGCCCGGATACGCGATTCGCGGCGCATCATCGGCGAGTACATCATGAAGGATACGGATATCGCCGCCGGCACGAAATTTGAGGACAGCATCGCGAAATTCCCCGAAATCTATGACACGCACCACCCGACCAGCCGCTACTGGGGCTTCCGCCACCACATCCATTCAAAACCTATCCCGGCGCCATCAATATCACGGAGCCGTGCGACAAGGCGATGCATCCGTTCTGCCCGCCCGAGGAGGGCAGCTATTCGGTCTATACAAACTTCACGCAATACTGCGAAATCCCGTACCGCGTCATCGTGCCGCTCAAGGTGGACAATCTGTTAGTCGCCGGACGCTGCGTCTCGCGCGCAGTTCCACGCGATGGCCGCCGTCCGCATCATCACGATCTGCATGGCGACAGGCCAGGCGGCGGGCATCGCCGCCGAGCTGTGCCTGAAAGCGGCGTCCGCCCGAGGGATCTCGACGGGAAGCTCGTGCGCCAGGAGCTCATCGGCGACGGCGTGCCGCTGGACAAGGTGCCCGACGGCTACTGGGCGTTTCTCGCGGAGTCGTCGAAGAATGACGGCATAAACAATGGTTCATACCGCCTGCGCGGCGATATGGTGGGCATCCGCTTACCGGACGGACGATCACGATGCGCTTCGGCTCCGTGCCCAAGCCCGACCAAATAAAGGTGAAAAGCCGGAGAACATGGACCCGGACATCATTTTCTGAATTTATGTATAAAAAGGAGATGCGAGATGAAAATTGTTGTCTTATCAGGGAATCCAAAAGCAACGGGGCTGTGCAGGGCGTTAACGGACAGTTGATCCGGGGGCTAACGAGGCGGCGCTCGAGGTGAAGGAAATAAGCGTCGCAGGCATGGCGCGCTGCAGAATCTGCGGGGACGGCTGGGGGACCTGCCTGCAGGAAAACAGATGCGCATTCGGTGAAGACGGCTTCAACGACGCACAGGCCGCCGTTCACGCCGCTGACGCCGTATCCTGGTGACGCCGGTTTACTGGGCCGAGGAGTCGGAAGCGCTCAAGAGCTTTCTGGATAAGCTCCGCCGCTGCGAGGGATCTTGGCCCGGAACCGGAAAAAAAGCACTCTACGGGAAACCGGCTTTGCTGGCTGCTTCCGCGGGCGGTTCCGGCAGAGGCACGCTGACATGCCTGGAACAGATGGAACGTTTCTGCACCCAGACGGGTGCAAATGCGTTCTGACATTTTCAGCGTCAACCGCTGGAACAGCGATTATAAACTGGAAGCGGCATATCGCGCGGCAAAAGCGCTGGCAGCGGCCGTAAAGGGAAACGATCGACCTACTTCAAAATAAATACCTCAGTTATTCGCAGACTGATTTGTGAAACTGAACAAATAACAACAGTGTGCTGCGGACTGCCCCTGAAGGGCCGATGTCTCAGGCCATAGGGTCTCAGCGATGGCGTTTTATTGTTTTACTCAATTCAACCTCTGTCAGCTCATCAAACATTAATAACTCCTCTTTGTTCTCGCCTGTTATAATCAATAACGATATGATAGCACAAAAAGCGGCTAAGAAAACAAATACTCATCATTTTAATGTCGGCGTTACCGGCGTTATTTTTTAAATGCGGGCACCTGTGTTTGCTTATCATAGATCGGATTGTAGACATTTCGAAAACTAAGACTTTCTGAAGTCCTCGTTGAGCGTCTCGTCGGGGAACGCTCTGGTGACGGCGGCGGCGTGGGCCTCCAAGCCCTGCTTCGGAATCAGGGTGCGTCAGGATAAACAGGTCGCCGCGCTTGAAAACCGCGCACGACACGCTCGCCGGCTTCGTCAGGAGTACCGCTCTAAGGTACGGATGTCGATTTTCGGCATGTCGTTTTTTCTAAGCATCTTGGAAGGGTCGAAGGGCGGGAACGGCTTACCCAGGGCCTTTGTGCGGAGCTCGCTGGTCGTTGCGTTCAGGTCGTCCGGTACGGTCCGGGACAGAATACGCTGGCGCCGACGCCCGTGCCCTGAAGGTCAGTAGGCCAGCGTTTCCATGATTGCCATAACAGCGCGTTTCGTCGAATTATACAGCACCATTCCCGGCATGGGATGAGCCCGTTCTTGGATGACGTGCTGACAATGTGACCGCCCTCGCCGTGCTCGAGGATGCGCGGCACGATCGTCTTGATGCCGTAGAGGATGCTCTTGTAATTGATGTCGATCGCAAAGTCCATGTCCTCGTAACTGGCCTCCCAGATTTTGCCTTCCATGATACCGATACCGGCGTTGTTCACAGGTATATGGAGCTTCCCGAACACGGCTTCCGCCTCGTCGGCGGCCTTGACGATAGGCGACGCGGTCGGTGACGTCGAGCCGGATTCCATGTGCCGGCCAGCCGTGGCTTTAAAGACCGGCAGCGCTTCGTCGATCGCCTCCTGCCGGAAATCGGCGATCGCAATGTTCATGCCTTCTTTTGCGCAGGCTCTAGCAATGCCCAGCCCAGGCCGCTTGCGCCGCCTGTGATGAATGCAGTTTACCCTTTAAGTCTTTCATATGTCTCCCCTGTTGTTGATTTATTAGAATTATATCATAAACTGCGATAAGTGAACTATAAATTTTGCGTCTGGTTTCAGTATAATTTAACAATCCCGAGAGACGTGCGTTCCGCAAGCTCAATACCGCCGGAAGAATTGAGCGTCGTATCAGTGCCGACAGCAGGCAGCGTGCCGGGATAAATACTATTTGCCGCCAATTTATCCCAGAATCTTTACCCAGCGCCGTGATATATTCCCTTTTTTCGGCGTCGGTAAATTTTGACCACGAGGTGAGATCAGTAATAGTAATATCGACAAAACCGATGATGAAGGTGACGCTGAGCTTTACTGTAAGTGTGCCCAAAACATTGTTTTCAGCATTGAGCTCGCTGATATATCTCAGAGCGGCGGGATTGAATTTATCGGGATCGATGCCTTGCGGGGGAGCTGGAGACGGCGGCGGAACAGGGGACGGGGAAGAAATCGCTGAAACCGGGGCGGCTGGCGAGGCGCCCGGCGCGGAGCGGGGACGCTGATGGTGTTTTAAGCCGCCGCCGCTGCCGCAGCCGACAAGGACTGAAGGAGAAGGATGCCGGCAACGATCCGAAACCTGAACTTCATCGCTTTATCCCTTCTATTCATATATTCCAAGTACGCTTGAACGGCAGGTGGACGCCGAATTGAGATGATTGTAGAAGAACTTTTAAAATATGTCAACTACTTCTCAAAAAACCTTGTCAAAAAACCTGCGAAATCACTTTAGCCGTGATCCGCAGGTTTCTTGCTTTGCTATATGGCTATATAAGATTGGATTTCTGCAGAAGCCGCTGTACGATGACCGCGACCTCGGCGCGTGTAATGTTCTCCTTTGGACATATGGTGGTTGCCGTTCTGCCATTGACGACTCCTGCTTGCAGGCAGGCTGCTATACTGGAGGCGGCATAGCCGGACGCGCTGAGACCATCCGAGAACCCGGCGAGAAGCGCGTTTGCCTGACTGTCTGTGAGATTATCGCCAAGTTTCGTTATCTTCATCGCCCGGTCGATGATTGTCATAACCTGCTCGCGGGTAATGCTGTCGTTCAGGCAGAAAATGTGCCGTCACTGTAGCCGGTGATCAGTCCGTAGGAAACCGCTGTTTCAATATACCCGCAATACCAGTCGCCAGCCTTGATGTCGGAGAACGTATTTGTTCCCACGCCGGCTTGTAAACGCGAGGCTTCTCACCATGATGGCCGCAAATTCAGCTCTTGTGATATCGCGGTCCGGCTCATAGTTTTTTCCGTCCACGCCGGTGACCACCATGCGCGAGCCCATGTCATTGATGGCGTCCTTGGCCCAGCTGTCATTCACGTCGGCGAAATTAACGGGATTATAGATCACTGTGTAGGTGCTGTTCGTCAGGCTGTTGATGACCGCGTAGTACACGCCGTTGACCATGACAATCTTTGTCGGCACCTGATGTGTTGTGCCGTCCGGATCGACAACGACGCCGGTTGTTATCTTCCGGGTCAACGCCAGCAGGAATGGCGATCATTCTCCACATCGGAGTTGAAAGAGGAGACTTCGACCGATTGCCCGTTATAGGAGCAGGTGATTGTGAATTCGACCGCCGGTACGACGATGGTAAATCCGCCTGCGTTTGCGGCGTCTGCCACGACCTGCGCGGTACCGTCAGACGGCTCCGAAATGCCCACCTGAACCGTGATATCGGCAAGAGAAACTGACTGCCCGAGCTGCGCCGAAACGGCGTCTATATCGATATCCGATGCGGGTATTGTATACGTCGTAGAACCGCTTTGGATGACAAGCGTGTCGCCTTTTGCGCCCATATCCTTAACCATCTGGCCGGTAAGCGAGGCCGACCCAGCGTCCGAGCTGCCCGGTACGGGATGATGACAGTGGCGCCGGCACCGGCTGAATCCAGGATAGTATCAAACTTGTCCGTATCGAGAGTCACCGTTGTGACGGTTTGGCCGTCCGCGTTCGTCGTGATCTCCTGCAAATCTGCCCGCAGGCAGGGTCGCGCCGCCGCCGATGACGGAGGCGTCATCTGAAGTTGAGGAACCGCTGCCGCTTGAAGTACTTGCCGCGGCAGTAACGGTAAACTGCGCGGACACGCTTGTTGACGCGCTGCCGGTGCTTGTAACATTTATGGTTTCATTGTACGCTCCAACCGCAAGACCGGTCTTTGGCTGTACAGTAAAGGTCACCGTACCGCCGACAGCAAGGTTTGTGGTGCTCAGCGTGCCTATGGTGTAATTAGTTGACGTCGGCTGTGTCGGCGTAATTGCCTGGTTGCCCGTATTCGTGACGGTAACTGTCTGCAATGCCGGTGCCGCCACATATCCGACTATCTGCGACGCGAAAGCCGTCAGCGCGGAGGCCGTCATGGAATAGGTTGCCGCGTTAACGGTAAACTGCGCGGATGCGCTTGTTGACGCGCTGCCTGAACCGCGATATTGATGGTTTCATTGTATGAGCCGACTGTAAGTGCGGTTTTCGTCACAGTAAAGGTCGCCGTGCCGCCGACAGCAAGGTTTGTGGTGCTCAGCGTGCCTATGGTGTAATTATTTGACGTCGGCTGTGTCAGCGTAATCGCCTGGTTGCCCGTATTTGTGACGGTGACTGTCTGCAATGCCGGCGCCGCGGCATATCCGACTATCTGCGATGCAAACGTCGTCAGCGCGGAGGCCGTCATGGTATAGGTTGCCACAGGGGTAACGGTAAACTGCGCGGACACGCTTGTTGACGCGCTGCCTGAGCCGGCGATACTGATGGTTTCATTGTATGTCCCGGCTGCAAGGCTGGTCTTCGGTTGTACAGTAAAGGTCGCCGTACCGTTGACCGTAAGGCCTGTGGTGCTCAGAGTGCCGATGGTGTAATTAGTTGACGTCGGCTGTGTCAGCGTAATCGCCTGGTTGCCCGTATTTGTGACGGTGACTGTCTGAAAGGCCGGCGCTACGGCATATCCGGCTGTCTGCGATGCAAACGCCGTCAGCGCGGAGGCCGTCATGGTATAGGTTGCAACAGGGGTAACGGTGAACTGCGCGGATACGCTTGTTGACGCACTGCCTGAGCCGGCGATACTGATGGTTTCATTGTATGTCCCGGCTGCAAGGCTGGTTTTAGGCTGTACAGTAAAGGTCGCCGTACCGCCGACCGCAAGGCTTGTAGCGCTCAGGGTGCCGATGGTGTAATTAGTTGAAGTCGGCTGTGTTAGCGTAGATCGCCTGGTTGCCCGTATTTGTGATGGTAACTGTCTGCAAAGCCGGAGCTGCGACATATCCGACTGTCTGCGATGCAAACACTGTTAGCGCGGAGGCTGTCATCGGCATATAGAGCGCGCCGAAGATGGGGTAGCCCGCCGTGCTTATCCACGTATTGTAGGTAGTCGATGCGACCCACGTGTTGAGGGCTGTGCTGAGAGCTGCGCCCGCGGCGATGCTCTCGCTAATGCTCGCGCTGTCAGTGATGTTATAGCCAGACGTGCTGGAAAGTACACAGCTCACGCCAGTGCCGGTGAACGCATTGGTCGTACCGTTGGAGTCTGTCCCGGCGGTATTTATGGTGCTTACTCCCAGACCGGTTTGTGTTACGCTTTGGCCGTCCTTGGCACAACCGTCGAGATAGTAGCAATAGTTCACAGTCGCATTGGAAAGGTAGCCTACAACGCCGCCGACATCCGTATTCCCGGAAACGTTGCCTGTGTTGTAGCAGTTAGTTACTGTGCTATGGTTGGCGCTACTACCCACGACACCGCCGGTGTTATCGCCGCCTATGACGATGCCTGTATTGTAGCAGTTTGTTACCAATCCGCCGCTTATGTTATTTACGCCCACGACGCCGCCGGTGGCATTGCCGCCTATGACGATGCCTGTGTTGTAGCAGTTTGTTACTGTGCCGCTATCGTTATAGCTCACAACACCGCCCGTGGAATTTCCGCTGATGCTATCAATGATGACGCTGTTGACCACACCGACATTTTACGCGGTGCTATTTGTGACCAGTCACCGACAGCGTTGGGTTTGACGCGCTGGTGAACATGCTCACCATGATGCCCGTGGACGATCGAAATATAATATACCGATGGGCGACCATGGAGACCTATTGTGTCGGTGCCGGTCGTCATTGCCGTATCGCTGTAAATCATTCCCGCCGTACCGGCAATGGTACCGCTGGTATCACCCTTAACTCCGGTGCCGAGATAGAAGGTTTTTATGCCGTTGGTGACGGTGACAAACCCTGTATCAGCGTCAAATGTAAATGTGACACCGCTGTTCAGATTGATATTATCGGTCATCTGAAAAAATACACCGCTATAGGAATTGCCGTTTTCGACGTCCGTCGATAGTTGGGCGAGGTCAGTTGCGGTGCTGATAAGATATGGACTTGCGCTCGAACCAAGACCGCCACTGAATGATGTTGCGAGCGCCGTTATGGGCAGAAGCATTATCAGCATGCACAGCGATAAAAATATACCTAAAATTTTCCTTTTCATTATCCTCTACTCCTTAAAAGTTAAAATTATTTCTGTTAATTATTTTTGAAAAACTCATAAGCACAGTGCGCTATGACCTGTCATCCCCTTCCTCCAAATAAGAGCGCTTTGAATAGCCGAGAATGCCTGCGAGCATAGATAAGGGGAAGATGCGGATGGCGCGGTTTAACTTTGTCACGCTGTTGTTGTAAATCAGCCTGCTGGTATGTAACATATTTTCATATTGCTTAACGGCAGCCATTGATTTGATGTAGGTCTTATCCGTTTTTAAATCAGGATAGCTCTCTGCCACAGCAATAATTTTTTTCAAAACTTCTTTAATAACATGCCTGCCACCCAGTACCGCACAATGGACCCTGATTATCGCCCACCAGCTCAGCTTTATTTTGCTCCATAAAAAAGGCTTCATGTATCAGGGCACGCACCCCGTGAATTGGTGTCCACACGATGAAACTGCCATAGCCGACGCAGAAGTTGACTACATCAAAAAAGAAGGCACCCTGCATTACATCCGATTTCCAAGTTGCGGAAACGCAGGATTTCTTGATGATTGCTACTTCACGACCCGAATTCATTCCCGCCTGCGTCGCCATCGAAGTAAACCCCAAAGACGAACGATACTGCAAATACATCGGCAAAACAATCATAGTTCCCATGGTAAACCGCCCAGTCACAGTAATAGCTGACGAATGCGTAGACCCCGCCTTCGGCACGGGCGTTGTTATGATTTGCACCTATGGCGACAAAGAAGACGTCGAAACCGTCCTCAAAAACAAACTCCGGGGGACCATCACCCTGCTCACAGAAAACGGACAGCATCACCGAAAACGGCGGCAAATACGCAGGCTTATACATAAATCAGGCACGCCGCCGCCAGTGGTTGAAAAGATTTGACGGACGCTGGTTTGCTGGAGAAAACCGAAAAAATACGGCCAGGAAGTCGGCGTCTGCGACCGATCCAAAGCCCAAGTAGAAATCCTGGAGCGCAAACAATGGTTTATGGAAACACGCAAACTCACAGAAGCCGTCGAAAAAACCGCGAACGAAATCGTTTGGTACCCTGACTTCATGAAAAACAGGTTAGTGGATTGGGCGAAATCGCTTGATTGGGACTGGGTCATTAGCCGCCAACGCATCTTCGCGACTCCGATTCCTGTTTGGTTCTGCAAAAACTGCGGAGAGTAACCCTTGCTGACGAGGAGTGGGTTCCCATCGACCCCAAACTTGAAGGTCCACGCATCGGCACTTGCCCCAAATGCGGCGGAGCAGAATTCGTTCCCGAAACTGACGTTTTCGACACTTGGATGGATTCTTCGATAACCTGCGCGGTACATGCTGGTTGGCCAGACCGTGCGGATTGGCACAGGCTTTTCCCTGCAAGCATGCATCCGTCGGGCACAGACATCATCCGAACCTGGGCTTACTATCTCATGGTTAGGCATCTGGCGTTGTTTGACGAAACACCATTTAAGAGCGTTCTCATCAACGGGATGGTGCTGGGGCAAGACGGCAGAAAAATGAGCAAATCCCTCAAAAACTACATGGCGGCTCCCGAAGCCCTCAACAAATATGGGGCAGACGCTATTCGGCAGTGGGCTGCAGGCGGAGGCGCAACTGGCTCAGATATTCCGTACCGCGTTCAAGACGTTGAGTACGGGAGGCGTTTTCTGGTTAAGCTGTGGAATGCGTCGGGGTTCGCAAGCAAACTCCTAAGCGACTACCAACCCGGCAGCGAGGCACCTATGGACCTTCAGCTTCTGGACCGCTGGATGATTAGCCAAACTGAAAACGTCATTAAAAGAGTCACTGACGCCTACGAGAAATGCCAATTCAACATTGCAATGGAAGAAATCCGCAACTTCACTTGGCACATGCTCTGCGACTCCTACTTAGAAGCCGTCAAAGACAGGCTGTATCGACCTGAGTTGGCGGGGCAAGCCCAAAAAGTCGCCGCTCAACACGTGCTCTACGAGGTATTGTACCGTGTGCTGCAGCTTTTGTCGCCTGTTATTCCCCACTTGACTGAAGAAATATACCAATGCATTTACGCCGACGCAATGGGCTACGGCAGCCTCCATGTTTCCCCTTGGCCCACACTGCGACGAGTCAATGGTGGATGAGCAAGCGGAAAAGCAAGGCAACATTGTAATGGGGTTAATCAGCGAGGTTCGACGGGAAAAAGCGGAAAAACGCATGCCGCTGAACATGCCTATCAAAGTCTTGACGGTTTACGCTGGCGAAGAATCCGTTGCCAAAGCCATCCAAAGCGAGTTAATTGACATTTGCGGCGCATGCAAAGTGGAAAACCTAAAGGTCCTGCCAACCGAAGGCGAAGGCAGAGCTTTGGCGCAGTTCCCAACCGTGCACTTTACAGCGGAATATTCGCCCCCAGTCGCCAGCCAAAAAACCTAACCCAACTTTATTTTTCCATTATTTTTGTGGCTGCTTTCAACTCTGAAGCGGCTGCCTGCAACTCCTGTAGCATGGCTGCGGTGTTGTTCTTGTTTTTTTGGATTAAGTTGATGAAGGCGCTTCCGACAATGACGCCGTCTGCTCCCGCCTCGACGATTTGCCTCACGTGTTGGGGTTTTGAGACTCCGAAGCCGACTGCCAAAGGAATCTTTCCAGCCATAAAAGGCAAAACCCGCTTGACAAGCTGAATTGTTGAGTCATCCACTGTTGTTTTGGCTCCTGTGACGCCGAAGTGGGAAACAAGGTAGAGAAACCCTGAGGAGCTCTGAACTATCTTTTCTAGCCGCTCAGGTGAGGTGGATGGCGCCGCAAGAAAAATCGTGTCCAACCCAAAAGTTGCTGCTGCCTGCTTTAAGTCGCCTGATTCTTCAACTGGTAAGTCGGGAACAATCACGCCGTCAACCATGCATTCCTTGGCTAAACGGCAAAACCTCTCCACCCCCATCCTGAAAACGGGGTTGTAGTACGTCATTATAACGATTGGGGTGTCGTGGCTTTTATGTATCTTTTTTGCTATCTGCCGCACTTTTAGAGGTGTCGTTCCGCGGCAAGTGCTCTCACGCTTGCAGCTTGAATTGTGGGTCCATCAGCTATCGGGTCAGAAAACGGCAAGCCCAAGCTCCAAAACGTCGACTCCGCCTCGGATTAAGGCGTCAGCTATCTTAGGGGTCAACTCTGGCGTTGGGTCTCCTGCGGTGACGTAGCCGATGAGGGCGCGGTTTCCCGCCGCTTTGGCTTTTTGGAGTGCTTGTGTTATCGTGTTCATATTTTCGCCCCTATGTAGTCAGCGACGGTTTCAACGTCTTTGTCTCCGCGCCCCGAAAGAGTCACCACGATGGACTGCGTCTTCTTCATTTTCGCTGCAAGCTTCATCGCGTAGGCGACGGCGTGGGACGATTCCAACGCAGGGAGGATTCCTTCTTCTTTGCAAAGCGCAAGGAAAGCGTCAACGGCTTCTTTGTCCGTGGCTGAAGTGTACCGTGCCCTTTTGAGGGTTTTGAGGAAGGAGTGTTCAGGTCCAACGCCTGGGTAATCTAAACCCGCTGAAACGCTGCTGGTGCTCTGGATTTGCCGTTTTGGTCCTGCAAGATGTAGGTTAACATGCCGTGGAAGACTCCTTCGGCTCCAGCGCCCAAAGACGCCGCATGCCTGCCCGTTTCTAAGCCTTCGCCCGCAGCCTCCACACCGTAGAGCGCAACTTCAGAGTCGTCTTCGAACGGGTAAAACGTGCCGACCGCGTTGCTTCCGCCGCCCACGCAGGCAACCAGCGCGTCTGGAAGGCCGCCTTCTTTTCTTTGGAATTGCTCCTTGATTTCTTTGCCGATTACGCTTTGGAAATCACGTACCATCATCGGGTACGGGTGGGGACCAACGACGGAGCCAATCAGGTAATAGGTGCATTCCAAGTTGGTTACCCAGTCGCGGAACGCTTCGTTTATCGAGTCTTTGAGGGTTTTTGAGCCTGTTTCCACGGGATGCACCTGCGCGTTTAAGAGTTTCATGCGGAAAACGTTCAGCCGTTGCCGTTCGCAGTCTTCGGTGCCCATGTAAACTTCAGCCTTCAAGCCCAAAGCGGCACATGCGATAGCCGTCGCCACGCCATGTTGACCCGCGCCTGTCTCAGCGATTACCCGCGTCTTGCCCATCCGCTTCGCCAGCAGCGCCTGCCCCAACGTGTTGTTGATTTTGTGTGCTCCGCCGTGGGCGAGGTCTTCGCGTTTAAGGTAGATTTTGGCGCCGCCTATCTTCCGCGACAGGTTTTCAGCGTAGTAGAGAGGTGTGGGTCGCCCTGCGAAGTCGGCAAGGTAGTAGTCCAGTTGCTTCTGGAAGGCTGGGTCTGCTTTGGCTTGTTCATAGGCTTCTTCCAGCTCCTTAATGGCTGCCATGAGGATTTCGGGAACGAAACGTCCGCCGTATTTGCCGTATTTTCCGTCAACTGGGTACTGGGTTAACTTCATTTTGCGTTCACTAGCTCCCTAACTTTTTCTTCAATGTTGCCGCTTGACATCACCGCTGAGCCGACCAGAAAAGCTTTGGCGCCGCTTTCACGGAGGAAACATATGTCGGCAGCAGTTTTTATTCCGCTTTCACTTACCACCAATTTGCCGTTTGAATCGTTCTTCTCTAAGATTGTTTTGGTCACGTTCAAATCCACCTTAAAAGTTGCCAAGTCACGGTTGTTTATCCCCACCAAATCAGCATCTGTTTTCACGGCTGAACTGAACTCGTCTTCGGTGTGGGTTTCAAGCAGAACCTCAAGACCCAGCGCGTGAGCTCCAGCAATCATTTCGTCAACGGTTTTTTCGCAGTAGCCACGGTCAAAAAGCGCCTTGATCAGCAGAACCGCGTTGGCTCCCATTTTCTCTGCCGCATAAACCTGCACGGGGCTAACAATGATGTCTTTCATCAGAACGGGAATTTGCACGGCTTCTCTTGCCGCCGCTAAAGCCTCCAAAGAACCGTTGAAGTGCTTGGGCTCAGTCAAAACCGACAAAGCCACAGCTCCGCCCCGCTGCATCGCCACCGCAACTTCACCTGCGTCAACGTTCTTCTTGATTATGCCTGCGGAGGGGAAGCTGCTTTGATTTCCGCTATAACTGGCATGGCTTTGCATTGCAAAATCGATTTTCTCAGGCTCAGGTGTCATGCTGCTTGCTGGCTTGGCTGTTTCGTAGTATCCGTCTTCGATGGTTACTTGGGCGACCCGCGCCAACACGTCAAGGTAGTCACTCATACTTTGCTTCATACTCCTCAAGTTTAGATAAGCTTCCGCCTGAAGCTCCAATCAACGCCTTAAGCTTGCCGTAGGCTGCTCCGCTGAAAATTGATTTGCGGGCTAACTCCAAGCCGCCCACGAAGTCATCTGCTTTGCCGCCTAAAACGATTCCAGCCGCACTGTTAACCAGCACAAACTCCATTTTTGGGTCATCCGCCGCCAGATTGCCACTGAGAATTTTGACGAACGCCTCCATGCTTTCCTCAGCAGAGTTCACCTGCAAATCAGCGACGTTTGCCTGCTTTACCCCGAAATCTCTTGGCGAAGCTTCCCGCTCCGTGACTTTGCCATCCTTCAGCCATGCAATCGCCGTTTTTCCAACCGTTGAAATCTCATCTAAACCATCCAGTCCATGGACAACCATGGCTTCCTCGCAGCCCAGCCGACCCAAAGCATACGCCATCGGCGCAGTCAATTTGGAGTCGTAGACGCCGAGGAGTTGCGCGTTGGCGCCTGCGGGGTTGGTTAAAGGTCCGAGAAGGTTGAAGACGGTGCGGATGCCGATTTCGCGTCTAGCTTCAGCCGCATACTTCATGGCTGGATGGAATGCTGGAGCAAACATGAAACCAACCCCCACCTGCTCAATTGTGGCTTTGACCGTTTGTGGCTCCGAATACAGGTTTAAGCCGAGTTTTTCCAGCACGTCGGCGCTTCCGCTTTTGCTTGTCACCGACCTGTTGCCGTGTTTAGCCACTGGGACTCCTGCGCCCGCGATGACGAAGGCGGCTGCCGTGCTGACGTTGAAGGTTTTTATTTTGTCTCCGCCTGTCCCGCATGTATCCACAAGGCGACCCTGCACACATGGGTGGATTTGGCTGCTTTCTTCCCGCATCACAGACGCGAAGGCTATGAGCTCTTCAACTGCCTCGCCTTTCATTCGTAGAGCGGTTAGGAAAGCGGCGGTTTGCGAGTTGGTGGCTTGTCCCGACATGACTTCACGCATGATTTCGCCCGACTCGCTGCTGGTTAAGCTGGTGCCTTCGATGAGTTTCTGTATGCCTTCCCGAATCACAGCCGCTTCGCCTCCAAAAAGTTCTTGATGATGAGTTTACCGTCTTCGCACAGGATGGATTCAGGATGGAATTGCACGCCGTCAATCGGGTACTTTACATGGCGCACACCCATGATTTCCCCGTCTTCAACGCATTCCGCCGAAATCTCGAGACATGAAGGCAACGAGCAGCGTTCCCCCGCAAGCGAGTGGTACCGCGTCGCCGCGAAGGGGTTGCGGACAGCAGGGAAAGATGCCTTTTTGGTCGTGCTTTATGATGCAGGTTTTCCCGTGCATGAGTCGTTTGGCGTGGACTACTTTTCCGCCGTAAGCATGGATTATTCCTTGGTGGCCGAGGCAGACGCCAAGCGTGGGGGTGGTTTGGCTGAGGGTTTGCAGGATTTTTGTGCAGACGCCAAAGTACCGTTCGTCTTCGGGTGTGCCTGGACCTGGCGAAATCACGATTCTGTCAGGTTTAAGCGCTGCCAGCTGCTCCAGGGATACTTTGTCGTTTCGGTAAACCACGGGGTCGCCGCCGAGTTCGCCGATGTACTGGACAAGGTTGTAAACGAACGAATCGTAATTGTCAATCACAAGCACCTTCACTGCGCGTCGCCTCCAGCCAGCTCGCAGCGCCTGCATCAGCGCCTTCGCTTTATGCTCAGTTTCAAACCATTCCTGCTCAGGCACCGAATCAGCCACAACTCCTCCGCCCGCCTGAATGTAGGCTTGGTTTTTCTGGGCGAAAAGGGTTCGGATGGTTATAGCGAAATCCGCGTTGCCGTTGTACGAGAAGTAGCCGACTGCTCCAGCGTAGGGTCCCCGCCTAACAGGTTCCAATTCATCGATGATTTCCATCGCTCGCACCTTGGGCGCTCCAGAAACCGTTCCCGCTGGAAAAACAGCCCGCAACGCATCATAGCTTTGGAGACCGTCTTTAAGCTGCCCCACCACCCGCGACACAATATGCTGCACATGGCTGTACTGGTGCACCTTCATGAACTCGGGCACATGAACGCTTCCGTACCTGCTGATTCTTCCAACATCGTTGCGTGCCAAATCAACAAGCATCACGTGCTCGGCGCGTTCCTTGGGGTCAGCAAGCAACTCAGCGACCAACCTGCCATTTTCCGCTGGGTTCTCGGCGACGGGTCGGGTGCCCGCAATCGGGAACGTTTCCACAGTCCTGTTCTCGACGCGAACCAGCATCTCTGGGCTGGCGCCGACAATTTGGCGGTCGCCTGAACTGTAATAGTACATGTAGGGCGAGGGGTTGATGGTTCTAAGCGCCTCGTAGAAGGCGATTAAGTTGCCTTTTACTTGGAATTGGAAGCGTTTGGATGGGACAACCTGGAAAATGTCGCCTGCCGCAATGTACGCTTTGGCTTTTTCCACTGCGGCTTCGTAGGCTTCTTTCTTAACGTTCACTTTGGGCTGAGTATACGATAACTGCTTTTGCTCCATCGGCTGCTTGAGGAGGGCTTCAACTTCTGACAGGCGGTTTTCGCCTCGGTAATAGTAGAACGCTTGCTTTTTTGGGTGATTGAAGACAAAACCGTCGTCAAATATGCCCATTTCCAAGTCGGGAAAACCAAGGTCATCCACGCTGTTCTCGGGCAGTTTTTCCCAGTAACGCACGGCGTCATAGGAGATGTAGCCGACGGCTCCGCCCACGAACCTGAATTGGGCGTTGGAGGCGTCTTCGCATTTTAGGAGCTGCTCCAAAATCTCCGAGTGGGTCATTTGTTTTCTCGTGTGACGGTTTCGCCTGTTCGTTCGTTTTTTACTTGGGCTTCGCCGTTTTTTGTTTGGATGGTTATTTTTGGGTCGAAGCCGATGAATGAGTATTGTGCAAGTTTTTTTGGTCCTTCGATTGATTCTAAAAGGTATGCGGTTTGGTGTTGTTTTTGGAGTTTTGAGAAGATTTCGAGGGGTTGTTGGGTTAGGGTGATTTTTTTGATTTTCAGGGGGTTAGCTGGTTTGGTTTGTGTGTTTGTTGTGCCAAAGGCGATTCCCCATTTGCTGTGTTCTCCGTATGGTTCAGAATCATACTTTGATGTGTTATTTAAGGCTTGTCTGCACAGAAACGTACATTACGAGTTTGGGCTTAAGCACAAGACCCATCCAATCCAAATAAGCCTTCGACCCCTCAACAATCGGAAACGCCAAAACCTCAGGAACCTCATAACTATGCAGACCCCGAACTTGCCTCTCAACCTCCGCAAAAAGATCCCGACGCGACTTCATAACAAGCAAGCATTCCTCAGCCCTCTCAACATTGCCCACCCAATGAAAAAACGACGTAACAGGGCTAACGATGTTTGCACAAGCAATCAAACGTTCCTCAACAAGCTTCTTCGAAATCTTCTCCGCTTCCTCACTATCCTTCGCCGTAACCAAGATGACAATGTAATCGTTCATGTTTCCACTAAAGTAACGTTGATTTTTATCCATAAAAACCTCATGCACCAAAAAACCTGACTAAGCTCACCGAACAATTGCTTTAACAAATTTGAAGAAATTTAGGGTCAAAAAAAGAAGGCACGTCAGTTAGCTGTCGGGTACAAAGTTGCTAGGTGAGATACCGATATTTTTAGGTCGCTTTCTTCAGGTGCTTTTGCTTTTTTTGTTGTGATTCTTGTTTCTATGTCCTCATGTATATGGACTGGTAGATTACACATGGTTTTTGCCTCCGTTTTCTTGGTTCTTAAGAGAACACGGAGTTTTTTAGGGGTACCCAGCATAATCTATATAGTATTTTGTCTTTTACTGGCATTTGTCAGAGACCTATTTTTGTTTTTTAAGTGGATGGTTGAGACATTTAAATTCCTGTTTAATTATTACTTGCAGTGAGGGAACTCTTTTGAAGGAAGAACAGTTTAAGGTTCTGAAAACTCTTAGCGAAATCACAAGCCGCATTGACTTGGGAATGTTTGCTCAAAAAGTCAATTTAACATCGGACCAAACTATAAATCAAATCCAGGAACTAACCAAAGAAGGCTTTCTGCAAAAAGTCGGAGGCGGCTTCGGCATAACGGCAAAAGGAAAAGCAGCTCTCAAAGTCTTCACCCCTGTCCCGAAAGACATGATTTTTCACTTTTACTACGGCGTCGACAAACCCTCAGAGTTAACCGCTGATTCACTTGAGCAATTCTACATGGCTATAAAACAAATCGGCGTCGAATCCGTTGAATTCCATCTTTACCGTGGGGACTTCGGAAAATGGCTTGAAGGCGTCTGCAAGGAACCTGAGCTTGCCAGCGGATTTGAGCAGGTCCAGTGTGCGGGTTTGAGGGGCGAGGAGCTTAGGGCAGAGCTTTTGAAGGAAATTGACGAAAAATTCGACGTTGAAGGTTTAGTTAACCATTAGATTTACTGGTTCAGTTTAGTCCACCAGTCGGGAACGCGGTGGTTTTCGGCGTTGTCCCAACTGTCGAACGGTTTGATATCCAAGACTGGCGTACCGTCGTAGGCGTCTAAGCCTCGGACGGTCAAAATGTTTCCTTCCACTTTTAGCAGTTCGACAAGGGTTAAGCCAATGGGGTTCGGTCGCTGATTGGTTCTCAGAGCGAAGACGCCTAGAAGAGGCATATCCATTCGTCCCCTCGGATGAAATTTCAGCGCCCTTTTTTGTCCGTTTACCTCATTGAGCCAGAAAAGCACAAAGACATGCGAAAAACCTTCGATGCCGTCCAAAGCTTCAACCAGCTCCGGGTCAAGCAGGATTTTTGAGGTTCTCGCTTTGTCTTTTACTTCGTTGCCGACTGCGTCGGTTTTAACGTATCCAATAGGGTTCAAAACAATAGGTTGCTGAGAAAGCATCTCTGTTCCGCTCAATATTGCTGTGAATCAGAACCTATTTAAGCATTCGACAGGTAAGTCGAAACGGTGGCTGCTGGATTTGGTTTTTATTAATGAACTTTCGAAGCTTCCGATCGCGGCAATTCTCTTGTACATGTTTGCTTTCTTCGTGGCGTTTGGGGTAATCTCCACTTAATCAACGATGAAAGCTTCGTTTACAATCTCTTGCAGGGCACATTCATCTCGGTAGTAACTGGCGCCGTACTGTTCTTCGCCAGATACCTGAGCCGACGCAGAATCGCCAGCGCGGCTAAATTGCAGCCGACAACGCCGAAAGAAACTACGATGTAAAAATGCAAAGCCCGCTCAATGCCTAAGGCTATGGGCTCTCAATACCCGTTCGATCTTTTCGGTTTCCACGCGGCTTTCGTCATTGAGCGGCGTCAACCGCACTTCATCAGCTGATTTCACTCCGAACCCCAACTCCGCAGCCCGTTTAAGCTGGTCTTGCTCGAAAACGTCTGCTTCCCCGACCTTGCCTTTTGCACCGTACATTTTAAGAATCGCCACTCCGACGGCGTCGATGGCTACTCTGTCTTTGCTGGCAAGCAAAACATTCGGCTCAACCAAAGTTCCTTTTTCGGGTCCGCCGGTTACGAAGGCTTTTATTCCATCCATCAACACGAAATCCACGTTGTAGTTGCTGTTTATTTCGGCAATCATTTTGCGTTGGTTAGGTGAACCATGCAGTTCCCACATGTAATCGTAGATGCCGCCTGGAACCTTCTTCGCCACCAAGCCAACCGAGTTCTTCAGCGAGAGCGTGAAGTGTCCGCCGAACCTGTGGGTTTTAAGGCAGCAAGTCTGCACCACCTTGTCCGCCTCGCGGAAGATTTTAGCCATGTAAAATCCCCTCAGCCAATGAGTGCCTTCTTTTTCGATTTTTACCCAATCATCCTTGCCTACGTCATCCAAAACAACCGCCTCAAACCCGATTTCCTTCACGAGGGCTAAAACACCCATCTCCCGCAGAACCTGCGCGGTGTCGCCCATTCCGCTGCGTTCAGCCAAAGTCACACCGTTCACCCCCGCATCCTTCAAGCCTACAACCAGAGTCCTCAACGTATCGAGGTGGGTTGAGGCTGGGAATGGGTCGGCGCTGTTATAGTTCGCCTTCAAAGCCACATTTTTCCCAGAGTAGTCGCTTAAACCAATTTTTTTAAGCAAAGTCGGGATGCCTGTTGTTCGATCCGTTGTTTTCAGAACAAAAACTTCGCTTGAAGAGTTCACCGCGTAAACACTCCATAAAAACATAAAAGACTTGTATATCTTATTAGTTTTTGATTGCATCAGGCTGTTACAACAAAACCGCAAGCTCTATATTATCCAGTGAAGCCATTTTCAAAAGCAAGCATTGCGGGCCCGTGGCTCAGTCAGGCCAGAGCGGCGGACTCTTAATCCGTAGGTCGCGGGTTCAATTCCCGTCGGGCCCGCCAATTAATAACTGCGATGTTTCCAGACTCGAATTAGTTTCTTAAATCCTGATTTGAAGAGAAACAGAGCTCATACAATAAGATTCTATTAAAGGGCGTGTTTAAGAAATAAAAATGGTGCTCCTCACCACAATTTCGTAGTGGGAGCCGATGTTTGAATAAGTTATGTTTCTGTTCTCTTGTTGCTGCGATTATGATCTTCTGTTTGCCATTTGCTGTCTCATTTCTTGAAGGGCTTTTTGATCGAGATAGTATTTCCCATTGACTTCTTGGAAGACCTTTGTCTGGCCTGCACGTTGTTCCATAAATTCTTCGAACCTTGGCGGCAGACCTAATTGCTCGGCGGTCATGGCTTTTTCTGGGCTGGTTGCTCCCTTCTGCTGGAACACGTTGACAAGTCGGCGGAATCTCTCGACGCGGTCGCTTTGTTGTCCCATTGGTTTTTGTTGACTCTGTTGAGCGGTTTGAGTGGCTGCTGTTTGTGTTTGTTGCGTCTGGTTATTTGGCTCCTCAGCTATAACCTTAGAAGCGCTATCGTCGTCTTTTGGCTGTACTGCACTGCTGAACCCCGTTGTGCTCCCAAGATTTGAGGTTGCCTTTGCTTTGCCGCGACTGAACTTGAAACCCAGTAATCCAACAACCGCCACAACAATGACTACCCCGATAATAATGAATACGGTGTTGTTCGAGGTCGGGGATGTGGTGGGTGTTGGAGTTGAAGAAGTGGCGGAGGACGAAGCTGGAGTCGCAGTCGGACTTGTGGATGTAGTTGAGGTAGCTGCATCTGACAATAGTGAGATAGCGTTGGAGCCGCTATCAGCCACAATTATTTCTCCCTTGGATGTATCATAAGCTAAGCCCTCCGGTAAGGGACCAAAAGATTCCCCGCCTATCGGTAACTGCACCAGAGGCGCAGTCGCGACCACAGCATTATTTTTATCCGATATGACAAAGACAGATGCACCTGCTGAACTGGTTTCAAATATCTCGCTCTTGGAGGCGTCATAAACTAAGCCCGTGGGGTTGCCTGTGTAGCCTGACCCTAGTGGTACGGTTGTAACCAAATCGTTATTCTTATCGGATAATACGGAGACGGATGCAGAGGGATAATTAGCTATGAATATTTCGCCTTTTGATGAATCATAGGCAAGGCCTTCGGGGCCGCTTCCACCGTTCACTGTGGCGACCACTGCATTGCTGCTGTCGGATATAACTGAGATCGATGAGGATATTTCATTGGATACAAACACCTCACCTTTGGAAGAGTCATAAGCTACGCCGATTGGTCCAGCTTCAACGTTGATTGTGTTGGTTACGGTTTTCGTGCTGTCTGATATAACTGAGACAGTGCAAACGGTAGTAGAAACGGCGTTATTGTAATTTGAGTTGGCTACAAATATCTCCCCCTTAACAGAGTCATAAGCTATTCCTTGGGGTTGAGTTCCCACGTTTATGGTTGCGGTCACGGTGTTGGTGGTATCTGATATTACCGAGACCGTGTTGCCGCCGCCGTTGGCTACAAAGACATCTCCCGTGCCAGAGTCATAAACAATGCCGACAGGGTACTGTCCGACCGGCACAGTTGCAACCGTTGAGTTAGTGCTGTCCGAAATAATGGAGACGGTGCTGTCGCCCTCGTTTGTTACGAAAATTTCGCCTTTCTGCGAATCATAAGCCACATATTCGGGACTGGCACCCACTGGAATAGTGGGCGGTATTGCAAGTTGTGTAATAGCGGCGTGAACCGCGACGACTGTTGACAAGGCAAAAATCATCATGAATATGATACTTAAAATTTTCCAAGTTTTGTTTTTCATAATATCCTTTCCTTCAAATTTCATCTTTGCAAAGCCATCTCAAGAAATTTAAGACTTGCGCTTGCTCGCTTGAATTACAATCTACTATACTAAGCGATTTTGTTTTATAGGCCAATGACTAATTGGCAAGAATAACTGTAAAATCCTTTATCTTGCCGTGCTAACAGTTTTTTACAGTTTACGCGGTTTTGGGAGCGGCGGACTTCTCGACGCGTCTGGGTTCGTTTTTGCTTCGGTTTTTAGAAGTTCCTTTAGCCGCCAAACTAATACGTCTCGGTCGTTGGGTTGTTGCTGCATCCACAGTTCCCGGTATTCCCTGAATTGTTGCCCCGTGATTTTCCCTTTCGATTGCAACTCGCCCAGCAGCTTCACGAATCCCCGAAGTTCCAGCTGCTCGTTAGTTTCCACGTTAACCATTTTGCCTTCGCCCGCCGCGGCTGGAGCTGGTTCTCTGTCAGGCGGCGGATAAGTGTTGTAGAGGAATCTGGTGAAATACGCGGTTTCCCAAGCCTTCGTTAACGGAGCCCCTTCTTTGGCTTTCAATAGCTCAGCCGTGTAGTACGCGTATTCTGCTCCAAGAGTGTAAAATTTGGTTCCGACACCGGGGGCATCGGCTACTCGGTTGTAGAAATATTTTAGGTGCTGGGTGCTGAAAATTGGCAGTACTGCGCCGCTTTCATAGTTGAAGCAGAAGATGATTTTTTTGGGCAGGTGCTTGTCGTTTCCTAAGCCGTTTATTTTTTCCCAAGGCGCATCCACTTTTTGCGCTAAAGACTTGTTTTTGTCAACCGCAGCATGGAGCAAACCTTTGAAATCGGCAAGTTGCAGCCTGACATTTTTGTATACACTGGAGTTCTGAATAGTAAGGTGTCCAATTGGTTCAAGAGAGTACACTAAGTAACGGAAGAATTCGCCTGTTTCGTTTGTGTCGCGCTTGAAGATTTTGTCGGTGTCCAGCCAATCTATGGACTGGGGGTTTTCCGTGAAAGGAAATTTAACTCTAAACTCCCTCAGTACCCTAATGGCATTGTTCACTTCGCGTTTTGTTGACCCGTCTTTGTCGTAGGAATTCGCTTTTTCAAGCATTAAGTTGAGGTGAGACATTTTGCGCCGTATCTTTATTGCATTGGGCTCATAAGAACGTTGCAGCGTAGAAGGTCAATATTGCTTCTTGGAGTACGCGTAAATCCGTTTTGGCGGGAACTTTGGTTTTTTCTGTATGAAATGGCTTTCTATTTTTTGATGTCTCGTAACCAAATTCGTCGGATGAATCTGAGGAACAGGGGCGCTATCCAAAATACGAATCTTAAGTGAAGGGTTACTTTGTCTGTTATCGGTATAGCCAAAGTCCAAAAGAATGGAAGGACGGAGATGAAGAAGATTGCTGCGCCAACAATCTGGCCATTTCTAACCGCGGCAAAATGGCGAAGCACATGCTGTGGTCTTTTTTTGTCGGCTAAGATGGAGTTGGCGAGGAGTGCTTGGATAGAGAATAATCCTCCTAGGTCCAGCGCATAAAGTACCGAAACGTACTCGGTAGGTAGATTGGCTGAATTAAGTTCGTTAAATAGGAAGGGTTCAATGGAGACTAGGAAAAGGAGCAGAATATTGAGTTCCACTTCTCGTCGGGTTTCGATGTGTACGTTTGACATGATGCGGGTGTACCCGTACCAGACGCTGATTAGTATGAGAAAACTAAACGCGTAGTATACAAGGGACGAAAGCAAATTTCCGAAGCTGCTTGGGGCATTTCCTATTAAGGTTAATGCACCTATGGAGAGAGCTAACCCGAAAATCAGGTCGGAAAGCGTTTCTATGCGGGATTTCGGCGTAGATCGTTCTTTTTCATCAGCCATACGAGAGCTCACTTGCTATGTTAATTGGTGCAGGAGCAATATAGAATTAATGCAGGATAAACTTCAAAATTGGAAAGGTCAAAGAAAAAAGAGTTGGAGTTCAAAAAACATTAAATGCAAACCAACCTTTTCACAAGCGACAGCAAGAAACTTGTCAAAGGGAGCGTTAACTTTTTTTGAATTCTTCTCGAATTTTCATTTGCCTTCGCTTTTGGTTGTAGCCTAAAGAGAAGTCGTGTGTAGCATCGCGGATTTTTCTTAGCAGAAGCATCATTCGGCTGTTTTTGTCGAAGATTTTAGGCGTTGAGTCTTCTGGCAAATAGATTTCTTCATGCTCCTTCGCCAACCCGACGATTGGAAGTTTCAGCCCGAGACTTTGCAACGCCTTTGTTGCAGCGTTGACCTGTCCCGGTCCGCCGTCGATGAGCACAAGGTCAGGCAACTGACTTTTTTCTTCAACCAGTCGCCTGTATCTTCGCGTGACCACCTCGTTCATGGAGGCGAAGTCGTCTTGTCCCGTGAAGGTTTTGATTTTGAAGCGCCGATAGTTTTTCTTGTCGGGTTTAGCGTCTTTGAAGCTGACCATGCCTGAAACCACATGCTCCTGCCCCAGATTAGAGATGTCAAAGCACTCGATAATCCGCGGCAGCGTCGGCAATTTAAGCTCATTTTGCAAATCAACCAATGCGCTGTCAACCTCCAACGTGGATTCAAGGTTTTTTTCTGCCAACTGGACAAGGGCAAGCTTGTCGGCTTTTCTCGGGATAACCAAGGAAACTGGCGCCAACCGTTTTGTCGACAGGAACTCTTCCAGAGCCTTTTTTTCTTCGGGTTCTTGCCAGACGGGCTTGTTTAGGAGGATTTCCCGCGGTATTCGGTTGCTTGTGTAGTAGGCTTTGAGGAATTCCTGCTCAACCTGAGGCTGAAGGTCAACGCTGAACTGTTTTTTTCCGAGCAAAACGCCTTTTCTCATGCCCATTTGAACCGCAAGCATTTTGTCGCCTACCTGCTTGAACGCTAAGATGTCTTGGTCGAATCGTCTTTCGTTGTCAACAATTTGGCGTTCAGTTACTAGCCTGATGGAGTCGATTTGGTTGCGGAGGTCGATGGCGGTTTCGTATTTCTGCTGGGCTGACGCCTGCTCCATCTGGCAGGTAAGCTCTTTGATTGTCTGCAGATAGTTCCCGTTCAAAAATGACTTTGCCCCAGCGATTTGCTCGGCGTACTGTTCGGCGGTGACTTTTCCCACGCATGGTGCCGTGCAAAGGTGGATGTGGTAGTTTAGGCAGGCGCGTTTATGAATGGTTTTGCAGGTGCGCAGTTTGAACACTCGTTGGACTAGGCGTTGTAAGTCTTGTCGTATGAAGCCTTCTGTGTAGGGTCCGAAGGATTCGAGTTTGCGTGCGGTTTTGCGGCTCATCATTATCCTCGGGAACGGCTCTCTTGTAAGCGAGATGTAGGCGTAGCTTTTGGCGTCTTTGAGGTCGATGTTGTATTTTGGCGTGTGCTGCTTGATGAGTTTGTTCTCCAGAAGCAGCGCTTCAACCTCGTTGTTGACGACTATCCAGTCGATGCCGCGGATTCTGGAAACCAACTGCCGTGTCTTGGCTGGTTGGTCCTTGTTTAAAAAGTAGCTTTTGACGCGTGAACGAAGGCTTTTGGCTTTGCCCACGTAGAGGATTTCCCCTGCTTCATCCCTGTATATGTAGACGCCTGGGTTAGTTGGAATTTCTGAGCTTTTGAAATCTGACGGGCATTTTATTTGGATCATGCAGTCTGCTTCACTGCCAAACCTAATTCTTCCTGTGGGCGGTTAAGTATTTTCTGCAAGAACCTGCCCGTGTGGGAACCCGTCGACTTCAGCGACTTCTTCAGGTGTTCCCTGCGCCAGCAGTTCTCCGCCTGCCGCTCCGCCTTCTGGACCCAAATCGATGAGGTAGTCGCAGCTTTTTATGACGTCAAGGTTGTGTTCGATGATGTAGACGGTGTTGCCGTTGTCAACCAGCCGATTCAGCACCTTGATGAGGCGTTTGGTGTCGTCAAAATGCAAGCCCGTGGTGGGTTCGTCAAGCATGTAGACGACGTGTCCCTGCTTGTTTTTGCTCAGTTCACGGGTGATTTTGATGCGTTGGCTTTCCCCGCCTGAAAGCGTGGTTGAACTTTGACCCAGCTTAATGTAGCCTAACCCGACGTCTAGGAGCGTGCCAAGTTTGCGGCTGATTCTTGGGGTGTTCTCGAAGAATTTGGCTGCTTCCTCAACAGTCATGTCGAAGACTTCAGCGATGTTTTTGCCTTTGAAGAGGATGCTTAGCGTTTCCTTGTTGTAGCGTTTGCCTTTGCAGTCGCTGCATTGCACATAGACGTCTGGCAGAAAATTCATTTCGATGCGCAAGACTCCGTCGCCTTGGCATGTTTCGCATCTGCCGCCTTTCACGTTGAAGCTGAAGCGTCCCTCTTTGTAGCCGCGGGCTTTAGCCTCTTTGGTTGATGCAAAAATGCGTCTAATTTCGTCGAAAAGCTTGGTGTAGGTGGCTGGGTTGCTTCGCGGCGTTCTGCCGATTGGGTCTTGGTCGATTACTATGACGTTGTGAACCATCGGCGGGAAATCGATTGATTCATGTTTGCCGATTTTATCAATTTTCTCCCCGAACAGCTGCCGCAGCTTAGGAATAACGGTCAGATTCATCAGGGTGCTTTTGCCCGAGCCTGAAACCCCTGTGACTCCGCATAGCACGCCCAGCGGCAGTTGGAGGCTAAGGTGTTTTAGGTTGTTTTCTTCTGCGCCCTTAACCGTTATGTAGCCTGCGGGTTTGCGTCTTGTGTCTGGCACCTCGATTTTGAGTTCGCCTGAGAGGTATTTGCCTGTGAGGCTGCGTTTGTTAGCCATTATTTCTTGGGGTGGGCCTTCGGCGACGATGTGTCCTCCGTGGACTCCTGCGCCTGGTCCCATGTCAACGATGTAGTCGGCTTTCCGTATGGTTTCCTCATCATGCTCAACAACAATCAAAGTGTTGCCTAAGTCGCGTAGACGATGCAGGGTGCTGATGAGTTTAGCGTTGTCCCGCTGGTGCAAGCCGATGCTGGGTTCATCCAAAATGTAGAGAACACCCATGAGGTTGCTGCCGATCTGCGTAGCTAAACGAATCCGCTGCGCTTCGCCGCCTGAAAGAGTCCTTGCCGCACGGCTAAGCGAAAGATAACCTAACCCGACGTTCTTCAGAAAGCCGAGTCGCTCGTTGATTTCTTTGAGCACCTGCTTGGCGATGGCGAGTTCCTTTTCGTTTAGTTGGGGCGGCAGGTTGTGGAAGAAGTCAACTGCTTCTTCAATTGAGAGGTCGGTTACGTCGATGATGCTTTTGTCCAGAATTTTTACGGCGAGGACGACGGGTTGCAGTTTTTTGCCTTGGCAGGCGTTGCATGGTCTTGAAGTCATGAATTTTTCGATGTCTTCTTTGCGCCATTCGCTTTCGGTTTGCCGATAAAGCCTCATGGTCTGCGGGATAACGCCTTCCCAGCCGTCACGCATCCACATGCTGGCGCCGTTTGACCATTGCCCAGTTAAGGGTTCCCTGTCGCCGTAAAGGAGAACGTGAAGTTGCTCGGCGGTGAAGTCTTTTATGGGCGTGAACACGTCAAACCCGTGTTTTTTGCCTACCGCTTGAAGCTGCTGTGCACGCCAGCTAAGATCCATGCTGCCGTAAACCGTCAAAGCCCCATCCATGATGGAGAGGTTTTTGTTCGGGATAACTTTGTCTTCGGATATTTCTGTGATTTCGCCTAGGCCATGGCAGGTTGTGCAGGCGCCGAAAGGCGAGTTGAATGAAAACATGCGTGGCTCCAAAGCTTCGAAGACGATTTCGGGGTGGTTTGGGCAGGCTCCGAAGGTGCTGTACATGATTTCGTCTTGGAAACGTTCAAGCTCCTTTTTCTTTTCCGCCTCAGCTTCCCTTTTGGCGTCGATAACTATCATTGTTCCCTTGCCGACTTGAAGCGCCTGCTCCACGGCTTCGCTGATGCGGCTGCGTTCTTCATCAACAATCGATACCGTGTCAATAACGGCTTCAATCCAGTGCTTCTCGTAACGCACAAGCTTGAGTTCTTCTTTGATGTTGTTTGAATCGTAGATTTTCTGGTCTACCCGAATGTTGGTGTAGCCCTGTTTTTTGAGGTCGTCGAAAATCTGCTCGTGTGTTCCTTTTATGCCGCGGATTATGGGTGCTAGAAAAGTGAGGGTTTTTTGTTTTTCAGCCATGATTAGGCTTGTTATGTTTTCGGGGCTTTGCGGGTGGATTGAGCTGCCGCATTTTGGGCAATGATGTGTGCCTGCCCGTGCGAAAAGAAGCCTGAGGTAATCGTAGATTTCTGTGACTGTGCCGACGGTGGAGCGTGGGTTTTTGCTGGTGCTTTTCTGCTCAATCGAGATGGCTGGGCTTAACCCTTCAATTGAGTCGACGTCGGGTTTATCCATTAAGCCGAGGAACTGCCGTGCATAGGCGGATAGGCTCTCCACGTAGCGTCGTTGTCCTTCGGCGTAGATGGTGTCAAACGCAAGGGTTGATTTTCCTGAACCTGAAAGCCCAGTGATAACTATGAATTTGTTTCTGGGCAACTCTACATCGATGTTTTTGAGGTTGTGCTCTCTTGCACCCCGAACCGAAATGTTGTCTCTCATTACTAAACCAGTTTCCTTCTCCGTTTCTCGTGAACTTATCCTTTTTAGTCAGGATAGATTAGAACCTTTTTGCCACAAAACCGTCATTTTCTGGCTTTAGTTTTCGCTTTCTATCTTTCTTGCCAACGCATTCTTCAACTCGGCAATGGTGTCCCGCATTTCTATGGCTCGTTCGAAATCAAGTTTTTCGGCGGCTTCCCTCATTTTGGCGTCTAACTCGATTATTTGCCGTTGGATGTCTGATTTGGGCAGGTGCTTTGTGCCTTTGATGGTGCCTTCTTTGAGCGAAACGCTCTTGATGATTGTTGTTGGGGTGATGCCGTGTATTTGGTTGTAGCGTTTTTGGAATGCGCGTCGGTAATTGGTTATTTCTATGGCTCGTTTAATCGAGTGGGTTTCGACGTCGGCGTAGAGGATGACTCTGCCGTTGACGTTTCTTGCTGCTCGCCCGATGGTTTGGATTAGGCTGCGTTCGTCCCGCAGGAACCCTTCTTTGTCAGCGTCTAAGATGAAGATGGTTGAGACCTCTGGGATGTCTAAGCCTTCGCGCAGCAGGTTGATGCCGACTAAAATGTCAAAGTCGCCGACACGCAGCTGCCGCACAAGCTCAATGCGGTCCAAGCTGTCGATGTCAGAGTGCATATAGCGGACACGGAAGCCTTCCTTAACCAGGTAATCCGCCAAATCCTCAGCCATCCGCTTAGTGAGAGTTGTGACCAGGATTCGGTCGCCTCTCTCGATGGTTTTTCTAGCTTCAGCCATCAGATGCTGCATCTGCCCCGAAATTGGGTGAACCTCCACTTCAGGATCCAAAAGGCCTGTTGGCCGCGTAATTAACTCGACAGGTGGACCGCTCTTCTGCAGCTCGTACTCGGCTGGCGTGGCTGAAACAAAGAGGACCTTGCCCATTTTTCCTTCAAACTCATCAAACTTGAGTGGTCTGTTGTCCAATGCGCTGGGCAGTCGGAAGCCGAAGTCGACGAGGTTCTTTTTTCTTGCGTAATCGCCGTTATACATGGCGCGGGACTGCGGGATGGTTTGGTGGCTTTCGTCGATGATAAGCAGGTAATCTTTTGGGAAATAATCCATCAGCGTGAAGGGCGGCTCGCCTGAGCGGCGTCCGTCGAAGTGTCGGCTGTAGTTTTCCATGCCTGCGCAGAACCCGATTTCCCGTATCATCTCCAAATCGTAGTTTGTCCGTTGCTTAAGCCTCTGAGCCTCCAGCGGCGGCAACTCGGGCAGCCTCTTCTCGAGTTCCTGCTTGATGTGCTCCAGTGCCAAGGCATGCTTTCTCTTCGGGAACAACGTATTGGCGTGCAGGGTAAAGCGTTAGTCTGTCGACTTCCACTTTAACGTCGCCAGTAATTGTGTGGACCTCTTTGAGTTTTGCAACTTTGTCTCCGTCCAATTCGATCCGCAAAATGTCGTTCTCGTAGGATGGCACAACATCCACTGTGTTGCCTCGCACACGGAACCTGCCAGGCTCCAACACCATATCGTTGCGTTCATACTGCATCTCCACCAAAGCGCGGATAAGCTCTTGCCTACCGATTTGCTTTCCAACCGCGAGGTCCAGCGCCATCTTTCTAAAGTCCTCTGGGTTTCCAAGGCTGTAGATGCAGCTGATGCTGGCAACGATTATTGTGTCGTTTCGGCTAACCAAGCTGGATACGGCGTGCATACGCATCTTCTCGATTTCTTCGTTCACGTCAGAGTCTTTTTCAATGTACATGTCCTGAGCCGGCAAATACGATTCAGGCTGATAAAAATCGTAAAACGAAATGAAGAATTCAACCCGGTTGTTTGGGAAAAGCGATTTTAATTCGCCGTAAAGTTGAGCCGCCAAAATCTTGTTATGTGCGATAATCAGGGTGGGTTTTTGGAGTCGGTTGATGACGTTTGCCATTATGAAGGTTTTGCCGCTGCCTGTGATGCCGAGAAGGGTTTGTTTTGGTTTTTTGGCGAAGTTGGCGGCTAGTTTTTCGACGGCTTCATCCTGTCCAGGAGACATTTTGTATGGTGCGATAAGTTCAAACTGCACTTTAGCTTCTCCAACACCCTTCTAAGAAATGAACCCAGCCGTTTTGATTAATAAGGTTTTTTCTAAGAGTGTGTGATGTAGTCCATGACACATGTCATAACAGCTTAACCCAACAATTTTCCCACTTTTATGGAACTCCACTAATCAACATAGGAACAATCTCAACACCCGTAATGGTTCCCCTGTTCGAGGTCGCCAGATAAATCGAAATAGTTGCGGTTTCACCACCCTTCAAACCTGCCAGTGAATATGCATCTGGCGGAAGCCCCACGTGAGTCAAGTCCACCGAGTTGATTTGTTTATCTCCGCTGAATATTTTCGCGGACAAGAAAACATACGCCAAAGTTGGCTCACTTGGAAAATGGTTGGGCACAGGAGATGTCCGCAGAATAGTCATTGCGGATTGTGACGTTAATTATGACGCATGGTTCACCCTTTTCTACGACAGGCGGACTGCCTGATTTGCTTTTGATGTCGGTGCGCGTGGGGTAAGGGTAAGAACCAGAAGTCACGGTTGCTGAAACAACAAAAATCTTGGTGACGTTGCCTTGAAATGTCAAATAATAACCTGTAATTGGCTGTATTGAGGCAATGTTGGGTTTTACCGCGGTTGACGGCCAAAACGAGATTTCCTGAGTAACCCAGAAAGATACCAACAAAACCGCCACAATCGCCAACACAGCGACGATTAATTTGTTTCTCCTACTGAATCGCTTCACGTTTTGGCTAGGGCTTGCCATGAATACAGCGTAGGTCTCTAAGCCTTTTAATTCTTCACAATAGAACGGCTGTTCTAAAAAATAGTCAATTCGTCGTGCCACGCTAAACTGTATGTTGATTAAGACATAAAAGATATGTTTTTGTCTCTAGAAAAAGCCGAGGCTTGGTGCCAGACGATTTAGTTGACTTTCATTGTGCCGAATTTGCCGACGTTTAGTTGGTTTTCGCCTTTGAAGCTGGTTATGTAGCCATTGTCGATTTTGATGTTGTCGCCCACGTTAACCTGGTCAATCTGTTCATTCCACAGAGTCAGCTTGATGCTGCCTGTTTCGTCTGCAACCACTGCGTCAACGATTCGGTATGTTTCGTCTTTAAATCGGGATTTAACTTCTCGGGCGTCTCCTTTTTCAACAACTTTCGCTTCAACGCTTACCCGTTTCATCCCATTCGTTAAATCTTTAATTGCCGTCAACCAAATTCACCTAAACTATGTTCCTCTCTGAAGGGTTTTCAATTGCAAAGGTGAATTTCAATCATATAAATCTTGCCTAAAAACAAGCCGACCCCTAAACAGCAAGGAAAACAAGCTAAAAAAAGGAAAAGAGAATTTTGGTGCTGTTTAGACGAGTCCCACGAGCAGAAGCGACAGGAAGACGGTGACTGCTACGGCGACGGCGGCAATTATGATTCTTTTCGGCATTGAGAACTCTGGTTTTAGCGACCCCACAATTATTGTGGACAGGGCGCCCAGCCAGACGTAGGAGACGGCGAACATTACGAAAACCACTGCTCCGAAGCCTGCGGTTGCGGCGTTGATGTGGCTGAGGATGGCTTGGGACTGAGTTGTTAGGTTGCTTGCTGCTCCAGCGTAGGCTGTTGCTCCGAAGAAGTTGAAGCGGACTCCAAGGGTTACGTCGTAGGGGTAGTAGAGCGTCGGTAAAGAGGCGGCTGCAATAATGTTAATCAATGCCCGAATGTCGAGCACAAACAATGCGAAGCCTGTGGCGACAAAGAGGTTTTTCCAGACATGAGTGGTTTTTAGTGCGTAGAAGATTATGTAGATTATGCCTGTTAAGACGAACCAGACTAAGATGAATTCGAAGCCGTACGAGGACAGAAACTGCTCGATGAGACCTAAGCTGTCAGTTTGGACAGGTGTCTGGTATTGGCCTCGGAAGAATAGGGCGCCGATTCGCACGGTTATGTTTGAGTTAGCTGGGTAAGTTAGGCTTAACTGTAAAGCTGTGATGTTGCCCCATGAGGGTGTTCCTGTGATTGCCCAGCCTGACGCGTTTGATCCAAGAGGAATCGGTCAAGTTGTTCCATGTGTTAACTGTCGCCGTGTTCAGGGACGACGTTAAATCATATGTGTAGAAGCTTGTGTCGTTAATTGAATACAACGTTAAAGATGCGCTTTGAGGCATCGAGGAAGGCGCCACCTGCTTCATGGTCATGGACAGGTTTTGGAAGCCCGACGTGGAGCAATCCACGTTAAATTCGTTGGCTAACGCCGCCGTTATGTTGTTTGTGTGGGTAGCATCCATTTCTAAGCTGCTGTTTCCGAACAGGCTGTAGTCGGTGCCGAGGGCAGCCACGAAGATGCTGTAGTTGAATGGGTCAGCTAAATTGTCGCTTAAAGCCACGTTTGAGCTGCTTCTCCAAACGGTTGAGTTAATGAAATCCTGTTGCGAGCCAACCTGAGGATTTGTGTTCTCCGTGTAGATTTTTGAGAACTGGGTAAACTCGAAGCCCATGGCTAAGCCGACGAAGAGGAGCAAAACCAAAAGTGCACCTAGATATTTTGGGTTTTCAACAATTTTCTTGAAGGCTTTTGTAGGTGCGTAAACTACCTGTGCGAGGTCACTTAGAATCAATTCTCTTGGCTCCTCGCTACTTGTGTTTCACAGTTACTAATTAAAGTATTTGTTACATCCCGAGTTTGAGACGCCGATAAGTCTGGTAATCGACATATTCAACGAAGGGGTTCTCCGCCTGAAATTTCACGTTAACTTTCTGCTGCTTACGCTTGTCAACAAGCTGGCTTGTGGTTCTAAGCAGGTACGCATCGCTTCCTGCGCCTGAACCGTAGCTGCCGACCAAAATAAGCTCTTCAGGCTTAGCCACATCAAGAACCGCGGCTAAACTCAGCGGCACGCAGCCTGAATAGGTGTTGCCGAACTTGTTAATCATGATGCCTGGCAGATACTGCTCCTCTTTGAAACCGAGTTCTTTAGCTATTCTGACTGGGAACTGAGGGTTAGGCTGATGCGCAACGAAGTAGCCGATGTCGCTTGCTTTAAGGTTGAAGCGCTCCATAAGTTTGCATGTTGCTTTACGGACATGTTTGAAGTAGGCTGGGTCGCCTGTGAATCTTCCGCCATGCATCGGAAAAGGTTCACCGTCTCTGCGCCAGAAATCAGGCGTGTCCGAAGTGCAGGAGTACCATCCTTCCATCTGAGCTATAACATCGTTTTTGCCGAAGATGAATGCGGCTCCGCCGTAACCCACGAAGGTGTCCAACTCGCCGCCTGGGCAGCCTCTTGGAGCAGCCTGAGAGTTGTCAGCGCCGATAGACATCGCGTATTTTATGCCTGAACGCGGGTAGCTGACGAGGGCACATGCATCCTTAAACGTGCTTGTCGCAGCTTTACATGCAAACTCTGTGTCAACCGCGTCGACGCCTTGGACATCGCCTTCTTCTTCGCCGAGTTTAAGCACCTGAGCAACCTTCGACGCAATAGGCTTAACTGCATACGGGTTGGATTCTGAGCCGACGTAAACTTTGCCGACTAAGCTGCTGTCGACGCCTGAATGAATCAACGCGAGCTTTCCAGCTTCCACAGCCGCCGTCACCGCGTCCTCGTCGACAAATGGGACCGCGCGTTCCAGCCCTGCTTCTTTTATTCGGAACCTTGAAGTGTAAACGCCGTAGCCGACGACTCCCGGTAACTCGTACTCTTTGTCGGGTGCTGTTACGCGGTATTCTTGATGCGGGTAGTACTCGTCGGCTAAGGTGAAAGCCAACGAAATCGTTGGAACAACCTCGCTTTTACCTACCGAGTAGCGCCTGCGGAAACGCGGCACCACTTCTCTTCCCTCCAAACTTGCCAAATCAACGTCTTTAGCGTCTGAAATCAGCTGGTCAGTTATCCTGGCTGGGACACGGATTTTGCCGTTGTGGAAGGAAACGATGCCGTAAACGAAGCTTGAAAGCTTCATGAATTTGTTTGTCGGTTCATTGATGAATGTGCATAACTCAAGTTTTCCCTTGTCATAGAACAAATCGACGCTGTCCATTTTTCCGTAGCTTTTTCTGCCGCAGTTACTGCAGTAATCTCTCACTTCAAAGTATTCTTTGCCGCAGCTTTGGCATCGGCTAGCCCGTAACCTGTCGCCTAAATAAGAAACCCGACGCTCTATCGGTTCACTGCTCAATCTTTCTTCTCCCCTAAAATGGTCACGTACGCTTTTGTGCCGAAGCCTTCAAACTCCGAAATGCAGCCCCTCTTCGGTGAACCATCATCAAAGCTGATTTGACGCTCCCCAGCTTGACCTCTGAGTTGACGATAAACCTCAAAAACCTGTGCTCCGCCAGTGGCGCCAAACGGGTTCCCATCTGCTTTTAAGCCGCCGTCGGTGTTGACGAAAAGCCGTTTGCCAGCTACTTCGTAGAAGTTTTTGTTGTTTTGGTGGCTTTCATAGATGTTTTTCCAAGCTGTTCCCGACTCGATGAAGCCTAAGTCCTCAAGGGAAACAAGCTCCATCATGGTTGACTGATCATTTATTTCAACAACCTGCATGTCAGACATGGGGGTTTTAGCCATTTGAACAGCTTTTTTCATCGCGATTTCAGCCGCGACAAAACGAGACAGATCTTCCCTTGCCGAGTAGTTTAGGTAGTCAGTGGCTGAGGTGCACGCTAAAACGGAAACTGGGTTGTCACAGCGTTTTTTGGCAGTGTCTTGGCTCGACAGAATCAAAGCCGATGCACCGTCAGAAATAGGGGCAAAATCAAACAAGCCTAAGGGTTTATGCGCTGTTTTCCTAGCATGCAGCACCTGCTCAATCGTAATTGCTCTTTGGTACTGTGCATACTTGTTTTTGGTTGCGTTGGCATGGTTTTTTACTGAAACTTGGGCTAAGGCAACGTTAAGTTTGTTAACGTTTTCGCCTGTTATGTGATGCTTCTTTATGTATGCTCTTAGCAGCAGTTCATGGTTGGCTTCAGGGGTGCCGCCTGCAAAGTAGCTCCACGGGTCCTCCAGCAACATAAGGTCGTCCCGTATTTTGTCCCAGCGATCCGTCATTTTTTCTATGCCGCCGACCAGAACCGTGTTGTAAACTCCAGCCTGAATCGCGTGGCAGGCAGTCAGCAAGGCGGCGCTGAAAGAGCGAGTTACCTCCATAGGCACATGCAGCTCGGTGAGTTCTGAGAGGAAGCCTTCTTCCAAGCCCAGCTTGTTTGTGATCGGGAGAAAACAATCTGACATGTAGCAGGCTTCAAGGTCTTTGCGTTCTAAGCTGCATTCGTTTGAAGCGGCAAGCCAAGCTTCCTCAATAAGCTTCTCGGGTTCCTTGCCATAATGCTCCCCGAACTTGGTTCTGCCAACAGCAACGATTGCTGGTCGATTTTGCAAGATAAGCCTTCCCTTTTACTGTAGCACTTAACCTTTTCTGAAAAGGCTATTAAGTGTTTGCCAAGTTTCGCAGCTAAACCGCCAGAAAAGGGATTACCTAATATAGCGAGTGACCAAATACATGCTCAGGCGATGGCTTGGGGAAAGTGAAGGCTTTGCTTTCGGGTCTACAGGAGCGAGTAGACGGCGTCTTCTACAAATGCGAATACATAAACGACTGCGACAAAGTTACGCCCCAATGCACGCAAGGCGGAAACAGCTACTGCGGCGAATACAAAAAAAGAATCAGCCGAAAACAAAAGAAAACCTGAGGCGCCGCTTAAGAGCCAACATGGTTTATTTCATTTTTTGTGAGCTGGCGTTTGAGGGTTTTAACTGAGTTCAGCAGGTTTCTGCTTAATTCAACCGGGTAAACAGAGGCGCCCCTCGAAGCCTTGTACTCTTCAGGAAGCTTAGACAGGTTCATGGCGGCGTCGGCTCGAATTTGCTCAAGCGGTGGCAGGGCGTAGGTTAATTTGCCTTTTTCCATCATTTTAACCAGCAACGGTTCCGCCTCAACTTTTTCATCTGCCAAAGCAATCCTGTCTTTCTCGTAGTTGCCTTCGCCGTCGAAGAAACGGTAAACCTGTTTTCTGCCTGGAAGCGTGATTTTGTCCTTGCTTAGCTTCATTATAGGCGAGAAAGTGCCGTCTGGCTTCATGGTTTCGCAAAGCTTGTAAATCACATCCAAGTAGGGTCTGTCCGCTGAGGTGCCCATTTTCGTTCCCACACCGAAAGAATCAATCCGTGCCCCATCCTTCAGCAGTTCTTCGATTTTGAATTCATCCAAATCGCCGCTGGCAAAGATTTTCACGTAGCCTAAGCCTTGGGAGTCAAGGAACTTTCGGATTTTCTTGCTGTCCTTGGTTAAGTCGCCGCTGTCTAATCGGACTCCGCCGAGCCTGTAGCCTTTGGCTTCAAGTTCTTTAGCTATGACCGCGGCTTTTTCTGCGCCAGAGATGTCGTCGTAGGTGTCTACAAGAAGCGTTGACTTGTCGGGGAACGTTTTGGTGAAGGCTCGAAACGCATCGATTTCCTTTGCGTACGACATGACAAATGAATGCGCCATGGTTCCGAACACTGGGATGCCGTAGACTTGCCCAGCCAAAACATTGCTTGTTCCCTTGGCAACCCGCGATGTAGCTGCTCCGAGCCACCTTCATCCCCAGCATCAACGCCCTGCTCTCTCCTCAGCCCAAACTCGATTATCGGTTTGCCTTTTGCTGCATGCACTACCCGCGAGGCTTTGGTGGCTATCATGGTTTGCAGGTTGACTGTGTTAAGCAGGAAAGTCTCAACCATCTGCGCCTCAATTATCGGGGCGGTTACTCGGATTAAGGGTTCGTTCGGGAAAGCCAGTGAGCCTTCCGGCATAGCCCAGACTTCACCTGTAAATTTGAAGCCGCGCAGGTAATCCAGAAAACCAGAGTTGAAACCCTGCGTCTCAAGATAATCCAGGTGTTCTTTGGTGAACCTGATTTTTTGTAGGTACTGGAGACACTGCTCTAAGCCCTGTGAAGAGGAAGTAGGAGCGGTTTTCGGGTAGCCGCCTTATGAATAGGTCGAAGGTGGCTTGCTCAAAGTTTTTGTTGTCAAAGTAGCTTGCGCACATGGTTAATTCGTAAAAATCCGTGAACAGACTCATGTTTTCCTCTTTTTGAAAGTTAAGAAAAGAGTTCATGCGTAAAGTAAGATTGGGCTTGTGATTTAATTCTTTCTAAGCCGCCCTTCTTTAGGAGGGCTCCCTCACCAGAAGTTTCTGCGCTTGCACCGTAGGTGTTCTAACAAGTAGATTTAATAGCCCTCCCCGGCAAAGAAGCCCCTGATATTCTATGCCGATGGTGTACCCGCTAAAAAGAGTCATGCGCAACTGGAAACTCTTCACCGCACTCTTAATCGGCATAGCGCTTGCATCCACGTTTTTCGCCTGCATAGACGTGAAGGCTAATTCCTCAGCTACGCAATCGCTAAACGAGCAACTCAAAAACATCAATGCAGACATGCAGTTCACCGCAAATCTCAACTTAACCGAAGTCAGCCAAACACAGGGAAACATTTCAAGCATCAAAGGCGTCAGCAGCGTGGACGTCGTCTACAGATTCAATTACCCTATAAAAGACCTGCAAACTAACTTCACTGACTATCCCCAGATAGCTTGCCTGCCCGAAACCTCCCCCATTCTTAACTATTGGACAAACAAGCCAGCTTACATCGGCGCAAACCAAACCTATGTTCTTGCCGGAACCCTGCTGGCATCCAAAGTCCATATCGGCGACAACATAACCACAGAACTTATGTTCCCAACCCCTAATCAGGGAAACTGGACAACCATCTACCTCAACTTCACGGTGGCTGGCTTCGCAGATTTGACTCAAACAGGCTATCAACTTATTTCTGGAAACACATACATAACTTCTCCATACTCGCCCCCAACCTCCATGCAGACCTACGAGTACCCTTCAGATTTAATGCTGTTCGGTTGGAACAGTACCCTTCTGCATTTTTGGTCAGCAATGGCCAACAGGACGGTTACAACAAATTTCCTGATTACCATTAATCATGCCAAAATTATTAGCCCCTGGGACATCACGGGCTCAATCAATAATGTCAACGTCATCGCAAGTGACATACAAAATAAAGTTCTCTCAAATTATCAAACAGACGCATATTTACAAAACAACCTTGTTTACGCATTAGACAACTTCAACACCAACTTCGGAAATACCCTCACCCAATTTATTTTGTTCTCTATTCCTGTTATCTTCATTTCTTGGTATCTTGGCTCCACCGTCTCCGATGTTTCCTTCAACATGAGAAGACGCGAAATCGGGTTACTATCAACCAGAGGTCTCTCAAGCGGCCAAATCCAACGGATGTTTCTCGGAGAAGCCATAACAATCGGCGTGGTCGGCGGCGCAGTCGGAGTTGTCGGCGGTTTAGCCTTAAACCAAGTATTCAACGGCGGATTCAACCCGAATACGCTGTTTAACCCACAATCATTCAGCCCCTACACCATGGTTTTCACCGTCATCTTCGGCATGGTCCTTGCTTTGCTATCCGTCTATCCTTCCGCGCGGAGAGCTTCCAAAATGCCCACAGTTGAGGCTCTCAGAGAATACTCGCCCAGTTGGGCTTTCCGAAGGTCCCTAAAAATACCCGCTTTGCTCGCGTTGATTCTTGGCACTTACTCTCTAATCGTTGTCTTTTTCGGAAGCAGCGTCTCTTCATCATTGTCAAATGCAAGCTCCTCAGGGGAATACTTCGAGTCGCTTCTAATACAAGGCGTGATGATACTTAACGGAATATTAACTTACGTTGGACCCTTGCTGTTTTTCTGGGGTTTAACAAAGCTCCTAATCCAAAATTCGGATGTCTTCCAAAAGTCTCTCTCCAAGATTTCGCGAGTCATGGGCGACTTCGGCGCCTTAGCAGCGAAAAACGTGCGCAGAAGCCCAGCCCGCATCGCCGCCATCGCCTTCATAATTGCCTTAATCATCGGCTACGGAGTTCAAGTAAATGGGCAAATTGCAAGCCAACAAAGCTATCTGGTTAGGCAGGTTAAGTACCAAGTCGGCGGCGACATCTCTATCGGTGTGGTTAACGCCACTAAAGCGACCCAGGTTCTATCCGAAATCTTAGGCAACGTTTCAGGGATACAAAGTTCAACTATGCAATGTCAGCTCTCCCAAAATTACGCAGGCACCACAATAAGAACAATCGATCCAGCCAGTTGGCTTAAAACCGCCTATTACGAGAACGGCTGGTTCTCGGGCGCCAGCATGCAGCAAGCATTCACCGCAATGGAAAACAACAACATGACAATCATTCTTGAACAGCGCGTCGCAGAGGAGTACAACCTCAAGGTAGGCGATACCATCGCGATAGATTTCACCTCGGGCGCCAGAACACTTACCATCGTCGGCTTGTTTGGACCCAAAGTGTCAACCAACGAAATACAACCAATAACATATGGTGGAGCTGCCATCGGACAGGGAATGATAATCACAGATTTATCCCCATATCTAACCACCTGGTCATATGTGCCTAGAAACCTCTTCAACATGAGCAGCTCTTTTAGCGACGCCTACAAGGACGAAAACTTTGACACAACCATATTACTAAAGTTAGATCCTGGTGTAAACGGAACCGCAGTCGCGGACAAAATCAGAAACCTCGGTCTTGAAATTGAAGGGGTAACATCGTTCGCTGAGCAATGGCAACAGATTCAGCAAGGGAGCAGCCAAACCGTGACAACCGAAAACGGTCTAAACCCAATTTACACAACTCAGGTTCTAGACTTCCAAAGCTTAGGAATCGCCTTCGCCATACTATCTGCCTCTGTTGGTATGGTTCTCATAGCCGTCGTGAGCTTAAGCGAAAGAAGCCGTGAAGCCACAATAATGAGCGTCAGAGGCTTGTCGTATAGGCAGCTGGTTTGGATGTTTCTGGCTGAAAACTTGGCGGTGATAACTTTTGCGGTGCTTCTCGGGATAGGCGTTGGTTTAGTGATTGATTACGGCAACATAAACTCAGCTAACTCGGGAATAACCCAGCTTGTTGTTCCACACTTTGTTTACTCGGCAGGCGCCATAGAAACATTGGTTTGGTATGTGGGTTTGATTTATGCTTCAACGGTTGGGGCAATATTGGTTATGTCAAGACGATATGTGACTAAACTGGAACGGATGGTTAGAACGAAATGAGCGGCGGATTAAACATCAAAATAAGAAACCTCGTAAAAGTGCATCAGACAGGCAAAATCGAAGTCCAAGCCCTACGTGGACTAAACCTAGACATCTCGTCAGGGGAATTAGTTTCCATAATTGGTCCAAGCGGAAGCGGAAAAACCACTTTGCTAAACATCATCGGCGGCTTAGACAAAGCCACAGCAGGCACAGTTCAAGTCGGCGACAAAACCGTAACCGCCCTATCCATCAGCCAACTTGTCGATTACCGAAGAAAAATCGTCGGGCACATATTCCAAAACCTCAACTTAATCCCAACTTTGTCAGCGAAGGAAAACGTAGAGTTCTCGATGATTGCTTCGGGTTCCCCACGGGCAAAGCGAAAGGAGCGGGTGCAGGAGCTTCTTGGAACTGTGGGGTTGCTGGACAGGGCAGACCATAAGCCTGAAGAGTTAAGCGGCGGAGAGCAGCAGAGAATAGCGATAGCGGCTGCATTGGCAAACGATGCGCCTATACTTTTAGCCGACGAGCCGACTGGCGAGTTAGATACCCAAAACGCAAGGATTGTGGTTGAGTATCTCGTTAAGATTAACCGTGAATTGGGCAAAACCATTTTGATGGTTACTCATGACCCGAGTGTTGCGAGGGCGTCGAGTCGGATTCTTAGAATTGAAGACGGCTTGATAAAAACAGCGTTAGCTCCCTCAGAGGTCATCGTTAACGAGAAAGCGCACTCTTACGTGGACCAGCTAAAGGCAAGAATCGTCGAGATAAACGCGGAGCTAGACCAGTTGGACGCGGACTTCAAAGGGGACAAAATCAGCGGCGATGACTTTGTGCAGAAAAGGCAAACCCTAAAGAACGTAAAGGAAAGCCTTAAAGAAGAACTCTCAAGAATGGGCGTCATCCCCTAAAAAACCAGCCTACACATGGAAAACCAGATACAACACGCCGCTGGCTATCGCGATTACTCCAAGCACCGCGAAAATCCCTGCCGTGTGAAAGACATGCTTAACACCTCGTCGGGTTCGACATTTTTCAGCAGCATAGCGCTGGTTGTATTTCCCAAACTGCTTGCATTCGGCGACGCAGGTCCACTTTGCGACGCTTATTATGTAATTACGGGTCTGGAAAATATGGGTAATTTGTGGCCAACGCAAACGTCGTTCCATATTAGTAGCCTAAAAGCAGCGCCATTAAGATGAGGGCGATTCCGAGCGTGAAGGTGTACGCGGCAAAGTAATGGAATTTTTTGCTGAGTACAAACTTCTTTACTAAAACAATGGAAAAGTAGCCTGCAACTACAGTGAACACGAGCGCTATTGCAAGGTTTATTGGGCTGACGCCGACACCCTGCGTGAAGCTGCCTCGTTCGTGATACGCTTCAACGCCTAAATCACCGATGATAGCGGGAATCGAGAGCAAAAACGAGAACTTGAAGACCATTTCCCGTTTAACGCCTTGAATTAACCCACTGGAAATCGTTGATCCACTTCTTGACAGCCCCGGAAAACTGGCTGACCCCTGAGCAGTACCCATAACAAGTGCTTCTCGATAGCTGATTTGGTTTTGGTTTTCTTTGCCGTATTTGCTGAAGAAAAGCAGGGTGGCGCCGACTAAGAAAGTAATGCCCATTATTAGGAATGTTTGGTAGTTGTCGCCTAAGTAAAGGTCGTAGAGTATGCCTATTATGCCTGTTGGGGTTGAAGCAATGATGATCAAAGGGATGAATCTGCCGTATTCAGAGTGAAAGTCTCCTCGGAATAAGTCGGTTAGGATGGTTTTGATTTCCCGCCTGAAATAAAAGATGACAACTGATAGGGTGCCGATGTGGAGGAATACGTTGAAGAGCGGCGTCGCTTGGAAACCCAAGAAGTACTCGCTGATTTTCAGATGGGCAGTGCTGGAGATGGGCAGCCATTCAGATATTCCCTGTATTATCCCGAGGATTATGACTATTAACATTTGATTTAGCAACAAACGCTCTGCACCGATAAGCCAAATTAACTTGCTTACAATCGCCTTTTTATTATTAATAGCTTTTGCAAAAAAATTCTTTGCCCGATACTGCTGTTTTTTGAATTTAGCTAGCGCTTATTTGTCTTTTTGAAACCTGAGCTGTCATAAGCGCTATCTGCAACAAGCTACTGAAGGTACGGTTTCTCACATAGGATACAGCGGACAGCATTGATGCCGATGTCAACGGCAACTATTAGACTTAAAGCGGGTTTTTTGCTTATCGGGATTCACTTTGAAATGCACTGGATAATGCCTATTATCGCGGCTTAAGGCAACTGGCGCTTGGCCATGGCTGTTCAGCTTAGAATTTAGGGAAAGGTTTCACGTGCCATAAAAGCCTAGGGTTAAGCCGAAAAAATAATCCAGCGCTCATGTTGCAGTGTAGCTACTCTTTTTGTTGAAATCTTTGAAATTTAAGTAAATTCGGGGTTGAATCTGAAGATTTTGTCGATTTTTGGAGGCGGGTTCTCTTCTATTTGAAGCTTGTAGATGCAAAGTGTATATGCTTTGCCTACCTATCGGGTACTTGCTCAAACACGAAAACTCGAGACTCAAAGCATAGGTAAGAGTCCAAGTAAACCGATTATTCCGCCCGCGACAACTATTAGTGAGGCTATCCAGAAGGCGATTTTCTCGGATTTTTTGTATTGATTCCCGTTCATGACTTCCTTTTTTGTAACGAGCCTGCCGAGGAAATACAGCGACGGTATAAGAACAAGCGGGAAGATGAACATCATGTTAAGCATCAATTGAATGTAGCCGCTGACGACAACCACGATAATTAGAGCAGGAACAGCTTCCAGGGCGTATATTGCAAGGAAATCGCGTCTTGATTTGGAGCCAGTTGAACGTCCAGTAGCTTCCAAAACTCCCCACGCCGACCCCAGCGACACCACTACCAAAGCTAAGAAACCTGCAAAGATAAATCCGACTCCCATTATCGGTTTAGCGTAAACCCCAAATACAGGTAAAGCTTTGGTCAACTCGCTGACGTTGATGAGTTTGTCTCCGCTGAAAACGTTAAGTCCAACCACAACCAAGATAATCATGAGGACTTCAGAAACCACTGCGCCAATCAAAGTTTCTAAACGTTCGTTTTTGAGATCTTTAACTTCCTTGTGTCTTCGGCTGTCGGCTCCGGAGTGGAAGTATAGCATCCAAGGCATTATGACGGCTCCGACGCTGGCTGCCAACAGATAGGCAAACGATGGGTCGCCGTAGGGTTGCAGAGGCGAAAGACCCAGCGAAACAAACGACCCAAAGTTCACGTGGAAAACAAAGGTTGAGCTGATAATTGCAATCATCAGCAGGAAGCTCACGGGGATAAGCACTTTTTCAGCTTGATGGTACTGCCGCCCAAAAATAATCATGGTGTGGACACCGAATACAATTATGAGTCCTAAGATTACTGGGAAACCTATAAGGCTAAAACCGATAGCCATGCCCGCGTATTGGGCAATGTACTCCAAGAAATCAGCCAACCCCATCGGAACCGCAGCCATCAGGGCGGCTTTTTTTCCAAAGTTGTTTCTTATTTGTTCTCCGAGTCCTTTGCCTGAGGCGATTCCGAGGCGTCCTGCTGCATCTTGGATTATGAAGAGCGGGAAGATTAGGACTATGAGTATGAATATCATTCTGTAGCCCCAGCTTGCGCCTGCTTGGAGCCCGGTGATGATGGAGGCGACGTCTACGTCTGCTATCATTACGATCCATGCGGGTCCGAAGTTTTTTAGCCAGTCGCTTACTTTTTGGTTCGTTTCTCTCGCCACACTTAGGCATACCTAAGTCGTTCCCGAATATTAACATTTAGGTGCACCTAAGTCATTTCCACGAAGCCACCACATCAAAACTTATATGACAAAACAAGAATACTCTACCTTGGACACAAATGTGCATTTCTGAAAGCGTAGAAGAATACTTAGAAACACTCTGGAAATCCGAAGAACACGGAGAAAAACTCACCCACCTAACCTGGATCGCGGATCATCTGGGAATAGCGGCGCCAAGCGCACTTGAAATGCTTAAAAAACTCGAAAAAGAAGGCCTCGTCATCTACAAAGTCCGACAGGGCATTGAGCTAACGAGCAAGGGACGGAAAATCGCACGAAGAATCGTTCGAGCTCACAGACTTACTGAAGTTTTGATGAAGGAAACTTTGAAGACGGATGTTCGGGAAGAAACGGTCTGCGGCATGGAGCATCATATGGATGAAGAATTCATGGATGCCCTGTGCACGTTGCTGAACCATCCGACGGTGTGCCCGCATGGACGCCCTATCCCCAAAGGTAAATGCTGCCCATAAAAAGCACAGACTTTTTCCGCGAAAAGCCTTTTTTGCTGCGAATCCTTTTTGTCTTCCCACAACGCATAAGTTCAGTTAGGGAAAATTGTGCCGTTAATAGCGAAGTTTGACCCGTGGCAAAGCGGACTCTGCACCTGCCCACCTAAACTCACGGTTAACCCTTACACGGGCTGCGACCATCAATGCATCTATTGCTACGCCACCAGCTACATCCCCAACTTCAAGGATTGCAGACCCAAAAAAGACTTCCTACCTACTTTGATGCGGGAAGCAGCAAAGCTTAACGGCGAAACCATCTCGCTGTGCAACTCTTCTGACCCTTACCCACGTGCGGAAGCTTCTGAAGGCTTGACTAGGCGATGCCTCGAAATCCTCTCCGAGAGCAACTGCAAAATCCAAATAATCACCAAAAGCAACTTGGTGACGCGGGACGACGATTTGCTCTGTAAGGTGCCGTCAACCGTCGCGTTAACCATAACGACCATCGACGACAATTTGGGCAGGCTAATTGAGCCTTTTGCTCCTTTGCCTTCAGCGCGTCTTAGAGCTGCACAAGACTTGCTCAAAGCTGGCATACCCGTCTCGGCAAGGATAGACCCAATTATCCCATTGGTGAACGACCAGCCGCAGGAACTCATCGCTGCATTGGCAAAAATAGGCGTCAAACATGTGACGTGCTCAACCTACAAGGCTAAACCCGACAATTGGATGCGATTCAGCAAGGCTTTCCCTCAAATCTCGGAGAAAATTAAGCATCTCTATTTTCAGCAGGGCGAAAAAGTAGGAGGCAACACGCTTCTGCCCCAGGAAGTCAGGTATAAAATTCTTAAAAATGCCCGTGACTTAGCATTGGCGGAAGGGATGAAGTTTGGGGTATGTAGGGAAGGCTTAACTGGGCTAAGTACGGCGCCGTGTGATGGTTCTTGGCTTATGCCTAAGGCGAAGGAGGCTTAGCGGGCTTGCAGAGCCGTGTGGTTATGCTTGTTGATTTTGACTATTTCTTTGCGCAGTGTGAGGAGCTTCGCAACCCCGCTATAAAGGATAAACCCATAGTCGTCGGCGTCTATTCGGGACGCACTGAAGAAAGCGGAGCAGTCAGCACCAGCAACTACATCGCCAGAAAATACGCTGTCAAATCAGGTATGCCGCTGTTCCAAGCTAAACGAAAACTCGAAGGAACCGACCCAGTTTTCCTGCCCGTTGACCACGAATACTACGAGCAAATAAGCAGCCGCATAATGCAGATTCTCAGACGCTACGCCACCAGCCTTGAGCAAGTCAGCATAGACGAAGCTTACCTCGATGTAACCGAGCAGGTAGGGAGCAGTTTCGAGCGGGCCAAGGATTACGCCCAAAAAATAAAAGTTGACGTCAAAAGCCAAGTGGGAATTTCCTTTTCAATCGGCGTTGGACCAAACAAGCTTGTGGCTAAGATTGCCTGCGACAGCCAAAAACCCGACGGCTTAACCATCGTTAAGCCTGAGGAGGCGAAGGGTTTCCTTGCGCCCTTAGCGGTTGATCGGCTTTTAGGCGTCGGGAAAAAGACTTCGGCGGTGATGGAGTCTTTAGGCATCAAAACAGTCGGTGACCTAGCTGTTTTTGATGTTCAACGGCTAGTGGGCATTTGGGGAAAAATATTGGGTGTCTACTTCCATAACGCAGCTAACGCCGTTGACAACGAGCCTGTTCAGGAGCAGGGTGAAGCTGAATCGATAAGCCGAATCGGCACGCTGAAGCAGGATTCCCGGGACTTGGCGTTTATTCTGCAGAAAGCCGACGAGTTAACCGAAGACGTTGCGAAAGATGTTGCCGTTCGAAATTTGAGTTTTAGGCAGGTGGCAATCTACGTTGTCCTGACTGACCTAAACAGCAAAACGAGGTCCGTGACGCTTGAGCAACCAGCCAAAGACAGGGAGACAATCCACAGAAACGTCAAAGATTTGCTTGAAAAATTCTTAAGTGAAACCCCGCTTGACATCCGAAGAGTCGGCGTCAAAGTCTCAGGTTTCAGCAAAGAAGAACCGCGCCAAAAACAGTTAACCCATTTTTTCCAACCACAATAAACCTGAGCAAACTTTTATTCCGCGTGTGAACTCTAGATTTTAGGGTTAAACCTTTGACTTATGAGCAGCCGAGTAAGAAGAAACTGCCGCCTGACCAACAAGCCACTGACCGCATTTTACGTTGGGGAATTGACCATCCAGGCATAACGTCAACTAACCCACAGATTAAACTTGAAACCTACACGTTGACCATAGATGGAGAAGTCGAAAACCCCGTAACCCTCAGCTGGAACGACTTCATGAAACTGCCGAAAACCGTGTCGGTCAGCGATTTCCACTGTGTCGAAGGCTGGAGCGTCTTGGACTGCAAATGGGAAGGCGTATCCATAGGTGAAATCGAGAAACTGGTTAAGCCTAAAGATGTTGCTAAAGCCGTGACTTTTGAATCCGCGGACTCGTACACGACTTCGCTTTTCCGCGAAGAACTTCAAGGCAACGATGTGCTTTTAGCCTACAAACTCAACGACATGGTGCTTGAGGAAGGACTCGGGTTTCCAGTTCGTTTGGTGGTTCCAAGCAAATACGCCTACAAAAGCGCTTTGTGGGTGGTTCATCTGCAGTTTACACGCGGAAAAGCTTTAGGTTTCTGGGAGCGCCGAGGCTACAGTGACAGCGCTGACGTATGGAAGAACGACCGTTTTAGACGTTGAAGAGCTGGCTTTTAGCATAAACGACGTTTTGAAGGCTGATTGTTTCGTTCGATACCGTTATGAATTCTAAATAATTATTTTGAAGCATGAGAACGTTTATAAGCTTGCTTTGATAATGTTGGAAATCCCAAGAGGTTAAATTATGTCTCAACAAAACGCGGAGGCAAAACAAATCCAAACCTGCAAACTGCTGCCCGACAGCATCCCCCAAGGATGCGCCGTTATCTCAGCAGAAAGCAGCAAACCAAAAGTGCCCCTGCAGAAAAGAAAAGAAGAAGCCAAAGAAACACTTTACCTGAACAGAGTATAAGCCTAAACACCGCGCTATTTAAAGAACAGTTCTGTTGCGCTTTAATTCTTTTATACCCGTTTACTTATCGGCTTAAAGACAAGAAGGCAAACAAAATTGGATTACACTGAGGCTAAACTTGGGCGAATTTTTATTCTTAGACTTTACCAAGGCGAACGGATTCATGAGGTTATTGAAAAATTTGCTTCCGAAAAACAAGTCCGCAGCGGCTTATGCTTCTTTTTAGGCGGCGCCGAAGACAGAAGCAAAGTGGTGGTTGGACCAAAAGACGGCAAAGTGTTTCCGCCTGACCCTATGGTAACCCTGCTTAGAGGCGTTCACGAAGGCTGCGGAGTAGGAACAATCTTCACTGACGAACAAGGCAAACCCAAACTGCACATGCACGCAAGTTTTGGACGAAACGACAACGCGGTAACAGGATGCGTACGTTTAGGCGTGGATGTTTGGCAAATCGGAGAGGTCGTCATTCTGGAACTTTCAGGTGACTCGGCAAGAAGGGCAAAAGATAAGGAAACAGGTTTTGAACTTTTAGAAGTCGGCTAATCTAAGTTTGGGTCATGTTAAACCGTACCAGAAATAGCCTGTTGGGCATTTGTCCGAAGAACGGTTGGTCCGTGGGGACTCCGAACCTGCCTGTACTGTAAATCATCTGAAGAATGCCTGCGTAAGTTAACGTGGTGTTGTAGAATTGTGTGTTTGACCCGTAATCGTAGAGGATTAGGTATTTTACGTTGCGTTCTTCGCAGAGGTTTACGAATTGGGTTATGTTGAAGTTCATTGTGTAGGCGTCAACGGCTAAGCTGGGGTACTGCCAAATCTGGTCAGGCGACATGGTGGCGGGCAAATAGAAGCGGAACATGTCTTGGTCAACAAGGTTAAAAGAGCAAACAAGCACCGCCGACTGGTTCGAGCTTAAGTGGCTAGCAAGATAAGCCGTCGTCTGCGCTATCGGGATACTTGTCTCGTCACGGGCTGTCATCTGATACGCGTCGTTAGCCGAGTAAACAATTGTTGATGCAGCAAGGAAAATGAATAGCGCCGCGGCTAACTTTTTAATCGGGATTCTGCTTGGGCTTATCTGTTTAGGATGCCACGAACGGATTTTCCCATAGAGAAATATGAGGAAACTTGCGGCTGAAATAGCTAAAATGGGAAAAACTGGGTCTACGTAGCGCCATTGCCTGTTCGGGATAATTGTGAAGAAAACGTAAATTGCCAAGAACCATGTTAGCAGGAAGACGTCTTGTTTTTTTCTTCGGTAAGCAAACAGGCCCAAGCCAGCCAGACCCAGAATCATGATGGGAATGGAGATTGGATGGACCGCGATGCCTTGGAACGGCGAAGTAAGCTCAATGAGGTAATATGCCGGAATGAAAAATCGGTTGCTGTACGCTGGGGTATTTTGGGAGCCACTTTCCAAAACTGAGGTTATGGTGTGGAATTTTGTTTGTCCGTCAATCTGGTAAACCATCAAAAACCATGGTGCCACCACCAAAATCGCAATCACAAATATTACAATGAGTTTGGCTAAGCTTATTTTCAAGCGTTTTCTGCATAAAACCAGAACGCTCAGCACCATGGCCACCGCTGCTACTGCCATTTGATATTTCGCGAGAATACCTATGCCTAAGACTAAACCGCTGAAAACAAGGGCTTTGTAGCTGTTTTTGGTTATCCAAGAGTAAAAAAGAAACATCAATGCTGTGAAGAAAAAGATTAAGATTGTTTCAAGCATCGTTACTCTTGCAACCCAAGAAAAACCTGGCGTCACGGCAAGCAGGATACTTGCGAGCAAAGCATTTTTTGGACCATACATTTTGCTGCCTAACTCAAAAACAGCCCAGACGGCGAGCACCGCAAAGGTCACAGAAACCAATCTGCCAGCGACGGCGGATATGCCGACGGTTTGCAGGTACCCGGTTGAGATGAGGTCGAAAAGCGGCGGGTAGTAGCCGTATGTTGTTAGGTAAAGGTGGCTTTGTCCGCGGGATAGAAGTAGGGCGCCGAAGAGGTGAGGCATTTCGTCCCATTGCGGGGACATGTAGCCGAGGCTTAAGGTTAGCAGGTAAGCGTAGATGGCTGCGAACGCCAGAAAAGCTAGTCGCCACTTGTGAGTTTTGGCTGCAAGCTTGAGCCGAGACGCAGCCGACATGCTGCTTGGATGCTGCATCGAACCCGACGGGCCTATTTGTTTAATGGTCAGCCTCTCTCCCTATGGAAAATCATTATTTCACACTATGTAAAAAAGCGTTTGCAAAATCCGCTTGCTTTAAAATTGAAACTGCAACAGTTGGTTTTTTAGCCAAAAGAGTCTTATGGCAGCAACTTGAAATGTAGTGAAACCAAGCGTGCCTTAAAAGCTGGCAAGTGCCCAAACATGAAATTGTCAATTGTGGTTCCTGCATACAATGAGGAGAAGAGGATTAAGCGCACATTGGAGTGCTTGGTTGAACGATTTAACGGGTCATGCGAAATCATCATCGTTTCTGAAAGCAATGATGAAACAGATAATATCGTTAACGAATTCTCCAGAAATTCAGCCACCGTCAAACTGGTAACCTCAACCAAAAGGCTCGGGAAAGGCGGAGCGTTCAAAAAAGGTGTTCAAAACTCCCATGGAGACATCGTCATGTTGCTCGACTCAGACCTTCCTGTGCCGATTTCAGACGTTGAAAAGGTGGCTTCAACCGTGGGCAAAATTGACATCGCCGTGGCTTCACGAGAGGTTGATGGAACAAAAATTTTGGTTAACCCGCCCCTTGCACGAGTGTTCGCTGGCAAAGCTTTCTCCCACATATTCAACGCCCTCTTCGACCTCAAAGTACGGGACACCCAATGCGGGTGTAAAGCCTTCAAAAGAGAAGCACTGCAAACCGTTCTCTCGTCCGTTGAAAGCAACGGTTTTGAGTTTGATGCTGAACTGCTGTTTAAATGCAAAAGAAGGGGATACAGCATAGTTGAGGTGCCTGTAACTTGGAGTTACAAGCCTGACTCAAAGCTTAACCTCTTCAACGACACTTTAAAGATGGGGCGAGGTGTTCTCAAATTATGGCTGGAAACATACATAGTCACGCAGAAGACTTAGAGCGGATAGAAGAAAGCGATTTCTGGAGCAAGGCAAAAGCAAAGCTAATTTTAGGTCTCGTTGAAGGCTCAAAGGTCCTAGACGTAGGCTGCGGCTCAGGAAGGCTATCCAAAAAACTTTTAGATAGCGGCTTCAGCGTGGTGGCGATAGACACCGATTGGAAAGCAGTTGAAATTGCGAAAAAGAAAGGAATCACCGCGTTTGTAACAGACATCAACGAATGGGCTACGGACGAAAAATTTGACTGCATAGTCCTCGGCGACGTGCTGGAACATATCGAGGACGACAAATCTGCCTTGAGAAAAATCCGCGGCATGTTAAAACCCAATGGTTGCATCGTGGTGAACGTGCCGTCGTACCAATTTTTGTTCAGCAAACACGACGTCGCCCTAGGACACAAACGCAGATATTCAGACAAAGAACTCAAAACAAAACTTGAAACATCTGGATTTCGAATTGAATATTTTAGGCACTGGAATTTGCTTGCTTTTCCAGTTACCGTTTACATTAAGGTTTCCAAGAAAGATTACCCTCATGAACAAGTGTCAAACATCACTGTTTTGTCAAGGTTGCTTGAAAAAATGTTGTTGTTAGAGTCGAAAGTGAATTATTTCGTTGGGATTTCAATTTTATGCAAAGCCAGAAAATAACGAGTTTCCGATGACTTGTTTGGGTAATCACATTTATTTTCTTCTCTAAGTTTAATAGCTGCGATTTGGTATGCTGACTTATGGCATCCAAATCAAAGGAGGACCATTTTGTCTCAGAAAGATAATAGACGCCTCGCCTTGGAAAAAGTTTTGAAGGAACACAATTATCAGGAAAGCGCTCTTTTAGAAATACTGCATCGTGCCCAAGAAATTTATGGTTATTTGGATAAAGATTTGCTTATGGATATTTCTGGGTCGCTTAGTTTGCCGCCGAGCCACGTTTATGGCGTAGCAACTTTTTACAGCTTCTTCAAGTTCAAGCAGCAAGGGCAGCACATAGTGACCGGTTGTTTGGGAACCGCCTGCTACGTGAAGGACGTGGAGCAGATTTTTGAGGCGGTTGAAAAAGAATTTAATGTCAAACGTGGCGGTTCGACTTCCGACGGAAAACTTTCCCTTCTTATTACGCGGTGCATCGGTGCATGTGCGATGGCGCCTAACATCGTGGTAGATGATGAAGTCGTAGGCAAAGCCACATCTGAAATTGTTATAGCAAAAATAAAAGAGGCATTGGGAGGAGTTAAAGCTGAAGGTAACTGATCTTCAAAGAATATCTGAACAAGAACTTGACTTCCAACGCGGCTACAAGTACCGCATTAATGTTTGCTGCTCAAGCGGCTGCGTACCGTTTGGGGCGCTAAAAGTGCTCTCAGCGTTTGAAGCCGCTGTCAAAGAGTTGGGCGTGGATAATGAATGCAAAGTTGCACGTACAGGCTGCATCGGCACATGTTCAGTCGGTCCCGCAGTGTTAATCGAGCCAGGCGACTACCTCTACCAAAACGTCACTGCCGAATCAGTTAGGCAAATTGTCCGCGACCACATCGTGCTGGGGCTGCCAGTCAAAGACATGCTCTACAAGAACGAAGCTTACTTCAAAAAACAGCATCGACTTGTCCTAAGAAACGCCGGCAAAATTGACCCGCTCAGAATCCAAGATTACATTTCCGCAGGCGGCTACTCAGCAATCGCCAAATGTCTAACATCCATGACTCCGCAAGAGGTAATCGCCGAAGTTGTCGCAAGCGGGCTTCGCGGCAGAGGCGGCGCAGGTTTCCCAACAGGGCAAAAATGGACTCTGGTTTCCAGAGCACATAACACCCCCAAATACATCGTGGCAAACTTGGACGAAGGCGACCCAGGTGTCTTCGCAAACAGGACCCTCGCTGAAGCTGACCCCCACGCCATCATCGAAGGCATGCTTATCGCCGCTTTCGCAATCGGGGCAGAGAAAGGCTACATTTACATCAGGTCCGAGTACCCCTTAGCCATACAAACCCTGGTGAAGGCTATTGCTCAAGCCAAAGCAATGTCTCTTCTCGGCGACAACATCTTGGAAACCAACTTCAAATTTGACCTTGAACTCCGATTCGGCGCAGGCGCATTCGTGGCAGGAGAAGAAACTGCGATTCTTGCTTCCGTGGAAGGCCAAAGAGCCATGCCTCGTCCACGTCCACCTTACCCAGCCAACTCTGGTTTATGGAAGAAACCAACACTTATCCAGAACGTTGAGACATTCGCCAACATACCTCAAATCGTCCAGAACGGCGGCGCATGGTTCGCAAAGTTCGGCACGGCAAAATGTGCAGGAACCAAATGCTTCTCTTTAACGGGCAAAGTCAACAACCCAGGCTTGATTGAGGTGCCGATGGGAATCACTCTTCGAGAAGTAGTCTACGACATCGGCGGAGGAGTCGCAGACGGAAAGAAATTCAAAGCTGTCCTCGTAGGCGGTCCTTCAGGCGGTTGCCTCCCTGAAACGTTGCTTGAACTTCCAATCGACTACGAATCATTAACGAAAGTTGGCGCAATCATGGGTTCAGGCGGCATCGTTGTGCTTGACGAGGAATCCTGCATGGTTGACACTGCAAGGTTCTTCACTGACTTCTGCGTGGACGAATCATGCGGCAAATGCACCCCGTGCCGAGCAGGCTTAGCGCGGGTCAAAGAAATATATGACCAAATCACCTCGGGCAACGGAAAAATGGATGACATAGCGACTCTGGAGAAATCAGGCGTTTTCATACGAGATGCAAGCCTCTGCGGTCTGGGGCAAACAGCTCCTAACCCCGTTCTGACAACCCTTCGCTACTTCAAAGACGAATACATCAAACACATCGTTGAGAAAAAATGCGAGGCAGGAAAATGCTTCAAAAACCATGAGGAGGAAGAATAAAGATGAGCTGCACCGAACATTCTTAAACTCAAAATTGACGGCGTCGAAGTCTCAGTTCCTGAAGGCACCACCATCCTCAAAGCTGCCAAAGCAAACGGCATCATAATCCCAACATTATGTTCGCTTGAAGGCTTAACCCCCTACGGCGGCTGCCGCCTATGCCTGGTCGAAATCAGCGGTTCACCTAAGCTTTTCCCAGCCTGCACCACACCCGTCAGGTCCAAACATGGAAATCACCACAAAATCCGACCGACTGCAAGAATACCGCAAGATGGCTGTTCAAATGCTTCTTGCTGAAAGAACTCACATCTGCTCGGTCTGCGTAGCCAACGACCACTGTGAACTGCAAGCCATGGCGAAGGAGCTTGGAGTTGACCACGTAATGTTTGAGCGAAACTGGACATCTGAGCCAGTTGATTCGACCCATGACTTCCTGGTTATTGACCGAAACCGATGCATTCTATGCACACGATGCATCCGCGTCTGTGACCAAATTGAAGGCGTCCACACCCTTGACCTCAAACTAAGAGGCAAAGACACCAGGTAATTATGGATCTTGATGAGAAATGGGCTAACTCTTGCATCTGCACTTCCTGCCGCAAATGCGCAAAAGTTTGCCCCGTCGGAGCCATCTACATCGAAGGAGAACCAATTGACCACACCAAACGTAAAGACATTGCCGAATTCATTTTGGAAAGGAGGCAACGCAAATGACCGCCAAGACGAAAGTTAGGGTTGCTACGGTTTGGCTTAGCGGCTGCTCAGGCTGCCACATGTCATTTCTTGACCAGGATGAGCGCCTCGTCGATTTAGCAAAGAAAATACAGTTGGTTTACAGCCCAATCGCTGACGTAAAAGAGTTTCCTGAAAACGTTGATGTCACGCTCATCGAAGGCGCAATAGCAAACGAAGAGCAACTGCACATGCTTTAGAAGGTTAGAGCCCGAACAAAAGTTTTGATTTCACTTGGCGACTGCGCCGTAACAGGAAACGTAACTGCCCTGCGAAATTCATGGCGTCACAGCGACGAAGCAGTGTTGGAAAGGGCGTACAAGGAAAAGTCTGATTTGAACGCTGCAATCCCAACTGATGTGCCTAAACTTCTGATTAAGGCTCGTCCACTTCACGAAGCCGTTAAAGTTGAATTTTATATTCCAGGCTGTCCGCCACATGCAGACCTGATTAACTACGTGTTAACCGAGCTGTTGGCTGGACGAACACCACTATGGAGGGAAAAACAAAATATGGTTAAGAACAAAACAGACGTAAAGAAATCGTAATCAGCCCTGTTACAAGAATAGAGGGGCACGCTCAAGTAACCATCTTCCTAAACAACGATGATTCAGTAAAAGAAGCCCGGTTCCAAGTTAGTTGACTTCAGAGGATTCGAAAAATTCACTGAAGGACGACCATTCTACGAGATGCCCAGCATAACTTCCAGAGCCTGCGGAATCTGCCCCGTAAGCCACCTGCTAGCTTCAGCCAAAGCATGCGACGCCATCGTCGGAGTCAACCCACCACCAACCGCCATAAAGCTACGTCGCCTAATGCATATGGGACAATGATTCAGTCACACGCATTAAACTTCTATTACCTCTCCGCGCCTGACTTGCTCTTAGGCTTTGACTCTGACCCAGCAACAAGAAACATTTTCGGCTTAATAGAAAAAGAACCCGAACTCGCATTGCAAGGCGTTAAGCTTCGAAAGTTCGGTCAAGAAATAATCGAGAAAGTCGCTGGCAAAAGAATACATTCAAGCGAATGGATTCTTCCAGGCGGAGCCAAATGGCCACTTACCAAGGAAAAAGCAGATTACCTAAAAGCTAATCTGCCTGAAGCATTAGACAGCGCACAAAAAACATTAGCCTTGTACAAGAAGATGGTTCGAAAACTTTGATGAGGAAGTGGAAAACTTCGGAAACTTCCCAAGCTTACTACATGGGTTTGGTGACTTCTGACGGCGGACTTGAACATTACGACGGCAAAATTCGCAATAATGGACAAGAATGGCGAGGCAGTGGCTGCAATGCGTTGACCCAACAAAGTACAGTGAATTTATCGGTGAAGCAGTTGAACCCTGGTCCTTCATGAAGTTTCCATACTTCAAAGCAGTCGGTTACCCAGATGGCGCCTACAGAGTCGGACCATTAGCAAGACTTAACGTCGCTTCGCACTGCGATACACCGCTTGCAGACCAAGAACTAAAGAATTCAAGAAACTGGGCAAGAACGGAGTTGTTCAAAGCACCTTCCACTATCACTACGCACGCTTGGTAGAGTTGCTGTTCTGCGTTGAAACCGCCAAGAAACTGCTTGAAGACCCAGAAATCCTCTCCGAACATGTCACATCCAAAGCAATGGTGAACAATTATGAAGGCGTCGGCGTGGCTGAAGCTCCAAGAGGCACACTGATCCACCACTACAAAGTCGACCCACAAGGCATAATCACATGGAACAACATGATCATCGCAACCGAACACAACAACATCGCCTACAACATGGCAGTAACGCAAGTCGCCAAAAAATACGTTAAAGCAAAACAGCTTCAAGAAGGCATGCTAAACCGCGTTGAAGCCGTAATCCGAGCCTTCGACCCATGCCTAAGCTGCGCAACCCATGCAGTCGGCAAATGCCGCTTGACATAAAACTGTTAGACGCAGACGGCAAACTGGTTGACCGCAAAATAAGGTAAACCCTTTTTCTTCTTTTTTCTTTCTGCTTTTTGTGGTGGTTTCTGTTCACAAATACTCAGATCCCCTCCCCGTAGGTTGGCTCTTGCAAACCGTCTCCACCTTGATTTTCTGACTTAAAGATGAGGTACCCTCCCTCGGGTAAACTCTTTTCCAAGCGTTTGTTTTGGGTTGATTTTTTGATTCAGCCTCAAATCTTTGTGTTTATGTTTATTAAAAGCGCCGCTCCATCTAGATTTGGCGCTTGGAGGAAAAACATTGGACCTCGCAGTTTTCTATGCACTCGCCATAGCCCTAATCATAGCAGGAATCATAATCATCGTTGCCGCAGCTATT
>CAWGMZ010000018.1:0-18366 GCA_963823775.1 Candidatus Bathyarchaeota archaeon
AAGTAACGCCTCTTTATCTGCCGAGAAGTGAAAAGCACAATTAATCATAGGTCCTCGTAAATGAAAGAAGTGAATTGTAAAAATGGAGGTGAGAGTAACGTCGGATGCAGCAGTTGTGATAATTATTGTTGTGACCGTTGCCATTATGTTGATAGGTTATTTCGTTATAGGACCACCTGGCAACCGCAGGTGGAATAAAAAGAAATAAAAAAGAATCCCGGACCTCCTCGTCTACAAAAGCACACTGTAGATAGCAAAGCTGCCCAAAGAGACGTGAAAGTGCACCGCAGGCGCAAAGCGTTGAAATTTAGCCAACTGATAAGTAATTTTTTCCGCTGTATAGTGAGCGGCTGGAATTACGGAGTAAAATGGAAATAAAGGCAATTGTTTGCCGAGAAGTAAAAAACAAAATTAGTGAGAGGTGAGTGGTAATGACAAAAGCCAAGTTTGAAATAGGAGAGACTGAAAAACACACATCATTGTTAATGCGAGCGCGCCTAAATACATCAAGATAGAAGTGGATGGCGAAAAAGTCGTTAATGAAGCAAACTTTCAGCCAATGCCAAAGAAGTTCCAGTTGGACGTGGGAAATTCCGAAAAGCATCATTTGGAAATCAGCGCTGGACCGTTCTCGCCTATCAAACTACTCGTGGACGGAAAAGAAGCTCAAAAAACCTGAAAGTGCGTCACTAGCCCAAAAGGTTGAAATTTAGCCAAACTAACCCGTAATCTTTTCCGTGGTAAATATCGGAAAAAAGGGTGCGCGTGCTTAAGTGGAAGCAACTAAGTTGGAAGAGATGAGGGAGGAGGTGAATTAGTGGACTGGATGATAAAGGGAAGACTACTCATAATGGGTTGCATACTCATTGTTTTGGGGCTTGTCCTGTTTGTTGCAAGAGGTTTTCCCGCTACGCTTGGATTAGTCGGCGTAGGTGCAGTTCTGCTCATTGCCGGGGTTATTTATAGGCCGAAGCCGGAAGAAAAATGGCTGCAGAGGCAAACACGCCAAATTGAATTTCAACTTTTTGAGCCAGATGAATTTACGATTAAATATGTGAACCCCAAAAAAAATGAAAATACAAACGCAAACTTTCAAACCTCCCAAACTGAAAAACTAAACGCGGGACAAAACCAAAACTACGCCGAAAAATCCCAGCGCCCATAACCGACAATAACTTCAACATAGGCGTCTATGTCCGAAAGTCGCAATCCGCCCATCCCAAATGGGCACCATTCAAGCAGAAACCAAGCCCCAAACCAAAAAAGCAACCCAAAAAACAAAATCCCAAGGCGGAAATCTCAACTTTCACCAAAACAAAAGTCTCAACTTTAATTTTTCTGGGTCAATCAGACGCACAAACTTAAAATAATTGGGTGAACTGATGTGTTAACGAATTCCAAAATTAGGGTAAGATTAATAGAGGAAAGAAAAATGAGCAAATCAGAAAAACCCCACTTAAACCTCATAATCATGGGGCACGTTGACCACGGAAAATCAACAACTACAGGTCACCTCCTTTACTTAGCAGGCGCAATCGACGAGCGGACAATTAAAGCCTTTGAAGAAGAAGCCGAAAAAATGGGCAAAGGCACATTCAAGTACGCTTGGGTACTCGACAACCTCAAAGAAGAACGAGAAAGAGGAGTCACAATCGACCTAAGGTTCCTCAAATTCGACACCAAAAAATTCAACTACACAGTCATCGACGCACCAGGACACCGAGACTTCGTCAAAAACATGATTACAGGCGCAAGCCAAGCAGACGCAGCAGTTCTTTTCTGCTCAGCCAAAAAAGGCGAATTCGAAGCAGGCATCGGACCAGGCGGACAAACAAGAGAACACGCATTCCTCGCATTCACACTAGGCATACGCCAACTAATCGTCGCAGTCAACAAAATGGACGACATATCCGTCAACTACAGCAAAGAACGATACGAAGAAATAAAGAACGAAGTTTCACGAATGCTCCGAATGGTAGGCTTCAAAATCGAAAAAATCAACTTCATACCCGTCTCAGGCTGGACAGGTGAAAACCTAATCAAGAAAACCGAAAAGCTTCCATGGTACACAGGTCCAACTTTAATCGAAGCACTTAGACCTCCTAGAAGTCCCAGCAAAACCAACTAACAAACCCCTACGCGTTCCAATACAAGACATTTACAGCATCACAGGCATCGGCACAGTTCCAGTAGGCAGAGTCGAAACAGGCATCCTCAAACCAGGACAAAACATCATCTTCATGCCAAGCAACAAAACCGGCGAAGTAAAATCAATCGAAATGCACCACACAATGATCCCAATCGCTGAACCAGGAGACAACATCGGCATGAACGTTAGAGGCATAGCAAAAGCAGACATCCACCGAGGAGACGTAGCAGGACCAGTCGACAACCCGCCAACAGTCGCCAAAGAATTCATCGGGCAAATCATCGTCATCTACCACCCAACAGCCATCGCAGCAGGATACACACCAGTACTCCATTACCACACAGGGCAAATCGCAGTCAGATTCACCGAACTCGTCAAGAAAATCGACCCACGCACAGGCCAAGTAACAGAAGAGAAACCAGCGTTCCTCAAAACAGGAGACGCAGCATGGGTACGAATGGAACCGCTACACCCGATCGCAGTCGAGCAATACACTGACTTTCCAGAGCTAGGACGCTTCGCAATCAGAGACATGGGCACAACCGTAGCTGCGGGTGTCATAAAAGAAGTAACCAAAAAGGGACCATAAACCCCTTCCACTTTATTTTTTGTTTTCTAACCTACAATTTCAGCTTGGGTTTTAGTCGCTGTTATTTGTTTAAATGATTGTTCTGCACTTGGTTTTAGCTTATTCTTGGCTTTGCTTGATTTCGATTTGTTGTAGTGCCGTTACAGTCACAAGTGCGTATATTCTTTGTTGCTGAGTGCCTTTACTAAGGTGAGAGTTAATGGAATACCACACAGACAACTCCATCCTAATGCAGAAAGACTTTCAAGAGAGATCAAAGAGAGAGCGACTTAGGGGAAGGCTTGATAATATTTCGCTCAAAGATGTGCCGCTTGAAGTGAGGCGCAGAGAAGCAAAACAACCCCTATTCCTGTCAGATACGAGTAAATCACAGTTACCAACGTTGGATTCAGATGGCCCTCAATTTTTAATGCTTTATCGGAGATTCTTTCTCGCTCAGCTCAATGTAATTTCGCAAATTGTGGCGGTAGGTGTATCAGGCATGCGGTTGATTTTTATACTTGATTCTCTCAAAGAAAAGCAAGTGATGTTTAAGTGTTTAGAAAAAGCAAAGCTGACGAGATTCGAGCCTTCTTCGCCGCTCCGTTACAGAAGAACGAAATCGCGCTCTATTACTTAGGTGTATCAGGCTTCATCATAAGAAGCATAAATCACTCAGTCCTAATTGACCCCGCAGGCATGCTTAAGAACGACGAAGTTGAAGCGGCAAAAGCGGTTAATCTGGTTCTTTTCACCCATGACCATCTAGACCATTTCTCATCAGGAAAAACACAGAGCATCTTCAAAACCACCGCTGCCCCGATTCTTAGCCGAAGCCAAAGTAGCAGAGAAACTTGAAGGAAAAATACCTGCTGAAAAACTCGTAAGCGCCGAAAACGGCAAAAACTACAGTTTAGGCGGCGTCCACGTCACAGCCATTGAGGGAATCCACCGCGGCCCCATTATGCTTTACCAGATAAAAATGGATGATGTAACGGTTTTCCACGGAGGCGACTCAGGGTACGTGACCCTCAAAGACTATCCTTCTGCCGTCGCGATTGTTCCTGTCGGACGAATGTCTCCAACGGCTTCACCTGAAAACGCTTACAAGATGGTGGCGGACATTAAACCCGACGTGGCAGTAACCATGCATGGCTCCGATAAACAGAAACAGCAGTTTGAAGCAAAAGTCAAGGAAACGATGCCTCAGACAGTGGTCTACATTATGGGGTCGTTTACGGCGAAAACTGTGTCGGTTCCGTTGAAGCCTTAGTTTGCAAGTTGGTGAGTGGCTGTTTCCTTGCTGTTTGCGGCGGCAAAGGCGCAAGTGAAATAAGCTTGCGTTTGCGGTATCGTATTTTAAGGTTGAAGTTATGTCTGGAGCAGAAACTTTGCTTCCCTACGTGAACGAAAAAAAGAAGCCCGGCGAAGAACCCACCATCATCATTGACAGCCGCGAAGCCAGCAGCGCATCCAAAATCGCGAACGGCTTAGTTGAGCGGGGAGCCAACGTGCAGAAGCAGATGCTTGAGAAAGGCGACTACGTCCTGTCTGACCAATGCGCGGTGGAACGCAAAACCGTCAACGACTTCGTCTACACCCTGACCAGACGCTACCTTTTCGAGCAAATCTTCACATTAAAAGACGCTTACCCGAAGGCGCTTATCGTTTTGGAGGGTTACCTGCCGATAATCTACAAGTACAGCAGCATTCAGCCTGCCGCGGTTTGGGGCGCAATGTTTAATTTGGCAAAGAACGGCATCGCTATCGTGAACACGTCGAACCAGAAGGAAACCGTTGATTTCCTCTACACCGCCGCCAAACAGGAGCAGGTTGTGGACAAGAGGAACCGCCGTGGTTCATGCTTTCAAGAAATGCGACACAATTTCCGACGCCCAAATCTACCTAATAGCCAGCTTACCCGGCATCGGCAGAGAAAAAGCGCAAGCCATCCTTGAATCCTACCAAACCCCTCTGAACGCGCTCATCAATGCGGATGACTGGGCAAAATCCGTCGATGGACTGGGACCCGCCATAACCAACAAAGTCAAAGAAGTCCTAGCCACACCCTACAGCAAAGCATGCGCAGAAACTGAGCGGCGCCAGTCGGGCGAAAGCTGACCCATTTTTACCTTGTTTTTTTGATGTAAAAATGAGGGTACCTCTCCTTGGTCGAGGCGTGGCTGGAACCCATATTTGTGTTGGTTTTTTGTCACAAAAACTAGACACCCCTCCCCCCGTCTCCAACCCATATTTACCTTGACTTTTTGATGTAAAGATGGGGTACCCTCCCTCGAGTAGGCAGATTTCAAGGGGGTTGTTTTGGGTTGATTTTTTGGTTTGGGCTTGTCTTCTGTTGCGGGTTTGAATTGCAGGTGCCTGGGAAAGGGCGGCTTCTGCTTGGTTTTTTGTAATATTACAAAAGGTCATGGCTGAAATGCTTGGAATGCCTCTCCTCAAATGTCCCAGAGTGGCTAACTCTGAAGTTTCGTCTTGAGTGTGCCGCACCATTCGCTGATTTTCTTTTTTGTTGCTTCCTTGTCCTGGGTCGGCTTGGCAAGCACGAGGTCGCCCAAAAACTCCGCGCCAACCATCAACTTCTTTGTTTTCTCAACGGCGCCGCGCGGATTATTGTCCAGCGTGAAGAACAACGCCACCTTCTTGCCCGCAAAACTATGCTTGCCAACGTAGGTTCGCACGGCGGCGCTGGGACTCCAAGCCCAAACAGGCGTCCCAACCAAAACAAAATCAAACTCATCCAAGATTCTTCTCGGTTTCGCCAATCTGCGTCTTACGGTTCCCCGTCGCATCTCTGCCCGCCGACATCCACCCAAGCTTCCCCGCCCGACTCTTCAAATCAACAATTTCCTGGATTTCTGCACCAAGTTCCGCAGCAACTTGTTCCGCAACAAACTTCGTGTTTCCAGTTCGACTATAATAAACCACTAAACTCTTCAAAGGCATCCCCAAGCAAACGATTGCTCGGTTGACATAAAAGATTTTCTGTTGAAAAAACCTCGGCTGTCTTTGTCGGGCTTGAAAACGGGTTGGATTTGGCTGCGGTTTTTGTTGGTGACGCTTTTGCTGGTTTAACGCGGCGGCTGCTTTAGTAGTGGCTTGACCACCAGTGCCATTGGTTTCTGCCCCAAATCAGCCACATAAGTCCCACCACTAGCACGGTGATAAGCAGCGAAGCGATGAAGACGACAAAGTCCTGAAACAGGCTGTAACTGCCCGACCAGAACAACGCAAAGAACAAAATGAAGACCAGCCAAACAAGTGCTCCCAGAATTGAAGCGACGATGGGCGCGAACGGACTTGAATGCCTCTTCGACATCGTCGCATCCGCCTTGGTCCTCAACTTGAAAGCTCAACATAATTCAGCCTATACTCAGCTTTGAATATTTATGATTGACGGTTAAACAAGCCACCGCCTGTATGTCAGCTTTGATTATCAAAAAAGGAAAAATCCTGATTAAAAAGGCGGGATGTGTTTTATGGTCTGTTTCCCATCATGCCGCAGCGGTAGCTATAGTGGGCACTAAAAACAAGAATTGCGCCTTCGCGCTCAACCTTAATTTCTCAACAAGACTCATAAGCGGAACCAAACACATTAGACGAGACGCAACACCAACCTGTGAAAGGGCAGGCGAGGTCGAAAGTTCAATGTCAAGTGTATGGTTTAGGCTGATGGCTTTAGAATTCAAGATTCGAGATTACCGTAACCCGAGAGCTAACATATTGAAGGAAGTCGGGATAAAACAGGGTTTCTATGTGCTCGACTTCGGCTGTGGTCCAGGCGGCTACGTGGTTGCTGCGTCTGGTTTGGTCGGGGAAACAGGCAAAGTGTACGCCCTTGACGCAATGCCAATCGCCATAAAGATGGTAAAAGACCTTGTTGCCAAGAACGGGTTGAAAAACGTGGAGACAATTCTTTCTGAGGGGGCAACTGGCTTGCCTGACGGAAGCTTAGACTTGGTTTTGATGTATGATGTTTTCCACGACTTGGAGGACAAACAAGCCGTTTTGAAAGAGATTTACAGAACCCTGAAAAATGAAGGCTTGCTGTCTTTCAACGACCATCACCTAAAGGAACCTGATATTCTGTCGATGGTGACTGAAGGAAAAATGTTTAACTTCCTGAAAAAAGGGGAATACACCTATACTTTTACAAAGACTGAGGGATCCAAATGAAAAAGGCTTTGATTGTTTATGGGACCCGCACTGGCACAACTGCCAAAACGTCGGAAGTTATTGCTGGCACTCTTCGACAGGCAGAATATGAAGTGAAAGTTGTCGATGCCAAAAAAGAGAAAGTGCAAAGCATAGGCGAATTCGACCTCATCATCGTTGGCAGCGGCATCCAGATGGGCAAATGGACCAAAGAACCCGAGGAATTCCTCAAAAAACACCGAGAAGAACTGGCAAACAAGAAGGTTGCCCTCTTCGTCTCCTGCGGCGGCGCAAATCCGCTTTCCGAAGGCGAAAAGAAGAAGACGGAAATGGATGACGCGAGGAGAAAATACCTTGAGGAAAAAGCCGTTGAACTCAAAATTAACCCGATCGCGTTGGGCTTCTTCGGCGGATGCTACGACTTTAACCAGATGAACTTCTTCTTCAAGAAGACGCTGTCATCAATCAAGCCGAAACTCGAAAGCGCGGGTTACAAAGAATCGGCTGCTGGGGTATACGACTTAAGAGATTTAGACGGCATCCGAAGTTGGGCTATTGAGGTAGCAAAAAAAACGTTAACTGAATAGTTCGTCAACAAAAAAGGTTCCAGCCCGAAGATGGGCTTCTTTGGGTTATTCTTGTAAATCCTTCTGTATTGCGTCGACCTTTTTGACACGTTTTTTCTGTCATAATAAATTAGCCTAAACAGTCAATAAAGCTCTATAGATTATATGTTGGCAAGCAATATTAGCTGATTTATTGCCTTGGATTCTTCTAAGTGTCCCCAATGTTTGATTATCGGTTAATGGTCTTTGAACCTTTGAGTAGGAAAAGCTGGGTGAAGCAGTATCGTTTTGCGGTTATTGACCCGAACAACTTCAAAGGTTACCCAGCAAATTTCGTGTGTCTTTTGCCGAAAGAGATTTTTGAGTCAGGAAAGCCTCTGAGCCCATTTGGAAAACTTTTTGGAGAAAGAAGTTCAGAGTATGCCCTTAAATTGTTGAAGGAAGCATTCCAGCAGGAGCATGAGGAAGAAGTTAAAATGGAAATAGCCAGAAGAATCACGCTTCTTGAAGTGAAAAAGCCTAAATTGAGGTGCAGCTCTTGCCACGAAGAATTCGAAGAATACTACAAAACAAGGTACAAACGTAAACTATGCAAAGGCTGTCTGGAAGCAAGAATTCTTCAAGATCAAGTTAAATAGAAAAGTTTGCAAATGTTTTTCTGAGTAGTGGTTTGCCCGTCGAGTGCCGTTGTTCTTGCATGGAAACCTGTTTTGCCAAAGCGGACATGTTGTCCTTTTCTCCACGGAAAAAGTAGATTGGGAACAAGCGAAGAAAATCCAAGGGTAGTTGAAGCGCTGAAGAGATTGCTAAGACGTTTGAATTGCCGTTTCAGGAATTTTAAAAAGTCATTTTTTTGTCTAAAAGCATGGTCAGAGCTTCATGATTTGGGCGTGTGGTACGCCTTCGATTTCTATGACTGCTTCGGGGTGCACGTAACCGTGCGCTATGGCTTTTTCTACGCAGCATTTGCCTACGAGGTTCACTATGTTTGAGTTGTCGATCATGTTCATGGCTTCGTCGACGGTTGCTTTTCTGCCGTTGTAGAACTCTTCTTTGATTTTGAAAACGATTTTTCCTTCCTTAAGAGTTCTGCCCAGCAAGTCGCAGTCGCAGACGGCTAAGAGGACGTTTCTGCCAGCTTGTTTCATGTTCACGTAGACTTCCATTGAAGGTCCCTCGCCTAGAGCTGCTTTATAGCTGATTTTGCGCCGCATGCGTTGCAGACCAGAAAAGACAAACGTTTTTCCTTAACAACCCTTGTGTCGGGGCGCTTGCAGACCGGGCAAACAACGTAGCTTTCAAGGTACCTTTGCAGGAGCCGTTCGAAACTGTCCCGCTGGAATTTGCCTTGGAAAATTGCCCTTGAATCTTGGAAGGTGGCGGCTGTCGCCATTTCTCTTGTGAGGAATTTTAGGATATGTTGGGGGTCGCGGTCGAGGGCGTCGGAGACTTCTTTGAAGTTGGAGATTATTGTTCTCATGCCCACCATGCTCACCATTAATCTTGGCAATTCTAAACGTTCATGTTTTGCCGAGACTTCGGGCATTTGAGAGCAAGCCTTCTTTAACAAGTCATCGTAATTATAGGACATAACTGTACATCTCAACCTCACAATGGGTGCACCATGTATTTAAAAATTATAAGCCAAACCGATCTTTACCCCATAAAAAGAATGTTTATTATGGATAATCGTTATAAATTCCACCGCTACGACACTATGAGAGTGGCATCAGAGGCTTCCTCTTGACAAAAGAACAAAACATGAATTCAAAACAAGAAATCATCCAGCAAATCCAGAAGCTTAGGGAAGAAGCTAACAACGCAACTGTACAGATCAAAGGCTGCGTTGATAGACGAAACGAGCTGAACGAGGAAGTAAAGAAGGCACGAGACGAGATTGGTGCGTTGAAGGCTGAACGTGACCAAATTAACGAAAAAGTCAGCTTGCTTAAAAGTCAGAGGGACGCAATCAGGGTCCAATCCGACCCGCTTAATGAAGAAATAAAGGTCGCCCGCGACAAAATCGCTGACCTTAAAAAAACTCTTCCACGCGAAAACCAACGCGATCTGCAGGAAGAGCATGATGCGATTGAATGGAAGATTTCAACCACTTCCCTTGACTTAAAAGAAGAAAAAGGTCTTATAGAGAATGTTAAGCAGATAGAAATAATGTTGAGCGGCTTCAAGAAAATCGATAGCCAGAACAAGAAAATCAAAGCTGCGTTGGCTCAGAGAAAAACGTTAGATGAGCAAGCGTCAGTTTACCACAAAGAAGTAACTGAGTTAGCCGCTAAAAGCCAAGAAATCCACTCAAAGATGATTGAAAGAGTAAACGCTATGAAGATCAGCAGAGCGCAAGCTGACGGTCAACATCAACTTTACCTCAAAACAAAAGACGAAACTATTCCGCAAATCTACGAGAAAATCGGGCAGCTAATCGGACAACTCAACAGCGTAAAAGCCGAACTTGCAAAGGAAGCCAAAGCTGAAGCCGAAATCAGAGCAATCGAAAGAGCAGCCTACGAAAAAACCAGCCATGAACAGCAAAGCGCCAACAAGGAGCGAGCGCAGGCAATCAAGGAGAAGGAGCAAGCAATCAAAGAAAAGATTAGCGCTGAAGCTAGGGCAAAACTTCAGAAGGGCGAAGAGGTAAGTTGGGATGAGTTTCAGCTTATGATGGGTGACGACTCAAAAGAGGATTCGGAAGCACAAGATTAAAGTTAAGTCGTAAGTAATAGTGGATTGAAGTCCAGATGGCTAAGAAGGAAACGCAAGATCAGACGCAAAAGCGTATCCTGATTTTATGCGTCGATCGAGACGGCGACCTAGAAGTTAAAGCGGGAGTTAAGACGCCGCTTCTTGGAAGAACCGCCAATCTGGACGGCGCCGTAGCCTTAGCTTTAAAGGATCCTGAAGAACCAGACGCAAACGCCATGTTTGAGGCGGTGCGTCTCCACGACAGGTTACAGAACGAAAAGTTGCCTGAAGAAATCTTTGAAGTCGCAACCATCTCAGGCTCCGAACTTGGCGGAGTCAGTGCAGATAGAAAACTCGTTGCTGAACTCAACAACCTGCTTGACTCTTTCAACGCTAACGAAGTTATTCTGGTTTCAGACGGCTACTCTGACGAAGCAGTGTTGCCACTGGTAGAGTCCAGGGTGCCTGTATCTTCGGTTCGACGCATAGTGATTAAACACAGCGAATCAATCGAGGAAACCGCAGCCGTCTTCACCAAATACGCCCGATTGCTGGTGGACAACCCCCGTTATGCCCGAATGGCGCTTGGTCTGCCTGGGCTGCTGGTTCTCATCTTCGGCATCCTGTGGGCAATCAACAACTTCGTTTACCCTGGCGCAATAGCATACTTCGGGATTGCCATTGTAATCGTTGTCGGCGGCTTTCTGCTTATCAAAGGGTTCGGCGTTGACAAATCAGCTAAAGACGCGTACACGTGGGTAAAGGAGTATTCGCCGCCGTCGTTGCCCATGCAAATCTCAAACTACACCGTTTTCGCAGGAATCTTATGCATCGCAGTCAGCGTTTACCTGGGAGTCCAAAACGTGAACATTAACGGGGCGCCGTTTCCAACTTCTTTCGAAGGCTGGGTCGCTGCCACCCCCAAAATAGCTACGTTCTTCATCAAAGGAGTAGAAACCCTCATAGTAATCGGCGTAATCATTGTTCTTTTTGGGCGAAGCGTACGTCTATACTTTGAGCGGGACTCAAGGATGCTGCGTAACGTCGGCTTGATTGTTTCAATCGCGTGGCTACGCTGGATTCTTGACGCCACGGCAAACGTGCTTTATAACCCGATTAAGTCAGGCGGAGGAGCAGTTTCTGTTCTTAACGACCCAATCTTCTCCGTATTCATTTACACGGTTATAGTTGGAATTCTCATCGGTATAGCGTCGGTGCTGTTGATTTTCATCGTTAACAGGTCGTCTAAAGACTTCTTCCAGAAACCCGAAAAGGACGAAGTAACTAAATAGATGAATCCCCGAAGTTATTCCCGTGGATTAGAGCAAGACTTATTTGAAAGAATTCAGGGTTTACACATGATGCAAATAACCAATTACCATCCAAACAAACATTTACATTTCACATGGAGTCAGGCTTAATGCTTAAGAAAATGCTTTCTTTCATCGGCGCATACAAGCTGTATGAAAAATGGCTTTGGCAGCAGGTGAAAGGCGGAGTAAGGCCTGAGCACGTCGCCATAATTTTGGATGGAAACAGGCGGTGGGCAAACGGGCAGGAACCTGACCCTATGCTTATGCAGGATAAGTGGGGGCATCGGCAAGGCGCCGATACGGTTGAGTTGCTTTTAGATTGGACACACCTTCTTGACGTTAAGTACGTGACGTTGTACACGTTTTCCACGGAGAATTTTTCCCGCAAATCCGAGGAAGTGGAAAAGATTATGCAGATTGCCGAGGAAAGATTCCGCAAACTGCTCAAAGACGAACGCATACACCGCGACAAAGTCCACGTAAAAATCATCGGCAGAGTTAACCTTCTGCCCAAGGGTTTGCAGGAAGCCATTGCGGATATTGAGAAAGCCACCGCGGATTACGATAGGTACTTCTGGAATTTTGCTTTTGCCTACGGCGGCAGAGCGGAAATTGTGGATGCAGCTAAAACCATCGCGCAGAAAGTTAAGGATGGCGAATTGGAGATAACTGACGTTACAGAGGACACGTTCGGTAAGTACCTGTACACTTCGCATATGGATAAGCAGGACCCAGACATGATTATCCGCACTTCAGGCGAAGAACGGTTAAGCGGGTTTCTGCTTTGGCAAGCAGCGTACAGCGAACTTCTCTTTTTAGATGTATATTGGCCAGACTTCCGCTTAATCGACCTGCTAAGAGCCATCCGCACGTTCCAGCTTCGAAAACGCCGATTCGGCTCATAACCAAAAACCGCAACCGCCCATTTCTAAATGAAAACTATGTTGTTTGGCTATTTGGCAAAAGACATTGCGGCTTTTTCGGTTTCAATTAAAAAAGGGAAATCTTCAAAAAAACGAAGATTCAGTTAAAGTTTTTAGCTGTTTTCGGCTGTTGGTGGTGGAGGCGGCGGAGGCAGCGGGGTCTCGGTTCCTTGTCTTTTTCTAAGCAGCATCAAAGCGGCAACTGCAACGACAACAACGACTACCACGACGATTATGGGTAAAGTTGGAAAAGGCGATGATGAACCGCCGCCGGCTCCGGGAGTAGGAGTCGTTGATTGCGTGTTCGAGGAGCTTCCTGCTGGGATTGCGTCAATCACATAGGCTGCTGAAGTAATCTCACTTGAGAGGGTAGCTGAATTGTCAACGGGGGTGGCAACGTAATGCACTGCACCTTTAGGCGAAATAGTTGCGCCCGGTCCAGGCAGAAAACTCGTCCAATTCAAGGCGACCACTTGGTCTGCGCTGTTATAGAACGTTGTGACCACCCATAGATACTGAATGGTTTGAGAGCTGTTGTTTTGGATTGTTCCAACTTCGGTGTAGGGGTTGCCCACGAGTGCTGTCGGTGTATCAACGAAGCCCAGACCTCCAGGTGGAGGGGAGCCGTCTAGGACGCTTACGACTGTAACGTCGACGGTGGCAACCTGAGAGGACCAGCTGTTGGAAGAGGCGAAGTCGATTATGAATGGAACTTTCTCTTGCGGAGGGGTTTCAAAACTGAATACTGTGCCCGAGGCAGGAGTCGAAGCGGTGCCAAGCGTGGTTCCGTTGGCATCCAACGCGGTGGCGCTTAAAGTGACGTTCTGTACGAAGCCTGACCCGACGTTTTTCACTTCGCCGACGACGACCAAATCGCCTGCTTTCGACGCCAAAGTCCCAGCTGAAGCAGCAACATAGAAGCTTTTTGACACAACTGTGACTTCATTAACATTTGCTTTCGCGTTGGGAAGGACAAAGGCTGGAATCGCAGCCACGATTAAAACTGCAAGTAAGATAAAGGTGAGCATTTTTTTCAAGTTAGCCAACTCCAAGTAAGTATTAAATTCCTCATCAATAGCTATTAAAAGTTTGCCATATTTTCTACCAAACACCCAGTCTGTCAATTACTTTAATCCCAAGGCTTTTGACGCAGAATTTCGATGCGGCTTTGGGTGCGTTTGCGGCGAAGAGGAAATAATGGATATTTGTATGGCGACATGTGCTGGTTGAGGTGCAAAATTAAAATAAAACCCTTTGTCTTTGCTGAAGGCTAAGCATAATGCAGTGGGCTAAGATGAACAGCAAAATTGACCAGCATAAGGCTCCGGCGACGATGTCTACTCACACCCTGACAACGCCGCCATTCCTGAATGGAGCACAGAAGAGGTTATCAACGGGACTGGCAGAGGTGTATGAAGCCTTTTACTCTTACAGTACGTTGGGTTGCCAAGAAGTGATGTGGGATTCAGAGGGCAAAGACACAGACACACGGGTCGTTCGCAAGCTTCTGCAGAAACATTGGGATTATTTTTCTGCCCACACCATCGGCGAAGACGTCTACCTAACCAACAGGATACCTAACCCGAAAATCGAGGGCGCCGAACGAAAATTCTTCATGGAAACCCTCCAAAACATCCCCGTCGCCTACGACGTCGCCTCCTTAATGTACAAGCGTCCAGTTACCCCCATCTTCGAGGTCATACTGCCTTTACAACCGACGCCCAAGAACTCATCATGCTGCTAAACTACTACAAAAAAGCCATAATCGCCGACGAAGAACTGACCCTTTACGAATCCACAAAAACCAAAGATTGGCTAGGTTCCTTTCACCCAAAAACAATAAAGGTAATCTGCTGGTCCAAGACTTCGACAGCATACTGCACGTTGACAACGTAATATTGCCTTACTTGACTCGGTTAAGCCTGCGCGTCAAAGGGTTTTCCTCGCAATATCCGACCCCGCCTTAAACTATGGGTTGCTTTGCGCCGTTTTGTTGACTAAAATAGCCTTAAGCAAACTCAAGCAAGTAGAAAAACAGCAAGAAATCTCCATAGAACCTATATTGGGTGTAGGCTCAAAACCGTTTCGGGGGGCATCTTTCTCCAGAAAACGTCGACAACTTCTTGGAAGAATACCGCGGTGTGTCAACTGTAACTGTGCAGTCAGCTTTCAGGTATGATTATCCGCTTGGGCAGGTTAAGGACTGGCATCGATTGCCTCAACCAGCGGCTTCCAAACGGCGAACCAGAAACCGTCACCCCCGACGAAGAACAAGCTCTTCTGGGTGTTCTATCGAAAATGCAGGCAGGAGTATGAGAGCCAAATCGAGTTGATGGCGCCATTCATAAACACGGTTTCAGCGTATGTTCCGCAGAGAAGAGCAAGAAAACTCCACATCGGGCTTTTCGGCTACAGCAGAAGCGTCGCGGGAGTAAGCTTGCCGCGGGCAATCTCTTTCTCGAGCGTCCCTATACAGCGTCGGGTTGCCGCCTGAATTCATCGGTTTAAGAGCGCTCAACCAGTTAAGCGACAAAGAAACCCAGCTTCTAAAGAAGTACTACGTGAAGATGGAGACTGACCTCAAACTTATCGGCGAATATGTTTCTTGGGAAAACATAAGCATGCTTCTGGAGATGGCGAACCAATTGGCGAAGCGAGCCAACATGAGCGAGGGAACCGTTAGAAAAGCCCTCCAGAACAGCCTCGAAGACCTGAAAACGGTTGAATCGGAACGTTGGCATTCCGCCTAGACAAAAAAGCGTCAGCGGACGTAAACACGAGAACTTCACAAACAACTTCTTGCTCTGCTACCTGCACAAAGAAGACGCCGACGCAAAAAAAGGGCTGCTTGAAGCGGCAAAAATCCGAAAATGCCTCGGCTAACTCTCCAAACACACCCAAAACCCGTTTTTTTTAGCCATTTGGGGAAACATTTATTTTTTGCTCGGCTCCTAAACGCCTAAACGTAATGCTTCGGGTGCGCGTTTGAATTTCAAAAGAAAAATTGTGGTTGTTGCCACCTGCCTTGTCATCGCTGTTGTGGCTGTGACGTTATTTATCGTTGTTAACCAGCCGAGCCCAAGCATGGTGGCTTATAAGGCGCAAGCCCAAAAAATATTCAACAATGCCTATGGCGCTTGGGAGCAGATACGGAATTATTCGCTTCCCAGAGTTCACCGTTGTGGTTGTGACGAAGCAGTGGGCGATTGATACTTGGGGCAAAGGCTACGCTCAACAGAACGTTGCTGCAATTACTATAGAGCAAAACATCTATCAGGGGCTGTTTTTGATTCCGCAGAACCGCAGCCTCTACCAAGCCGACGTTGATTGGGCGGGGAACTATGTGGCGGCAACTTGGGAAGGCAAAATTTACGTTGTAAAAGAAAACTTTGACCCATGGAACCTGCCGAGCTCCGAAGCCACGTTTGTGCATGAATTAACCCATATTTGGCAATCAAATCTTCCTTCGCCGACCACATTTGACCAGGACAAAGCACACACCGCCCTCATAGAAGGCGACGCCTCCTTCATGGCTGACACCTATACAAACCTAACCAAAACAGGAGCAATCAGCACCGACGTAACTTCAACGCCAGGTTTCCCAGCCTACATCATAACCCTCTCTGACCTTCACCCCGACACCCTGTCAAACTTGGATTATTTCCCCTACACCCAAGGCGGCATATTCATCAACGCCCTGCATCAAAACGGCGGCTTCGCCACAGTCAACCGTGCCTACACCGCAGGATACGTTCCAAGCACCACAGCGCAGATACTTAACCCCGAAGAATACTTCGAAAACGTCACCGCCAAACCTGTTAGCCTACCCGCTCCGTCAGGCGGCAACTGGACCCAAATGCAGACAAGCTACGGACAAAACTACAACACCTACGGCGAATACTTCATCGAAGACCTCCTAGGAAACTGGCTTACATCGAGCCAAGCCCAAATCATTTCTGCAGGCTGGATAGGCGACAACTTTACTTATTACCAAAACGGCAGCGACAACAGCACCTACCTTTTCGTCTGGAACATAGAATGGAGCAGCAGCAGTGTGGCTAATGCTTTTCTGACGGCTTTCCAAACCATTGCAAAAGACAATCAAGCCATCAGCGAAGGCGGCAACCAATGGTTCAGCAACGCACGGCACCTATCAATAACCCTCAATGCAACTGAAAACTCAACGTTCATCGCGTGCTCAACCATCCAAGCGGCAACGCAACCATCCTACTTTACGTAGCACCAAAAACTTCTCAAAAGCTCAAGCGGATAAGCGGCGTTTTCTAATAGTCAAAGTTACTCCGCCAATGGTGAGCCCGACTGCAATGACCGTAACAACTGCGTACATTTCGATTGAACCCGTGTTGTTGGCTTTGTTTGTTTTCTTGTGGATTGGAGTGAATGGAGGCGGCTTGTAGCTGCCTACGGCGTGGCTTGAAACTGGCATGCTGGGCATGTTGGGCACAAGCGAATTGTCGTTCCAGTAAATCACGTTCTTGTACCCCGCCGACTCGACCGTTCCGTTAATGGCTGGGTAAACTATGTCCAGTTTAGAGCCGAGCATCTGCAGAAAAGAGACTACACACATGCTGATGTCGGCAACAAAGGTAAGAGACGCTGTGCCGTTCCAATTGGCATTCCACAACCCGAAGATTGTGTCGTTGGGGCTGCGAAAACCAAAGCCGAAATCTTGCGGAAGAACATAAGCCGAACGGTCGCTTGTTTGACTCGTCGTCCTCGGGTTTGCCTGAGTGTACTGCCAAAACAGTTTCATGGCGTCAAGCTGTTTGGAATCCAAGACGTTTTGTGTCCAGTTGGCGTTCGTGTCGAACACGACGATGTATTTCGCGTCGTTTTGGTAAGCCAGCACCATGTCATTGTAAAGATCCGTGCTGTTTTCCATGTACGGGTACTCGGTAGATGACCAAGTTATCATGACCCCCCAGTTCTGGTTGAATTCGGTGGCTGCTCCCCTGCATAGAGCCATACTTAACTGTCGACTGTAATTTTCACTTCCGCTGTTAACGCCGAACTCAGCAAAAACCGTGTTGTACCCAGCTTGGTAATCGTACCAGTACAACCCGTAGTCCGACGTGAAAAGCTGGTACTCGTTTGGATAGTCGAAATTGCGGGTTATTCCCAACTGTGAACCGCGAACCCACGCATTCAAAGTTCGAACGTAGTTGTCCGCTGCGTCAGTGAAGTTGTTCGCGGAAGTCAACACGGGGTACGCCGCTTGGTCAAGGGTTTTTCCTCCGGGCTCGTCAAAATAGTAGATTCCCATAAATTTGCTGCCAAAATCCGCCGTGGCGTTTTCAAGCCATCCCTTGGAGGGGTAACTAAGGTCGTCGCTGTACACTATGAAGTTTAAGCCTTTGTCGAAGGCATACTGGCTAACGATGCTAAGTCTTGTTTCATTGTAGATTCCGCCGCCGTAAAAGTTGGTCCCTATCTTCTCAGCACATCCGATAATGAAGAAATTCGTGTAGGAACTAATGTTATCAATCAACTGTTCAGTTACCGGGATGCTTGCGAACGCGACATCCACGCCAAAATAAAAGGGCGGCGACGCCTGCGCGGGTTGACCCTTCGCAGCCAAGTTGCAATTTATGAATAAAGGCAAAACCAGCAAGATAACAAGCAAAATCGACGATTGCTTAAATCTCATGTTGACATACATGAAATTCAATAGCCTAATAAGACTTTTCCATAATAATACCCATCGAAAAAATCAGGGAAAAAAGCAGTTTTTCAGTTACCACAGAAAACAGAACTTTTTTTATCGGATGGAATGTGGAAAGCTTTTTACCGCAAGACATGCTAAACATCTTGTCTCAGTCTGGAGGAAGAAAAACAATGGGTTGGGACAGTGAACATTTCAAACCGAACAATAATATTTTTCTGAACGAAAAGAAAACAGATGAAAAATTGGGTCCGAACAACAAGTTTGTCCGTTGCGCTGAATGCAACGAAGTTC